>NZ_JAHLPX010000007.1 GCF_018918145.1 Anaerotignum sp. MSJ-24
ACCGTAAGGAAGGAGCAGTCGAAGGTGAAGCCAGTGACTGGGGTGAAGTCGTAACAAGGTAGCCGTATCGGAAGGTGCGGCTGGATCACCTCCTTTCTATGGAGACAATGGTTTAATAATACGCTGTTTAATTTTTGAGGTTCACATCATGGTTGGGTTCCCGAGTGGCCAAAGGGGGCAGACTGTAAATCTGTTGCGATAGCTTCGAAGGTCCGAATCCTTCCCCAACCAGCCTTGCCCGAGTGGCGGAACTGGCAGACGCACAGGACTTAAAATCCTGCGGGGTAACACCCGTACCGGTTCGATTCCGGTCTCGGGCAGCTTGTTTAAAAGCTGTCTATTATATGCCCAGATAGCTCAGTTGGTAGAGCAGAGGACTGAAAATCCTCGTGTCACTGGTTCGATTCCGGTTCTGGGCACTTTTTAAAAAAGTGTTGACAAGAATATAACAGTCTGATATAATATTTGATGTGTTTAGTTGTTAATATTGTGTATGCGCGAATGGCTCAGTGGTAGAGCATCGCCTTGCCAAGGCGAGGGCCGCGAGTTCGAATCTCGTTTCGCGCTTTGAAAAGTTCAAGTCTTCGGCTTGAACTTTTTTCGTTATCAAATTGCCGAACCGGTAATTCCGGCTGGCAAAAATTTCATAGTCAGGCGGGTGGATATATGATTATCGGAACTTGTATGATTACGCTTAGAATACCTTGGGCATCATCTTTAAAGGATAAACGTATGGTGGTCAAAAGCCTTACGGATAAAATGAAACATAAATTCAATATCTCCGTTGCCGAGGTTGAAGAACAGGATAATCACAGGGTGGCCGTAATCGGGTTTGCCTGCGTTACAAATCAGAATTCTCATGCGGATAGTATTATCGAAAATGTCATCAGCTTTGTTGAAAACAACACAGAAGCTGAAATTACCGATGTTTTTAGAGAAAACTTATAAAATTCTTTGATTTATTAAAATACTATGATATAATAAATTGATTGTGCAGTCATATCACACTGCAAGGATATTATTAAGGAGGAAATTTACAAATGAATTCGCAGATTTTAAGTAAAGAGGGAACAGAAGTAAAAATCTCTTTTGAAGTAAGCCCTGAAAAGTTTGAAGAAGGTATGAAATATTCATACAATAAGAATAAAAACAAAATTTCTGTACCCGGTTTCAGAAAAGGCAAAGTTCCCAGAAAGGTAATCGAAGCACAGTTCGGACCCGATATGCTCTATGAAGATGCCGTTAACTGGGCTCTTAACGAAGAATATCCCGTAGCTGTAGGCGAACTTAATCTTGATGTTGTTGCTATGCCTCAGATTGACATTAAGGAAATCGGCAAGGAAATCGGTGTTAAGGTTGAAGCTACTGTAACAGTTAAGCCCGAAGTTAAGCTTGGAAAATACAAAGGTCTTGAAATCAAAGACTTCCCTACAGAAGTTACAGAAGAAGAAATCAACGCACATTTTGATAAAATCAGAAACGACAACGCAAGACTTGTTCCCGTTGAGGACAGACCTGCTCAGATGGGCGACACAGTAACAATTTCTTACTGCGGAACAGTTGACGGAGTTGAGTTTGAAGGCGGAAAGAGCGACAGCTATGACCTCAAGCTTGGTTCAAAGACATTCATCGATACATTCGAGGATCAGATTTGCGGACATTCAGTTGGCGATAAGTTTGATGTAAACGTAACATTCCCTGCTGAATACCATGCTGAAGAGCTTAAGGGCAAACCTGCTGTATTTGCAGTAGAGCTTAAGGGCATCACAATGTCAGAGCTTCCCGAGCTTAACGACGATTTTGCACAGGATGTTTCAGAATATGAAACATTTGATGAATACAAAGCTAAAGAAGTGGAAAAACTTTCAAAGGAAAAAGCTGAAAAGGCACAGCATGACAAAGAGGACGCTCTTATCGAGCAGGTAATCGCTAATGCTGAAATGGACGTTCCCGAAGTTATGTACACAAACAAGGTTGAAGACTTAATCAGCCAGTATGAACAGAACATGAAGATGCAGGGCATCACACTTGAGATGTACTGCCAGTTCTCAGGCCAGACAATGGATTCACTTAAGGCATCACTTAAGCCTATGGCTAAGAACGGCGTAGACGCTAAGCTTGTTCTTGACCAGATCGTTAAAGACGAAAACATCGTTGCTACTGAAGAAGATATTCAGGCTGAAATCAAGAAATATGCTGAACAGTATGGTCTTGAGCCCGAAAAGATCGCTCAGTACTATGAAGGAGATCCTGCTTTCGCAGCAGAAATCGCTCTTCATAAAGCAATTAAACTTCTCTGCGACACAGCTGTTGTTAAAGCAGAGTAATTTAATTAAAAGAGTTTCATTTTGAAAGGAGGTTTGACTATGAGTTTAGTCCCTTATGTAATTGAACAGACAAACCATGGCGAACGTTCATATGATATTTATTCAAGACTTTTAAAGGACAGAATAATTTTCCTTGGAGAAGAAGTTACTGATGTATCAGCAAACATTGTTGTTGCACAGCTCTTATTCCTTGCTGCTGATGATCCCGATAAAGATATTAATCTTTACATAAACAGCCCCGGTGGTTCGGTAACAGCCGGAATGGCTATTTATGATACAATGCAGTATATCAAGCCGGATGTATCAACAATCTGCATCGGCATGGCTGCAAGTATGGGCGCATTCCTTCTTTCAGGCGGACAGAAAGGAAAAAGATTTGCACTTCCCAATTCGGAAATAATGATTCATCAGCCTTCAGGCGGAGCAAGAGGTCAGGCAACAGAAATCAAAATCGTTGCTGAAAATATCCTGAAGACAAAAAAGAAACTCAACGAAATTCTTGCCCAGAATACAGGCAAACCGTATGAACAGATTGAAAGAGATACTGAGCGTGACAACTATATGTCAGCACAGGAAGCACTCGAATACGGCATTATTGACGCAGTAATCACAAAGCCTGTGGAATAATATTTGTCAAAAGCGTGTTGAAAAGCACGCTTTTGTGTACTTTAGGACAGGAGATGAATAAATACTAAATGCCAGCTAAAGATGATAAAAAACAGCTTAGATGCTCATTTTGCGGTAAACCTCAGGATCAGGTAAAAAAGCTTATTGCAGGTAAAAACGTATATATCTGCGACGAATGTGTTAAGCTTTGTGCCGATCTTGTCAGCGAAGAATATGACATGGATAATGCCGAAACAGAAACAGTTGCACTTCCTAAGCCTGCCGAAATCAAGAAGGTTCTCGATGATTATGTTATAGGTCAGGACGAAGCGAAGAAGGCACTTTCCGTTGCGGTTTATAATCATTATAAAAGAATTGCATCCAAGGAAAACAAAAAACAGGACGTTGAACTCCAGAAGAGCAATATACTTATTGTAGGCCCTACCGGTGTCGGAAAAACTCTTCTTGCACAGACACTTGCCAAGGTGCTTAATGTGCCTTTTGCCATTGCAGATGCCACAACTCTTACAGAGGCAGGTTATGTAGGCGAGGACGTTGAAAACATACTTCTTAAGCTTATACAGGCTGCGGATTATGACATTGAGCGTGCCGAAAGAGGTATTGTTTATATAGACGAAATTGATAAGATAACAAAGAAATCCGAAAATGTATCAATAACAAGAGATGTCAGCGGCGAAGGCGTTCAGCAGGCACTCCTTAAGATACTTGAAGGTACTGTTGCATCTGTTCCTCCTCAGGGCGGAAGAAAGCACCCTCATCAGGAGCTTATACAGATAGATACAACAAATATTCTCTTTATCTGTGGCGGTGCGTTTGTCGGACTTGATAAAATAATACAGCAGAGAACCGGTGAAAAATCAATCGGCTTCGGTGCAAAGGTCCAGACAAAGAATGACAATTCCTTTGATGAGCTTATCAAAAAGCTTCAGCCTCAGGATTTGCTTAAATTCGGTCTTATTCCCGAATTTGTAGGCCGTGTTCCTGTTGCGGTAACACTCCAGAGCCTTGATGAAAACGCACTTGTTAAAATACTTAACGAGCCAAAGAATGCACTTATCAAACAGTATAAGTATCTTTTTGAGCTTGATGACGTTGAGCTTGAATTTACCGATGAGGCTGTTCGTGCAATCGCAAAGCTTGCCGTTGAAAGACAGACGGGCGCAAGAGGCTTAAGAGCAATAATCGAAGGCTTTATCAACGATATTATGTTTGATATTCCTTCCGATCCTACAATAGAAAAATGTATTATAACAGAAGACACTGTTCTTAACGGCAAAGAGCCGGAGGTAGTTCGTAACGAAAACAGACTTCCTATTAAGGACAGAAAGAAAGCAGAAGATAATACAGAAAAATAAGCTTTAAATATTTCTGCCATGACTAAACAGTTGTGGCAGTTTTTTTATTGCCGCTTTTGGTCGAAAAATCAACTTTTGTAGAATGTATGCCTTGTTTTATGTTATAATTAGTTATTATAATGAGGTGATTAATTTGGCAGAAGAAAATATAGTTAGTTTGCCGCTTATAGCGGTCAGAGGAATGGTTATTTTCCCTTCTATGGTAACAAGCATTCCTCTCGGAAGAGATAAATCGTTGTCTGCGGTTAAAGCGGCTTCATCTGAATATAATAATACGGTAATACTTGCATCACAGAAGAATGTAATGGAGGCAGAGGTTGATACCGACGGAATATATACAGTCGGAACGCTTGCAAAAATAAAGCAGACGTTAATGCTTCCGGGAAACACAACACATATAATTGTTGAAGGCATAACAAGAGTGAAGCTGTCCGAAATTAAGGGCGACGGAAAATATTTTGTCGGCGTCGGCGAAAAGATACCGCAGGACACAGAGGTTCAGTATGATGAAGTAACGGAATCCTATATGCGAGTTGTCGGTGACGCTTTCGGCGAATATAATAAACTTTCCGATTCAAAGCTCAATACACAGGAGCATATTATGGCGGTAACAAATGCGTCTAAGCCGGGACAGCTTGCGGACGTTATTATTTCGGCGGTTATTATGCCGGTAAGCGATAAACAGGAATTGCTTGAAATATTCGATCCTATTGAACGTCTTAAAGCAATATACGAAAAGATGACAAGTGAAATAAGTATTCTTAATCTTAAAAAAGAAATTGAGAAAAAGGTTAAGAAAAACATGGAAAAGGCACAGAGGGATTATTACCTTCGTGAAGAGCTTAAGGTTATACATGAGGAGCTTGGCGATACAGATGAAATCCGGCAGGAAATGGACAAGTATATGGATATGCTGGAGAAAAAGAATGTTCCGGAAAATATATATGATGTAGTCGAAAAGGAAATACAAAGACTTAAGCGGATTCCGGTTACTTCTCCCGATGCCAATGTTGCGAGAAATTATATAGAATATATGCTTGCGACACCATGGACAGAAAAGACAGAAGAGGATAATGACTTAAAGAAAGCACAGGAAATACTTGATGAGGATCATTACGGACTGAAAGATGTTAAGGAGAGAATAATTGAACATCTTGCGGTTAGAATGAATACAGAGCAGACCAATTCAACGATACTGTGTCTTGTCGGTCCTCCCGGAGTAGGAAAGACATCAATAGCAAGGTCTGTTGCGAGAGCATTAAACAGAAAATATGTAAGAATGTCACTGGGCGGCGTTAAGGACGAGGCAGAAATAAGAGGCCACAGAAAAACATATGTCAGTGCTATGCCCGGAAGAATTATAAATGCTATGAAACAGGCAGGCGTTGTTAATCCGCTTATGCTGCTTGATGAGGTTGATAAGCTTGGCTCATCATATCAGGGAGATCCGGCAGCGGCACTTCTTGAGGTGCTTGATTCCGAGCAGAACAACACCTTCAGAGATAATTATATAGAAGTGCCTTATGATTTATCAAAAGTATTTTTCATATGTACGGCGAATGACGCATCACAAATTCCCGGTCCGTTAAGGGATCGTATGGAAATGATAGAACTGCCGAGCTATACATCGGAGGAGAAAAAGCAGATTGCGTTAAGACATCTTGTGCCTAAGCAGATGGCTGAAAACGGACTTAAAAAAAGCCAGCTTAAAATTTCCGAAGATGCGGTTGAAGCTGTTATTAACGGATATTGCCGTGAGGCCGGAGTAAGAAAGCTTGAGAGAATAATCGGAAAGCTTTGCCGTATGGCAGTTAAGGAAATTATGCTCGGTGAGAAAAAATCCGTAAGAATTACGGCTAAAAATATTGAAAAATATCTTTCCGTACCGAGATATAAGCTTGAAAATCCCGTAAAAGAACCGCTTGTCGGTGTTGTTACCGGACTTGCATGGACGCAGGTTGGCGGAGAAACTCTTCTGATAGAGGTAAACACAATGAATGGCAGCGGAAAGCTTGAGCTTACCGGAAATATGGGAAAGGTAATGCTTGAATCGGCTAAGGTTGCACTTGGCTATGTACGCTCCATGGCAGCCAAATATGGCATAGATGAGGATTTCTATAAAAATATTGATATACATTTACATATTCCCGAAGGTGCTGTGCCTAAGGACGGCCCTTCTGCCGGAATAACAATGACAACGGCACTTGTTTCGGCACTTACCGATAAGCCGGTTAGAAATGATGTTGCCATGACAGGCGAGGTCACAATAAGAGGAAGGGTTCTTCCGATAGGCGGACTTAATGAAAAGGTGCTTGCGGCTAAAAAAATAGGCATAACCAATATTATTCTTCCGGAGGCAAATGACGGTGATATAAAAGAAATGCCGGAAGAAATTAAAAACGGAATGAATTTTATATTTGTTAATGAAATGAAACAGGTGCTTAAAAATGCACTTGTCGGAGGTATTTGATTATGAAGGTAAATAATGTTTCACTGGCGGCGGTCGGAGTTAAAATGAGCCAGTATCCCGATGACGGCAAACCGGAGGTTGCCTTTGCCGGAAAATCAAACGTAGGCAAATCAACACTTATAAACGGAATGATTGGAAGAAGAGCCCTTGCAAGAACAAGCTCACAGCCGGGAAAAACACGAACAATAAATTTTTATGATGTGGAAGATGTTCTGTATTTTGTTGACCTTCCCGGATATGGATATGCGAAAGCACCGAAAACGGAAATTGAACGCTGGGGAAAGATGATTGACGAATATTTAAATAAGAGAAAATGCCTTATGGGAATTGTTCTTCTTGTGGATATAAGACATGAGCCCGGCGAGAATGACAAAATGATGTATGACTGGCTTAAGCATTACGGCTATGACATCATTATCGCCGCAACAAAAAAGGATAAAATAAAAAGATCGCAGGTTCAGAAACAGCTTTCTGTTATAAAGAAGTCGCTTAATCTTGCTCCGGAGGATAAGCTTATAGCCTTTTCCGGAGAAACAAAGGAAGGTAAGGACGAGCTTTGGGCAGAAATTGAACGTGTTATAGGATATGAAGAGCCTGCAAAGGAATGATGATTAAAAGCGATGCTTAATTGTTTAGGCATCGCTTTTGTATGTAGTGAACTGTAACGGATCCATAAGCATATCATTCAGATATACTGTGTAGTGCAGATGTGGCCCGGTGCTTAAGCCGGTTGTGCCTACAAGTGCAATAATTTCGCCCTGTATCACAGGCTCGTTTATCTCCGGAAATATCTTTTGCAGATGGTTATAGATTATTTTATAGCCGTCCTTTGTTTCTATTGTGAGTACATTTCCGTAGGTTTCCGAATAATGTATGTTCGTTACTGTTCCGTTTCTTACCGCATATACATTACTGCCTTCTTCTGCGGCAATGTCTATTCCGTTGTGGTATTCGGCTTTCCCCAATATGGGATTTGTTCTTGCCGAACACAATGATGTAAGTATTCCGTTGTCAACGGGATCAATCCAGCCTTCGGGTATTTCGGCAATTTCGGTATATGTACTTGCCGTTACCGGACAGGTACGGCTTCTTCATCGGCAGAAAGCCGGTTATCGTTTTTGTCAAATTCAATATTGCTTATTACCGGCTCGGAAACTGTTATGGATTCCGAGTCTTTTTTGTTTGAAGATAAGGCTGTTTTTACAAGCATTTTTATGTTGTCCGTCATGCTGTCGGTAAATTGAACTTCGTCGGGAATGCTTCTGCTTATCAGAGATGCTGTATACAGTCGCACCTTTTGTGTGCTTTCCGTATTTATCAGAGATACGGCAAATATAAATATGCAGAATATTATTGCGGCAGAAAGCTGGTTTGCGAGCTTTGACTGAGGTTCTGGTACATTGCGGCGGCTGTATCTGCGGTATGAGTTTTTTCTGTGGCGGTATTTTTCGGACATAAGGTCTTTCACTTCCGATAATCTGTTTAATAAATTATATGGGACATGGATTGACTATATGAAAAACTAAATAAAAATTGCATGAAAAAAGTCCCTGCTTTCACAAGGACTTAAAAAAGTTACTTATTTGCATATGCCGACTTTGGCTTAATTGCTCCGGCAATGGATTTGCACATGGATTTTATTGAGGAATATGTATGTCTGCATATGTGCTCAACTCCGGTGGTTGTTTTGTTTATTGCCGAACCGGCGGTGTTATATACCAATCGGCTTGAACCGCTTGTTGCCTCCATAACAGCACAAAGCTTATCGGAGAAGGAAACAATTACAGATTCCTTATATCTCGGTCTGTGCAACGCCTGACATGGCCACATATGGTTTACTATGGCGTCACGCTCAATATCATTGAGTTTAAATCTGTTTTCGGAATTTGCAAGTGCTCTTATGGGATGTTCTTTAAGGAGCTTAATTCCGTTTTCATCTCTGCTTGTGTTATCAAAGAAATACAGGTCGTGCATAAGACCTGCTCTTGCGGCCGAACGATAATCCCAGCCTAAAAATCTGCACAACGTAAAGCTGTAATATGAAACATTCATAGAATGCTGCAATCTGGTTGTAAAGTGATGGTGAACATAATCTCCAAGCATACCGACTTCATTGCTGTCGATAACGCCTTCAACGCAGTTCCTGTACTCAGCAGCTTTTTCGCTTTTGTCATACATGTCGAAACTTGAACCCGTTATTTTTGTCATTATATTACCTTCTTGTGAGTGAATTATATTTTTTACTGCATAGAGTATTATAGCACTTTATATATAAATATGCTATAAATATAATTCTTAAAATTTATGGAAGAATTTCAGCCTTACTGTTTTGTTACCTCTATAAATTCGGCATCTACATATTTTGCAATATCCTCCGGATTGGCGATTATCTGACAGCCTCTTACGCCTGCACTTATGCTTATTTCGTCAAAAAGTATTGCACTTTCATCAATGAAGGTCGGAAATTTCTTTTTCATGCCGATGGGTGAACAGCCGCCTCTTATATAGCCCGTAAGGCCGAGAAGGTCCTTGACATGGAGCATTTCCACTTTTTTGTTTTTTGATACTGTTGCGGCTTTTTTCAAATCAAGCTCTTCATCAACCGGTATACAGAATACAACAGGTCCGGTTTTGTCGCCTTTGGTAACGAGAGTTTTAAAAACCTGCTCTGCCGGAATACCGAGAACTTCTGCCGCATGATGTCCGGAAAGGTCGCTTTCGTCATATTCGTATTCTTTTGTGCTGTATTTAATGCCTGCCGCATCAAGCAGACGCATTGCGTTTGTTTTTACCATAATTTTGTTCTCCATTATATTATTTTATGTTATAATTATAAAAAGCTGTATATGGAACAATAACAAGCTTCCGTATAAGAATATTAATACATTAGGAGATGAATTTCAATGAAAAGATTTCTTGTTGAGTTTGCTATGGGTACCGATCTTCACGGACAGGATGTAACAAAGGCTGCTTGTAAGGCAGTAAGAAACGCAATTTCAAACTGTTGCCTTTGCGGAATTTCCGATTGCCTCGGTATTGAGGACCTCGGAGAGCATATGCACATTCATGTTAAGCTTGGTTCTACAAATCCCGAAGGAATTGATGTTGAAAAGGTTAAGGCAGAGCTTCCTATCGGTACGGTTGATGTTGAATGCGTTCCCGGAGGTATGCAGTGCGAAGGCCTTCATGTTGATAAATTCGGCGAAGGCGATAAAATAACAATGGTTATTGCCGCACTTACCGTTTATGTAAAATAATAACGGAGGCTTTTGATATGGGAGTTTTATTTTTGGAATATCCTAAATGCAGTACTTGCAAAAAGGCTAAGAAATGGCTTGAGGATAATTCGGTTGAGTTTACCGACAGACATATTAAAGAGGAAAATCCTACCGCAGAGGAATTGAGTGAATGGCATAAGAAAAGCGGTCTGCCTTTAAAGAAATTCTTCAATACGAGTGGAGTATTGTATAAGGAGCTTAAGCTTAAGGATAAGCTTCCGGAAATGAGTGAGCAGGAACAGCTTGAGCTGCTTGCCACCGACGGAATGCTTGTGAAAAGACCGCTAATAATAGGCGAGAATTTTGTGCTTGTAGGATTTAAGGAAGCTGAATGGGAAAAACTTAAGAAGTAATAATTAAACGCACAATACCGTTTTCGGTACTGTGCGTTTGCTTTTTAAATACTATTATTTACTAAATTTCTGTAGTATTCAACTGCTTTCGTGTACTCATTGCCATTAAGTATTTCGAATCCTTTTTCACTTATTCCGTAAACACCTTTGCTTATTTTTGTAAACCAACCATAATAATTGCTTCTCGGTATACGGTCGGCATATACATCATTCAGTTCTGCTTTAAGCATTGCAGGTGTTACATTTCCGTTTTTTTCCGCAAGACAGAGAGCATGTATACACTTTTCCTTATATGCGGTAAGGATTTTGGTTTTGTTTATGCCACCGATGTTTTCATTTACGTTTCTGTCCTTAAATTCCTTTGAAAGCTTGGATTTTTTATTACTGTTGTGTTTCTGGGAATGTCCTGACGGAACGGAAACAATATCGACTGTTTTAAGCTCGCTGTCCATTGCGACGGTTATTATGCCTATATCAAGCTTTTTCATAAGCTTAAGCATATTACGCCATTCTGTGCTTTTTGCACCCTTCTTCGGTCTTGGAATAACCACATAAACAAGGTCGGAAACAGACTGGCGTTCCAATGCTTGATAAACCAGCTTAAGGCAGAAGCTTGTTTTAAGCTCGGCAATTATCGTTTCGCTGTCCTTTACTGCCACAAGGTCGCAGTTTTTTACTTCAGCCTGAACAGTATATCCAACCGATTCAAAATATTCACAGACAGGTGCATATAAATCCGATTCTTTAAAATCCGGCATATCATTTACCGCCTGCCATAAAGGCTTCTATTTCATCGGTTGTTTTCATAAAGCCTTCGGATAATATTTCACAGCCGTTATCGGTAACAAGAGCATCATCTTCAATTCGTATTCCTATTGAATATTCCTCTATATAAAGTCCGGGTTCTACCGTAAGCACCATTCCCGGCTCAAGTATTCTGTCGCCGTATCTTCCGATGTCGTGTGTTTCGGCACCGAGATAATGGCTTACACCGTGATAGTAGTATTTTGCAACATCCTCCGGTGTTTCGACAAGACCTATTTTTTTAAGCTCTTCAAAATAATGCTCTTTTAAAACCTCGTTAAGGCGAGAAAATCTTATACCGGGCTTTATTGTATCGATAACCTTCTGCTGTCCGGAAAGAACTATATCATAAATCTGTTTCTGTAACGGTGTGAATTTTCCGTTTACGGGAAATGTTCTCGAAATATCTCCGTTGTACCAGTCTACCTGTGCACCGGCATCTATCAGTATAAGATCACCGTCCTCTGCAAGTGCATGGTTATCGCTGTAATGAAGTATTGTGCCTCGTTTTCCCGATGCGGCTATTGTTTTGAAAGCCTTGTCACGTACTCCGTTTTTAGTGAGAACATAATCGAAATAAGCCTCGATTTCATATTCATACATATTTGCATGAGCGTTTTTCATCATTTCCGCAATGCCGTCTGTTGTTATTTTTATAGCCTTACGCATAAGGTCAAGCTCATAGTCCTCTTTTATTATACGAAGTCCGGCAAAGAACTGATAAGCGTCAATCATATCAACGGCAGGGAACTTTTTGCGGAATTCATATGCGAATTTAAGGCTTTCGGTTTCTGCCGCATCCCAGTCACGGTCTTCAAGGTCAACATATATATGCTTAATATTGTTTTTGAAAACCGTTTCCGCAATATCGCTTCTGAATTTGTCTGTATATGAAATATCGGTTATGCCCGATTCTGCCGTTGCTTCTTCCGGAGTTATGTTTGCACCTACCCATTTGGCAAGATAACCGTTATCTCTTTCAATATAAAGAGTTACGCTTTCTGTTGTTTCTGTTTTTGTAAAAAGTACGATTTCATTTTCGCGGTCAATACCTGTTACATAATAAAAATTTCTGTCCGGTGAAAACATATATTTTTCATCACCGCGTTTATATGGTGCATGACCATTAAAAAGAACGAGAACGGAATCGTTCATCATGCGTTTAAACACTTTTTTTCTGTTGTTTGTTACAAATTCTTTTTTCATGTCAATCATCTCCTGTCTATTGGATTATAACACAAAAGCTGATATAATCAAACAACATAGGAGGATAAGCATATGTATAATGCGGTATTACATGAATGCAGAGATTATGAATACGATAAAGTAAAAGAAATTATAAAAAAATCAATAGATGAGCTTGGCGGCATTGGAAAATTTGTGAACAAAGGCGAAAGAGTCCTTATCAAGCCTAACCTTATAATGATGAAAGCTCCGGACAAGGCGGCAACAACGCACCCGTCGGTTGTACGAGCCGTTGCCGAGCTTGTTGCGGAGGCAGGCGGAAAGACTGTTATTGCGGAAAGTCCTGGAGGCCCGTTCAATGAGCGTATGCTTAAAGCAATTTATTCGGCCTGTGGAATTACCGATGCGGCAGAAAAAAGCGGTGCAGAGCTTAATTATAATACAGGAACAAAAGATGTATCATATCCGGAAGGAAAGCTGCTAAAGCGAATAACGGTTATAGACGAGCTTACAAAAGCTGATAAGGTAATAAATATATCTAAATTAAAAACTCATGGAATGATGAGAATGACAGCGGCAGTAAAAAATCTTTTCGGTACTATACCGGGAACGATGAAGGCTGAATATCATCTGAACAGATCAAATCCCGATGATTTTGCGGAGGCACTTATAGATATATGCAGATATGCAAAGCCGGTGCTGAATATTGTTGATGCGGTTGTAGGAATGGAAGAAAACGGCCCGACAGGAGGATCACCGAGAAAAATAGGTGCGTTGCTTACATCCACGAATCCGTTTGCTTTGGATATAATGTGCGCATATATGATAAATGTACCTTATACAGATGTACCCGTTTGTGTTCATGCGGTAGAAAGAGGCTTAAGCCCGAAAAGCATTGATGAAATAAATATAATCGGTGACGATATAAGTAAATTTGTTATAACGGATTTTAAAGCTCCTAAGGCAATACTTGTCAATGTTACGGAAAATCTTCCAAAGCCTGTTTATAAGGCCGTAAACAATATTCTCCAGCCTTATCCGGTATTTAATAAGGACAAATGCGTCGGCTGTGGAAGATGTGCGGAAAATTGTCCGCCGTCGGCGTTAAAAATGAAGGACAAAAGACCAAGCTTTGATAAGAGCAAATGTATAAGATGTTTCTGCTGTCAGGAGCTTTGTCCGGCTGTGGCGATTGATATAAAAAGACCGCTGTTTTACAGGATTTTTTCGTCATTATAAAATAGAAAAATTAAATATATTTTATTGACTTAATTATTATTCAGTGGTATATTTATCTCAATAATATTTATGAGAACAATAACAGGAGGTAAGTATAATGCTTAAATTCACATCTACACCCAACGCACCTTCAGCTATCGGACCTTATTCACAGGCTGTTGCTGTAAACGGAATTCTTTTCACATCAGGACAGGTTGCTCTTATGCCCGGAACAGGTGAAATCGTAGGAACAACAATCGAAGAGCAGGCTGAACAGGTTTGCAAGAACCTCGGTGCTATTCTTGAAGCAAACGGAATCGGTTTTGATAAGGTTATCAAAACAACATGCTTCCTTGCTGATATGAACGACTTTGCCACATTCAACGAAGTATACGGAAAATACTTTGTAAGCAAACCTGCACGTTCATGCGTTGCTGTTAAGACACTTCCCAAGAACCTTCTTTGCGAAGTAGAAGTTATCGCTGAATTATAATTCATAAAAACACGAAAAGCCTGTGGATAATTTGTCCGCAGGCTTTTTTGCATATAATTGATTATTAAATAATTCAAATCAATCTTTTTTCTGATTTTTGAAATTACGTATGTGCATATAAACGGTGTTTTTCGAAATGCCGAGTATGCTTGCAACCTTGACAACGGAATCCTTCATATTGAAAATACCGTCTGAGTATAATGAGAAAATAATCTCTCGGTTTCTGTTGACAGCCTGAATTGTTCTGTCGGCAAAAACTCTTTCTCTTGCGGCGGTAAGCTTTTCAGAGATAAGCTCGTCAACATTTTCGGCAAGAGTTTCGTTTATTATGGCAACCTTCTGCGAAACATCGGGATTTATTGATTCCATAAACGAATAAAGCGGAGAATCAAGATAGAAATTAATGCAGAGCATTCCTATAACCTTGCCATGCTTGCCCTTAATTGCGTTTGTACATGATTTAAGCGGTTTTCCGGACACATTTTTGTTGTAATAGGTCATTGAACGGAAATTGGGATCTGCTTTTATGTTGCTGAGCATTTTTAAACCGAAATCGGTTATCGGTGAACCTTCTTTTCTGCCGGAATGGTTGTTTACGATTTTTATTACAGAGTGGTCAAAGCTTGAAAAACTGTGAACAACAAGCTCATAGCAGTCTCCGAGATATTCTCCAAGTCCTTCTGCAAGATTGCAGTATTCTTCAAGTATAAGTTTATCGAATTCAGTCAATGTAATGGGTAAATGTTCCATACTTACTACTCCTTTGCGAATAAAATTATAAAGGCTCTTTACATAGAAAACTGCTGTTTTAATCCATCTTTATAAAGAAAATTAGGTATCTTTATATTAATTGTAACAATATTATACAGTAAATTATAAAAAATGTCCAGTTGTTAAAGCTTATCAATGAAAAAATCTGATATATTTGAAAATAAAAATTCAATTTAAGACAATATTTTTGTATTGATACCTCAAAATCATTTGTGTATAATAATCTAATGACAGACCGACCAGTCTGTATTTACTTATATGGAGAGATTGATGATGAATTTAAGAGACAGCATTGTTCAATCGGTGTTTGATTTATTCATATCAAAGGGCATTGATAATGTTTCTGTCAACGATATAATAAAAGAGCTGAATATGACAAAGGGCGGCTTTTATTATTATTTTAAAAGCAAAGACGAGCTTATAAGCGAAATAATTGATAAGCACGTTATCAAAATAATATGGCGTCAGCTCAGGCTTGCGGAAGAACAGGTAAGCGCCGAAGGTCTGCCGGTTAAGGAAAAAATGCGTATGTTCTATACAATAGTTCCGAGACCGTGTATCGTTGATGAACAGGATAATATAATACAGTGTTACAGCATAAAGAAATTTTACTTTCTGCTGTATGACCTGATTGATAAGTTTCCGAGGCTCAGCGATGAATATAAAAAATACTACATTGAAAACAGAAATATATTTATTAATATAATTAATGAAGGCAAAAAACAGAATGTTGTAAGACATGACATTGATTCAGAAAATTTTGCAGAGCTGCTTATGGCAACAAGAGACGGTATGTTTTCTCTTTATATGATAAACGGAGAGGAATGTATTGGTGAAAAAATAAAAATGTCGTTTGATGTTATATGGCAGCAGTTAAGTAATGAGGAGATTTGATATGTCAGATTTATTAAGAATGGGTATTGACGTTGGTTCAACAACGGTCAAGGTTGTTATTATAGACGAAAAGGACAATATGCTCTTCAACCGTTATGAAAGACATTATTCGGAGGTTCTCGATACGGTTAAAAAGCTTGTTGAAGAGGCATATTCGACAATAGGAAAAAATAATGTTTCTGCAATGATTACGGGAAGCGGTGGCGTTTCTCTTTCCGAGGCAGTGGATATTCCGTTTATACAGGAGGTTGTTGCAACAGCCAATGCCATTGAAAAGGTAATTCCCAAAACAAACGTAGCAATCGAGCTTGGCGGTGAAGATGCCAAGATTATATATTTTGAAGGCGGTAATGTTGAAGAGCGTATGAACGGTATATGTGCCGGCGGTACAGGCTCGTTTATCGACCAGATGGCAAGCCTTCTCCAGACAGATGCGGAAGGGCTTAACGAGCTTGCAAAAAAGCACAATATAATTTATCCGATAGCGTCACGCTGTGGTGTATTTGCAAAAACGGATATTCAGCCGCTTATCAACGAAGGTGCTGCAAGAGAAGACCTTGCGGCATCAATTTTCCAGGCTGTTGTAAACCAGACAATAAGCGGTCTTGCCTGCGGTAAGCCTATCAGAGGAAACGTAGCATTTTTAGGCGGTCCTCTTCATTTCCTTTCCGAGCTCAGAGAAAGATTTATAGAAACTCTGGGACTTAATGAGGAAACGGCACTTATGCCGGAAAATTCACATCTTTTTGCGGCATTCGGTTCGGCAATATCAGCCGATACAACAAAGGTTTCGGACTTTGAAACTCTTATTGCACATCTCGGAAAGAAAAATATTCTTTCTGCCGAAATAGCAAGACTTGAGCCTCTTTTCCATAATAAAGAGGAATATGACGAATTTACAAAAAGACATGAAAAGGCATCAGTGCCTAAAAAGGATTTAAAAACATATAAAGGAAACGCATTCCTCGGAATAGACGCAGGCTCGACAACAACAAAAACAGCACTTGTTGCCGATGATGGTTCTCTGCTTTATTCCTTCTATGCAAGCAACGAAGGAAATCCGCTTAAGGTTGTAATACAGTCACTCAATGAGCTTTATGATTTACTGCCCGAAGGCGTTACAATAAAAAATTCATGTGTAACAGGTTACGGCGAAGGACTTATAAAAGAGGCTCTTATGATTGACCTCGGATACATAGAAACTGTTGCACATTATAAGGCTGCAGAATTCTTTAAGCCCGATGTAGACTTTATACTCGACATCGGCGGACAGGATATGAAGTGTATCAGAATTAAGGACGGCGTTATCGACAGCGTACTTCTTAACGAGGCTTGTTCATCAGGCTGCGGTTCGTTTATCGAAACCTTCGCAAAGTCACTTAATTTCAGTGTACAGGACTTTGCAAAAGAGGCTCTTTTTGCGGAAAATCCCATTGACCTTGGTTCAAGATGTACTGTATTTATGAATTCAAGAGTAAAACAGGCTCAGAAGGAAGGAGCAAAGGTCAGCGACATTTCCGCAGGCCTTGCATACAGCGTTATAAAGAACGCACTTCTTAAGGTAATAAAAATTTCCGATCCTAAGGCACTCGGAAAGAGCATTGTTGTGCAGGGCGGTACATTCTATAACAATGCGGTATTAAAGAGCTTTGAGCTTATTTCCGAAAGAGAGGCTGTCCGTCCTGACATTGCCGGAATAATGGGAGCTTTCGGAGCAGGACTTATTGCACGAAACAAATATAAGGAAGGCTACAAAACAACAATGATAGACAGAGAGGCAATGAACTCTCTTGAAATAAGTACCAAGCATGCAAGATGCGGAAGATGCACAAATAACTGTCTTCTTACAATAAACAATTTCTCCGGCGGCAGAAGATTTATAACAGGAAACCGTTGTGAAAAAGGTCTTGGAAAGGCTGAAAAGAATAATGAAGTTCCCAACCTTTTCGAGTATAAGCTTCACAGACTTTTTGATTATACACCGCTTGATGAGAAGACTGCACCGAGAGGAGTAATCGGTATTCCGAGAGTGCTTAATATGTACGAGGATTATCCGTTCTGGTTTACTTTCTTTACAGACCTCGGTTTCAGCGTTAAGCTTTCTCCGGCGTCAAACAAGAAGGTATATGAGGACGGAATGGAGTCCATACCGAGTGAATCTGTATGCTATCCGGCAAAGCTTGCACATGGACATATAATGAACCTTATAAACGAAGGTGTTAAGAGAATATTCTATCCCGGTATTCCTTATGAGAGAAAAGATATTATGTCGGCAGACAATAACTATAACTGCCCGATTGTTGCATCATATACAGAAAACATCAAAAACAATGTTGAGGAATTAAGAACAGAAAGCATTGATTTTGTTAATCCGTTCCTTGCCCTTACAGATGTAGACGTTGTTAAGTCAAGAATGGCACAGGAGCTTGAAAAATACGGAGTTAAAAAGGAAGAGGTTGAAAAAGCGGCCGATAAGGCATGGGACGAATGGACAGCATTCAGAAACGATATGCACAAGGAAGGCGAAAAAGCACTTAAGTATATCGAAGACAATCATATGATGGGTATTGTCCTTGCAGGAAGACCTTATCATACCGATCCTGAGGTAAACCATGGTATTCCGGAGCTTATAACAAGCTATAATCTTGCTGTATTCACAGAGGACTCCGTTGCACATCTCGGTAATGTTGAAAGACCGCTTGTTGTAAGGGACCAGTGGGCATACCACTCAAGACTTTATGAGGCTGCGGCTTTTGTAAAAACAAGAAATGACCTTGAGCTTATACAGCTTAACTCCTTCGGCTGTGGTCTTGATGCGGTAACAACAGATGAGGTTAAGGATATTCTTGTTGCGGCAGGAAAAATATATACAACACTTAAAATCGACGAGGTAAGCAATCTCGGTGCCGCAAGAATAAGAATACGTTCGCTTATTGCGGCTATTGAAGACAGAAACGAAAAGGGTATTAAGGCTAAAAAAGGCAGTGCGGCACTTAAGCGAGTAGTGTTCACAAAAGAAATGAAGAAGAATTATACTCTTCTCTGCCCTCAGATGTCACCTATACATTTTGAGGTTGTCGGTGCGGCACTCAATGCAAGCGGCTTTAACACAGTTGTTATGCCGGCAGAGGATCCGAACAGCATTGATTTCGGTCTTAAATATGTAAATAATGATGCCTGCTATCCGGCACTTATCGTTGTCGGCCAGGTGCTTAAGGCACTTAAATCCGGAAAATATGACCTTGATAAAACTGCTGTGCTTATAACACAGACAGGCGGTGGCTGTCGAGCAACAAACTATATCGGTTTCATAAGAAAGGCTCTTAAGAATGCCGGAATGGAGCAGATACCCGTTGTTTCGGTAAGTGCACAGGGACTTGAGAAAAATCCCGGATTCAAATATAATCCGGCTATGCTCAACAGAATGGTTCAGGCACTTGTATACGGAGATTTGTTCATGCGTGTTCTTTACAGAACAAGACCTTATGAGAAGGTTCCCGGTTCTGCAAACGCACTTTATGAGAAGTGGAACGAAAAGGTTAAAAAGGATATTTACAAAGCAAAGCTTAGTACATATAAAGAAAATATCAGAAATATCGTAAAAGAATTTGATGAGCTTGAGCTTACCGATGTTGTTAAACCGAGAGTCGGTGTTGTCGGTGAAATTCTTGTTAAATACCATCCTCTTGCAAATAACGATATAGTCGGACTTCTTGAAAGAGAAGGAGCAGAGGCTGTTGTTCCCGATCTTCTCGGATTCGGACATTACAGTGCCTATAACGCAGTGCAGAAGGAAAAATATCTCGGCGGAGCTCACAAGGCAACAACCTTCTCAAATATTGCGATAAAGGCTCTTGAATACTATCAGAAGCCTATGATTGAGGCTTTGGAGAAGAGCAAACGCTTTGATACTCCGGCAAGCATTGAAAAGCTCGGAGAATATGCAGAGCCTATTGTTTCTCTCTGCAACCAGACAGGTGAAGGCTGGTTCCTTACGGGCGAAATGATGGAGCTTATACATTCCGGAGTTAATAATATTGTTTGTACACAGCCCTTTGGTTGTCTGCCTAACCATGTTGTAGGTAAGGGCGTTATCAAGGAGATAAGAAGACGTTATCCGCTTGCTAATATCGTTGCGGTCGATTATGACCCCGGTGCAAGTGAGGTAAATCAGCTTAACCGAATAAGACTTATGCTTTCAAGTGCGGTAAAAAATCTTGAGAAGACAAATGAGGCAGTAAATAAATAAGCATATAAATTTATGAATAAATAGCGTGTTTCATTAAGAAATATTATGGGACACGCTATTTTACAGGTGCCGGCAAAGCCGCCACCTAGGTCGAAATCTTGTCATGACTAAAGCTATTCTCCTCGGCTGGAGTGAATCTCGTCTGCGGTTTCCTAATACATTCCGCTATATAAAACGGCTTTGTTATAAAGTCAAGATATAAGATTGCTTATGTATAATACTAATACAGGGGGATTTGATTTGAAAATTTCGAAAAAAGACGCATTGGGTTGGTTTGAATTTTTTGCAGAGCTTCCGGAGGAAGAAGAACTTCTTACAAAACAGCAGGAGATAGTTTATGCTGTTTTTGCACAGATAGAGGCGGCTGTTGATGCAAGACACGAAAAGCTGATGTCTGAAATAAAAAATCTTAAAACACTCGGCGGAAGAACATATTTTGTAGGCAATGAAGAAAAATTTCCGAGAGGCTGTAAGTCATGTCTTTTCGGATCGGGCTTAAGCGCAATCCGAAAAACAAATAAATGCAATGTTGAATGCAAATTCTGTTATAATTACGGAGAGCTTGATGAAGTGCCGCCTATCGGTGAAGGCATGTGGGAAATAGGCGGAACAAAGTTTTATGAAAAAGACCTTGATATGCTGTTTTCAATATATAAAAAGCCTACCGGAGTTGCATATGTATATCTTGAACCGTTCATGGAAATAGAAAAATACTATTCGGTGGTTAAGAAATTTGCCGATGCCGGAATATATCAGCATTTATATACAAACGGAATACTTGCGAATGAGGAAAACTTAAAGGCGCTCGGTGAAGCCGGACTTGATGAGCTTAGATTTAATCTCGGTGCATCAAACTGTTCGGATAAGGTAATAAAAAATATTAAGACTGCCAAGAAGTATATTAAAAACGTAGGTATAGAAACACCTATGACGCCGGAGCTTTTTAAACAGTTCTTTGAAAAGAAAGATGCAATTCTTGATACAAATCTTGATTTCATCAACTGTGCTGAATTACATCTTAATGCCAATAATATAGATAATTACTTTGGTGAAAATATGTATATCTCACGCCATGGCTATATTTCACCCATATGGAGCAGAGAGCTTACACTTAAGTTTATGAAGATAGCAGATGATGAAGGCTGGAATCTGGCTGTTCACGACTGTTCAAACTACACAAAGTTTGTAAGAGGTCTTAATCTTAAAAGTAAGGAAGGCGGCTGGTTTGGTGCAAGCAATTACGGCTGTGAATTTTCAAGACCGCCTTTTGAGGCATTTCTGCCGGTGCTCAGAGATGAAAGCTTTAAATTCGTGGAAGAGGAAAAGCTTCCCGAAGGTTATAATTTCGGTGAGCTGTTTTTCTGATTAAATAATTCATTTTTCTTAAAATTTTTAAATAAAGTGGCAATCATTAGGTATTTTATGATAAAATAATTAATATTTATTTGTGATTGGAGGAAATAGGCAATGAAAGAAGAAAGACTTGCTATTTTGAGAATGCTTGAAAAAGGAAATATTTCTGTTGATGAAGCAGAAAGACTTTTAAATGCCGTAAATAACACAAATGATAAGGATATATCCGAAACTATTAATAATGCACTTGGAAAGGCAGGCAGTCTGCTCGAAAAATTCGGTAAAAAAGCCGGAGAAGTTGCAAAAACAGTAAGCCAGAAGGCAGAGGAGAAATATCCCGAAGTTAAAAAAACAGCAAAGAATGTTGTTAATAAGATGAACGATGCAGCTGAAACAATAAAGCAGAATATTGATAAGGCTGCTAATGAGGATATTTTTGAAGGAGAGGCAACAGAGAAAACAGAAGATACGGAAGAAACAAACGAGGCAAAGCCTGAGGATTTTGTTGATGATGTAAAAATAATGCCTGTTGAAAATGAAGCAAAAGAAGATAAAGAAGAAAAACAGGAAGAAGAAAAAGCAGAGGACAAAATTCCCGAAGGTACACATGTTTCCGATTTAACTTCAGACAAGCCGGAAAAAGAATATGTTGAAGAATTTGCCGACTCAACAAATGATGAAGAAGACGAAGAGGACGACGGCAGAGATTACGAGGCAGAGTTTTATCATATGATGCAGGAATCAAATGGAGATATTTACGGCTTTGGTGATGTATATAAGGCTATGGACGGCTTAAATACGCTTAAGAAGATGCCGGCATGGACTCCGGATTCAGACGAAAAAAATGATGAAACAGAAAATAAGTAATGGAGAACTAAAATGTCTGATAAAGCAAAAAAAGAATTTTTAAGCTGGGTAAAAACTATTGTTCTGGCTGTTGTTATTGCACTTTTTGTTGATTATGTCGTTATAGTAAATGCAACGGTTCCTACCGGTTCAATGAAAAATACTATAATGGAAGGAGATCGTGTTATTGCACTGAGGTTCAGTTATCTTTTTAATGATCCGCAGAGAGGCGATGTGGTTATATTTGAATATCCGGATGCACCGGAAGATGAAAAAATTCTATACGTTAAACGTATAATCGGCCTTCCCGGAGAAACTGTCGAGGTTAAAGACGGCGGCGTTTATATAAACGGTTCGGATACACCGCTTGAAGAGGATTATATAAGAGAGAAGCCGATAGGGGAGTTCGGTCCGTATGAAGTTCCCGAAGATTCATACTTCATGATGGGTGACAATAGAAACGATTCACAGGATTCGAGATACTGGGTCGATAAGTATGTTGAAAAGGACGAAATACTCGGTAAGGTTGTATTCAAATATTATAAAAAACCCGGATTGATTAAGTAAGACCTATATGGTTTCAAGTACTGCCCGTACAGGTGAAGCATCACAGTTTTTATAAAAAGCGGAAAACAATACAATTTGTATATACCCGGTTTTACGTCGGAAAGCTTTATGTTTTCAAGTATCGGAATGTTGTTTCCGAGAAAAATATTGTGTACAGGGTAATCATGGCTTGTCGTGCTGTCGGCTGAAATGTAGTCGATACCGACAAGCTTTATTTTTTTGACGACAAGATATTCTGCGGTATCTGTTGAAATATAAACGCTTTTTTTAAGCGGAGTCATTCCGTCGAATACAGAATTTTCGGTTTTGAATAAAATAATGTCGTTTTGGGATATTTCAAGACTTTTTAGCACATTTGCGTTTATTGTATTATCTTTTATTTCGATTACCTTGGCTTTTCCGCAAAATGCGTCTATGGGAAAATCGGTAATGCTCTTTCCGTCTTTGAAAAAATGCTTCGGAGCATCAATGTGTGTTCCTGTATGGCTGCCGAAGGATATTGCGGTTACATTGCAGTCATCACCGTCTGCTATTGAGCATACGGAGCTTGTTCTGAAAACAGGATCGCCTTCGTAAACATATATATTTTCGTTAAGCTGTCTTGAAATGTCGATAAACATGGTAATTTCTCCTTTTTGTGATATACAAATTAGTTCTTTTGTGTCATTAATACGCTTTTTTCTTATATATTTGTTAAAAATTAATGGAGTAATTAAGTTAAATGTGATAAAATTTAAATAAAATGATAGTGATTAAAAAGTCTATTTAAAATAGAATTATATAACCCCCAAATTCATTAAGCAAGTATTGGAATAGTAAGCAAGATAACTGATTAGGAGGGACAAAAGATGTATAGGTGTTTTCTGGGAGCATTCGGCAATAAAAGATTTATTCGTCCTCAATATGAAATTATGGAAGATGGTAGTTTAAGAAAAATTGAAGATAGGTGGGAAGAATTTCCGAATGGAGGAACAGTTTCGCTTAATAGTATATCTGATAGTGATACAGAAAGTATTAAAAACAGATTATTGAAATTTAAAATTGATTTTAATAAGGATTTACATCCAGGTTATGCCCCTTATACTGACAATAGTAATAAATATCAGATTTCTTTTAATGCAATAGATGATTTTGATAAAGATGAAGTTGTTGAAATTATTAACATTGATTATGCAATTGAGGATTTTATAAACGATAAAACAAAAAGGACTATTAGAATAAAGCATAGACCTAATAAACAAATTCTTTTAAGATATGCGCAGGATTGTTATGGACCATTTGAATTTATGATTTCTGATATAGAAGATTCATATAGTGATGAGTCATATTATACTATTAAAGTATTTGTAAATAGTGGAACTATAAACAGATATAAAAATTCAGCTATAGAAAAAATTATTATTGACGGATATTTTTCGATAAGACGAAATGATAATATAGAATTTATTTATAATATTAGTGATTTAAAAGCTATTGAGCCTGAAGAAAAAATAGAGTATATCGATAATGAAGAACTTGCTGATTTTTTCAAAACTCTTTTAAATAAATCGGAAGAAATTGATAATTTAGCGGGTATACGAGAACAATTTTTAGAACTAGCAGATTCTTTTTCTGAAGAAGGACAACTAACAGATAACAAAATTAAAAGAATATGCGAATTATTACAGACATCTGTAGATTTAAGTGATTATAAGGTGCGTTTAACTGAGGAATATTTTAAAAACAATCCTAATGCAAAATCAGATAAAGAGGAGTATTTAAGAACACATGAAGAATTATTAACTAATGTTGTTCGTGAAGATGTTCACTATGAAGAAAAGAAAAAAGAAATTTTAGATGAACTAAATATTTTAGAAAGGAAAAAAGAAGAGATTACAGCAGAAATTGAGGAAGGAAATAAAAAATTAAGCGATAAACAGATGGAATTGGAGAAACTTGGAGAACAGGCGATTAAGCAGAAAAAACAAGAAATAGAAAATTTAGTTTCAGAAAACAGAAAAGAATTAAAAGATGTACAAATTGCCATTGAAAAGGCAAAAAAAGACGCAAAACAGTTTGAGGCAGACAGGGATACGTGGAAAAGGGCTTGTGATTCTATAAAGGATGAATATAGAACGGTGTCTAATGATTTGAATACTAAGATTATTGAATGGGTTGCAAATAATCGAACTTCAGAAATAACTAAATTATTAGTTTCACAATTGGAAATGCCAGAAGAAACGATGGAAGAAAATATTTTAAATAGAATAGCTAACTTAAAAAAAGATGTGGATGCCGATAAAATAATAGATATTCTTTGTAAAAAATTTGAAGAGGCAGGACGTGTAATTAGTAAAGATGATGCTTACAATTATTTGATAAGTATAGTACAAAATTATATAACCGTTTTTGCAGGTGAACCGGGAACAGGAAAAACTTCATTGTGTAAATTGTTAGCTAAAGCACTTGGATTGTATGATTCCAGATTTGCAGAAATACTTGTTGAAAGAGGATGGACTTCTTCAAAAGATTTAGTAGGATATTATAATCCATTAACTAAAGAGATAGAAAGCACTCAACCTAGATTTTCAGAATGTATGAAAAAATTGAATGGGGAAAATGCGAATAACATGGTTGAGGCACCTTATTTTGTTTTGCTTGATGAAGCTAATTTAAGCCCAATAGAATTTTATTGGTCTAATTTTAATTATTATTGTGATGATCCTGCACATCAGGTTGTTTCATATTCAAATGGAGAAAAATACGAATTTGGTTCAGAGTTGAAATTTCTTGCAACTATTAATTATGATCAAACAACTACGGATCTTTCACCAAGGTTTCTTGATAGAGCATGGGTTATATCTATGAATCCAGTTTCTGTAGACGCTATTGTTACGGGCTTGATAGATGATTCAATTGTTAAAAACAATAGTGAAGTGATTTCATTAGAAACATTAAACAACATTTTTGATTGGCATAATGTTAAGGATAAAAAAATGAACCAGATTACAAAAACTCGATTAGATAGAATAATTGATAAAATGAAAGAAGGTGGACATACAATAAGTGCAAGAAGTATTCACTTAATGAGTCATTATTATATAGTTGCTGAAATGTTTATGTCGTCAAAAGAAGTTGCACTTGATTATGCTATATCTCAAAAAATACTTCCTTGTATTAACGGAAATGGAAAACAGTATAAAGAGTTTTTGAATGGGTTGATGACTATTTGTAAGGAAAATCAATTAAATAAAAGTGCAAGTATTGTTTCTAAAATCCTAGAAAAATCAGAGCATGAGTTTTATAGTTTCTTTAGTTTGTAAAATGAAGGGGATATCAACATGAAGTTATGCATAGTTAAGCCGGATGGTACTGTTGCAGAAATCTTCTTGCATGATCGCCAACCATCTTTCGAAGCATTTAATAATGAGCAACTATTTTTTGAAAATTATCAATACAAATTTATTTTATGTGAAACAGAAGAGTATGAAAATGCAGAGATATTTGTGGGAGACTATTTAGTACCTATACATTATAAAGCATCTATGGATTGGTATGAAACGGACAAAGCCTTAGTTTTTAGTGGTTGTTTTGATTTAGCATATATAAGTGTGTGTGTAAGTGAAAAAGAAGGGAGAGAAGATTACTTTTACACGGATTTTCTTCGAATTGCTACTACTAAACAAACAATAACACAAGTTGAACAGATGTTAGATGAAATAGAAAAAAACATTCCTAATTTTTTGGAGGTATGTTTTAGTCGTAACAAAAAACACTCAGGACTTAAGAATGATAGTACAAGATCTATTTGGAATACACTTAAATTGGTAGATGAAATTATAAAAGCTTATGAAGAGAATTATGATTCTTTTTTTAATCATAAAAAGTCATTTGTAGAATCTGTAGCCAGTATAGAAGATGTAAGATCAATGAGAGTAGTAAATCAAGAAAGTTTAAGGTGGATTGTATGCAATCCAGATAATCTTGTAAAAACTGATAAAAAAACTGGAATAAATTTTAATGGCCAAAATTATATGCCATCTAAAATAAAAACATATATATCAGAGTATTCTTATAATGTGTATGAAAATAGAGTTATATTAGGATTTTTAAAAAATGTTATTGAGTATTTAGAAAATCAAATTATAGGATTTGCTAAAGAAATTGTAGAAGTAGAAAATATACCTGAATCAATAGTCGCACAATTGCCAAATACACATGCACTTACAGGAAAATGTGTCTATGTTTATTATAAAGGTGTAGTGGACAGATTTTCTGAAAAAAAAGATATTTTGGAAGAAATATACTATAGATATGAAAAAATTCTGAAGTGTATTCCAGAGGATATATATGGATTGCCTAAGCTCACAAATACATTTAAACAAATTTATCATTATCGGATATGTTATGAATGTATGGCAAAATGGTTTAAAGCAGGAGATTATACTTTTGATCATTTAAATTATTTATTTAAACTTAAAACATTAAGCCGTATTTTTGAATACTATTGTTTGATAAAGATTCAAAATTCAATTTCTTTGTGTGGCTTTATTTTGCGAAATTCGGATAGAATCATATATGATGTAGAAGATGATTCTGAAAATATTAATAACCAGTATATATTTGAAGGCAATGGATATGAAATAACATTATTATATGAACCATCTATTTGGATAGATAGAAGTAATAAATATACTAATTTGTATTCAACAGGTTACAATTTTATAAAAAGTAAGTGGAATGATAGATGGACACCAGATTTTGTATTAAAAATATCAGGTGACTATAAAGATTACTATTATATATTGGATGCTAAATATTCAAATTTTTATAATGTAAAAAGACGATATATTCCGGAATTAGTTTTAAAATATGGAACACAAATAGCATCTAAAGACAAGTTTTTTTCAGATGTAATAGGAATTGGAGCGATATATCCCGATAAAGAAGATAAAATATATTATTTTAAGAAAAATTTAATTAGCTCACAGAAATGTGCACTTCCACAATACTTTTCGTTGTCAATTGTTGATGGGGATTTTGGAACGCAAATGCTTAGAGAACAAGTGGAAAAATTATTTAAAGTTGTTGATATACTTGAGAAGAAATGCGAGAATATAGATTTTTCTAAAAAAGAAATGAGTTTGAATAATTTTGAAATGGAGCATAAGAAGATAGAGAATGAGCCAAAGGTAGTTGTAGAGAAAAAAGAGGAAAATGATGGCTATAATATTAATGTGAGTGGAAAAAATTGTTTTTATTATGCAAAAAATATCTGCCTCTGCCAAAAAAAAACATGTACAATTATTAACGATTCATGTGAACATTATATTCCTAAAAAATATAGAGAACTACTAAAGGAAGACAGCTGTAGAAATTTAATTCAATATGTGAAACGAAACAAACCAAATGGTAGGGTAGAATGTTCAATTTCAGGTCTGCCGGGGTGTATTGGTGTCGAACAATGCAAATTTTATTTAAAAAAGAATATATACAAATAAATTTTTTATTTATATCAATACAAAAATGGTTTGTAATATTAACGATATTGGTTTATAATAAAATATACCGTAAAGGTTTATCCTAATCTTTTTAATAAGGAGGAAGTTTTAATGGACAAGAAAGTTACAAAGGATATGCTCATTGGAGATATGCTTGTTCTTGACAGAGGCATTGGCGTAATCCTTATGCAGTCAGGAATGCATTGTGTTGGATGTCCTTCATCAGCCGGTGAAACACTTGATGAAGCTTGTGCAGTTCACGGAATGGATTGTGACAAGGTTCTCGCTGACATTAACGAGTATCTTGCAAACAAATAATTGATAAAAATAAGGCGTGGTGTCCACGCCTTATTTTTTTACTGTATTTCCTCCCATTTTTCATACAGGTCTTCAAGCTTTGTTTCTAATACTGTTTTTTCATCAAACAGAGTTTTCAGCTTTTCGGTATCTGCATTTACTTCCGGAGTGAAAAGCAATTCGTCAAGCTCGGCTATACGGGCCTCTGTTTTTTCTATTTCGTCCTCAACCTTTTTGATTTCGTTGGCTTTTTTTCTCGCCTTTGCCTGTTCTTCTTTCTGCATGAGCCAGTCTGCCTTTGAATCGGAAACGGCTGTTGCTTTAACCGACTGCAATGCAGGCATATCGGCGGCATTTGCGGCGGCAAGTCTTTCTCTTTCGGCTTTTTTCTCCATATAGTAAGAATAGTTTCCGAGATACTGTGTAACGCCGTCCTTTGAAAGCTCAATTACTCTTTCAGCAGTTTTATCAATGAAATATCGGTCATGTGATATATATAAAACCGTACCTTCGTAGCTGTTAATTGCGTTTTCGAGAATTTCCTTTGAATACATATCCAAATGGTTTGTAGGCTCGTCCAAAATCAAGAAGTTTGATTTGGAGAGCATTATTTTTGCCAACGAAACACGGCCCTTTTCGCCACCGGAAAGAGTTCCGATTGTTTTGAAAACATCATCGTTTGTGAAAACGAATGCCGCAAGCACACTTCGTATTTCGCCGTTGGTCATGTTTGGGTAAGCATTGTGTATCTCATCAAAAATAGTGTTTCTGTCGTCAAGCTCATGGTGCTCCTGGTCATAATATCCGGGATATACATTCACGCCTAAAGTTGTTTTTCCGGATTTGGGAGCCAATTCACCGAGTATTATTTTGAAAAGTGTACTTTTGCCTATTCCGTTTGGCCCGATTATTGCAACCTTTTCACCACGCTTTATTTCAAAGGTTACATTTGAAAAAAGCTTGTTGTTGTCAAATGCCATTGACAGAGAATCTACCGAAAGCACATCGTTGCCGCTCTGTATTCTCGGCGTAAGACGGAAGTGCATTTTTTCGGGGAGATTTTCCGGCTTTTCTATTTTCTCCATCTTGTTGAGTGCCTTTTCACGGCTTTCGGCACGCTTTATGGATTTTTCCCTATTGAACTGGCGGAGAGTTTTTATAACCTCTTCCTGATGTTTTATTTCCTTCTGCTGGTCGGCATATTGTTTGAGTTGTGCAGCTCTTATAACCTCTTTCTGCGAAATAAAGAAAGAATAGTTTCCGTTGTAAACAGTTGAACAGCGGTTTTCTATTTCAATTATTTTTGTAACTGTTTTGTCAAGAAAATATCGGTCATGTGATATTATAAGTACAGAACCGGTATAGCCTTTGAGAAAGTCCTCAAGCCACTGTATGGACTCAATATCCAAATGGTTTGTAGGCTCGTCCAGAAGAAGTAAATCCGGCTTCATAAGAAGAAGCTTGCCTAAAAAGACACGGGTTTTCTGTCCGCCGGAAAGAGTACAGACCTTCTGCGAATATTCTTCCTCGGTAAAGCCAAGGCCCTTGAGAACACCGTTTATACGGCTCTGGTAGCTGTATCCGTCCGATTCCTCAAATTCATGCTGAAGTCTTGAATACTGCTCCATGAATGAATTGTATTCCTTCTGCGGAACATTCGGCATTTCAAGCTCCATTTCGCGAAGCTTTTCTTCGGTCTTAAAAACAGACTCAAATACAGACAGCATTTCTTCATGTATTGTTTTTTCGGAACGTATGTCTATGTTCTGTTCAAGATAACCGATGGTTGTTCCCTTCGGAATATAAAGCTGTCCGCCATCATAGGAAATGGTGTCGGTTATTATTTTAAAAAGCGTTGTTTTTCCGGCACCGTTTACGCCGACGATAGCAGCTTTTTCCTTTTCTTCAAGATTAAAGCTTATTTTTTCAAGGATAACATCCGTTCCGTAGCTTTTGGATATATCCTTACATGCAAGTATCATATTTGTTTCACTCCGATAATTAGAAATTTTATTAGTTAAATTATAGCAGATATTTTACTCTAAGGAAAGACTAAGGATTGACAATCTCTTATTTAAAGTGATATACTATTAACAATAAGTTTGGCGTGAAGGAGACTTTTAAAATGGATGGCGAAAAGAAAATATCAAGTGCTGTAATTAACAGACTGCCTCGCTATTATAGATACCTTGGGGATTTGCTTGAAAGCGACATAACAAGAATATCATCTAAGGAACTTAGTGAAAAAATGAACATAACAGCAAGCCAAATTCGTCAGGATCTTAACAACTTTGGTGGCTTTGGTCAGCAGGGTTATGGATATAATGTTGAATATTTATATAATGAGATAAAGAAAATTCTTGGTTTGGACAGAGTGTACAATCTTATTGTTGTCGGCGGCGGTAATATCGGACAGGCTCTTGTTAATTACACAAGCTTTGAAAAAAGAGGCTTTGTTATTACGGCGGTGTTTGACGTAAATCCGAGACTTATCGGTATGTCTATTAGAGGCATTGAAATTTACGATGTTGACACAATGGAGGAATATGTTAAGAATAACAGTGTTGATGTTGCTATTCTTACTCTTCCCAGATCGCAGGCATCTAAGATCGCAACCGACCTTGCCGAATGGGGTGTTAAGGGAATATGGAACTTCTCACATGTTGACCTTGATTTGCCTAAAGAGGTTGTTGTCGAAAATGTTCATCTTACAGACAGCCTTATGACACTTCTTTATAAAATAAACGAAGTGAATAACGAATCTGAAGCTTAATTCTTTAATAGCTGTATATTATTACGGAACTGAAGAGCTCTTAGCATTTATGTTAAGGCTCTTTTTGTATATTCGGACTTGTTTCCATAAAATTTATATCAAAAATTCGTTATAATTGTTTACGAAACGACAAAAAAGATATAGAATATATATTGAAATTTAATTTTACTGCATGAAGGAGGAAATATAATGGGCAAATTTTCGATTGTTAAGGGTGACATAGTTAAGTCAAAAACTGATGCGATTGTTAATGCGGCTAATACTTCTCTTTTAGGCGGCGGCGGTGTAGACGGAGCTATTCACAGAGCCGCAGGCAAGGAGCTTCTTGCCGAGTGCGAAAAGCTGGGCGGTTGCAAAACAGGCGAGGCAAAAATCACTAAAGGATATAAGCTTAATGCAAAATATGTTATACATACTCCCGGACCCATATGGCGCGGCGGCGGCAAGGGCGAAGACGAGCTTCTTGCGTCCTGCTATAAAAACTGTCTCAAGCTTGCTGTTGAAAATAATATAAAAACAATCGCCTTTCCGTCAATAAGCACAGGTGTTTACAGATTTCCTGTTGAACAGGCGGCAGAGATAGCTGTGAACGAAATACTCGGATTTTTATATGAGCATGATGAAATAGACAGCGTTACAATGGTATGCTATGATGAAAACACATATAAGGTTTATAAAAAGGCATACGAAAACGCATTGAAAAAATAAATATAGGCAATTTGATTTTCCCGATACTTTGTATCGGGATTTTTTTGTGTACCTATTTGATTGTTTGCCGATCAGGGAAAATGTCAAACCGATATGCTCGCATATCGGTGAAAAAAGCAAGGCTGTGGATAAAGGTATAAATGCCAATGTTACAGTTATGTTACAAAACGCCCAAAACCCTTGACATTTTTCCGGGGGGGGTAAAATAAACATATACTAATTGATAGATATGTGCATGTTGTACATTGTGCATAACCGTTTACCCGACAAAATGGAAGAAAACAAGGTACTTTATGAATGTATCGGTCAATTTGTATAAGCCAATACGTACATTTAAAATTAAAGGAGGAAATAAGATGAAAAGAAAATTGGCATTACTTATTGCTGCTGTAATGACAGTAGCAATGGTACCCGCAACAGCTTTCGCATCAACAAAGCTTACAGCAGTTGATGAAATCACAGTTGCTACAGATAAGATCTTCACATCAAGAGTTGAGCTTTCAAAGAGCAATGACCAGGTAGACGTCACAGAAACTTACAAATATACAGGTAAGAATGCTGCTGGCGATTCTGTTTCTGATGTTGATGCATTTGATGTTTATGTAACACTTACAAACGGTACATTTGCATACGAAGATGATGATGATGACAAAGCACGTTCAATGGAAGTTGCAGCTAACATGAAGGAAGCTAAAGGTATTCTTGATGTAGATGTACAGAGTGACACAAAGGCTAAGATCACTCTTAATGCTAAAATGTTCAATGGCAAACATACAGGCTCAGAAACTTGCGTACTTCCCTTAATCGTTAAGGCTGGCGAAGTAGGCGATGTAGTTGCTACATTCACAAGCAACGTAAAAGCATTCAAGAAGGCTTCAGAAGTAATCGCAACAGCTCAGACCGGTAAGGTTACAATTGAATCTGAAGGCGTTAAGACTTTCGTTGAAGATGCAGACGATGAAAAAGAAATTAAAGACATCACAATCAAAGAGCTTACACCCGCTGTACTTGCAGGCGAAGACATCAAACTTAAGCTTAGCGGAAACTGGGAGTTCGCAGAAGCAGGTGATGTTACATTCCTTAACGAATCTGGTGTAAAAGCAACAGCTAGTCGTGTATCTGGTAAAGACAACGAAATCGTAATCACATTTGATGAAACAGGTTTCACACCAAATATGCTTACAGAAATGACTATTTCAGGCATTAAATTAAAGGCTACTAAGAAATGCAAAGCTGGAGATGTAGCTACAATTACAGTATCTTCAAATCCTGAAGAAGGTTCTAAGGAATTCTCAAACGTTAAGCTTGAGGTTGCTAAGATGGTAAAAGAAGCTGTAACATACTCAGTTGAAGACAAAGACCTTCCTGTAATCTGGTCAGGTGCTTACAACGATGATGAGAACACACTTAAGGTATCAGTTGAAGAAAACACAGGCGATATCCTTAACACATCAAGAAAAGCTACATTCACATTCCCTGAAGGAATCAAAATAGCAGGTTATAAATTTGATGGTGTTAGTAACGCTTTAGATGCTGAAGTAGATGACAATGTTTTAACAATTAAGAATTACTCAAAGAATGAAGAATCTGATAAAACAGATTTTGATGTTGAATTTATTCTTAACGCAGCACCTACATTCACAGGTGATGTAAATGTTGTTCTTGGCGGTCAGTTTGATGACGTAACACTTAAGGTAGCTACAGTTAAGGCTCCTTACACAATTACAGCTAAGACAAGCGAAGTACTTATCGACTACAGATATGTACCTGTAAACGATATCGTTATTACAGAAGCTGAAGAAGGTATCCTTGAAGAAGATGACAAGATTATTCTTGGCGTTGAAAAGATGGACTTCGAGGATGCTGGTAAAGTAGAAGTTACAGAAGGCGACATCGATGTTGATGTAGATATCGATGAAGATGGTCCTGATGCTTACCTTCTTGAATCAGCACGTAATAAGGCTTTACTTACAGTAACAGTTAAAGATGAGTCAACAGAGGCTTCAACAATCGTTATTAGCGGTCTTGAACTTTACCTTGACAGAACTCTCCCTGTAGGCGGATACGCTCTTCAGAATATCGGTGGATGGACAGAGGACAGACAGGAAAATGAATATAAGCCTGCAAACATTCTTTGGGAAAACTCTTCACCTATCAAAGAATTTTATGATGATGAAGAAGCTGCAATCTTCAAGTACAAAGCAGTTACAGTAAACGACAGCTATGTTGACGTAATCACATCAGCTCGTGACCAGGATGACTCAACAACAAACAAGAAGATCATCATCACAGTTGGTGCTTCAACAATGGCAGTTGGAACAGAAACAGTTAACCTTGACGCTCCCGCATACATCAACAGCGAAAACTACACAATGCTTCCTGTAAGAGCAATCTCAGAAGCATTCGGTGCAACAGTTAACTGGGATGCAGCATCAAGAACAGTAACAGTACTCAGCGGACAGAGAATCATTTCTATGACAATCGGTTCAAGAACAATGTACATCAACGGTACACCTGTTGCAATGAACACAACAGCAGCTATCGTAAACGACAGAACATTTATCCCTGTAAGAGATCTTGCTAACTCACTTGGTATCAGTGCAATCAACTGGACAGAAGCTTCTGGCACAGTAACACTTAACTAATTGTTCTGTACAAATTAATTTAAGGTAATTAAAATTAAAGCCAATTTTAATTATATGGGACCGAGGTCTCCGGGAAACCGGAGGCCTCAATTTTTTTGGGCGTGTACGCCCTAAGGCAAAAACTAATCGTTTTTGCCTTGTTTTAAATTAAGGTATGAATTAATAATTTCAATAAATTTTGAAAAATTTTTGAAATTATCAATTCTCCTCGACGGGAGTGAATCCCGTCTGCGGATTCCACTCGGGAAACCTTAGGTTTCCCGTACCCTTCCTCCTAAGAAAATTATAGGAATGTGGATTCAGGTCAGGAACTTTACTAATCTGTTTCGCTTAGTAAAGTCAATAATAAAACTTTTTATATTTGTTTTCAAAGCATATAAAATTTGGTATACTAAATTATATATGCTTAGGCAGGTGATATTATGGAGTTTTCGGAAGATATTTTTGTCGGCGGCAGTATTACCGATGAAGAGGATATTATATTCAAATTGAAAAACGGCGAATTTCCGACAGATGTTTATTGCGTGTGCAGATGTCCGGAAGGTAAATTCCGATACGAAATAATGTCGTGCCGGGAGCTTAAAAAGGAGCTTCGCAGAAAGCATTTTGTTATCTGCGGTATCGGAGGCAGTAAGTCGGAGGCCTTCGAGATATTCAGAACAATAGTGGAGGAAACAGATGAATTTGCTTAAAAAGCCGCTGACGGCTTTGTGTGCTGTTGCGGTTGTTATAACATTACTGCTTACGGTTGTTGCAAATGTTGTTTTCGGCGATATTAATTATTATCAGCGAGAATTTGAAAAATATAATGTTACCGAAAATATAGATATGTCAATGGAGGATATAATGTCCGTAATGAAGGAGCTTATGGATTATCTGCATGATGACAGGGAGAATCTTGAAGGCATAGAAACAACGGTAAACGGAAAACACGTTATGTTTTTTACGGATAGGGAAAAAACACATATGGCAGACTGCAAGGTGCTTTTTGACGGCGGTTTTGCCATAAGAAATGTTTCGTTTGGAATTTTTGCTGTGCTTTTGGTAATATTGATAATAACCAAAAGCTTTGATTACAGATTCTTTTTGAAAAGCTGTGGTGTTTTTTCGGTATGTATACTGGCGTTGTTCGTGTTTATCGCAATAGCGGCGTCTATAAATTTTGATGCCTGCTTTGAAATTTTTCATAAAATATTTTTTAATAATGACTTGTGGATATTTGATCCGGCAGAGGATCTTATTATAAATGTGCTTGTAGAGGAGCTTTTTATGGATATTGCTCTCAAAATAGGTATTTGGTGCATGGCAATTCTTGCGGCGTTCACTGCCTGCGGAGCGTATTTGTTTATTAAGGATAAAAAGAGGGTAGCTTGATGTCGGTATTGATTAAAATACTTAAGTTCATAGGCAAAGCTTTGTTATGGGTGCTTGCTGTAATATTGGTCATACTGGCTGTTATACTTATATGCCCTGTAAAATATGAGATAAAAGGCGAAAAATACGAAAATATATCGTTTAAAGGTCGTATAAAGTTGTTTTTTGGAATACTCACCGTCAAATTTAAAGCAAGCGCAAAAGGGCTTGACGGTATAAAGATTGAACTTTTCGGAAAAAAGCTTGGTGGCAAAAATAGAAATAAGAATAAAAATAATGAGAGTGAAACAGCTCAAAAAAAAACAGAACCTAACGATAGCCAAAATGAAAAGCCGGAGGCTGAACCGGAGAAAAAGTCTGAAAATGAGCCGGCTAAAGCAGAAGAAAAGACTGAAACAGCAGAAACAACAGAAAAACCGAAGCCGGCTGAGACTGTAAAAAAAGTATCTGACGAATGGAACGACAAAAAGCCGACGGGCAATTCTGCCAAGGTAAGAAGAATTAAGCTGTCCGATGCGGAAAAAAATATTGCCGAAAACAAAAAGAAGGAAACAGCGGTCAAAAAAATAAGTCTGTCTGAAGAGGAAAAGGCAGAAAGAAAAGATGAAAAGACTGATACTGATAGCGAAAAGAATAAAGAAGAAAAAACGGAAAAGCTTGATTTGGATTATTTTATAAAAATGCCTATGGCAGATAAAAAACAGCTTTTTAAGGCTGTCGTTAAGCTCCTTAAGTCGCTTTTGAAGGGCATAAAGCCCGATGATTTTTATGTTAAGGGTGACATCGGATTTGAGGATCCGTCAACAACGGCGGAAATAGTCGGAGCGGCATATGCAATCGGCGGCATACTGAATAAGAAAATTGAGCTTAAGGCTGTGTTTGATAAGGAAATACTGCAAGGCGAAGCTTATGCAAAAGGAAAAATAATACCAATATATATGCTTGTATGCCTTATAAGGTTTGTATTGACAAAGCAGGTTAGAAAAATAATAAAAATATATTTGAAGGGTTCAGGTGATAAAAATGGCAAATGAAGTTGGAAACAATCTTGATATTTTATTTAATAAAATGGAAAACTTTATTTCTTCGAAAACTGTTGTCGGTGATGCCGTAAAGGTCGGAGAGGTTACACTTATTCCGCTTGTTGACGTTAATGTAGGTGTTGCCGCAGGAGCAGGAGAAAAGGGTCAGGGTGGCGGCGGACTTGGTGCAAAAATTATGCCGAGTGCAGTTATTGCCATTTATAACGGAAACGTTCAGCTTATAAATATCAAAAATCAGGATGCAATAAGCAAGCTCATAGATATGGCGCCAGGTATCGTATCAAAGCTTAATTTCGGCTCTGCCTTCGGCAAAAAATCCGAGGATAAAGAGGATGTCGAAGAAGAGGTTGTTGAGAAGAAGGTAAGATTTGAAGGGAAAACGGTAACGGAATGATATGACGCTTATAGAGTTTTTTGATAAGGATACTATAAAAAATATACTTGCGGTGCTTACACTTGAGCCGGACAGAGTTGTATATATTTATGATGATGCGATAAAGGATAAAAAATATTTTGATGCATTGAATAAGTGTTTTAAAAAACATATTCCTCAGATACGAGTTGAAGCTGTTGCGGTGAATAACAACAGTGTTTCGGATATATATGAAAAAACAATGAGTATTATTGACAGCGACAAGGACTGCATGATGGAGCTTACCGGCGGAAGTGAGCTTATGATGATTGCCGGACATAAGGCAGGTTCGGAGCGAAAAATACAAATGCTGTATACAGATATTGCCGCCGGAACAATAACCGATATTGAAAATCCGGAATGGGTTAAAGAAACGGCTGTGCTTACGCTTGATGATTTCATTGACGCAAAGGGTGCTGCGTATGCCGGCGGAATGCACAATGAACCGGAAGAAAGAGATTTTGATAAAATACTTGAAATGTCGAGATATTTGTTCAGAAATCTCAGAGAATGGCGGTTTACCTGTATCTATTTGCAGGCGGTTAGTGCCGCAGCTGATAACAAAATGAAAATTTCAGCAAATACTCCGTTTCTGCATAAGGACGGCAGAAAATATCACCCGGACAGAAATATACTCGAAATGTTTGAAAAATGCGGCTTTATTAAAAATCTTTATATAACCGAAAACAGGGTAAACTTTTCATATGTTTTTCCGGAAGCGAGAGTTTATCTGACTACATACGGCTTATGGCTTGAAATGTATGTCTTTATAAGTGCGAAAAGAACCGGAGAATTTTCAGATGTCAAGCTCGGAACAATGATAGATTGGGACGCATATGACGAGAATGATACGGTAGGAAATGAGATTGATGTAATACTTATGGAAAAATCAATACCGATATTCGTTTCGTGCAAGCTAAGAGAAATAAGCACACCGGATCTTAACGAGCTGTATATTGAAAAGAAAAGGCTTGGAGGCTGGTTTTCAAAGGGAGTTATTGTTACATCGGGCGATGATAAAATAAAGAAAACAGGAGTCTTTAAAAAAGCTGAAGAATTTGGTATAATAGTAATGGACAGAAAAGACATCAAGAGCAAAAATTATGGGGAACTGCTTTTTGATGCTGTTTCTTCACAGAATATCGTTGATATGAAGTGGAAAAGAGTCTGAAAAACAATAAGGAAGAGGGAAAATGATTAATGAGTTCTAACGGTAATAAGCAGAGAGTTCCGTTCTACTGCTCTTGGATTGTGATTGTAATTGCGGCTGTTATTTTGTGGCCACTGGCTGTGCTTCTTGTTTGGAAAAGGGGACAGTATGACAGAAAGCTTGGATTAAATCTCGGTCTTGTTTCTATGGTGTTCGGTGTTATACTTATCATTCTTGCCATAGCTATTTCTTACATTGCCGGAGATACAATGGTCTGGGCAAAGTTTATGTCAAAGCTTAATCCCGTATTTGCACCTATGGCATATATTTTCGGTGAATCATATGTTACATACTGTGCATTCTACGGAATCATAGGCGTTGTGTTTGCAAGAATGGGCTATGAAGGCTATAAAAAATCAAAGGTATATACTAAATATGTAGACCTTATCGAAAACCATGGCGTATGTATGGTTTCGATGCTTGCGGACGAAATCGGTACACCGGAGGTTGACGTAATCAAAACACTTGAGAAAATGTTCAAAAAAGGCTTCCTGCCGGATTACGAGCTGACACACAATAACAAAAAGGTCGTTAAAAAACCGAGAAGAGTATAATAGACTTGGCGTTGATGAATTTCAACGCCATATTTATATCAATAAAATTATTTTGGAGGCTAATAATGAAAAAATATATTGCTTTAATATCAGCGGTTGTGCTTGCTTTTTCGCTTTCGGCCTGTGGAGGAAAAAATAAGTCTGACAATTCAAATGCCGATTCACAGACACAGCAGACCGATAGTACAGACAGTACGGCTTCGAACGATAACAGCGATACGGCACAGAGTGACACATCTTCATCAAAAATAACAAATGATGAAGTAAATAAATTGTCAGACAATGAATTTTATATTTTAAATTCGACAAGTAAAGGAATAACGGAATTTTATATTTCGCCTACCGGAAACAATGACTGGGGAAGCAGTCTTATTTCATCAACGGTCAGCAGTGGTTCAAAAATATTAGTATCGTTGGGAAGTACCGATTTAACAACAAGATACGATATTAGGGTTGTTGCCGATAATGGAGAAACAACGGAATATACAGGCTTTGATATGAAATCAACTGTGCAGATTACGTTCTATGACAATGCACAGTGCGATGTGGATTCAATATAATTGATATAACGAAAAAAACGCCGTACACAGTTAAGTGTACGGCTGTTTTGATATATACGATATTATACGTTAAATCTGAAAAGAATAACATCTCCGTCTTTTACGACATATTCCTTTCCTTCGGAACGGACAAGGCCCTGTTCTCTTGCGGCATTGTATGAGCCAAGACGCATAAGATCGTCATAGCTTACAACCTCTGCACGGATAAAGCCTTTCTCGAAATCGCTGTGGATTTTTCCGGCTGCGCCGGGAGCCTTTGTGCCTTTTGTTATTGTCCATGCCCTTGATTCTGTCGGTCCGGCTGTAAGATAGCTTATAAGGCCGAGAAGCTTGTAGCTTGCGGCAATAAGTCTGTCAAGACCGCTTGTTGATACACCAAGTGCGGCAAGAAATTCCTTTTTCTCATCGTCATCAAGCTCGGAAATTTCTTCTTCTATTTTAGCACAGAGAACAAATACCTCTGAACCTTCGTTTGCGGCATATTCACGAACCTGTTTAACATATTCGTTTGATTGTCCGTCATCTGCAAGGTCGTCCTCGCATACGTTTGCGGCATAAAGCACGGGCTTACCTGTAAGCAGTGTAAGAGAGTCAACAAATGCCTTTTCGTCATCATCATTAAGCTCTATAAGACGGGCAGGAGTACCTTCCTCAAGACCTTTTTTGAGCGTTTCGAGAACAGCAAGCTCTTTTTTAAGGCTCTTGTCGCTTTGTGCGGCTTTAACTGTTTTTGCGATTCTTCTTTCTATTATTTCAAGATCTGAGAATATAAGCTCGAGGTTTATTGTTTCAATATCTCTTACGGGATTAACCGAACCGTCAACATGAACAACATTGCTGTCTTCAAAACAACGTACAACATGAACGATTGCATCAACCTCACGAATGTGAGAAAGAAACTTGTTTCCGAGGCCTTCACCTTTGCTTGCACCCTTAACAAGACCGGCAATATCGACAAATTCGATAACGGCCGGAGTTATTTTTTCCGAGTTGTAAAGCTTGGCAAGGTTTGTGATTCTTTCGTCCGGTACAGAAACGATACCTACGTTTGGATCTATTGTACAGAAGGGATAGTTTGCGGCTTCTGCCTTTCCGAGAGTCATTGAATTAAAAAGTGTGCTTTTTCCGACATTAGGAAGTCCTACGATACCTAATTTCATAATATATTTCGTCCTTTCGTTTCTCTTATTATACGAAGTTAAATTCGTAAACTATATAGAGTATATCACAATTTCGTCCAATAAGAAAATATATTTTAAATATATCGCAAAAAGCCTGACAATAGCTACATTCATAAATAAATTTATCAATATGGAAGCGGAAAATTTTTTGTGCTATACTGGTTGTAATCTGCATTGAAAGGAGCGTTAAAATTGAACGATTTGACATATACTGATTCTATGATGAATGAAATCAGAGAATTGTTATTAAATGCACGTCAGCGAGTGGCGGTGCAAGTAAATACTGAATTGTTGTCTACTTATTGGAATATAGGAAAAGTAATTGTTGAGCATGAGCAGAAAAGTAATGCCCGGGCAGATTACGGAAAGCAGACCTTAAAGGAGCTTTCTAAGGAGCTGACAAAAGAATTTGGAAAAGGATTTTCTGTTTCTAATCTCCAATTTATGCGACGCTTCTATCAGAGCTATCAAATTCAACAGACAGTGTCTGTTAAATTGTCATGGTCGCATTATTGTGAGCTGTTGACGATTTCAGATTCGGATAAACGCAGCTTTTATGAAAAGGAGGCTATTAATTCCGGGTGGTCGATACGAGAACTAAAGCGGCAGATTTCCACTTCTCTCTATGAACGATTATTATTGTCAGAGGGAAAAACAAACAAAGAAACAGTCCTTGCTCTTGCGGAAAAAGGAATTGAAATGTCTATGCCATCAGATATAATCAAAGATCCTTATGTATTTGAATTTCTGGGCTTACCGGAAAATAAGCCTATGCTTGAAAGTGACCTTGAAAAAGCATTGGTCGAACAGATAGAAAAATTTCTGTTGGAATTAGGACGAGGTTTTATGTTTGTCGGAACACAGCAGCGTATTACCTTGAACAATACTCATTACTATGTAGATATGGTTTTTTATAATAAAATTCTCAGGGCATATGTGTTGATTGAATTAAAGACAACCAAGCTTATGCCGGAAGCTGCCGGACAGCTTAATATGTACCTGAACTACTATGCCGCAGAAGTTAATGATGAACATGATAATCCACCAATCGGAATTATTCTTTGTACGGATAAGGACAGTATAGCTGCCGAATATGCTCTCGGCGGTTTGTCCAACAACATTTTTGCTTCACGTTATGTTTCTTATATTCCGAATAAGGAGCAGTTAATTGCACAGGTTGAGGCTGTTTTGAATGAATGGCACAGGCCGGAAAAGAAAAAATAAAAATTATAATGGAAAAGACGGGACGGGGCAGTAAATAAACAGCCATAACGTCCCGTTTTTATATAACTCTGCTTTTATCACAATTTCGTCCAATAAGAAAATATATTTTGAAATATAGCCGACACATTCTGAATATATTGATTTGAGGGAGGAGATATATTGCAGAGATGGAGGTTTAATTACAGGCTCTTTATAAGAAAAAATATAGTCGGCTTGCTGGTTTTGGCTCTTTTCGGTATATCTGTTGCTGCATGGGACAATGACCTTACCCTTAAAACGATTGCACTTGCAGAGGTAATGCCTTATACTTCGGTAAATCTTGATACCGTAAAAAATGTACATAAGGCAGAGAAAAACGTGCAGACAAAGGAAACTGATATACCGACAACAACGAACAAGGACACAGATAAGGAGGAGAAGGAAAATAATGAACCTAAAACGATAAAGGACAACAGTGCGGTGTTTGTTATGAATGATGATGAAAAAAGAAATTACAGGGATATAAATTATCTCAAAAAGAATTTTTATACCGTTGCGGCAATTACGGATTTGCAGGAGGGCGATATAAAGCCGGAGGAATTTCTTGCAATGGATTTTTCGCTGAATACAGAGGAAAAAGGTCCTAAGGTGCTCATATTCCATACTCATTCGCATGAAGGCTATGCCGACAGCGATATGTCAAACGGGCTTGAAGACGGAATAATCGGCACAGGCGAAAGACTTAAGGATATTCTCGAAAATGATTACGGTATAGAAACAATGCACTGTACGCAAAGCTTTGATTATGTGGATTCAAAGATGACAACGACAGGCGCTTATGAAAGAATGGAGCCTGTTATAGAACAGATTTTGAAGGAAAATCCATCGATAGAAATAGCCATTGATCTGCACCGTGACGGCGTTAAGGACGAAACGGTGCGTCTTGTTACGCAGATAAATGACAAGCCTACGGCACAGCTTATGTTTTTTAACGGCATTTGCCGAATTTATGACGGTGACCGATTGATAAAAACAGCCGGTCTGGACAGCACGTATATAAATGAAAATCTTGCATTCAGTTTTTGTATGAAATATGCCGCCGATAAGCTTTATAGCGGTCTTGCAAGAAAGAATTATATAAACGCGTACAGATACAGCCTTAATATGCTGCCGAAATCTCTTCTGGTCGAGGTCGGAGCACAGACAAATACAAAGGAAGAGGCTATGAACGCAATGGAGCCTCTGGCGGAAATTTTGTACTCGGTAATAAATAAAAATAACACATAATTATAACGACCGAATGACAGAATACATATATGATAAAAAGATTTATATTATATGGATTTGCCGGATTAATTATGGAGGTGGTGTGGACGGGCCTGAACAGCTTGTACAGAGGCGATAAAAAGCTCGGATGCTATACCTCACTGTGGATGTTTCCCATATACGGAAGCGTAATATTTTTTGAGCCTATAATGAATATTATTGCAGGTCTGCCGATTATTGTAAGAGGAGTGACATATATGCTTTATATATTTGTGGCAGAATATTATTCGGGAACACTGCTCGGAAAAATTAATGCCTGCCCATGGGATTACAGCAACAGCAGATACAATGTGCAGAGCGTTATAAGGCTGGACTATGCACCGCTCTGGTTCGCTGTCGGATTGGGATTTGAAGCGGCATATAGATATTGTTTAATTAATCTTTAATATTTTACCCCTTCATTTTATTTGATTTTGTCGTATAATGTAAATATCGCAATGATCAAGTAAAATATTAAATGTGTGAAAGGGGGATTTTTATAATATGCCTTCCGATAAAAAAGATGATGACAACAAGAAAAATGACAGGGAAAAACGTATATTGCTTATTTTCGGCATAGTTGCACTGATATTTACACTTACACTTAATTATGTGATAAGCAAAAGACAGATGCAGTCTGTCAATGAGGTTAAATACAGCGAATTTATTGATATGGTCAAAGAAGGAAAGGTTGACGAGGTGGAGTTCAGCGGCTCTGTAATCAACTTTACACTTAAGGAGGATAAAGCTGACCAGTTCGGAAACAAAAGCAAATATTACACAGGATATATAAACGATCCTAATTTAATAAGCCGACTTGAGGAAAATGACGTTGCTTTCGACAATCCACCGACTACATCCTCGCCTATAATCAGCTTTGTTGTTGAATGGGTTCTTCCGATTGCGTTTTTCTATCTTATGATTTCGCTGCTCATGCGTTCAATGATGAAAAGAATGGGCGGCGGTTTCGGAAAAAGCAATGCAAAAATGTATGTTGAAAAGGAAACCGGCATAACCTTTGCCGACGTTGCCGGTGAGGAAGAGGCAAAGGAATCGCTTACAGAGATAGTGGACTTTCTTCATCAGCCGGAAAAATATACGCAGATAGGTGCAAAGCTTCCGAGAGGCGCACTGCTTGTAGGGCCTCCGGGAACAGGAAAAACTTTGCTTGCAAAGGCAGTTGCCGGAGAAGCAAAGGTTCCGTTCTATTCGCTCAGTGGCTCAAACTTTGTTGAAATGTTTGTCGGCGTCGGTGCATCAAGAGTAAGGGATTTGTTTAAAGATGCGGTTGCCAATGCACCCTGTATCATATTTATTGATGAGATTGATGCCATAGGCAAAAGCCGTGACGGCACAATAGGAAATGATGAAAGAGAACAAACATTGAACCAGCTTTTAAGCGAGATGGACGGATTTGATGTTACAAAAGGAATTGTCGTAATAGGAGCGACGAACAGACCGGAGGTTCTTGACCAGGCACTTTTAAGGCCGGGACGTTTTGACCGAAGGATTGTTGTTGATAAGCCTGATCTTAAGGGCAGAGAGGATATACTTAAGGTACATCTTAAAGCTGTAAAGACAGATGATGATATTGATTTAAAACAGATTGCTCTGGGAACATCGGGTTGTGCCGGTGCCGATATTGCCAATATGGTCAACGAGGCGGCTCTGCTTGCCGTAAGAGAAGGCAGAGATAAGGTAAGACAGAGCGACCTTATGGAGGCCATTGAGCTTGTTATTGCCGGTAAGGAAAAGAAGGACAGAATACTTACCGAAAAGGAAAGAAAGATTGTTGCATACCATGAGGTTGGACATGCACTTGCGATAGCTTTGCAGAAAAATACACAGCCGGTTCAGAAAATTACAATTGTTCCGAGAACAATGGGCTCTCTCGGCTATACAATGCAGATGCCGGAGGAAGAACATTATCTTATGTCTAAGGAAGAAATAACAGAGCAGATTGTTACGCTTCTTTCGGGACGTACTGCCGAAGAAATTATATTCAACACAGTAACAACAGGAGCCGCAAATGACATAGAGCGTGCAACCGAGCTGGCAAGAGCCATGGTAACAAAATTCGGCATGAGCGAAAGCTTTGACATGATGGCACTTGAGAAAAATTCGAATATGTATCTTGAAGGTAAAACTGCAATGCTCTGTTCAGACGCAACAGGCTCAAAGGCAGATTATGAGGCACTTGAAATAATAAAGGACTGCCATAAAAAGGCAACAGAGCTGTTAAGTGCAAATATAGATAAGCTGCATAAAATAGCCGCATTCCTTATCGAAAAGGAAACGATAACAGGCGAGCAGTTTATGGAGCTGTTCAATGAAAAAGATGAACAGTCTGAAGAAAACAATATAACAGAGGAATAAGTACAGACGGCATTTAAGCATAACATATGTTTGAATGCCGCTTTTTGGTGTCGACAAAGTCACCACCTAAGTCGAAATCTTTGTTTCCCAAATCCTTCCAATATGGAAATTTGTTTAATTTATACTTTGATACGGTATTCAATAATAATATATATTTGTTTTTAGATTTTTTGTATATTTTTGTAGTGCAATATTGCTCTGTTTATTATATAATCAATAACATAGAAGAATATTAACCAAGGGGAGATATGAATGAAAAAATATGCTTTTGCAGCATTGACAATAGCCTGCTGTACAGCGTTTTCGTCAATCGGATACGCAGCAAGCGGCTTTGCTGATATAAATAATATTCCTTGGGCAACGACATATATAAACAGTGTTGCCGATAAGGGACTTATGGTCGGAGATTATAACAAAGCCGGCAAAAAGGTATTCAGAGGAAAAGATAACATGACATACACCGAGGCTGCCCAGCTTATATATACTATCGTTAAGTCAACAGGCTTTTCCGATGATATTACCGAAACGGGAATACAGAAATATACTATGGAAATGAATTCAGAAGGCGTTCCCGCATGGGGACAGAAGGCAGTTGCTTTTTGCAGGGAAAAGGGAATTATAACCTCTTATAATCTTACAAAATTCACAACAAACGGAAAGAGCAACAACATAACAAGAGAGGATATGGCAGTATTCTTTGGAAAGGCACTTGCTGTGGTTTATCCTGTTTCTTCCGGAACATCATTGTCATTTAGTGATACTGCATCTATTTCGGCAGAGGCAAAGCCTTATGTTGAGCTTCTCAATGTAAATGGAATCGTAAGCGGAGATAACAACAATAAATTCAATCCTTCCGCAAATATCACAAGAGCGGAGGTTGCCGTTCTTGCGTCAAAAACATACGACCTTATGAAGAAGGGCATTCCTACAAATTCCGAATCGGGCTATACACAGACAACAGGCGTTGTTGCCTCTATTGCCGAAACAAACGGAACATGGCTTCTTCGTATACTTACAGCAAACGGAACAGAAGGCTTTGTGCTTGATAACTCAACACCTGTATATATTAATTCGACAAACAATGTAGGCCCTAAAGGAATAGGACTTGGAGATACGGTTCAGGTTTCACATTACAATGCTGAGATAGCCAAGGTAACAATTACAAAGGATGCAGTTGTTGATGCAAATATTGTAAACAGACAGGATTATGGCAAGACAATTACCGATAAGGGTGAATTTATAAGCGCCGGAAATTACAGCATAAAGATACTCGACAAGAGCAACAGAGAGGTTTCCTATGTAATTGCGACAGATGCAAAGATTACTCTTGATGGAAAGACTGCCACAATGCGCCAGCTCAGCGATATGTCAAGAAAAAAATCAACAGCATATGTTGTTCTTGAAATAAGCTCAACAACAAATGAGGCAACAAAGGTTGAGGTAACCGAAAAAGAGGCGTCTGTAAAGAACGAAGGAAAAATAACGGCACTTAACAGAAAGAAAATTTCGATATTATCAGGCTCAAAGACATATACCTATGATTTCGCCGATGATGTAACCTATAAGCTCAACGGAAACAATGTTTCATCACAGGCTGATTTCATGGAAAAATATGATGACCTTGATGATGACGGCAAATATATAACAGCAAAGCTTACGTTCAACAAGGACGATGAGGTTACAAAGGTTGACGGAACAGCAAGTAACTATAAAGATGAAAAGAAAGATTATAAAGGAACAATAAGCTCCTTTAACGGAAACACAATAAAGATTTCAGGAACATCAAAGAAATTCGATATTGCAAGCAATGCAAAATATGACATAACAGTCGGTGCAACGGATATTGATGATAATGACCTTTTCGGTGGTATGGATGGAGATGAAGCGCTTGAAGCACTCTTAGATGCCAATGCAGAGGTTTATGTAGAGCTTACGGTTAAAAACAGTGAGGTTACAAAAATTTCCGGTTATGTATCAAGAGCCGAAGGTACACTTACATCAATGACAGTAAGCAATGCAAGCCGTTTAAGAGGTTCATTCTGGCTCGATATGAAGGGCATAGGCGATGTTGAATTCAAGTTCGACAGCGATACAAGAATAAGCATAGACGGAACAACCTATGATGAGGAAAATATCGAAAGTCTTAAGAAATCGATCAATAAGAATGAAGTCGAGGACGTAACGGTTAAGTTTGATGCTGACGGCGTTGCGGAATCGGTTAAAGACTGATGACTGATAAAAATTAAATATAATCAATAAAAAAGTCCGGCACGCCGGACTTTTTTATGTTTGGTATCAAGCTGTTCTTTTGTTGTTGTAAATAAATACCGCTATTGCCGCAGAGCAGACGATTATATAACCGATTACGCTGAGAACATCGGGAATCTGACCGAATATTACGAAACCGAGAAATGCGGCAAATATTATCTGGGAATAGTCATATATTGATATTTCAGCCGCAGGAGCATGAGTATATGCCGCAGTAATGGAGAACTGTCCGCCGGCAGCCGAAAGTCCGGCTAAAAGCAGCATACAAAGCTGATGTGTTGTCATAGGGTGATAATTGAGTATCAGATACGGCAGTGTCACTACGCATGAGAATGCCGAAAAGAAAAATACTATAAACGGTCCGGGCACACCCTGTTTTCCGAGCTTTCGCACGAAGGTATAGGCTATTCCTGCTCCCATACCGCCCAAAAGACCTATTACTGCCGGGAAAAACGCCATTTGCGAAGGTGAAGGCTTTAATATGAATATACAGCCTATAAATGCGGTTATTATTGCACCCCATTGGAATTTTGTTGCCTTTTCGTTGAGAAGAACAACGCTGAATATTACCGCAAAAAACGGAGACATCTTGTTGAGCATGGACGCATCGGCAAGCACAAGATGGTCAACTGCATAGAAGTTGCAGAGTATTCCCAGAGTTCCGCATATTGAACGCATTATTATATCAATGGTTGATTGTTTGGTGAGCTTAATTTCAGGACGTTTTTTTGCAAGGAGTATTAATGCAAAAAGCATTGCAACAAAATTTCTGAAAAAGCTTTTTTGTACGGACGGCAGATCACCCGATAAACGTACAAATACGTTCATAAAGGCAAAACAAAGCGCCGAAAGAATTATACATAATATACCTTTTTGTTTGCTTGACATTTTAAATTCGTTCCTTTCTGAAATACATACGGTATATTATAGTTATTTTTCACAAAAAAATAAAGCCTTTTTTGGCCATATTTAAAATAAAAAAGAGGACGTAAAAACGCCCTCTGAAAGACAAAATTAGTTCATTGAATTTTCTGAACCGAGTACATCTGTAATTTTGTATTCAACAAGAGCTTCGATGTCGTTTCTTGCTGCTCCGAGATAACCTCTGGGATCGAATGCGGCAGGATCTTCCGCAAAGCTCTTTCTGATTGCGGCTGTCATGGCAAGACGGATGTCTGTGTCCATGTTGATTTTGCAGACAGCCATTGAAGCGGCTTTTCTGAGCATTTCAACGGGAATACCCTTTGCTCCTTTAATCTGTCCGCCAAATTCGTTGCATGTTGCAACAGATTTCTGGTCAACTGCGGAAGCACCGTGAAGAACGATGGGATAGTTATGGAAGCCTGCTTCTTCAAGCTTCTTTGTGATAAGCTCAAGACGGTCAAAGTCAAGCTTTGCATCACCTTTGAATTTATATGCACCGTGGCTTGTTCCGATTGCTATTGCAAGAGAATCAACGCCTGTACGTTTTACAAAGTCAACAGCCTGATCGGGATCTGTGTATGTTGCATTCCCTGCTGCAACTTTAACATCATCTTCAACACCGGCAAGCTTGCCAAGCTCAGCCTCAACAACAATGCCTCTTTCGTGAGCATAGTCAACGATTTCTTTTGTTTTAGCTACATTTTCTTCATAATCAAGATGTGAACCGTCAAACATAACAGATGTAAATCCTGATTCTATACAAAGCTTGCAGGTCTCAAAATCGGGACCGTGGTCAAGATGAAGCGCAATATCAAGACCTGTTTCTTCTACTGCCGCATCTACCATTTTTTTGAGGTAAAGCGGATGTGCATATTTAAGAGCACTTTTTGAAACCTGAAGTATTACTGCAGAGTTATGTTTTTTGCAGGCGCTTACGATACCCTGGATAATTTCCATATTGTTGATGTTGAAAGCACCAATAGCATATTTTCCGTTATATGCTTTTTCAAACATTTCTTTTGTTGTTACCAAAGCCACTTTGAAAAACTCCTTTCAGAAACTGTAAATTTGAAATAACGGTTAATTTTAAGCATTATATATTCAGTATAAGCTCTTTTAAAATTATAATACATTAAAATTAATGTTACAAGAGGTCTTAAACAATAAAATAAGTATATAAGCCGCAAAAAAAGAACATTTTCGGCATTTAGACGTGTAAATTCGTACATTTGTTGAAAAGACGGAGTATTTTTGCTATACTGTATTTATCAATCGGAGGACTGAATATGAAGTATATATTTATTTCAATAATTACTGCCTTGGCAGATATCGGAGTTAAAGAAAAAGTTAAAAAAGAAATGCGTGTCGGCGAAAAAAGGCATATTAAAGGCAGACTTTATTTATGGCACATAAAGAACAGAGGACTGGCATATAATAAATTCGAAGATGAAAGAAATAAGGTCATTCTTGCATCGGGTGCCGGTGTGACCGCTGTTTTTGCGGCACTTGTTTATTTAATCCGTTCCGGAGCAAAGCCTTCGGCAAAAATAGGTCCGGCGCTTATACTCGGCGGCGGATTAGGCAACTTTATCGAAAGAATTGTTCACGGAGAGGTAACGGATTTTATTTATATTGATGCACCAAAGGCTCCGATATTCAATGTTGCCGATGTTGTTGCACTTTTCGGCGGATTGATTACGATTGTTAAATCTTTGGTGTAATATAATGTTGAATTTATGAAAGAATAGTAGTATAATAAGCTCATACAAAAAAGTTAATAAAATTTTCCTGGAATGCTCGATAGCCTGTCTATTTTGAACCTACATTACTCATAAGGGAGTTCTATATGGAAGGTTGAATGTCGGGCCGCAAGATAATTCCCTTTGGGCAGCGGAGGACAGCCAACTTTAATGCGGACACCCACCTAGCTTTGGCTAGGTGTCAAAATGCAGGAACGACATTCTGGGAATTTTATATAAATTTTAAGCGGATAAACATATCGGCTTATTTTTTTGCTCATTTTTAAGGCCTAAGTATGACAAAATTGGTTATACCGATAATCCGAAAGTAGGCTTTTTATCAGAAATATAAGAAAAAATCGTTAAAATTTGCGGTTATAAAAATTAGAAATGCTCATAGTTCTGAAAAATTTTTGTTGCTTTAAAAGAAAAACATGTATATAATAAACTTGCTTAAAATATTGAAGATGTCCTTGTGCCACAGCATATATGTCGGCATGGGAACGAATAAATTAATCTATTAGGGGGAAATGAAAAATGAGTTATGTTGATGAAGTATTAGCAGAATTGATTAAAAAGAATCCCGGTGAACCCGAATTCCATCAGGCAGCAACAGAGGTTCTTAACTCACTTAAACCAATCATCGAAAAGGATGAAAGATATCAGAAGGCAGGCCTTCTTGAAAGACTTGTTGAGCCCGAACGTGTTATTATGTTCAGAGTTCCCTGGGTTGACGATGCAGGCAAGGTACATGTAAACAAAGGTTACAGAGTACAGTTCTCAAGCGCAATCGGACCTTACAAAGGAGGACTTCGTTTACATCCTACAGTAAACCTTGGTGTAATCAAATTCCTTGGTTTTGAACAGATCTTCAAGAACTCTCTTACAGGCCTTCCCATCGGCGGCGGCAAAGGTGGTTCAGACTTCGATCCTAAGGGCAAATCAGACAACGAAATCATGAGATTCTGCCAGAGCTTTATGACAGAGCTTTACAAATATATCGGTGCAGACGTTGACGTTCCTGCCGGAGATATCGGTGTAGGCGGAAGAGAAATCGGCTTCCTTTACGGACAGTATAAGAGAATTACAGGCAAATACGAAGGCGTTCTTACAGGTAAGGGCCTTACATACGGCGGTTCACTTGCTCGTACAGAAGCAACAGGATTCGGCCTTGTATATATCGTAGATGAAATGCTTAAGGCAGCAGGCAAGAGCATCAAGGATCAGGTTATCACAATCTCAGGTTCAGGTAACGTTGCTATCTATGCTTGCCAGAAGGCTCAGGAGCTTGGCGGTAAGGTTGTTACAATGTCAGACTCTAACGGCTGGGTATATGATAAAGACGGTATCGACCTTGCTCTTGTTAAAGAAATCAAGGAAGTTAAACGTGGACGTATCAAAGAATATGCAGAAGCTAAACCCGGTGTTGAATACCATGAAGGTAAGGGCGTATGGTCAGTTAAATGTGATATAGCTCTTCCTTGTGCAACACAGAACGAACTTCTTGCTGACGACGCTAAGATGCTTGTTGCTAACGGCTGCTACGCAGTTGGTGAAGGTGCTAACATGCCCAGCTCACTTGAAGCAATCGACATCTTCCTTGAAAACAAGATATTATTTGCACCTGCAAAGGCAGCTAATGCCGGTGGTGTTGCAACATCAGCTCTTGAAATGAGCCAGAACAGCCAGAGACTCAGCTGGACATTCGAAGAAGTAGACGCAAAACTTCATGACATCATGGTTAATATTTACAAAGAGATGTCAGAGGCTGCTAAGGAATATGGATATGAAAACAACTTTGTTGTTGGTGCTAATATTGCAGGCTTCAAGAAGGTTGCAGAGGCTATGCTCGCTCAGGGTATCTGCTAATTAAATTAAGGTCTTTTCTCTCTCCCCAATTCGGTAACGGATTGGGGATTCTTTTGTTTTTATTGTGAGTTTTAAATAATATTTAACAAAACAGAGATAGCGTTGTTAAAATAAGCACATTAGAATTAAGACAAAAAGGAGGAAAGAAAATATGAAAAAGAAAATATTTACGGCTTTAATGGCTATTGTTACGGCAGCAAATTGCGTACCTGCTATGGCGGCTGATTTTAATGTAAAGGCATACGATATTTCCGTACCGGAAAAACTCAGAGTTCCTTTTGAAAATTCTAAGGAAGGTTATTTTGAAAACGGACTTGTAACAGGCTTTGGTTCAGCGGTAACATTTAAAGGCTATAATGATAAGGGACAAATGCAGTTTTATGCTATAACAGACAGAGGTCCCAATGCAGATGCGCCAAAATATAAAAATGGAGATAAAATAACGGACAGCAAGATATTCCCATGTCCTGATTTTACACCGAGCATAGCAGTGCTTACGGTTACAGACAGCGGCGTTGTTGCGGAAAGCGAAATTAAGCTTAAAAATTCAGAAGGTAAGAACATAACAGGACTTCCGCTTGAACCGGGCAGTGTAGGCTCTACCGGAGAAACAGCGCTTGATATGAATATGAACAATATCGGATATGATAACGACGGATTGGATACAGAAGGTATTGCGGTAGATTCTGACGGAAACTTCTGGATTTGCGACGAATATGGTCCGTTTATAGTAAAGGTCGATGCAAACGGAAACATTCTTGAAAAATATGCTCCCGGTGACGGACTTCCTGATGTGCTTAAATACAGAATACCAAACAGGGGCTTTGAAGGACTTACAATCACACCGTCAGGAAAGGTTATTGCTTCTGTACAAAGTGTTCTCGATGTAAACGGAGAAACTAAAAAAACTGCTTGCTTTACACGTTTTGTTGAACTGGATCCTAAAACAAAGAAAACAAAAATGTTTGCGTATCCGGTTGATGTAACAATGTATAAATCTCCCAAGGATTGTAAAATAGGTGATATATATGCTGTTGATGACAACACTCTTCTTGTAATAGAACAGGGAAAGAAAGCCGATAAAAATATGTCCAATGTAATTTATAAGGTGGATATTTCATCGGCAACTGACATCAGTGATATTAAATATGAAGGCAAAGAGCTTGAATATGCATCGGCTGATGAGCTTTCAAACATAAATTTTGCAAAGAAGACTCCGTATATAGATCTTCGTGCTAACGGCTGGACGGCAGAAAAGGCAGAAGGAATATGTATGACCGATGATAAAACAATAGCTGTAATTAATGACAATGATTTCGGAATTACAACTGTTGTAGATGATACGGCCAATGATGCCGATATTACAGATTATGTTTATGATTCGGAGAAAAAAGAATATAGTCTTAATGATAATAAAGCAGATGTTAAAATAAGCATTGATGAAAATACAGAACCGGCTCAGCTCTGGCTATTCAGTGAGAAAAAGCCAACCGGAAAGTATATTATGTTAAGAGCGGCTGCAGAAAAAGCAAAAAATACCGAAAAAGCATTTAATGTCGATTTTGACAGTGAAAAAAGAACAGTAAATATTAAAACCGGAGAGAATTATGAATATTCAGACGGTTATAAAGCTGATGAGTATGTTAATGAAGTAGGTAAAGCATCCGACTGGAGTGTTGAAATAAACGGAAAAGCTGTTGATTTGGCGCTTTATAATGTAAACGGATATAATTATGTAGATGAAGAAGTGTTAAATAAAGTATTATCATAATAAATATTAATAAAATCCAATACTTACAAAATAAGTCTTTTGTACAATATTACATTGCAAAAGGCTTATTTAAGTTGCAATTATTGTAAAAATGAGTTAAAATATAAGGACAAATTATTAAAGGAGGATTCAAAAAATGAAAAAGTTATTTGCAGGATTAGTTGCGGCAACACTTGCTATCAGCATGGTTCCGGCAACAGCATTTGCAGCAGACATCACAGTTACTGCAAACGGAGATAAGGTAGCGTTCACAGACGCAGCACCTTATATCAACAGCGACAATCGTACACTTGTACCTCTTCGTGCAATCGCAGAGGCTCTCAACCTTAAGGTTGACTGGGACGACAAAGCTAAAACAGCTACATTTGCAACAGAAGACGGAGCAAAGAAAGTTGATTTTACAATCGGAGCAAAAGAATTAAAGGTAACAGAAGGCGAAAAAGCATCAACTGTTGAAATGGACACAGCAGCAGTTATTACAAACGACCGTACATATGCACCTGCACGTTATCTTGCAGAAGCATTTGGTTACAATGTATCATGGGACGGAAGAGACAGTCTTGTTTCAATAACACCTTCATATGAATTTACATCAACAGAGGTTGAAATGCCTTCAGTTCGTTCAACAACTATTAAAGGTACAGTAGTTATGCCTAAGGTAGCGGAAGGTGTTAAAGTTCCTCTCGTTGTTATCGCACATGGCCATGGCGGAAACAGAGAAGAAAACGGTGGTCTTACAGGCGTAGCAGAAACACTTGCAAAAGCGGGAATTGCATCAGTTCGTATGGACTTCCCCGGCTGTGGTAAGAGTGATGAATCTTTCCAGGCTAACACAATGACAAACATGGTAAACGATGTATACTCATCAATCGAATATGTTGAAGCTAACTTTGCTATTGATTCAGCTAAAGTCGGTGTATTCGGATACAGCATGGGCGGACGTATTGCTGCAACAGTTGCAACAGAAGGTAAGGTTGACTTTAAGGGCGTTGTTATGCTTGCTCCTTTCGCAGGCAAGGTTGACTATGTTGACTTTATGGGTGACAAAGCAACTTATGATGAATTATATGCTAAAGCTTCAAAGGACGGTTACGTTGTATTCACAACAAAATATGGTCAGGTTCAGGAGCTTTCAAAGGCTTGGTTCGATGATATTGTAAATGCAGATCCTCTTAAAGATGCTGGCAAGTATACAGGAAAAGCACTTGTTATATACGGTCAGGATGATGACACAGTAGCACCTAAGATGAGCCAGGAAGTAGCAGATGCTTTCCACGCTGATGTTGTTTATGCAAATGGTGGAGCTCATAGCTACAGCTTCTACACAGATATTACAGAAATCAAGGACGTTATCGAAGTTAATACAGTAAACACATTCCTTGAAGCTTTCAAATAATTAATTGGTTTCGATTTATACCCGGCTGAAAAGTCGGGTATTTTTATGCTCGTAAATAATTATTCTTTAAGTTATTATTTACATTTAATGTTTAATATATTATAATTATATGTAAAATATAGCCAAACATATAGCTGAATTAAATTTATTTACAGGTAATTTTATACATTGTTTTTACTTTAAGACACTTACAAGTGTGAAAACTTTTTAAAAACAAAGGAGGATTTACAAATGAAAAAACTTTTTGCGGGATTAGTTGCGGCAACACTTGCTATCAGCATGGTTCCGGCAACAGCATTTGCAGCAGACATTACAGTTACTGCAAACGGAGATAAGGTAGCGTTCACAGATGCAGCACCTTATATCAACAGCGACAATCGTACACTTGTACCTCTTCGTGCAATCGCAGAGGCTCTCAACCTTAAGGTTGACTGGGACGACGAAGCTAAAACGGCTACATTTGCAACAGAAGACGGAGCAAAGAAAGTTGATTTTACAATCGGAGCAAAAGAATTAAAGGTAACAGAAGGCGAAAAAGCATCAACTGTTGAAATGGACACAGCAGCAGTTATTACAAACGACCGTACATATGCACCTGCACGTTATCTTGCGGAAGCATTCGGATACAATGTATCATGGGACGGAAGAGATAGTCTTGTTTCAATAACACCTTCATATGAATACACATCAACAGAGGTTGAAATACCTTCAGTTCGTTCAACAAAAATCCCTGCAACAGTAGTTATGCCTAAGGTAGCGGAAGGCGTTAAAGTTCCTCTTGTTGCCATTGCGCATGGTCATGGCGGAAACAGAGAAGAAAACGGCGGACTTACAAGCTTAGCAGAATCACTTGCAAAAGCAGGCATTGCATCAGTTCGTATGGACTTCCCCGGCTGTGGTAAGAGTGAGGAATCTTTCCAGGCTAATGTATTATCAAACATGATTAACGATGTATACTCATCAATCGAATATGTTGAGGCTAACTTTGCTATTGATGCCGAGAACGTAGGTATTTTCGGATATAGCATGGGCGGACGTATTGCCGCAACAATAGTTGGCGAAAACAAAGTAAACTTCAAGGGTATGGTTCTTCTTGCACCTGCGGTTGATGATGATTTATATGCTCATATCATTACTGACGTTGACGGCTGGAACGAAGCTTATGCAAAGGCTGAGGCTGAAGGACATTATGTAAGAACATCTCCTTGGGGACAGGTTCAGGATCTTTCAAAACAGTGGTTTGACGAAGTTAAGGATTCAAGACCTCTTGCAAATGCAGCTAACTACAAGGGCAAAGCACTTGTAATTTATGCTGAGGACGACACAACAGTTGTTCCTGCAACAAGCTTAAAGGCTGTTGAAGCATTTAATGCAGATGTTGCACTTGCAACAGGTGCAGGACACAGCTACAGCTTCTATTCTGATATTACAGAAATCAAGGACGTTATTGAAGTAAATACAGTAAATACATTCCTTGAGGCTTTCAAATAATAAAATGTAAGATGTTTATAGCCCGACCGAAAGGCCGGGCTGTTTTGATATTTGAGTAATATTAAATTATGAATTTAAAACAGGCGAACAAAATGATAATAAGATTTAAGCAGAAAATGAATATGCCATATAGCTTACATGATTCAGTTGTGAACAGAATTACATTACAAAACAACGCAGTTCATTTTGAATTCAACTATGGATATGTAAGCACAAAGGAACCATATACGCAGGTAAGCGGAAACATTACCATTGAAGATGTGGATATGGAGTTTGCTTGTGTTTTGCTGTTAAGCCAATTGGGGAAATATGGCGATTTTGAAGGAACGAAGCTGCCATTAAAGGAGTTTGTTGAAAAGTATGATGAGTATTTCTTTGAAATTATAGATGAAATGTATGGCTACAATCAGGTTGAATATATCGGCTATCTTAATTTTCCGGGAAAAGATGATTTAATCCAGATGTCGCTTTCGTTGTATTTTACCGGAGATATTGTTTATGAAACAGAAGAATGATAATTTTGTGAACCTTAGTTCAGGTGATAGCCATAAAATATAAAACCCTACCCAAATCAATTCGAAATGGGCAGGGTTTTGTTTTTAATTATACTTTTGTATCGGTTATTTTATCAGATAAACGCTCCACCATCAACAATGAGGTTCTGTCCTGTAACGAAATCAGCGTGTGCTATAAGAGCATAAACGGTTTGTGCTATATCAGCGGGTTCGGCAACCTTCTGGAGAGGAGTTTCTCCGGCGAGCTTGTCGATATGATCCGCATGACCGTCAACCCAACGTGTAAGAACTATTCCGGGAGCAACACCGATTACACGAACTTCGGGAGCAAGAACTCTTGCTAAAGATTTTGTTATACTTATTTCTGCGGCCTTGCTTGCTGCATACGCTATTGAACTTCCTAAGCCTGTTACACCGGCTATTGATGTTATGTTTATTATAACACCATGGCTCTTTTTCAAAGCCTCTGCCGCAGCACGACACATAAAGAAGGTTCCTTTTACATTTAATGCAAAAATATCATCAAAATATTCGCTCTTCATGCCGTCAAGATCGCTGTGCTGAACGAAATGTGTTCTTCCAGCATTGTTTACAAGAATGTCAAGCTGTCCAAAGTCCTTTAAGATAGCTTCGATCATAGCTTTGTCTTCTTCGTCATTGGAAACATCTGCTTTGTACACATTGCATTTTACACCTAATGCTTCAACCTCTGCCTTTGCTTCATAGGCTTCCTTTTCGGAATGGGCATAGTTGATGCAGATGTTTGTGCCTTCCTTTGCAAGACGAAGGGCAACACCTTTACCTACACCTGTGCCACCGCCGGTTATAAGAGCAACTTTTCCTTTGATTTCCATATGTATTCCTCCTTTATATATATACTGCCTATATTTATGGTAGCATACGGAGTTAATAATGTAAATCAGCATAAATAACGAAAAAATTTTATGTTAATATTTTTCGACATGAAGCAGATGGTGTGCTCTGTCGGACATAGGAAAATCCAAATAATCATTGTAAAGAGTCTGTATTGCCTTATTTTCGTGGCTGAAACGGATATTATTCCTGTTGTCATATTCACGCAGGCAATGGTCACGCTCGGTGTAGCTGTTCGGCATGCTGTTATATGACGGGTGAATAGGCTGACCGCCGCCGTTTATACAACCGCCGGGACAAGCCATGACTTCGACAAAGTCATAATGACATTCTCCACGCTTTATTGATGTAATAAGCTTTCTTGCTTCTCCAAGACTGCTGACTGCGGCACAATGAAGTTTTTTATTTCCGAGCTCTATTTCTATTTCCTTGTGAGATGAAATATTTCGGAGAACCTTAAGTGGACTGTTTTCGCCTAAATCGGGGTTTTTGCCCGTAACTTTGAAGTATGCAGTTCTTAATGCCGCCTCTAAAACACCACCTGATGTTCCGAATATAACGCCTGCTCCGCTTGCTTCTCCGAGAGGATCATCAAAATTTGTTTCCGGCTGAAGTGTAACGTCTATGTTATCGGCTTTTATAAGTCTGCATATTTCTCTTGTTGTAAGCACATAGTCAATATCATGGCCTGTTCCGGCACTGTCCATTCCGGGAAGTGTAAGCTCACGCTTTTTGGAAAGACAGGGCATAAGCGAAACACAGGAGATGTTTTCCGGCTTTATACCTTTTTTCTGTGCGAAGTAAGTTTTTATTACAGTTCCGAACATCTGCTGAGGCGATTTTGCTGTTGAAAGCTGTGGAAGAATATCCGGATACTGTGTTTTTGCAAAGCTTACCCAGCCCGGACAGCATGATGTAAACATAGGCCAGCTGTATTTTTCCGGCTCTCTTAATCTTGCGATAAGCTCACTGCTTTCCTCCATTATAGTGAGGTCTGCGGCAAAATCTGCATCAAAAACGTAGTCAAAGCCAACTGACTTCAATGTAGCTACAAATCTTTTGTCGGTTGCAAATTCGGGAGAAAGACCGAATTCTTCGCCCCATGATGCACGAACCGAAGGTGCAACGATTGCTACTGTTACCTTTTCGGGATTTGCAAGCTCTCCGTCTATTCCGTTGATTGCCTCAACATCGTCACGCTCATGCAATGCGGCTGTCGGACAGTGAGTTACGCATTGTCCGCAGAGCGAACAGTCAGACGCCTTGATTTCTTTGTTGTTGGATACGTCAACCGTTGTGTGTGAGCCTGTTCCCGATACATCCCATATGTTTAAGGTCTGGATTTTGTCACATATCTGTACACAACGCATACATTTTATGCACTTGCTTGCGTCACGGATAAGTGGAAATGATTTTGACCATAATGCTTCGGGATATTCGTTTTTATACCAGTTATCGGTAAGGTCCAAATCGTTTGCAACTCTCTTAAGCTCACAGTTTGAGCTGCGTACACAGGTTGGACAGTTCGCATTGTGCTGTGAAAGCAGAAGCTCTGCATTGATTTTTCTTGCTTCACGGACACGGGGAGAGTTTGTGAGTATCTCCATGCCTTCCTGTACGGTATTATTGCATGACGGAACAAGATGGCTTATGCCTTTAACCTCAACAACGCAGATTCGGCAGGCACCGATTTCGTTTATATCCTTAAGAAAGCAGAGTGAAGGAATTTTATAGCCGTTATCTCTGCAAGCGTCTATAATACGAGTTCCTTCGGGAACCTGTACTTCTTTATTATTTATTTTTATTGAAATAGAGTTTACCATGATTTTATGCGTCCTCCTTTGAAGTTGCCGTAGCCGAAGTGGTCACAGCGGAGGCAACGCTTGGATTCCTGCTGTGCTTCTTTAAGGCTCATTCCGCATTGTGTAATTGTGAAGTCGCCTTTACGTTCTATTGCATCACGTTCCTTAAGATTTACACGGCCGCAAGGAACACGGTCGGAAAGATCCGGATCGGGGATTTCAACATCACAGGTTATCTGATGGTTAAAGCCTAAATACTGGTCGATATTTGCGGCAGCTACTTTTCCGGCGGCTATCGCACGTATAACGGTTGCCGGTCCTGTTGCACAGTCACCGCCGGCAAAAATACCGGGCATATTTTGGATTGATGTCCAGCCGGTTGCCTGTATAACGCCTCGTTTTGCGTCTATACCCTGTTCAACAAAATATTTGCTTTCTATACTTTGACCGACAGCTGCAATTATTATGTCGCATTCAATGGGAACGGGCGGTGTTCCTACGGGAGTAGGCGAAGGACGTCCGCCACTGATTGCTCCGGGCATCTGCTGGCTTACCCAAAGAGCCTTTACAGCACCTCGGCTGTCTGCCTCTATGTGTTCGGGAGCGTAAAGCTCCATAATTTCAACGCCTTCCGCCATTGCACTTTCAATTTCGTCCGGAAGGGCAGTCATATCATCTTTTCTTCTTCTGTATACAACGGCTGTTCTTTCTGCACCGAGACGTACCGATGAACGGGCAACGTCCATGGCAACGTTTCCACCACCTATTACGCAAATTCGTTTACCACTTAAATCAGGACTGTTTCCGTCGCCGATAGCTCTTAAAAATTCAACTGCCGAAACAACACCGATAGAATCTTCGCCATCGATACCGATTTTTTTATCTCTGTGTGCACCGATAGAAATATAGATAGCATCGTATTGCTCACGAAGTTCTTCAAGTGTAATTTGACCTTCTTCGTTTCCTACCGCTGTATTTGTTTGAACCTCTACACCTGTTTCAAGTATTACGTTGATATCTCCTTCAAGTCGTTCTCTTGGAAGACGATAGCTGGGAATACCGTATAAAAGCATACCACCAAGTTTTTTGCGTTTTTCTATTACAGTTGTTTGGTGTCCCATAAGCTGTAAATAGTATGCAGCACTTAAACCACTGGGGCCGCCGCCGATTATGGCAATGCGTTTGCCTGTTGACGGAGCACATTCGGGAGGTGCAACGTATCCGGCCATATCAATGGCAACTCGTTTTATGCCTCGTATATTTATGGATGTATCAAGCATATTTCTTCTGCATCGTGATTCGCAGGGATGTTCGCAAACGAGAGCACAGGCATTTGGGAACGGATTGTCTTTTCGTATAAGTCTTACCGCATCGGCATATCTGCCTTCGGCTGTGAGAGCTATATATCCCGGAATATCCACACCGGCAGGACAGAGCGCGACACAAGGAACAGGGTGCTCAAGACCGCTGCTGCATCTGTTATGTAAAATATGTGATATAAAATCTTCATTGAAACCGTCAAGCCCTTTAAGAACCATTTCTGCGGCTGTATAACCTATTGCACAGTCGGCTGTACTTTCTATAACACGTGCGGTTTCCTGAAGTTTTGTCAGATGCTCCATAGTACCTTTTCCGTTAAGAATATCTTCAAGAAGATTTGTGAGCTGTCTCAGGCCGATACGGCAAGGTACACATTTTCCGCAGGTCTGGGCATGGCACATTCTTAAAAATGCTGCAGTAACGTCTATTGGACAGAGTCCCGGAGGACTTGCTATTATACGTCTTTCAAGATCCTTATAAAGCTCTTCCACCACATTTTGAGCCTCACTGTTTGTAGGAATTACGAGTCTGCTCATAAAAGATTATCTCCTTTCTAAATGAGTTAAATTTCAGCATAAATTTAATTATAACATGAAATCGTATAACGATAAATACAAAAAAGTGATTGTTGAGGTTATGGATATGCTTAAAATGAATTATTTTATAGAATAAAAAAGCAAGCTGTTGAACATAAACAACAGCCTGCTTAAGTACAGATTTATATTGATTATAACTGACCTTCGAGAACAGTCTTAGCTGTTTCAAGAGCTTCGGCAATCTTGGTTGCGTCTTTACCGCCGGCCTGAGCCATGTTGGGACGTCCGCCGCCGCCACCGCCGCATACTGCTGCCGCAGCCTTTATGATGTTTCCGGCATGAGCACCTGCTTTAACAGCATCGTCTGTTGCCATAGCAAGAAGGCTTACTTTTCCGTCCTTTGCCGATGCAAGAACAACTACACCGCTGCCAAGCTTATTCTTAAGCTGATCGCCCATTGTTCTGAGTGCATTTGCATCGGAATCTTTGATTTCCGCACATACAAGCTTAATGCCTTTTACGTCAACTGCACTTGAAAGAATGCCTTCTGCCGCACTGCCGGCCATTTTAGCCTTGAGTGATTCAAGCTCTTTAGCTGTCTGACGCTGTTCAGCAATTACGCCCTCAACTCTCTTAACAAGGTTTTCGGGTGTTGCCTTAACAGCGGAGCAAACTGTCTTAAGAAGCTCGTCCTGATGCTGATAATATTTAAGAGCTGCCGCACCTGTAAGAGCTTCAATTCTTCTTACGCCGGCTGCAATACCGCTTTCCGAAACAATCTTGAATGAGCCGACCTGTGATGTGTTGCTGAGATGAGCACCGCCACAGAACTCAATGCTGTAATCGCCCATGTTTACGACACGAACTATATTGCCGTATTTTTCTCCGAAGAGAGCCATAGCGCCAAGCTTTCTTGCGTCTTCGATACTCTGAAGGCTTGTTGTTATGGGAAGGCCTTCGAGAACCTTTTCGTTTACAATATCCTCAACCTGCTGTAACTCTTCGGGAGTCATTGCGGCGAAGTGAGTAAAGTCGAAACGAAGTCTGTCGGGAGTTACGTAAGAACCGGCCTGTTCAACGTGTGTTCCGAGAACAGTACGGAGTGCCTTCTGAAGAAGATGAGTAGCAGAGTGGTTTCTTGATGTGCCAAGACGTTTAACCATGTCAATTTCTGCTGTTGCAGTATCGCCTACGGAAATACTGCCTTCTGTAACTGTACCGATATGAGCAATCTTACCGCCGATAACCTTGATACAATCGGTTACTTCAACAACGCCCATTTCTGTTTTAATAGTACCGTTGTCGCCGATCTGTCCACCGCTTTCTGCATAGAAGGGTGTTCTGTCAAGAAATACGGATACTTCATCACCGGCAGAAGCACTGTCTGCAACTGCGTTGTTGGCAACAAGAGCGATAACCTTTGCATCTGTTACAGGTTTTCCGTCATAGCCGGAGAATTCAGTAACCATAGCTGTGTCAAGCTGATGATAAACTGTTTCGCTTGCACCCATGTATGTGTCAACCTCTCTTGCGGCTCTTGCACGTTCCTTCTGAAGCTGCATTTCGTTTTTGAACGCATCTTCATCAAGGTCAAGTCCTTCTTCTTCAAGGATTTCCTTTGTAAGGTCGATGGGGAATCCGTATGTGTCGTAAAGACGGAAGGATTTTTCGCCTTTCATTATCTTTTCGCCGTTAGCTTTCATTTCTTCAATGTCAGCCTTAAGGATTTCCATTCCCTTATCTATTGTTTTATAGAAGCTGTTTTCTTCAACTGTAATTACTTTATAAATATAGTCCTGTTTTTCAACAAGTTCGGGATAAGCGTCACCTGATGTAGCAACAACTACCTTACATAAATCAGCAAGGAATAATTTGTTTATTCCGAGAAGTCTGCCGTGACGTGCGGCTCTTCTGAGAAGACGTCTTAATACATATCCACGACCTTCGTTTGAAGGAAGAACGCCGTCTGCTGTCATAAATGTAACGCTTCTTATATGGTCGGTGATTACACGCACACTAACGTCTGTCTTTGCTGTTGCTTCGCCTTTTTCATATTCAACACCTGCAACAGCACAAACTGCATCACGAAGAGCCTTGATTGTGTCAACGTCGAAGATAGAGTCAACGCCCTGCATTATTGTAGCCATACGCTCAAGTCCCATACCTGTATCAATGTTAGGCCTTGCAAGACGAGGATAGCTGCCGTCCTCCTGTTTGTCAAACTGTGTGAATACAAGGTTCCAGAATTCCATATATCTGTCACAGTCACAGCCTACTCCGCAGGTAGGTTTGCCACAGCCGAATTCTTCGCCACGGTCATAGTAAATTTCTGAACATGGACCGCAGGGGCCAACGCCATGCTCCCAGAAGTTATCTTCCTTGCCAAGACGAACTATTCTGTCCATAGGTACGCCGACCTTTTCATGCCAGATAGACTCTGCCTCGTCATCGTTTTCGTATACTGTAACATAAAGCTTGTCCTTAGGTATTTCAAGAACCTCTGTTACATATTCCCAAGCCCAAGGGATAATTTCGTTTTTGAAATAATCACCGAAAGAGAAGTCACCGAGCATTTCGAAGAATGTACCGTGACGTGCTGTTTTACCTACGTTTTCAATATCGCCTGTACGGATACATTTCTGACATGTGGTTACTCTTCTTCTGGGCGGAATCTCCTGACCGGTGAAGTAAGGCTTAAGAGGAGCCATACCTGAGTTGATAAGAAGAAGGCTCTTATCGTTGTGCGGTACAAGAGAAGCACTGGGAAGTCTGAGGTGATCCTTGCTTTCAAAGAAAGAGAGAAAGCTTTCTCGAATTTCGTTTACACCCATTGATTTCATAAACAATTTCCTCCAATATATTAAAATTAGATTATTTGACGATTTTAAAAATAGCTACATATATAATTGCAAAAATAAAACCCCGTTCCTGAGTAAACAGGGACGGGGCATAAATCCTCGCGGTACCACCCTGGTTATACCCGAAAAAAGAAGGGTATCACCTTTATCCTTTAACGCAGGAGTACGATGTGACATACTGTTGTTTCTGCCACATAGCCCGGTTTCCCAAAAGACTGCTTCGGCAACCAAAGCACAGGAATTTCACACCAAATAATTCCTTCTCTGAAGAGCTTGAATTTGCGTACTATTTCTTTTATCGCCTTAACAATATTCAATGAATTGATTATATTAAATGCACAGCATTCTTGTCAACAATTTTTAAAAAATCTTTTATCATACATATATTGAAAATCCGCATTGGACGGTGCCGGATAGTTGTCAACAACTTTTAGAAAAATCTTTTATCATACATATATTGAAAATCCGCATTGGACGGTGCCGGATAATTGTTAACAGCTTTTAAAAAAATCTTTTCTCATACTTGTTCCGTAAATCCCCATTGCTTCACGATATTTGGCAACGGTACGCCTTGAAACCGATATTCCTTCATTTTCAAGCATTTCCGAAATAACTCTGTCGCTGTAAGGCTTATGCTTATCCTCCGAATCTATTATTTCCTTTATACGGTGCTTAACCTTATCCTGTGAAACGGTTTCGGATGAGCTGCTGTTTTTTGAAACGGTTTCAACGGCAGATGTAAAGAAATACGATAGTGGAAATATTCCGTGGCGGCATTGAATATATTTATCTCGTACGGCACGGCTTACGGTGCTTTCATGAATTTCAAGCTGAGTTGATATATCCGAAAGCTTCATAGGCGAAAGATTTCCGGCACCGTTATCAAAGAAATTTTTCTGCTTATTTATTATAAGTGACAATACGGAAAGAAATGTTGAACGACGGCGTTCGATACACTGCAAAATCCATTCTGCCTGGCTGAATTTTGTGTTGACATATTCCTTTGCCTGCGAATCGCCGTCTTCATTTACTATTTTTTTGTAATAGCTGTTGATTTTTATAATTGGTGAATAGCTGTCGTTAAGCTGGATTTCGTATTCGCCTTCGGGATTTTTATATATGTAGGCATCGGGAACGATGTAATTTGGCGAATCGTTTGTGCGAAAGCCTGCACCGGGATAAGGATTGAGGCTTTTTATATTCTTAACGGCATCTAAAACGGAATCAAGAGTAGTATTTAACTGCTTTGCGATTGTCTTAAGCTGATTATTGGCAACAAGCTCAAGACAGTTTTCGACTATATCAAGCGCAACAGTATCGCAGGGCTGTTGGAGCTTAAGCTGTATGGACAGGCATTCCTTTAAATCGGAAGCACCTATGCCCGGCGGATCAAGAGTTTTTATAAGTTCGACGGCTTTTTCGGCAGAGATTTTGCTAACATTACATAAAGCCGATATTGAAGCCGGAGTTTCGGAAAGATAGCCCTTGTTGTTTACGCTTTTTGCGGCAAATCTTGCGGCGGTAAGCACATCGGGAGACAGCTTTTGTGTATTTATTTGACTGAGAAGATATTCTTCGATAGTATCTCCGTCATCAACACGAAAATTCCAGTTATCATTATTTTCTTCGTCTTCCTTATAAGATGTGTAATAATAACGGTTCTGTTCGTCACTGGAATCAAGCCATTCGAGCTTTTTGCGCAACATATCGAAACAGCTGTCATTGTATTCCGGTTCGGAATATTCCACAACCGGATTATTTTCGGAAATTTCCTTTAAATAATCGTTAAGCTCAACAGAGCTCATCTGGAGAATTTTAGCCGAAAGAACAAGGCGCTGTGAAAGATTAAGTTTTTGCGAAAGATTTATGTTAAGTCCCATAGCTTTGCCTCCGAAAAGAATTATCCGATATGGTTCATTATACATCATTTTTGCCAAAGAATAAACAAAAAACAGATATTTACATTTACTTTTAACTGCCGATGGTTTAAAATTAATACAGCTATAGCAAATTGACTTAAAACGATTGACGAAAAATATATGTTTTAATGGTATGTTTCTAATTAATTTATACAAATCAACGAAAAAAAAGAATATTAGCTTTAACGATTAATAATATTTACTGATTTTAAGATTATTTTAATAATTTTGAAGATTTAATGTTGAGAAGTAGACGTTTTTGTATTAAAATAGTACTGTTAATTTTTATGCAATTATATTTTTCATAAAAAATACCAAGTTCTTGCACGTAATGTGCAAAAAAATTCCTAGAACAGAGGGGGATAATATGCAAGCTTTAACGTTCAAACGTGGAGTTCACCCCGATGACTGCAAACGCTATTCAGCAGACAAAGCCATCGAAGTGATTCTTCCAAAAGAAAATGCCGAAATGTTTTATCCTATGTCCCAGCACATCGGTGCTCCCTGTGAGCCCATCGTTGCAGTTGGCGACTATGTAAAGGCAGGACAGAAAATCGCTGAAACTGGTGCATTCATGTCATCACCGATTTTCTCAAGCGTTTCGGGAACAGTAAAGGATATTCGTCCTATGCTTGTACCTGGCGGTGCAACAGTAAAATCTATCGTTATTGAAAATGACGGTAAATTTGAAATGGCAGACGGTATCGGAACAAAACTGGATTATGAAAACATGTCCAACACAGAAATCTGTGCAGCAATCAAGGCTGCCGGAGTTGTAGGTCTCGGTGGTGCCGGATTCCCGACACATATCAAACTTGCTCCTCCGCCGGACAAAAAGATCGACTACATTATTATTAATGCAGCCGAATGTGAGCCTTATCTTACATGCGACTATCGTGTAATGCTTGAGCAGCCCGAAAAGATCATCAGAGGTCTTAAGATCATGCTCAAACTTCATCCCAATGCTAAGGGTGTTATCGGTATCGAGAACAACAAGCCCGAAGCTATCAAGGTAATGAGCGAGCTCGTTAAGGATATTCCCAACATCGAAGTTGCGGAGCTTCTTATGAAGTATCCTCAGGGTGCTGAGAAACAGCTCATCTACTCAATCACAAAGAGAGAAGTACCTTCAACTACTCCTCCGTCACTTCCCGCTGACGTTGGATGTATTGTAGATAACGTAGCTACAGTTATGGCTATCGGTGATGCTATCTATGAGAGCAAACCTCTTATGGACAGAGTTATCACAGTTTCAGGCGGTGCTGCAAAGAACCCCGGAAACTATCAGATCAAGATCGGTATGAAGATTTCTGATCTTATGGAAGCAATCGGCGGCTTCTCAGTTGAGCCTGCTAAATTCATTGCCGGCGGTCCTATGATGGGTCCTTCAATGTATACTCTTGATGTTGCTTCTGTTAAAACAACTTCAGGTCTTCTTTGCTTTACTAAAGAAGAAGCTTATATTCCTCCCGAAAGAGGATGTATCCGTTGCGGTAAGTGCGTAGAGCACTGTCCAATGGGTCTTATGCCCTTCGAGCTTAACAGACTTGCTATTAAAGGACTTGCTGAAGAGTTCGGCAACAACCATGGTATGGACTGTATCGAATGCGGTTCATGTTCATTCGAGTGTCCTGCAAAGAGACAGCTTGCCCAGTCAATCAGAGCTATGAAGAAGATTGAAGGCGGAAGAAGAGCAGCAGCTGCAGCAGCCGCAAGGGCAGCAGCTGAGAAAAAATAATAAGGGGGATTAAATCAAATGAGTAGTTCAATCATAGTATCAGGTACCCCTCATGTCCGTTCAAAAGAGTCAATTCAGAGCATCATGCGTGATGTTGTTATAGCTCTTATACCGGCATCGGTAATGGGTATATACTACTTTGGAATTAAAGCTTTAATGCTTATCATTGTTTCTATTGTATCTTCAGTTGTTTTCGAATGGGGATATGAAAAAATTCTTAAGAAGCCGGTTACAATATCTGACTTTTCAGCTATACTTACAGGTCTTCTTCTTGCACTCAACTTACCTGCAACAGCTTCATGGTGGGTACCTGTTGTAGGTTCATTCATTGCTATCGTTATCGCAAAGCAGTTCTATGGCGGTCTTGGACAGAACTTTATCAACCCTGCCCTTATCGGACGTGCTTTCCTTGTTGCAGCTTATCCTACACAGACAACAGGTGCAGCTTTTGCAACAGGCAGAATGGTTACAGATGCTGCTACATATGCAACACCTCTTGCAGAGCTTAAAGCTGGCACAGCAATTGTAAACGCTGATGCAATCAAAAATGCACTTATAGGTAATGTTGGTGGTACAATCGGTGAAACATGTGCAATTGCACTTATCATCGGCGGTATCTATCTTCTTGTTAAACACGTAATCAGCTGGAGAATTCCCGTTGTTTACATCGTAGTTGTATTCATTCTTACATCACTTATGAGAGGCAATGGCTTCCTCGGCGGTGTATATGAAATCTTCTGCGGCGGTCTTATGCTTGGTGCTATCTTCATGGCAACAGACTATGTTACATCACCTATCTCAGCCAAAGGTCAGGTTATCTTTGCTATCGGCTGTGGTGTTCTTACATCACTTATCCGTGTTTACGGCGGATATCCCGAAGGTGTATCATACTCAATCCTTATCATGAACCTTGCAGTTCCTCTTATTGACAGAGTTACAAGACCTAGAATTTTCGGGGAGGTGAAGGCGAAATGAAACAGATTGTAAGACCTATGGTTATTTTAGGTATAATTTGTATTGTTTGTGCCGGTTTACTTGGAGTTGTTGAATCGGTAACAAGAGAACCTATCAGAGTTCAGGCTGAAAAGACAGCTACAGAAGGTATGAAAAAGGTTGCACCCGATGCAGATTCTTTTGAAGCTATTGATATTGATGCAGATGCAAACTATGAAGGCACAGCTGTTGCTTCAGCAAACTTAGCTGTTGATGCTTCAGGTGAAATAATCGGATATGTTGTTGAAGTACTTCCCAGCGGTTTCGGCGGAACTATCGACCTTATGGTTGGTGTTGACACAGAGGGTGTTGTAACAGGTATTTCAATCCTCAGTCTTTCAGAATCACCCGGACTTGGTGCCAGAGCTAAAGAAGATTGGTTCCAGGAACAGTTTATCGGTATGACTGCCCCTGTTACAGTTCAGAAGGACGGCGGACAGGTTCAGGCCATCACAAGCTCAACAATTACATCAAGAGCAGTATCACTCGGTGTAACAGCTGCTTGCGGTTGGGCAGCAGAAAATGTGGGAGGTGCTAACTGATGAGTAAAGCATTAAGCGCAATTAAAAACGGTATAATTGATGAAAACCCTACATTTATCCAGGTTATCGGTACTTGTCCTACACTTGCTGTTACAACAAGTGCTATAAACGGTATAGGTATGGGACTTTCAACAATGGTCGTACTTATTTGCTCAAACTTATTTATTTCATTATTAAGAAAAATAATTCCCGATACAGTACGTATCCCGTGCTTTATCGTAGTTATCGCCAGCTTCGTTACAATAGTACAGCTTTTGCTTACAGCATTCCTTCCTGAACTTAACGAATCGCTTGGTCTTTATATTCCGCTTATCGTTGTTAACTGTATCATTCTTGGTCGTGCCGAAGCATTTGCATCAAAGAATGGTCCTATTACATCACTTTGCGATGGTATCGGTAACGGTCTTGGTTTCACAATCGCACTTTGCATTATCGGCCTTGTGCGTGAATTCCTCGGAGCAGGTACACTCTTCGGAGCAACTGTACTTCCCGAAGCTTTCCCTAAAACACTCGTTATGATTATGGCTCCCGGTGCTTTCTTTACATATGGTGCACTTATGGCTATATTCAAGAGAATTATAAATAAAATGAAAGAAAAAAAGGCAGCTAATGAGGCTGCGGCATAAGGAGGGAAAAGAATGAATTACTTACTGTTTATTTTAGCAGCTGTGTTTGTAAACAACTACATATTATCACAGTTCTTAGGTATCTGCCCCTTCCTTGGTGTTTCTAAAAAGGTTGAGACTGCTGCCGGAATGGGTGTAGCCGTTATATTCGTTATGACGCTTGCTTCTATTGCTACTTATTTTATTTATAGCTTTATTCTTGTAAAACTTAACATTTCTTATCTTTACAACATTGCGTTTATCCTTGTAATCGCAGCTCTTGTTCAGTTCGTTGAGATGTTCATTAAGAAGAGTTCACCTGCACTTTATTCATCACTTGGTGTTTATCTTCCACTTATCACAACAAACTGTGCGGTTCTCGGTGTTGCCGTTTCAAATATGCAGGCCGGATATGGTTTCCTTCTTTCTGCACTTAACGGTTTCGGCGGTGCTGTTGGTTTCGCAGTTGCGATTATCCTTATGGCAGGTATTCGTGAAAGAGTTGAAGAGAACGATCATCCTAAGGCATTCGAAGGTTTCCCCTTTGCACTTATCACAGCAGGACTTATGTCTATTGCTTTCTTAGGTTTCCAGGGACTTATCAATGTTTCAACGGTCGTTAAAGCAATGGGATTATAATAACGGAGGAGTGACAAAAAAATGGATACACAGGCTATTATCTTTGCTATTTGCAGCATTGGAGGATTAGGTATCGTTTTTGGTGCAATCCTTGGTTATGCCAGCAAAATATTTGCTGTTGACGAAGATCCAAGAGTAGGTCAGGTTCTTGAATGCCTCCCCGGTGCAAACTGTGTTGGTTGCGGTTACCCTGGCTGTGGCGGTCTTGCAACAGCTATCGTTGAAGGCAAGGCACCTGTTAACGCTTGTGCAGTTGGTGGCCCCAGCGCTGCTAATGCAATCGCTGCTGTTATGGGTGTAGTTGCAGAAGAAAAAGAGCCTACAGTAGCATTCGTTAAATGTGGTGGTACTTGTGACAAGGCTAAAAATAATTATGAATACGACGGAATCGACGACTGTGTTATGGCTTCTCAGCTTGTAGGTTCAACATCTAAGTCATGTGCTTACGGATGTATGGGTCTTGGCAGCTGTGTTAAGGCTTGTCCTTTCGGCGCTATCAAGATCGAAAACGGCGTTGCTGTTGTAGATCCCGAAGTTTGTGTTTCATGTGGTAAATGTGTTGCTACATGTCCTAAACACATTATTGAAATCGTATCCAAGAAGAAGAAAGTTAAAGTACAGTGTTCTTCAAAAGATATGGGTAAAGCAGTTATGTCTGTATGTTCAGCCGGATGTATCGGATGTAAGATCTGCGAAAAGACATGTAAGTTTGACGCTATCCATGTAATCGACAACATTGCTGTTATTGATTATGACAAGTGTAAAAACTGCGGTATGTGTGCAAACAAATGTCCTAAGAAGGTTATCACAGGTTACAGAGTCGAAGCTCCTAAGCCTGCAACACCTGCTGCTCCTGCAGCACCTGCAGCAGAGGCTCCTAAGGCTGAAGCACCTGCAACAGAGGCTACTAAAGCAGAAGAGCCTAAGGCAGAATAATAAAATTGTACTTATTGAACAGCGAATGCTTTGCATTCGCTGTTTTTTTGTCTGTTTTTTGTATAATTGTGTGAATTGTGCATTACCTATGTTTTTGGTATAATAAATACACTAAAAAATATTTATGGATAACGGTATTCACATAATAAAAATTGATGATGTTTAATGCCGCTATTTTTTTATGCAATTCATAATAAAGGAGATGTAAAATGAAAACAGCAATCGAAAAGTATTTTAAAATCAAAGAAAATAATTCATCATTACAGACTGAAATTTTTTCGGGTCTGACTGCATTTTTTACAATGGTATATCTGCTTTTCCTTGTTCCGAATACACTTATGGGTGCGTTTCCGGAGGCATTTGACGAAACAGGCGAATTGATTGGCAGCTTTATACTGCATAATGGACTTATGGCTGATGAAATGCTCGTTTCTTTAACTATTGCGGCTTGTATAGCTGCGGCAATCGGTACACTTATAACAGCATTTAGGGCAAAGATTCCCTTTGCACAGGGTCCGAGCCTTGCGGTAGCAACATTTATTACATATACGGTATGCGGACAGCTCGGTTATTCATATGAGGAGGCACTTGCGGCTGTATTTATAAGTGGAATTGTATTCTTTATTTTTTCTGTTCTTGGCATTGAGCACAGAATACGAAAAGCTATACCGCACAATATAAAATATGCGGTTACTGCCGGCATAGGTTTGTTCATTGCGTTCATGGGAATGCAGAAATGCCATATGGTTGTTGCGGATAGTCACCATTTAGTAAAATTTGTTGAATTTGCCGGTTTTAACGATTATAATACTATGAGTACAATACTTTGTATTGCAGGTCTTATTCTCATTGCCGTTCTTCATTATAAGCATATCCACGGAGCTATTCTTATAGGTAAGATCATTGTAATAATAGCTGCAATTCCGCTTGGATTATTTCATCATGGCGAAATTAATCTTTTCAAATATAACTTCGGTGCAATTTTACCTACGGCGTTTAAGATGGACTTCGGCGGTTTGTTTACGCACCATGGCGATTACGGCCTTGTCAGCGGAGTTATAACAACAATAATTATTATTGCAACACTCTGTGTTATGGACGTATTTGAAACAATGGGTACTGTTATCGCAACGGACCACATTCTTGACCACAAAGTTCACCATGATGAAACAAGCGATAAAATAAAGAAAACATTTGAGGCTGATGCCATCGCAACTGTAATCGGTTCAACAATGGGTATTACAACTGTATCGACATATATTGAAAGTACAGCTATGGCTGTTGAAGGCGGAAGAACAGGCTTCTCGGGCGTTGTTACTTCGGTATTATTCATTCTTGCCATATTCATTGCACCGTTTGCGTCGGTTATTCCTTCTGCGGCAACTGCCACAACGCTTATAATAACAGGTGTGTTTATGATGGCGGTCGTAAAGGAGGTTAACTTCAAGGATGTTGAGGAGGCACTTCCGGCATTCTTCACCATGGCGTTTATTCCGTTTACATACAGTCTTGTAAATGGTATTGCACTTGGCCTTGTTACACACACAGCCATCAGTGTTTTCAGCGGAAAATGGAAACAGGTAAGATTGGGAACGTATCTGCTTACTGCATTATTTGTAATACAATTTCTATTAATTTAAGAAAAAAGTAGAATTTTTTAGATTGTTGTGTTAAAATCAGACAATATAAATAATTTATACGGAGGACTATTATGAAAGCTATAATCACTGTTTTAGGTACTGATAAAGTTGGTATTATCGCTAAGGTATGTACTTATCTTGCGGATAGAGAAATCAATATTCTTGATATCTCACAGACTATTATTCAAGGGTATTTTAACATGCTTATGATTATTGAGGTTAACGATACAATGGATCATTTTGCTGAAATAGCAGACGGTCTTGAAAAGCTTGGTGAAGAAATCGGCGTTGTTATCAAAATGCAGCATGAGGACATCTTCAACACAATGCACCGTATTTAAGGAGGACTTTAATAATGCTTTCAAGAATGGAAATTGTCGAGACAAATAAGATGATTAAAGAATCTAATCTCGACGTAAGAACAATTACTATGGGTATCAGCCTTATGGATTGTGCCGATAGTGATTTGACTAAGTTCAATCAGAAAATTTATGATAAAATAACAAAAAAGGCTGAAAATCTTGTTAAAACAGGTGAGGACATTGCAAGACAGTATGGCATTCCTGTTGTAAACAAGAGAATTTCTGTTACACCTATATCCATTGCAGCAGCCGGCTGTAAGGCAGATTCATATGTATCTGTTGCCGAAACACTGGACAGAGCGGCAAAAGAGGTAGGCGTAAACTTTATCGGAGGATTCTCAGCACTTATACACAAGGGCTGTACTCCCGGAGATGAAATACTCATCAATTCAATTCCTGAGGCACTTGCGGTTACCGATATGGTATGTTCATCTGTAAACGTAGGTACTTCAAGAAACGGTATAAATATGAATGCCGTTAAAAGAATGGGTGAAATAATACTTGATGCGGCAGAACGTACAAAGGACAGAAGCTGTATCGGCTGTGCAAAGCTTGTTGTATTCTGCAACGCTGTTGAAGATAACCCGTTTATGGCAGGTGCATTCCACGGCGTAGGAGAAAAAGACTGTGTTATCAATGTCGGCGTCAGCGGCCCCGGTGTTGTTAAGAGAGCACTTGAACAGGTTCGTGGCGAAGATTTTGAAACACTTTGCGAAACAGTAAAGAGAACAGCATTCAAGATAACAAGAGCCGGACAGCTTGTTGCACAGGAGGCATCAAGACGTCTTGATGTTCCTTTCGGAATTATCGACCTTTCTCTTGCACCTACACCGGCAATCGGCGACTCTATCGCTGAAATATTCCAGGAGATGGGACTTGAAGAGGCCGGAGCTCCCGGAACAACAGCAGCACTTGCTATGCTTAATGACAATGTTAAAAAAGGCGGCGTAATGGCTTCATCATATGTTGGAGGTTTAAGCGGTGCATTCATTCCGGTTAGTGAAGACCATGGTATGATTGAGGCAACGGAAAAGGGTGCTCTTACACTTGAAAAGCTTGAAGCTATGACTTGCGTATGTTCGGTAGGTCTTGACATGATTGCTATTCCCGGAGATACACCTGCATCAACTATTTCAGGCATTATAGCTGATGAGGCGGCAATCGGTATGGTAAACAACAAGACAACAGCCGTAAGAATTATTCCCGTAATAGGAAAAGGTGTTGGCGAAAGCGTTGAATTCGGCGGACTTCTCGGATATGCTCCCATTATGCCTGTAAATAAGTTCTCATGCGAGAAATTTATTGCAAGAGGCGGAAGAATTCCTGCACCTATCCACAGCTTTAAGAACTAATTTACTTTGAATATATTAAGAATTTAAAAGTATAATATGATTATAAAGTATAAGCATGAATTGTTTCATGCTTATACTTATTTGGAGGCGTTTTTATGATTACTTCAGGCTTAAAACCGGAAAGAGTGTTTTATTATTTTGAAAAGCTTTCTTCTATACCGAGAGGCAGTGGAAACGAAAAGGCAGTCAGCGATTACTGCAAATCCGTTGCCGAAGAATTAAATCTGTTCTGTGAACAGGACGAAGCCAACAATATACTTATAAGAAAGCCGGCATCGGAAGGCTGTGAAGGTGCGGAAGGCATTATAATACAGGGACATCTTGACATGGTTTGCGAAAAAAATAAAGATGTTCAGCATGATTTTAAAACAGATCCGTTAAAGCTGATTATAGACGGAGATTATCTGACAGCCGACAGAACAACGCTCGGCGGAGATGACGGAATAGCTGTTGCCATGGGACTGGCTCTTATTGAAGATAATGAAATAAAGCATCCGGAAATAGAGCTTCTTTTCACAACAGATGAAGAGGTAGGAATGAACGGTGCGAAGAAATTTGATGCCTCTAAGCTGAAAGGCACAAGACTTATAAATCTTGACTCAGAGGAGGAAGGTATATTTATTGTAAGCTGCTGTGGTGGTGCAAAGGCAACAATAAATCTTCCGATTGTGAAAGAGGATACTCCAAAGGAATTTGTTCCTGTTGAAATAAAGATAAGCGGCCTTATCGGTGGACATTCGGGAAGTGACATAAATCTCCAGAGAGCCAACGCCAATAAATTAATGGGCAGAGTTTTAAGACAGATTGCAAAGACATTTTATTACCGCATTGAGTGTATAAACGGCGGATTAATGGACAATGCTATAACTAGAGAATGCACTGCGGTAATTTATCTTCCGGTTGAGGATATGGAAGAGCTTGAGGACTTATGCTTGCAGTTCGAGGAAATATTCAATAAGGAATTTGTCGTAAGTGAAAAAGCAATCAGAGTATCGGCAGTAAGAAAAGCTGATTCTTCCGACAAGGTAATGACTGTTGAAACGGCTAACAAGCTTATATATGCACTTAATCTCATTCCTTACGGAGTTATTGATATGAGCCTTGAAATAGAAGGACTTGTTGAAACATCAAACAATCTCGGCATTGTAAAGACGAAGGAAGACGTTGTTGAAATGGCAAGTGCGGTAAGAAGCTCGGTTGCCACAAAGAAATACAATGTGCTTGAACAGCTCCAGATGATTTCCGAGCTTATCGGCGGTTCGCTTACACTTAGAGGCGAATATCCCGGCTGGGAATACAAAAAGGACAGCAAATTAAGAGAGATATGTGTTGAAACATATAAAGAAATGTTTGGACATAAACCGAAGATAGAGGCAATTCATGCCGGACTTGAATGCGGTCTGTTAGGCGCAAAAAATCCTAAGCTTGATATGATTTCCATTGGACCCGAAATGCACGACGTCCATACAACCAACGAAAAGATAAGTATTTCTTCCGTTGAACGTATGTGGAAATATCTTAAGTTTACTGTTGAAAGATTGGCAAAATAAAAATATCAATATAAACGGAGGTCGTATATTTGTGAAGCTTCCATGGGATAAGGAATATATAAAAATATCCTTTCATGTTATAGTTACACTTATCGTGATATATGCCATAGCCTTGGTTATAAAAAATGCTCCGACGGCATTAATTAAAATCGAGCAGTTTTTTGCATATATTGCCGATGTACTTTCTCCACTTATTATTGCTGTCATATTTTCGTATATTATGAACCCTGTGGTCGAAAAACTACAGGGTTTTTGTGACAAAATATTTAAGCTTAAGCTTAAGGGCGTATTCAGAAAACGAATCGCCGGAACAGCTATGCTGTATCTGATTGTGTTTGTATTGCTTGTTACGGCCGTTATACTTGCCGTAAACGGCTTGGGAGACACAAATATCAATGTTATAGAGCAAAAAATAAAAGACTCCGTATACGGATTTACGGGAACATTAAGGCAGTTCAACGAAAAGCTTGCAGAGCTTGGAATAATACAGAATGAGGACGGAATATTTGATAGCATAATGTACTTCATAAAAAACGGACTGAATAATGTATACACTTATTTTTCCGAACGGATAACCTCAATAGGAGGATTTCTGCTTGATCTGCTCATTGGACTTACAGTATCGTTTTATCTTCTTATGGAAAAAGAGCGTATTGTGGTAAAATGCAGAGATATAATAAAAGCATTTATGCCTAAGCATGCCGATAAAATACTGTTTTCATTGCATGAGGCTGATAATGTTTTTTCGGGATATATTTCCGGACAGATTACGGACGCCTTTGTTATGGCGGCACTTGTAAGCATAAGCCTTCTTATTATCGGTGTTGATTATCCGTTTATAATAGGCGTTATATCAGGATTTTCAAACCTAATTCCGTATGTCGGTGCGGTTGCCGCCTTTGTTCTTGCTGTAAGTGTGGCACTGATAAGCGGAAATGCCGCAAAGGCTTTGTATGCCGCCGTTGTTATTATTTTGTTACAGCAGCTTGACAGTGCGGTTATAGTTCCCAAAATCGTCGGTAAAAGAGTTAAACTGCATCCTGTGCTTGTTATACTGGCACTGACTGTATTCGGAAGATTGTTCGGTATATGGGGAATGGTATTTGCTGTGCCGGTTACGGCTTTGATAAAGATAATATTTGACAGAATATACACTATGAAAAAAATTAGTGCAGGAAAATTTTAAAATCCTTGAATTTTGCCGATACAGAGCCTATAATATATTAATGCTGTATAGGTATGTATACAGAATTTTATGAAGATTGGAGGCTTGTATCATGGCAGAAAAAGGTCAGGTAACACAGGTTAAGCCGGACGGCAAGGTTGTTGTTAAGCTTATGAGAACGGAGGCCTGTGCAAAGTGCAGAGCTTGTATGGTGTTTTCTTCAAAAGAAATGATACTTGAGGCTATAAACAAATGTGGAGCAAAGGCAGAGGACTGGGTTGAGCTGGAGATGCAGCATGACGGTTTTTATACCGCTGTGCTTATAATGTACGGTTTCCCTTGTCTTGGACTGCTTTTAGGTATATTCCTCGGATATTTCGGACTTTATAAGTTAGTTCCGGGATTCAACAGGGAAATACTCAGCTTTATATGCGGTTTGATAGGTATATTTATTTGTCATCTTATTATTAAGAAAAATAATTACAGATGGGAAAATAATACAAAATATATTCCTGTTGCGGCAAGATTGGCGAAAGCGCCTACACCAGAGGAATATGAATATCAGCTTATGTTTGATGAACACAGAGCATAAAGACTAAGTCGAAATCTTGTCATGACTTTTGCTTTTTCAAAGCAAAAGTCATGACAGAATGGATTCCACTTAGAAAACCATTGACTGTGCAAGACAGCACAGTTGCGAAGCAACTTTCGTTTGCGAAAGTCATGACCATCGTTTCCTAATACCTTCCGCTGTACAAAAATGAATTTGTTTAAAAATTAAGGCGAAAACTTTCGAGTTTTCGCCTTTTATATTAAAACTGATATGTAATTATTTATCTGCATATTTTGTTGCAACTGCTGAACAGTGTGCAATCATTTCCATACAGTTTTTCTTTCTTGCTTTTCCGGCAAAGTCACCGAAGGGATCGGAAAGCTCACTGCAAATAAGTGTGCCGTATTCGTCCTTTATTTCGTTTACCATTTCGCCGAATACAGGATAGATTTCCTTCTGGAGCTGTGCAATTCTGTCCTTCATTTCTTCATGCTCAAAGGGATTTCTTCTGCCCTTGACTGTTCCGAGTGCCATTACCGCACCTGTGATAGCACCGCATGTATTCTTTGTGTGGCCCATGCCGCCGCCAAAGCCTGTTGCAAGTGTTATAACCTCATCGGGAAGGTTGATGTCGTGCATATCGGCGAATGTACGGAATACACATTCTGCACAGTTTAAGCCCTGTTTGAAATAGCCTTTGCTTATTTCCTCTGCCATTGCCATTTTTTCCTCTGTTGTTTTACCTTCAGTTGATACCTTTGCCATAGTAAAGACCTCCTAATGTTTAATATGCTTATATTATAATTTGACAATATAACGCTTTCTGTGACACAGTCACGGATTTATTAACAATATTTTATCACATAAACATAGGAAGGTATACAAAAATCACCTATATATAAAATATAGGTGATTGATTGTTAAAACTTTAAACTTGTAAGCGGAAAGGTTCGGAAAACAAAGGGTTTTCTGAGTGGAATCCGCAGACGGGATTCACTCCCGTCGAGGAGAACGGAGAGTTTCAAGGATTTTATTTTTAAAATCCGATGGAATGAACCGTTCATGCATTAATTAAAACAAGTCGAAAACTTATATAGTTTTCGACTTAAGCGTTTAGCGCTTACTCTTCTTCGTCGTTGAAGATTTCGTCAAAAGCAGCTGTAACTTTGTCAAACTCGTCATCATCTTCGATAGAGTTGAGTTCGATTTCGTCATTGTCAAGCTCTTTGTATTCATAGAGAAGAACTGTTTCGTCTTCCTGAGGAAGAAGTGCAATATATTCTTTTCCTTCGATGTCCTCAACTTCAAATACTCCGAGAACAGTACATTCAAGCTCTGTGTCGTCCTCAAGTGTAAGTGTCATTGTTTCAAGTTCAAGGCAATCATCATCATGTTCATGATCATGGCCACAGCCGCAACCGCAGTTATGTTCGCTCATAGTAATCTCCTTTTCAAATAGATGTAATTGGTTATACAGACATAGTATACTAAAAATAAGATTTATACAATAGTTAATTGGTTTTTATTTCTGCTTTTTAGTATAAACAGTGTCATTATTTTTATGCGTATATGTTTTTTTACGCTTAAAATCGGCATTGACAGGCACAAGAGCACCTTCACGCATATATACGTTTTTAAAATTAAGCTTAAGCTCACGTTTAAGTCTGTTGATATATCTTATTTCGCCTTTTGTGGCAAGGCTGATAACCTTTCCGCTTTTTCCGCCTCTGCCTGTTCTTCCGGCACGATGCAGATAGCTTGTAGAATTTTCGGGTATATCCATGTTTATTATGTGAGTAACGCCCGGTATATCAAGACCTCTTGAAACAAGGTCGGAGGCAACGAGTATCTCTGCCTTTCCGTGAATCATGTCGTTGATTGCTTTTCGGCGCTCATCTCGTCTTGTGCCGCCGTAAAGACCGACAGCTTTAAGAGAATGATAGTTTAGCTTTTTAACCGTAACCTCGATATTTTCGGGATTGTTGATAAATACTATTGTTTTTGGAGCCTTTTCTCCACGCACAATTTTTCTGATGAGGTTTATTTTGTCCCTTAATTCGCATTCGATATAGTAATGAGTTATAAGCTCCGGCAGCTTTTCCTCTGCCATACAGAAAACGGGCTCGTTTACGGCTATCTCTTTTGCGGCGGCAACTGCCTCGGCATTCATTGATGCAGAAAGAAAAACAGTCTGACGGCTGTTTTTGAGCGTTGTTTTTACAACGGATTTAACCATATCCACATTCATATGGTCAAGCATTCTGTCTGCCTCGTCAACAACGATTGTTTTTACTGTATGAGCCGGAATTTTCTTTTTTTCGATAAGGTCGATAATACGCCCGGCAGAGCCGATTATTATTTGCGGCTTTTCCTTAAGCTTTTCAATTTGGCGAGCCATGCCGGCGTTGCCTATTATGAGTGCCGAACGAATATCCATTCCGGAGTTTTCCGCAAGCAGCTCTGCCTGTTTATATACCTGTACCGCAAGCTCATGCGTAGGTGTAAGCACAATGCACTGTGCCGAACGTAGCGACAGGTCTATGTTCATAAATATAGGCAGAAGATATGTCAAGGTTTTTCCCGAACCGGTTTCTGCACGCACTATTGCGTCTTTTTTTTCGAGAATTACGCCGATTGCCGATTGCTGGACATCGGTTGGCTTTGTTACGCCCTGTTTTTTTAATGCTGAAATTAGTTCTTCGGAAATTCCAAGCGAGCTAAAATCCTTTTCCATAATTTTTTCCTTCCATAATAGTTTATTTATAAGATAAATTAGATTATAGATGAAAAATACCGTTATTTCAAGGCATTAGGCGAAAATAGAAGCCTGAAATAGGTTATTTTGTATAAAAATATAAACAAGATTTGTGCAAAGTGAGGAAAAGAGAAATTTTGATAAAAAGTCATTGACATAAAAAGAACAATGTGGCAGAATGTTTTCAGAACGAAATACTATAATGTAGAATAAAAATAAAGACGCATATTTAAAAAGGAGAGAGTAAAATGGCAGAGTTAAGAAGCAGTTTAATTATGGCCGGTGATGATGCACCTTTCTATCGTTCACTTTTCAAGGCAATGGGCTATACAGATCACGAGCTTGACCACAAGCCTATTATCGGTATTGCAAATACATGGAACACATTGGTTCCCGGACACTTCAACCTTAACCAGGTAAGTGAGTTTGTTAAAAAAGGTGTTTATTCGGCAGGCGGTACTGTTGTTGAATTCGGTGTTATCGGTGCCTGTGACGGTGTTGCACAGGGACATATCGGTATGAACTACATACTTCCTTCAAGAGAAATTATCTGTAATTCAGTTGAAATAATGGCACAGGCACACAGACTTGACGCAGTTGTTCTTCTTGCATCATGCGATAAGATTGTTCCAGGTATGATGATGGCTGCCGCAAGACTTGATATTCCCGCAATAATCGTTATGGGCGGACCTATGCTCGGTGGTATTGAATTCGACGGAAGAAAAGCTGACTTTACTTCAACAGACGAAGCAAAGGGTATGTACAGCGTAGGCAAAATAACAAAAGAAGAATATTGTGCTCTTGAAAACACTGCATGTCCCGGATGCGGTTCATGTGCATTCCTCGGAACAGCAAACACAATGGGCTGTCTTTCAGAGGCACTCGGACTCAGCCTTCCCGGAAGTGCTCTTATTCCGGCAGTTTACGGCGAAAGACTCAGAAGCTCATTTATGGCAGGAAGAGCAATCGTTGACCTTGTAAACAAAGGAATTACAGCAAGAAAGATTATAACAAAGGAAAGCATCAGAAATGCCATCAAAGTAACAATGGCTATCTGCGGTTCAACAAATGCGGTTCTTCATCTTAGTGCAGTTGCCAACGAAGCAGAGCTTGGTATGGACGTTGTTCGTGAATTCAAGGAACTCAATAAAACAACACCTCAGATTGCAAAGGTTAATCCTGCCGCTAAATGGGATATGGAAGACTTCTACAAAGCAGGCGGTATCCCCAGAGTTATGTCAAGACTCGGCGATATTCTTGACACAAGCGCAATCACATGTACAGGCAAGACAATCAAGGAAAACCTTGAAGAATATAAATTTGAATATCCCGAAAATCCCGAAATCATCAAGACAGTTGACGCACCCTTCAGCACAACAGGCGGCGTAGCTGTTCTTGAAGGAAACCTTGCTCCCGATACAGCTATCAGCAAGCCCGGTGCTATTGATCCTTCACTTCATCACTTTGTTGGTAAGGCAAGATGCTTTGATAGTGAAGAGGCAGCAGAAGAGGCTATTCTCGGCGGAGTTATACAGCCGGGCGAAGTTGTTGTTATCCGTTACGAAGGACCTAAGGGTGGCCCCGGTATGAGAGAAATGTTCAAGGCTATGAAATATATGTACGGTGCAGGACTTTCAAAGACTTGTGCGCTTGTAACAGACGGCCGTTTCTCCGGAACAAATAACGGATGTTTCGTAGGACATATTTCACCCGAAGCCGCAGAAGGCGGTCCTCTTGCTATCGTTAAGGACGGAGATGAAATCCTTATCGATGTAAACGAAGGCAAGCTTGAGCTTCATGTTCCCGAAGAAGAAATCAAAGAGAGATTTAAGACATGGAAACGTCCCGAAAAGGATATTCCCAGAGGATACCTCAGACTTTATGCCAAGGTTGCATCATCAGCAGATAAGGGAGCTATAATCAAGAACTGAGTCCTTTATAAAGGAGAATGTAAATGAACGAATTTTTAAAGAAAGTAAAAGAAAAACAGAAACCGGTCGGAACATTCTTTGAGATAGGCGGCACTACTGCCGCAGAGTGCATTGCCAGAAGTGATTTTGATTACATAATCATTGATAATGAGCATGGCACACTTGAGCCCGAAAGCACCATTGATGCAATTAGAGGAGCAAATCTCGGAGGAACAATTCCGTTTGTAAGAGTAAGAAGCCATGCAAGACCGGCTATAATGAAACCGCTTGATGTAGGAGCGAAGGGACTTATTATTCCTTATGTTGAAACTATCGAGCAGGTTAAGGATATAATCAGATGGGCAAAATTTGCACCGACAGGTGAAAGAGGCTTTTGCCCTTCAAGAAAAGACGGTTGGGGCTGTGATTACCCTATGGGTGAAAACGGTCTTCCGATGAATGAAATGATGGAATACTGGAACAAGGAAACGCTTGTAATTCCCCAGTGTGAAACAAGAGGCTGTCTTGAGCATATCGAAGAAATTGTTGCTATGGACGGAGTAGACGGAATTTTTATCGGCCCTTATGACCTATCCATCGGAATGGGAATAGGTGGTCAGTTCGATAATCCGGAGTTCCTTGCGGCGATAAATAAGGTTAAGGATACATGCCATAAGGCAGGAAAGTTTGTAATAATATTTACAATGGATCCCAAAGCGGCACAGAAATATTATGCGGAAGGCTTTGATTCAGTTACAGTAGGTCTTGATATAAATTACTATATCAATGCCTGCTCGGAGGCCGCAAGAACAGCAAAAAATTAAACGCCCATTTTTCTTTTAGAATCCCATAAATGAAGCCCTCATGTAATCAACATGAGGGCTTCAGACTGTAGACAAAGTTATTTTTGTACAGCGGAAGGTATTAGGAAACGAAGAGTTTCCTAAGTGGAATCCATACTGTCATGACTTTTGCTTTGAAAAAGCAAAAGCGGCTTTGCCGCCGCACTGTCTTGTGCGGTCAATAGACGGGATTCACTTCCGTCGAGGAGAATAGCTTAGTCATGACTTTCGCAAGCGAAAGTGGCTTCGCCACCATGCTATCTTGCATGGTCAATAGTTTCAAGGCTTTTTAGCCGATGGAATGAGCTATTCATGCTTCTGTTTAAACAAGTCGAAATTCCTGATTTCGACTTAGGTGTCGACTTTGTCGACACCTTGAAGCCCTCATGTAATCAACATGAGGGCTTTGGTCTTTTTATATGTTAATTAATTTATGCTTTATAGCCATATATTATTTCCGAAAGCTTTGCGGCTGTCTTTTTCAAATCCTCTGGAAGACCGTTTTTCTTATGCTCGGAAATTCTTACGGTCGGGCCGGCAACGCTTATTGCAAAGCCGGGTTTGTTTTCGGATTTCATGACCGGAACGGCAACACAAGAAAGTCCTATTTCGATTTCTTCATCATCACCGCCATAACCGTTGTCACGAATTTTCTTCATTTCCTCACGAAGCTTGTCCGGATTTGTGATTGTGTTGAAGGTGAGAGCCTTAAGTGGCTGTTCAAGGAAAGCGTCAAGCTCTTCATTGGTTTTGTATGCAAGAAGCACCTTGCCTACACCTGTGCAGTGCATATAGTTTTTTGTACCGATCTGTGTGTTTATATACATTGATGTATCGGCGTCTACCTTATCAATATATACAATACTTCCGTTGAGCTCCTGGGCACTGTGAACGGTTTCTCTGTATTTCTGGCATAATTCTTCAAGATACGGACGAGATGCTCGTATAAGTATATTGTTCATCTTAACTGCGTTCGTTAATGAAAGTATTTTTAAGCCGAGCGAATACTTCTGGTTATCTTCGTTCTGGAAGAGATAGCCGAGAGTCGTAAGGCTGTTTACCAGTCCGAAGGTTGTGCTTTTGTTGAGCTGTATTGTATCGGCAATTTCCTTAAGGCTCATTTCAGGTTTTCCGTTCTGAAAAAGCTCAAGTATGGAAAAGGCTCTTTCAAGGGATTGTATAGTTTTTGTAGTAGCCATTGTAATTCTCCTAATCATTTTATAATATAGAATATTATATGATATTTTCATGTATTAGTCAATTTTAGTTGACATATATCAACATAAATGTTATTATAATAATAGAATTGGCAGTCAAGAAGATTGTATTTGTTACCAATGATTGTTTTAAGAAATTTTAACCACGAAGGTTAGATGTTTTTTGCATACCTTCGTGGTTTTTTATTTTACAGAAATATAGGAATAATATCCTTATTATAATATCCCAAAACCCAATATCCTTTAAAGAACCACATATCCCGAAATGTGGTTCTTTTACTTTTCTGCATTAAAATAATCCGAAATACCTTTATATATCGCCCAGGCTGTTTTTTGCTGATAATCGGCTGTATTCAGCTTTGTTTCTTCATCGGAGTTGCTCAGAAATCCGCATTCAACGATGGCAGAAGGCATTGTTGTTGTCCGCAACACATAATAATCTGAATTGGATTTTGCGGAACGTGTACTGCCTAAGGAATCGCAGAGAGCTTGCTGTATATCCTCCGCAAGCCTTTTTCCTTCTTCGCTGTTCTTATAATAAAATACCTGAGCACCTTTGGCCGAACCGGAGGTAAAGGCATTCTGATGTATGCTTATCATTATATCTCCGTCACTTTCGTTGACAATCAGCTTTCTTTCCGACATATCCTCACGCTTTGAGCTTCCGAGAGCCTCATCTGTGCTTCGGGTTATTATTGCGACTGCTCCGCTTTCTTCAAGATATTGCTGGAGATATGCCGCAATTTTAAGATTTATATATTTTTCGTCTTCGCCGTTTACTCCGGCTTTTCCGGGATCAAAGCCTCCGTGTCCGGCATCTATTATTATTATTTTGTTTTCTACAGGGAGTATTGTATATACGGACGCATTGTTTTTATATATGGCAGTGAGCGTTATAAATCCGCAAAGTATAGCAACGGCTATTGTATTTTTGATATTTTTTAAATATATAATTCTGAATTTCATTGTTTCTCCAACGGTCTTTTTTATATTATTAATATGCGAGTTTGGATCAATATATAAATTTAATTTGTAAATAAAAATGGAAAGTAATATAATAAAATAAATTTTTGGAATTACTGAACAAACGGAGGAAAAATACATGGAAGCTTTTACGAAAATGTTTAATTTGCAGCTTGTGCTGTTTGCGATAATGATTGTCGGTGTAGTTGCAAGAAAGAAAAACATAATATCAAAGGAAGGGCAGTCAAGCTTATCAAATCTGCTTATCAATATTGTTCTTCCGTCAAACATCATCGCATCCTTTGCGTCTGATGTGTCGAGCGACAATATGGCACAGAATTTGATACTTGCCCTTGTAATATCGGTAGTTATACAGGTCGTGGCAGTTCTGTTCGGCGGAAAGTTGTTTGCAAAATTTCCTAAAAATAAAAAAGATGTTATGCATTACGGACTTATCTGTTCAAACTCAAGCTTTATAGGAATGCCGGTTGCGGATAATATATACGGAAGCCTTGGCGTTGTTTATGTATCGATGTTTCAGCTTCCAATAAGATTTACAATGTGGACATCGGGACTTGCACTTTTCACAAACGTAGATAAAAAATCGGCAGTAAAAACAATACTTCTTCATCCTTGTATAATATCAATGGGAATAGGCGTTATACTTATGGCGTTTAATCCGCCGTTACCGACCTTCGTAAGCTCAACCATTACATACTTAAGCCGTTGTACAATACCGTTATCAATGCTTATTATCGGCTGTATACTTTCAGACTGTAAGGTCAGCGAGATATTTGATAAAAGTGCATTGTATTTCTCGCTTATACGTCTTGTTATTTTCCCGGCTATTGTGTTTGTTATTCTTAAGCTTATGAATATCGACAGCGTACTTCTCGGAGTATCGGTAATAATGTCGGGAATGCCGGCAGGCAGTACGACTGCTATACTTGCCGATAAATATGACGGTGACGGACATTACGCCTCTAAGGTGGTATTTGTATCGACATTGCTTTCAATGATTACGATTCCTCTGCTCTGCATAGTGCTTTAAAACAATTCCGGACAAAAATTAATCCCTCTGCCGTATGGCAGAGGGATATTTTAGTGCCTATTTAATTATTTTACAACGATTTCCTGACCTACATAGATTTTATCGGGATTTGCTATTTCAGCTTTGTTAGCTTCATAGATTTTTTTCCATAATAATCCGTTGCCAAGTTCCTTGTCAGCGATTTTCCAAAGTGAGTCGCCCTTAACTACTTTGTAAAGCTCGTCGATTGAAGGAGCAGGCTCAACAGTAGGTTCAGGTGTAGGTTCGGGAACAACGGGTGTAGGTTCAACAACAGGCTCTTCGGCAGCCTTGATTATTGTTATACGGCCCTGAGGTTTAGCATATTCCTGTCCGATAACGCCGTTAAGTGACTGAACATATTCAATAAGTGAATCGCAGTCAAGTACGTTTGTATCAGCGAAATATGATCCCTGTGTAAGCTGGTAATATGTATCTCCGCCTTCTGCCTGGAAGCCGTTTACTACTACTGTGTAGTTCTTAGCTGCATCGAAAGGCTGTCCATTTACTGATGTAATTGTTACTCTGCTGCCGGGTTTAGCAGGTGCATAGTATGTTGAATTGGGATACTGAGCTCCGTTTTCGTAAGGAACTGTTGTATCAAGAGTATATTCGATACCTGCTACCTGAGGAAATCCTCCGATTGTTTCGGGTGTGCAGAATGTTGATGCTTCAAGAATTTCAAGGAGCTGAGCGCCTGTGATTGTAACAAGACATACATTGTTTCCGAAGGGGAATATTGTTACAAGAGTATCCATTGAAATATCTCCGGGTTCAACTGAAGTACGGATACCGCCACCGTTTGATATAGCACAGTCTACGCTTATACCAAGTTTGTTGTCTTCAACATATTTTTTACCTGTGTAGAGGTAAGCATCTGCTGTGAAATCACCAAGGTTTGTTTCTTCCGAACGAACAATTGCTTTTGTTCCTTCAAGATGAACCTCTGTCTTAGCGAATACTTTTGAGTAAGCTGCTGTAACTTCGGCTCTGTCTTCTGCTACAAGTTTAGCAACCGCATCGTCATATTTGCCGATTGTTGCTGCATAATCAGCAGCAGAAATAAGTTTAGCTGTTGTTTCTTTAGAAGCTTCGTCAACAACAACTGTACCTACGTTAGCAAGGTATGAGCCTGTGCTTACGATAAGTGTGTCATTAACCTTTTCTCCGCCGTCCATTACTGTGTGGCTGTGTCCGTCAACGATAAGGTCGATACCTTTAACTGCTGATGCAACATCAACAGAACGTCTGCCAACACTTTCTTCGTCAACACCGAGATGAGTAAGAGCGATGATATAGTCGCAGCCGGCTGCTTTAAGCTCGTCTACCTGAGCCTGAGCTGCTTTGAACATATCTTCTTTATCAAGGAAGTTTACAAGTTTTACATTGCTGGGGCTTGCTTTTGTGAGAGTTTCTGCTGTATCAAGTCCGAATACTCCGACCTTGATGCCGTCTTTTTCAAAGATAGCGTTTGCATCGAAATATGCTTTGCCTGTTTCTTTGTTGATTACGTTTGAATCAACAACCTTAACGCCTGCATCTGTGAGCACCTTCATGTTGTCAAGAAGGATATCGAATGTGTAGTCAAATTCGTGATTACCCATTGATACTGCGTCATAGCCTGCTGCTGCGATATATTCGGCAGCATTTTTGCCTTTGTAATAGCCTACAAGAGTATTGCCCTGTGAAAAATCGCCTGCGTCTAAGAGAAGAACATCGGCGCCCTGAGCTTCATAGTAATCCTTAAGTCCGGCAACACCGGCGATACCGATAGCTGTGTCGGTTGTTTCATAATAACCGTGCATATCGTTTGTGTGGATAACTACAAGCTTGCCCTTCATAGAAGCTGTGTCCTCTGCCATTGCGGGAACTGCAACGCCGAGAGCCATAACAACAGCTGTAAGAAGGGAAATAAGTTTCTTTTTCATGTATAATCCTCCTTTAAAATAATGTTGTTAAATAGATTAATTAACACATTATCATAGTAGCACAGTTGTTGAATATTTTAAATAGTATTATGGCGAATACTGTTGAAGATACATATTTTTATATGAAATAGCTAAAAAATTTCATGATAAAATGTATAAAATTTCTATTGCTAAAAGCTTAAAGAGGCTAATTTGCTTATACCGTCATGCCCGATTTTCATTATAACTGCCTCAGCTTTTCTGTTTTCGAAGGTGATAAATGCAAAAGTTTTTTCAACGGAGCTTCTCGGAAGAGATATGCTACCCGGATTCATAATAAGTATTCCGTTTTCATTCTGTAGATATGGCACATGGGTATGTCCGAAAAGTGCAATATCGGCACCGTTTTGTGCGGCAGTATAATACAAGGTATCTGTGTTGTAATATACACGCTGTCTGTGGCCATGAGTCATAAATATTGTATGGCCGGCTATGGGAACCGTTCTTTCTGCCGGACAGCCGTTTTCATAGTCATTGTTTCCGCGTACATTATATATCGGTATATCCGGACAAATGGTTTTAAAGCCGGATATATCCTCTGTGCAGTCGCCGAGATGTATTATTCCGTCAATAACAGAGCTGTATTTTTCGGCAACGGAATACATAGGTTCTGTCCGATAATGGCTGTCCGAAAAAATTAACAGCTTCATATTATAACTCCTTTTCAATGATCGAAACCATTTTGCGGAGAGCCTTTCCTCTGTGGCTTACGGCATTTTTTTCATCGGGAGTAAGCTCCGCGCTTGTCATGCCCTTGGGAGGAAAGAAGAAAATGGGATCATAGCCGAAACCGCCGCATCCGGCAGGCTCTTCGGCTATTCTGCCTTCCATTGTGTCCTTAACGGTTATTACACGACCGTCGGGAAAGGCTGCGGCAACGGCACAAACGAAACGTGCTGTACGCTTTTCTTCGGGAACGCCTTTAAGACGGTCAATAATTATTCTGTTTTTCTCTTCGTAGGGTGTATCATGTCCGAGGTATCTTGCGGAATATATACCGGGCTCGCCATTGAGATAGTCTATAACAAGTCCGCTGTCATCGGAAAGACATAATGTATGGGCAACGTCACAAACGGCTTTTGCCTTTATTGCGGCATTTTCCTCAAAGGTTGTGCCGTTTTCGTCTATGTCAATGTCTATTCCGGCCTCGTGCATTGAGAGAATTTCTACGTTCTTGTGAGCAAGAAGTCTTCTGAATTCTTTCATTTTTCCTTCATTTGATGTGGCAATTATTATTCTTTTCATAGGTAACACTCCTTAACATTTTAAATAATACTGATTATATCAGAATATCGGTATAAATGGAATGCAATGTTGACATACAGACATTTAATATAGTAATATTCGATTATATGTAAATTCATTTTTAAAATACATTTTATTAATGCAATATTTAACTTTTGTTCACATAGAGTTCAAATATCAATACTATAATTCAAAACATAGAAAAGATAATAAGACAATAAAGTATTAAATATAGTTTCAAACGGAGGTTTTAATTATGAGTTGGTATGAAGAGACATCAAAAAACAATGATGAAAACAATAAGAATAACAATGAAAATAACGATATAAAAGCAGAAAACACAAATAATAATGAAGAAATCAACGGAGAATGCAAGGAGAGAACCGTTGATGCACAGGGTTACATAAATTCTGATGATCCGTCACATGTGGAAAATAAGAGTGACAATGTTTATGACAGACCGTTTAACGGAACAACAAGAGAAAGAATAGACGAACCGGCTGCAAAGAGCGAAGCAAAAGAAAATACAGAGGAAAGTAAAGCTGAAAATGAACCGGAAAATAAATCAAACGAAGCATCGGCAGACGGCGGAAAAGAAAAGGTTCCTTATTATGATGTAAAGGTTAAACCGAAAAAGAAAAACAGAACATTCAGCAAAGCCATTGCAGTATGCCTTGTAGTCAGCCTTGGACTTGGTACAGGAATAGGAGCCGGATACGGTTTTTCAAGAGCAATGAACAAAAACAGTAATGTTTCAAGCTATGACGGTGTATTGACAACGACAGCGGCTGCAGTATCTTCATCAAAAGCAAATGCGGCGACTGATGTTATAGCAAATGTGTATAACTCGGTTGTAAGTATAACAACACTTACACAGGGAACAGCAAATTACGGTATGTATTCAATCCCTTATCAGGCAGAAGGAGCAGGCAGCGGTGTTATATTTGCCGAAGATGATTCACTTGTATATGTTGCAACTAACCAGCACGTTATAAATGGTGCAAGCAACATTGCTATTGCCTTTGATGATGCGGAAAATACTATTCCCGCAACAATAGTCGGATATGATGAAACAAGTGACCTTGCGGTTCTTTCGGTAGAAAAATCGGATCTTGAAGCTGTTGGAATTAATAATGTAACAATAGCTGTATTTGATGATTCCGCAGATATTAAACTCGGTGAAAGCGTAATAGCTATCGGCAACTCCCTTGGCGAAGGAAAAACAACAACAGGCGGTATGATAAGTGCTGAAAACAAAACAGTAAATGTTGAAGGCAAAGAGCTTAATGTTATCCAGACTGATGCAGCTATCAATCCCGGTAACAGTGGCGGTGCTCTTGTAAATTATTCAGGTGCTGTAATCGGTATTAATACAGCCAAAACATTCTCAACTTCATCAGGCAGTACAGCAGAAGGTGTCGGCTATGCAATTCCTGCAAGCGTAGCAGTTCCCATTCTTAATGAGCTTAAGGAAAACGGTTCTATTGAAAAACCTTATCTCGGAATTACAGGACAGGATATAACAGACCAGCTTTCAAGCCTTTACAGACTTCCGGTAGGCGTTCTTGTAACATCGGTTATGGACGGAAGCAGTGCGGCAAACGCAGGTATTGTTGAAGGAGATATAATCGTTTCATATAACGGAAAAACAATTCTTAATATGGAATCACTTGTTCAGTGCGTTGATGAAAGCAGTGTAGGTGATCAGGTTAAAATCGGTATTATAAGAAACGGTGATACTTCCGTTGAAGTAACAGCAACACTTGGAAATGTAAATGCACAGCAATGAAATAGATTAATATACATAAAATAAATTTTATAAAGGTCGTTGGAAATATATTTTCAACGGCCTTTTTGTGTGTTAATATAATTTATTATCACATTAAACTAATAGGAAAGTGATTAAAACCTTGAAATTATAACAAGATATGTTATAATAGAAAAACAAATGTGCGTCAGCGACAATACATTTCAACCGAATATACAGGAGGCTTTATTTTTATGACAGAAAATGATTTAACACCCGATTATATAGCGGAAAGAGTTGAAAGACTTCAGGGAGAATCCGCATTTGCTATATTGTCAAAGGCAAATGAGCTCGAGGCAAAGGGAATGAACGTAATTCATCTCGAAATAGGTCAGCCGGATTTCAAAACACCGGAAAATATAATTGATGCCGCAAAAGAGGCAATGTCTGACGGATATACGGGATATGGACCGACTCTCGGATATAATGAACTTAGAGAAGCTGTTGCGGATTATGTAAAGGAATATAAAAATATTGATGCAACAAAGGACAATGTTGTAATAGTTCCGGGTGGTAAACCGACTATGTTCTTTACAATGCTTACACTTGTTGAACCCGGTGATGAGGTTATTTATCCTAATCCCGGATTTCCCATATATGAAAGCTGTATTAAATTTGCAAGAGGCATTCCTGTTCCTATGCCGTTGACTGCCGACAATGATTTCAGACCGGACGTTGAAAAGCTTAAGAGTCTTATAACACCGAAAACAAAGCTTATTATAATAAACAATCCCGGAAATCCTACCGGAGGAATATTTGAAAAAGAGGATATTCTTGCCATTGCCGATATTCTTAAAGACAGACCGGATATATTTGTGCTTTCCGATGAAATATATGACAGACTTATGTATGACGGAGAAACGATTTCCATAGCGTCTATTCCGGAAATGCGTGACAGAACTCTTGTGCTCGATGGATTTTCAAAAACATATGCAATGACAGGCTGGAGAATAGGCTATTGTGTTGCGAATGTGGATATAATCAAGAAGTTTGAAATGATTATGGTAAATTCGGTATCATGTACATGTTCTTTTACCCAGATGGCGGCTGTTGAGGCACTGAAGGGTCCGCAGTATTCCGTTGTAGAAATGAAGAATAAATTCAAGGAAAGAAGAGACTGGCTCGTTAATGCACTGAACGAAATTGACGGTATAAAATGCTGTATGCCGAGAGGAGCGTTTTATGCTTTCCCTGATATTTCGTCATTTGGATTATCAAGCAAGGAGTTTGCGGACAGGCTTCTTGAAGAAGAGGGCATAGCACTTGCATGGGGCACATCATTCGGTGAATACGGCGAAGGACACATACGTATATCCTATGCAACAAGTCTTGAAAATCTTAAAGAAGCAGTTGAAAGATTGAAGAGATTCACATTGAAACTTAAAAATGAAAAGGCATGATATTATATGTAAAATTATTGTATAAATTAAGAGCTTTAAATTTTATTGCAATATTTTACAATATCATGTAAACTATTAGGGTATATTATAATTTATTGGAGGTATTAATTAATGGGGGTTGATTCATTTCAGATACTTATTGCCATGTGCATTTATATGGCGGTAGTAGTAATTATTGGTGTCATATACGCCAAAAGGGCAAACGAAAGTCCGGAAAACTATTTCCTCGGCGGACGTACACTCGGACCATGGGTTGCCGCAATGAGTGCCGAAGCTTCGGATATGAGCGGATGGCTTTTGATGGGACTTCCCGGAGTTGCTTACTGGTGCGGCATAGCCGACGCCATGTGGACAGCAATAGGTCTTGGTATTGGTACATATCTTAACTGGCTTTTTGTTTCAAAAAGACTCAGAAGATACAGCGTTATAAATGAAGCTATTACACTTCCTGAATTCTTTTCAAACAGGTTCAGAGAAGAAAAGAAGGTTGTTCTTACAATAGCGGCTATATTTATTCTTGTTTTCTTCACCGTTTATGCCGGAAGCTGTCTTGTTACATGTGGAAAGCTTTTCTCAACACTTTTCGGAACATCTTATGTAACAATGATGATTCTCGGAGCGGTATTCGTTCTTGTGTATACATTCCTCGGCGGATTCCTTGCAGAGAGCGTATCTGACTTTATGCAGGCAATAATAATGATTATTGTGCTTGTTTTAATTCTCGGCCTCGGTATTTCGCATGCAGGCGGTATAAGCAGTGTAATGGAAAATGTAAAGAGTATTCCCGGATTCTTTGATTTCTTTGGAATAGCAACTCCCGTAACAGAAAACGGAGTACAGGTTGTTGAAAACGGAGCACCGGTATTCGGTGAAGCCGGAACATACAGTATATTGTCAATCTGCTCAACACTTGCTTGGGGTCTTGGATATTTCGGTATGCCTCAGGTACTTCTTCGTTTCATGGCTATCAGAAGCGAAAAAGAGCTTACAATGTCAAGAAGAATAGCTGCTGTATGGGTTGTAATATCACTTGTGGCAGCTGTTACAATCGGTCTTGTCGGAAGAGTTCTTTATCCGACGGCACTCGGATCATCGGCAGAATCGGAAAATATATTTATTCATATGTCAACACAGCTTCTGCCTCCGCTTCTTGCAGGCTTTGCAATGGCAGGAATACTTGCTGCGACAATGAGTTCTTCTGACTCATATCTTCTTATTGCATCATCTGCATTTGCTAAAAACATTTATCAGGGACTTATGAAAAAAGAGGCTACTGATGAAGAGGTTATGAAAATATCAAGAATTACACTTATCGTAATTACTATTGCGGCTATTGTAATAGCTATTGACGAAAACAGTGTAATATTTACAATCGTTTCATTTGCTTGGGCCGGATTCGGTGCAACCTTCGGACCGCTTATGCTGTTCTCTCTTTTCTGGAGAAGAACAAACAGAGCCGGAGCTATTGCCGGAATGGTAAGCGGCGGTGTTATGGTATTTGTATGGAAGCTTTTAATTAAGCCTCTTGGTGGAATTTTCGGTATTTATGAGCTTCTTCCTGCATTCATAATATCATGTATATTCATAGTTGTTGTGTCACTTGCAACAAAAGAGCCTGATAAACAGGTTTTAGATGAATTTGACAGAGCTAAAAATACAGTAATGGACTAAAAAATAGACGGCTGTGCAGGTTAATGCACAGCCGTTTGCTGAGTTGACAAAAAAAGAAGAGGTGTCAAAATGGCACGTCCTCGGTGATTGACTTTTAGTGGTAGGGAATAGTCTTTTTTATATCTTTTGCGGTGATTATCTATGTAGGGCAATGCCGCAAAGATAACTAATAAAAGTGTTAATAATTCCATAGTGTTCATTGGCATTTCCTCCTTTCCGTTTCCGAAAAGGAGGAGAACCATCGGACTATCCCTATCACGTTCTGACTTGATTTAATTCACGTTATAGCATAGTATAACGAATTATAAAAGCGAAAACATCACCTTGATAATACACGAAAAATAAAAAAGTCCCGGAAATTCGGGACTTTTTCGATGCGGTTAACAGGGCTTGAACCTGCACTCTTTCGAATCGGATTCTAAGTCCGACGCGTCTACCAATTCCGCCATAACCGCAAATATATATTGTATTATATATTAAAATAAATACTAAGTAAACATATTTTCATTTACCAAATGTAAAATTATATATCGTTTTTTAAAGAAAAACAGGACTGAATATTCAGTCCTGTACTCATTGAACCAGGAGGGATTCGAACCCCCGACCCACGGCTTAGAAGGCCGTTGCTCTATCCAACTGAGCTACTGATCCATATTTAATTTCATTATAAAAGCGGGTGAAGAGAATCGAACTCTCGTGTTCAGCTTGGAAGGCTGACGTTCTACCATTGAACTACACCCGCATATCTGTTGTTTCTGTTGCTTCGTCAATCAACAATAGCTATTATATATACTACGGATGGATTTGTCAACAACTTTTTTAATTTTTTTGAAAAATTTTTTATTTTGCCGCAAATCTATGTTAAATTACTATATTTCCGCAGGAGTTAAGGAAATTTGATTTATTTGATTAGTTGTGATATACTCATAAAAGAGGCTATAAAGATTTAAACATTTTATATTGCTGCACTAATTATTTTATACTGGAGGTCTTAAAATGAAAATTGCAGTAACACACAACAACGGAGAAATATTTCAGCATTTCGGAAAGTCAGAGCAGTTTAAAATATACTGCATAGAAAACAATAAGATTATTTCTTCCGAAGTAGTAGACACAAACGGAACAGGACACGGAGCACTTGCCGGATTTTTAAAAGATCGCGGAGTTGAGGCAATTATCTGCGGCGGTATCGGTTCGGGTGCTGTAAATGCGCTTGCTGATGCCGGAATTAAGGTATATGGCGGAGTTTCCGGAAACGCCGACAAGGCAGCAGAGGCTCTTGCCGAAGACAAGCTTGTTTATTCATCAGAGGTTAATTGTTCACACCATGACCATAGTGAGGAGCATAACTGTGGAGAACATAACTGCGGTTCACACAGTTGTCATTGAAAAGGGTGGATTGATTGAAAAAAGAAATAAAATCTAATTGCGAAATGTGTGAATACTATATTTATGATGACGAATATGATTCATATTATTGCGATATGGAATTAGATGAAGATGAAATGTATGATTTTGTTACCGGAAATATAGGCAACTGCCATTATTTCAGATATAGAAATGAATACAGATATGTAAATAAGCAAATATAATAAAATGGCTTGCGGTTTGATTTCCGTAAGCCATTTTTAGGTTTCATTTGAATAAAATTCACCGTTAAGCTGAATCTTTATTGTTTTTTCCAGATTTTTTATCAATTCTTCGGGAGTATTTTTAATTTCTCCGTGAAACCAGCATTCAACCATTCCAGCTATTGCGCAGCTGTAAAAATTGATAAGAAAATCCTTATATTCCTTTGTATGTTGAACAGGAGAAATTATGTTTATGTATCTTTCTATTATATCATGTGCATCCGAAACAAAAAGCTTCCTTATATAGTCGTGTCCGACTGAATTTAGTACACACATACATACAGCTCGGTTTTCTTCGAGATATTGGAACATACGCATAAGGCAGTCCTGCCATATGAGCATATCATCGTTGTCCTTTATAAAAGAGGCCTCTTCCTGTTTGAACATCCATTCAAGCTGGTCGTATATATCGTTAAAATGATAATAAAAGGTTTGACGGTTTACTCCGCAATCCTCGCATATTTCGCGTATTGATATTTTATTCAAAGGCTTTTGAGCCATAATTTTTTTTAATGAAGCGGTCAGCATATGCTTTGTTTGATCTGATTTTTTGTCAGGAGTCATTTAATCACCTCGGATATAAAATTATAGCATATTTAACCGTCTTTGCAAACTTTAAAATTACTATACAAAAAATATTTTATGTATAGTAACCATACAAAACATAGAGAATTGTATATGGTTTTTTCGAAGAATTTAAGTAAAATACAATAGTTGGGGGTGTTCATATGTTAGTTGATGATTATATGGTTCAGCTTTACAGTCCTTTGGGAGTAAAAAAAGGATTTCTCGAACTGAATAAAAATGGTTTTGATTTATCGGGACGTTTGGATATACTTAATTCATCATGCAGATTTGATAACGGAGTATCTGACAACAGCAGATACGAATTTAATTGTACATTAAATACTATTATCGGGGATATAAATTTCAGTGTTCATGTATATGAAAAAAACGGCAGACTTTACGGAATGGTTGATACAAATAAAGGCTGTATGGCTGTTACCGGAAAAAAAGTTGATGATACTACGAAATCGGAGGTAGAAGTTTTCGATGAGCAAAAATGACAACGGGGAAGAAAAGCAGAGCTTTATTGAAAAAGTAGCGGCTTTTATTGTTGATAAAAGAAAGGCTTTTTATTTGGTTTATATCGGTCTTGCCATATTTTGTGTAATTTCAAGCGGCTGGGTTAAGGTTGATAACGACCTTACGGATTATCTTCCGGACTCAACCGAAACAAGACGCGGTCTTACACTCATGGATGAGGAGTTTACTACATTCGCTACGGCAAGTGTAATGATAGACAACATATCATATTCGCAGGCTGAAAAAATATCCAAAGACATAGAAGATATAGAAGGCGTAAAACAGGTTGAATTTGATGAAACAGAAGATCATTTTAAAGATGCGTCGGCACTTTTTTCGGTTACATTCGACGGAGAGAGCGACAACCCTTTGTGCCAGACAGCTTTGGACGAAATAACAAATGATCTCAGCGATTATGACTTATATGTAAACAGCGACGTCGGTGACCAGCATGCGGAAGAAATAGACAAAGAGATGCAGACGGTTATGATGATTGCCGTTTGCATCATACTTGCGGTTCTTATATTTACATCTCATACATATATGGAAATACCGGTGCTCGGCCTTACATTCGGTATGGCGGCACTTATAAATAAAGGTACAAACTATATGTTTGGAACAATATCCTTTATTTCGAACTCGGTTGCGATAGTTCTTCAGCTTGCACTTGCCATTGACTATGCCATTATTCTCTGCCACAGATATACAGAGGAACGTGAGCATATGGAGGCAAGAGAGGCAACAATAACGGCACTCAGTAAGGCTATTCCGGAAATAAGCGGAAGTTCGCTTACAACATTGTCCGGTCTTGCGGCTATGACATTCATGCAGTTCAAAATAGGCTACGATATGGGTATCATACTTATAAAGGCTATCATAATAAGCCTTTTGTGCGTATTCACTCTTATGCCCGGTCTGCTTATGTCGTTCAGCTCGCTTATAGACAGAACTCATCATAGAAGCTTTGTGCCGAAGATAACAAAATGGGGACATTTTGCTGTTAAATCAAGATATGTCATGCCTCCTATTTTTGCGGTTTTGCTTATTCTCGGCTTTGTATTTTCAAATAAATGTCCGTATGTATATGGTTACAGTACTCTTACTACATATGTGGAAAGCGATTCGCATAAAGCGGAACGAATTATTGATGAAACCTTCGGAAGTACAAACACAATAGCTATGCTCGTTCCGACAGGGGATTATGATACCGAAGGAAAGCTGTTGCGAGAGCTTGAAAAAATGGACGAGGTTGATTCGGTTCTCGGACTTGCTAATGTGGAGGCTATGGATGGATATGTGCTGACAGATAAGCTTACGCCACGACAATTTTCGGAGTTGGCAGATGTTGATATTGAAGTTGCAAGGCTTTTGTATTCGGCATATGCTGTTGACGGCGAAACATACGGAAAAATTGTAAGCGGAATAGACAGCTACGGTGTACCGCTTATTGATATGTTTTCGTTCCTTTATGACCAGATGCAGGAAGGATATGTTTCCTTTGATGATGATATGACAAAGGATATTGAGGATCTTAACGATCAGCTTTCTGATGCAAAGCTACAGCTTAAGGGTGAGAATTACAGCCGCTTTGTAATACAGCTCAATATCCCGGAGGAGGATCAGAAAACCTTTGATTTCCTTACTACTCTCCATGAAACAGCGGCTAAATATTATGATGAAGGCTGTGTGCTTGTCGGAGATTCAACAAGTGATTTAGACCTTTCTTCATCGTTTGCAACAGATAACGTAATGGTAAGTGTTCTTTCTGTAGTATTCGTTATAATAATACTGCTGTTCACATTCCAGTCGGCAGGTATACCGGTATTGCTTATATTGGTTATACAGGGAAGCGTATGGATAAACTTCTCCTTCCCTTATCTGATGAAGAGCAATCTGTTTTTTATGAGTTACCTTGTTGTCAGCTCAATTCAGATGGGTGCCAATATCGACTACGCTATCGTAATAACAAACCGTTATACGGAGCTTAAAAAACATATGCCCATTAAAGAGGCTATTGTTGAAACGCTTAACCAGGCATTCCCGACAATCATTACATCTGGTTCGATTCTTGCGGCAGCTGGTATACTTATCGGCTTCCTTTCATCGGACGGATGTATTTCATCAATCGGTATATGCCTTGGACGAGGAACAATCATATCAATAGGACTTGTTATGGCTATTCTTCCACAGCTGCTTATACTCGGTGATATTATCATTGAAAAAACAGCGTTTACACTCAAAAAGCCTGCTATCATACAGACAAGAACAGGCAGTATGCGTGTTGACGGCCATGTAAAGGGATATATTTCCGGTATGGTTGATGGTAACTTTACTGGTACTCTCAACGGTACAATAAATGCAAAAATTGAATCCGGTACGGTTGAAAGCACTGATCCGTTAATGATTGCGGATAAAAAGAAAAAAGAAAATTCTGAAGACATTAAAGAAAATATAGAAGAAACAGAAAAATCAAACGAAAAGGAGGCGGAACAGAATGAGAAATATTGATAATAAAAAGAGCTTTTTAAATACATTAATGGCTTTTATATTAACATTCATAATGATATTTTCCGAGGTTACGCCTGCTTTGGCAGAGGCAATAAACATAAGCGGCTCCGTATATAAAATAAGTACGACAGATGAATTTGAGGAGTTTGCAAAAAAATGCTCGCTTGATACATGGTCAAAGGGCAAGACATTTATGCTTGAAAATGATATTGACCTTACAGGCAGCGGTTTTACAAGTATTCCAACCTTTGCCGGAACGTTTGACGGAAACGGACACAATATAGTAGGCTTTGAGCTTTCGGAATCCGGTTCACAGCAAGGACTTTTCAGGTATATTCAGAAGGATGCTGTTGTTAAAAACCTTATGGTTATAGGAAGTGTTATTCCCGGCGGCAGTAAAAATGTTGTCGGTGGCATAGTCGGAGATAACTCCGGTTCGGTTATTGATTGTACATTTGCCGGTGTTGTTAGCGGTGAAACAACCGTCGGCGGTATAGCCGGAATTAACAACGAAGACGGAACGGTTTCCGGCTGTGAAGCAAGAGGCTCCGTAAAAGGAAAGAAAAACACAGGCGGTATAGTCGGAAAAAATCTCGGCACTGTTGCAAAATCGACATCATCATGCAGTATAAACACAACATCGGAGGATATAAAAAGCTCACTTGCCAATATAGATTTAGATGTTGACTTAAGTACAGTAATAAGTAATATAAATGAGAGCGATTCATCTGATGAATCCGATTTTGCACTCAGCAGTCATACAGACACAGGCGGTATAGTAGGCTATTCAAGCGGCATTATACAGGACTGCGTTAATAGCGGAATAATAGGCTATCAGCACATGGGATATAATGTCGGCGGTATAGTCGGCAGACAGTCCGGCTATATTTCCGGCTGTACAAATGAAGGCAAGGTTTATGGACGAAAAGATGTCGGCGGTATAGCCGGACAGACAGAGCCGTATATACTTGTCACTCTTTCCGAGGATTCTCTTACAAGATTGCAGAATGAGCTTGATAAAATGCAGAGCATGATAAACTATATGCTTGACAGGGCAGAAACTACTTCTGATGATGTATCAAACCGTCTTACGGCAATATCGGATTATGCCGATTCTGCAAGAGAAAGCACAAAGGTTATATTTGATGAAGGCACTGATTTCGTTGATGATAATATTGATGAAATCAATGACATAGGAACGACCTTATCGGATTCGCTTGATAAAATGGTTGACATTCTCAATGACGTTGAAGCATCATCTGATGCGCTTACAAAGGCGATAAGCCAGCTTAAGAAAAGTGTATCAAAGCTTTCGGATGCGGCTGATTCGGCAAAGGGAACATCAAAGGATGCGGAAAAGGCTTTTGATGATCTTGAGGACGCAAACAACGCTATTAAGGATGCAGTCGGCAATGTAAGAGATGCACTTGATGAGCTTTCCAAGGCACTTGTTGCGGACGGAGATAACGAAGAGGCAATAAGAGATGCGGTTGATAAGCTTACAAACAGTACAAACGGAGCTTTGACCGAGCTTGGAAAGGCTATCGGAAATGCAGATATGGCAATAAGCCAGATAATAAATCTTATCAAAAGCGGAACAATATTCCCTGATGATGAAACAAAGCAGGAAATATTGAATACACTGACAAATCTCAGCACAGCACTCAAGGATATGAACGGCTATATTGCTGATGCCGCAAATTCACTTGGCTTTATTGTTAAGAATACACATATAGATTGGGCAACTGTGAAGGACGCTTTCAAATCCCTAAGTGGAGTTATAGGCTCGATAAAGGACGCAGCTTCGTCGGTTAGTGCGGCAATTAAGCACTTAAAAGACGTTATGGACGGTCTTAAGGATATATCCGGTGATTTGGGCAGTGCCTTTGACAAAATGGCAGATTCGCTCGGAACAATGTCAAAAGCCTCAGGCTATCTTACCGATGCAGTCGGTGGTTTAAGAGATTTAACAGAAGACCTTGCTAATGAGGATCCAATACATTTCAGAGATCTGGGTGAAGATTTCCGTGATGCAGGAAATAATCTTAATTCAACGCTTGCGAGTATTTCCGATGAAATAGACGGGCTTAACGAATCGATTAATTCATCAACAAAGGATATACTGAATGATGTTAAGGCAATAAATAATCAGTTCAATGTAATTATGGACATAATGATTGATGCCATTCTTGATATAACGGATAATTCCGGCGATGGAGTATCTGATTATATTCAGGATACATCTGACGAAAACATAAGTGCAACAAAACTCGGAAAAATTAAGGATTGTGTGAATAACGGAATAATAGAGGCTGATAAAAATGTCGGTGGTATTGCCGGAACAATGGGCATTGAATTTGACCTTGATCCCGAGGATGATTTATCGGACAGCAACATATTCAAAAATTCATATGAAACAAAGTCTATTCTCGAAAGCTGTACAAATAATGCAAAAATAACGGGCAAAAAGGATTGTATAGGCGGTATTTCGGGAAGAATGGACCTCGGAACTGTGCTTTACTGCGAAAACTACGGAGATGTCGAAAGTATAGACGGTGATTATGTCGGCGGCGTTATAGGAAGAACAGAATCTCCGGTAAGATTCAATTATGCTAAATGTATAATAAGCGGACTTAATTATGTCGGAGGTATTACCGGCAGCGGAACAGAAATTAAGAATTGTGCTGCTATCGTAACAATAGACAATTCAGACGAATGCAAGGGTGCTATATCCGGATATGCAGATATGAGTGACAGTGAAATAGAAAACAACTACTTTGTAAGTGACGAAATTGCCGGGATTGACGGAATAAGCTATTCGGGTAAGGCCGAACCTGTTGATTATGATACACTTTGCGGCATAGACGGCATTCCGGACCAGTTCTTGAGCTTTAATATTACTTTCAAAGCCGGAGAAAAAATTGTTGAGGTTATACCTGTAAGATATGGTGAAAGACTTTATTCCGCAGAGCTTCCGGAGGTTCCGGAAAAGGATGGCTGTTACGGTGAATGGCCGGCAGAGGCAACAGAAAAGGTTACAGACAGCTTCACTGCTGAGGCAGAATATGCCGACTGGGTGACAGTTGTAGCAAGCAATCGTACACAGGACGACGGTAAAAAAGCACTTGCTCTTGCCGAAGGTGAATTTACGGATAAGGCTGTGCTTGATGTAACAGACAGTGACATTGAACCACCTAAAGAGGCTAAATTTAAGGATAATGTAAACGTATGGAATATTTCGCTTATAGGAACAGATCTTACATCTTATGATGTCGTTCCGATAAGGCTTCTCAATATCGGCGGCGGAAAAGCCAAGGTTTGGAAGCTCGACGGTATGGAATGGAAAGAAGCTGACTTTACCGTAAACGGACATTATCTCAAGCTGAAAATGGACGGAACAAATGCAACATATTGTATTGCCGCTTCGTCAACAGGGATAAGCAAGGAATCTATGATTGGCGGATGTTTGCTTTTGGCTGCTCTTGCTGTGTTTGTTATAAAACGAATTAAAAAGAAAAATAAAAAGAACGGAAATACAAAGTCAAAGGCAGATAAGCCTTTGAAGAAAATGAAAATCAAGGAAAAGACTAAGAATATTAAGGCAAAAGTCGGCGAAAAGAAGTCGCATATATTCAATAAAGATAAAAAAGAAGATTAAATAAAGATGAACCTACTTTCGAATTTATTTTGGAAGCAGGTTCATTTTTTATGTTTTTTGAATATTATATATATGACCGTTAGTTTAAGAGGTGAACGGTTTGGGTGTATTCTTTAACGGAATCGGTAATGTATCGTTTCCAAAACCATTAAGCGAAGAAGAAGAAATACGCCGCATTAAAGAATACAAAAACGGAAGTTTAGAGGCAAGAAATATACTGATTGAGCATAATTTAAGATTAGTTGCACATATATCGAAAAAATATATATCGGCTGTTAAATTGAGCTCTGCGGATTTTGATGATTTGGTTTCGATAGGAACGATAGGGCTGATAAAAGGGATTGATTCTTTTAATCCCAAAAAAAATGTCAGAGTTGTTACCTACGTTTCAAGGTGCATAGAAAACGAAATACTGATGTATATAAGAAGTACAAAAAAATCAATCGGTGATATTTTTTTGCAGGATCCTGTCGGACATGATTTTGACGGAAACGAAATAACGGTTATGGATGTAATAAGGTCGGAGGAGAATCCTGTTCCGGATGAAGTAGGACAAAGAATTGAAATGGCAGATATAATAAACAAAATGAAAGATGTGCTTAACGAAAGAGAACTGCTTATATTGAAAATGAGGTACGGACTTTACAGCGGCGAAGAAATAACACAACGTGAAATTGCCGATATGCTCGGAATTTCAAGATCATATGTTTCGAGAATAGAAAAAAAGGCACTTAAAAAGATAAATGATGCCGTAAAAAGCGGCTCAAAAAAATGAAGCCCCTGTAAGGGACTTCGTACATAGTCTGTTTTAAAGCTTTCTTCCGCAATGTGGGCAGTAATCAAAATTGCTGTCAACGGTACTTCCGCAGTTAGGGCATTTTCTTATATAATTTCCGTTGCTGTATGGTGTTAAATCATCGGAGGTTATTACCACATCTTCTCCTCTCGCAACTGCTTTTCCTTTTTCTTCATTTAATGTATAAACCGAACCACAGCACTGCATTTCAACGTAGTATTGCTTATTCCATTTAAAAACCGGAATAAAAAATAAGCTCAAGCACATATAAGTCATATATACAACAGCTTTTCCGGCGTTTCCGCAGTTAGGACATATTATTTGGACAAGCTGTTCAAATTTTTTTGTTCCAGGAGTAATACCCATCATAAAGAACATGAAATCACCTCAGTATTATTTTATTACTATATTCAGTTCAGTACAAGTAAAAACCATGAATAAAAATATAATAAATATGAGATATTAAATGTAAATTTTATATTTTGTGAAGAAAAAGATAATTTCAAATATATAAAATAGTATTTAATATGTACAGGTTTTGTGATATAATTTCTATGTTCGAGAAATTAATTTTTAATAAGTAAGATTAATTAGGAGGAATAATTTATGGTAAAAGTAGGTATTAATGGATTTGGACGTATCGGAAGACTTGTTCTTCGTGCATCTCTCACAAGAGATGATGTTCAGGTTGTTGCTATCAACGATCCTGCAATTAGTGTTGATTATATGGTTTATATGATGAAATATGACTCAGCACAGGGCAGATTCAACGGTGAAGTTTATGCCAAAGACGGAAAACTTGTTGTAAACGGAAAAGAAATTACTGTATATGCACTTTTCAATCCCGAAGAAATTCCTTGGAGAGATACAGGCGTTGAATATGTTGTTGAATCAACAGGACTTTTCACAACAACAGAAAAAGCGTCTGCTCATTTAAAGGGTGGTGCAAAGAAGGTTGTTATATCAGCTCCGTCATCGGATGCTCCTATGTTTGTTATGGGTGTAAACCAGGACAAGTATACAAAGGACATGACTGTTATTTCAAACGCATCATGCACAACAAACTGCCTTGCTCCTCTTACAAAGGTTATCAACGACAACTTTGGTATTGTTGAAGGACTTATGACAACAGTTCATTCAACAACAGCTACACAGAAAACAGTTGACGGACCTTCAAAGAAAGACTGGAGAGGCGGACGTGCTGCTTCTGCAAACATTATTCCTTCATCAACAGGTGCTGCTAAGGCTGTAGGAAAAGTTATTCCCGAACTTAACGGAAAGCTTACAGGTATGAGCTTCCGTGTTCCTACAATCGACGTATCAGTTGTTGACCTTACTTGCAGACTTGCAAAACCTGCAACATATGAAGAAATTAAGGCTGCTGTTAAGAAAGCATCAGAAGGCGAGCTTAAAGGAATTCTTGACTATACAGAAGATGATGTAGTATCAAGCGATTTCCTCGGAGATCCTCATACATCAATCTTTGATGCTAAAGCAGGTATCGCTCTTAATGATAACTTTGTAAAACTCGTTTCATGGTACGACAATGAATGGGGTTATTCAAACAAGGTTGTTGATTTAATCAGCTATATTTCAAAGGTAGACGCTAAATAAAAAATCAGCAAAATGACTATTTGCCGCCTTCGGTTATTACCGAGGGCGGTTTTTGCATACATACATAATCTGTGTCATATGTTTATACGGTCAAGATATGTTGTCCGATGTACAATGATTTGAAAAAAATGCAAAATTCCTTAAGTAATAACATGTGTTGATAAAACCTAATGAACTAAAATATGTTAAAAATCACATACTTATTTTAGACAAACAGTATTGTTATATGAGGATTATTTTATTGAAAATCAATTTTTGAAAAGGATTTAGTTAAAAAAATTACAACAAAAATCGGTTTTTGAACGGAGCAGAGCACAAAAATATGAACATCAAGCATAATACATTTATCTTAAATCATCTGAAAATAAGCAATTTTTAACATATAATATTTTTTACTTATGCATTTGTATATTTATAAGGGCAAAATTTGGTGAAATAGCCGATTGAAAAAATATTAACGATAAGGTAATATCAATACATCATTGGGTAATGTCATAGGACATAGGACATGGAAATCCTTATGATTATGGTAATTCAATTTTTAGCTGAATTAATGATGGCCATCAATATGAAAGCTGACCAATGCAGATTTATCGGAATTATACTATACATATTTAAATTGATAAATCCTAAGCATTAGGAGTTACTTGTACTTTTACAATTTTAAAATGGGGTGTGAATTTATATGTCAGGTGTAGATACTAAAAAGGCATCATTTGCAACATTATTCTCAGTAGCATCTGTATGGTTTGGATCACATGCCGGCGGCGGTTTCGCAACTGGTAACCAGGCTACACAGTACTATGTACAGTATGGTTGGTTTGCTCCTATCTTTGCTGTTATTTCAATGGCAATCCTTGCTCTCGTTGCAAGAGAAGCAATCACAATGTGTAACAACCATGGTTTCAACAACTACAAAGAGCTCTTCGAAGAAATGTGGGCTCCTTATTCAAAGCTTGAAATTCTCTTTGAGATTTATTTCATGATCATCGTTATCTGTGCCGTTTCAGCCGCTATCGCAGGTTGTGCTTCACTTCTTGTTGACTACGGTATTCCTTACGGCGTAGGTGTTACAATTATCGGTATCTTGGTACTTATCCTTGTTATGTTCGGTGCAGGCCTTGTTGCTAAAGCATCAGCAGCAATGTCAGCTGTAATCCTTATCTGCGTATTCATTATCTTTATCTTAGGTATCGCAGGCAGAACAGAACAGCTTGGACAGGTTTACAGCGCTATGGAATCTAACCACGTTGGTACAGCTATCTGGAAAGTATTTGTATATGCTGGTTTCCAGTCAGTTATGATCCCTGCACTCGTTGGTGCTGGTACAGTTCTTAAGACAAGAAAGAATGCTTCAAGAGCTTGCTTCCTTGGCTTCCTTATGAACGGTCTTGCTCTTGGTATCAGCTGCGTAATGCTTATCGGTTGGTACAACACAGGTGCAGACAGCTACCTTGCAACAGAAAACTTAACACTTCCTACTATCTATATTTGCAGACAGTTAGGTGTTAGTGTTCTTGAAATCGTTTACGCAATAGCTCTTTTCCTCTGCTTCTTATCAACATGTGTAACATCAGTTTACGGTCTTATTCCTCGTTTCCAGGGAACAAAGGCATTTAAGAGCATGAATCCTAAAGTTAGCTCATTCGTAATCGCTTTAATCGCTATCGTAATTTCAATGGCATTCTCAATGGTTGGTCTTACAAACGTTATCAAATACGGTTACAACTATTGTGGTATCCTTGGTGTATTCATCATCGTTTTACCTATGCTTATAATCGGCTTCAAGAAGAACAAAAAGTTCCTTAGCGAGCATCCCGAATATGTTGGCGAATAATTAAAAAAATGAAGAGAACCGCTTATGCGGTTCTCTTTTTGTATATGAAAAATGTATTGCTAATTTTGTCTAAAATAAAGCAAAGTTTTAAATTTACATTAATTTGAAATTAAATAATTTAGTATTTAATTTAGTCAATTTTTCCTTTATGCAATATGTAAAATTTAATGTGAATGTGTTATTGTACATAATATCTAAGACATAAGGGGTGCTTTTAGGTTATTTTCTATATGATAAATTACCAACATTTACGCTTTTATTGATTGACAATTATTAATCAAATGAGTACAATAGATTATAGGGTTTGGGAAATAATGTCCGTAGTGATATTATGTCTTACCCGGTGAAATATATCGCTTTAGGCAACATACAGACTGTATTTTGCGAGGAACTTACGGTCTGTAAGGATACATTTGCGGGAAACCGATGAATGTCCCCTGATGGTTACCGATTGCTTGGCGGTTAATTACTGGAGGAGGTTTTTATTTATGTACACAATGGGTGTTGACGTCGGTTCTGCATCATCTAAGGTTGTAATTCTTGAAGACGGCAATCGTGTCGTAACTTCAAAGGTTGTTCAGCTTGGTACTGGTTCAACTGGTCCTCAGAAGGTTCTTGAAGAAGCACTTGCTGAGAGCGGACTTAAAATGGAAGATATGGCAAAGGTAGTAGCAACAGGTTATGGTCGTTTCTCTTTTGAACAGGCCGATAGACAGGTTAGTGAAATCAGTTGCCATGCTAAAGGTGTTTATCATCTTATACCTACAGCAAGAACAATCATTGATATTGGCGGACAGGATGCAAAAGCTATTAAACTTGATGAAAAAGGTGGCGTAAGCCAGTTCTTTATGAACGATAAATGTGCTGCTGGTACAGGTCGTTTCATCGATGTTATGGCAAGAGTTCTTGAAGTAACAATTACAGAAATGCAGGATTACGATGCAAAAGCAACAGAAGCCGCACCTATAAGCAGTACTTGTACAGTATTCGCCGAGTCAGAGGTTATTTCTCAGTTATCTCAGGGTACTTCAAAGGAAAACATCATCGCAGGTGTTCATCAGTCAGTAGCCGTTAAAGCTTGCGGCCTTGCTTTCAGAGGCGGCATAACTCCTGACGTTGTAATGAGCGGTGGTGTTGCACAGAACGCCGGTGTTGTTCGTGCTATCAGCAGAGAATTAAAACAGCCGGTAATCGTAGCTCCCAATTCACAGGTAGCAGGCGCACTCGGTGCAGCCTTATACGCATATGAGGATGCGTTAAAAGCTATGAAAAAATAATCAGACTAAAAGAAAGAGGGATTAAACATGAGCGAAGCAGTAGATTTCAGTACAATGACTTCAAAACAGTTGTTAGGTTATTTCCAGGAAAAAGCTTATTCTGATTCTTATAATGCACATGAAAACGGACAGCTTATCTGCTGGTCATCTTCAATTGCACCTTCAGAATTTTGTGAGGTTATGGATATAGTTATGCTTTATCCTGAAAACCATGCAGCAGCTATCAGTGCTAAGAAATATGCTGAAACAATCATTAACATATCAGAAAGCAAAGGATACGATGTTGACCTTTGTGCATATTCAAGAGTAAATCTTGGTTACATGGAACTTCTTAAGGAAGAAGCTATCACAGGCGTTACACCTGAAGCTCTTGCTAACTGTCCGGCACCTAGAATGCCCCTTCCTGACCTTGTAATCACATGTAACAATATCTGTAACACACTTCTTAAATGGTATGAGAACCTTGCAGTTTCTCTTAACATTCCTTACATCATCATCGACGTTCCTTACAACCACACAATGCCTGTATCACAGCATGCTAAGGAATACATCGTTGATCAGTTCAAGTACTGCATCAAACAGCTTGAGGACGTTTGCGGTAAACCTTTCGACTATGACAAGTTCGTTAAGGTTCAGGAGCAGACACAGCGTTCAGTAGCTGCTTGGGACAGAGCTATGGGAATGTGTGCTCATACACCTTCACCTATGAACGGTTTCGATATGTTCAACTACATGGGACTTATCGTTTGTGCAAGATCAAAACATGATACAGAAGTTACATTCAACAGACTTTACGAAGAACTTTCAGAGCATGTAAAGAACGGTACATCAACATTCAAGGGTGTTGAAAAATTCCGTACAGCTTGGGAAGGTATCGCTGTATGGCCTTACCTTGGAGCTACATCAAAGCCTCTTAAAGCTCTCAACTGTAACGTTGTTGGTTCTACATATCCCGGTGCTTGGTCAATCCATTATGAAGTTGGTGACCTTGAAGCTATGGCTGCTGGTTACTCAAAGATGTACAGCAACACATGTCTTGAAAACAAAGTTGATGTTATCAGCACAGTTCTTGAGACAACACATTGTACAGGTATCACATACCACCTTAACAGAAGCTGTAAGCTTATGGACTTCCTTAATGTAGAAACAGCTGAACTCGTTAAAGAGAGAACAGGCGTACCTTATGTAAGTTTCGATGGTGACCAGGCTGACCCTCGTGCATTCTCACCTGCACAGTATGAGACACGTGTTCAGGCACTTGCAGAAATCATGGAACAGAACGCACAGGAATCAGCTAACTAAGGAGGGGTTTATAATGAGTAAAGTTGATACAATAATCAGTGAATTACAGGCAATCGCAAGCAATCCCAAAAAAGCAATGGATGATTATAAAGCAGAAACAGGTAAGGGTGCTGTAGGTATGGTTCCCGTTTACACACCTGATGAAATCGTTTACGCAGCTGGCCGTTTACCTATCGGCTGCTGGGGTGCTCAGGTAGAAGTTTCTAAAGCTCGTGCTTATCTTCCTGCATTCGCTTGCTCAATCATGCAGTCAATAATGGAACTTGAGTGCAATGGTACATATGATGATCTTGAAGCTGTTATCTTCTCAGCTCCTTGTGATACTCTTAAATGTATGGGACAGAAATGGAAAGGCAAATGCCCTTCAATCCAGTTCGTACATCCTCAGAACGTAGTTGTTGAAGGATCAACAAAATTCCTTGCAACAGAATATCAGATCGTTAGAGAAAAACTCGAAGGTATCTTCGGTGAAAAAATTACAGACGAAGCTATCGACAAAGCTATCGCTGTTTACAATGAGCATCGTGCAACTATGAGAGAGTTCTGCGAAGTAGCAGCTCAGTATCCTCAGGTTATCGATCCCATCAAACGTCATGCTGTAATCAAAGCTGGTTTCTTCATGGACAAAGCTAAACACACAGCAGCTGTTAAAGAGATTATCGCTGAATTAAAGGCTATGCCCGTTCAGCCTTGGGATGGCAAGAAAGTTATCCTTACAGGTATCTTAGCAGAGCCCAACGAACTCCTTCAGGTTCTTGTTGACAACAAACTTGCAGTTGTTGCTGATGACCTTGCACAGGAAAGCAGACAGTTCAGAGCAGACGTTCCTACAGAGGGCGGCGATGTTATGACAAGACTTGCTATGCAGTGGACAAAGAATATGTACGGATGTTCACTTCTTACAGACCGTGCAAAAGGCAGAACACAGATGCTTGTTGACATGGTTAAGAACACAGGTGCAGACGCAGTTATCGCTTGCATGATGAAGTTCTGTGATCCCGAAGAATTCGACTATCCTATCTACTTCAAGAAGTTCAATGAAGAAGGCATTAAGAGCCTTAAGATTGAAATTGAGCAGCAGGCTAACTCATTCGAGCAGGCAGCTACACGTGTTCAGGCTCTTGTTGAAACACTCTAATTTTAGTTTGAACGATTATACAAATCCCGGTGCTTGCACCGGGATTTTTTTGATTCTTTGGCTTGATTAATGTATACAGGAATATTATAATTAAGACAAAAAATGTATACAGGGGGACAATATGAAAAAGGTACTTGTAATAGGCTCAACGGTGGTAGATATAATAATAAGACTTAATGTACTTCCTACGACCGGAGTTGATATAAATTTAAGATGGCAGAAGATGTCGCTCGGTGGCTGTGCATTCAATGTTTCTCAGGCGATTGCATATTTCGATGTTCCTTATGTACTTTTTTCACCAATAGGAACGGGAATATATGCAGATTATGTAGCTAAAGAGCTTGCAAAAATAAATGTTCCGAGAGCAGAGCTTAATCCGGAAGAGCCTAACGGTTGTTGCTATTGCCTTGTTGAAGATGATGGAGAACGCTCTTTTATATGTGAGCATGGCGCTGAATACAGATATAAAAAAGAATGGTTTGATGAGCTTAATCCTGATGATTTTGATTGTGCATATATATGCGGCCTTGAAATGGAAGAAGAAACCGGTGATGTTGTAATCGACTTTTTAAGAAAAACCGGTATACCTGTTTATTTTGCTCCGGGACCGAGAATTAATGAAATTGACCGCCATAAAATGAATAGAATTTTCGCACTTAATCCTATACTTCATGTAAATAAAACGGAGGCTTTGTCTTTTACAGGAACTAATACACTTCGTGAGGCTGGCGAAGAACTTATGAAGCTTACAAACAACACAGTTGTGATAACTGATGGAGAAAAGGGAAGCTGTTGCTTATCTTATAAAGATAGAATATGGTATGAGGTTCCGGGATTTAAGGCTGAAGTAGTTGATACGATAGGAGCCGGAGATTCTCATATAGGCACATTTATAGCACAAAGACAGCTTGGAAAGGATATAGCGGAGTCGTTGACGGAAGCAAATAGAATTGCGTCGCTTATTGTGCAGAGCGAAGGCGCAAGACTCAATAAATAATATAAATGGCTTGTGAAAAATGATTTTCACAAGCCATTATTTTTACTGCATATTTAATTTTTTCTGAACCTCAGCTATCTGCTCGTCGGTAAGCTCAAGCTGTTCCCATTTAACTGAAACCTTATCATCTGTATATCTCGGAATTAAATGCAGATGGAAATGGTTTACTGTCTGTCCTGCAAGTTCACCGTTGTTCTGAACTATGTTGAGAGCCTCGATATTAAGCGTTTCCTTTATGTGCTTGGCAACCTTTACTGCAAGTTTGAAAAGTCTGCCGGCTGTTTCTTCGTCAATTTCAAATATGTTGGCATAATGCTTTTTGGGAAGAATAAGCGCATGTCCTATGTTTCCGGGAAATCTGTCAAGTATTACCTTAAATTCGTCATTTTCATAAATTGTTGCTGAAGGAATTTCTCCGTTGATTATTTTGCAAAAAATACAGTTATCCAAATTTATCACCCTCACATTAGTTTTATAGAATAATTTTATTCTGACTCTATTATAACATATAAAGTCGGATTTGTTTTTAATATTTACATAAATATAATGTCTTTTTTAGTCGGAAAATGCGTACGTTAATTAAAATATGCATTTGAAAATAATGGTAAATATGTTAGAATATTTACAACAACTAAAAAGGAGAGAATATTTATGACCGAAAATTTTGATAAAAATAAAGGCGAGGCTATGGCATTTTTTGCCCATGAAATAAAAAATCCGCTTGCTGTTATAAAAGCAAATGTACAGCTTATTGAGCTTGATGATGACGGAAGAAACAAAAAGAGTTTTCAGGCAATATATTATGAAATAGAAAATATAAATTTGCTTATAAATGAAGCAATGAAAAAAGCCGAAAATACGATTATTGAAAAAACAAGCTTTAGTATTATTGATGTTGTCAGAAAGGTCTTTGATAAGTACTCAAGAATTTATGAACGGGAATTTGTTATAGACAATGAATGTAAATATGCGGTTATAAGCGGAAAAGAAAATCTGATAGAAAGCGTATTTGAAAATATCGTTAAAAATGCTGTTGAGGCAACGGAGGCAAATGACGAAATAAAAGCCGAAATACATAAAAGATATAATAAAATTGCGGTTACTATAAGCGATACGGGAAAAGGAATATCTGACGGCGATATAGAAAGAGCCGGAGAGCTGTTTTATTCCACTAAAAAAGGCGGCAGCGGAGTAGGTTTGTTTATGTGCAAAAGAATAATCGACCAGAACGGCGGCAGAATAAAAATAGGCAAAAATAAACCTAAGGGAACTAAGGTGACTGTTGAACTGAACATAAAATAATATAAGCGGAAATATACTTATCGGACAGAATATCTCCGCTTATGAAAAAATCAGTGTGAGTTTTTGTGTATAAGATAATTAAGAATATCAGCGTGTGACTGTTCATCGGTTATTATTTCGAACAGCATATCACGAATAGCATTGTCCTCAAAGGCAGACATTATATCTCGATACATTTCTACGGACTCCAGCTCATCAAACAGACGGTTTACAAGAACGGCCGGTATATCGGAAAAATCCGTTTCTGTTTCAACTACGGATATTGTCGGCTGTTCGCCGGTCAGTGCGGTATATATTTCCTCGAAAATACGCTTGTGCTTGTATTCGTCAAGGGACATGGATTTGACTATTTCGCCGTCAACAGAATCGGGCATTGCCTCCGATAATGCCTGATAATACATAAAATCTCGATTTTCGTCATTGATTGCATCATTGAGCATTGCCTGCAAGGTCTGCTCGTCGGCAGAGATTGTCAGCCTGGCTGTGTTTAATTTGGGTATTGGTTTGGAATTGTTTTTTATATTGTAGGGATACATTTAATCACTCCTTTTTAAAACTATATGCTGAGGGGCTGTAAAAGTGACAATTTTCATAAAATTTTATTTATGTATGGAATTGAATGGCTTTTTCTGATATTATAAATGAATTGGATTACAGTAACGGAGTGGATATAAAGTGAAAAAAATAGTTTTAACCGGCGGCGGTACAGCCGGACACGTAACACCAAACATAGCGCTTATTCCGGAGCTTCAGAAGGAAGGCTGGGAAATAAGCTACATAGGTACTGAAAAGGGAATAGAAAGAGAGCTTATTGAGCGTGAGAAAATACCTTATTATGCAGTAAGAAGCGGAAAGCTCAGAAGATACCTTTCAAAAGAAAATTTAAAGGATATGTTCAGAGTTCTCGGTGGTATATCGGACGCAAAAAAGGTTCTGAAAAAGCTTAAGCCGGACGTAATATTTTCAAAGGGCGGTTTTGTTGCCGTTCCTGTTGTAATTGCCGGAAGCAAGCTTGGTATACCTGTTGTTATACATGAATCGGATATAACACCCGGTCTTGCCAATAAAATAGCTATGCCTCATGCAAAAACCGTATGTACAACTTTCCCTGAAACGCTTAAATACATAAAGGGTGGTAAGGGCGTAAATACAGGTTCACCTATACGCAAGGAACTTTTTAACAGCAGTAAGGAAAAAGGTCTTGAAATATGCGGATTCAGTGCAGATAAACCGGTTATATTATCAATGGGCGGAAGCCTTGGTGCGGTAAAAATCAATAATGCACTCAGAAAAGCACTTCCTTCATTGCTTAAGGATTTCCAGATAATCCATTTATGCGGAAAAGGCAATGCTGATGAAAGTCTTATGAATACGCAGGGCTATAAGCAGTTTGAATATGTAAATGAAGAGCTTAAGGATTTGTTTGCAGCGGCAGATGTAATTATTTCACGTTCCGGAAGCAACTCTATTTCCGAATTTCTTGCACTTAAGAAACCAAGCCTTCTTATACCTCTTTCGGCAAACGCAAGCCGAGGTGACCAGATATTGAATGCCGAGTCATTTGAAAGACAGGGCTTTTCAAAGGTTCTTCAGGAGGAAAACATAGATAGGCTTGAGGAAGAAGTAAGAGATTTGTATAACAACAGACAGAAATATATCGATGCTATGGAAAAAAGCAGTGCATCAAACGGCGTTGATATGATAATAAACGAAATAAATAAGGCTGCAAACATAAAGTAATTTGAAAGGAAATATTGCTATGAAAAAGAATGTAATAATGATGTCGGTGGCTATGGCGTTATGTGCGGCAATGGCATTGAGCGGCTGCTCAAAGGACACAACGGCATCGGACAACACAGAAAACACAGAAAACACCGATAATACAGACAATACGGAGGACAACGGAGATATGAGCCAGAGCGAAGCAGAATACCAGGCATACCTTGATAACCTTGCAACACAGGGAACAGAGATAACACAGCTTGATATGCCCGAAAAGGGAGAAGAGATAGCTGTAATCCATACAAATATGGGAGACATTAAGGTTAAGTTTTTTGAAAAAGAGGCACCTAAGGCTGTTGAAAACTTCAAAACACATGCAAAGGACGGCTATTATGATGGTATTATCTTCCACAGAGTTATAAATAACTTTATGATTCAGGGCGGTGATCCTACGGGAACAGGTTCAGGCGGAGAAAGCATTTACGGCGGAGCTTTTGAGGATGAATTTTCACCTAACCTCTATAATTTCAGAGGTGCATTATCGATGGCAAACAGCGGAATGAACACAAACGGAAGCCAGTTCTTTATCGTACAGTGCCCTACCGTACAGGAAGGATATTTTGATTATATTGATCAGGTAGTTGAAAAATACGGTGCTGATAAGGTGCTTTATAACAGCCAGTCAGGCACAATGGTAAAGGTAAATTACTCAGAAGAAGCAAGACAGCTTTATAATGAAAACGGCGGAACACCTCATCTTGACTATGTTCATACAGTATTTGGACAGGTATTTGACGGAATGGATGTTGTTGATGCTATTGCCGGTGTTGCAACAGACAGCAACGATAAGCCTCTTGAAGATGTGGTTATTGAATCTATATCATTCGAAAACTACGAAGGTTAATTAAATATAAACAATAAAATCCTCTGAAGAACATTGAAATTTGTTATTCTTTTCGGAGGATTTAGTTTTATTAGAGAAATTTAAGAAAAAATTAATGATATGTTCAATATTCAGACAAATAAATATGATAATATGCAATTATAAGGTGATTGATACTAATGGATTGCGGAAATATTGAACAGGAGGATTTTAATGGTCAGAGATTATGACTCTTCTGCACCCATAGGCACAGAAAGAGTGCTTGTGTGCATTACGGCACAGAGCAATTCCGAAAGACTTATAGATGCGGCAGCAAAAATTGCAGATGAAGAAAACGCAGAATTTCATATATTAAATGTAAATAAAGGAACGAGTATATTCAATAATGCCGAAACACCACAGCTGCTTGAAAAGCTTTTTGAATACGGAAGCCGTAAGGGAGGAATGGTGCATATGAAATGCAGTGAAAATGTTCCGGAGTCAATCGGCAGCTTTATAAAGGAATATAAAATTACGTCAATAGTTCTCGGCGAACCTCCGGCAGAAGCGGAAAAAATACCCGGACAGTCCGAATTCGGCGGCATAAAGAAAATATTGGATTCAAGCGGTGCAAAGATAAGAATAGTTGAACGTGAAAATTAAACAGATGAAAAATCAGGCAAGGTCATTAATTTGGTCTTGCCCTTGACTATTTTACATATTTGTGTTGTAATTAAGGGAAAAATGTATTATGATTTTAAATGAAAAATTTTGATTACAAGGAGAGAATATAAATGAGCTTATATGAAAGCTGGATGAAAAAAGCATTTACTCAGAAAGGACAGAGCGTTGACGCCGTATGGGACGAATACCTTCCTCTTGAGCAGAAAATATATGAATACATTCTTTCGGAAAAGATTCAGGACATGGACTGCAAAATTTCCGATATTGCAAAGAAATTCAATATGTCCGATGAACAGGCTGTTGCTTTCGTTGACGGTATCAACGATATACTTCCCGAACCTTACGATGTAAACACACTTGAGGCTGACACAGAGGTTAAGCTTCATATCGAATTTGATAAGCTTTACAAGAAGATGGTTGAATACAGAGCAGAGCATCTTTATTCACTTCCTCAGTGGAACGGAATTTTCACTCCCGATGAGCAGAAAATCCTCTTCAAGGAGCAGAAGAACGCAAAGACAGTTATAAACAAAGGACCTAAAATCGGCAGAAACGATCCTTGTCCTTGCGGAAGCGGCAAAAAATATAAAAAATGCTGCGGAGCTAACTTATAAGATGATAACAAAGCTTGTTAAGGTGGATGCCGAAAGACCTGATTTAAACGTGCTTAGAGAAGCTGCCGATATACTGAGAAACGGAGGACTTGTGGCATTTCCGACAGAGACCGTATACGGACTTGGCGCAAACGGTCTTGATGCTGAGGCATGCAAAAAAATATACGAGGCTAAGGGCAGACCGAGCGATAATCCGCTTATATTGACAATCGGTGATTTAAACGGATTATATCCTATCGTAAACAAGGTTACGGAGAATGCCGAAAAGATAATAAAGGCTTTCTGGCCTGGACCTATTACTTTGGTTCTTCCCAAAGCGGATTGTGTACCCGATACCGTTACTGGCGGTCTGGACACTGTGGCAATAAGATTTCCTTCTCATGCGGTTGCAAGAGAGCTTATTAAGCTTGCCGGAATACCGGTTGCGGCTCCAAGTGCAAATTCATCGGGAAAACCGAGCCCGACAAGAGCTTCGCATGTTGAATTTGACCTTAACGGCAAGATAGATATGATTATTGACGGCGGTCCGGCTGAATGGGGACTTGAATCGACCATACTTGATGTATCGGAGGACAAGCCTGTTCTTCTTCGTCCCGGTGCTGTAACAAAAGAAATGATAGAAGGGGTTGTAGGCGAAATAGATGTTGATCCGGCGGTTTATATGAAGCCTTCGGCAGACATTGTGCCTAAAGCTCCCGGAATGAAGTATAAGCATTATTCGCCCAGTGCAAGCGTTATACTTGTTTCAGGAAGCAGAGATAATGTTATAAAGAAAATAAACGAAAAGACAGAGGAAGATTTAAAGAAAGGTCTTTCTGTCGGAATTATGGCAACGGAACAGACAAAGGACTGCTATAAGGCAGGAAAAATTCTTGTTGTCGGTGACAGAGAAAAGCCGGAAACAATCGGTGCGAATCTGTTCAAAATATTACGTAAATTTGATTATATAGGTGCTGACGTTGTTTACTCCGAGGTCTTTGATGAGGACGGAGAAGGAGCGGCAATAATGAATCGTCTTAATAAGGCGGCGGCATTTAACTATATAAGATGCTGAAACGGTGGTGCGCAGAGTATGAAAGTGATTTTTGTGTGTACCGGAAATACATGCCGCAGTCCTATGGCTAAGGTATTTGCGGATGTTATATTTAAAAACGCCGGACTTGATATTGAAACCGAAAGCAGAGGCATTTATGCGTCTGAAGGTCAGCCTGCAAGTGATTATGCAAAGCTTGCCGTAAGAAATTACGGACTTAGCCTTGACGACCATTTATCCAAGCAGATTACGCAGAAGGATATTGATGAAGCGGACTATATATTCACAATGACGGCTGAACATAAAAAGATGCTTGAAAATATCTGCCCGTCGGAAAAGCTTTATACACTTAAGGGCTTTGCTTCGGGAACGGACGGAAATATTTCAGATCCTTTTGGTCAGAGTCCTGCGGTATATCTTGAATGTGCAGAGGAAATTATAGATTGTATAGGTAAAATAGCTGATAGGCTTAAAGGCGAACAGCATTGACCTATTCGTTGCAGACGGTGTTTCCGTCGGATAAGGAGCAGCAGAATGAAATTTTTGTTTGTTGATGATGAAAACGCGTACGAAGGAAAAATTGCAGAGAAAATTGCCTTCGATGTAATGGAAGATTCCGGTTTTGATGTTCAGACATCAAGCAGAGGATTAAGAGTTCCGGCAGGAAAAAAGATGGGCAATTCAACACTTGTTATTCTTACGACAGTTGATTTGGAGCCCAGTGAGGAAGATCTTGAAGCAAGAATGCTTACACAGCAGGATATTGACGATGCCGATGTTGTTATGACAATGACTGCAGAACAGAAGAATTTCCTCAAGCCTATGTGTCCTCCTGAAAAGCTCTATACTCTTTTTGAGTATACACTCGGCGTTGAGGACGATCTTAAAAGCCCTAAGGGATACCCTATGGACGCATACAGAAAATGCTTATGTGGAATAGGCGAAGCATTCGGAACACTTCTTGAAAGATGGCAGAATGAGCAGAAGGAGGAAAATAAATAATATGATAGCTATTGGTTGCGATCACGGCGGTTATTATCTTAAACAGGATATTATTGATTTTCTTGAAAAAAATGGATACGAATATAAGGATTACGGAACATACAGCGATGAAAGCTGTGACTATCCTGTATACGCAAAAAAGGTTGCACATGCTGTTGCTGACGGAGAATGCGAAAAAGGTATCTTAATCTGCGGAACAGGCATTGGCGTATGTATTACCGCAAATAAGGTTAAGGGCATTCGTGCCGCTCTTGTGCATGACTGCTTCTCTGCAAAAGCAACAAGAGAGCATAATGATGCAAATATCGTAACAATGGGAGCAAGAGTAATCGGCCCCGGTCTTGCAACGGAAATAGTCCGTATTTTCCTTGAAACACCTTTCTCTAATGAAGAAAGACATATCAGAAGAATTAAACAGATAGAAGAATAATATACAGGCAGAATTAAAGGGAGAACAATAATGAGTGAATTTTTTGTATCAAACCATCCTCTTATCCAGAATAAGATGGCACTTTTAAGAAATAAAGAAACAGGAACAAAGGAATTTAAGGAAATCATTTCCGAGGTTGCAATGCTTCTCTGCTACGAAGCAACAAGAAACATTGAGCTTGTACCCTCTAAGGTTCAGACACCTATTGCCGAAACCGAGGTTAATGTAATAGAGAAGAAATTTGCAGTAGTACCTATACTTCGTGCAGGCGTTGGTATGCTTGACGGACTTCTTGCACTTATGCCGACAGCAAAGGTTGGTTTTATCGGTCTTTATCGTGATCCCGAAACACTTAAGCCTGTGGAGTATTATTGCAAACTTCCCAAGGATGTTGCCGATATGGAGGTATTTGTTACAGACCCTATGCTTGCAACAGGCGGCACAGCCATTGCGGGTATAAACTTCATTAAGGAAAGAGGAGCTAAGAAAATTACTTTCCTTTGCATTCTTGCGGCTCCCGAAGGCGTTAAGGCTCTTAAAGAGGCACATCCTGATGTAGATATTTATGCGGCTGCATATGACAGTAACGGCCTTAATGACCACGGATATATTGTTCCCGGTCTTGGCGATGCAGGTGACAGAATATTCGGAACAAAATAATTTTGTTCTGAAGTAAGGAGAAACAAATGATAGTTCATAATTGGCTTTTATATATTGCCGCATTTGCTTGTGCGTTTGCTATTTCGCTGGTAGCTACGCCGTTTGCTAAATGGGTTTCTATCAAAGCAAAGGCTATTGATTATCCCAAAGCAAGAGGTATGCACACAAAGCCTATGCCGAGAATGGGCGGTATAGCAATAGTGCTCGGCTTTATGGTTACGGTGCTTATATTATATAGATTTGTCAATGACATAAATATAGACCATTTTATAGGCTTTATTCTTGGCGCCTGCATTATCGTTGTTGTCGGAATGGTTGACGATGTTAAAAATCTTCCGCCTAAGGTTAAGCTTATATTCCAGATAATTGCGGCTATTATAGTAATTAAGTCCGGTATAAAAATAAATGTTGTTTTATGGCCTGTTACAGCTTATTTACAGAAGATAAGCGGCCCTATAACACTCATATGGATTATTGGCGTAACTAATGCGGTTAACCTTATTGACGGTCTTGATGGACTTGCCGCAGGTGTTTCGTCCATAGCATCATTATGCCTTATGATACTCTGTATTCTTACCGGCTCGGAAACAGCCGTAATGTATACAGCGGCACTTGCCGGAAGCTGTCTTGGATTTTTGCCGAGGAACTTCAATCCGGCTGAAATATTCATGGGCGATACAGGCTCAACTTTCTTGGGCTATATACTTGCCGTAACAAGTATAATGGGCGTTTTCAAGGGCTATGCAATACTTGCACTTGTTGTTTGTATGCTTTCGCTTGGACTTCCTATATTTGACACATTGTGTGCCATGCTTAGAAGGAAAATAAGCCATAAGCCTATTATGCAGGCAGACAGAGGACACCTTCATCATAAGCTTATTGATAAGGGCTATACACAGAAACAGGCAGTTCTTATTCTTTACGGAATAAGCCTTGTTTGTGGTGTGCTTGCTATATTCATTGCATTTAAGGATTCAAGAACACTTGCAGTTGTTGTTTTTACAATAGTGCTTTTGAGCTTTGCTGTGTTTATATTCAACAATAAAAATAAGGTTAAGGCACAGGAAAAAGCCGAAGCTGAAGAAAAAACAGAAAAAGAAAATAAGTGATTTACAAATCATTTGCCGATTTTCCCGATACATTGTATCGGGATTTTTTTGTGTATCAAATTGGTTGTTTGCCGATCAGGGAAAATGTCAAACCGATATGCTCGCATATCGGTGAAAAATGCAAGGCTGTGGATAAAGGTATAAATGTCAATGTTACAGTTATGTTACAAAATGCCCAAAACCCTTGACATTTTCCGGGGGGGTAAAATGAACATATACTAATTGATAGATATGTGCATGTTGTACATTGTGCATAACCGTTTACCCGACAAAACGGCGGAAAACAAGGTGCTTTATGAATGTATCGGTCAATTTGTATAAGCCAATACGTACATTTAAAATTAAAGGAGGAAAAAAGATGAAAAGAAAATTGGCATTACTTATTGCCGCTGTTATGACAGTAGCAATGGTACCCGCAACAGCTTTCGCATCAACAAAGCTTACAGCAGTTGACGAAATCACAGTAGGTACAGATAAAGAGTTTACATCAAGAGTTGAGCTTTCAAAGAGCAACGATCAGGTAGATATTGATGAAACAAAATATCCTGAATTTGATGTATATGCAACACTTACAAATGGTAAGTTTGCAAAAGATGGCGATAACTATAAGATGGACACTTACGATAACAGTGATTTCTTAAAGGACACAGTAGGTGTTAAAGCTGTTGAAGTTATGAGCGACACAAAGGCTAAGATTACTCTTGATACAAAAGTATTTAACGGTAATGTAGAAAAAATAAATGCTTGTGTACTTCCTATGATAGTTAAGGCTGGCGAAGTTGGCGATGTAGTTGTTACATTCACAAGCAACGTAACAGCATTCAAGAAGGCTTCAGAAGTAATCGCAAACGTACAGACAGGTAAGGTTGCAATCGAAACAGACGGCGTTAAGACTTATGTTGAAGATGAAACAGATGACGATAAGGAACTTAAGGAAATTACAATTAAGGAACTTACACCCGACGTACTTGAGGGCGGTAAAATCAAACTTAAACTCAGCGGAAACTGGAAATTCACATATGAAGATGAAGATGGATACGGAGCTGACCCTGTAGTTAAGGCCCTCAATGAAGATGTTACAGGAAAAATTAATACATACGAATCAGACGAAGATGAAATGGTAATTGATTTTATCGGAAGATATGAAGATAATATGCTTACAGATATAACAATTTCTAACGTTTTTGTTCAGCCTACAAAGAAATGCAAAGCCGGAGATGTTGCTACAATCACAGTTTCATCAATGGCTTCACCTAAGGAATTCTCAAACGTTAAGCTTGAGGTTGCTAAGATGGTTAAGGAAGCTGTAACATATTCAGTTGAAGATAAAGATCTTCCTGTAATCTGGTCAGGTGCTTACAACGATGATGAGAACACACTTAAGGTATCAGTTGAAGAAAATACAGGCGATATTCTTAACACATCAAGAAAAGCTACATTCACATTCCCCGAAGGAATTGAAGTAGTTGATATTGCAAATGTTGCAGACTTAAAGGTAAACAAAACTGGTGAAGATGCATTCAAATATAAAATTGACCAGAATGTCGTTACAATCTGGAACTATGCTAAACCCGGTGAGGAATCATCAGCTAAGACAGATCTTGGTATTAAATTCATTCTTAATGCAGCACCTACATTCTCAGGTGATGTAAACGTTACACTCGGCGGAGAGTTTGATGACGTAACACTTAAGGTTGCAACAGTTAAAGCTCCTTATACAGTATCAGCTAAGACAAGCGAAGTACTTATCGACTACAGATATGTACCTGTAAACGATATCGTTATTACAGAGGCTGAAGAAGGCATACTTAAAGAAGACGATGTAGTTGCACTCAAAGTAGAAAAGATGGACTTCGAAGATGCTGGTAAAGTAGAAGTTACAGAAGGTGATATTGATGTTGATGTTGAAGTCAATGATGAAAGAAAAATTTTCGATAACGGAAACGCAGCTATCCTTACAGTAACTGTTAAAGATGAATCAACAGAGGCTTCAACAATCGTTATCAGCGGTCTTGAACTTTACCTTGACAGAACTCTCCCTGTAGGTGGATATGCACTTGAAAATGTTTCAGGTAAATTAACAGCGCATGATAATTATGATGATTATGAATATGTACTTCCTATAAATATTCTTTGGGAAAACTCAACTTTAGATAAAGAACTTTATGATGCTGCAACAGGCGACCTTTATCATGGAGAACAGATTCCTCTTGGTTTCTTCAAGTACAAAGCAGTAACAGTAAACGACAGCTATGTTGACGTTATCACATCAGCTCGTGACCAGGATGACTCTACAACAAACAAGAAGATCATCATCACAGTTGGCGCTTCAACAATGGCAGTAGGTACAGAAACAGTTAACCTTGACGCTCCTGCATACATCAACAGCGAAAACTACACAATGCTTCCCGTAAGAGCAATCTCAGAAGCATTTGGTGCAACAGTTAACTGGGATGCAGCATCAAGAACAGTAACAGTACTCAGCGGACAGAGAATCATTTCTATGACAATCGGTTCAAGAACAATGTACATCAACGGTACACCTGTTGCTATGAACACAACAGCAGCTATCGTAAACGACAGAACATTTATCCCTGTAAGAGATCTTGCTAACTCACTTGGTATCAGTGCAATCAACTGGACAGAAGCTTCTGGTACAGTTACACTTAACTAATCGTTCTGTACAAATTAATTTAAGGTAATTAAAATTAAAGCCAATTTTAATTATATGGGACCGAGGTCTCCGGGAAACCGGAGGCCTCATTTTTTGCAAATTTTAAAGAACAAATATTCGTGTTCGCCTATTTTTTTTAAAACATATGTGGTATAATCCTTTATGACTTTTGGAAATAAATAAGCTTTGAGAGTTATTTGGAGGTGAAAACCTTGGAATTTAAGATACATTCTAAATATAAACCGACCGGCGACCAGCCGGAGGCAATAAAACAGCTTGCGGAAGGCTTTAAAAACGGAAATAAGTTTGAAACGCTGCTTGGTGTAACCGGCAGTGGAAAGACCTTTACAATGGCAAATATTATACAGGAGCTGCAAAAGCCGACGCTTGTAATTGCCCATAACAAAACTCTTGCGGCACAGCTATATAACGAGTTTAAGGAATTCTTTCCCGAAAATGCCGTTGAGTATTTTGTCAGCTATTATGACTATTACCAGCCGGAGGCCTATGTTCCCAGTACTGATACTTATATCGAAAAGGATTCATCTATAAATAATGAAATTGATAAGCTTAGACATTCCGCAACATCGGCGTTGTTTGAACGTAATGATGTGCTTGTTGTTGCCAGTGTTTCGTGTATATATGGCTTGGGCGATCCCGAGGAATATAAGAGCATGTCGCTTTCCTTGCGTGTAGGTATGGAAAAAGACCGTGATGAGGTGCTTAAAAGACTTGTCGAATTGCAATATAACCGCAACGAAATTGATTTTGAACGAAGCACCTTCCGTGTAAGGGGCGATGTGGTCGAAATATTCCCTGCTGCAAATAGTGAAAGTGCCATAAGAGTTGAATTTTTCGGCGATGAAATAGATAAAATATCGGAAATAGATGTTGTAACCGGAAATGTGATAGGCACAAGAGAACACGTTGTTATTTTCCCGGCATCACATTATGTAACGTCTAAGGAAAAAATGAATATAGCCCTTGTCAATATCGAAAAAGAGCTTGAAGAACGCCTTGCCGAGCTTAAGCGAGAGGATAAGCTGCTTGAGGCACAGCGTCTTGAACAGAGAACAAGATATGACATAGAAATGCTTTCTGAAATGGGTTTTTGCAGTGGAATTGAAAACTATTCAAGGCACCTTGCTTTGAGAGAACCGGGAAGTGCTCCCGGCACACTGATTGATTTCTTTCCGAAGGATTTCCTTATTATAGCCGATGAGTCCCATGTTTCCGTTCCACAGATAAGAGGAATGTACGAAGGCGATAAATCAAGAAAAACAACTCTTGTGGAATATGGCTTCCGTCTGCCGTCGGCATTGGATAACAGACCGCTTAAGTTCAACGAGTTTGAATCAAAAATAAATCAGATGCTTTTCGTTTCGGCAACACCGTCTAAATATGAAAGTGAGCATTCACAGCTTACTGTTGAACAGGTGATAAGACCGACAGGTCTGCTTGATCCGGAAATAACGGTTAAACCTGTTGAAGGACAGATAGATGACCTTATAAGTGAGGTCAATAAAACCGTTAAGGACGGCTTTAAGGTTCTTGTTACAACGCTTACCAAAAGAATGGCGGAAAGACTTACCGATTATATGAAGGAAATGGGTATTCGTGTAAGGTATCTCCATTCGGATATAGATACTCTTGAGCGACTGGAAATAATCCGTGATTTACGAATGAATGTATTTGATGTGCTTGTCGGAATCAACCTTTTGCGAGAAGGCCTTGATATACCGGAGGTTGCACTTGTTGCCATTCTCGATGCGGATAAGGAAGGCTTTCTCCGTTCGGAAACGAGCCTTGTGCAGACAATAGGCCGTGCGGCAAGAAATTCCGAAGGCAGAGTAATAATGTATGCTGATGTAATAACCGAGTCTATGGACAGAGCTATAAAAGAAACCAACAGACGTCGTGAAATACAGATGAAATATAATTATGAGCATGGAATAACTCCGCAGACAATACAGAAAAAGGTTTTTGACATAATACAGGCAACAAAGGCTGTTGATGAAAAGCCTAAAAAAGGATTGGATATGGATTATGAATCCATGGATATAAAAGCCTTAAGAAAAGAGGCGGCTAAAATTGAAAAGGATATGAAAAAAGCCGCCGCCGATCTTCAGTTTGAAAAGGCCGCCGAGCTTAGGGATAAGCTCCTTGAAATAAGAAAGTATATGAATGGTGAATAAGAATGACTAAAAATGTAATAGAAATCAAAGGTGCACGTTCGCATAATCTTAAGAACGTAGACCTTGTTATACCGAGAGATAAATTTGTTGTGTTTACCGGTGTGTCCGGTTCGGGAAAAAGCTCGCTTGCCTTTGATACAATATATGCGGAAGGCCAGAGAAGATATGTCGAATCGCTGTCATCATATGCAAGACAGTTTTTGGGACAGATGGACAAGCCTGATGTGGACTATATCGGCGGACTTTCTCCGGCAATAAGCATAGATCAGAAAACAACCAGTAACAATCCTCGTTCTACGGTCGGAACAGTTACGGAAATATATGATTATTTCCGACTTCTGTTTGCAAGAGTAGGTGTGCCGCACTGCCCTAAATGCGGACGTGAAATAACCAAGCAGACAATAGACCAGATAGTAGACAGAATAATGCTTATACCTGCCGACAGCAGAATACAGATACTTGCACCTATCGTAAGAGGGAGAAAGGGCGAGCATGTCAAACTGCTTGAGGACGCAAAGAAAAACGGCTATGTGCGTGTGAGAATTGACGGCGAGGTATACGACCTTTCGGAAGAGATAAAGCTTGATAAAAATAAAAAGCATACAATAGAAATAGTTATCGACAGACTGAAAATAAAGGACGGAATACAGCAAAGACTTACCGATTCGGTGGAAACGGCGTCGGCACTTTCCGGCGGAATAATTGTTGTTGATGTTATCGGCGGAGAAAGCATTACGTTTAGTGAGAGCTTTTCATGTCCCGATTGCGGAATAAATATACCGGAAATTGAGCCGAGATCATTCTCCTTTAATAATCCCAACGGAGCATGTCCGGAATGTACAGGTCTTGGAATGATGATGAAATTTTCGCCGGAGCTTATTGTTCCTAATCCGTCATTGAGCATTGCAAAGGGTGCAATAACAGCACCGGGATTTAATTCCATCAATTCAAAAGGCAGTATGAGTGCGGAGCTTTTTGGCGCACTTGCGAAAAAATATGATTTCAGCCTTGATACCCCATTTGAAGAACTTCCGGATAAAATAAAAGACATAATTTTTTACGGTACTAAGGGTGAAAAGGTAAAAATTGAATATATGAGTGCCAAAGGCATGAGCTTTTATGAATATAATTTTGACGGTGTTATCGGAAATCTCCAAAGAAGATATAATGAAACATCTGAAACAATGCGTTATGAATATGAGCAGTATATGACACAGGTTCAATGCCCTTTATGCCACGGAAAACGACTTAAGCCGGAAATACTTGCCGTAACAATCGGCGGAAAAAGCATATCCGATGTTACTGAGCTGAGTATTACCGAAATAGATAAATTTTTTAAATCGCTTAAGTTTACCGAAAAGGAAAGCTTTATAGCCGATAGAATACTTAAGGAAATCAATTCAAGAATAGGCTTCCTTATTGATGTAGGTCTTAATTATCTTACGTTGAGCCGTTCGGCAGGAACGCTTTCCGGCGGTGAGGCACAGAGAATAAGGCTTGCAACACAGATAGGTTCTGGACTTATGGGTGTTGTTTATATACTTGATGAGCCGAGCATAGGTCTGCACCAGAGAGATAACGATAAGCTTATTGCAACACTTAAAAATCTCCGTGATCTCGGAAATTCGCTTATCGTTGTTGAGCATGACGAGGACACAATGTATGCGGCTGATTATATAGTCGATATTGGTCCCGGTGCAGGAAGCAACGGCGGTGAGGTTGTCTGTGCCGGAAGTGTGGATGATATTAAAAACTGTGAAAGAAGTGTAACAGGAGCATATCTCAGCGGCAGAAAGAAAATAGAAGTGCCTGAGGAAAGAAGAAAGTCCGATAAATATATAACTGTAATAGGTGCGGAGGAAAACAACCTTAAGGGCATTGATGTTAAAATACCTGTCGGAATATTTACCTGTGTAACCGGTGTATCCGGTTCGGGAAAAAGCTCTCTTGTAAATGAGATACTTTATAAACGACTTGCAAGAGATCTTAACTATGCAAAATGCTATGCCGGAAAGCATAAGGACTTGCTTGGAGAGGAAAATCTCGATAAGGTAATAAATATCGACCAGTCACCCATAGGAAGAACACCTCGTTCAAATCCGGCAACATACACAGGTCTTTTTGACATGATAAGGGATTTGTTTGCACAGACAAATGAGGCAAAAATGCGGGGATATTCCAAAGGCCGTTTCAGCTTTAATATAAAAGGCGGAAGATGCGAGGCCTGCAACGGTGACGGTATAGTCAAAATAGAAATGAATTTCCTTCCGGACGTATATGTTCCCTGTGAGGTATGCGGAGGAAAGAGATATAACAGAGAAACACTTGAGGTAAAATACAAAGGAAAAACAATATCCGATGTGCTTGATATGACGGTCGAAGAGGCTCTTGAATTCTTTGACAGTATACCGAAAATAAAGGCTAAGCTCCAGACGCTTAATGACGTCGGTCTTTCCTATGTACAGCTCGGACAGCCTTCCACAACGCTTTCCGGCGGTGAGGCACAGAGAGTTAAGCTTGCGACCGAATTGAGCAGAAAAAGCACAGGAAGAACGATGTATATACTCGATGAGCCTACAACAGGTCTTCATATGGCAGATGTACACAGACTCATTGATATACTTCAAAGACTTGCCGAAAACGGAAACACCGTTGTTGTAATCGAGCATAATCTCGATGTTATAAAGACAGCGGATTATATAATCGACCTCGGACCAGAAGGCGGCGACGGAGGTGGCACAATAGTTGCGGAAGGAACTCCGGAGGAAATCGTTAAGTGCGAAAAATCATATACCGGTAAATATCTTAAAAAATATCTTGAAAACTAAATCACTATGACGGGAGATGAAAATATGAGTTTCGGAAGCAGACTTAGAGATGCGAGAATATCAAGAGGAATGACACAGCAGAAATTTGCCGATAAGCTGGAAATAAGCATAAACAGTGTTGCAAATTATGAGCGCGGAATAAGCTTTCCAAAGTCAGACTGTCTTTATAAAATATTTTCATCTCTCGGCTATAATCCCGATTACTTTTTTCAGGACGAAATAGAGGATAAAGGCTCTTTCTGGTTTGAAGAAAGCGGTATTCTTGAAATTTACAGACATCTCAATGAGGATAACAGAAGATATATAAGAACCGTTTTAAAGCATGAAGAGGACAGAAATGTAGATATAAGCAATTACAGCGGAGTAAAAACCTGTATCAGGCTTGACGTTTCGGAAAGCTCAATGGGCAAGCTTGTGAGCTGTGATAAATGGGAAAGGTTCAATGCACCGAATATGCCGGACAATGCTGATTTTATGTTCAGAGTCTATGGCGACTGCTTAAGACCGGAAATCAATAACGGAGATTATATTTTTATTCGTTATGCACCGGATATACCCAATGGAAAATGGGGAATGTTCAATGTTTCCGGTTATTCTGTTATAGCAAGAAGGCTTGGTAACAGAATTATTGCCGTTGACGGAAAAGGCTTTGAGCTTTCGGACAGAAATAAAAAAGTAAGTCCTTATGGCAGAATTACGGCAATATATAAAATAAGGAAAAACAGATGATAAAGCTGCGGTTGGTTGCCGCAGCTTTTAAAATTATATTATTTCAATATAATTTGATAGAGCATATCCCAAAATATCGCCGTAATTGACCGTATACCAATCCTCATACTGTCCGACAACATTCACTTCCGCTCCTTTCGGTATCGAACCGATTATTTCCGAATCAAAGGAAGGATAAGAACGGATATTGAGCGGAGTGCTTTCGGTTATGACATAGCCGGTCCGGACTCCTTGGGCAGGTATAAACGGAATACCGAAAAACTGCGTGAGCGACTTGACTATATTTACTGCAATTTCATCAAGATTATTTTTTAGCCATGCCTCGTCCTCATAATTGTCGTGATAGGCAACCTCGATAAGAACGGAAGGAGCTTTTGTTCTTCGAACCTCGCCTATTGATGTTGTCGGAAGAGCGTTTACAAGCTCCGGATATGGATAAATGGTTCGGAAATTCGCCGCTATGGTTTCTGCGGCTTCTTTTCCTCTTATGCTTCTCGGATAATAGTATACATCTGTACCCATTAGTCTTCCGGCAAGATATTCCGGAGCGGCATTGGAATGAAGAGCAAGATGCAGGTCGTAATTTCCCATATTTGACTGTATTATTGAGCTTGCAGCAGTCATTTCGGGAGTATTTCTTACAAAGCGGATTCCGCTGGATATAAGATAAGGCTCCATTTTGTCGGCAAGCAGATTCATATATTCTTCTTCCGTTCCTCCGGTTACATATTTGTTATATTCCTGTGTAGACGGACTGAGATATATAATTGGCATGTTTTTCTCCGAATAAATAATGTTTTATATATGTATATTCGGTCATCAAATTTTTATGGACTTTAATTATATTAAATTATATAATTAAATTGGTATGTGTAAAAAGGAGAAGTAATTATGATTGCAGATGATATTAGAAACAGAAAGAATATGTCCATTGTCGAGGCGCTTGCATATGGATTCAGGCTGTTTAAGGAAAATTTTGTTCAGCTTATGTTTATAATGTTTGTAATATATTTTCCGTTAAGCCTTTTGTCAGGCTATATTTCGGTTGTGCTTACAAACATAGAAAACGGAATTGATATTAACGCAATACTTTCAAGTACGGATACTTTGTTCAGCTTTATTAATTCGACACAGTATAAGAATTTTGCGGTTTATAATATGCTTAATGTTATGATAGACCTGTTTTTAGCTCCCTTCGGAGCAATGGCGGTTATTTCGCTTGTGAACGATTATTGTGAAGGCAGAAATACAGGCTATAAAGAGGCGCTTTCAACAGCGTTTTCGAGAGGCCCGAGATTTATTCTGATGAGAATTGTTTATACCGCTGCTGTCGGAGTGCTGTATATTCTTGGAATTATTCCCGGCGTTATATTGTCGGTTTTCTGGGCGTTCAATCTTGAGGCACTTGTACTTGATGACATAAAGGGAATTAAACCGCTCGGATTCAGCCGTTCGATAGTTACGGGAAGATGGTTCAGAACATTCGGTTTTCTTATAGTGTGCAGACTTATGAATTACGGTTTAAGCTATATTGTAAGCTTTTTCTTTATGTGGGGTTCCGGAACTTATATTGCGGAAGTGCTTTTCAAAGTGGTGCTTGCTGTATTAAATATGATATTTATTGCCGCAGAAACGGTGATTTATATAAACTTTAAGGCTAATCCGGCCGAAAGAAATAAAGATAAATACAAAAGAATATCAGCAGACAAATAACAATCATTACAGGGGGAGATTTTGGAATGCTAAATATTGAGGCAGAAATTACAGCAGATGACTTCAAGTATCTTAAACTTCTTGCTAAGCAGTATCCTAATATAACCAGTGCGAGTACTGAAATAATAAATCTTCAGGCGATACTTAACCTGCCTAAGGGAACAGAGCATTTCATTTCTGATATACATGGCGAGTATGAGTCATTCAGCCATGTGCTTAGAAACGCATCGGGTGTTATAAAAAATCATATAACATATATATTTGGGACAAGTCTGCGTGACAGCGAAAAGAAAACACTTGCAACACTTATTTACTATCCGGAGCAGAAGCTTGAGGAAATTAAAAAGACCGAAAGCGATATGAACGACTGGTATAAAATCACTCTTCATCGCCTTGTAACCATATGCAAGGTTATGTCGGCAAAATATACCCGTTCCAAGGTAAGGAAGGCACTTCCGCAGGATTTTGCCTATATAATCGAGGAGCTTCTCCATGAGGACAGCACAGGCGATGATAAGGAGCTTTATTACAACCAGATAATCGAGTCTATCGTAAGACTTGATCAGGCAGATCGTTTTATAACCGCAATATCTCATCTTATACAAAGACTTGCCATCGACAGACTTCATGTTATAGGTGATATATATGACAGAGGTCCTAATGCGGCAAAGATAATGGATATACTTGAAAATTACCATTCGATAGATGTTCAATGGGGAAACCATGACATAAGCTGGATGGGTGCGGCTGCCGGTTGTCAGGCACTTATTTGCAACGTAATAAGAATACAGGCTCGATACTGCAATCTTGATACGGTAGAGGAGGCATACGGAATAAATCTTATACCGCTTGCCACATTTGCCATGGAAAAATATGCGGATGATCCATGTACGTATTTCCTTCCGAAAAATTCTGATGCTGATATGCTTACGGACAAAGAGGTTCAGCTTACTGCCAAGATGCACAAGGCTATCTCCATAATGCAGTTTAAGATGGAGGCGCAGATAATAAAACGTCATCCGGAATTTGGTATGGAAGGCAGACTTCTTTTGGATAAAATAGATTTCGAAAAGGGAACAATCAATATAAAGGGCGTTGATTATCCTATGCTTGATATGAACTTTCCTACAATAGATCCAAAAGATCCGTTCAGCCTTTCGGAGGAAGAACAGGATGTTATGGACAAAATAAAGTCATCGTTTGTAAACAGCGGTGATCTTCAAAGACATGTGCGTTTCCTTCTCAGCAACGGAAGTATTTATAATATATTTAATTCAAACCTTCTTTATCACGGCTGTATACCGCTCAATGCAGATGGTAGTCTTAAAGAGGTTAATTTCAGAGGAAAAAGACTTAAGGGCAAGGATTATCTTGATGCAGTCGAAAGAGTTATGCGTGAAGGCTATTACACAATTCCACACAGTGAAACAAAGAGAGAATGTCTTGACCTTATGTGGTATCTCTGGTGTGGAGAAAATTCACCGCTTTTCGGCAAGGACGCAATGACAACATTTGAAAGATATTTTATTGAGGATAAAGCAACTCATGTTGAAAACAAGAGTCCTTATTATGAAAGAAGAGATGAGGAAAGCGTATGCAGAGCCATACTCGAAAACTTTGGTCTTAATCCCGATAAATCACATATAATTAACGGACACGTTCCGGTAAAGGTAAAAAAAGGCGAAAGCCCCATTAAGGCAAACGGAAAGCTGTTTGTCATTGACGGCGGCTTTGCAAAGGCATATCAGAAGGAAACGGGTATAGCCGGATATACGCTTATTTATAATTCACACGGACTTGTGCTTGTTTCGCATGAACCGTTTGAATCGAGAGAAAAGGCTATTGCGGAAGAAAAGGATATACATTCTTCAACCGTTGCCTTACAGTATTCACAGGCAAGAATAATGGTCAGCAATACCGATATAGGTGCTGAGCTTAAAAAGAATATATCTGAGCTTGATAAGCTTGTGTCTGCTTACAGAAGCGGCCTTATCAAGGAGATAAAATAATTCGGAGTAAAAAATGAACGAAAAGGCTTTAAAAACATTAGAATATATAAAAATAAGGGACAGGCTTTCCGCACTGGCACTTTCGCCTATGGGCAAGGAAAAATGCGATGAGCTTGTGCCTATGCACGATATAGATGCAATAACAAGAGAACAGAAGGAAACCACCGAGGCGGTAAATATGTCTTTGAAGAAGGGCAGACTTCCGCTCGGAGGAATAAAGGACATAAGAACACAGCTCGGAAGAGCAGAGGCAGGTGGAGTTCTTGGAATAGAGGAGCTTATGGCTGTCGGTGATTTTCTTTATGTCTGCCGTAAGGTGAAAAATTATGCAAAGCAGGAAAACAAAGCAGATGTATTTCCTGTGCTTGAGGACTATTTTGAAATAGTAAAAACAATAACAAATCTTGAAAAAGAGATAAGCCGCTGTATCGTAAACGAACAGGAGATTTCTGACGATGCAAGCAGCGGACTTCGTACGGTAAGACGAGAGATAAGAAATGCTAACGGAAGTATAAGAGATAAGCTTAACACAATCATATATTCTGCGGCATATAAAAATATGCTCCAGGACGCAGTTATAACAATAAGAAACGACAGATACTGCGTTCCGGTAAGAAGTGAATATCAGTCAAGCTTTCCCGGAATGGTGCATGACCGTTCCAATACAGGTTCAACCGTATTCATGGAGCCGACTGCTGTTATACAGCTCAACAACAAAATAAAAGAGCTTCAGGCAAAGGAAAAGGAAGAAATAGAAAAGATTCTTGCAATGCTTTCCGCAATGGTTGCCGAAAATGTTGATGTTATTGAGGCAAATATAAATGTTATAGCTCATTTGGATTTTATCTTTGCGAAATCGGAGCTTTCGTTAAAAATGAACGGCGCAGAGCCTATATTCAATACAAATGGAATAATCGACATAAGAAAGGGCAGACATCCTCTTTTGGACGAAAAGAAGGTAGTTCCCATTGATATTAACCTCGGTAAAGATTTCAATACACTTCTTATCACCGGACCGAATACCGGCGGTAAAACCGTTGCACTTAAAACATTGGGACTTTTTACGCTTATGGGACAGGCAGGTCTGCATATTCCGGCATTCGACAGCTCACAACTTGCCGTATTTGATGATGTATTTGCGGATATAGGCGATGAGCAGTCTATCGAACAGAGCCTGAGTACCTTCTCGGCTCATATGACCAATACGGTCAGTATAATAAACAGCGTTACACCTAACTGCCTTGTGCTTTTCGATGAGCTTGGAGCAGGAACCGATCCTACCGAAGGTGCGGCACTTGCAATGGCTATAATACAGCTTCTTCACAAAATGAATGTAAGAACGGCAGTAACAACACATTACAGCGAGCTTAAGGTATATGCACTTTCAACGGAAGGCGTCGAAAATGCCTGCTGTGAATTTGATGTTGAAACATTGAGACCGACATACAGACTTCTTATCGGTATTCCCGGAAAGAGCAATGCTTTTGCCATATCCAAAAAGCTCGGACTTCCGGATTATGTTATTGACAGTGCAAAGGAATTCATAAGCAGTGAAAATGTTAAATTCGAAGATGTAATAACCGACCTTGAAATAAGCAAAAAGACAGTTGTATATGAACAGGAAAGAGCCGAACAGTTCCGAAAAGAAGCGGAAAGACTTAAAAACGAGGTTGAAAAACAGCGTGCCAAAATAAATGACCAGCGTGAAAAAATACTTGCCGATGCAAGAAACGAGGCCCGTATGGTTTATCAGCAGGCTAAGGAAGAGTCTGACCGTATCATAAAAGAAATGAATAAGGCAATGAGAGAAAAGTCCGCAAACCAGAATAAGATGAACGAAAAGCGTTCAGAGCTTAAGAGTAAGGTTGCAAAAATGGACGAGGCAATATCAAAGGCACAGAAAAAGAAGGTTGCCGCAGTTAAGCCTATACAAAATCTTAAAGCCGGAGATAACGTATATGTTGTTTCCTTCGATAAAACGGGAGTTGCTCTTTCCGCTCCGGATTCAAACGGCGATGTTATGGTTCAGACAGGCAACATGAAGCTTAAGGTTCCGCTTAACGAGCTGACATATTATGAGCCTAAAAAAGAGCCTAAGTCGAATGCTTCAAGAAACATTTCCACAAAAGTGCGTGCCGGAAAGAGCCAGTATATTGCGTCAGAAATAGACTGCCGTGGCCAGAATGTTGAGGAAGGACTCGGAAACATAGACAAGTATCTTGATGACGCATTCCTTGCCGGACTTAAGACGGTTACAATAATCCACGGTAAAGGAACAGGCGTGCTTCGTGCCGCTGTACAGAAATATCTTAGGACAAATCCTCATGTAAGAACCTTCCGTCCCGGAGTATACGGAGAAGGCGAAATGGGCGTTACTATTGTGGAGCTTAAAAATTCGTAATAAAACAAAACATAATAAGGAGAATAATTATGTTTAAAATGTTTGGAATGGGTGAAACCATCGGCATTGACCTCGGAACGGCGAATGTGCTTGTGTATGTCAAGGGACAGGGAATTGTGCTCAATGAGCCGTCTGTGGTTGCCGTTGACAGAGATACAAACACAATACTTGCTGTAGGAGAAGAGGCAAGACGTATGCTCGGAAGAACGCCGGGAAACATTGCGGCAATAAGACCGCTTAAACAGGGCGTTATTTCCGATTATGAGCTTACGGAAAAGATGATTAAATATTTTATAGATAAAGCGTTTATAAGAAAAACGCTTGTTAAGCCGACCGTTACGGTATGTATACCGAGCGGCGTTACAGAGGTGGAAAAGCGTGCCGTTGAGGACGCTGTCCATCAGGCAGGAGCAAGACATGTTGTGCTTATAGAAGAGCCTGTTGCGGCGGCTATCGGTGCAGGAATAGACATATCAAAGGCATGCGGAAGCATGATAGTCGATATTGGCGGAGGAACAACGGATATAGCTGTGCTTTCTCTCGGCGGTACGGTTGTCAGCCAGTCGATAAAAATTGCAGGTGACGACTTTGACGAGGCTATTATACGCTTTATCAGAAAAAAGCATAATGTGCTTATAGGCGAAAGAACAGCCGAACAGCTTAAAATAAACATAGGTACGGCATACGAAAGAACCATGCCCGTATCAATGGACGTAAGAGGAAGAAACCTTATAACAGGTCTGCCTAAAAACATAACGGTAACGTCCGATGAAATGCTTCTGGCGTTGTCGGAATCCGCAAACGGCATTGCCGAGGCTGTACATAGCGTTCTTGAACAGACACCGCCTGAGCTTGCGGCAGATATAATAGACCGAGGAATAGTTATGACAGGCGGCGGAAGCCTTTTATACGGTCTTGATAAGCTTATACAGGAAAGAACAAAAACAACGGTTATGATTGCGGACGAGGCGATGAGCTGTGTTGCGATAGGAACAGGAAAGTATATTGATTACTGGACTGAAATGCAGACGGATTCTGCTCCGAAGCGTTCTGTATTGCAGACGATATTCAGAAAAGAAGAATAAAAATAAGTCGAAATCAGGATTTCGACTTGCTTAAACAGAGGCATGAATAGCTCATTCCATCGGCTAAAAGCCTTGAAACTCGCTATTCTCCTCGACGGAAGTGAATTCCGTCTGCGGATTCCACTTGGGAAACGCTTCGTTTCCCAACCCCTTCCGCTGTACAAAAATTAATTTGGTTACGATTTACGACAGGTTTTTTGAAACCTGTTTTTTTCATTTATATACAAAAAAGCTATTGCTATATAGATGATTGATCTTCTATTTTGCAATAGCTCATTAATTATTATATTAATCTCTGAAAGTGATAACACCGTTATCGATATTATCGATTATTGCAAGAGATTCAACTCTGATATTGTTGATTTCTCTGAGAAGCTTTCCGCCGGGCTGGAAGCCTTTTTCGATTACGATACCGATGCCCTGTACGGTTGCACCTGCCTGCTCGCAAAGGTTGTTGAGCGCAAGAGCGGCTTTGCCGTTTGCAAGGAAATCATCAATGATAAGTATTTTATCATTCGGTGATATATATTTTTTAGAAATCATGATAGGATAAACCTTCTGCTTTGTAAAAGAATAAACCTCTCCGTGGTATTTGTCGGGATCAAGATTTCTTGATTCACTCTTCTTTGCAAATACAACAGGTACGTTATTGAAATACTGTGCGGCTATTACGGCTATTGCAATACCGGAAGACTCGATAGTGATGATTTTTGTTATTTCAACATCGCTGAATATTCTTGCGAATTCCTTTCCTATTTCGTTTAAGAATGCAACGTCAATCTGGTGATTGATAAAACTGTCTACTTTAACAATTTCTGAGCCGTATGCTGCTCCGTCAGTTAAAATTTTCTTTTTTAATGCCTCCATGCTTATCCCCCTTGATAAATTCTTAAAAATCCTATTTGTAATATATTAGACCATAAACCGACATATTGCAACAGCTTTAACATATAATATTTATTGATTTTTTTTGCTTAAGTTGTTATTATTGTCAAAAAGGAGGCGTACAGCATGAGCGAAAATGATAATGAAACTAAGGTAAAAGTGCTTATTGCCTGTGAAAACAAAGGAAAGAAAAACGCAGATATTTTTTCTGAAATATATAATAAAATATTTGAGGTTGAATACAGCGACAGCTTTGAAAGCTTTGAAAAGGCTATGGAATATGCCGAAAACAGCGGTATGTCGCATATGCTTTATTTTTTGGACGACATAAATCTTAAGCTGGTTTCTCTTCTTGACGATATGGGCGGATATACGCTGGACGTTACGGTTGACGATTTGAAAAAGGTACTGTCGCAAAATGCGTAAGATATGCTTTGAAAGATTATAGCTTGTTATTATAAAATTTTCACATGGAGGTTATGTCTATGTTTGAATTTTTATATAATAAGCCAATCGGAAAATATGAAATAATAAGAACATCGGTTGAAGATGAAAGCGGAAAATATCTTGAGAGAATATATAAGCTTGACAACAGCTTTTTTCTTGCGTTTTATGAGGAATGTATTAATTCGATAATTGCGGACGCATACGAATATTTTATCGAGCTGAAAACAAGCGGAAATGTTTTCAGGGAAAATATATACTCGCTGACGAAGGAAAAGGGCAGAAGATTTATAAAGCTTATGGCTATACATCATACCGTCAAGATACTTAAAAGCGGAAAATGCAGTGTGAAATACGAAAGCATGAAAAAGGCAATAACCTATGCTTTCGGTCTCAGCCAGCCGGAGCAGAAAATGCTTGAACTGCTTTATGCCTGTGCAACAATGTATTCGGCTAATTTTAACGAGCTTTTTTCTGCGGCGGTAATGAAATATCTGTTCAATACCGAAAACGTAACTCGCATACAGAGTGCGTTTATAGGAAATTTCTGCTTTAATTCATATTCGGCTATGTTCAGTTCCTTTACAAGATATTTGTCCCTTGAACAGAGAATGAAAGGGGCTGTGTGATTAAACTGAGGTAGTTTTATGTCAAACAAATGGACTAAAGAACAGCTTGCGGCTATAAACGAAAAGAACGGAAATATTCTTGTTTCTGCTGCGGCCGGTTCGGGAAAAACAGCTGTTCTGGTTGAAAGGATAATCAAGCTCATAACGGACGAAAAAGAGCCTGTCGATATAGACAGGCTTCTTGTCGTTACGTTTACAAAGGCTGCGGCGGCAGAAATGAAGGAACGAATAGGAAATGCAATAAACAAACAGCTTGAGCTTAATCCGGAGTCAACGGCTTTAAGAAAACAGGCGGTTCTTCTCAATCGTGCAGATATAACGACAATACATTCCTTCTGTCTGCACGTTGCCATGGAAAATTATAATATACTCGGTATTGATCCGGCATTCCGGGTTGCGGATGAGGCAGAGATACTTCTTATAAGGGAAGAGGTTATAGACAGGCTGTTTGAGGAAAAATATGCTTCGGAAGAACCTGAGGATTTTTTCTGGATGGTAGAAAATTACAGCGACGGAACATCGGACAAAAAACTGCGTGAGCTTGTTTTGAGAATATATGATTTTATAAGAAGCTTTCCGAATGAAAAAGAATGGATAGAGAAGCAGAAGGCAGCTTATAATGACGAAAAAACTGCTGATATTTGGTTTTCCAGAGCAGAAGGCTATATAAGGGAATATATAAGAGAGGCAAAGGCAATAACACAGGATGCACTGGATTCTGCCGAAAAATACGGGCCTGACACATATATTCCTATGCTTGAGAGCGATATTGAACAATATGAGTATATAGAAAGCATTCCTTCCGGCGAATTTGAAAAGCTTTTCAATGCCGTAAAAAATATAGAATATATGGCATTGTCACGCAAAAAAACAGATTCGGACAATAAAGAGAGAGTTAAGCTTTTGAGGGAAAAGGCAAAAAAGCTTATCGGAAAGGCTGTCGAAAAATTTATATTTCTGTCCATTGACGAAATGAAGGACGGAATAAAAAAATCCGGCTACGGAATATGTGCTCTTCTTGATCTTGTAAACGAATTTTCCGATATGTTCGATGCGGAGAAAAAGGAAAGACGTATAGCGGATTACGGAGATCTGGAGCATTATTGCCTTAAGGTGCTTACGGCAGAAGGCTCGACTGCCGAAAATCCCATAAAATCCGAGGCGGCTAAGGAGCTGTCAGAAAAATATGTATATGTTATGACGGACGAGTATCAGGACAGCAATGCCGTTCAGGAGCTTATACTTACGCTTGTGTCAAACGGAAAAAACAGATTTATGGTAGGTGATGTTAAGCAGAGTATATACAGCTTCAGACTTGCTGATCCGGATATATTTGTTGATAAATATAATACCTACGAAATAAGAAACGGTGCGGAAAACGAAAGAATAGATATGTTTATGAATTTCCGAAGCCGTAAAGAGGTTCTCGACGGAATTAATTTCATTTTCATGCAGCTTATGCAGAAGGAGTTTGGCGGAATAGCCTATGACAAAAATGCCATGCTCTATAACGGCATGGAATTTCCCGAATATATCGGCGAGGCAAAGGCAGGCGGTGCAGTTGAGCTGGACTGCATTGTGACCAACGGTGAAACTGTGGATGAAGAAAACGATAATGATGATGACCTTTCCGGCTTTGAAAAAGAGGCGGAATTTATTGCCGAAAGAATAGAAGGACTTATGTACGGAAATGACTGTATGGAGGTTTACGACAATAAGCTTGAAGAATACAGACCGCTTAAATACAGCGATATTGCCGTTGTTATGCGAAGCATGACGCATGGAGCGGAAATGGTCGAAATATTCAGACAGCATTCTATACCGGCATCGGCAGACACAAGTACGGAATTTCTCGAAACAACGGAGGTTATGACAGCCTTAAATTTCTTAAAGCTTATTGACAATCCGAGACAGGATATACCGCTTGCGGCTGTGCTTAGGTCGCCTGTGTACGGCTTTACGGCGGACGAGCTGTTGACAATAAAGCTTAATTCCGGTGAAGAGGAATATTATGACTGCGTAAGGCGGTATATTGAAAGCGGTTCGGACGAAAATTTAAGAAACAGACTTGCTAAGTTTTATTCCAACTTAAATAAATGGCGTGATATATCGCTGTATAATACGATAAATGAGCTTATATGGAAGGTTTTTACCGATACGGGATTGTATGATTATGCCGGAGTTATGCCGGACGGAAAGGCAAGACAGGCTAATCTTCTTAAGCTTGTAAGAAAAGCCTCCGATTATGACAATCTGAGCTTTAAGGGACTTTTTGACTTTATCAGATATATTGAAAAAATAGATAAAAACAAAATAACCATAGACGGAAAAACAGGCAGTGACAGCGGAAATTCTGTGCAGATTATGACAATACATAAGAGCAAAGGCTTGGAGTTCCCTGTTGTTATACTTGCCGGAACAGCCGCAAAATTCAATAAACGTGATTTAAGCAATGATATAATAATACACAAAAAATTCGGTATCGGCAGTGAATTTACCGATACGGATACAAGAGTAAAATACAATACCCTTCCGAGAGCTGTAATAAGCCAGGCATGTGACGACGACAGAGCGGCAGAGGAAATGCGAGTGCTTTATGTTGCAATGACAAGAGCAAAGGAAAAGCTTATAATAACGGGCAATGTAAAATTCGGCCCGACAAAGGCAAAGCTTTGGAATACGGCAAACGGCATTGAAAAGATAGAAATACATCCGAAGGATATTGTAAGTGCCGGAAGCTATCTGGACTGGATAATGATGTCGCTTATAAGGCACAGAAGCGGTAAAGCTATATGCGACTTTATCGGCAAATATCAGGAGTCTTCCGGAAACGGACTTATGTACCACGAAGCTGTTTTTGACATTAACTTTATTGATGCCGTACAGAGCACGCAGCAGATATACGAAAGCGAGCAGATATATAAATCCGCAGAAACCGATGAAGATAAAGCGTTTATCGAGGAACAGGTAAATTCAAGATTAAGCTGGAAATATCCATATGAGGCAGAAACGGCCATTCCCGGCTCTGTAACCGTTACGGATATTAAAAAAATAAACGGCGAAAAATATCCTTACGTTGTTAAGACTCCGGAATTCTATTCGGAAAACAAAGGTTTGTCTGCGGCAGAAAAGGGTACTGCCGTCCATAAGGTAATCGAACATTTGAGCTTTGACAGAACTTATGACTATGCCGGAATAAAACAGCTCGTAGACCTCTGCTGTAAAAAAGGCATACTAAGCGAAAAAGAAAGGATGTCGGTAAGCATCAAAAAAATAGAAATGTTTACGTCCTCTGAGCTGTTTAAAAGAATTTCGGCGGCAGAATGCGTTTTCAGAGAGGAAACTTTTACCGTTGCAATACAGCCGTCGGAAATATATGGCGAGGAAAAATGCGGATATATGGACGAAAGCATAATACTTCATGGACGAATAGACTGTTATTTTGTAGAAAACGGACTGATAGTTCTTCTGGATTATAAAACGGATTATGTAGATGAATTGTCCGAGCTTTCTGAAAGATACGGAGTGCAGATGCAGCTCTATAAAAAAGCAGCTGAAAAGGTTACGGGAATGAAGGTTAAGGAATGTCTTATATATTCTGTTCAGAAAGGAAGAACAATAAAAGTTTTGTAAGCTGGTTTTGTACTTTTTAGGTTATGTTTTACAACCTTAAGAATATTGAAAGAAAAAAGGAATGGTTTCTTAAAATACCTTTAGTATGATATAATTAACCTGTAATAATTTTATAATTATTTGAGTATGGTCGATTTTGGTTAGGGAGGACACTATGGATTCTAAAAAATTAAATATTCTCGTATGTGACGATGAAAAAGCCATTGTTGATGCTATTGAAATATATCTTCAGCAGGAAAATTATAACGTACTTAAGGCATATGATGGCGTTGAGGCACTTAAGGTGCTCGAAAACAACGAGGTTCATCTTGTTATCATGGATATTATGATGCCGAGAATGGACGGACTTAAAACCGTTGTAAAAATAAGAGAAACACTTAACATACCTATCATAATGCTTTCAGCAAAATCAGAGGATACAGACAAGATTATCGGCCTTAACTTCGGTGCTGACGATTACATAACAAAGCCGTTTAATCCGCTTGAGCTTATCGCAAGAGTTAAATCCCATATGAGAAGATATACTTCTCTCGGCTCTATTGCAGAAAAAGCAAATATAATAAAAATCGGCGACCTTGAGCTGGATAAGGATTCAAAAGAGGTTCGTGTAAACGGAGAACCGGTTAAGCTTACTGCAACCGAATACGGAATATTACAGCTTCTTATGGAAAACGCAGGAAAGGTATTCTCCATAGATGAAATATACGAAAAGGTATGGAACGAATTATCCTTTGCTCCCGAAAATACCGTTTCCGTACATATCAGAAGAATAAGAGAAAAAATCGAAATCAATCCGAAGGAGCCTAAATATTTAAAGGTGGTGTGGGGCATTGGCTATAAAATCGAAAAGCTCTAAAATGTACTCAAACGCATCAAAAATAACGGCTGTTATAGTTGTTCTTCTGGCAAGTCTTTTGGCTTGTACCGGGCTTGTATATGTTTCTGATACACGTTATGAATCCGGACTTAATTACAGCAGCTATTATGATACGGAAACCTTTTATGCCCAGTACAGTCAGCTTGTAAGGGACGTTGTTAATGTGAACCTTGTTTATAAAAATGAGGAGAATATTAAATCCGGTGCGGCTTTGAACGAAGAAAAGGTTATATATAATTTTGCGCTTTCCAATTCGCTCGGTGAATATACAATATATTCGTCTGTTGGTCAGCCTGTGAATGTAAAATTTACGGATTATAACGACCAGGCGTATTTTGATGAGAGGTACGAAACCTATAAACAGCAGGCCATACAGGATCAGCTTTATGAATATGACGATTCCGTAAAGGAGCTGGAGAGATACAGTGATTTCTGTTACAATCTTGTAAGCTCAAAGGATAATATATCAATAGGAAATCTCTCGGTAAATGAAATTGATAATCTTGAAATCAATTCGTTCCTTGACGGAAGATATTCTAAAGGAAAAATGGTATATGATACTGAAAATTATTATACTTACAGTGACGAAGGCGAGCTTATAAATTATTTCTATTATGACAACTATCTTGATTCGGTTTCAAGAATACTTCTTAATAACGGATATTCGCTTCATGTCGGAGTAAAAACCGATGATGATGGAAGCGGAGTATTCAACAAACAGTGTCAGGCATACGACAAGCGAAGAGAGTTTGCGCCGAAGGCAGTCGGCGTAGCGGTTGCCTGCGCGGTTATAATGGTTGTCGGAATTGTGTTCCTTGCATATGTTGCCGGGCAGACAGGCAAAAACAGCCAGGTTACACTTATGGCTATTGATAACATATTCAACGATGTTCATTTAATTATTTTTATCGCAATAGCCGGACTTTCGCTGTTTTTGGCCGTACAGCTTATGACAAGCACATACTATATGCGTGAGCAATGGGTAAACCTTGTAAAAGGGCTTATGTGTCTGTTGTTTGTTGTTGATACGATTGTGCTTACAAGCTTTGTAACCTGTATGTCAAGGCAAATTAAGAAAAAACAGCTTTTTTCGAATACATTTATAGCTGCAACGGTAAGATTTATCGCATCGTTCATAAAATATTCGAACATAAGAATGTGGACAATATTGTGCCTTGTTCTGTTTGCTGTTGCAAATGCCGTATTGGGAGCTTTTGCCCATGCAAGCGATAGCTTTATACCGATTGTGTTTATGGTTATTTTGAACATAATAGCAGTTATATTTGTTTCAAGGGCTATGAGGTCTATAAAGAAAATAATGTTTGCCGTTAAGGAAACATCGGAAGGAAACTTTGACTGTAAGATAGATATGAAAAACATATCTCCGTCAATGGTGAACTTTGCCGAGGACGTTTCCAATATGCAGAGCGGACTTAAGCAGGCGGTCGGTCGTGCGGTTAAGGGCGAAAAGATGAAAACAGAGCTTATAACAAATGTTTCACATGACCTTAAAACTCCGCTGACTTCTATTATCACATATGTAGACCTGCTCAAAAGAGAAGAGCTTGATAACGAAAGAGCGCAGAACTATGTGGCAATACTTGATGAAAAATCAAGAAGACTTAAACAGCTTATAGAGGACCTTGTTGAGGCAAGCAAGGCGTCAAGCGGAAACCTTGCGGTTTCAAAGGCTAAACTTGATTATAAGGAGCTTATGGAACAGGCACTGGGTGAGTTTGAGGAAAGAATAGAAGATTCAGGCGTTGAATTTAAGTTTAATGCCGAGGACGGAGTATATATATATGCTGACGGAAGCCATATGTGGCGAATAGCGGAAAACTTGATAACAAATGCGATAAAGTATACAATGAAAAATACAAGGGTATTTATTGATATTTCCAAAAACGAAAAGGAAGGCATACTTGTTATCAAAAATGTTTCGAGCATTCCCATTGACGAAGTAGACGTAAAGAGCCTTACGGAAAGATTCGTAAGAGGCGACACATCAAGAACGATGGAAGGCTCCGGATTAGGTCTTTCCATTACAAAGAGCCTTACGGAAATACAGGGCGGAAAGCTTGATGTTTCGGTTGACGGAGATGTGTTTAAGGTTACTGTCAAAATGCCGTTGTATACAGAATGATAAAAAGTCGGGTGATTGTGTATGAAAAAAGTTGCATTATTTCTCATAGGCTTTATTGGGTGCAGCTGTGCTCTTTTTGGCGGTTTATATAAGATTGATGTTTACAGAATGGAAAACAATCTTCCCGTAGTGTTCAGCGTATGGCGTACAGATTATACACCGCAGACAGGAAACCAGACAGAACAGCCGGAGAATGGACTTGTCAGCTTTGAGCCTGCTATCGAAACCGAAAGCATAAGAGGCCTTAATGCGGATATAACCAATAATTCCGGGTTTGTGATAATGTTTCCCGAATATTACAGGATAGAGAAAAATATAAACGGCAGATGGGTGCATTGCCAATGTATAGATGATTCTCCGGAATGGAGCAATACCTCGTATTATGTTGAACCTGATGCTGTTGCGACAATGAGTTTTTATTGGGCAGAGCTTTACGGTGAGCTTAGTTCGGGAGATTACAGAATTGTAAAGGAATATTATTTTACAAATGACAACAGCAAGACTGTAAATTATATGTACTGCTATTTCTCAATTTAAAAATATCAAAATAAAAAATTCCTCCGAATATAATTATGATTCGGAGGAATTTTTGGCTTTATCGTTTTTAGGTTCTTCTGAAAGACAATGAAGTATTTTTCCGTAAAGGCTGTTTACGTTGTCACGCCAGTTGCGGCATATCAGTCTTGCCTGATCCCTTGTAGCAACATTTATGCTTATTTCCATTAAAGAGGTTGTTCCGTCGCTGTCGCATACACCGCATTTTACGGTATAGTCATCACTGTTTAATTCGTGAAAATAATTTGCCGTAACGGAATATTCCGCACGTATACGTTTTGAGTTTTCCTTAGCATATTCACATATTATGTTTTTATTATGGTTTGAAATATGTTTGTTGAAATATCTAAGAATATCTTCGCCTTCAGTGGTTATTGTATATCTGGTAGTGTTATTTTCGGTTGTCATTTCAAGAAGTCTGCTTTCGACAAGCTCCGAAAGATATTGTTGTGCAGAAAAATAGTCCATCAGATTTTTTTCGGACACAAACTGCCAGATTTCACTGTTAGACAAAGGAATTTCTATTTTTTTTACCAAATATAAAATAAGAAGCTTGTTTTCAGCCAAAGCTCTTGTTTTATTGTACACCATAACCACCGCCGCAAAGTAACTCTATTATTCTGATTTTTAGGATAGATATATATTATAAACCATCATAAATAATTATACAATTATCTATTTCAACAATTTTCCCTGAAAACTGTTGGTTATTTTCATTTTTCTGTGGATTTCGTTTAAAACGCCACGCTTGTCCATGCTCCATTTGGGCTCAATTAATTCATTTCGGTTGCCGTCGCCTGTTAATCTGTGGATAACAACATTTGGCGGAAGATGTTCGATACATTCGATTACCGTATCGGTGTATTCATCTCGGCTCATAATATGAAACGGCTTTTGATTATAAAGAGCCTCGAGCTTTGTTCCTCGGATTATGTGGAGAAGCTGGAGTTTAATTCCGTCTGTTCCTGCGGAAACGGCAAAGTCAACGGAGTTAAGCATTGTCTGACGGTCTTCATATGGAAGACCGAGTATTATATGCGTTACGGTTTCTATTCCGGCGGTTTTCATCTTTTCCATTGTTGAAAGATATACCTCGTTTTTGTAGCCTCTGTTTATAAGTATTGCGGTATCTTCGTCGGAGGTCTGAAGTCCGAATTCAACCCAGAGATATGTTTTTGAATTTATTTCTTTAAGCAGTTCCAGAATTTCATCATCAATGCAGTCCGGTCGTGTTGCGATTGCTATTCCGCTTATGCCTTCGCAGTTAAGAGCCTCGTAATATTTTTTCCTGAGCTCGTCAATAGGAGCATATGTGTTTGTAAATGCCTGAAAATATGCGATATACTTTGCATTGGGCCATTTTCCGGAAAGCTTTTCCCTGGAAAGACGAAGCTGCTCGGCAATGGAAAGCTCTGCCGACGGAGCAAAATCTCCGGAACCGCTGCCGCTGCAAAAAATACAGCCGCCTGTGCTTATTTTTCCGTCACGGTTCGGACAGGTAAATCCGGCATTGACCGAAAGCTTAACCGTTTTTGAACCGAGCTTTTCTTTTAAATGGTCGCTTAATGAATTGTATGGTTTGTTATCGGGCATTGTATAGCTCTCCTTTTGACCGACTATTGTAATTAATACTTTATACTAATATAATAAACGTATATTAAGAATTTGTAAATTTGAATTTTATACCCTGCTATGATATTATTTTGGGTAAAGGCGGTGAGATACATATGGACGATACGATAGTGCTCGAAGGTACTGTTGAGGATATAATATTTCAGAATAAGGAAAACTGGTATACTGTTTTTAATTTTAACAGTGATGACGGCGACGAAGTAACATGTGTCGGAACAATACCGCAGCTCAGTAAAGGCGAATCGCTTAAATTATCGGGAACTATGGTTATACATCCGTCCTATGGCTTACAGCTTAAGGTTGATATTTTCGAAAAGGTCGTGCCGACAAATGCCGCCGCAATAGAAAGATACCTTGCCTCGGGAACAATAAAGGGTATAGGAGCAAAGACGGCAAAGAAGATTGTGGACAAGTTCGGTGCGGCTACATTTTATGTTATAGAAGAAAAGTTTGACAGGCTTGTTGAAATAAAGGGAATAAATTACGACAAGGCACTGAAAATACACACAGCCTTCTGTGCTCAGAGAGATGTGCGTAAGGCAATGCTTTATTTGCAGGATTATGGCGTTTCGGCGGCAATGGCTGTTAAAATATATAAAAAATACGGTTACAGAACCATTGAGATTATAAAGGAAAATCCGTACAGGCTGGCAGAGGATATTATAGGAATAGGCTTTAAAACAGCGGACAGCATTGCCGACAGCATGGGAATTTCCAAAGACTCACCAAACAGGATTAAATCCGGAATACGCTATATACTCAATATGGATGTTGCTGACGGCAATGTATTTATGCCGTTCAACAATCTTACGGCAAGAGCGGAGGAGATACTCGGAGCTGACAGTGAAACGGTTGAGCACTGTCTTAAGGAGCTCCAGATTGAGCATAAAATATTTAGGGAAAAGGTAGAAGATATTGATGCTGTATATACAATGCAGATGTATTATACGGAGGTATCTGCCGCTAAAAAAATAATAGAGCTTTCCTTTTACCATGATGAGGCAGATCTCAAAAGCATAAACGAGAAAATTGAAAGACTTGAGGACAGATCGGGAATATATCTTGCGGAACAGCAAAGACAGGCTGTTGTCGAAGCAATGCAGGAAGGCGTCCTTGTTATAACCGGTGGCCCGGGTACGGGAAAGACAACGATAATAAACAATATTATATCTCTGTTTGACAGCATGAGTCTTGAGGTTGTTCTTGCAGCTCCTACCGGACGTGCGGCAAAAAGAATGACCGAGGCAACAGGCAAAGAGGCAAAAACAATACACAGACTTCTCGGAGTTTCCTATAACGATAACGACAATGCAAAGCAGAAGTTTGAAAAAAATGAGGAAGATCCGATAGATGCGGATGTTGTTATAATTGATGAGGTTTCTATGGTGGATATGCAGCTTTTTAATGCTCTGCTGAAAGCTATTGAACCGGGAACAAGGCTTATACTTGTCGGTGATGCTAACCAGCTTCCGTCGGTTGCGGCAGGAAATGTGCTTAAGGACATAATTAAGAGCGAAATAGTCAAGGTCGTAAGGCTTACGCAGATTTTCCGACAGGCACAGGAAAGTGCCATAATAATGAATGCACATAGGATAAATGCCGGAACAGATCCTGTGATGAATGAAAAAGGCACCGACTTTTTCTTTGTCAATGAGCCATATGCCGCAAAAATACCGCAGACGATTGTTGAGCTCATAACAAAGCGTCTGCCACAGTTTACCGGAGTGGATTCCTTCTGGGATATGCAGGTGCTTACACCAATGAGAAAAAGCGATATAGGTGCATCGGGACTGAACAAAACGCTTCAACGGGCATTAAATCCTCCGGCATCGGTCAAAAACGAATATGAAACACAGAATGGCGTTTTCCGTGAAGGCGATAAGGTAATGCAGATAAAAAACAATTATAATCTTGCATGGAAAATGCTTTCGGAAACAGGCAGAATTACCTCCGACGGAACAGGCGTATATAACGGAGATATGGGTATAATCAAAAAGATTGACTCGGTAAATGAAACGGTTACGGTTGAGTTTGACGATAAGAGAATTGCCATATATGAATTTACCGCACTGGAGGAGCTTGAGCTGTCCTATGCCGTAACAATACATAAATCGCAGGGCAGTGAATATCCTGTTGTTATTATACCGATACACAGTGGCCCGCAAATGCTTTTGTCGAGAAATCTTCTTTATACCGCAGTAACAAGAGCAAAGAAATTTGTTATTGTTGTCGGACTACGAAGTGCCGTAAAAAAGATGGTTGCGAACGATAGGGAGATAAGCCGATATTCCGGATTGGCATACAGAATGTGTTCGCTATATGAGTTTATGGCGGAAACGAACGATATGGGGAGAAGTATAAGTGAAGACAGTTGATTATATACTTAAATTAATCTATCCTCAAAGATGCGTTTTCTGCGGTGAACTGCTTAATCTGAACAGTAGAGAGGCTGTATGCGAAAAATGCGGAAATATAGATAGACTGGAATATAAAACTTGTATATTGTGCAGAAGAGAGCTTGAAAATAAATCAAATCCCATCTGTGGTAAATGTATGAGTAAGCTCGGAGTGTTTTCCGATGGAATAAGTCTTTATAAATATAAGGATGTAAGAGATGCAATATTGAGCTTTAAATATTCCGGCATGAAAAGACGAGGTATTGCTTTCGGAAAAATAATGGGACATGCCGTAAAGGACAGCAATACAAGGTTGATAACTGCCGATGTTATAATTCCCGTTCCAATAAGTAGGGAAAGGTTTAAAGAAAGAGGTTATAACCAGTCTGATGTGCTTGCAAAAGAAATATCCAAAGAAATCGGAACAAAATATATTTCCGATATGCTCATAAGAACAAAAAATACGGTTCCGCAGAACAGCCTTAATGAAATCGAAAGACGTATGAATGTTTTCAATGCCTTTAAGCTCAACGAAAAATATAATGTTGAAGGAAAGAAAATAATTATCGTCGATGATATTTTCACAACAGGCAGTACGTTGAACGAATGTGGAAAAACCTTGAAAAAGGCAGGAGCAGAGGAGCTGTTTTATTTAACTCTTGCCAAAACCGAAATTTAAAATAATTCTTTAATATAAATCCTGAGGTTAAATACTTCGGGATTTATTTTTGTGTTTTGATGTTTGAAAGTAATTAATGCTGTGCTAAAGGAATAAAATTGATTAGGTGATTGTCCAAATACGAAGGGAGTGTTTATATGAATTGGCACAGCAGGACAACGGACGAAATATCGGTGGTACTCAATACTGATCTTAGAAACGGGCTTACGGAAGAAAAGGCAGAAATGATTAAAGCCGAATGCGGAAAAAATATAATTGAAACAGAAGTGAATAAAAAGAGTATTTTAAGGAGATTTTTTGAACAGCTTAATGATGTTATGATAATAATTCTTCTGGCATCAGCCGCTGCATCTTTTGTTGTTTCGTTTATTAACGGCGAAAATGATTTTGCGGATTCATTATTGATAATTATGATAGTCATTCTTAATGCGGTTCTTGGCGTTATACAGGAAAACAAAGCAGAAAAAGCCATTGATGAGTTGAAAAGGCTGTCTGTTCCGCATGCCAGAGTTTTGAGAAACGGACATATAAAGCTTATTGACTCGGAGGATGTTGTTCCGGGAGATTTGCTTGTGCTTGAGGCAGGCGACAGAGTTGCGGCTGATGCAAGGCTTATAAGCTCGGCTAATCTTAAGGCTGATGAATCGGCATTGACAGGCGAGTCTGTTCCGGTTGAAAAGGAAACGGTGCTTCGTCTGCCTGAGAATGCACAGACAGCCGACAGAAGAAACATGGTCTTTGCATCGGCATATATAACCAACGGAAAAGGAACGGCTGTTGTTGTGGAAACAGGAAAAAACACAGAGGTCGGAAAAATAGCAAGGCTTATTTCAAACAAGGAAACCGAAGAAACACCTTTGCAGAAAAGGCTCGACAGTACGGGAAAAATACTCGGTCTGTCGGCTCTTGCCATATGTGCGGTTATTTTTGTTATAGGTATTTTGAGAAGATATTCCGTATTCGATATGTTTATGACCTCTGTAAGTCTTGCCGTTGCCGCAATTCCGGAAGGACTTCCGGCAATAGTGACGATAGTTCTTGCGATAGGCATGCAGAAGATGTCACAGCAAAACATGATAGTAAGAACACTGCCGTCTGTTGAAACACTGGGCTGTGCACAGGTTATATGCACCGATAAAACAGGAACGCTCACAAAAAACAAAATGACGGTAGTGCGAATTGAGGACGGAAACGAAAAAACGACAATCAATTCAAAGAGATTCATACTGCGGCTTGCGGTTTTGTGCACAGACTGCTTTTATGAGGACAGACATTATATAGGTGATCCGACCGAAACGGCGATAGCCGAGGCCGCCGAAAGAATGGGCGAGCACAAAATACGGCTTGATGAAATAATGCCAAGAGTTGACGAAATACCATTTTCATCGGAAACAAAATTTATGATTACGGTACATAAATTTGAAAACGGAAAAAAGATATGTATTATTAAGGGAGCACCGGAAAGAGTGCTGTCAAAATGCGGTAAAATTTATGACAATGTGAGCATTGACATGAATATAACCGAAAGAATATATAAAATAAATGCCGATATGACAAATAAGGCGCTTAGGGTTATTGCCGTTGCATATAAGGAAATACCGAACAACAGTCGTGAATATGACAGAGATTTTATATTCGCAGGCTTTATTGGCATGGCAGATCCACCGAGAGAAGAGGCAAGACAGGCGGTAAGCGAATGCAGAAGAGCCGGAATAAAGGTTGTTATGGTTACCGGTGACCATATGCTGACTGCCAAATCCGTAGCCGAAAAAACAGAAATATATTCCGACGGAGATATTATAGTTGAAGGAAATATGCTTGATAATATGTCTTCAACGGAATTGAATGAAAAGCTGGACAAAATATCGGTATTTGCAAGAGTATCACCAGAGCATAAGCTGAAAATTGTCGAGGCATATAAACGAAAGGGCATGATTGCGGCAATGACCGGTGACGGAGTGAACGATGCACCGGCGTTGAGAGCGGCTGACATAGGCTGTGCAATGGGAAAAACTGGAACGGATACGGCAAAGGCGGCGGCAGATATGATTATTGCAGATGACAACTTTTCGACAATAGTCTGCGCTGTAAGAGAAGGCAGAATAATATATAAAAACATAAAGAAAGCTGTGCATTTTCTTTTGTCGAGCAATGTCGGAGAAATACTTACCGTATTTACGGCAATGGTTTTTGGCTGGAGTACGCCGTTACTGCCCATACATCTGCTGTGGATTAATTTTATAACCGATTCGCTTCCTGCCATTGCATTGGGACTTGATGTTCCGGAGGAGGACGTTATGACGGAAAAGCCTGTTGCACCGGACAAGAGCCTTTTTGCCGGAGGCATGGGAAGCCGAATTATATATGAAGGTGTTATGATTGCGGCTTTGGCACTTACGGCATTTGGTATAGGCCACAAATATTATGACGGAAACGAAATGCACAGAGTAAGCAGAACAATGGCGTTTGCCGTTTTGAGTATCGCACAGCTTATTCATGCCTTTAATATGAGAACCAATAAATCTTTATTCAAAATACATATATTGAGAAATAAATGGCTGTGCATGGCTTTTGTTATAGGCATTATACTTCAAGCATCGGTTATAATGCTGCCGCCGTTGGCAGAGATATTTACGGTTGTTCCGCTAAATGTGAAACAGTGGCTTATCGTTATGGGACTTTCCTTTGTGCCTGTTGTATTTTCGGAGATTGAAAAGGCTGTATTCAGAAAATAAATGTACTGTCAATAAAAGCTGTCTGTCACTTTATATATACAGTTTGAATATTATATACAAAAGGACAGGCAAAGGCGGTGTTTATATGAAAAGGCTTGCGTTGATGTATTACGAAATGGGCTATGGCTGCGGACAGTGCATAATAAAGGCGGCAGACAGAAAATATAAAATAGGAATAAACAGTGACTTTATTTCTGCCGCAGCCGCTTTAGGCAACGGCTGTGGCTACGGAGGCCAGTGTACGGTCATTACTGCGGTGATAATAATATTCGGAATTATGTTTGATGAAATGACCATGAAGCGGCTCAGAATAAAATTCCTTGATGAATTTAGAAGTAGGTACAATGATTTTAACTGCTGTCGGTTGTCTGCCGGAAATAACTGTGTTTCAATAATTGCGTCTGCGGCGGAAATTGCCGACAGACTTATAGAAGAGGCCGAGGACGAAATAAGATATTACAATTCCCGGCTTTGAATAAATATAATGTCGCTTTTATCCGAGCTTTCGGGTATGCTCATGGCTTTAAGCCGGTTTTTAAGAATTATATTTTCTTTTTCAATGGCATTGTATCTGGCTTTCCATTTTGAGCTGAGAAGTGCGATTTCTTCATTGCGTTCGGCAAGAAGTCTGGAAAGTTCGGAAACTCTGTTGTTGGTTTCCTCAAGCTGAAGAAGGTAGTCATGTGAATTGCTTTGGTTTGCGGTTGAAACTGGTTTTTGCGCCTGTATATACGGAACAAAATCATCATTCATAAACGGAAAAGAGAAATCCGACAGATTAAATTCTATACGGTTCGGTGAAAAATCATCAAAGAAATTCAGATATTCAGCTTTGCGTAAATCATAGGATTGTTTTACCAACTGTGGCTTTGAGATGTTTTCGATTGGTATTTTATAGGAAGAGGAGTTTGTATGTACTATTGCATACATAGCTCCTTTTTCTTTTGATATTGAACAGCCTTTGCCGTTTTGTCCTTCCCATAATATTCTTGCTTTTCCGAGGCAGTCATTTATACAGCCCTTATAAATAAGCTGTGAGGAAAAGGAACTTTTTGCAAGATATAATAAATGGCTTGAATTGTTCTCGGTAAGTACGGATAAATCTATACAGGGCATATTTGTTGCAAGAAAGCTTATGCTTTCGGTCAGCTTGCAGTCCTTAACGGACATTGAGAAAAACTTAATAGTTTTATCGGAAAGACGGTAATATATTTTTATGTTATTGTTATTCATTCCGATGAGAAAAGGTGAATTGCCGAAGGAAAGTATTTCGGATATTTTTATCGGCTGTTCCCATCTGTCGTCAAGCATATACCGCATATAGAGATATTCGTTGTTGTGATTTTCCTTTACGCTGTATATAAAGCTTATTGAGTTTTCCGCCGTTGTGAAGAAGAGTTTTGTACATTCATTCGGTATAGTGAAATTAAGCTTTTTGCTGTTCCATTTTCCGTTATAACGGCATAAAACCGCATTGCTGTCGGTTGATGCAAGGAGATAAATAAAGCCGTTTTCGTACCATACGGAAAAAATATCGGATACATCGGAAATTATTTTTATAGGAGAAATATTTTGATTTTTAGCTAATTGCTTAAAGTATATCGAGCCTTCGGAGTAATAAAATAAGTATAGTTCGTTTTTATCGGTTTTTAGAAGAATATATCTGTTCATTTTAAATCACCTCAGAACAAATATATTATGTAAAAAGAATATAATAACAAAAAATGACCGTATACGTTTTGTGTATACAGTCATTGTATTTTTAATTTAAGGCTTTCATTCCGTTAAGAATCATATGCCCGAGTTTGTTGAACTTCGGAAGGTCTTCTTCCGGCAGGCCATTTTTCGCCCAGTTGGTGCTTAAACCGATTAGTGCATATGTGTATATCTCGGCAGTGAAGTCTATATTTTCTTTATTGGCATTGGGTGCAACGCTTTTTCCGACCATAACTATAACCGGAAGCATAAAGCTTTTCAGCTTTTCCATAAGAAAATCCGGATCAAGCGAACGATATGTGTTTAATACAAGAGTTTTGTTTTTAACGATAAAGTTGAGTATCAAATCAAATTTTCCGGATTGTTTTACCGGATCATCTATATTGTCCACAATGTCCTTTGCCTCATCGAGATACATCCATTCAAGAAGGGCATAGGTATCATGAAAATGATAGTAAAATGTCTGGCGGTTTAGATTGCAGTCATCTACAATATCTTTAACTGTGATTTTATCAAGAGTTTTTTTAGAGAGCATATTCTTGAGTGATGTAGCTAAAGCTCTTTTTGTAGTTAATGGCATAATAAACCTCCTTATGATATAGGTTAAAACACATTATTACTATTATACACTATTCCGATAGTTTTAGCAAACAAAAGACACCGAAAACGGTGCCTTTTGCGTAAAAGGGGTTATTTTATCTCACTCTCTGCAAGCTTTTCGAGGAGAATGTTGCTTCGGTTAATAAATTCCGTCATCTGTTCGGGCTCAAGAGGCTTCTGTCCCATGAGTGCAAGGTCATATACATGACGGCAGATAAGCTCTGTTTCCTGTTCTTTTCCGGCTGTGTTCTTGAGTGCCTCAAGTGCTTTTATAAGCTTGTTGCTTCCGTTAAGTATAAGCGTCTGTTCAACAGCGGCATTTCCGTAAAGAGCCTTGAGCGAATCGTCATAATTATAAGCCTCAAGCATATCTTGAAGACGTCTTTCTCTTTCAGAAAGAAGAATCATAGCGGAAATATCATCTGATTTAAGGTTTTCAACCTTGACATTAAGCTTATCGTTTCCGAGTATTCCGGCAAAGAGGTTTTTAAATTCTTTGTTTAAATCCTCATTTGTTTCGCCGTCACTCTTAAGTGTATCGGAAAGGTCAGAGTCGATTCTTTCAAGAGTATATTTTCCGTCGCTCTTATATTCGAGATAGTTTACGAAAGGCTTATCAATAGCTGTCGGCATTATGATTGCTTCCATAGACTGGCTCTTGAAGAGGTTGATATACTGAATCTGCTGTTTTTCGTCTGTTACATAATAAATTTTGTTTCCTGTTTTGTCTTTGTTGTCTTCAATATATTCTTCGATAGTCTTATGCTTATCATCTGTTGTTTTGAAAAGAATAGAGCCTTTGATTTTATCGTAGAATTTTTCTTCCTTCATACTGCCGTATTTAAGGAATACGTTGATGTCATCACTGAATTTTTCGTATTCTTCACGATTGTTCTTAAAGAGACTGTTGATTTTGTCTGCAACCTTCTTTGTGATGTAGGTTGACATCTTTTCCGCATATCCGTCGTTCTGGAGGGCACTTCTCGATACGTTAAGAGGAATATCGGGGCAGTCGAGAACGCCTTTGAGGATAAGAAGAAATTCGGGAATTACTTCTTTTATGTTGTCGGCAATATAAACCTGGTTGGAGTAAAGCTTAACCATACCGTCAACTGCTTCCATATCGCTGACAAGACGGGGAAAATAAAGAATACCTTTAAGTCTGAAGGGATAATCCATGTTAAGATGTATCCAGAAGAGAGGATCCTTCATATCACCGAACATATGGTGATAAAGCTCTTTATACTGTTCATCTGTACATTCGGAAGGCTTTCTGAGCCAGAGAGGATTTACCTCGTTAAGGGGAAGCTGTTCGGGCTCTTCTTTATTTTCTTCTCCGTCTTCCTTCTTTTCTTCCGAACCTTCTTCTTTTTCTGCTTCTTTCTTTTCAAGAACTTCCTTGAGCTCTTCTGCAGAGCTTACTGTTTTTGCTGTACTTTCGTCTGTTTCTTCGTCTTCGTCATCTACTGTATCAAAATAGATTTCAACAGGCATATATTCGCAGTATTTTTTAAGTGCATCATATAATACGCTTTCATCTGCGAATTCTTCTCCGTCTTCACCGAGGTACATTGTTATTGTTGTACCGTGTTCTGTTCTTGTGCCGGGCTCCATTTCGTAATCAATGCCACCGTCACAAATCCATTTTGCAGGCTCTGAGCCCTCTTTATATGAAAGTGAGTCGATTTCAACTTTGTCCGCAACCATGAAAGCCGAATAGAAACCGAGTCCGAAGTGACCGATTATCTCGTTTCCGTCGTCCTCCTGCTTTTCACCGTATTTTGCAAGGAAATCGCTTGCTCCGGAGAAAGCGATCTGGTTGATGTATTTTTTGATTTCGTCGGCTGTCATACCGATACCGTTATCAATAACCTGTATAGTTTTGTTTTTTGAATCACATACGACACGAATACAGAATTTTTCATCATCGGGAATATTGTCTGCCTCGCCCATCATCATAAGCTTTTTGAGCTTTGTTACGGCATCACAGCCATTGGAAACGATTTCACGAATGAATATGTCTTTATCTGTATAGAGCCATTTTTTAATAATTGGTAAGAAATTTTCACTATTTATAGAAAGATTGCCTTTTTCCTGTTCCATTGTCAATTACCTCCGATTGCTAAATCATTTATTGACTATAATTGTATCACTAAAAATGCAAATGTCAAGAAAAAATTAGCACTCATTTAATGTGAGTGCTAATAAGTTGCAGATATAAATTTTTTGAACACAATTATGCTTATTCTATTATGATTCCGTTGTGTTTAAAAAATCTTGCGGCATATTCGTCCCAGGAATGCTCAACTGCTTTGTCCAATGAAAACATTTTTTCGGACGAGCCTGTAATAATCGAAAGCTTTCCGTTTTCAAAAATTATGTTTATAAAAAGAGCGGAAGCGTTTGTATGTATTTTTGCCGTTGCTTCATCAGACGGAGAAAGTATTATTTTCATATATCCGGGAAGTTTGTTTCCTTTTATTATGTTGAATATTGTCGGACGAAGTTCCGACCATGCAATGTATTTTTCTGTAAGGCTTTCCTGTTCCTCTGTGGTGTACCAGTCCTTGTTTATGACACAGTCCATTTCATAAAAAATATTTGTTTTTATTGAAACCGAGCGTACCAGAAGCCTGTCAAAGGCATTGCCCTTTAAAAGCATTGCCATAAATTCTTTTTTATTTTCAACTGTTCCAGCTATCAATATACTTACCTCCCTATGACTTAAAATTTTATCACAGCTTGGAATTTATAACAAGGTTGCTTTAATAAGCTTTATAAATTATAATCAAGACATTAATATTGTAAGAAGTATAAGGAGAAAATTTATGCTTTTTAATTCGTTTTCGTTTTTGGTATTTTTTATAATCGTATCGGTATTGTATTTTATACTTCCGCACAAGGTACGCTGGATTTTGCTTTTGACTGCAAGCTGTATTTTTTATATGGCATGGAATCCTGCATTAATAGTCCTTATTGGCTTTACGATTATCGTGAATTATATAGCAGCAATAAGAATATACAACAGCAGAAGAAAGCAGAGAAAAAGGAAGATACTTACTGTATGTCTGTTGATTAATTTTGGTCTGCTTTTTGTTTTTAAATATCTCGGCTTTATGAACAGTACGGTTCTTGTGATAGCAGATAAGCTGAATTTAAATTGGCCGGTTAAGGCAATAAACATAATACTGCCTATGGGAATATCATTTTATACCTTTCAGGCAACAGGCTATACGATAGATGTTTACAGAAACAAGATAAAGCCGGAAAAGCATTTCGGAATATATGCGCTTTTTGTTATGTTCTTTCCGCAGCTTGTGGCAGGCCCGATAGAAAGAAGTGAGAATCTTCTTCCGCAGTTTTATGAAAAGCACCGCTTTGATTTTAAAAGAATTATCAGCGGAATAAGAATAATGTTTTGGGGCTTTTTCAAGAAAATTGTTATTGCGGACAGAGCGGCTGTTGCAGTAAATACAATATACAACTCTGCGTCAAGCTATAAGGGACTTTATCTTTTTATTGCGACACTGTTGTTTACATTCCAGATATACTGTGATTTCAGCGGATATTCAGACATAGCAAATGGCTCAGCAAGAGTTCTCGGCTTTGACCTTATGGATAACTTCCTTAATCCGTATTTTTCCACAAGCATTAAGGAATTCTGGAGAAGATGGCATATATCGCTTTCAACATGGTTCATGGATTATGTATATATACCTCTCGGCGGTAACAGGGAAGGAAATGCAAAGAAATACAGAAATCTTTTTGTTACATTTCTCGTAAGCGGTCTTTGGCATGGTGCAAACTGGACATATGTTATATGGGGCGGTTTGCATGGAATATTTCAGGTTTTCGGACAAATGACACTGAATATCAGAAACAAAATAAAGAAAAAGATAGGCCTTTACGGAACTAAGCTTGCGTCCTTCTGCGGATTTGTTATTACTTTCGGACTGGTATGCTTTGGGTGGATATTCTTCCGTGCCAATACCGCTTCGGATGCTGTATATGTAGCATCAAATATATTGTACGGCTTCAGGGGCTGGTACGATAAGCAGTATATATATGAAGTTATCACTTCGTTAGGCTTGAATTTATATGAGCTTGCGGTTGTATCTGCTGCATTGGTTTTTATGACATTATCGGAGCTTTTCAGCGGAAAAAGACCCGTATACGATGTTGTTGAAGAAAAGAATGCGGTTTTCAGAATAATTTTTTATTTAATTACGGCAGTTTTCATACTGTCTGCGGGGGTATTTTATGAATCGGGAGCGTTCATTTATTTCCAATTTTAAATTGCTTGCAGAGGTTATTATATTTATAATTGCCTTCTTATTCGCTTATAAATGTATTGAAAATAAATATGCTGAGGCAGCGTCAAAAAATGTTGTCAATGCCTATACAAAAAGCAGATATGACGGCTTTTATGAACAGCCGGAAAACAGCATTGACATGGTTTTCATAGGCTCATCACATTCCTATTGTACATTTGATCCGGAAAACTTCGATAGCGTTCTCGGAACAAACAGCTGGCAGCTCGGAACACCGTTACAGCATTATGACACAAGCTATTTTGTGCTTAAAGAGGTGCTTAAAACACAAAAACCAAAGGTAGTTGTGCTTGAGCTTTACTGGGATATGCTTGATGATAAATTTGAAATGAAACAGGCAAATTCGTTTTTTGAGGTGCTCAATGATGATAATGTAAAAAAAGAATATATAAAGGAAGTCTTTCCTATAAACGAAAAGGTTAAATACAGTATTCTTCCGATACGTTATCAGCAGGATTATTTTGCTTATGAGGCTGACGAAATCGGCAAAAATATAGAAAGCAGATACGGTGTTTCAAAGCCGAAGGCAGAAACAAACGGCACCGAATATTATCTTGCAAAGGGCTATACCTATTGCGATACGGTCATACCGGACAGCGAGCTTGACGAAACAAACCAGTTTAAGGGCTTTGATGGCTCGGATTGGGAGCCTGACGATACACAGCTTAAATATATAAACAAAATCGCCGAGTTGTGCAAGGAAAATGATATAGAGCTTGTGCTTGTTACAGCGCCTATCGCAAATGTTTCTATGGATTATATAACGGATTATAATTCGGTGCATGACAAAATGGCGGAAATAGCCGAAAATATAGATGCAAAATACATTGACTTTAATATAATAAATTCTGAAGAAGGCTTGCTTAAGCTTGAAAATTTCAGAGATGACGCACATCTGAATGACAGCGGAGTAAAGATAGTCGATAAGTATTTTGTTGACTGGCTTGTGAATAATACCGAAGCTTTTGGAAAAAATAATGTAATGTGATTTATGCTCTGTATTGCAAAAGTGCGAAAAATAGTGTAAATTATAATATTATGATGAATATATAATAAGTATTACGGAGGACATACGATGTCAGAAGAAAATATCACATCAATCGATGAAAAAGACAATAATCTGAGCGGAACCGGCAACTTTATACATAGCTATATACAGGACGACCTTAAAGCAGAGCTTAATAAGCTCCATACACGTTTTCCTCCGGAACCGAACGGCTATCTTCATATAGGACATGCAAAAAGTATCTGTCTTAACTTTGGGCTTGCCAAGCTCTACGGCGGAAAATGCAATCTTCGTTTTGATGATACAAACCCTACAAAGGAAGATGTTGAGTATGTTGACAGCATAATGAACGATGTTAAATGGCTCGGCTTTGACTGGGAAGACAGACTTTATTTTGCATCATCATATTTTGATAAATTTTATGAAATAGCTGTTGACCTTATCAAAAGAGGAAAGGCTTATGTATGCGACCTCAATGCCGAAGAAATGCGTCAGTACAGAGGTACATTAAGCACACCCGGTAAGGAAAGCCCTTACAGAAACAGAAGCGTTGAGGAAAACCTTGATTTATTTGAAAGAATGAAAAACGGCGAATTCCCCGACGGTTCAAAAACATTAAGAGCAAAAATTGATATGGCATCTCCCAATATCAATATGAGAGATCCGGTTATTTACAGAATAGCACACGCAAAACACCACAGAACAGGCGATAAATGGTGTATTTATCCCATGTATGACTTTGCACATCCTCTTGAGGACGCTATCGAAGGAATTACTCATTCAATCTGTACACTTGAGTTTGAGGACCACAGACCTCTTTATGACTGGGTTATAAGAGAGGCAGGCTATACAGCAAATCCTCCCAGACAGATTGAGTTTGCAAGACTTAACCTTACAAATACGGTAATGAGTAAGAGAAAGCTTCGTGCGCTTGTCGAAAACAACCTTGTTGACGGCTGGGACGATCCCAGAATGCCGACCATAAGCGGACTCAGAAGAAGAGGCTATACACCTGAATCAATAAGAGATTTCTGCGAAAAAATCGGTGTGTCAAAGGCAAACAGCTGTGTTGACAGTGCATTGCTTGATGCCTGCTTAAGAGATGACCTTAAGGCAAAGGCGAAGGTTGTTATGGCTGTTCTTGATCCCGTTAAGGTGGTTATAACAAACTATCCGGAAGGTCAGATTGAATTTATGGAGCTTGAAAACAATCCCGAAAATCCCGAACTCGGAACAAGAAAGGTTCCTTTCGGCAGAGAAATATATATCGAGAGAGAGGACTTCATGGAAGAACCTGTTAAGAAATTCTTCCGTCTTGCACCCGGCAAGGAGGTTCGTCTTAAGGGAGCATATTTTGTAACCTGTACAGATTTTGTTAAGGACGAAAACGGCGAGATTACAGAAATCCACTGTACTTATGATCCCGAAACAAGAAGTGGTTCGGGCTTTGACGGCAGAAAGGTTAAGGGCACACTCCATTGGGTATGTGCAGATGACTGTGTTGAAGCTGAGGCAAGACTTTATGATTATATGATGCTGGACAATCCCGATGATCCCAACGGCGATATGATTATGAACGAAAACTCAATTATTGTCAGAAACAACTGCAAGATTGAGCCTTCGATAAAGAATGCCGAAAAGGGCGACAGATATCAGTTTATGAGAAACGGCTATTTCTGTGTTGATACAAAGGACAGCAAGGCAGATGCACTTGTATTCAACAGAATTGTACCGCTTAAGAGCTCATTCAAAATCAAAAAATAAGATATTTATTCCGCAAGGACAGCGGTAATATAAAGGCGGATATAACTATCCGCCTTTTGTTAAAACAGGAGATTTAAAATGGATATAAATGATAGATTCAAGGATTACAAAAGAATAGTAATAAAGGTAGGTACTTCAACAATTACCTATCCCAACGGAAAGCTTAATTTAAGAATGATAGAAAGATTATGCTGGATGCTTTCCGATTTGAAGAACCGAGATAAAGAGGTTGTGCTTGTTTCCTCCGGTGCTATCGGCGTTGGTTCAAAAAGCCTCGGCTTTGAAAAACGTCCTAAGCTTACAAGAGAAAAACAGGCTGCCGCCGCTGTCGGTCAGGCAATACTTATGCAGATATACCAGAATTTCTTCAATACATATACACAGACTGTTGCACAGATACTTCTTACAAAGACCGACTTTGAACATGGCGTAAGAAGAACAAATACGGAAAATACATTTACCGAGTTGCTTTCGAGAGGAATTATACCTATCGTAAACGCAAACGACACAACATCAACATTCGAGATTGAATTCAGTGATAACGACAGACTTGCCGCAAATGTAGCCGCACTTCTTCATTCCGATCTACTCATACTGCTTACGGATATTGATGCTCTTTATGACAGCGATCCAAAGAAAAATCCCGATGCAAAGAGAGTTAAAATAGTTGAAAAAATAACCGAAGAGATTGAGCAGATGGCAGGCACAGCCGGCTCGGAATTTTCGGTAGGAGGCATGGCAACAAAAATTGCCGCCGCAAAGCTTTGCGTTGAAAATGGTGTTGATATGGTCATTGCCGACGGCAGTGACGCAACCATAATAGAAAAGGTTATTGACGGTGAAGATGTCGGTACATTATTTATCGGCAAAAACTGAGGTGATAATTAAATGAAATTTTGTCCGAACTGCGGAACAAAAATCGAAAATCTTAAGGAATGTCCAAACTGCGGTTTTAAACCGGAGGATATAACAAAACCGGAGGAAAAGAAAAACAAAAATACTAAGCCGGCTAAAAAAGTATACGATTATTATGAAAACAGAAGCTATGATGCGGATAATTATGATTCCTATGATTATATGAAGGCTGAAACAGAGGTTGATATGGAAACCGAGCCTTCTCTTGCATCTAAAATACTGCTTATACTTATGGTCATATTGTTCAATATACCCGGTGCGGTAATAGGTGCGGTTGTTTCTGCCATATTCATGGGTAAAAAAGGCGAAGGCTATAAAAGCTACGGCAAAAAGCTTCTGATTGTCAGCATAGTGATTATCGTTATTGATATTATTGCGATATGGTTTGCACTTATGGCATTCAAATCAATGTTTTAAGGATAAAATATGAAGGACGAAGAAAGAAAAAAATATATTGAGATAAGAAAACAGCTTTCGACCGAGAGTAAAGAAAAATTCAGTGCCGAAATTCAAAATAGCTTTATCATGTCTGATGAATATAAAAATGCGGAAAGTATATTTATTTATGTCAGCATGAAAAACGAGGTATCGACAACAGAGGTTATAAACAGAGCCATTGCCGATGGAAAAACTGTCGCTGTTCCGATTTCGCTCAAAAACAGGGATATGTTTTTTGTTCCGATAAAATCGCTTGACGGACTGGTAAAAACAAAGCTCGGAGTTTATGAGCCGGATTGTGGTAGAGAATGTGAGATAGTACCGAATGAAAAAAGCGTTCTTGTTGTTCCGGGAGTTGCCTTTGATGAGGACGGACACAGAATGGGCTACGGCGGCGGATATTATGACACATATATCGAAAAGTATAATGTAAAAAACACTGAGGCATTTGCTTTTGAATGTCAGATACATGAAAAAATAGAATTTGAAAAGCATGATAAAATAATGAAAATGATAATTACCGAGAAAAATATACGGAGGTGCGTTTAATGAGCAGACTTATTGAAATGGGACAGGCGGCAAAAGAGGCATCTGTTGTACTTGCAAAGCTTAGAACACCGGAAAAAAATAAAGCTCTTATTGCTTCGGCAGAGGCACTTGAGCAGAATATGGATAAAATACTTGCCGCAAATAAGGTTGACGTTGAGATGGCTGTGGAAAACGGCATAAAAGGTGCATTTATCGACAGACTTACACTCAACGAAAAAAGAATAAAGGACATGGCTAATGGTCTGAGAGATGTTGCGGCACTTCCCGATCCCATCGGAGAGGTTCTTTATATGAAAACGCTCGATAACGGTCTTATTGTCGGACAGAAAAGAGTGCCTATGGGTGTAATCGGCATTATATTCGAGGCAAGACCGAATGTTACCTCGGACGCCTTCGGATTATGTCTTAAAGCCGGAAGTGCGACAATATTAAGAGGCGGCAAGGAAGCCTTCAATTCAAACACAACAATAGTAAATATTTTCAGAGATGCACTTGAAAAAATCGGTATGCCTAAGGACTGTGTGCAGATGGTTGAGGATACAAGCAGAGAAACAGCAACCGAAATGATGCGTCTTAACGGATATATTGATCTTCTTATACCCAGAGGCGGAGCCGGGCTTATTAAATCTGTCGTAATGAACAGCACTGTTCCGGTAATAGAAACAGGCATCGGAAACTGTCATGTATATGTTGACGAAACGGCAGATCTTGAAAAAGCTGTAAGAATAGTTCTTAACGCAAAAACACAGCGTCCCGGAGTATGTAATTCATGCGAAAGCCTTCTTGTGCATGAGAATATTGCGGAAAAATTTATCCCTATGATAATAAAGGAGCTTAAGGAAAAGAAGGTTGAAATAAGAGGTGACGAAATATTCGTCAATGCCGGAGCTGTTCCCGCATCAGAGGAGGATTGGGGAACAGAATATGATGACCTTATAATATCAGCAAGAGTTGTAAGAAATGTTGATGAGGCAATCGAGCATATAAGAAAATACGGAACAGGCCATTCGGAGGCAATAATCACCGAAAACTATACAAACGCCCAGAAATTCCTCGATGAGGTTGATGCGGCTGCGGTTTATGTAAATGCCTCAACAAGATTCACAGACGGCGGAGAATTCGGCTTCGGTGCGGAAATAGGCATAAGCACACAGAAGCTCCATGCAAGAGGCCCTATGGGACTTAAGGAAATAACAACAACAAAATATATTATCTACGGAAACGGACAGATAAGAGAATAATGAATAAGATAAATTATCAGAAGGAACTGGATAAAATAACGGAAAAAATAGGAGAAAAAAAGCCTAAGCTTTTTCTGCATAGCTGTTGTGCGCCTTGCAGCAGCTATGTTCTTGAATATTTGACAAAATATTTTGACATTACGCTGTTTTATTTCAATCCGAATATTTCACCCGAAGAGGAATATATAAAAAGAGTAAACGAAGTAAAAAGGCTTGTTGCGGAAATGCCATGCTGTAAAGACGTTAAGGTTATTGAAGGCAGATACGACAGCAGGGAGTTTTTTGAATATGTTAAAGGCCTTGAAAACGAAAGAGAAGGCGGAGCAAGATGTATAAAGTGCTTTGAACTCCGGCTGGAGGAAACGGCAAAGCTTGCGAAGGAAAACGGTGCGGATTATTTCTGCACAACGCTTACAATAAGTCCGTTGAAAAATGTTGAAAACCTTAATGCTGTCGGAAGAAAAATGGCGGAAAAATACGGAGTGAAATGGCTTCCGTCGGATTTCAAAAAACGAGAAGGCTATAAGCGTTCCATTGAACTTTCGGCAGAGTATAATCTTTTCAGACAGAATTATTGCGGCTGTATATTTTCTAAAAATGCACAAATGTATAAATCCGGAGAATAAAATCCGGATTTTTTTCGCCTTTTTTTAAAATATCGTGCATTTATTCCGTCTTTGGGTTATTATATATGAGGTGTTATTTTGAAGATATATGGAGGATACAATGGATAAGGTTTTTATACCGGACGAAATATTATTGCAGGTGGACAAGCCTGCCAGATATACAGGTAATGAATTAAATATGGTTAAGAAAAATCCCGAAGACGTGGACATAAGATTTGCTTTCTGCTTTCCTGATGTTTATGAGGTAGGCATGTCCTGTCTTGGGCTTCAGATATTATATTTCTTTTTGAACAGACGAGAGGATACCTACTGCGAGAGAGCATTTGCTCCATGGACGGACATGGAGGCGGCAATGCGTGAGCATAATATACCGCTTTACACATTGGAAACTTTTACTCCGCTTAAGGAATTTGATTTTGTCGCATTCACTCTCCAGTATGAAATGTGTTATACAAACCTCATAAATATGCTGGATATGTCGGGAATACCCATATATGCCAAGGACAGAACAGAGGACGACCCGATTATACTCTGCGGCGGCTCATGTGCATATAATCCCGAACCGCTTGCGGATTTTGTGGATTTCTTCTATCTCGGTGAAGGCGAGGTGGAGTACGACCATATTCTTGACGAATATAAGGAGCATAAGAAAAACGGCGGAACAAGAGATGAATTTCTCTATAAGCTGCTTGAAATTCCCGGTATGTATGTACCGAAGTTTTATGATGTGGAATATAACGAGGACGGTACAATAAAGAGCTTTAAACCCAATACAGAGAAAGCACCGAAAACGATACGCAAGGTAGTTATTACTGAAATGGACAAGGTATTTTATCCGGAAAAAATGCTTGTGCCGCTTATCGAAACAGTGCATGACAGAGTTACGCTTGAACTTTTCAGAGGCTGTATAAGAGGCTGCCGTTTCTGTCAGGCAGGCTTTGTATACAGACCTGTACGTGAGAAAAATTATGATACGCTTATAAAACAGGCCCATTCGCTTATTGATGCGTCTGGCGACGACGAAATTTCTCTTGTGTCGCTCAGTACAAGTGATTATACCTGCTTCAATGACCTTGCCAACGGACTTCTTGACGATTTTGCAAAGGATAAGGTAAATATATCACTTCCTTCATTGAGAATAGATGCGTTTTCTCTCGACCTTATGCAGAAAATACAGGAGGTCAGAAAAAGCTCGCTCACGTTTGCGGCTGAGGCAGGAACACAGCGTTTAAGAAACGTAATAAACAAAAATCTTACAGAAGATGATATTCTTAACGGCTGTGCATTGGCGTTTTCCGGTTCATGGGAGAGAGTTAAGCTTTATTTTATGATCGGTCTGCCGACCGAAACGGAGGAAGACTTAATCGGAATAGCCGATTTAAGTGCCAAGGTTGTAGATAAATATTATGAAATACCGAGAGAGAAAAAGCCAAGACCTGTTAATGTTGTTGCCAGCAGCTCATGCTTTGTTCCTAAGCCTTTTACACCGTTCCAGTGGGACGCACAGGACACATATCAGGAGTTTGCCGAAAAAGCAAAAATAGTTAAATCGCATATAGCAAGAAAACAGATTAAATATAATTACCATGATGCAAAATTGAGCTCGCTTGAAGGCGTTATGGCAAGAGGCGACAGAAAGGTTTCCGCCGCTATTTACAGAGCATGGGAAAAAGGCTGTCGTTTCGATTCATGGACAGAAGAATTTAAGTTCAAGGAATGGATGGAGTCTTTTGAAGAAACAGGCGTAAATCCTGCGTTCTATGCAAACAGAAAACGTGAGTTTGATGAGATTCTTCCTTGGGACCATATTTCTGTCGGCGTTACAAAGGCGTTTATGATAAATGAAAGAAAAAAGGCTGAAATGGCGATAACAACGCCTAACTGTCGTGAAGAATGTTCACATTGCGGTGCAGCTTCGTTCGGAGGAGGTGTCTGCTTTGAATCAGCCAAAAAAAATAAGGTTTAAGTACAGAATTAAATATACAAAAGGGCCGGAGCTTAGGTTTGTCAGCCACCTTGACATAATGAGGGTGTTTCAGCGTGCAGTGAAAAGAGCCAAACTTCCTATTGAATATTCGCATGGCTTTAATCCGCACCAGATTATGTCCTTTGCAAATCCGCTTTCGCTTGGAATGACAAGCATAGGTGAATACTGCGATGTGGAATTTACAACAGGTGTTGATACAAAGGAGATAAAGGACAGACTTAATGCGGTTATGAATGACGGCATTGACATCGTTAATGTAACAAAAATGGCACAGGACGCCGGAAACGCAATGGCAAGCATTTCGGCCTGTGAATACGAAATATACTTCAATGAGCTGATGGATAAAGAAACTGTCGGAAAATATGCAGAGGCTTTCTTTAACCAAAAGGAAATTATAACGATGAAGAAAACCAAAAATAATTATAAGGAAACGGATATACGTCCGGATATTTTTGAGCTTAAGGATATTTCCGACGATGAATGCGGAAAGCTTATGGTTGTTCTTGCGGCAGGAAGCATACGCTCGTTGAGAGCAGACCTTGTTGCGGAAAATTTCTGTAGGTTTGCCGGCGTTGAATTTAATAAATACAAAGTCAGATACAGAAGAAATGATATGTATCGTGAGCTTGACGGAAAGCTCAGACCGCTTGATGAGGAAGTGGATATACGATGAACCGTATACTTGTGGACGAAACGTCCTATGGCACACGTATCGGTGTGGTTGAAAACGGAACTCTTGTTGAGCTCATATACGAAAAGAAAAATTCTCTTCCGATTGTCGGAAATGTATATGCCGGAAAGATAATGAATGTTCTTCCCGGTATGCAGGCATGCTTTGTTGATATTGGCAGAGAAAAAAATGCTTTTCTTTATTACGGCGACGATAAAGACAATAACGGAAACATAGTAAAGCCGAAAATGGGCAGTGATGTTATTGTACAGGTGGAAAAGGCGGAAATGGGTGCAAAGGGAGCTGTTCTTACAAAAAGAATATCCTTTGCCGGAAAATTTCTCGTGGTCATTCCCGGTGACGATAAAATCGGAATTTCCAAAAAAATAACAGACAGTGTCGAAAGAAAAAGAATAAAGGATATAATTGAACAGCTTTTGCCGGAAAACTACGGAATTATCGTAAGAACCGAAGGCAAGGACAAATCCTATGAAATCTACGAAAAAGAAATAAAAAGACTTGTAGAGAAAAGCGAAGGAGTTCTTTCCAAAGCGGAATATGCAAAAGCACCGAGCCTTCTTTATACCGAAATAAACGGAGTGGAAAAGGTTTTAAGAGATTTATATAATGAAAACATTGATGAAATTGTTGTCAACAGCTGTATAGATTATGAAACGCTTATAAAGCTTTGTGAAGAAAAGGATATATCGCCGAAAAAAATAGTCATGTATGAAAGTGATGTGCCTATGTTTGAAAACTATTATGTTGCTTCACAGGCGAAAGCGGCGTTCAGCAAGCATGTATGGCTTAAAAGCGGCGGCTTTATTATAATAGAACAGACAGAGGCTTGTGTTGTTATAGACGTCAATACGGGAAAATATACCGGCAAAGCAGACCTTCAGAAAACTATATTAAAGACTAATCTTGAGGCTGCGGATGAGATAGCACGACAGCTGAGATTAAGAAACCTTAACGGCATGATAATAGTCGATTTTATAGACATGAAAACAGAGGAAAACCGCAAAATTCTTCAAAAGCATCTTGAAGAGGCGGTCGCTAAGGACAGACTCCAGACAATAGTTGTCGGCATGACCGAGCTTGGTCTTATGCAGATAACACGAAAGAAAAAAAGACAGTCTATACAGCAGCTTATGACACGAAGCTGTCATTGCTGCGGCGGCAGCGGCAGAGAACCGATTTACGAAGATTTTAAAGGCTGAAATGTGTCACAAACATTACCATGTAACTACAATCTGACTTGACATTAATTGCTGTTGGTTATACAATTAAATAGATGTGTATAATTCACATTTATGAACTTTAAACAATCATTTATGCACGCCTAACGGCGGATTAACTAACGAACTTTGAAAATTTAAAACAGGGGGTGGTTACAATAGGACCGATACAAACCATTATTGCTATTGTAATAAGTGTCATTATTGGTGCTGTTATTGGTTTCTGCTATCGAAAACAAATTGCTGAAGCTAAAATTGGTGTTGCCGAAAAGAGAGCAACTGATATAGTAGAGGATGCAAAGAAGGAAGCGGAGGCCAAAAAGAAGGAAATTCTTCTTGAGGCAAAGGAAGAAAGCATAAAAACAAAGAATGACCTTGAAAAAGAAGCAAGAGAAAGAAGAAATGAATTAGCAAGAACAGAAAGAAGACTTGTCCAGAAGGAAGAAACTCTCGACAGAAAGGCAGATGCCTACGAAAAGAGAGAAGAACAGATGACAAGAAAACTTGAAGAGCTTGATAAACAGAAGCTTGAGGTTGAAGAACTTCATCAGAAAGAGCTTCAGGAGCTTGAAAGGATTTCTGGCTTTACATCAGAAGAAGCAAAGAATTATCTGCTTGCAATGGTGGAAAATGACGTTAAACATGATACTATCGTAATGATTAAAGAGGCAGAGGCTAAGGCTAAGCATGAGGCTGATAAGAGAAGCCGTGATATTATTGCAAATGCCATTCAGCGTTGTGCCGTTGACCATGTTGCGGAAACTACGGTGTCTGTTGTTCAGCTTCCTAATGATGAGATGAAGGGACGTATTATCGGACGAGAAGGCAGAAATATCCGTGCACTTGAAACACTTACGGGTGTTGACCTTATTATCGACGATACTCCCGAAGCAGTTATTCTTTCCGGTTTTGATCCTATCAGAAGAGAAATCGCAAGAATAGCACTTGAAAAGCTTATTGTTGACGGACGAGTTCATCCGTCAAGAATTGAAGAAATGGTTGAAAAAGCCAAAAAAGAAGTAGAGGTTATTATAAGAGATGAAGGTGAGGCGGCTACACTTGAAACAGGTGTAAACGGACTTCATCCCGAGCTTATAAGACTTCTCGGTAAACTTAAATACAGAACAAGTTATGGACAGAATGTACTTAAGCATTCTATTGAGGTTGCTCAGATCACAGGTCTTATGGCCGCAGAGCTTGGTGTGGATTCAACAATAGCCAAAAGAGCAGGTCTTCTCCATGATATAGGCAAGAGCGTTGACCACGAGATGGAAGGTTCTCATGTAAGCATAGGTGTCGGGCTTTGCAGAAAATACAAAGAATCAGCCATTGTTATCAATGCTGTTGAGGCACATCATGGTGATGTTGAGCCGCAGAGCATTATTGCGGTGCTTGTTCAGGCAGCCGATGCAATATCGGCAGCAAGACCGGGCGCAAGACGCGAAACACTTGAGTCGTATGTTAAACGACTTGAAAAGCTTGAGGAAATTGCCGACAGCTTTAAGGGTGTTGAAAAGTCATTCGCAATTCAGGCCGGAAGAGAGTTACGTATTATGGTAATTCCGGAGGATATTAATGACGAAGGACTTCCTCTTCTTGCAAGAGAAGTCGCTAAGAAAATTGAGGACGAGCTTGAGTATCCCGGACAGATTAAGGTAAGTCTTATCAGGGAAACCAGAGCAACAGATTATGCTAAATGATTGAGAAAAGAACGGCGTATCCGAAAGGATACGCCTTTTTGTTATATTGTATTCCTTAAATCAAAAAACAAATGTTGTATTAATTGTAAAAAATATATAAATATGTTATTATGATTAAAACCAATTAATTTGAAACGGAGAAATGAATATGTATTTAATGTGCTTGCTGCCATTGGGAGCTTTACTGATTTTAATATTAATTTATGCAGTTAAAAACCGGCAATACAAAAATACAGATTATTATGCCCAGACAAAGAAATCATATTTCAGTGTGCTGAACGATAAAGGAAGCTTAGGAGAATATTATACATATAAATACCTCAAAGACTTAGGCGGCTATAAAAAGTATCTTTTTAACTGCTATGTACCGAAAGAAAACGAAGAAACAACAGAGATAGATGTTATTCTTCTGCATGAATCCGGCATATATGTGTTTGAATCAAAAAATTACAGTGGTTGGATTTTCGGAAATGAAACGCAGAAATATTGGACGCAGACATTGCCGAGCGGTAAAGGAAAATCCCAAAAGGTTAAATTTTTTAATCCGATTATGCAGAATAATCTTCATATCAGATGGCTTAAAAAGCTTACCGATGATGAAACACTTCCGTTCTATTCGTATATTGTGTTCAGTGACAGATGTGAATTAAAAAATATTGATTTATCAAGTGATGACAAGCATGTAATAAAACGATATGATATACTTTCGGAAGTAAATAAGAATGTTAAAAATGTCGGAACAAAATTAACGAATGAAAAGATTGATGAGCTGTATAATACTCTTTATCCGTTGACACAGGCTGATGCCGAACAAAAATTAAAGCATATTGAAGATATTAAGAAAAAATATGATATTCAGGAAAATAAACCGGAAACTGTTGCAGAAGAGAACAAGACTGAGGAAAAAGGAAAATTATGCCCTAAATGCGGTGGCAGGCTTGTTTTAAGGACAACGAAGAATGGAGAACACAAAGGTGAAAAATTCTGGGGCTGTTCAAACTTTCCTAAATGCAGATATATCGAGAAAATATAATTTAAGCCTATTAAAAATATATAAGTGTTGCAATTTGTCTACAAAATAAATGTTTTATCAAAATATAATGAATTAACAGTTGAAAAAGTAATATGCTTTATGTTATTATGTATACGCTGTACGATTTTAGATACATAATTAAATTCCAGCACATTATTTATGTGTCTTGAAAAATATACAGAAAATATATTTTAATTAAGTTATGGAGGAAATCAAAATGGCAGCAGGAACAGGTATATTTGCAGACACAGGAATCGGCAAACACATTATCAGACTTCATCATACGGGAATCGTTCTTCCCAATGAGGAGAAGGCAAGACATTTCATGGGACTTTTCGGTCTTCAGGAAGACTATGAAGGACATGTAAATGCTTATGATTCAAACCTTATTTTTACAAAGCATGATGCAACAGTAGGAGCTTATGAGTTTATTCTTCCTTTATCAGGAGTTTTAACAGAGTACAATAAGGGTAAGGGCGGTATTGCTCACGTTGCTTTCGAGGTTGACGATATTGAAGCATGTTCTGAAGAGCTTAAGGCTATGGGTATGGAAATGCTTGAGGCTAAGGCAGTTGAAGGTACAGAAGAAATTATCGTAAACTTTATTCGTCCTAAATACACAGACGGTATTCTTGTTGAGCTTATCCAGACAATCGGACCTATCAACTACGATTATAAATTCTGAGATTTATAAAAATACTGAGTTTTAATGAAAATGCTTCAATGGCGAAGAAAACCGTTGGAGCATTTTTGTTTTAAATATGTATCTGGAAAGCGGAATGTTCCGCTTTCCGTTTACCGATTAAATACTGTTAAAGAGCCTCAAAGCTCATGCAGTCTGTCTGGCTTTTTTCTGTTGCATTGACTACGTTTTCACCGACAACTATATCTGAAAGAGTACAATGTCTTTCTTTATCGTGGTGACGACATGATTTTACTGTACATTTGATTTCCTGAGATTTAGGTGCACTCATTTTAACATCTCCCATTAATATAATTTGAGAAAAGTCTTTTACTTAACTCGAAATTTAGTATGGCTCAAAATTAAATTAATATACTTAAATAAAAAATTGTGGTGATAATATGATAAAATATGCTGACTGGCATTGTGATACGGCATCTTCGATTTATGAAACAGGAGAACATATTTCCGACAGTAATACGCATATAAATCTTAAACTGCTTAAAAACTTTGATTCTCCGGTACAGATTTTTGCCGTATGGCTGAGAAAAGAATATTATAACGATGCGTTCAACAAAACAGTTGAAATTATAAATAATTTTAAAAATGAAATAAAATCAAATATGGACAGCATTTCGCTTGTAAAAAGCTATAAGGATATTGTGAACAATAAAGGAAGGGTATCGGCTATGCTTTCAATAGAAGGCTGTGAAGCACTCGAAGGCAGTATAGAAAAGCTGGATATGCTATATGATATGGGTGTAAGATTGGCTACGCTTACATGGAATTATAAAAACTGCGTTGCAACCGGAGTTATGGAAAGTAATCTCGGAGGCGGTCTTACGGAATTCGGCAGAAAAGCTGTAAGACACATGGAAGATAAGGGAATAATAATTGATGTTTCCCATATATCGGACGAAGGCTTTTATTCTGTTGCGGAATTCACTGAAAAACCGTTCATTGCAAGCCATTCTAATTGCCGAAGTATTTGCAAAGCACCGAGAAATCTTACCGATGAACAGATAAGACTGATTGGAGAAAGAAAAGGCATAATCGGACTTAATATGTGTCAGTCTTTTTTGAATGACAGCGGGAAAGCGTCTGTTGACGATGTTATAAAGCATACGGAGCATATGCTCGGAATATGCGGTGAAAACAGTATTTGCCTTGGCTGTGATTTTGATGGAATACCGTCAACGCCGGAGGGTATGGATGATGTGACATATATTAAATCTCTTTATGACCGATTTGAAACGGAATTTGGAAAAGATACAGCATATAAGGTTGTATATGGAAATTTTATTGATTTTATAAAAGACAAAATATGAGAACGCCTTATATTTATTGATAATTTATGCACAATTTATGCACCTTTAAGCTTGCTTTTATAGGGGCGATAGTATAAAATTTAGTTCAGGAAACAATATAGGAGGAACACATAAGATGAAATTATCTGAAAAAGCACTTGGCATTAAGCCATCATCAACATTGTCAATTACAGAAAAAGCAGGAGTGCTCAGAGGAGAAGGTAAAGATGTAATCAGCTTCAGCGTTGGCGAGCCGGATTTCGATACACCGGATCATATTAAAAAGGCTGCTATCGATGCTATCAACGAAGGCTTTACAAAATACACTCCGGCTGCCGGAACAGTAGAGCTCAGAAAAGCTGTTGCAAAAAAACTTAAGGAAGATAACGGACTTGATTATGACTATACACAGATTGTTATTTCAAACGGTGCTAAGCATTCGCTTGTAAATGCACTTATGGCTATTGTAAATCCGGGCGATGAGGTTATTATTCCTGCACCCTTCTGGCTCAGCTATGCCGAAATGGTGCGTATTGCAGGAGGTACTCCGGTAATAGCTTATACAAAGGCAGAAAATAATTTTGAGCTTTCAAGAGAAATTCTTGAATCTGCATATACCGATAAAACAAAGGCAGTTATCGTTACAACACCCAGCAACCCGACAGGTATGGTTTTAACAGAAAAATGTCTCAGAGAGATTGCCGATTTTGCTGTTGAAAAGGATATAATAGTAATTGCCGATGAAATATATGAAAAGCTTATCTATTCAAAAGACAAAAAGCATATAAGCATTGCGTCATTCGGAAAAGAAATTTATGAAAGAACAATTACCGTAAACGGTGTTTCAAAAAGCTATGCCATGACAGGCTGGAGAATAGGATATACAGCGTCTTCAAAACAGATTGCAAAGCTTATGGCAAGCATGCAGTCACATATGACTTCAAATCCAAACTCAATAGCACAGATGGCTGCCCTTGCGGCAATCGAAGGACCTCAGGATTGTGTTGAGGATATGAGAGAAAAGTTTGAAGAACGTCGTGATTATATATATGACAGAGTCGCTAAAATGCCTTATCTCAAAACACTTAAGCCGGAAGGTGCATTTTATCTTTTTGTTGATTTTTCAGGAACATACGGAAAGAAATACAATGATACTGTACTTGAATCAGCTGCACAGATTGGAGCACTTCTTCTTGACGAAGAGCTTATTGCGGTCGTTCCTTGTGCAGACTTCGGTATGCCTGATTATATAAGATTTTCATATGCAACATCAAATGAAAATATTAAAAAAGGTATGGACAGACTTGAAGATTTTATTTCAAAACTTAAATAATTACCATAGATATTAACGGAGGAACAACAGATGAAACTTACAAGAGTTAAAGAATTATTCCGCAATACAGATGAATTTGCCGGAAAAACAGTTGAAGTAGGCGGCTGGATTAGAACACTCCGCTCATCAAAGGCATTCGGCTTTATTGAGCTTAACGATGGTTCATTTTTCAAAAGCGTACAGGTTGTTTTTGAGGACGGAAAAATAGATAATTATGCAGAAATCTCCAAGCTTGGTGTTGGTGCGGCAGTTATCGTAAAAGGTAACCTTGTGCTTACTCCCGAAGCAAAACAGCCTTTTGAGATTAAAGCAGAAGAAATCGTTGTTGAAGGAACAACAACACCTGATTATCCTTTACAGAAGAAAAAACATTCATTTGAATTTTTAAGAAGCATTGCATATCTCAGACCGAGAACAAACACATTTGCAGCTACATTCAGAGTGAGAAGCCTTGCGGCATATGCAATTCATCAGTTCTTCCAGGACAGAGGCTTTGTATATGTTCATACACCTATCATCACAGGAAGTGACTGCGAAGGTGCAGGAGAAATGTTCCAGGTAACAACACTTGATTTGTCAAATCCTCCGCTTAACGAGGACGGAACAGTTGATTACACAAAGGACTTTTTCGGAAAACAGGCTAACCTTACGGTAAGCGGACAGCTCTCAGCTGAAACATATGCACTCGCTTTCAGAGATGTTTATACATTCGGACCTACATTCAGAGCCGAAAATTCAAACACTACAAGACATGCGGCAGAGTTCTGGATGATTGAGCCTGAAATCGCATTTGCCGACCTTGAGGACGATATGGAGCTTGCAGAGGATATGCTTAAGTATGTAATCAACTATGTACTTGAAAACGCTCCCGAAGAAATGCAGTTCTTCAATTCATTCATTGACAAGGGACTTATTGAAAGACTTGAAAATATCGTAAATTCAGACTTCGGCAGAGTATCATATACAGAGGCTATCGAGCTTCTTAAGAAAGCCGGAAATAAATTCGATTATCCTGTTGAATGGGGCTGTGACCTTCAGACAGAACATGAAAGATACCTTACAGAGGAGATATTCAAGAAGCCTGTATTTGTAACAGACTATCCTAAGGACATTAAGGCATTCTATATGCGTCTTAATGACGACGGAAAGACAGTTGCCGCAACAGACTGCCTTGTTCCCGGTATTGGTGAAATTATCGGCGGAAGCCAGAGAGAGGAAAGACTTGACGTTCTTGAAAACAGAATGGCAGAGCTCGGACTTAAGCAGGAGGATTACTGGTGGTATCTTAACCTCCGTAAATACGGCGGAACACGTCATGCCGGATTCGGTCTTGGCTTTGAAAGACTTATTATGTATATAACAGGTATGTCAAACATCAGAGACGTTATCCCTTATCCCAGAACAGTACGCAACGCAGAATTCTAAACCGATTAAGGAGATATATAATGGATTATGAGGTTATAAAAAGCGATGAGGTATACGAGGGCAAAATTCTTACTGTTTATAAAGATGAAATAACAATGCCGGAAGGAAAGACAGCCACAAGAGAGGTTGTTGTAAAAAACAATGCGTCTGCTATTGTGCCTGTCGATAAAGACGGAAATATTATTTTTGTAAGACAGTACAGACATCCTGCAAAGGATATGGTTCTTGAAATACCTGCCGGAACATTTGAGGACGGCGAAGATCCTTATGATTGTGCAATGCGTGAGCTTGAGGAAGAGATAGGCTATAAGGCTGACGGACTGACATATGTAAACTGGTCATACGTATCTGTCGGCGTATGCTCCGAGAAAGTATATATCTATATTGCCGAAAATCTTAAGGAAGGCAAACAAAATCTTGATGAGGACGAATTTATCGAGATTGAACGCTATCCACTTGAAGAGGCAATTAAAATGGTGTTTGACGGTACAATAACCGATTTAAAGACAATGCTTGGTATACTTGCCTATAACGAGCTTGTCGTAAAAAGAAAATGATTATAAAGAATAGCATATTAACCGATGTCATATAGTTTATTAAAATTATGACAGGCGGTGGTGTTATGAGAAGAAAAAATAAGAGCAGATTACAGATAACGATAGCGATTGTCTGTATCTGCTTTTTTATTGGCGTATTGACCGGTGCTTTATCCGAAAGAGAAATAAATTCATACCAATGCACCGCTCTTACCGATTACAGCAGTAATTATATTGGTAATGCAAGATCCTTCGGCGAGCTTTTTATAAAGCACGGAAAATACATATTGTCTATGTGGCTTTGTGGCTTTATTATGCCCGGAGCGGTTATTATATTGATTATTATATTTGTTTCGGGCATATTTTATGGTTTTTCATCAGCATTTATGTCTGGACAATACGGAGTTATGTACGCCATTGAAAAGCTGATGCCGTATAATATGCTGCTTATTCCCGTTTATATATTTACGGCTGTTTGGACAATACTATATGTTTTGAGAAGATACAGTAATTACGGCCCTAAAAGCCGTATAAGGCGAGAAAGAAGAAAGCATATGTCAGAACATGCAGTGATATTATTTTTGTGTCTTGCACTGAATGCGGCTGTATGTGCCATAGAAAATATAATGCACTAAATTTTTTATAAATGTGGAGATTAATAATATAAAAAACTGTAAATTATGGTGCTGATGTGGTGATTTGTATAATAAATATATCGACTTTTGGAGAAAAAGAGAATATAATGGTTATGTCGTAATTTAAACGTGTCAACACATTGGGGGAATATTCGGTGGATACACATATTATTGGTTTTGAAAATTATATGACGGATAAAAAATCTGCATCTGATAATACGGTTTCGTCCTATAAAAGCGATATAAGTCATTTTATAAGATTTATTCAGGAGTCCGGAATAGATGATGTGAGATTGATAAATAAAACCAATGTGATGGCATACATATATGATTTGCAGAAAAAAGACCGTTCAAGAGCAACAATTTCGAGAAATGCCGCTGCGTTGCGTGTGTATTTCGGATATTTGAATTATGAAGGGATAATAAAGGACAACCCGGCAGAAGATATTGAAACGCCGAAGGTAGTTAAGAAAATGCCGCCGGTTCTTTCGCTTAAAGAAGTGGAAAAGCTGCTTGCACAGCCGGATACCGAGGATTCCAAAGGCATAAGGGACAAGGCTATGCTTGAAGTGCTGTATGCAACGGGAATGCGTGTAACTGAGCTTATAACGCTGAAAACAAGCGATGTGAATATTGATATGGAATTTCTTATATGCCGTTCGGATAAGAAATCAAGGCTTATTCCGCTCGGTTCAAAGGCGATAGACGCACTTAAGGCATACATGAATGATGTCCGAAAGAATATGATTAAAAATGAAGACGAAACAATGCTTTTTGTAAACTGCTTCGGAAATCCCATGACACGACAGGGTTTTTGGAAAATAATAAAGGAATATGCAAGCAAGGCGGAAATAAAAACGACAATAACACCGCATGTTTTAAGACATTCCTTTGCATTCCATCTTATTGAAAACGGTGCCGACCTTGAATCGGTACAGGAAATGATGGGACATTCGGATATAGCGACTACGCAGATGTACGCAAAAATAAATAAATCAAAGCTTAAAGAGGTTTATAACAAAACACATCCGAGAGCATAAAAGGCGAGATCATATTGACCTCGCCTTTTTGTATATCCGGATTATTTTAAATATTCATCAATAGCTGCTGCGGCTTTTTTGCCTGCACCCATTGCAAGAATAACCGTTGCGGCACCTGTTACGGCATCACCGCCGGCATAAATGCCGTCACGGCTTGTCTGCATTGTGTCTTCGTTTACAACAAGACAGCCATGTCTGTTTACCTCGATACCGGGTGTTGTTGTTCTGATAAGAGGATTGGGTGATGTACCGAGAGCCATGATTACTGTATCAACGTCAAGCTCAAATTCACTGCCCTTGATTTCGATAGGTCTGCGTCTGCCGGAAGCATCGGGCTCACCGAGCTCCATTTTGATACATTCCATGGATTTAACCGCACCTGTACCGTCGTTATTGATTTTTACAGGATTGTTAAGAAGAAGGAATTCAATGCCTTCTTCCTTTGCATGATGGATTTCTTCGTTTCTTGCAGGCATTTCTTCTTCGGAACGTCTGTAAACAACGTATACATGCTCTGCACCGAGTCTTTTTGCACATCTTGCGGCGTCCATGGCAACATTACCGCCTCCGACAACTGCAACGCTTCTGCTGTGCTTGATAGGTGTATCATATTCTTTTCTGTAAGCCTTCATAAGGTTGATTCTTGTGAGGTATTCGTTTGCCGAATAAACACCGGAAAGATCCTCGCCTTCGATACCCATGAATGAAGGAAGGCCTGCACCTGTTCCGATAAATACGGCATTGAAGCCCATATCGTTGATAAGCTCGTCGATTGTGAGAACACGGCCGATAACCATGTCTGTTTCAACCTTAACGCCACGGGCAATAAGTCCGTTTACTTCGTTCTGAACGATTTCCTTGGGAAGTCTGAATTCGGGAATACCGTATACAAGAACGCCTCCCGCAACATGGAATGCTTCGAAAACAGTTACCTCATAGCCTTTTTTTGCAAGATCGCTTGCACAAGTGAGGCTTGAAGGACCTGAGCCGACAACAGCCACCTTTTTGCCGTTTAATTCGGGCTTTTCAACTTCTTCCTTTACGTTGTTTCTGTACCAGTCGGCAACGAAACGCTCAAGACGGCCGATACCAACGGGTTCGCCTTTGATACCTCTTACGCAGTGCATTTCGCACTGTGATTCCTGAGGACATACACGTCCGCTGATTGCCGGAAGAGAGTTTGTTTCGGCAATAATTTTGTATGCGGCTTTAAAATCGCCTTCCGCAACCTTTGAAATAAACTGCGGAATATGAATGTTTACGGGACAGCCGGAAACACAGGGCATATTTTTGCAGTTAAGGCAGCGTGCAGCTTCGTTTAATGCCATTTCTTCGGTATATCCGAGAGTTACCTCTTCAAAATTTTTATTTCTTACGTCCGGTGCCTGTTCGGGCATAGGAGTTTTTGTCATAGTCATGTTTGCCATTTTTAGGTCCTCCTTACTTAATAAGCTCATTTGCAAGCTGTGTCATTCTGCAAATATGAGTTTTCTTGTTTTCTTCTTCCTGAGCTTTGTATGCAGCGTTTCTGTTCATAAGCTCATCGTAATTAACAAGATGTCCGTCAAAGTCGGGACCGTCTACACAAGCAAATTTGATTTCTCCGCCGACCGATACACGACAGCCGCCGCACATTCCTGTACCGTCAACCATAATAGAGTTGAGGCTTACGATAGTTTTGATACCGTAGGGCTTTGTTGTAAGAGAAACAAATTTCATCATAGGAACGGGACCTATGGCGATTACTGCATCATAGTTGTTTCCGGCGTCGATAAGAGATTTAAGTTTGTCTGTTACAAAGCCTTTTTCTCCGCAAGAACCGTCGTCTGTTACAAGATAGTAATTTGTGCTGTTTGCACGCATTTCGTCCTCAAGAATGATAAGATCCTTTGTACGGAAACCGGAAATTACGTCTACCTGACAGCCTGCCTTGAAAAGTGACTTTGCCTGAGGAAAAGCGATTGCGTTTCCTACACCGCCACCGATAACGGCAACCTTCTTAAAGCCTTCTGTTTCTGTCGGAACACCGAGAGGTCCTACAAAGTCAAGAATGCATTCGCCTTCGTTTTTCTGACCGAGAAGTTCTGTTGAAAGACCAACCTTCTGGAAAATAATTGTTACTGTTCCTTTTTTGCTGTCCGAATCAGCGATTGTAAGCGGAATTCTTTCGCCTTCTTCATCAACTCTGAAAATAATAAACTGTCCTGCTTTTGCTTTTTTGGCAATAAGAGGAGCTTCGATTTCCATGAGAGTTACTGAAGGATTAAGCTCTTTTTTTCTGACAATTTTAAACATATTAAAAACCTTCCCCTGAATTTAGATATTGTAAGTTCAATTTTTCATAATAAATTTAATTATACTATATTGAATTTAATATAGCAATAATACAGAAACAGATAAATTTCGGCAGTATTTACGGTATTTTATGTACATTCGTTAAGCAAAGTGACTTCTTTGAACGATATTATATAAATTCTGCTGGCTAAAATGCCTTTCTATATTGTAAAATACACACCTCTTTTGCTATAATATGCAAAAGAGGTGAAAAAATATGGAGAAAAATAAATATGATTTTAATGACCTTATTAAAATTATGAGTATTCTCAGAGGTGAGAACGGCTGTCCTTGGGACAGGGCACAGACCTATGAATCCATGAAAAAATATATGCTTGAGGAAACCTATGAAGCAATTCAGGCGATTGAAGATAAAGACAGCAAAGAAATGTGTGAAGAATTCGGTGATGTCCTTCTCCAGGTTGTATTTCAGTCAAGAATAGCGAAAGAGGACGGACTTTTCGATATAAACGATGTTACAGACGGAATATGCAGAAAAATGATAAAAAGACATCCACATATTTTCGGCGGTGAAAATTCCGGAGATTATAAAAATCTGACGGCTGATGATAACAGTGCTTTCCTCGGAAAATGGGAAGACAACAAGAAAAACGAAAAGGGCTATGAAACCCAGACCGATGTGCTTAAAGCCATACCAAAGGCACTCCCGGCACTTATGAGAGCCGACAAGGTGGTGTTTAAAGCAGAAAATGCCGGCGTTTCTTATGACGAAATATTTAAGAACGATAAAGTGTATGATGCCATTGAAAACGAAATCGGAAAACTGAAAAATCTTTCAGAGGAGGAAATAAGTGATATTATAGGCGATTTTATATTGAAAGTGGTGTGTATTTCACGAAAAAATCAAATTAATACAGAGTTTTCCTTGACAAAAGCTATAGAAAAGTTTATAAATAAGTTTGAGTATATTGAATCATCGGCTGCAAACAACGGTTTACGACTGAAAGATATTACGGCTACGGAAAAAATAAGATTATGGCAGGAAGCCGATAATTCAGCTGCGGATGAAAAATGAAACATAAGTACTTATCAGTAAAATCGAGGAGGAAAAATAATGAATAAGACAGAGTTAGTTGCTGCTATTGCAGAAAAAGCTGACATGAGCAAGAAAGATGCTGAAAAGGCATTAAAGGCTTTTGAAGAAGTAGTTACAGAAGAACTTACAAATAACGGAAAGGTTCAGCTTGTTGGTTTCGGTACATTTGATGTTGCTGAAAGAGCAGCTCGTGAAGGACGTAATCCTCAGACAGGCGAGCCCATGCCTATTGCAGCTTCAAAGGCTCCCAGATTTAAAGCAGGCAAGGCTTTAAAGGATGCAATTAACGCTTAATTATTAATGATTTTTAGGGCTGTCTGTTTTTCAGACAGCTCTTTTTAAATATGTGAGGTGAAATTATGCGTCTTGACAAATATCTTAAGGTTTCACGAATAATAAAGAGAAGAACCGTTGCCAACGATGCCTGTGACGCCGGAAGAGTTACCGTAAACGGAAAGGTTGCGAAGGCAGGAACAGAAGTAAAAATCGGCGATGTAATCGAAATAAAATTCGGAAACAACACAACTAAGGTTGAGGTTTTGGCGATAAGCGAAACACAGAAAAAAGAAGAAGCGGCTTCTATGTACAAAAGTGTGCAGTAATTCGGAAAATATTTAGAATATCCCCTTGGATAACCATATATATTTATTATATGGAAGGCTTTGGGGATTTTTTTATTATGGGAGGTCGGACTGTGGGCGAAACTGGAAGAGAGTTTTCGGAAAAAAGACAGAAGGAATATTCAAGACACAGAATAGTTATTGATGAAAGAGAGAGAATGTCGGTTACCGGAGTTACGGAGGTTGTGTCCTTTGATGAAGAAAGCATTACGGCCGATACGGATATGGGAATGCTGATAATACGCGGAAATGATTTACATATAAGCAAGCTTAATCTTGATGAAGGCATATTGCAGACCGAAGGAGAAATAGAGAGCATTGAATATACCGACGGAGACATATCTGACAGAGGCGGTATGTTTTTCAGAAAAATATTCCGATAGGAGCGAGAAAAGTGATACTATCCATTGAATTTCAGGCAGAGCTTTTCAGAGATATGTTTTTAATCGGAGTAATTTGCGGTTTTGTTTACGATCTTATAAGGCTGTTGAGAGCCAATATAAAACACAACAGATGGATTATGTGTATTGAAGATGTTTTTTACTGGGCAGGAGTGATAATGTCGGCATATATGTTTATGCTCAGCGAAAACAGCGGACAAGTGAGAATATTTGTTATGCTTGCATTTTTCGGCGGCATGCTGCTTTACGGAGCTGTTATAAGCCGGTATGTATTTAATACAATGCTGTTTATGACGGATAAGATAAAGAAAGCCGTAAAGCTGATAATTAAAATCACTTTTTATCCCGCAAATCTGCTTGCAGGGGCTATATGGCACATAATAGGCAAACCGGTTTTAAAAACAGGAAATATTTTAAAAATCAGAGTCAAAAAACTGTTGCATTTAGGCGGTGTTTATGCCAAAATGAGTAAAAGAAGTCTGAAAAGACAATTTGGCTTTATAAAGCGTTCAAATAAAAAAAGAGGTACTGAATATGGCAAAAGAAAAAAAGAAAAGTAAAAGAGCCTTATCAGGAAAAGTTATGGCTGTTGTATTGACGGTTTTTTCTGTTTTTGTGGCAGTCAATCTTATATGGCAGCTTAATACATATGCTCAGCTCAAGGTGGACAAAGAAAAGCTTGAGGCTGAAATTGCGGAAGAAAATAAAAAGAAACAGGAATATACTAACCAAATGGAATATTACACAACAGATGAGTATATAGAAAAGATTGCCCGTGAACAATTAGGGCTTGTTATGCCGGATGAAATAGTTTTTAAAATAAATAATTAATTTTTTGAAAAAAACTGTTGACAAAGAATATATTCATGTGTATAATAATCATTGTGTCAGTGATCAGGAAACAAAAAACTGAAGACACGAATATGGCGGAGTAGCTCAGTTGGCTAGAGCACGCGGTTCATACCCGCGGTGTCGAGGGTTCGAATCCCCCCTCCGCTATTTTTTGGCCGGTTGGTCAAGCGGTTAAGACGCGGCCCTCTCACGGCTGAAACAAGGGTTCGATTCCCTTACCGGTCAGCTTTGTAATATTTAAAATTTGGGAGTTTAGCTCAGCTGGGAGAGCATCTGCCTTACAAGCAGAGGGTCACAGGTTCGAGCCCTGTAACTCCCATTTTTTTATGTATAAATACCGTATAGATTTTTTCAGGAAGCCATTGGTTAAAAATTTTTACTTATAGGCTTCCTTTATTACTATTATATTATTTTTTGAACAGGAGATATTATTATGGTTATAATGGTTGTAGACGGACAGGGCGGAGGAATAGGAAAGGCACTTATCGAAAGATTAAAAAACGCAGTTGGTGCAGAGCATGAGCTTATTGCCGTAGGCACAAACGCAATGGCAACGATGGGCATGATGAAGGGTGGAGCAAAAAATATTGCAACCGGAGAAAATGCCGTTATATACAATGCAAAGAGAGCAGATATTATTGTCGGAAGTATCGGAATAATTTCTGCAAATGCTATGCTTGGAGAGCTTTCGCCGGCAATGGCTGCAGCCATTGGAGAGAGCGATGCGGTAAAAATACTTATACCGCTTAACAGATGCGGCTTGAGAGTTGCCGGAGTTGCGACAGACTCACTTCCTGCAATGATGGATGATGCAGTAAGAATGGTTGTGGATTACATAAACAAAAATTCTGAAAATTAATATTTATTTTTAAGATGTTTCCGATTGGAGTGACATATATGGAATACATTCTTACATTGGATAATAAAGTAATACGTTTTATAAACAAAAATATGAGAAGTCCGCTGTTGGATAAGATAATGAGATTTGTTACAAGGCTCGGAAACGGCGGCTTTGTCTGGATAACATTGGCTGTATCGCTTATTCTTATGGGCGGAGAGCGAAAAAAGATGGGTTGGTTTATGCTTGGTTCACTCGGCATAGAGTCGGCGGCGTGCAATCTGGTTATAAAACCGGTTGTCGGAAGAGTTCGTCCCTTTGATGAGCATAATATGGAGATAACAATAAATAAACCAAAGGATTATTCTTTTCCGTCAGGACATACTGCGGCTTCGTTTGCGGCTGCCGTTTCGTATTATCTGTCGGACAGAAAACATGGAAAAGCGGCTATTGCCGGAGCAATAGCAATGGGATTTTCAAGAATATATTTACTGGTTCATTATCCGACTGATGTTATATGCGGTGCTATTCTTGGTATTGTATCCGCATTGTCTGTTCATGAAATATATAAAAAGAAAAGCTCAAAATAATTTAAACAATAAAACCGAAGTTAGGTGTTTTCGCCGTGAAAACTGCTTCAATACTTTGGTTTTTTTATGTCCTAATATAATGTAGCTATTTTTATTACGTTGATGTTTACAAGGAGATAAAATGATGGAAAATATGGTTAAAAACGAAAATCCGATGGGATATGAACCGATAGGCAAGCTGTTAAGAAAATTTGCGATACCGTCGATAATTGCCATGCTGGTAAACTCTATATATAACATTGTTGACCAGATATTCATAGGACAGGGTGTAGGTTATCTCGGAAATGCCGCAACAACCGTTGCACTGCCTATATCAAACATAACTCTTGCGGTTGCAATGCTGATTGGTGTAGGCGGAAATGCTTTTGCGGCGATAAAGCTCGGTGAAAAAAGAAAGGATATTGCAGATCGGGTAATAGGAACTGTATTCCTTATGCTCGGTCTTGTAGGTGTTATTATGGCGATACTTACGATTGTTTTTTTAACGCCGCTGCTTAATGTATTCGGTGCAACACCCAATAACTTTCAGTATGCCTATGATTATTCTTCTATAATTGCAATCGGTATGCCGTTTGTCCTTATCGGCGTTGGCGGTTCAAATTTTGCAAGAACAGACGGAAGCCCTAAAATGTCAATGTTCAGTATGCTTATCGGAGCCATTATAAATACAATACTGGATCCTACATTTATATTTATTTTTAAATGGGGAGTAAAGGGTGCGGCTGTTGCCACTATATTGGGACAGATTGCATCGGCAATAATAATAACAAGGTATTTTGTAAAGAAGGGTAATATGCGTCTTAAAAAGGAAAATATACGCATAAATCCGGAACTGATTAAATACTCTGTTGCACTCGGAACATCAAGCTGCATAACACAGGTATCTGCCGTAGTCCTTCAGATTATACTGAATAATTCCCTTGTAAAATACGGAGATATGACCGAAATAGGCGGCGATGTTGCATTAAGTGCAATGGGCGTTGTGCTTAAGGTCAGCATGATACTTCTTGCAATAAATATCGGCATTGGCACAGGTGCACAGCCTATATTCGGATATAACAGAGGTGCAAGAAATTATGAAAGAATTAAAAAGACGTATATTACTGCCGCAGCTGCTTCAACTATTGTATCGGTAATCGGCTGGATTGCATGTATAGCTTTTCCGGGAGCTATTATATCGATATTCGGAAATGACAATGCGATGTTTACACATTTTGGAATACGTTGTCTGAGAATATATATGTTCGGAATATTTACATCCGGCTTTCAGATGATAACAACAACATACTTCCAGGCTACCGGACAGGCAATGAAAGCATCTATACTTTCTATGCTCAGACAGATGATTCTGCTCATACCGTTTGTTATAATACTTCCCTTATTTATGGGACTTGACGGCATTTTGTATGCTGGACCGTCGGCGGATTTTCTTGCCGCATTTATTATATTATGCTTTACAATAAAAGAGATGAAACGGCTTAATGCGGAGATTGAAGCGGCAAAATAAAGTATTTATTTTGCTTGTGTAAAAGTACACAATTTTTTTGCTATATATAAAATATTCTATACATAATCATTACAATTAATATTTAGGGGTATTGCATTTTGAATATAATAATGCTACTATATTATTGGCTTTAATATAAGCTGATGGGGATATTATAGATTTTTTACAAGGAGGATATATATTATGGCAAATTTCAGTTTTAAGTACGGCGACGGACATATGGATTTCTCTTATCCCGATGAAGACATCATAAGAGTTATTGAGCCCGCTCACGTTCCTGTACCCGAAGGAACAGACGAAGAAAAGGTTCTTGCTGCTATTGAAAATCCTATCGGATGTGGCAAGCTTGAAGAAATCGTAAAACCTACTGATACAGTTTGTATTCTTGTACCCGATATGACAAGACAGTGGGGCAAACCCGAAGTTGAAGTAAAGGTTCTTGTTAAGAAGCTTGAAGAAATCGGTGTTAAAGATGAAAACATGCTTATCATCTCTGCAACAGGAACACATAGAGATCAGACACCCGAAGAGCATGAAATTCTCGTAAGCCCTGAAGTATATGCTAAGATTAAAGTTGTTGACCATAACTGCGACGATAACCTCGTTAAGGTTGGTACATCATCAAGAGGAAATGATATTTGGGTAAACAAAACAGCTATGAGCTATGACAAGAAGATTGTTTGTGGCGCAACTGTATTCCATTTCCTTGCAGGCTTCGGCGGATCAAGAAAATACGTTCTTCCCGGTATCGCAGGCCGTGACACAATCATGAGCAACCATTCACAGTACTTCAATCCCGGCGGAGTTGGAAGCGGAAGAAACCCTCTTGTTGCTCCCGGTAGCTATGAAGACAGCCCTGTAAGTAAAGAAATGTTTGAAGCAGCTGAATTCGCAGGAATCGACTTCGTTATCACAAACGTAATCGCTCCCGACAAATCAATCGGCTTCTGCTACGCAGGTGACCTTCATAAGAGCCATGAAGCAGCTGTTGCTAAATGCCGTGAATTCGACGGTGTTACAGTAGATGAGCTTGCTGATATGACAATCACATGTGCTATGGGTTACCCTAAGGACATCAACCTCTATCAGACAGGTTCAAAACCTATCAACAACGGTATCGGTACAGTTAAACCTAAAGACGGTGTATTCATCGTTGTATCAGAGTGCCGTGAAGGCTGGGGTAGTGCAGACACAGAAAGAATGGCAACAGAGTTTGATAATGCTTATGATCGTGAAGTTTACACAAGAGAGCATTACACAATCGGTCTTAACGTTGCTTACTTCATCTTCCAGTATGCTGAGGACTATCACTTCATTCTTGTTTCATCAATGGATCCCGAACTCTTCAAGAAGACAAAGATTCATCCCGTTAAGACAATCGATGAAGCTATCGAATTAGGTAAGAAGCTTTGTGGCAAAGAGCACCCCAGAACATACATTATGCCTTACGGTGCTAACACATGTGCTACATTAAAGAAGTAATTTAACTGAATTACATATAAAAAATGAGAACCGCTCTTTTTAGGGCGGTTCTTTTGGTATTTACGGCATTTTTTGAAAAAATTCACAGATAACTTGATATTTTTAACTTGAAATGGTATCATAAGTATAAATTATAGTTGAATATATGTGTACTATATGGTAAAATTCACGTATTATTTAATTTAATGTAAATGAACTAATCGGTATGAAACCGATAAAATAATTATTTCAAAGGAGGAATATTTTAATGGCAAAATATACTTTTAAGTATGGTAACGGAACTCGTGAATTCGAGTATCCTGAGGAAGATGTAATAAAGGTACTTGAGCCTTCGGTTGTTGAACTTCCCCATAAATCTGAAGAAGAAATCATCAGAGATGCTATCGAAAATCCCATCGGTTCACCTAAGCTTGAAGAAATCGTTAAACCCGGACAGAGTGTATGTATCGTTGTTCCCGACGTTACAAGAGCATGGGCAAGACCGGCTATCATCTGTCATGTACTTGTTGAAAAGCTCGAAAAGATCGGTGTTAAAGATGAAGACATCATCTTCCTTTCAGCTGTAGGTACACACAGACTTCAGGAAGAAGTTGATTTCGAAAACCTTATCGGTAAGGACTTCTGTGCAAGATTCAAACACATCAATAACCATGCCGATAACGAAGATGAATTCGTTGTTACTGGTACATCAACAAGAGGAAATGTAATGGAATGCAATAAGTTTGCTATGGAATGTGACCATAGAATTCTTGTTGGCGGTATCGTATTCCACTTCCTTGCAGGCTTCGGCGGCGGCAGAAAAACAATTCTTCCCGGTATTTCAAGCAGAAAGACAATCAACTTCAACCATAAGCTTTATTTCAAACCCGGCCCGGCAGGCAGCGGTGCTGTTGAAACATGTGCTAACGGCGTAATGGAAGGCAACCCTGTACATGAGGATATGATTGAAGCAGCTAAGTTTGCTAAGGTTTCATTCATTGTAAACTCAGTTGTTGACAGTTCAAACAAGATTGCTCAGTGCTTTGCAGGTGATGTATTTGCAGCTCATAAAGCAGGTACAGACCTTGTTAAGAAGATTGACGGTGTTAAAATTGACCAGAAGGCTGACCTTGTTATCGCATCAGCTTGCGGATATCCTAAAGACATCAACTACTATCAGGGAGTTAAACCTGTATTCAATGCAGTAGGTGCTATCAAACCCGGTGAAGGTGTTCTTATCCTTGTTTCTCAGTGCTCAGAAGGCTGGGGAAATCCCGATACAGAAAAATTCGCATTCGAATTTGATAACATGCTTGACAGAGAAGTATTCCTCAGAGAAAACTATGGCATCGGTAGATATGTTGGTTTCCGTCTTTTCGAGGTAGCTACACAGATTCACTATATCCTTGTTTCGGATATGGATCCCGATCAGTTTGTTAAGACAGATGTTATCGCTGTTAAGACAATCGAAGAGGCTATTGCAAAGGCTAAGGAAATTACAGGTAAGGACAGATTATCTACATACATCATGCCTTACGCAGCTAACACAATGGCAAGTATGGACATCTAATTTAGAACTTTAAGAACATAAAAATAAGAGGATTGTCATTAATGGCAATCCTCTTTTATGTGTATTGAGCTTATTTAATTATTGTAATATAGTCGTCTTTTCTTGGTGCAGGAGATTTGTCCGGTTCAGCCGCATAACCGAGTATGCAGTTGCCTACGCCGATATAATTGCCTGTAATTCCCCATTTTTTAAGAAGAGCTTTTCCGTCCTCTCTTTCGAATGTTTCCTTTGCTCTGTGAATCCAGCATGAGCCAAGACCGATGCTTGCGGCTGCATTCATCATGTTTCCGAGTACAAGACTTCCGTCCTCAACATGGGTAGGTCTTTCGGCATCTGCAAGAACAACGATAACTGTTTTTGCTCCGTAAAAAGGATCAAAACCGGGTTTTCCAAATATTTCTGCATTGATTCTTGAAAGCTCCGCAACGTCTTCGGGATTCTGAACGGCAATGAGTATAGGACTCTGTTTTCCCATTCCTGTGGGAGCCCATGTTCCTGCCTCAAGCACTGTTTCAAGCTCTTCGTCGGTAATCATTTCGGGTTTGTAAGCACGGCAGCTTCTACGTGTTTTGAGTGTTTCGAGAGTTTCGTTTTTAATCATAAGTATTTCCTCCCTTGATATGAATTTAGTTTGCTAATTTTGTTCCGATTTTAATGGCACCTCTGTCACAGCGGTTGCCCCATGAATCAATTAATACACCGTCACGGTATACACAAATGATTTCACAGTTATTCGGACATCGACCGCAGTTTGTATCTCTTGTTTTAAATTCCATATCCTCAACAGAAAAATCGAATACCTTTCGTTTGCTGCTTCTTCCGGCAAGTATTGCAACGCCGAAAGCACCCATAAGATGTCCGTTTTCGTCAACGATTATGTCACAGCCGAGAGCTTCTTTAAATGCGGCTGTAACACCTATGTTTTTGCTTACACCGCCCTGGAAAACAACGGGAGAAAGTATTTTTTTGCCTTTTCCGACGTTGTTAAGGTAGTTTGATACAACAGCCTTGCAAAGACCTGCTATTATATCCTCCTTAGGATGTCCCATCTGTATTTTATGAACAAGGTCTGATTCGGCAAATACGGTACATCTTGCGGCAATCTGGGTAGGGTGAGTTGATTTGAGTGCTATATCTCCGAATTCCTCAACCTCAACGCCAAGACGCTTTGCCTGGCTGGAAAGGAATGAGCCTGTACCTGCGGCACAAAGAGTGTTCATTGCGTAATCAATGGCAACACCATTTTCAACAAGGATTATTTTTGAATCCTGACCGCCAATTTCAAGTATTGTTCTTACATCGGGATAGAGTGTTGTTGTTCCGATTGCGTGTGCGGTGATTTCGTTTTTAACCATTGTTGCACCAACCATTGCACCTACAAGGTTTCTTGCACTTCCTGTTGTGCCTGTTGCAACAATCTGATATGTTTCCTTGTCAAACTGTTCCTCTAATATACCTAAAAGTTTTTTTGCGGAACCGAGAGGATTTCCTTCTGTCCATATATATGAGCTTGCAAGGATATTGTTATCCTCGTCAATAATAACTCCCTTAGTGGAAATAGAGCCTATATCTATTCCGAGATATGCTTCTTTCATTATAAAACCTTCTTTCTCATGCTTATCATATCGTAAAAAGCTTCGAGTCTTGTGGCAAGACCTGTGTCGCTTGTCTGTGAATCATAGGTGAGATACAGAACCGGAATTTTATAGTCCTCACTTATATTGTGAAGAACCGGCATAATATCAATTTCCGGTGTACAGCCTGCTGATTTGATATGGACAATTCCGTCAAAACTATGTGATGCATAGTTTTTAGCCGCCCAGATATTGATTGTTGATGTAGGTCCCATATCATATTTGCAGTATTCCGATGTTTCTACCTGCAAATTTTTGCCTTTGTAGTGGAACATTCTTGAAGTTGCGTTAAGATAACGATATACTTCAACGCCCATATCGGCAAGCTTCTGCTCTACATCGAGATTTGAAAAAGCGTCCTGTGCGGTAAGGAATTCTCCGACTACGCCGACCTTTAACGGATTTTCGGGCTTATCCAGCTCTATATCGTTAAATTCTTTTTTGAATTTTTTATAAGCTGCCTCAAGCTCACGGCCGGTTGTTGCTGTTTCAACGGCTGTGTGGTATCGCTTTATGGCGGTTTTGCAGCTTCCTTTGACCTTTTCGAAGCCACAGTTTTTATAATACATAGCCTCTGCCTCGTCAAGCTGTTCAACGAGCTTAACGGTTTCGGCAAGAACAAGCATCATTTTTGCAACCGACATTCTTGGATTAAGTCTTTTAAGAGCTTTTATATAATCTCTTCGTTTACCTGTGCTGTATTCGGAAAGATTTACAAAGTCGAACTGGTATCCCATATCTCTTAAAATCTGCTCCTGGAGCTCACCGTAATAGCCAAGACGGCAAAGTCCCATGGACATAAATATTGTGTCGGCGCCGGCCTCAAGACAGTCCATCATGCTTCCGAGAGTTGTTTTGAATGGAGTGCAGACATAATCCGGACTTGCCTTTGTGCCTCTGTCGAGAGTTCGTAGTGTCATCTGCGGAGGCATTATATAACGTGCACCGACGCCGTTTTCCATAAAATATTTAAAAGCATAGTTGTAATGAGTGAAGCTTGGAAAAGAGACTTTTTTTACGCCGTTCATTAAAGTGTGCCTCCTTTGAATCTTAAAATATCAACAAAGCTTTCAAGCCTTGTTTCAAGTCCTGCCGTTCCGTCCTGGTCGTCAAGAGTTATGTTGAGTATAGGCTTGCCTCTGAATTTTCGTATAATCATTTCGTCAACCATTGAGTCTGGACCGCAGGGAAATGCAGACATAAGCACCATACCGTCTATCTTGTCTATATGCTCGTCAATACTTCCGACAAGCTCTCGGCTAAGCTCCCATTTTAAAGTAGGAGAAACCTTAGCACTGCGTTTTAAAGCGTCCTTACGGTCAACAACATCAGCCATTATAGGCACTGTACCGAGCTTTTTAAGAAAATCGGTAACCGGCTTTCCGATATATGAATCCATTGCGACATAGCTGTGGGCAACAATGAGAATTTTGAGACCGTTCTTTTTATATAAGCTTTCGTTTGCCTTTAAATGATTTTTAAGGCTTTCGGTTTCGCCTTTTTTTGCCTCTTTATAAGCATTAAGAGCCTCTTTTTTTGAAAAACCAAGCTCAATTCCCATTTCAATGAATGCCTTTTCCTCCGGACAGTCCTCAATTACATCAACATTGTAGGTTAAGAATTTCTGACTTGTTTTTCTGAATGTGTTACATGCAATATCGTATAAAGCCTCGAACTTTGTACACATATTTCGTTTTATTCCGAAGTTGCTTATTCTTGGTATAAGTATATAGTCACATTTGCCGATAAGGCTTTTTACATGACCGAGATAAATTTTTGTACAAAGACAGGCCTCGTCAATAGCTGCTGCTGTACCGGATTTTATTATTTCTTTGTTTGTCGGTTCGCTGATTACGCAGTCAGCACCGAGAATAGAAAAGAAGTTTTTCCATAAAACTTCATATCTGTAATAAAGCATGGCACGAGGAATACCTATTGTAATTTTCTTTTTTACAGGCTCTGCGCCTTTATTTTTCTGCATATATATTATCCACCTCATTATAAGCGTAATTAAAATAATTATAACATATATAAGGGTAAAATGTGATAAATTGCGGCAAAATAAGTTGGACAATTTTCCGGTTTTGTTTCTCAAAAAAATCTTTAAAAAAATTAAAAACCCTATTGACATATAGGAAATTAGGTATATAATATAAACATATCAAAACAGTAGACTTATATGAAATTAGAAAAGCAAACGGAGGAGATAATTATGATCTATAAATCAGCAGCAGAACTCATCGGAAAAACACCACTTATGGAGCTTACAAACTTTGAAAAAGCAAACAATCTTGAAGCAAAAATTATTGCTAAGCTTGAATACTTCAATCCTGCCGGAAGCGTTAAAGACAGAATTGCAAAAGGTATGATCGATGATGCCGAAGCAAAAGGACTTCTTAACAAGGATTCGGTTATTATTGAACCTACATCAGGAAACACAGGTATCGGTCTTGCATCGGTCGCAGCAGCAAGAGGATACAGAATCATTATCGTAATGCCCGAAACAATGAGTATTGAAAGAAGAAAGCTTATGAAGGCTTATGGTGCAGAACTTGTACTTACAGAAGGTGCAAAGGGCATGAAGGGCGCAATCGAAAAGGCTGACGAGCTTGCAAAGGAAATTCCCAACAGCTTTATTCCCGGACAGTTTGTAAACCCTGCAAACCCCGAAGTTCACAGACAGACAACAGGCCCCGAAATCTGGGAAGATGCAGAAGGCAAGGTTGATATTTTCGTTGCAGGCGTTGGTACAGGTGGAACTATAACAGGTATTGGCAGCTATCTTAAATCACAGAATCCCAATGTTAAGGTTGTAGCAGTTGAGCCGCTTACGTCACCTGTGCTTTCACAGGGCAAATCAGGTGCTCATAAGATTCAGGGTATCGGTGCAGGCTTTGTTCCCAAGGTTCTTGATACAAAGGTATACGATGAAATAATTACTGTTGATAACGATGATGCTTTCGAAACAGGCAGAGAAATCGGCAGAAACGAAGGTATCCTTGTTGGTATTTCATCAGGTGCGGCAGTCTGGGCAGCAAGAGAGCTTGCAAAAAGACCTGAAAACAAAGGCAAGAACATTGTTGTTCTCCTTCCCGATACAGGTGACAGATACCTTTCAACTCCTTTATTTGAATAATTAAATATATTTCTAAATTACTTTAGAATTGCTATATTATCCTTCATCCTTCACTAATAACGGCTTTGGTTTAACAGAGCCGTTATTTTTATGCTTGACAAACTGTTAATACTGTATATACTTAATATATACAGTATTAACGAGGAGGTGCTTGAGTGAATATTGTTATAAGCAACAAAGATGACAGGCCGATATATGAACAGATAACTTCTCAGATGAAAAATATGATTTTATCCGGAAAGCTGGAGGAAGGTTCACAGCTTCCGTCTATAAGAGCATTGGCAAAGGATTTGAGAATATCCGTTATAACCACAAAACGAGCATACGAAGAGCTGGAAAGAGATGGCTTTATAATTACTGTTGCCGGAAAAGGCAGTTACGTTGCTGAAAATAATTCGGCTGTGCTTAAAGAAGAAAAAATGAAGCAGCTCGAGGAAAATGTGAGAAGGCTTATTGAAGAGGCATATAACAGCGGAATAAGCAAGAAAGAGGTCAAAGAGATATTTGATATATGTTTGGAGGAATATAGATGAGTATTCTGGAGGTAAAAAATCTATGCAAAAGTTATAAGGGCTTTGATTTGAACAATGTTTCCTTTGATATTTCCGAAGGAACGATAATGGGACTTATAGGAGAAAACGGAGCAGGAAAAAGCACAATAATCAATATAATTACAAATGCTGTGCATAAGGACAGCGGAACGGTAAAGCTGTTCGGAGTTGATTTGGAAAACTGTAATTCGGATATTTGGAACAGCATTGCCGTTGTGCAGGCAGACTGCGGCTTTCCGGAAGAGCTTACGATAAAAAATGCGGAAAGCGTACTGAAGGGAATATATAAAAACTGGGACAGCGGTAAGTTTGAAAGCTATATAAATAAATTAGGTCTGGATTTCAAAAAGAAAATAAAATCCTTGTCAACAGGAATGAAAATGAAGCTTGAGCTTGCCATAGCTCTTTCGCATTCCGCAAAGCTTCTGATACTTGATGAGGCAACAAACGGACTTGATTTTATGGCAAGAAACGAAATATTGGATATACTTATGGATTTTATACAGGACGAAAGCTGTGGTGTGCTTTTAGCATCTCATATTATAGAGGATATGGAGCGTATATGCGATTATATCACGTTCATACACAACGGAAATGTAGTATTTTCGGAAAACAAGGACGATCTGCTTGATAAATATGCGATTATCAATATCGATGAAAATAAGCTTTCGGAACTGGACAGTAAGGCTGTTGTTTATACCGATAAAACACAATATTCGTCGAAGGCACTTGTATACAGAAATCAAATTCCTTCCGGTTTTGAAACCGAAAAAACGACCATACAGGATATAATGTATTTTTATATGAAAGGCGGTAAATGATTATGCTCGGACTTATGAAAAAAGAAATTTTTATGATGAAAAATTCTATGGTTACCGCCGGAATAGTTATGCTTATATTGACTATTGCTATGATTAGCAGTGAAAATGCCGAAATAGGCATACTTTCCGGCTATATAGTCGCTTTTACCGCAATATCGCCAATTACAATGATAGCATATGATGAAAAAAATAAATGGGACAGATATTCATCGGCAATGCCCGCAACAAAAAGACAACAGGTTTTGTGTAAGTATTTAATGGTTATATTGAATATTGTTATACTCACTGCCATATTTATAGCTTTATGCGCAATAAAAGGAGAAACGCTTATTTATATAAAGGGAGTAACAATTATTCCTGTTGTTATGGCAATTACAATCAGCGGAATTGAACTGTTAATGGCATATAAATTCGGGGCAAATAAAGCGAGATTTGTACTTATAGGAATTATGTTTTTGATTGTATTCGGAGCAAAAATATATGGAGCAATGGATATGCTTTCTGTTATTACAAGAAATCCGGCTATGTTTTATATCGGCGGTATTATAGTTGCATTTGCAGTATATATAGCCAGCTTTTGTTTATCGGTACATTTTTATTCAAACAAAGATTTTTAAGGGCTCGAAAGAGCTCTTTTTTATTGAAATAATCGGATTGAATAGGATATAATTAATATAAATAAATCTGATATGGCAATGTTATGATATAAAGATTAATTATGTTTGTAGAGGTGAATATAAATTATGGATAACGGTATATCTCTTGATTCCTATAAAATTTTCTGCACGGTTGTTAAAACGGGAAATATGTCTGCGGCGGCAAAGGAGCTTTATATATCACAGCCGGCTGTGAGCATGGCTGTTAAACAGCTTGAAGAAAAACTCGGAAGTCCGCTTCTTATCAGAACGACAAAGGGAGTCCGCCCTACACCTGAAGGAGAGGTGCTTTATGTCTATCTTGAAAGAGCCTTGAGCATGATAGAAACGGCAGAGCATAAATATCTTGAAATGGCAAGGCTTGAAAAGGGCGAAATACGAATAGGTGCAAGCGATATTGTTATCGGCGGATATTTAATGCCATTTATAGAAAATTTCAGCTATCGTTATCCCGATGTTAGAATTAAGGTTACTAATAAAACAACAAATGAGTCATTAAGATTGCTTAAAAGCGGTGCGATAGATATGTGCTTTATAAACCTTCCCATTGAAAACAGTGATGATCTGGAAATAACGGAATGTATCAAAATACATGATTGCCTTATCGGCGGAACAAAATACAGACATCTTGTTAAAAACGGACTTAAGCTGAGCGAGCTTTCGGATTATCCGCTCCTGCTTTTGGAGGATATGAGCAATACAAGACGACAGCTTGACAGATTTGCCATGGACAACGGAGTTATACTTAAGCCTATAATTGAGCTTGCAAGCTATGATCTGCTTATTCAGTTCGCAAAAATAAATCTTGGACTTACTTTTATAATCCGTGAATTTGACAATATGTCCATTGATAACGAAAGCATATTTGAAATTCCGGTTTCTCCGGAGCTGCCGCCGAGATCGGTCGGTTTGGTTAAGCTGAAAAATGTTGCGTTGTCCTATGCGGCAAAAAGATTTGTCGATATGCTCGGCTTGAAACAGGAGGAATGTAAATGAAAATACTGCATACATCTGACTGGCATTTGGGAAAAACTCTCAACAATATAACACGATATGAGGAACAACAGGAATTTATTGATGAAATAGCCGAGATAGCAAAAGATGAAAATGTTGATATTATACTTATATCCGGAGATATATACGATACATCAAATCCTTCGGCAATGGCAGAAAATATGTTTTTTAATTCTGCCGTAAGGCTTGCACAAAATGGAAAAACTCCCGTTATGGTTATAGCAGGAAACCACGACAGTCCGGACAGACTTCTTGCCGGAGCGGATATTTTAAAGCCTTACGGAGTTCTTGTATCCGGCAGACCGTTTGATTTTAACATAAATGAAAAATATAACGGATATGAAATAACAGCTGAAAACGGAACTGCAGTTATAAACAAAAACGGAGAAACGGCGGTAATTGCACTTCTGCCGTATGTTACCGACCGAAGAATAGACGAAATAATAGGTAAAAGTGACAGCGAAGAAGAAAATGCGGAAAGCTATTCGGATAAGATTGCAGAACTTCTTTCTAAGCTTTCGGAAAGGTTTGAAAACGATACTATAAATATAGTTATGGCTCATTTATATACTTTAGGCGGCAAAGAAAGCGGAAGCGAAAGAAGTATACAGCTTGGTGGAAGTTATTCGGTAAAAGCAAACGCCTTTCCTGAAAAAGCGCAGTATATAGCACTCGGACATCTTCACAGACCGCAGACCGTTTCCGGTACGGATAAAAGAGCTTATTACAGCGGTTCACCACTTCCGTACAGCAAAGAGGAAGCGGTTTATTCAAAGGCTGTCAATATAGTCGAAATTCATGCCGGAGAAAAGGCGAAAATAAAATCAATTCCTATAAGCAGCAGTAAGCCAATTGAAATATGGAAGGTGAATTCTGTTGCGGAGGCAATAGAAAAATGCAGGGAAAACAGCGGAAGAAGCTGTTATGTTTATATAGAAATAAAAACCGACAGAGTAATATCTCTTGAAGAAATACACGAAATGAAGCTTTTGAAAAAGGACATTATGGATATTGTTCCGATAATGGAAAATGATAATGATTTGGTAAATGTCGAAGAAAGAGAAGAGCTTTTGCTCAAGGACAGCTTTATGGATTTTTATAAAAAACTTAAGGGTGCAGAGCCAAATGAAGAAATAACAGAGCTGTTTTTATCTGTTTTCGGAGAGGACGGTGAAGTTAAATGAAACCGGTTAAATTAAAAATTAAGGGCATAAACAGCTTTACCGATGAACAGATTGTTGACTTTGAAAAGCTGTCTAAGGAAGGCTTGTTCGGAATAGTCGGAAACACAGGAAGCGGAAAAAGCTCCATTCTTGATGCCATGACCATTGCACTTTACGGAGAGCTTTCCAAAAACACAAATGAATTTATCAATAAGGAATCATCAACGGCAAGAGTTGTTTTTGAGTTTGTTATTGAGGACAGTGCAGGCGAAAGATATTATACGGTAGAGAGATCTTTCAAAAGAACCGATAAAGAAGAAAAGAAGGCTGTGCTTGCAAGGCTGACCGAAGGCAAAGAGAACATAATGGTCATCGCAGACAAAACGAGAGAGGTCGATAAAAAAATAAAAGAGCTTATCGGCTTATCCTATGAGGATTTCACAAGGACAGTTGTTCTGCCACAGGGCAAATTCAGTGAATTTCTTCTCCAAATAAAAGGAAAAGAAAGAAGAATGATGCTTGAAAAAATATTCGGACTTGAAAAATACGGCACACTTCTTTGGTATAAAATACGTGATGAATTTTCCAAGGAATCGGATAAGCTTAATTCCATAAAATCCAAAATAGAGGTTTACGGTGAGCTGAACAGCGAAATATACAGTGAAAATGAAAAAGAACTTAACGGAATAAAAAGCATTTTAGAAAAGACAAAAACGGAGTTTGCCGCAGAAAAAGAAAAGCTTGCGGACGCAGAGAAGATATTTGAGCTTGCGGAAAATATAAAAAAATATAATTCCGAGCTTGAAAAGCTGGAAAAAGAGAAAAAACAGCTTGACGAATATGCAGAGAAAAATAATATATCTGCCGACAGTCTTACGGTAAACGGTCTTAATAAAATTTTGAACGATTTTAAACAGGCTGAAAAGCTTTCGGAAAATATAAAATCCGAGGAAAGCAAAAAGAAAAATGCGATTATAAGCAAAAAACATTCTGAGGAAAATTATAAGACATCGGTTGAAAATAAAAGTGCTTTACAGCTTAAATTAGATGAGTTAAAGGAAAATGAAAAAAGTATTTCCGAAGGGCTTGAAGAGCTTGAGAAAATAAAAAGTGATATTGCAAAAAGGCTTTTTGAATCTTCGGACAGGCTTAATTCAGCCAATAATCTGTTAAATGCCAAGAAAAACGAATATTCCGAGGCAGACAAAGCAGTCAAAATGATTGCCGGATTGAACGCAGAAATAAATACAAAGAAAAAAGAGCTTGAAGGAACAAATAAAAATATTGCAAAGGGAAACGGAATAATAGAAGAAAATAATAACAATATTGATAAAACCGAGAAAGATATTGAAAATTTAAAAAATGCCAATATTGCGGCGGTGCTTTCGGCAAGGCTTTCGGAAAACGAGCCATGTCCGGTATGCGGTTCTTATGTCCATCCAAATCCGGCAAAGGAGATAGAAACCACTGTGATTTCAGCATATGAAAGCAGACTGAAAAAGCTTAAATCAAACGGAGAAAAATATATAAAACGTTTACGGGAATTGCAAGGAGAAAAGGGTAATTTGGAAGGAATTATAAAAAGCAAAACAGAGGAACTTTCCAAGTACAGTACAGTTATTGAAGGAAAAAATATTGATGTGTTAAAAGCTGAGTATGAAACCGAAAAGGAAAAATATTCTGAGCTTATAAAAATCAATAACGGACTGAAAAAGGAAAATGATGACGTAACCGGAAAATATGAAATGCTTTCAAAGCAGAAAAAGACAGCAGAAAGAAATACAGAACAGCATGAAAACAAAATAAAAGCTTTGGACGAAAGTATCAAAAACTGTGAGTCCGATATAAAGATATGCGAAAACAAAATTATAAGCTGTGATGAAATAATATCAAACAACAAAAACGAAATAAGAAAGCTTATGGGCGAAAGAAATATTGATAATATAGGCAATATTATCAAAGAAACGGAATATGCACTGGAATTTGTTTCGGATTATTCAAGACGAAAAAATCTTGCAGAGGATAATATTAAGGATTATAAATCACAGCTCGGAGAAAGATATATAACAGAGGAAGAGCTGCAAGTAATAAAAAACAATGTGTATGAGCTTGAAAACAGGCAGACAGCTTTATCAAACAGCTATGCGGTCGTTTCCAAAGAGCTTGTCAGAATGAAAGAAAATCTTTCGGAGGTTGAAAAGCTGAATGCCGAGCTTAAAAAGAGCAGTCACAGACATGATATGCTCAATGAGCTTTCAAAGCTTGTACAGGGCAACAAATTTGTTGAGTATATGGCGGAAAACCAGTTGAGATATATTGCCGCCGACGCATCTGAAAGACTGAAAAAAATAAGCGGCGGAAGATATGCCATAGAAATACTTGACGGAGAATTTATAATACGAGATGATTTCTGCGGAGGCAGAAAACGCTATCCAAATACGCTTTCCGGCGGAGAAGTGTTCCTTACGTCCTTTGCATTGGCACTTTCGCTCTCCAACAGAATACAAATGAGAAGCAATGCACCGATGAGGTTTTTCTTCTTGGACGAAGGCTTCGGAACACTTGATCATAATACACTTGAAACGGTTATGAACTCTCTGAATACATTAATCGGTTCCGGAATGACTGTCGGTGTGATAACCCATGTTGATGCGGTAAAGGAGCAGCTGCCGGTTAAGCTTGAGGTAATTCCGGCATCTCCGGGAGAGCATGGAAGTATCGTTAAAATGATTTGTTAAGAATTACTTAAACATTATTATTGAAGACATAGTATGTTATGTCATAGTGACAAATTCGCTAATTGTCTAATCTGATAATAGAAAAAAATCTCATAATGATATAAAATAATGCTTGGGAGAATATAATTATACAATCATAGGAGGATAAAAATATGGGATCTTTAGATGGTTTAAAAGTTTTGGATTTTTCAACATTACTTCCGGGACCTTACGCAACACTTATGCTTGCAGATATGGGTGCTGATGTTCTTAAGGTAAGCTCAGCAAGCAAACCGGATATAGTACTTGACTATCCGCCTTTCATAGATGATACAGGCATATCAGCTTGTCAGGCTTGGCTCGGAAGAAACAAGAAAACAATGTTCCTTAATCTTAAGACAGAGGAAGGAAAGAAAATCGTTAAAGAACTCGTAAAAGAGTATGATATAGTTCTTGAACAGTTCAGACCAGGTGTTATGGACAAGCTTGGTCTTGGCTATGAAGATTTAAAAGCAGTTAATCCCGGAGTAATCTATTGCTCACTCACAGGATATGGCCAGAGCGGCCCTCTCAGAGATGCAGCCGGACATGACATTAATTATATGTCAAGAAGCGGTATCATTTCTCATGCAGGAAGAAAGGTCGGCGGACCTTCTCTTATGAACTTCCAGATTGCAGATATTGCTGTTGGTTCACTTAACTCCGTTATCGGTATTCTTGCGGCTGTTAATTACAGAAGAAATACAGGCAAAGGCCAGTACATAGACGTAGCAATGATGGACGGCTGTGTTCCTTTCAACTCACTTGACGGCGCAAGCTTCCTTGTATCCGGCGAAGAACCTAAACGTGAAGGCGAAAGACTTAACGGCGGCTGTATGTATGACTTCTATGAAACAAAGGACGGACGTTATATGAGCGTTGGTTCTCTTGAGCCTAAGTTCTGGAAAGACTTTTGTATGGCAATCGGCCGTGAGGACTTAATCGAAGGCACAGTATGGCCCGAAAATGTTGATGAGGTTAAGGCTGAAATCAGAGGAATATTCAAGACAAAGACAATGGACGAATGGGTAGAGGTATTCAGCAAATACGATGCCTGCGTTCAGCCTGTACTCAACCTTAAAGAGGCTCTTCTTGAGGACGAGCAGGTTAAAGACAGAAAAATGGTTGTTGATGTTGACCTTCCTCTCCATGACGGCGTAAAGGTTAAACAGCTTGCAACATCAATCAAGCTTTCGGAATGCCCTTGCGAATATAAATTTGCCGGCTATCCCGTAGGCTATCATACAAAAGAAATTATCGACAAGCTTGGTCTTGATTACTCGGATCTTGAGGCTAAGGGAGTATTTAAATAATAAGTCGAAAAATAGATTTTTATAAAGCAAATGGAGCTGTTATTCACAGCTCCATTAATTTTATCCGAATATGCAGTTTACAAATTCATCTGCGGTTATTTCTCCGAGAATTTCTTTTAATGGCAGATTTAAAAGCCTTTCTTTTATTGCAACGGGTGAAAATTCTGTATTTTCGAGAGCCTTTTCTAATTCGGATATATCCTTTACCGCCATAAAATCTCCGAAAACCTTACATTCAGTTATTTTATCTTTTTCGACATTCATATTTATTTCAATTATTCCGCCGTCAAAATGTCGGCTTGCGTGTATTTTCATAGGCTGAGCGTTTCTGAATGTCCATGCCGGCTCGGCATATTTTTTACTCAGTTCAGTTACTTCTCTGATTTCTTCATCAGAAAGCTTATATTCCTCTATATCCGATTCGGTACGGATTGATTTCAACAGCATTTCACGAAAATCATTGATTGTTGTGCCTTCCTGAAGGTAATCCGATATGTTTGCAACTCGGCTTTCGACAGATTTTGTGCTTTTTGAAGTGAACTTTTCCGGTTTAACCTTAAGTGAAGATGATATTTTTTTAACATTCGAGTCAAATAAAAGCGTTCCGTGATGAAGTATTCTGTTTTTATATAATCTCTGTGCATTGCCTGAAATTTTTCGCCCGTTAACGGTTATGTCGTTTCGTCCGTCAGCCGATGCGGTTATGCCCATTGATGCCAATGCTCTTATTATCGGCTGTACAAAATCGTTTATTGTAAATCCGCTTTTTTCGTCAAGATTTGTAATGAATGAAAAGTTGATATTGCCTAAATCATGGTATACAGCACCGCCTCCGGTTGTTCTTCTTACCACCGTTATATTGTTCTCTTTTACATAGTCGAAATTGATTTCTTCGGCTGCATTCTGGTTTATCCCTATAACAATGGTGTTGTCGTTCTGCCATAAAAGCATAAAGTTTTTATCTGAAATATTTTTCAGTAAATATTCTTCGAGTGCAAGATTAAAATACGGATTTGTACATCTGTTATCAATGAAAAAAAGTTTGTTAAGCATATACGTTCCCCTCTTTAATAAAAATATTGTTATTTACATAACAAAATTGACCGTTTTTTGTTAATGTGCTATGATTATATCACAATCAGTTCTGCAATATAAGACTTAATTCTATATATTATTTTATGAGGAGGAAGTATTAATGAGCGAATATGTAGGAAAAATTACTGAATTACCCGAGGCACTTGGCAACTTTATGCCTAATTCATCTAAAAAGGTTGTTTTCGGACCGACACATTTCTGGCCTGATTATGTTTTAAGATGTTTTGACCTTGAACCCAGCGCAGGTTCACATGAGCCGCATACACATGAATGGTGTCATTGGATGGTTGTTTTTGAAGGCAATGGAATTTTCAACATCGACGGAAAAGAGTATCCAGTTGAAAGAGGAACATGGTGTCATGTTCCCAGCGGAGTTCCTCACAACTTCTATAATGCTTCTGATAAAGAGCATTTTGTATTCCTTTGCATCGTTCCTCCCGAAGGCGATGTAAACCCCACACTTGCAGGTTCTAAGGGCTGCTGATGACAAATATATTTTTGAAGGAGATTATATAAATGTACGAAAAGACTTATAAAGTATCAGGTAAAAAGGTTGGCGACCTCGGCGTTGAGGTAACAGCAAGAGGACATAAAATTAAGGTTGACGAGCCTATCGAAGGCGGCGGCGAAGACACAGGAATGAATCCCGTTGAAATGCTTCTCGGAAGCATTGCAGCTTGTCAGACAATTTCAACTTCTATCTATGCGGAATCAATGGGAATTAAAATTGACGAAATGTCAATCGAAGTAGAAGGAGATATGGATTCAGCCGGATTTATGGGATATGCAAAATTCAGACCCGGTTATACAAATATCCGTTCACACATAAAAATTAAATCAGACGCAGATCCTGCAATGGTTCAGCAGCTTATAGACCTTGTTGAAATCAGATGCCCTGTTGAAGACTCGGTTAAGAACGGTGTAGAAATTGCACATGCAAAGGTTGAAGTGGAAAAATAATTTTAAATTTTATACATAAGGAGAGAGTACAATGAGCGAAGTAAAATATGTTGGAAAAATTACTGATTTACCCGAAGCACCCGGTAACTTTATCGAAAATGCTTCTAAAAAAGTAGTATTCGGACCTCTTCATTTCTGGCCCGATTATGTAATGAGATGTTTTGATCTTAAACCCGGCGCAGGCGAAAAGGAGCCTCATACACATCCTTGGCCTCATTGGGTAGTTATCTATGACGGAGAGGGTGTATTCTGTATTGACGGTGTTGAATATCCCGTAAAGAGAGGCGACTGGGTACACGTTCCCGGAGATCATCCTCACTATAACTACAATTCATCGGCAACAGAAAACTTCTGTTTCCTTTGTATAGTTCCTCCCGAAGGCGATGTAAGTCCTTTACTTATGGGCAAGGGATGTTAATGGCGTGAAACGCCATAAGGCAAAATTTTTAATTCTCCTCGACGGAAGTGAATTCCGTCTATTGACCGCACAAGACAGTGCGGTTGCCGTAGGCAACTTTTGCAAAGCAAAAGTCATGAACTGGATGGATTCCATTCGGGACGCTTGCAGCTTCCCGAACCCTTTCTGCTATTGAAAGTTGGTGCTTAATTTTATAGGGCGGTCTATGACCGCCTTGTATTTTACGAAATTTTAGTGTTATGAGGTGGTAAAAATGGCAAAACTTCTCACTTTACCTAAATTATCGGTTGTTATGAAAGAAGGAAAAATAATCAACTGGTATTTTAATGAAGGTGACAAAATAAAAAAAGGTGACGTTCTCTATGATGTTGAGGCAGGAAAGATGGGCGGCTCTGCCGAGTCTGAGGACGAAGGAACAATTCTCAAAATATTGGCAAATGTCGGTGACAAGCTTAAATGCGGCGAGCCTGTTGCTATAATCGGTGAACCCGGCGAAAGCTTTGAGGAGCTTATTCCCGTAAAGGCAGAAGAAACAGAAGAAACAGCCGAAAAAACAACTGTTGCCGTAATCGGCGGCGGCCCCGGAGGATATGTTGCGGCAATAAGAGCGGCACAGCTCGGTGCAGAGGTAACTCTTATAGAAAAACAGCATATCGGCGGTACTTGTCTTAACGAAGGCTGTATTCCGACAAAAGCACTTCTTCACAGTGCGGAGGTTATGGAAGAAGCAAAAAAAGGTGCAGGCATTGGTGTTATTGCTGAGCCTAAGCTCGATTTCGTCAAGGTGATGGAAAACAAAAATGCAGTTGTAAACAGACTTGTAAACGGCGTTAAAGGACTTCTTTCAAACAATGATATAAAGGTTATTGACGGAGAAGCTTCATTTAAAGACAAGACAACTCTTGTAATAAAAACAGCGGACGGTGAACAGGAGTTTAAAGCTGACAAATATATAATTGCGGCCGGTTCGGTTCCGGCGGTTGTGCCTATCGAAGGAATTAATTCTCCTCAGTGCATAGACAGCACAGCGGCATTATCGCTCGATAGAGTGCCTAAGTCAATGGCTGTTATCGGCGGCGGTGTTATCGGCGTTGAAATGGCTACCGCATACAGTGCTTTCGGAACAAAAATTACAATAATAGAAATGCTTCCGAGACTTGTTATGAATATGGACGAGGACATGGTCAAGCTTGCTGAGAAATCACTTATAAAGAACAATGCCGATATTCTTACATCTACAAAGGTAGTTTCTATTGAAGATAAAGGAGAAACAGCTGTTGTTAATGTAGAGAAAGACGGAGTTAAGTCAACCGTTGAGGCTGAAAAGGTTCTTGTATGTATAGGAAGAAAGCCGGCAACGGTAGCACTTAATCTTGATGCGGCAGGCATAGAAAACGAACGTGGTGCAATAAAAGTAAACGATGCAATGGAAACAAATATAAGAAATATATATGCTATCGGTGACTGCACAGGCGGAATAATGCTTGCTCATGTTGCATCTGCACAGGGTGAAACAGCCGCAGAAAACGCAATGGGACATGACAGCACATTCAGCGCAAAGACAAATCCTGCCTGCGTTTACACACAGCCGGAAATGGCATCTGTCGGCTATGATGAGGAAAAAGCTAAGAAAGCCGGAATTGCATACACTGTCGGATATTTCAATCTCGGCGGAAACGGCAAATCAATTATAATGAACGGCGGAGAAGGCTTTGTAAAAATTATTGCACATAGCCGTTCAAAGAAAATACTCGGTATGCAGATGGTCGGCCCGAGAGCAACAGACCTTATTGCGGAAGGTGCACTTGCGATAAGCATGAATGCCGGCATTGAGGATATTATAAAGACAATCCATGCACATCCTACGGTCGGTGAGGCTGTAAGAGAGGCGGCATTATCTGCCGACGGAAGAGCGATACACGGATAAAATATCAAATTGAAATTATGATTTACGGAGAAGGTCATTAATGGCTTTCTCCTTTTTTATTTAACATAAAATGGAATAAAAATGCCCGTTATGTAACAAAAATTTCAGGCGTGTTACAGTTATGTTACAAAACCTCCGAATCTATTGACTTTATTTTAGGCTTGGATAAAATATAAGTATATGTGACAGGAATGCCGGAACCGGCAGCTATCCCGACAAAGTTGTCAGTGAAAGCGTAAATGTCAAGTATATTGATTAATCGGTATAAACCAATGTACTTTTAAAATTTAAGGAGGAAAAGCAATGAAAAAGAAATTGGCTTTAATTATGGCTGCAATCATGACAGTTGCAATGGTCCCTGCTACTGCATTTGCATCCACAAAGCTCACAGCTGTTGATGAGATCAAAGTTGGCACAGACAAGATCTTCACATCAAGAGTTGAGCTTAAAAAGAACAACGACCAGGTAGATATCGAAGGCGAAACATTCGATGTATACGCAACACTTACAAACGGTACATTTGCATACGTTGATGATGACGATGACAATGACTACCAGATGGAAGAAGCTGGCTACTTAGGCACAACAACAGGCGTTACGGATGTTGAAATCATGAGCAACACAAAGGCTAAGATTACACTTGATGCTAAAACATTTAATCAGGTAGCTGGCAAAGCTGGCGATGCTTGTGTACTTCCTTTAATCGTTAAATCAGGCGAAGTTGGCGATGTAGTTGTTAAATTTACAAGCAACGTAACAGCATTCAAAACAGCTTCAGAAGTAATCGCAAACGTTCAGACAGGTAAGGTTACAATCGAAACAGAAGGCGTTAAGACTTTTGTTGAAGATGCTACAGAAGATGAAAAAGCACTTAAAGACATCACAATCAACGAACTTACACCCGACGTACTTAAGGGCGGTTCAATCAAACTTAAGCTCAGCGGAAACTGGAAGTTCACAGAAGCTGGCACAGTTACATTCCTTAACGAGGATGGCGTAGCAGCTACAGCTACAATTGTCGATGATGATGAAATCCAGATCGACTTCACACATGATAACTTCACACCTAACATGCTTACAGATATGACTATCTCAGGCGTTACTGTAAAGACAGCTAAGAAATGCAAAGCTGGCGATGTAGCTACAATCACAGTATCATCAATGGCTTCATCAAAGGAATTCTCAAACGTTAAGCTTGAGGTTGCTAAGATGGTTAAAGAAGCTGTAACATACTCAGTTGAAGACAAAGACCTTCCTCAGATCTGGGCAGGTGCTTACAACGACGACACAAACACACTTAAGTTATCAATCGAAGAAAACACAGGCGATATCCTTAACACATCAAGAAAAGCTACATTCACATTCCCTGAAGGAATCGAAGTAGCAGACGCTGAATTCTCAGGCAACGGAAATGACGACTTCACATATGAAATCGACGAAAACGTTGTAACAATCAAGAACTACTCAAAGAACAATGAGGAATCAAAGAAGACAGACCTCGATGTTAAATTTATCCTTAATGCAGCACCTACATTCTCAGGTGATGTAAACGTTACACTCGGCGGACAGTTCGACGACGTAACACTTAAGGTAGCTACAGTTAAAGCTCCTTACACAGTAACAGCTAAGACAAGCGAAGTACTTATCGACTACAGATATGTACCTGTAAACGACATCGTTATTACAGAAGCTGAAGAAGGTATCCTTAAAGAAGACGATCAGATCATCCTTGGCGTTGAAAAGATGGACTTCGAAGATGCTGGTAAAGTAGAAGTTACAGAAGGTGACATCGATGTTGATGTTGATATCGACGACAACTATCCTTCAGCTAGCCTTTATGAAACAAGATTTGACAAGGCATTACTTACATTAACAGTAAACGACGAGTCAACAGAGGCTTCAACAATCGTTATCAGCGGTCTTGAACTCTACCTTGACAGAACTCTTCCTGTAGGTGGATATGCTCTTCAGAACTTAGGTGGATACAACAGACAGAATGATGGCGCTATCAACATTCTCTGGGAAAACTCTTCACCTGACAAAGATGAATATGATGCAGAGGCTTCAACAGATGAAGCATACCTTGCAGTATTCAAGTACAAAGCAGTTACAGTAAACGACAGCTATGTTGATGTTATCACATCAGCTCGTGACCAGGATGACTCTACAACAAACAAGAAGATCATCATCACAGTTGGCGCTTCAACAATGTCAGTTGGAACAGAAACAGTTAACCTTGACGCTCCTGCATACATCAACAGCGAAAACTACACAATGCTTCCTGTAAGAGCAATCTCAGAAGCATTCGGTGCAACAGTTAACTGGGATGCAGCATCAAGAACAGTAACAGTACTCAGCGGACAGAGAATCATCTCTATGACAATCGGATCAAGAACAATGTACATCAACGGTACACCTGTTGCTATGAACACAACAGCAGCAATCGTTAATGACAGAACATTCATCCCTGTAAGAGATCTTGCTAACTCACTTGGTATCAGTGCAATCAACTGGACAGAAGCTTCAGGTACAGTTACACTTAACTAATTAATCCGAATTAATTTAATTTAACATAGGATTTATCCCCTCCGTTTTACGGAGGGGATTTTTTGTGCCCAAATATTAATATTTTTAAAATATTAAAAGTTTTTGTTGAATATAGTAATATTAGAAACTATAATAAGAGTAATTCGTTTTTTGACATATATTTTACTTAACTACGAGGTGATACATTGGACGATAAAAAGAAAAAACCATATTTAAGCTGGATGATTACCATATTTGGAGCTATTGCACTGAGTATAATATTCTTCTTTATTATTTTTAAATTTGAGGAGTTCGGTGGTGTAATATCAAAGCTTATGTCAATAGTAAGGCCGATTATTTATGGTGCCTGTATCACATATCTTCTTAGACCGATATGCAATTTTTACGAAAGATTTTTGATTAAGCATACGAAAATAAAAAAACGTAAGACAATAAATTTATTGGCTGTTGCTTTGAGTATGATTTCAGCGATAGTTATTGTTTATTTGATACTTATGATTATTATTCCTCAGGTTTTCTCAAGTATTATGACGCTGATAAATATAGTTCCGTCTAAGCTTGATGATGCTTCTACATGGCTTGATAATGTTGTTGAGCATGAGTCAATATACGGAAAATATATAAATGATATATATGAACAAGCGAAAGTCTTTTTCACCGACTGGATCACAAATGTTTTGCAGCCTAATTTGCAGAGCGTTATAGAAGGCGTAGGAACGGGAATATTAAACAGCCTTATGTTTGTTAAGGACTCATTTATAGGAATTGTTGTTGCGGTATATCTGCTTACTGCAAGAAGAAACTTCAAAAAACATTTCAGACTTATTCTTGCAAGTATATTCAAACCTAAATGGTATGACATGATAAATGAAGAGCTTATATTTGCGGATAGTGTGTTTGTAGGCTTTTTGAACGGCAAAATATTGGATTCGGCGATTATCGGTGTAATATGCTATATATGCTGCCGTCTTTTCGATTTTCCCAATGCAATGCTTATTTCGGTTATAATCGGAGTAACAAACATAATACCGTTTTTCGGTCCGTTTATCGGTGCTATTCCGTCGGCATTGCTTATATTGATTGAATCGCCGATAAAGACGGTCTGGTTTGTTATTTTCATCATTGTTTTACAGCAGATTGACGGAAACATAATAGGCCCGAAGATACTCGGAAACAAAACCGGACTTTCGAGCTTCTGGGTATTGTTCTCCATATTGCTTTTCGGCGGTATGTGGGGCTTTATAGGAATGGTGATCGGTGTTCCTCTGTTTGCGGTAATATATGATGTTATCGGAAAGCTTGTCTATTTCGGACTTAAACGAAACGGACGGGAGGATATGATAGAGGAAGGCGAGAAAAAAGTATTTAATTAGATTATAAAATAGATGTTTTATTTCATTTTTGCACTCTGTTTTTGTACTTTGTGACAGGTATAGGAGCAGAGTGTTTTTATGTTCAGCGGTTACTTGCAGGGCGTGAGTTGAAATGATATAATCATATAACTGAAAGGATTGATTTTTATGGCACAGAAGGAAACGGGTGCAAAAACAATAATAAATAACGGATTTTTGGAGAAGTACATGGCTTCGGCACCTACTGCTTATACGTTGGTATATATCTGTGCCCAGAAATTTATACAGGAAGGCAATGAATACTTTACCGATGAACAGCTTGCACAAAGCCTTGGCATGACAGAGGGAGATATAAAACGTGCAATTAAATTTTGGGAAGATAACGGCGAAGTTTTAAGAAAACAAAGAATTATTCAGCCGGTTACAAAGATAACTCATATTGTATCGGATAAACCATCATATGCTCAGGACGAAATAGAGTATTATCTTAAACATAATGCTGAATTTAAAGGGCTTGTGGACAGTGCAAAGTCTGCTATGGGAAAGATCATAGGAAGATATGATATTGAAACGATATTCAGCTTCCATGACTGGCTCGGTTTGCCGCTGAGTGTTATAGAAATATTGATACAGTATTGCTGTGATAATGACCACAAAAATATGCGGTATATCGAAAAGGTTGCGATAGCATGGGCTGACAGCGGCATAAACACAGCTAAAGCGGCACTTGAATATATCGAAAAATATAACGGTACATATTCAAGAATAATGCGTTCACTCGGACTTTCGGGAAAATCTCCTGTGGAAAAGCAGGTTGAGTATATGAAAAAATGGGTGGATAAAATGCCGATTGATCTTGTCCTTTTCGGCTGTGAAAAAGCAGCAATGGCTGTCGGCAACGGAAATCCGTTTCCTTATGCCGATAAAATATTCAGTTCATGGGAGAAAAAAGGAATAAATTCTCTTGAAATGGCAAAGCAGGAAGACGAGAGATTTTTTAATAAAAAAGATAAAGGCAGTACGGCATATACGGCAAAAAGCTCCGGAACAAATGTTAAATCAACAAAGTTTACGAATTATGAAGAGCATGAATGGGATTATGATGTGCTGAGCAGGCTCAAATTTAAGGAGCTTACACAAAACTTAGGAGATGCAGGCGATGGCAATAAGAACTGATATATATAAATCGGCACTCAGGGATTATGATGCCGTAAAAAGCACCTCTGAGGCTGTTAAAAATGATATGAAAAAAAGGCTCTATGACGAAAATCCGGAATTAGGGCTTATTGATAAAAAAATAAATAATGCCGGCTTTGAGGCAGCAAAGAAAATAATAAAACATCCTGATAAAAAACAGGAAATATCCGATGAGCTGAAAAAAATGCTTGCAAAGCTTAATCTGGAAAAAAGTATGGCATACAGCCGAATAGGCATTACAGAAGATTATTTTGACAAGGCATATAGATGTCCGAAATGCCACGATACGGGCTTTGTGGACGGCAAGGAATGTACCTGTTTCAGACAATATCTTATAGATAAGGCATATGGCAAGGCACTTCTTAATGATTCTTCCGAAAGAGAAACATTCAACAATTTCCGTCTTGATTATTATTCAAAGACGATGAAGGCTGAAAACGGACTGTCTTATTATGATAATATGCGTTTGGTCTATATGTCCTGTATGAAGTTTGCGGAATGCTTTGAAAGCGAACATTCCAATATATTGCTCATGGGAAAGACCGGATTGGGAAAGACATTTCTGTGCAATTCAATAGCAAGATATGTTCTTGAAAGAGGATATACGGTAATATATATTTCTGCCGGAAGACTTTTTAAGACATTGCAGGAGGAACAGTTTAATAACAGTGATGAAGCGGAAATGTCTTCGTTTTATGATGACCTGATTACGGTTGATCTTCTTATAATAGACGACCTCGGAACTGAGTTTCCTACGGTACTGACAGGTTCGCAGATATTCAATATACTGAATGAGCGTATAGTAGGCGAAAGGTCAACGGTTATATCAACAAATATGATGCTTGACGGAATAAAAACACAGTATTCAGACCGAGTTCTTTCACGTCTTACTGATAGTTTTGAGTTCCTTACGCTTTACGGTGAGGATATAAGAATAAAGAAAAAATTGATTGAACAGTAAATTTATAATGCAAATTTGTGCCCGGATTGCGGAATTATCTAAAAGGATAAAAATACCGAAATTCGGGCATTTTTTAAATTTCTGTAACAGAATTGAACAAATATCTGACATAATTCTTAAGAAAAATTGTCTAATATTAAGGATATATTACAGTTTACCGTAACCTATTGAAATCAAAAAATCATTTGCTATAATGCAGTTAAGCTTAAGCAATCAAAGAAAAAGCAAGCTTGGTGTTATGTATATTTGGGCACCCCGACAACATACCCCTTGGTACTGACGCTTATAGTTTAAAGCTATTGGATTTGATGCTGATGCTATTTTCATTGTGTTATTTGTTTATACAAAAATATTAAGGAGGAGAACAGAATGAAAAAGAAATTAGCTTTAGTGCTTGCGGCTATTATGACTGTTGCAGCTGTACCTTCAGTTGCATTTGCATCAACTAAAATCACAGTAGTAGATGAGATTTCAACAGCCGTCGATTCAGATTTTACTTCACGAGTAGAGCTTAAGAAGGGCAATGACCAGGTTGACGTCGGAACAGGTTCAACATTTGACGTTAATCTCAAGCTTACAAACGGTAAGTTTGCAAAGGACGACAACGATGATTATATAATGGAGGCTGACGGTTACAAGCTTGGAACAGGTATCGAAAAGATTTCAATTAAAAACGATACAACAGCAACCGTAACACTCAACAGCGATATTTTCAATCAGTCCAAAGAAGGTCTTCCGGCAGAAGCTTGTGTACTCGCAATTGCGGCAACAGCAAATGAGGTTGGCGATGTAGTTGCTACATTCACAAGTAACGTAAGCGCATTCAAAACAGCAAAAGAGGTTATAGCAACAGCTTATGGCGATAAAATTAAGGTTGAGTCCGAAGGAACAAAGGTTTTTGTTGAGGATGCAGACAATAAAGCTGTAATTAAAGATATTACAATCAATGAGCTTGTAAGCGGACTTCTTAAAGGAAACGACATTACACTTAAATTAAAGGGCAACTACGAATTTGTGACAAGTACAGATCCTAAGGTATCATTCCTTAACCAGAATATTGATGCCGATGTTAATGTAACAGCAAATGAAATCAAAATCAGCTTCAAGGGCGATTTTGTAAAGGACAATATGCGTAAGGATATGACAATCTCCGGTATCGAGCTTAAGACAAAGAAGGGCTGCAAGACCGGCGATGTTGCATCAATCACAGTTTCTTCAAAGGATTTCACATCAACAAAGCTTGAAGTTGCAAAAATGGTAAAAGAGGCTGTAACATATTCGGTAGAGGATAAAGACCTTCCTGTTATTTATGCAGGTGCTAAGAATGACGATTATAACACGCTTAAGGTATCTGTTGAAGAAAACACAGGCGATATTCTCAATACATCAAGAAAAGCTACATTTACATTCCCCGAAGGTATCGAGGTTGTGGATATTGACAGCATTAACGGTGTTAAGGTATCAGGTGTAAAGAATGATTTCAGATACGAAATTGATGAAAATGTAGTATCTATCTGGAACTACTCAAAGGGTTCGGAATCAGATAAGACAGATTTGGAAATTCAGTTTGTAATCAATGCCGCTCCAACATTCTCAGGTGATGTTAATGTTAAGCTTGGCGGACAGTTCGATGATAAGACATTAAAGGTAGCTACAGTTAAAGCACCTTATACAATCGAAGCAAAGACAAAGGACGTACTTATCGATTACAGATATGTTCCTGTAAATGACATTGTTATTAAAGAAGCAGAAGAAGGCATACTTAAGAAGAATGATTCAATTCTTCTTGCAGTTGAAAAAATGGACTTCGAAGATAATGGCAAAGTAGAGGTAACAGAAGGCAATATTGATGTTGATGTAGATATTAACAAAGGCAGAGATACATCGTATCTTGAATTAAAGGTAAATGATGATTCTTCAGAGGCATCAACAATTGTTATTAGCGGACTTGAGCTTTACCTTGACAGAACTCTTCCGGTAGGCGGATATGCACTTACAAACGTAGCCGATACAAACAAAAAAGATTCAAAACCTATTAACATTCTCTGGGAAAACTCAGCATCGGCAAAGGCTAATTATGACGAAAGCGGTTTATTCAAGTACAAGGAAATCACTGTAAACAAGGACTATGTAAACGTAATTACATCAGGTCGTGACCAGGACGATTCAATGACAAAGAGAAAAATAATCATTACAGTCGGTGCATCAACAATGACAGCCGGTACAGATACAATCAAGCTTGATGCTCCTGCATACATCAACAGCGAAAACTACACAATGCTCCCTGTAAGAGCCATTGCAGAGGCTTTCGGCGCAACAGTAAACTGGGACGATGCAACTAAGACAGTAACAGTTCTCAGCGGACAGAGAATTATTTCTATGACAATCGGCTCAAAGACAATGTATATCAACGGTACACCTGTATCAATGAATACATCTGCTGCAATCACAAATGAAAGAACATTCCTTCCTGTAAGGGATTTAGCAAACGCCATTGGTATAAGTGCAGTAAACTGGACAGAAGCGTCGGGTACAGTTACACTTAACTGATTTTAAAAATTAAGACAATTTTCAATTCATAAATTTACTTTTTACTCCTTTTGTGATTTGGCTCCACGGTTTTTATCGTGGAGCTTTTTTTCATATTTTGTTTATTTTTGAAAATAAATCTGATATACTAAAAATACGAGGTGGTATAATTATGAAATATAAAATAGCATCATTTTTGGCTGCATTTATGCTTTTGTCATCATTTACGACAAATGCGTTTGCGGCTGATGTTCTTATAGACAGCAGAAATGTTGAGGCTGACAATATACTTATAACAGAGGCAGAGGAAGGTATGTTCAAAAAGAACAGCCATCTTATACTTTCGGTTGACAGAATAGAGCTTGAAGGCGATATTAAGCTCAATGTAATACAGGGAGATATTGAGGCAGAGGCGGAAATAACAAACAAAGCCGGACTTAAGAGAGCTACCGATGTATCCGATGAGGATTTAAAGAAATATTCTGACAAATGCTCATATATAGTCATAACAATAATTGATGAATCAACAGAGCCGTCGGTTATGGAGATAAGCGGTCTTAAAATGTATCTCAACAGAACACTTCCCAACGGAGAATATAAGCTTGAAAGCGTGTATACAGGCAACGGAGAAACCTTATGGCAGAATTCTTCCGATAATAAAGAAGATTATGACAAAAACGGTGTTTTCGAATATGAACCTGTAATTGTAAGCAATGATTATGTAAATGTTGTTACATCCGGAAGAGATAACGACGATTCAACGGTTGTGAAGGAAATAAAAATCGGCGTAGGCGAAGAAAAAATTAAATCCGGTATGAATCTGATTGCTCTGGATGCACCGGCATATATAAATGAAGAAGGATATACAATGCTCCCGTTAAGAGCGGTTTCCGAGGCTCTGGACGCAAATGTAAGCTGGAACGACGCAACAAAGAGCATAACGGTTATGCGTGGACAAAGAGTTGTTTCATTCAGCGTAGGCAGCAGAAATATGTACATCAACGGAACTGTTGTGCCTATGAATACAAGTGTGGAGATAAAAGACGGCAGAGCATTTATACCGGTCAGAGATATTGCAAATGCACTTTCAATTTCAAAAATTGATTGGAATGAGGAAACAAAAACAGTAACATTAAATTAAAATCGTATAGAAGGTATTAGTTTTGGGGGTGTATTTATGAAGGCAAAACAGAAATTGATAACTGCGGCAATGGCGGCGGCAATGGTTACAATGCTTCCTTTTTCGGCTTTTGCGGCAGTAAAAATAGGTATTTACGGTGAATCGAGAATATACGGTGTCGATACCGTATTCAATAAATATATAACACTTAAATCAACGGGCTACGGCTTGGTAAGAAACCATGCTTCGCTTAAAATAACTCTTGTGAACGGAAAGTTTGCAAAGGACGATAAGGGCAACTATATGCCTGTTTATCTTACAGATTCAAAAAAGGAGCTTACAAGAGAAGAAATAGAGACAGGACTTGCGGACGGAAGCCTTAAGGGCATGGCATTTTTACCGACAGGGGATGATTATGTAAGAGTTGTTGTTCCGGAAAACATGATTGATAAATATGCCCAGATTATGTTCAGTGCAAGTGCCGCAGAGTACGGAAATGTAGGACTTACAATAAGCAACAACAGAGATATTGATTTTATTGTTGAGGAAAACACTGCATGGGATGATGCGGAAGATCCGGAAGAGGAAACTCCGGTGCATGAAAAGCATAAGGCAAAAATAACGATAGGCTCAAATGTTATCTATGCAGATGATAAGGAAATTAAGGCTGATGTTCCGGCATTTATAGGCTATGACGGATATGTAAAAATTCCGCTCAGAGCCGTATCGGAAATATTCGGTTCCGAAATTTACTGGAACGGAGCGGAAAAGACAATAACGATATATAACGGTGAGGATAAAACGGTTATGACCGTTAACGATAAGAGAATGTTTGTAAATGACTATGCCACACCTCTCAATTCCGCACCGGAAATAAGTGACGGCAGAACATTTATACCTATAAGAGATTTGGAAAAGATATTCGATATTGAAAATCTCGAATGGGATACCGCAACAAGAACAGCTACATTTGACTATTATTTGGATTAAGCATTCAAAACGGCTTTCAACTGATTTGGGTTGGAGCCGTTATTTTTAAAATTGACGGCTTAACGGATTTTCTATTGGAAAAAATACATATAATAAGGATATAATAACAGTCAAAAAGCTTTGGATTTGCTTAAAATTTTATTAATATGTATTTTTTTATTGATACTGCTTTATAAATCTGTTAAACTGTTTTAATGTGGATGGACTATGCAGATAAATCATAGTATAAATATAAAGAGGTGCACAATTAATGGGTTTTCTTGAAAAGATATTTGGAAATTACAGTGAAAAAGAATTAAAAAAAATAAAACCGATAGTTGATAAAATCGAAAGCTATGACAGTGCTATGCAGGCTCTCACAGATGAAGAGCTCAAAGCTAAGACAAGCGAATTTAAAAGAAGATTTAAAGACGGAGAAACTCTTGACCAGCTTCTTCCCGAAGCCTTTGCGGCCGTAAGAGAGGCTGCTTGGCGAGTAAGAGGAATGAAGCCCTTCAGAGTTCAGCTTATCGGCGGTATCGTTCTTCATCAGGGACGTATTGCGGAAATGAAAACAGGTGAAGGTAAAACGCTTGTTGCCGTTATGCCTGCTTATCTTAATGCAATCGAAGGCGAAGGTGTTCATATCGTTACAGTAAACGATTACCTTGCTCACCGTGACTCTGACTGGATGGGCGAGATATTCAGATTTATGGGACTTTCGGTAGGCTGTATATTAAACGGCCTTACAAGCGAGGAAAGACAGGACGCTTATGACTGCGATATAACATATGCAACAAACAATGAGCTTGGTTTCGATTATCTTAGAGACAACATGGTTGTACGTAAGGAAAACCTCGTTCAGAGAGGTCTTCATTACGCAATCATCGACGAGGTTGACTCAATACTTATCGATGAGGCAAGAACACCGCTTATCATTTCCGGAAGTGGTTCAAAATCAACACAGCTTTACGAAATTGCGGATAATTTCGTAAAACGACTTACAAAGGGACGTATTCTTAACGAAGAGGACGCTCTTAACCCTCTTATTAAGGAAGACTTACAGGAGGAAGGAGATTTTGTAGTTGATGAAAAAGCAAAATCTGTTACACTCACACAGGAAGGCGTCGAGAAGGCAGAAAAATTCTTTAACGTCGAAAACCTCTCTGACCCTGAAAATATTGAAATACTTCACCATATCAATAATGCTCTTAAAGCAAACTATAACATGTTTAAGGACCAGAACTACGTTGTACAGAATGATGAAATCCTCATCGTCGACGAGTTCACGGGACGAATAATGCCCGGAAGAAGGTATTCGGACGGTCTTCATCAGGCAATCGAGGCTAAGGAACATGTTAAGGTTAAGAGAGAAAGCAAAACTCTTGCAACTATTACATTCCAGAACTTCTTCAATAAATATACAAAGAAATCCGGTATGACAGGTACAGCACAGACAGAAGAGGCTGAGTTCAGAAATATTTACAACATGGACGTTGTATGTATTCCTACAAATAAGCCTGTAATAAGAGTTGATAAAACAGACGTTGTTTACACAACAGAAGGCGGAAAATTCAGAGCCGTTGTAAATGAAATTAAAGAAGCACATGAAAAGGGACAACCTGTTCTTGTCGGTACAATCACAATCGAAAAGTCAGAGCTTTTAAGCGGTATGCTTAAGCGTGAAGGAATACCTCATCAGGTGCTCAATGCCAAATTCCATGAGAAAGAGGCTGAAATCGTTGCGCTTGCAGGTCAGAAGGACGCTGTTACAATCGCAACAAACATGGCAGGCCGTGGTACCGATATTCAGCTTGGCGAAGGTGTTAAGGAGCTCGGCGGTCTTAAGATAATCGGTACTGAAAGACATGAATCAAGACGTATTGATAACCAGCTTCGTGGTCGTGCCGGACGTCAGGGAGACCCCGGTGAATCACGTTTCTTCATTTCAATGGAGGACGATCTTATGCGTCTTTTTGGTTCTGAAAAGACAAAAGAGGTTGTTGAAAAGATGGGTATCGGTGAGGACGAGCCTATCGAAGCAGGTATTCTTGCAAAGGCAATCGAAAGCGCACAGAAAAAGGTTGAAGGAAACAACTTCTCAACTCGTAAGCACCTCCTTGAATATGATGAGGTTATGAACGAGCAGAGAGAAATTATATATCGTGAAAGAAGAAGAGTTCTTGACGGCGAAGATCTTCGTGACAATATCCAGAACATGATTGACCAGATTATCGACAGAATTGTTGATAAATATATTCCGGACGAAACTCCTGCAAAGGATTGGGATATGGTAGGCTTTAACGAAGGAATACACGAAATTATTCCGGTTAAGGGCAACTTCCTTATTCCAGAGGATAAGAAGGACAAGGTTACAAAGGACAGCTTCAAGGGCGATATGAAAAAGCTTGCTCACAGACTTTATGAGCTTAAGGAGAAAGAAATCAACGACAGCGAAAAAATGCGTGAGCTTGAACGTGTAGTTCTTCTTAAGGTTATCGACCAGCACTGGATGGATCATATCGACAATATGGACCAGATGCGTCAGGGTATCGGTCTTCAGTCACTTGCACAGAAGGATCCGCTTATCGAATATAAATATGCAAGCTACGATATGTTTGAGGAAATGAGCAACGGCATTCAGGACGATACAGTAAAGACTCTTTACAGAGTAAGAGTTGTTACAGAACCTAAGCGTGAAGAGGTTGCACAGCCTATGTTCACAAATAAGGACGATACAGACACAAAGAAACCCGTACAGAGAAAGAACGAAAAGGTAGGCAGAAACGATCCCTGCCCTTGCGGAAGCGGAAAGAAATATAAAAACTGCTGCGGCAGAAATGCGTGATTAACAGACTAAGAGGAGAAAGGATTTATGTTTGAACTTGATCAGATAGGCAACGAATTGTCGCCTTATGAGGATAAGCTTAAGGATATGGGAAAGCTTCTCGGCATTGAGGAAGCTAAGGAAAAAATTGCCGAGCTTGAAGAAATATCGGCAGACCCGGATTTCTGGAGCGATATGACAAAGAGCCAGAAAACAATGCAGACAATAAAGGGACTTAAGGACAAAGTACAGGGCTACGAAAGCCTTATGTCCAAATACGAGGATATTTATACTCTTATCGAAATGGGTAAAGAGGAAGAGGATGCAGAGCTTCTCCAGGAAGTAAAGGACGAGGCTGAGGATTTCAAGGCAAATTACGAAAAACTCAGAATATCCACACTTCTTGACGGTGAATATGACAGACTTAACGCCATTGTTACACTTCATGCAGGTGAAGGTGGAACAGAGGCTTGCGACTGGGTAAGTATGCTTTTCAGAATGTATACAAGATGGGCAGCGAAAAAAGGCTTTACTGTTGAAACGCTTGACTATCTTGAAGGTGAAGAAGCAGGTATCAAGTCCGTAACTATACAGGTTACAGGTGAGAATGCTTATGGCTATCTTAAATGCGAAAAGGGCGTTCACAGACTTGTACGTATTTCACCCTTTGATTCATCCGGAAGAAGACATACATCATTTGCAAGCTGCGATGTAATGCCGGAAATAGATGACGATATTGAAATCGAAGTTAAGCCCGATGATATTCGTGTGGACACATATCGTTCAAGCGGTGCCGGCGGACAGCATGTCAACAAGACTTCATCGGCTATCCGTATCACACATTATCCTACAGGTATCGTTGTACAGTGCCAGAACGAACGAAGCCAGTTCAGCAATAAGGATACAGCTATGAAAATGCTTAAATCAAAGCTCTTAGAGCTCAAGATTGAAGAAAATATGAAGAAGCTTGCCGAAATCCGTGGTGATGTTAAAGAAAACACATGGGGTAGCCAGATTCGTTCATATGTATTCATGCCTTATAACCTTGTTAAGGACGTAAGAACAGGTGAAGAAACCGCAAATATTTCCGCTGTTATGGACGGAGATATTGACAGATTTATCAATGCTTATTTAAGCTGGATACACAATTAATGTCATGTAACCCTTTGAAAATGGAAAGCAGATATACGCTTGACAATCTCAAAGGGTTTTTGTGTGATACAGTATTTGCTGTGAGGTGCGGAAAATGAAACAGATAGAAATTTCTGATAACGACAGCGGTCAGAGATTGGACAAATATCTTTTGAAATATTTTAATAAAGCCACAAAAAGCTTTATTTATAAAATGTTGCGTAAAAAAAGAATAAAGCTCAACGGCGGCAAGGCTGAAGGCAACGAAATGCTTTCCGATGGCGATACAATACAGATGTACCTTTCGGAGGAAACAATGGAGTCCTTTATGGAGGAAAAAACCGTTTCCGATGTAAAAAGAACATTTGATATAGTCTATGAAGACGAAAATATACTTGTTGTTAATAAACCGGCAGGTCTGCTTTCCCATGCGGAAAAAAAGGATGACAGCAACACGCTGATTGACCAGATATTGAGTTATCTCAATGAAAAGGGTGAGTATGTTCCGCAGAAGGACAGCACCTTTACTCCGGCACTCTGCAACAGACTGGACAGAAACACAAGCGGAATTGTCATTGCAGGAAAAAATTCCGATGCGGTAAGACAGCTTAATGCGGCAATAAAGGATAAAAAAATCCAAAAGTACTATAAAACGCTTGTGTGCGGAAAGGTGACGGAAGGAAAAAGGCTTGAAAGCTTTTATGAAAAAGACGGAAATAAAAATAAAGCATATGTTTCCGATAAAAACGGTGGTAAGAAAATAATAACGGTTTTTAAACCGCTTAAACATACAGATAAATATTCATTGCTTGAAATAGAGCTTATTACGGGAAAATCGCATCAGATAAGACTTCATCTTAAAAGCGAAGGCATACCGATAATAGGTGATATAAAATACGGCAATGCGGCAGAAAACAGGGCTTTTGAAAAAATCGGAGTTAAAAGACAACTCCTTCATGCTTACAAAACGGTTATAAACGGAATGAACGGAAAGCTGGAATATCTGAACGGAAAAGAAATTTTTGCGGATATTCCGGAGGATTTCAAACGTGCCGAAAAGAAAATATTTGGAATTTAAGATATACATATTTGTAAAAATAATTGATGTTTAGTATAATATTTATAAAAATATGATATGGAGGATTACTATGGGACAGACAGTTCTTGTTGTTGATGATGAACAGAATATCGTTAATATAATTGCCTTCAATCTCAAAAAGGAAGGCTATGAGGTTCTGACTGCCGGTGACGGAGAGGAAGCTGTGGAAATAGTGGAAAAACATCAGCCGGATCTCATTCTTCTCGACATAATGATGCCCAAAATGGACGGATATGAGGCTTGCAGAAAGATAAGAGAAAAATACAATATACCTATAATAATGCTTACAGCAAGAGCAGAAGAGCTTGACAAGGTGCTCGGCCTTGAAATGGGTGCGGACGATTATGTTACAAAGCCCTTCGGAACAAGAGAGCTTATTGCAAGAGTTAAAGCCAACTTAAGACGCTCGGTTGTTAAAAATGAGCCTGCTGTCGAAAAGGGCAATGTACTTAAGTTCGGAAAGCTTGAAATTGATCTGGACAAATTTGAGGCAAGAAAAGACGGAAAGGTTCTTGAGCTTACATACAGGGAGTTTGAGCTGCTTAAATTCCTTGCTCAGAATTTAAGACAGGTATTTTCAAGAGAAACGCTTCTCGAAAAGGTATGGGGCTATGAATATTACGGTGATGTACGTACCGTTGACGTTACAGTAAGAAGATTAAGAGAAAAAATAGAGGACAATCCGGGAAAGCCGGAGTACATAATAACTAAAAGAGGCGTAGGCTACAGCTTCGGGGTAAACTAAAGGTGATTTAATGAAAAGCATAAAATGGCGATTGATTGTGATGTATCTCGGCCTTGTATTCATAGTTATGATAGTCACAGGCTCATACATGCTTATCACAATGCAGAAAACAGAAATCGGTAAAGCTAAAAACCAGTTGCAGCTCTATGCGGAAAAGGTATGCGAGCAGGTTGTTGAAAGCTATGACGAGGCCGATTACCAGACAGGGCTGGAGCAGTTTACACGAAGCAACTCCTCCGGAAGTCAGATTCAGGGAAACATAATAAACAGCTACGGAGAAACGGTTGCGTCAACAACGGTTTCACAGCCGCCATTTCCCGATTACAAAAATTCGGTTGTGCTTATGGCTATTTCGGGAAGTGAAGGCTTTGACGATTCCAGAACGGATACCGAAAGCAATTCCACATGGATATGCTATGCTACTCCGGCCATGACAATAAACGGAAATGTGAAATATGTTGTTTATGCACAGATGAATGCGTCATCAATGCAGGAAAGCCTTGCACAGACGACAAGAACCATTGTTATTGCCATACTTCTTGCACTTGTGCTTGCAATTATAATGGCATATGTTTTTGCAAGAACCATCACGGGACCTATACATGAGCTTACCATGAAGGCAAAGGAATTTGCCGGCGGTGATTTGAAGCAGAGAGCAGATGTATTTTCCGATGATGAAATCGGTCAGCTTGCCGAAAACTTTAACTATATGGCATCGGAGCTTAATAAAACCGTAAGCGAAACCTTCCGAGAGAACAATAAGCTTGAGGCAATTCTTCATAACATGACCGACGGCGTTATTTCCTTTGATAAAAGCGGAAACATAAGCCATGCCAATACGGTTGCTACGGAAATGCTTGAAGTGGACGATTTGGATTTTGATATTGACGGCTTTATCGAAAGAACGGGAATTGAGCTTGAGGACGGCTCAAATGATGTGCTTAACCATATTTCACAGAGCCAGTATACATTCCCGGTAGGAAACAAGTTCATAAATGCCAGCTTTTCTCCTTATTTCAATGAAACGGAGGAAATAGAAGGTATAGTTGTTGTTCTTCAGGACATAACAAAGCAGAAAAAGCTTGATGATATGCGTAAGGAATTTGTTGCCAATGTTTCTCATGAAATGCGTACACCGCTTACGACGATAAAGAGTTATACAGAAACTCTTATGTACGGAGCTCTTGAAGAAAAGGACGTTGCAATGGATTTCCTTAACATAATAAATACGGAAACAGACAGAATGTCCTTCCTTGTAAGAGACCTGCTCCAGCTTTCGAGATTTGATAACAGACAGGTACAGTTCTCATATAAGAAGGTATTTATAAATGAGTTTATAAGCGAAAACGTCCGTCAGAATAAAATCCATGCGGAAAACAAGCATCAGAATTTGATACTTGAGCTTTATCCGGACGACAATGCTTATGTTGTTGCCGATCGTGACAGAGTTAATCAGGTTATAAACAATATAACGACAAATGCGATTAAGTACAGTCCGGAAGGTGCAACGATAAGGATATTTGTTACAGAGGACAGCAAATATTACAAAATATCCGTTGCCGATACAGGCATGGGAATTTCAAAAGAGGATCTTCCGAGAATATTCGAAAGATTTTATCGTGTAGACAAAGCAAGAAGCCGTGCTATGGGCGGAACCGGACTCGGTCTTGCAATTGCTAAGGAGATAATGGAAGGCCATGGCGGAAAGCTTACGGCAGAAAGCGAATACGGAAAAGGAACCACAATGACAATGTGGTTTTTAAAGGGACAAGAAAACAAGCTGTCCGATGAGGATGAATTTGAATAATAATGGATTAAACTGTAATTTAACAGTAATCTGAGTGTAATATGATTGTAACATTGGGCGTGTATAATAACACTTATAGTAAAATGATTGCAATATATTACACGACGGATCTCCGTCATGTAATGGCAAAGGAGGTTCGTTGTATGAAAAAAATAAAATTAATAGCAGTACTCACAGTTATAATAAGTATGCTTTTCTCTGTGAATGCATTTGCGGCAGTATATAACGGCGAACCTGATGTAATAACAATTACCGGCGGCATAGATATGAGCCGTGAATATGAATCTACATTCAATGAATCACGCAGAATAACAGGAACCGCACAGAGCGGAACCAAGATAATGATTATGTTATGTGAAGAGAACGAGGAAAACGTACTTACTCCGGTGAAGACTTATGAAACGACGGTCGGAGTAAGCGGATATTTTTCTAAAAACATAAGCCTTGATATAGGCGAAAACATAATTGTTGTCCAGACAGCAGACGGCAGAGCATCCGTATCTGCGGTTATCAAGAGAAAAAGCACCGATATAAAGGATAGGCTCGAAAAGGGCGTTTATATGCCCGGAGCAAGAATTTGATTATCGGTAATCCGTAAACTGAATTTATAATTAGCGGTGATAATATGAAAAACAAGATTACAAACTTGGTTATATTTCTTCTTATTGCTGCAGCGGTTTTTCAGACAGGAGAGTTATGGCTTGGGAATACTTACAGCCATAACTTTTTTTATTCTCTGTTTACCAGTGCAAGACGAAACAGCGGAACAACAGAGGATATTTATGAAATAATTGAGCCTGAAAAGACAGTTGTAGGCTACGGAAACAAAAAATTTAATATGCTTTATTCAAATTCCGAAAATAACTCGATAATTAATTTAAGCGAGCAGATTATAAAGGACGCATTGATTAACGGAAAATACAGTTCGCTGGCCGAGCTTAACTGGAGCGAATATATCGAAGGCAAGGCAGTAATACTGGAGTATCCGTTTGTTGTGTCGGCTAAGGAATATATAAAGGGTTATGCGGTCACAAATGACGAATTTACCCAGAATGTAAAAAATCTGAATTATATAGTTGTTGTTCCTTCCGGCGGAAACGGAGAAACAACCAGCTGTTATTTTATTGATGAAACAACGTCGGAGGTAAGCGTTCTTACCGTAAACAGCAGTGAACAGTCTGCCGCACTTTATAATGCCATTCAGACTATGCAGTATTCGGACAATGAATCAATAGAGTATATTTCAACGGTTCAAAGCGGACTGAATATATTCGGCAGTATATATGTACCGCAGTGGAATGACGGAGCATATGAATATAATCTTCTCGAAAAGACAAATTCATTTGAAAAAGACGGTGCAACAGACGTTTCGGTTATAGAAACAAATGCAAATAACTTTTTAGGAAATTATATAGCTGCGTCTGAAATAAATGATGTAAACGGAATATACACAATAAGCAGTGATGATCTTGTCGTAAAATATTATGAAAACGGAGTTCTGGAATATTATAACTATGATGTTGACGGCTCTTCGGCCGAGCAGACTTTGGCAGAGGCATATACAATAAGCTCCGAATTTATAAAAAAGGATACCGGAATAACGAACGATTTATATTTATCCGGTGCGGAAACAAGAAGTGACGGCCTTGTGTTTTATTATGACTATTCAGTTGATAACATACCGATAGTCATTTCTGAAAAAACAGCGGAAGAAACAGGCATGAGCCATGCTGTTGAGGTTGTTGTGAGCAATAAAAACGTAAAGCGATATAAGAGAATTACATATAAATACTCATTGAATGATGAATATACAGATGAAATGAATATAGATATTATATCGGCATGGGATAATGCAATAATGAATTACACCGGAAACGATACAATAACATCAATAAACGATATGTATATCGGATATTATGACGATAATTCCGATAAGCTTGGTATATACTGGTTTACGGAGCTTAACAATAAGCTTATTGTCGGTGATACTTATAAATGAGGTGAATACCTATGAACTGGAAGCAGGCTAAAAGAATAATAATAGTTATGCTGGCGGCACTTAATGTTGTACTTTTTGTTGTGAACAGATATTATAACAATGATTACCGTCTTACACAGGACGAAGAAAACGCCGCATACAGAATACTTGCCGAAAACGGAATCGGTATTTATACAAACTTCATTACCGAATATAAGCCGATGCGTCAGCTTGATGTCACCGTGTCGGCTCCGGATATTGATGAGCTGAAAAGTATTTTCTTTGACGCCGATGATGCGGTTGATGTTACAGCCGACATAGAAAAAACGGTTATGCACAGCTATTCGGCAGAGCTTACTGTGGAAAACAGCAAGATAAGCTATGTTTCCAATACCGGAATAGGCGAAATAAATGTTCTCGGAAACAGTGCGGCTCAAAGCCTGGCATCGGATTTTATAAGTAAAATGGGTGATAAATATTCGGACTATGTGCTTGACCGAGTTATATACAAGAACGGCGGTTATCAGCTTGAATACTATGAATATTATAAGGGCTATAAAATATTCAACAATTATTGCATATTCTTTATAGATGAGCATGGAATAAGAAGCATAGAATCCGAGGATTACGATATAAACGGTTTTGCCGAAAGCAGTGAGGATATTTATTCTTCGGCAGAGGCTGTGCTTACATATATTTATGAAAATAAAAATGAAAGCAATGCCGGAAAATTTATAGAAGAAATGGAAATCGGCTATGATTTTAAGGATACCGATGAAATAGTTGACGGCTCAAAAATGCGTCTTGTGCCTTGTTACAGAATTTATCTGCTTAATGAAGATGAACCGTTTACCATTTATGCATATACTAATAAGGCAAAGGTAAATACAGATATGGCACAGCCTTTGCAGGGAATGTCGGTTTTGGATGACAGCGCAGTACAATAATTGATTATTGAATTCTTTTTACTGTTATGATATGCCCTAATATACGTCAAAATCTTGTAATAAGACAGTATAAATGGTATAATAAAAAAATATGTTAATATGTTGGAAATATATTTGTAAGATATTTGTTACAGTAATCGGTTATTTATTGCTGTAAGGAGGATAATAAAAAATGGGCAAATTATTCGGAACGGACGGAGTAAGAGGTATTGCAAATACAGAGCTTACAGGCCGTCTTGCATACGAGCTCGGTAGAGCCGGTGCTTATGTTTTGACAAAAGAAACTTCTCATACACCTAAAATACTTGTCGGTATGGATACAAGAATATCCGGAGATATGCTTGAAGCGGCACTTACTGCCGGAATATGCTCGGTCGGAGCGCATGCTGTTCTTGCCGGAATTGTTCCTACACCTGCGGTTGCGTATCTTGTAAGAAAATATAAGCTTGATGCCGGAATAGTTATATCGGCATCTCATAATCCTGTTGAATACAACGGAATTAAGTTCTTCAACAGCGAAGGCTATAAGCTTAGAGATGAGCTTGAAAACATGATTGAGGACATTGTGCTTTCGGATAAAGATGACCTTCCTAAGCCTACCGGCGAATTTATAGGAACAAAGAGTATTGCGGAAGAAGCGCTTGATGATTATATTGATTTTCTTACAGCATCGGGCAAGGTTAAATTCAACGGTATTAAGGTTGCCGTTGACTGTGCCAACGGTGCATCATATAAAGCGGCACCCATCGCTCTTTTAAATCTTGGTGCGGATCTTTGTATTATACACAACGAGCCTAACGGAAATAATATAAATCTTAACTGTGGTTCAACACATATTGATTCACTTAAAAAGCTTGTAGTTGAAAACGGAGCGGATATAGGCTTTGCTTTTGACGGCGATGCAGACAGATGTCTTGCCGTTGATGAAAACGGAGAGCTTATTGACGGAGATAAAATACTTGCTATATGCGGCCTTTATCTCAAGGAAAACGGAAAGCTCAGCGGAGATACCGTTGTAGGAACCGTAATGAGCAATATGGGATTATCCGTAATGGGCAAAAAACACGGCATAAATATCGAGCAGGCAAACGTCGGCGACAGATATGTTATCGAAAAAATGCTTGAAGGCGGATATTGTCTCGGCGGTGAACAGTCCGGACATATTATATTCCATGAATATAATACTACCGGTGACGGAATAATCACAGCCATTCAGATGCTTACGGTACTTAAGGTGAAAGGCGTTAAAGCAAGCGAGCTTGCTAAGGTTATGGACGTTTATCCGCAGGTACTTGTTAATGCAAAAATAAAGAACGAATATAAAAATACTTATATGGATAATGAAGAGGTAAGTGCTGCCGTTCATTCACTTGAGAAGAAGTTTGAAGGCGACGGACGAGTTCTTATCCGTCCGAGCGGTACAGAGCCTCTTGTAAGGGTTATGATAGAAGGTACAGATATAGAACAGATGCAGCATGATGCGGAAGAGCTTGCTGCAATAATCGAAAAAAATCTTCAGTAATCCGTATTGACATCAAAGGAGGAACTTATTATGTGCGGTATTGTCGGATATGTTGGTAAAAATCAGGCACCGTCTATTTTGTTAAACGGGCTTGAAAAGCTTGAATACAGAGGATATGATTCAGCAGGTATTGCTGTACATGACGGAGTTAATATTAACTTTCTTAAAGCAAAGGGCAGACTTGAAAACCTTAAAAAGCTTTATGAAGAAAATCCTATTACGGGAACACTCGGCATAGGACACACAAGATGGGCAACACACGGAGCACCTTCCGATGTTAATGCACATCCGCATGTCAGCGACGATAATATAATCGGTGTTGTACACAACGGTATAATCGAAAACTACATGGAGATAAAGGAAGAGCTTCTTGCAAAGGGCTATAACTTTAAATCCGAAACAGATACCGAAACAGTTACTTATCTTATTGATGATAACTATAAAAACGGTATGAGCTTTGAAGACGCTGTTTTCAGTGCTGTTGACAGAATTGAAGGTGCTTATGCTTTTGGTATTATATGCAGAGATGAGCCCGGAAAGCTTATTGCCGTAAGAAAGGGCGCACCTCTTATAATCGGTAAGGGCGAAGGCGAAAACTTTATTGCGAGCGATATTCCTGCAATTCTTCATCATACAAGAGAGGTTTATTTCCTTGAAGACAATGAGATTGCAGTAATCACAGAAAATACTGTTGATATTTATAATAAGGACAGACAGCCTGTTCACAGAGATATTTTCCATGTAACATGGGATATTGAGGCTGCCGAAAAGAACGGCTTTGCTCATTTCATGCTTAAGGAAATACATGAACAGCCGAGAATAGTAAGAGAAACAATACTTAAGAGAATGCCTGAGGACAAAAATTTTGTTGACCTCGACGATATTAAGCTTGGAAAAGAAGAGCTTGATAATATAGACAGAATATATATTGTTGCTTGCGGAACAGCTTATTATGCCGGTCTTGTAGGAAAATATCTTATCGAAAAGATATGCCGTATTCCTGTTGTAAGTGATGTAGCAAGTGAATTCAGATACAAGGATCCTATTCTTGACGAAAGAACACTTCTTATTGTTGTTTCACAGTCGGGTGAAACCGCTGATACACTTGAGGCGCTCAGAATAGCAAAGAAACACAATGCAAGAGTTCTTGCGATAGTTAATGCTGTCGGCAGCTCGATTGCCCGTGAAGCTGATGATGTATTTTATATTCTTGCCGGACCGGAAATTGCCGTTGCATCAACAAAGGCATATTCCGCACAGGTTGCCGCAATGTATATACTTACGGCACATATTGCACTTACACTCGGAAAAATTTCCGAAAAGGAATTTGAAGAGATTAGGGACGAAATGTATCAGCTTCCTTCAAAGATTGAGTACATTCTTCAGAAGGAAAACGAAGAAAAGAGACTTGCCGCTAAATATAAAGACGTACACAATGTTTTCTATATAGGCAGAGGTCTTGATTATATGGTATCACAGGAAGGCTCACTTAAGCTGAAAGAGATTGCATATCTCCATAGCGAGGCATATGCCGCAGGAGAGCTTAAACATGGCCCGATAGCAATGATTGATGATAATTCGCTTGTTATTGCCATTGCGACACAGAACGATATTATTGAAAAGACAATAAGCAATATTAAAGAGGTAAGAGCAAGAGGCGCGAAGACAATAGTTATAACAATGGAAGGCAATAAGATGATTAATTCAGAGGTTGCCGATGATATATTCTATATACCTAAGACATTGGATATACTTGCACCGGTGCTTGCAAATATACCTAACCAGCTTTTTGCATATTATGTAGCATTAAATCTCGGAACTGATATTGATAAACCGAGAAACCTTGCTAAGAGTGTTACAGTTGAATAAAGACGCAAAAACTCCTGAAATCGTTTCGATTTCAGGAGTTTTTTAAGTTTGATAAACTTATATTTTTTAAGTATAACTTTAAAAAGCATAGTCCTAAAATCATTTGATAAAATGATTTTAGATAGAATTTAGGTCAAACCTTTTTAAAGGGTGGTAGGGTATGGGACAAAGTCCCATGGTTTTAATAAAAATATATTTAGCTGAGTTCAAGAGAATGCTTTACACGGTCATGCTCTTCGGCTGTTTTTGCATCGTTCCATCTGTCCATTGTTCCTACAAGATAGCCTGTTATACGGCGGATACGGTCAAATTTAACGGGCTTGAATGTGTATTTCATATCAACAAAATCGCCGTCGATTGTAAGCTCAAGTGTTTCAAGCTTTCTTTCGGGATTTTCCTTTTCAATGAATTTAACATATTCATCGATTTCCTTCTGTTCCATAGTTCCGTTTAATACTGTGACATCTAACATTATATATTCCTCCTGACTCAAGATATAGCTGTTTGTTAAGATAATAATACTACATATTGTTTGAGAATGCAATAGGTAATTGATAATAATTATCATTTATTTTATGGCACAGAAAAACCGCCCGTTTAACGGGCGGTGATTGTGATTGTATTATTGAAGAATGTAAACTGTAACGGATCTTCTGCCCCAGGCAAAAGCCTCGTCAAGTGAATTATAGCAAAGGTCTATTCTGTTTTCCTTAATGGCTCCGCCTGTGTCCTGTGCACTGGCAACACCATAGCCCGGAATATAAAGCTTTGTTCCGAGAGGAATAACAGATGGATCAACGGCAACAACACCTCTGACGGCTAAAGCACCGGTAGCCGTATAAGCGTTACAGCCTTCATCATACTGTGTATATCCGGTGGCAACCATATCGATTTTTTTGGTATATTCAAAATCGCCTACCGGAGTTGATACCATTGTTGCGGTTCCTTTTTCAATGACTGTATTTACGGGTTCGGTAACAATTTCACGGCTGATTTCGACTGTATCGGTAAGCTCGCCTCCGACATAGGTTTCCTCACTGATAATTTTGACCAGACCGTCACTGCCTTCAACGGCAACTCGTTCCGTACCCTTTGCGATTGCATTTGTTTCTCTGTATTCTACTGATTTCTCAACTTTTTCATAAGTTGTGACCTTTTTTGTCATTGTTGATGATAATTTGATTATCATTCCTTTTTTGAGAAGGTCGTCTCTGGATAAATCTTTTGCAAGGTAATACTCACGCTCTTCGTAATCACCTGCTACGCTGTCGAGAAGTTCTCCGACGGTAAGGGAAGTGGTGCGTACCATACGGGGAATATCATCGTACTCGATTATAACCGGTATAGAATGCTTTATTTTGACCGTATCTCCGCTCTGTACCGTATAATCAAGCGCATAGTTAAGTTCATCATCTTCAGAAACAGTAATGCCCTGAAGTTCAAGAAGTTGTTTAACTGTAATTGGTTCAGTTAAGTTAGTTGAAAATTCATTCTTTCCTTCAATAATTGTTACACTTAAATTTTCTTTACTATAAGCGGATACACTTCCGCTCAGCATTGCCAATAACCCAATCACGATAGCAATTACTCTAAGTCGTTTTGTCATAGCTTCCTCCTTTAATTGGCATACCCGATTAAAACAATAAAGGGCATACCGGTTAAATCAGCAGCCAAGGATGACTGCCGCCAGCCGCAAAGCCTATAAAAAAATAAGCCTTGTCGGTGGTTTGTTACTGACTAACACTCCTTGATTAATGCGTTTGCATGAAAAATTTTTTGGCGATGAACCATATGAAAATCAAAGTTGTTTCGATTTTCTTAACTATACACGAATATTATATTAACATAAATGTAACAAATATGCAACAATTATTTTATAAACAGATTCTGGGCGTTATTTTTGGTTATGTTGCATATATCATTTTCGGGAATATTTTTAATCTGACTTATTCTTTCTACAACATATTTCAAAAATCGGGAATCGTTTCTTTTGCCTCTATATGGAACAGGTGCAAGATAGGGCGAATCGGTTTCTATAAGAATTTTTTCTATCGGAATGCGTTCAACCGTTTCAACACCTTTTTTGTTGTTTTTGAATGTTAGCGAACCGCCTACGCCTATATAAAATCCCATTTTGATATATTCCTCTGCCATTTCGGCACTTCCGCTGTAACAATGGATAACGCCGTTTCGTACATTGCTGTTTTTGATAATATCAAAGCACTCCTGTGCGGCATCTCTGGAATGGATTATTACAGGCATTTTGAGCTCGTCGGCAAGCTCAAGCTGTCTTTTAAACCAATGACGCTGTAAATCTCTCGGAGAAAGGTCGTAATAATAATCAAGACCTATTTCGCCTATCGCAACAACCTTAGGGTGCTTTGAAAGCTCTCTGAGTTCGTCAATATCAGCCTCTGTTATGTTCTCTACCTCATGTGGATGTACGCCGACTGCCGCATAGAAAAACGGATATTTTTCGCTTAAAGCTATTGATGCCTTTGAGGACTTTATATCCGAAGAGGCATTTACAACGGTTTCTATGCCTTCTGCCGGAAAAGATGCAAGAAGGGTGTCCCTGTCCTCATCAAAGCGTTCATCATCATAATGTGCGTGTGATTCAAAATACATAATAAAAATCTCCTTAATATTAAATAACCGAAGTGATGAACACTCCGGTTATTGTTGTGTATGTCAGTTTTATTTTAGCTTAATTCGGAGCCGTCCGCAAAGTCTGTTTTGTCAACAGATGCAAGGGCAAGCTGTCCGTTTTCGTCTTCTGCCACAAGAATCATACCGTAGCTCATTTCGCCCATCATTTTTCTGGGAGGAAGGTTTGTGAGAACGATAACTTTCTTTCCTACCATTTCTTCGGGAGTATAATCGGGAGAAATACCGGAAAGAATCTGTCTTGTTTCGTTTCCTATTTTAATCTGATTTTTGAGAAGCTTTTTGGAGCCTTTCATTTTTTCGGATGCGATAACTGTTCCGACCTTGAGTTTGATTTTGTCGAAGTCATCAATAGTGATTTCCTGTACAGGTTCTTCTTCTTTTCTCTCAGCCTGTGCTTTTTTAGCCTCTTCGGCTTTCTTTGTCTGGTTTGCAACCGATGATTCCTGTGCCTTTTTCATAGCAGCTTCAAGCTCTTCAAGCTCTTTTTTCATATCAATTCTGGGGAAGATGGCAGGACCTTTTTTAACCTGTACATCGGCAGGAAGAAGTCCCCATTCCTTTGCACTGTCCCAAGTCTTGATTGCGTCGTCTTTAATACCGATCTGTTCCCAGATGAGAGCAGGAGCCTTTGTCATAAACGGCTGAATGAGTATTGAAACGATTCTGATTGCTTCGGCAAGATTGTAAAGTGAGTTTGCAAGTTTAGCCTTTGAAGCCTCGTCCTTTGCAAGTATCCAGGGCTGTGTTTCGTCAACGTATTTATTTGCACGTCTGATAAGTGTCCAGATTTCAGCAAGTGCATCGGAGAAAAGCATGTTGTCAAGAAGACCGTCAACCTTTTCTGTTACTGCCTTTGCTGTTTCCTTAAGAGATGCGTCGAATTCTGTTTCTTCTCTTTCAACGGGAAGCTGTCCGCCGAAATATTTTTCAATCATGCCGGCTGTTCTTGAAACAAGGTTTCCGAGGTCATTGGCAAGGTCTGAGTTGATTCTCTGGATAAGAGCCTCGTTTGTGAAGTTTCCGTCCTGTCCGAAAGCAATTTCCCTAAGAAGGAAATAACGGATTGCATCAAGACCGTATCTGTCAACAAGTACCTTGGGATCAACAACGTTGCCCTTTGATTTGGACATTTTTCCGCCATCTATTATGAGCCAGCCATGACCGAATACCTTCTTGGGAAGAGGAAGGTCGAGTGCCATAAGTATAGCAGGCCAAATGATAGTATGGAAACGCACGATTTCCTTTCCTACTACATGAATATCGGCAGGCCAGTATTTTTTATAATTGCTGTCGTCATCAGAACCGTAACCGAGAGCAGTAATATAGTTTGTAAGTGCGTCAACCCATACATAGATAACGTGCTTGTCATCGAATGTTACGGGAATGCCCCAGTTGAAGGTTGTACGGCTTACACATAAGTCCTCAAGACCGGGCTTAAGGAAGTTGTTAATCATTTCGTTCTGTCTTGTCTGAGGTTGAATGAAATCGGGATGTTCTTCGATATATTTGATAAGTCTGTCCTGATATTTTGAAAGTCTGAAGAAATAGCTTTCCTCTTTAAGTCTTTCAACATCACGACCACAGTCGGGACATTTTCCGTCTACAAGCTGAACGTCTGTGTAGAATGATTCACAGGGTGTACAGTACCAGCCTTCGTATTCGCTCTTATAAATATCGCCCTGGTCATAAAGCTGTTTGAAAATCTTCTGAACAGCCTTTACATGATAATCGTCTGTTGTACGGATGAATTTATCATAAGATATATCAAGGCTTGCCCAAAGCTCTTTTACTCCGGCAACGATTTTATCAACATACTGCTGAGGTGTTACTCCGAGAGCATCGGCAATACGTTCGATTTTCTGGCCATGCTCGTCTGTTCCTGTAAGAAACATTACATCATAGCCTCTGAGTCTTTTATAACGAGCCATTGCATCAGTAGCAACTGTGCAATAGGAATGTCCGATGTGAAGCTTATCGCTGGGATAATAAATTGGCGTAGTTATGTAGAATTTCTCTGCCATTATAGATTCCTCCTAATAGTTTATATAATAGTGCATATAAAACTATTATATCCGTTTTATGGTGAAAAATAAAGTAAATATTGATAAAAATGCGTATTGAGCGAAAATAAAACTGCCGACAGCGGAAACTGTCGGCAATAATTAGTGTTTACATTAGATTTTCGGGATTAAGAACTTCAAGCTCGGGAAGAACAAAGCGTCCGTCCTTTCTTATGAGAACGTCATCGAAATAAATTTCTCCGCCGCCGTATTCCGGTGTCTGTATAAGCACCAGATCCCAGTGGATTGCGGATTTGTTTCCGTTATAGGCATCATCATAGCAGTTGCCCGGTGTGAAATGTATGCTTCCCATTATTTTTTCGTCGAAAAGAATATTGTTCATTGGCTTTGTTATATAGGGATTTACACCAATGGCAAATTCACCGACATATCTTGCGCCTTCGTCAATGTTGAAAACAGCCTCAACCTTTTCGTTGTTGTTTGCGGTACATTTTACTATTTTGCCGTTTTCAAATGTAAGGCTCACGTTTTCAAATGTAAAGCTGTTATATTCCGAAGGCGTGTTGTAGGTTATTGTGCCGTTTACGGAATCTCTGACAGGTGCGGTATAAACTTCACCGTCGGGAATGTTGCATGCACCGTCGCATTTGATAGCCGGAATATCCTTAATTGAGAAGGTAATGTCTGTATTTTTGGCCGTAAGTCTGACCTTATCGGTTTTGTTCATAAGTTTGACAAGAGAGTCCATTGCCTTTGACATTTTGCTGTAATCAAGATTGCATACATTGAAATAATAATCCTCAAAGGCCTCAAGGCTCTGATGTGCACTCTGTGCCATTGACGGAGCGGGATAACGGAGCACAACCCATTTTGTATGAGGTACTCTTATTTCGTGATGAACGGGATTCATATAAAGCTTGTCATAAAGAGCAAGCTTATCCTCCGGAACATCGCTCATTTCGGCAAGATTGTCTTCTCCTCTTACGCCGATATAGCAGTCCATCTGACGCATTTTTGCGGCTTCGTTTTCGGCAAGAATTTTGAGCTGTTCCTCGGTTGCACCCAAAAGCAGTTCACGATCCAGAGAGTTTGTTGTGAAGTCAACAAAGGCAAGACCTCCGGCGGCGTATATTTCCTTTATGAGCTGTTTAACAAGCGGAAGTGGGTGGACTCCGTTGCAGCTTATTAAAACCTTTTCGCCTTTCTGCACACGGCAAGAGTAGTTTACAAGATTATATGCAAGTTTTTTAATTCTTTCATCCATATTCAAAAACCTCCTGACTTAGTTTTTCGTATTTCAGAAATAATATTACATCTTTTTAATTCTTTTTTGAATATAATTTGAGAAAAAAAACAAAAAATGATACAATGGACGAATAAGAATATTATTTGGAAGTGGTTATATGAGAATAGCTGTGCCGTCCCATAAGGGCGATATATATAAAAGCTGTGCAAACAGCAGACAGTTTACGATTTTTGAGGTTGAGGACGAGAGAGTTGTCAATATCGAAAAAAGATATTCATTTATAAAAAAGCCGGAGGCAGTTGCAAGCCTTCTTGCGGAATATAATGTGAGTGTGCTTATATGCAACGATATAGGCAGTCGTACAAGAAAAGCCATAAGAGAGGCTCATATAGAGCTTATACCCGGTGTTGTCGGCGAAGTAAATGATGCGGTAATACGATATTTAAGCGGTGAAAGAATAGGTGTGCCGGAATATATGTATACCTGCTTTAATGATGAGGATTAATTGGGAGGATATTAATATGAATAAAAAGAAATCGCTTATAATAACAAGCGTTGTGTGCATACTTCCGCTTATTGCCGGAGTTATAATGCTCGGAAAGCTTCCGGAGATGCTGCCGGTTCAATGGGCAAATGACGGAACCGTAAGCAATTATGCACCGAGATGGTTCGCCGTTTTCGGAATGCCGATATTCTTTCTGCTGATGAATGCTTTCTTTCATTATAAAGCGGAAAAAAGCGACCTTGCGGACCAGTATCCGCCGGCTATGAAGCTGTTTCTGAAATGGTCAATGCCTGTTATTGGTGCTGTATGCACAACTATGACATATTCCGGTGTTATCGGAATAAATCATCTTTATGCAAGCATTACGGCATTTGTCGGTGCAATTATTGCGGCTTTCGGTTCATACTTCGGTGAGCTTACGGAGTCAGATGTTATCGGAAGAATATTTGAGGTAAAGAATAATGATAAAAAAGCCGGTATTTATTCCAAATGCGGCATGATTTTGATGATATTCGGCATTGTTGCCGTTATGGCTGTGCTTATGGGATATATGACTGTTTCGATAGGAATATCGGTTGCGGCAATTATTATTTCACTTGCATATTCGAGAATTGCATAATTTTTGAAGTATAAGACAATAATCTGCGTAAGAGGTGGTTTTATGTATCGTCTGCGTGGATTTGCGGCAGGTGTGATTACATCGGTTGTTATTATTGTTGTTGCGGCTGTCGGTGCAATGATAGGCTTGAGCGGAATTGTTGAAAAAAATACTGCTGTTAATACCGATGAAAATAATGCTGTTGTTTTGGATAAAGAAAATACGGAAGAAAATGTGGAAACAACGGTTTCTGACGGCTTACACAAAAATGCTGTGTTTACCTATGAATTTTATAATGAAATAACCGACACAACGGACAGCATGGAAGGTATGTGTCCCGATGAGCTTGTCGGAAAGGCTATGACAGATGTTAAGGATTATTATTCCGACTGGCAGGTTATCGAGTTTTCGCCGGACAGCGTTCTTCTAAGAAAAATAATCGGCTCGAAGGACGAAGAAAGATATGTTGTCGGAGTATATGACGGCTGTGTCGCTGTGTTTTATGAAAACGAAGAGGACGGAATATATATGACAACGGATATTCCGGTTGCCGGACTTGACCACGACAGACAGGTTATGCTGAATGATGGAATATACGTTGAAGGAAGGGACAGGCTCGGAAGAATAATAGAGGATTACAGCAGTTAAACGATTAAGTCGAAAACAAGTTTTCGACTTGTTTAAAATTTATGAGCGGCTTTTATGCCGCTTTTAAGTTTTTATTGCATTTGTGATGTAATATATTTAATATGTGTACAGAATATTGATAATCTATTTTACGGGGATATATATGAGAATAAGTGAACAGATATTATTAAATACTGAAATATATAAAAATTCGATAAACTTACAGGCTGTATACAGTGATGAATCCGAAAATTACATACAGCCCTTTGAGCCGGATTTTGATGATGAAGTTAAAGTAAGAATCAGAATCGGTTCGGGAGAGGCAGACTATATTGCTGTGGTTTCCGATGGTGCGGAATATGAGATGCTCTTTGAAAAAAATATCGGTATATATGATTTTTATTTTTATTTATTTGCTCCGGAAAGCGAAAACAGACGGTATTCATTTAAAATAAAAAACGGTGATAAAATTGTTTATTACAATAAATACGGCCTTATGCAGTCCCTTAATACAGACGGCGGTTTCGAGATAAAAAGAGATTATAAAACTCCGGCATGGGCGAAAAGTGCGGTAGGCTATCAGATATTTGTTGACCGTTTCTGTAACGGAGATATAAGCAATGATGTTGTTGACGGCGAATATGAATATCTCGGACACAGCGTAAAGCACATTTCGGATTGGAGCAAAACACCCGAGGAGAGCGATGTATTTAATTTTTACGGCGGTGATTTGCAGGGCGTTATAGATAAGTTGGACTATCTTAAGGAGCTTGGAATAACAATGATTTATTTCAATCCGCTTTTCGTTTCTCCGAGCAATCATAAATATGATATTCAGGATTATGAACATATCGATCCGCATTTCGGAAAAATAGTCAAGGACAGTGAAGAGGATAAATATGCAGTCCGTACAATTTCCGAAGAAAATATTACCGAAAGCGACAAGCTTTTTGCCGAGCTTATCGAAAAGGCTCACAGTATGGGCATAAAGGTTATAATAGACGGCGTTTTCAACCATTGCGGAGCATTTCATAAATGGCTCGACAGAGAAGAAATATATGAAAAGCTGACCGGTGCCAAAGGAGCCTATAAAAATTCCGACAGTCCGTACAGAGATTATTTTGTATGGAACGAAAACGGCGAATATGAAGGCTGGTGGGGACATTACAACCACCCTAAACTGAATTATGAAAATTCGCCGGAGCTTTATGAATATATAATGAAAATCGGCGAAAGGTGGCTCAAACCGCCATTTAATGCAGACGGCTGGAGAATGGACGTTGCGGCAGATTTAGGCGGAAGTGCGGAATTTAATCATAAATTCTGGAAGGATTTCCGTAAACGGGTTAAGGAAGTTTCGCCGAATGTGGTCATAATAGCCGAGCATTACGGCGATGCTTATGATTGGCTCAAAGGTGACGAATGGGACACAATAATGAACTATGATGCTTTTATGGAGCCGGTTTCGTGGTTTTTCACAGGAATGGAAAAGCATAGCGATAGCTATAACGGCGAGCTTATTTCAAACGGCAAAAGCTTTGAAAGTGCCATGACTCATAACTACCTTAAATACGGTTCTCATGCAATGAATATAAGCATGAATGAGCTGTCCAACCATGACCATTCCAGATTTCTTACAAGAACGAACAGCAAGGTTGGAAGACTTACATCTCTCGGTGCGGAGGCGGCAGGAGAAGGCATTAATATCGGAAGAATGTTTGAAGCGGCTGTTTTCCAGTTTGTATGGGTAGGGATGCCTACAATATATTACGGAGAAGAGGTCGGTGTTGTCGGCTGGACAGATCCCGATAACAGAAGAACCTATCCATGGGACAAAGAAAATCTGTATATGCTTGATTTTTATAGAAGGCTTGTTGATATAAGAAAAAATCATAGCGTATTTACAGACGGCTCATGCAGATTTATACATTCTGATTACGGAACGGTGTCCGTTGCAAGATTTACGGATAAGAAATGCGTAATTGCGGTTTTTAACAATACTGATAATGAAATGCTTGTTCATGTTCCGGTGTGGCTTGCCTGTGCGGAAAGCAAAAACGGCTTTGTGTCATTAATGGAAGGCTCAGACGGAAAATTTGATGTTGCGGAAAAAGATTATGCCGCTGATAACGGATATTTGGATATACACATAGGAAAATACGGTTTTGCAGTTATAAAAAATAAATGAGGTCAATATGGAAATTAACATTATATATGAAGATAAAAATTTGGTTGTTGCGGAAAAGCCTGCCGGAATGCCGTCACAGCCGGACAAAACAGGCGATACAGACATTCTCACGCTGCTTGAGAAAAAATATAATAAGGTATGGCTTGTGCATAGGTTAGACAGACCTGTCGGCGGACTTATGGTTTTTGCCCTTAATGAAAAAACAGCGTCCTATCTCGGAAAGCAGGTTCTTGACGGAAAGCTCGGCAAGGAATACATGGCGGTATGCTGTGGTGTACCGAAAAACGAAAGCGGAGAATTGAGAAACTGGCTTGTGAAAAATCAAAGATTAAACATTTCAGAGGTCGTAAACGGCAAGGTAAATAAGAATGCAAAAGAGGCTGTTCTGGATTACAGACTGATAAAAACAGTGGACACAGAAAAATTCGGAAAGCTGTCTTTAGTTTACATAAATCTTCATACGGGCAGACATCACCAGATAAGAGTGCAGTTTGCCAATGCCGGAACACCGCTTTGGGGAGATACAAAATACAATCCTAAATTCAAAAGAGGCTTTTATGGCGTAAATACAGCACTTTATGCTTACAGGCTTACTGTTGTAAAGCCCGGAGAAAAGACGGAATCGGTGTTTGAAAAGGCTCCCAACAGTACTCCTTTTGACCTGTTTTAGCATCAAAAATAAAGTTTACATAATTTTTTTAAAAAATTTTAAAAAAGTACTTGCATTTAAAAAATTATGTGCTATAATAACAAACAAATAGAAAAAGAAGTAAGAAACCTTAATAAAGGTTTTTTATTTTGAACATCGATTAGCACTCATCAACTTGAGTGGCTAACAAAAAAACAAAAAGCATACCTCATAGGCCAAAAGAAATAATAACCGGCTGGGAGGAATAACCTAAACAGGGAGGCGGATATTATGCTTTGTGAAAAATGTCATAAAAGAGAAGCAACCGTTCATACGGTTCAAGTTATAAATGGAGAAAAAACAGAACATTATTATTGTGAGCATTGTGCCAATGAGGGCAGCTATGAAAGCCCGATTTCATTTCAGGATATATTCCAGAATCTTCTTAACTACGGAACGGGCTCAAAGCCCGATGAGTATTCAAGCCACTATAAATCCGGCGGCCTTAAATGTCCGGTTTGCGGCATGACCTACGATCAGTTCAGAAGAAGCGGCAAATTCGGATGTGCTTCCTGCTTTGATGCCTTTGAACCTTATATAGCCGGTTCGCTTAAAAGTATTCATGGCGACAACGAGCATAAGGGCAAGGTGCCGAAGAGAAACGGCGGCCCTATGCTGAAGAAGCATGAGCTTGAAGAGCTTAAGAGAAAACTGGTTGACGCCATAGCCAAAGAGGAATATGAGCAGGCGGCTGTTCTCAGAGACAGAATAAAATCTCTTGAAGGAGATGACAAGCATGAGTAAATGGTATGAGGAAGAAAAAAGCAATAACGGCATAATAATTTCAAGCAGAGTAAGACTTGCAAGAAATTTAAAGAAATATAACTTCTATAATAAACTGAGTGCCGAAGATGCCGAAAAAATGATAGAAGAGGTTAAGAATTCGATACTTGGAAGCAGAACGGTATTCGGTGAACAGTTTAAATATATTCCTATAAACAAGCTTGATGAAAACGAAAAATTCAGCATGGTGGAAAGACATATCATAAGCCCAGAGCTTATGAGAAACAATAAGCCCTGCGGAGTTCTTGTTAAGGATGATGAAACAATAAGCATTATGCTTAACGAAGAGGATCATATAAGAATACAGGCAATAGCGGCAGGTGACAATATAGACGAAGCCTATGACACAGCCGATAAAATAGATAACCTTATCGAAGAAAGCGTTGAATACGCTTTCAGCGAAAAGTTCGGATACCTTACAAGCTGTCCTACAAACGTAGGTACAGGCTTGAGAGCATCTTATATGATGCACCTTCCTCAGCTTGAAATAACCGGACAGATAAGAAGTCTTACACAGGCAATATCGAAATTCGGTATAACCGTAAGAGGTATATACGGAGAAGGCTCGGAAGCAATGGGCAGTATTTATCAGGTTTCAAATCAGGTAACACTGGGACAGAGCGAGAGAGAAATAATCGAAAATCTTAAAAAGGTTGTTTCAACTATCGTTCAGCGTGAACAGGAGCTTGAGAAAAATGCTTATGCAAGAGCTAAAGACGATGTTGAAGATAAGGTATGGCGTTCATACGGCATACTTAAGACAGCAAGAAAGATTTCGGCAAAGGAGGCAATGCAGATGCTTTCCAACCTTATGGAGGCAAAGAACATGGGCGTTGAGCCTATGCCGGATATAAGCATAAAGCCTGTTGAGCTGATGATAAATATTCAGCCGGCAATAATACAGACAACAAACGGCAAGGACATGACTCCCACAGAAAGGGATAAAGCCAGAGCCGATTATATCAGAAAGATACTTAAATAAGTATTTAACATATATATTACAGCATAAAGGAGTTGACAGATATGCAGGGTAACTTTACAGAAAAAGCAAAAGAAGCAATCAGAAAGGCACAGCAGTACGCAGTTCATCTCGGCCACAACTATGTCGGCACAGAACATCTTCTGCTTGGTCTTGTGGGAGTAAAAGACAGTGTAGCCTCTAAAGCTATCGAAGCTCAGGGTATTACTGAGGACGCCATTACTGAAAAAATAGATGAACTTGTTGGTCTTAATAACGGTGGAGGATATTATCCTCAGGATTATACACCGAGATCAAAAAGAGTCATTGATATGAGTGTTCAGGAAGCTATTAAAATGGGTACCGGCTATGTTGGTACAGAACATATCCTTCTTGCACTTATTCAGGAAAACGATTCAATCGCAGTCAGAATTCTTGCATCACTCGGCGTAAACGGACAGAAGCTCTATGAAGATATTATGTCTATGGTCGGTGAGGATTCAACAGGCAGTACAGGTGCAAACGGCGACAGCAAGAGCGGAACACCTACTCTCGATAAATACAGCCGTGACTTTACAAAAATGGCATCTGAAAGCAAATTCGACCCTATCATCGGTCGTGATAAGGAAATCGAACGTGTTATCCAGATATTAAGCCGAAGAACAAAGAACAATCCTTGTCTTGTCGGTGATCCCGGCGTCGGCAAATCAGCCATTATTGAAGGTCTTGCACAGCAGATTTACGAAGGCAACGTACCTTCAACACTTAAGGATAAGAGAATTGTTTCACTTGACCTTTCTTCAATGATTGCCGGTTCAAAATACAGAGGTGAATTTGAGGAAAGAATCAAGAAAGTAATCGATGAGGTTAAGGCGGCAGGCAATGTTGTACTTTTCATTGATGAAATCCATACAATTATCGGTGCCGGCGGTGCCGAAGGTGCAATAGACGCATCTAATATTCTTAAACCTTCACTTGCGAGAGGCGAGCTCCAGTTAATCGGTGCAACAACTATCGAAGAATACAGAAAGTATATCGAAAAAGATGCGGCACTTGAAAGACGTTTCCAGCAGGTAATGGTTAATGAGCCAAATGAAGAAGAAGCTATTCTTATGCTTAAAGGACTTCGTGACAAATATGAGGCTCATCATAATGTAAAAATTACGGACGAAGCCATTGAGGCGGCTGTAAAGATGTCATCAAGATATATTACAGACAGATTCCTTCCCGATAAGGCCATCGACCTTATGGATGAGGCAGCTTCAAAGGTAAGACTCCAGACATATACAGCACCTTCAAATGTTAAGGAGCTTGAAGACAAGATTACCGCTCTTGAAAAAGAGAAGGAAGAGGCTATCAAGACCGAAGAGTTTGAAAAGGCTGCAAAGGTTAAAAAAGAGCAGACAGAGCTTAAGAAAAAGCTTGATGATGCAAAGAAAGAATGGGATACAGAAAATACAAAAACAAAACAGGTTGTTACTGAAGACGAAATCGCAGCCGTTGTTTCAAGCTGGACAGGTGTACCGGTTCAGTCATTAAAACAGGAGGAAAGCGAAAGACTTATCAACCTTGAAAAAATACTCCATGAACGTGTAATCGGTCAGGATGAGGCTGTATCGGCAGTTGCCAAAGCAATCAGACGAGGCAGAGTCGGACTTAAGGATCCTAAACGTCCTATCGGTTCATTCCTGTTCCTCGGACCTACTGGTGTAGGTAAAACAGAGCTTTCCAAAGCCCTTGCGGAAGCATTGTTCGGCGATGAAAACGCTATGGTCAGAATTGATATGTCCGAATACATGGAGAAGCATACGGTGTCTAAAATGATAGGTTCGCCTCCGGGATATGTAGGATACGAAGAAGGCGGCTAGCTTACAGAAAAAATAAGAAGAAAACCTTACAGCGTTGTTCTTTTCGATGAAATCGAAAAAGCATCACCCGATGTATTTAATGTAATGCTCCAGATTCTTGATGATGGTCACATTACAGACGGACAGGGCAGAAAGGTAGACTTCAAAAATACTGTAATCATCATGACATCAAATGCCGGAGCTAAGAGCATCATTGCTCCCAAGAAGCTTGGATTTGTTGCCGACAGTAGTGATGAAAAATCATATCAGGCAATGAAGGATACGGTTATGGAGGAAATCAAACATCTCTTTAAGCCCGAGTTTATCAACCGTATTGATGATATAATCGTTTTCCATCCTCTTGATGAAGAGAATGTTAAAAAGATTGTAGCTCTCATGACTAAGGAAATTGTTAAGAGAGTTAAAGAAAATATGGATATACACATTGAGTTTACCGATGAAGCAATTTCACTTCTTGCCAAAGAAGGATTTGATCCGGCTTACGGTGCAAGACCTTTAAGACGAGAAATCCAGTCTAAGATTGAAGATGAATTTGCGGAAGAGTTCCTCAGAAATGAAATCAAAGCCGGCGACAGCGTAAAAGTCGGTGTTAAGGACGACAAGTTCGTGTTTAATGCAGACAAGGCTGATGAGGCTGAAAGCGCTGACGAAGGCACAAAAGAATAAAATAATTATATCGGCACTTAAATTGAGAAATCGGTTTAAGTGCCGATTTTTTTGTTTATATCAATATAAAAAATAAATGTCAAAAACGAGCATAAAAAGTCTTTTTGGTGTGGATATGTGCAAATATTCAATAAAATGCAATAATAAAATAAAGTATTATGGGTAAAATATACTATATTTCAAAGGTTTTTATATACTACGGGGGAGTATTGTGTAATTTACTTAAAAACAGACTGAAAATCATACTTATTTTGTATGCTGATAGGCGGTATAGGGGTATTGACGGGCATAATAATCAATGCTATATTGAATACAACAAAAAGACCTACTAAGTTAGTGGGTGATTATAAGTTGATTTTTTTAGGCAGGTGTTATGATGAATAAAAAATTTAATGTTACGGGAATGACCTGTGCGTCCTGCTCATCGCATGTTGAAAAAAGTGTTGCAAAGCTTGTCGGTGAGGATAATGTTGCGGTCAGCCTTATGACAAACAGTATGATGGTCAAGTATGATGAAAGCAAAATAAGTGACAGCGACATAATAAAAGCTGTTGAGGACGCCGGATACGGTGCATCACCGGCAGACGGCTCAATGAAAGCAGAGAAAAAACAGGGCTCTGTTGCCGATGAAGAGCTTAAGGAAATGAAAACAAGACTTATTGTTTCCTTTGCTTTTCTTATTCCGCTTATGTATATTTCGATGGGAAGCATGATTGGATTTCCCGAACCGGCACTTCTGACCGGTCATGCCAATGCGGTTTCCTTTGCATTTACGCAGTTTTTGTTCTGCCTCCCGATAATATATGTAAACAGAAAATATTATCAGGTTGGCTTTAAAACTCTTTTTCACAGAGCGCCTAATATGGACAGCCTCATTGCTGTCGGCTCGACGGCAGCTTTAGTATATGGTATTTTTGCTATTTACAGAATGAGCTGGGGACTCGGTGCCGGAGATATGGAGGTTGTTGCTAAGTACCATATGGATTTGTATTTTGAATCGGCCGTAATGATACTTACACTTATAACTCTCGGAAAATTCCTTGAAACACGTTCAAAGAGAAAAACAAGCGAGGCAATTTCAAGACTTACAGAGCTTGCACCGGAAACAGCCATTGTTGAGCTTGACGGTGAAGAAAAGGAAATTCCTGTTGAGGAGCTTAAGCCCGGAGATATAATTGTAGTTAAGCCGGGTTTCAGAATTGCGGCAGACGGTATTATTGTTGAAGGTAATTCATCGGTTGATGAATCGGCACTTACCGGCGAAAGTATTCCTGTTGAAAAAACTGTCGGAGATAAAATAATAGCTGCATCAATCAATAAAAACGGATATTTCAAATTCCGTGCCGAAAAAACTGGCTCGGAAACAACTCTTGCACAGATTATCAAGCTTGTTGAGGACGCAAGTGCATCAAAAGCACCTATCGCAAAGCTTGCCGATAAAATTGCCGGTGTATTTGTTCCCGTTGTAATGACCATTGCACTCATAACAGCCATTGTATGGCTCATAAGCGGAGCAGAGTTTGAATTTGCTCTTTCCTGTGCAATATCGGTTCTCGTTATTTCATGCCCCTGTGCATTGGGACTTGCAACTCCCGTTGCCATAATGGTCGGAACAGGCAAGGGTGCGGAAAACGGAATACTTATCAAATCGGCAGAGGCACTTGAAACACTTCATCTTATAAAAACGGTAGTAATGGACAAAACAGGTACAATAACTGAAGGCAAGCCTGTTGTTACAGATATATTTGCCGTTGACGGCGACGAGAATGCACTTCTTAAGCTTGCGGCGGCAGTAGAAAAGCCTTCCGAGCATCCGCTTGCATCGGCAATTCTTGATGAAGCGACAAAAAGAAATATAAGCTTCAATGATATTGAAAACTTTACGGCTGTATCCGGCCGAGGAATTGTTGCCGATATTAATTCAGAAAAGGTATTTGCCGGAAACAGATACCTTATGACAGAAAACGGCATTGACACAAGGGTATTTGAAAAGAAGGAGCAGGAATTTTCAAATGCCGGAAAAACGGTTCTTTATTTCGCAGAAAAGGATAAGCCGCTCGGTATAATTGCCGTTCAGGACGTTCCGAAAAAGACAAGCCGTTCAGCTGTTAAGTGCTTTAAAGATCTCGGTATTGACGTAGTAATGCTTACGGGTGATAATAAACGTACAGCCGAGGCTGTTGCAAGAAGCCTTGGAATAACAAATGTTGTTTCGGAGGTTATGCCGCAGGATAAAGAGTCCGTTGTAAGAGAAATACAGCAGAAGGGCGGAAAGACAGCAATGATCGGTGACGGTATCAACGACGCTCCGGCTCTTGCAAGAGCAGATGTAGGTATTGCAATCGGAGCAGGTACAGACGTTGCCATTGAATCGGCAGATATTGTTCTTATGAAGAGCGACCTTATGGACGCTGTTACAGCGGTTAAATTAAGCCGAGCAGTTATAAAGAACGTAAAGGAAAATCTTTTCTGGGCATTCTTCTATAATGCACTTTGCATACCGCTTGCTGCCGGAGTATTTTATCCACTTTTCCAGATTAAATTAAATCCTATGATCGGTGCAGCTGCCATGAGCTTAAGCTCGGTATGTGTTGTTTCGAATGCACTCAGATTAAGATTATTTAAACCTAATAATCCTTCGATAAATGAAGATGATTATATTGAAGAAACACCAATTAACAGCATTTCACACGAAGAAAACAAAGGAGAGAGTTTAATGAAGAAGGAAATGTTAATTGAAGGCATGATGTGTGTCCATTGTTCAGGCAGAGTTGAAAAGGCTCTTAACGACATTGACGGAGTACAGGCTAAGGTTGACCTTGATAAGAAAACAGCTTATGTTGAGCTTTCAAAGGATGTTACCGATGCAGAGCTTTCAAAAGCGGTTACAGACGCAGGCTATGAGGTTATATCTGTAAAGTAATCCGACAAAATTCTTAAAGAGGAGGCAAGACCTCCTCTTTTTTCTATACAAGAGAGATTTTTTGTGTTATAATTACATAACAATCAGGGTGGTACACTACATAGGAGGATATATAAAATGGCAGTTATAGAAGAGTTAATAAGACTTGAAGACAACGGAAGCATCAGCTTTGGAAACTATCTCATGGATGAAAAGAAAAAGGTCCTTGACTTTGAAGTCTGCGGCAATCTCTATAAAGTAAAAACATATAAAGATATTACAAAGCTCGAAAAGAACGGAAAAATGCTTTTTGAATCTGTTCCCGGAGCAACAGTACATAACTTTACAATGAACGAAAGAAATATTGAGTTTAATATTGAAAGCACAGAAGACGTTCAGATAACTATGGAGCTTGAGCCTGAACAGGAATACAAGCTTATTGTTGACGATATGCTTGTCGGCAAGATGGAATCAAACATTGCCGGAAAAATCAATTTCAGCGTTGAGCTTGGAAAAAATACTGCTGATGTAAAAATAGAGAAGATCTGAAACTGAATTATGCCGCAGGAGAAAATCCTGCGGTTTTTTAATATGAGGATATTGCTATGAAGGAAAAGAAAAGCTATGTATGCTCCTCCTGCGGTTATTCTACGCCGAAATGGATGGGAAAATGCCCACAGTGCGGAGAATGGAATACATTGGAGGAAAAAACGGAAAGACCTGTTTCTGCCGCAAGAAGGGCGTCCGGCGGAAGAACATATTATGCACCGGAAAGCACAGGCGGAGCAAATCGTCTTAAATCCGTTAAAACAAACGTAAATGAGCGAATAATAACAGGTATTTCGGAGTATGACCGACTTATGGGCGGCGGTATTGTAAGAGATTCCGTTTCCATTATTTCATCGCCTCCCGGTGGAGGAAAATCTACTCTTGCACTGAAAATTGCCAACAATACCGCAAAACAGGGCTTGAATATTTTATATGCCAGCGGTGAAGAAAGCGAAGGACAGATAAAAAGCCGAGCCGACAGAATACTTGACGGTATAGACGAGAATATATGGATTATATCTACAACAAGCATGAATACGGTGCTCGGAGAGATAGAAAGAATAAATCCGGATATTATTATTGTTGACAGTATACAGACCTTTGCACTGGAGGAGTTTTATCCGTCAAGAGCAGGAAATCCTACACAGACAATGGAATGTGCCGGAGAGCTTGTCCGGGTTGCAAAGAGCAGTTCAAAGCCTCGTGCGGTAATTATAATAGGGCAGATGAACAAGCAGGACGAGCTTGCCGGACTTAGAGCATTGGAGCATCTTGTTGATACTGTGCTTATAATGGAAGGCGATACACAGGACGAGCTGAGAAGCATAATTGCCTCCAAAAACCGTTTCGGAAGTACCGGAGAAATGGGATTTTTCGCAATGACGGAAAAGGGACTTGTGTCCATTGAAAATCCCAGTGAATTTTTTATGACTAAACGAGCCGAAAACGAGGCTGTTTCAGGAAGTGCACTGACAGTCGTAAGAGAAGGCTCACGACCGATTATATGTGAGATAGAAAGCCTTGTGTCAAAATCCTTTATGCCGTATCCGCTGAGAACAGGCGAGGCACTCCGAAAGGAACAGCTCAATACGATTATAGCCATATTGGAGCAGAGATGCGGAATAGGTTTATATGATAAAAATGTGGTAATAAAAATAACCGGAGGACTTAAGCCGAGAGAGCAGTCTATAAACCTTGCGGTTATGATAAGCATTGTTTCTTCAATATACGATAAGCCTGTGCCGAATAACACTGCATTTATTGCCGATGTCGGTCTTACCGGAGAGCTTAAGAAGGTTCCGGCAGTGGAATCAAGGCTGAGAGAGTTGGCAAGAATGGGCTTTAAAAACGTGTATATTGCAAAAACGGAAGGAAACATAAAAAAGCCGGAAGGAATAAATATATATGAAATGAAAAGCATAAGAGAGGTTATTATTTCTATTTTCGGTATAATATAAAATAGTATGAGCATGACAGCCGTTGACTGTCATGCTCATTTTTATCTTGTTGTTTTTGAATTATTGTTTAATTGTTTCTGCAGCAACAGCATTTGTTGCAGCAGCCATTGCATCCACAGCCGTTGGTATTGCTGTTGTTAGTACCATTGTTGCATCCGCAGCCATTGGTATTGCTGTTGTTAGCACCATTATTGCATCCACAGCTGTTGGTATTGGTATTGTTATTGCCGTTGTTGCATCCACAGCCGTTGGTGTTGTTATTGTTATTGCCGTTGTTGCATCCACAGCCGTTGGTATTGCTGTTGTTTGTACCGTTGTTACAGCCACAGCCATTGTTGCATCCGCAGGTGCTGTTGGGATTGGAAAGATAGCATGCCATTTGTTTTGCCTCCTCTTTCTATTGTTGGTATATAATATGCGGACAAACATAAAAGGGTTACAACGGTTAATTTTACCTTTATAATTTATTTATAAAAATTTTTTTAGAATGATGAACCGCACAGCTATTAAAAACATCTAATAAGTGTAAAACAAAAAAGTACTTGAGTTTTGCTAAGGTATTGAGGAGAAAATAAATGAACAAACAGGAATTTACACAGCAGGTTATGGAAGCCGAAAACTCACTGTACCGAGTTGCGAGAACTTTGTCTGCAAATGAAAGCGATTGTGAGGACGCAGTTCAACAGGCAATACTGACTGCATATGATAAGCTGGATAATCTTCGGAATGAAAAATTTTTTAAAACGTGGCTTACACGAATACTGATAAACGAATGCTATAAAATCAGAAGGAAAAGCGGTTTTGTTATATCCTTTGAGGATTATACCGCAGACATACCTTCCGATGTAAAGATCGACAACGAGCTAAGGGACGCAGTGTTCAGGCTCCCGATTAAGCTAAGGTCGGTAATAGTATTGTATTATATTGAAGGATACAGCGTTGAAGAAACAGCTTATATGCTAAAGCTGCCGCAAGGTACGGTGAAAAGCCGATTGCATAAGGCAAGAAAGCTTCTTAAAACAATGCTTGATGATGAAATTTAAGTAAGGAGTGTTATATATGCAGAAGCATGATTGGAACAAAGTATTTGATGAACGTCCGGAAGAATTTCATGAATGTGTAAAATCCGCATTGGCACAGTTGCCGGAGAAGGAGGAAATTAATATGAAAAAATCATTCGGAAAAAAATTTGCTGTTGTTGTAGCTGCCGTAGCAGCAATCAGTGTTACTGCCGTTGGTGCCGGGAAGATTGTAAGTATGAGTTCAGGCAGAAATATGTTTGAGGTTGAAGATACTGTCGAAAAAACAGAAGAACAGGCTAAAGACGCAGGAATTGAAATAAATATTGTTGATAAATTTGATAACGGATATACATTTAAGGAAGGCTATGTCGGAGATGTAGACCACTGGGATGACAGCGGAAACAAGGTAGCAACAACAAAGAACCTTTCCGCAACATATGTGCTTGGCGATGCATCTGTTTATTTAGATGCAGACCAGAAAAATGATGAATCGGAATATGTTGATTATGTTCTTGAAGAAAATTATGACGGAACAGACATTTATACTTATGAATGGACAAACAAATTTGTTCCTGATGATTACGAAATGACAGAACAGGATAAGATTGATGAGGCAGAAGGCAAGGTTGTATTCAGCTACGGCAGTGATGAAGTTGAAGTAAATGAAATTAAAACAGTCAAATTTGTCAAGGATAATACTCAGGTAACACTTATGGATATGGATTCAAATGTTGATATGGGTGAGCTTGTTAATATGCTTAAGACTGTTATTGATGCACAGTAAGACAAAAAATTTGCAGGAGGCAGAAATGCCTCCTGTTTTAATGTTTGGATATAAATTTGTTTTCAACGGCGGTAATTATTCTGTACATAACAGCCGCCATTATTGCAAGAACGGCAACGCTGAGCATTACACGGTCGAGCTTGAAAACCTGTGAGCTGTATACAATCAAATATCCGAGTCCGGCTTTTCCGACAAGAAATTCGCCGACAATAACGCCGACAAAAGATAAGCCGATGTTTATTTTAAGAGCGTTGAATATAACCGGTATGTTTGAAGGAAAAACAACCTCCTTGAGTATTTGCGGCTTTTTTCCGCCGAATATCCGTATCAGTTTTATTTTGTCGCTGTCTGTTTCGATAAAGCCTTGAAGCACGCTCATTATGGTTATTATTACCGATGTTAGCAAAGCTATCAGTATTATCGAAGATGTGTTGTTTCCGAGCCATACAATTATTATCGGAGCAAGTGCCGTTTTCGGAAGGCTGTTGAGCACAACGAGATAAGGCTGTAATATATCCGATATGGTTTTGTTCCACCAGAGAAGTGTGGCGGCGGCAGTTCCGATTATTGTGCCGATAACAAAGCCTGTTACGGTTTCGGATAATGTTATCCATATGTGATATAAAAGAGAACCGTCTGAAAGCATTTGTATTGCCGAGGTTATTATAGCGGACGGACAACTGAATATAAATTCATCAATTATGCCTGATTTAGCACATAATTCCCATAAAAACAGAAAAAATATAAGCAGAAACGTACGTGAGAATAATACTATACATTTCCTTTTTTTATAGGCTCGTATAAACTCAAGCTGTTTTGCCGATTGAGCCTTTATGTCATACATGTACGTCCAACTCCTTCCATATAAGATTGAAATATTCATGGAATTTAGGACAATTTCGTTTCTGCATGGGAGTTTCTCCACAGGCATCAAGCTCTATTTTGTGGACAGATTTTATTTTTGCCGGACGTTTTGTTAATACTAATACACGGCTGCACATGGAAACAGCTTCGGCTATGTCGTGTGTAACAAGTATTGCCGTTATTTTTTCGTTATTTATTATTGCTCCGATTTCGTCTGAAACATAAAGCCTTGTCTGATAATCGAGTGCGGAAAACGGCTCGTCAAGTAACAGAAGTTCAGGCTTTACCGCAAGAGTTCTTATCAATGCGGCTCTTTGACGCATTCCGCCGGAAAGCTCGGATGGACGGCGGTTTTTGAAATCCGACAGACCGTATTTTTCAAAAAGCGTATTTACGTATTCTATTGATTCGGGATTGAGCTGTTTTCTTATTTTCAGTCCAAGACAGGCATTGTCGAATATGCTCAGCCATTCGAAAAGATGATCCTTCTGGAGCATATATCCTGCCGGAGATGATGTGTTTATGTTAAGCTCACCGCTTTCGGGCTGCATAAGTCCGCAGATTATTGATAGAAGGGTTGATTTAGCTATTCCTTTTAAAATACAAAAAATCAATGATTATTTTTGACGTTTTATAGGATAATGTGTTATAATCAATATGTATGCAATTAAAGATAATTATTATTTGTTAGGAGATGTTTTTTATGGGTTGTTCACATGATTGTGACTCTTGCTCATCGGGCTGTTCAGATAACAAAGCCGAAAGCATGATAAAACCTCTTAATGCTGCAAGCAGTGTTAAAAGGGTAATCGGTGTTGTAAGCGGAAAGGGCGGCGTAGGCAAATCTCTTGTTACTGCTATGCTTGCTGTAAACATGGCAAACAGAGGATACCATGCGGCTGTGCTTGATGCCGATATAACAGGACCTTCAATCCCTAAGGCATTCGGTATAAGCGGAAGAGTTTATGCTACCGAGGACGGTGTTATTCCTATGAGAACCGTCAAGGGAATAGATATAATTTCAACAAACCTTATTCTTGAAAATGCATCTGATCCGGTTGTATGGAGAGGCCCTGTAATTGCCGGAGCTGTTGAGCAGTTCTGGACAGAAACAGTATGGGATAATGTTGATTATATGTTTGTTGATATGCCTCCCGGAACAGGCGATGTTCCTCTTACTGTGTTCCAGTCACTTCCGGTTGACGGAATTGTTATTGTAACATCACCTCAGGATCTTGTTTCAATGATAGTCGGCAAGGCTGTAAAAATGGCACATATGATGAATGTTCCTATTATCGGACTTGTTGAAAATATGTCATATTTCAAGTGTCCCGACTGCGGCAAGAAGTATGAGATTTACGGAAAGAGCCATGTTAAGGAAGAGGCTAACGAATTTGAAATTCCTTACTATGCAAAGCTTCCAATTGATCCTAACTTTGCGGCTTGTGTGGATAAGGGTGAAATTGAATTTCTTGATGTATCGGCACTCAATAATATTGCCGAGGCTATCGAAAAGATTTAACAAAATTAATGCACCGCTTTTGCGGTGCATTTGTATTTTGGCAGGAAGAGCATTACCACAGCCGGAAGGCCCGACAATACTGATAAATTCTCCTTTTTCGACTGTGAAAGACAAATCCTTTATTGCCTCGGTTTCACCGTCAAGACTGTGATAATTAAAGCATATGTTTTTTGCTTCGACTGTCGGCTTCAATTATTATCCCTCCGGATTTTTCGTTTTCTATATTATATTTATCGAAGGGACAAAAGGTTACAAACCGAAATTTTTATAATCCGCTGAAGTCAAAAATCGGTGTATAGCTGCTGTTGGCCGATGAGCGTTCCTGCATATATCCGTTTTTAAGTCCTATTTCAAAAAAATGTTCAATAACTCTTGTGTATTCAATAGACATAAGTCTGCGGTTTATTTCCTTGTATTTTGCCGCATTGTATACGGGCGTATATTGGTTGAGAAGTGATACGTATGTTTCGTTTCCGAGATTGTCCCTTATCCAATCAAGTATTTTAAATGAATCAGTTTTGCATGACGGCAGAATAAGATGACGTATGATAATACCCTTCTGCATTATTCCGTTTTCATCAAATATAACATTCTCGCATTGACGGTGCATTTCCTTTACTGCGGCAGAGGCATATTCAAAATAATCCGGTGCAGACGAGTATTTTGCCGAAAGCTTGGAAGAAAAATATTTTATATCCGGTAAATATATGTCCACTGTTCCTTCAAGCATTTTTATTGTATCGGCTTTTTCGTATCCGCTCGAATTGTACACAATAGGAATTGTAAGTCCGTTTTGTCTGGCTTTTTCAACGGCTTTTATAACAGACGGAACAAAATGGACGGCAGTAACAAGATTAATATTATGGACATCTCTTGCCTGCTGTTCAAGCATTATTTCCGAAAGCCTTTCGACTGAAATTTCCTTTCCGGAATGCTCACTGCTTATGGAATAGTTCTGGCAGAAAACGCATTTGAGATTACAACCGGTAAAAAATATTGTTCCGGAGCCCTTTGTTCCGCTTATCGGAGGCTCTTCCCAGTTGTGTACAGAGGCAAGAGCCGCTTTTATAGTTGAGCTTTCTCCGCAAAAGCCAATTTTTCCGCCGGTTCTGTCTATCGAACAATTTCTCGGACAAAGACGGCAGTTTTCATATAAATTCATTTTTAACACCTCAAAAAAATTATATCAGATATACGCATTTAATAACATAAAAACTTCCTGTATACGAAAAATGATTTGTATTGTATAATTACGTCGTGAAAAACAAAAGGGGAGTGGTATATATGGTAAAAACAAAATCGGTTGTTGATGTAAAAGAAATTCCCGAAAAAATAATATGTGATGCATGCGGCAGAGAAATAGAAAAAATAAATGACGGCATTTTTGCGGATTACTATAAAATAGAAAAAACATGGGGATATTTTTCCGAAAAAGACGGAAGACAGGACAGCTTTGATATATGCGAAAAGTGCTATGACAAAATGCTTAAGGCGATTGGATTGCAAAACAAAATATCGGAATAAACAAAAAAATGAACGGCATCTCCGTTCATTTTTGTATGTAGTCATAAATTTATTAATTTACGGTTTTAACAGTAACTCGGTTTTTTCCGCTGTTTTTAGATTGATACATTGCTTTGTCAGCCTGTTCGATTGCATCATGTACCGTAATTCCGGAAATATCTCCGATAATGCACACACCTACGCTGATTGTGGCATGTATAGTTTTTCCGTTATAGTCAATAGGCGTATTTTCAACTTTTTTTCTTATTTTTTTCGGCTATAACAGCTGCATCATGCTTACACTGCATTATTAACAGAAATTCTTCACCGCCCCAACGGCAGAAACGACAATGCTTGCACATGAGCCGTAACGGTATTTTTGAAAAATACAACAGTATTATATTTAAAAGACATAAAACTGCAAACAAAAGTGTTGCAAACATAAGTATATGTTCTTTTGTAAAAATATTTATTATTGTCATTATGAAAGATGTTAATGAAATTGCGGCATTAAGAAAATAAAAGTTTTTGTCTGAGATTATCCGATACAACTGCTATTTTTATATTTTTAATCAGTCTGTTACATAATTTTTTTATTTTCATTAGGTTCACTTCATTTCATAAATATTAATATTTTATTTTTGCTGAAATATAGTTGATTATCATACATTTTTTTAATCAGGTCAATAACAAATGATTTAAAATAACGCCGATTGTAATATTTTTAAGTTGCATAAAAGTCTGTTTTTAACTATAATTATATAGTTATGTCTTTTTATTTATATTTAAAGGTATTATAAAATTTTGTAAATAGAAAAGGAGTTATATCATGCAAAAGAAAAAATTATCGCTTGCACTTAAGATATTCATTGCTCTTGTGCTTGCCATTGTTGCCGGTCTTGTCTTTCAAAATCAAGCTGATATACTAACAACGTATGTAAAACCGTTTGGAACAATATTTCTTAATCTGCTTAAATTTATTATTGTTCCGGTTGTGCTTTGTTCAATAATGGACGGAATACTTTCGATGAAGGATATTAAGAAGGTAGGCTCTATTGGTATAAAAACAGTTATCTACTATTTTTGTACAACGGCCTTTGCGATTACAATAGGTCTTTTATTTGCCAATATAGCAAAAGGTGCATTTCCGCTTATCGAAACAAGCAACCTTACTTATGAGGCAAGTGAGCCTATTTCGTTTATGACTACATTTGTAAACATATTCCCTTCAAACTTTTTTGAGCCTATGGTAAATGCAAATATGCTCCAGGTAATAGTCATTGCTATTATTGTTGGTTTTGGCATTATACTTGCAGGAAAAGACGGTGAAGTGGTTGCCAAAGCGATACACAGCCTTAATGTTGTGTTTGTAAAGTGTATGGACATGATTATAAAGCTTTCACCGATTGCGGTTTTCTGCCTCTTATGTCCGGTTGTTGCGGATAACGGTGCGGAAATAGTCGGTTCGCTTGCAAAAGTTCTCGGTGTTGCTTATGTATGTTATATAATACACAGCATTTGTATTTACTCAATTTCGGTAAAGCTGTTTGCAAATCTGAGCCCAATAAAATTCTTTAAAGAAATGATGCCGGCTATTATGTTTGCGTTTTAAAGTGCTTCGTCGGTCGGAACACTTCCCATAAATATGGAATGTACACAGAAAATGGGTGCATCGGAAGAAATATCATCGTTTGTGCTTCCTCTCGGTGCAACAATCAATATGGACGGTACAGCAATTTATCAGGGTGTATGTGCAATATTTATTGCGTCATGTTACGGTATAAACCTTACATTTCCGCAGATGCTGACAATAGTCCTTACGGCAACGCTTGCTTCAATAGGTACGGCAGGTGTTCCCGGTTCCGGTATGATGATGCTTACAATGGTTCTTACTTCTGTCGGACTTCCGATTGAAGGTATTGCACTTGTAGCAGGTGTTGACCGTATATTCGATATGGGAAGAACGGCGGTAAATATCACAGGTGATGCTGCCTGTACAATGGTTATTAATGCCATTGAAAAAAGAAAGATGGAAAGAGCAAGCAAACGAAATAAATAATACATAAATAAACAGTCTGCTTTGGTGTAAAAATTAAGCAGACTGTTTTGCTTTTATCGCTTGTATGGCGAAATTATTTAATTTACGTAATTTAATATTTTTAAACAGAAGTTTTAGCTAATAAAACAACCGTTTCTACATGCTGAGTTCTCGGAAACATATCAACACATTTGACTTTTACAGTTTTATATCCGTTGGCCTCAAATACCTGTAAATCTCTTGCCAATGATGTCGGTTTGCATGAAACATAAACGATCTCTTCGGCTCCGAAATCAATGATTTTGAGAATAGCTTTGGGATTAATTCCGTCTCTCGGAGGATCGACAATAATTAAGTCGGGCTTATCTTCGAGCTCATCAACCTTTTTAAGTACGTCACCGGCTATAAATTCGCAGTTGGTTATGCCGTTAAGCTCGGCATTGATTTTAGCGGCCTCAACGGCTTCTTCAACTATTTCTATTCCGATAACCTTTTTACTGCCTTCGCTCATTATTTGTCCTATTGTGCCTGTTCCGCAATATAAGTCGAATACAACCTTTCCCGATGTATCTCCGGCATATTCCCTGACAACCGAATATAATTTTTCAGCACCCTTTGAATTTGTCTGGAAAAACGAAAATGCCGAAATTTTGAATTTGAGTCCGAGAAGATTTTCGTAGAAATAGTCATTTCCGTATAATATTTTTGTTTCATCACTCTGAACAACATCGGCGAGAGAATCATTTATTGTGTGGAGAATACCGGCGATTTTTCCGCTTAATTCTGTGTCAAGAATAGCTTTGGCATAGTCCTCCGGATTGAAAGTATAGTCTGATGTTGTAATAAGGTTTATTAAAATTTCGCTTGTAAAAGCTGCTTTTCTCACAACAAGATGTCGGAGCTGGCCGTCATGTCTTTTTTTATGATAGAACGGTATATTGTTCTCGGTAAAGAACTCCAATGTAGTGTTGATGATTTTGAGGAAATCGTTATCAACTATGTTGCAGTCCTTAAGAGTAACAACTTCGTAAAAGCTGTTTCTTTTTCTCATTCCGAGAGCGAGATCGCCGTCCTTTTCGGAGTCACCGAATGAAAATTCGCATTTGTTTCTGTAAGCCTTTTCTTCGGGAGCAGGAAGAAGTCCTTCAAATTCATAGTCTGATATGCCGGCATTATCAAGTATCTTTTTAACCATATTTTCTTTTATTTTGTTTTCTTCTTTATAGCTGATTCGCTGATAACTGCATCCTCCGCAAAGCTCGAAATGCGAACAGCCTTTTTCTGTTTCAAGAGGTGAGCGTTCGAGAATTTCTCTTAATTCACCTTCCAGATTTCCGTTTTTCTTTTTTGTTATTCTTGCCATAACCTTCTGTCCGGGAATTGTATTTTTAACGGTTATCGGCATATCCTCAACAATGCCTTTTCCTTTGTTGGGAAAAGCAATATCGTTAATCATAACCTCGATAAAATCATTCTTTTTCATTTTATAAAAACCTCCGATAAATTGGTTTGCATTTTTTTCGCTTTGTGTTATACTGAAATAACTGATATATTTCAGATTATTTTTAAAATAGGAGTGTAAACATTAATGGCTGAAAAAATCGAGACAGGTAGTGTAGTTGAAGGAAAGGTTGTAAGAATCAAACCTTTCGGTGCAATAGTCCAGCTTGAGGGCGGCGCACAGGGACTTGTACACATATCACAGATTGCAAACGGATTTGTTCAGGATATAAACGACCACGTCGCAGTTGGCGATACAGTTAAAGTAAAGGTAATGTCTGTCGATGAAGAAAACAAGAAAATTGCTCTTTCAATAAGAGAGGCTCTTCCCAAAGCTCCCAGACAGCAGAATAACTTTAAGTCAAGAGAGCATAAAAACAACTATGAACCCAGAAACAGACAGAATTCCGGTAATGATGCCGCACAGGCTAAGGATCCTGTAAACGATTTTGAGGAAAAAATGAAAGAATGGCTTAAACAGTCCAATGAACGTCAGGCCGGAATCAATAAACGTAATAACAGACGTAACGGCGGATATTGATAAATTTCATTTTAGCCAATAATATTATAATTATATAGGCTTAAATTGTTTTTTTCAACATAAGGTTTTGTATACTTAAAAATTATAACAGGTCACGCTTTGAAAGCGCGACCTGTTAGACTATAGACAAAGTTATTTTTATATAGCGGAAGGTATTAGGAAACGAAGAGTTTCCTAAGTGGAATCCGCAGACGGGATTCACTCCCGTCGAGGAGAATAGCGAGTTTCAAGGCTTTTTAGCCGATGGAATGAGATATTCATGCCTCTGTTTAAATAAGTCGAAATCCTGATTTCGACTTAGGTGTCGACTTTGTCGACACCTTGACAGGTCACGCTTTGAAAGCGCGACCTGTTTGTGTATTATATCAAATTTAAAATACAAACGGAAATTCAAATTTTTCGCCGACATCAAAGGGCGAAACGCCTGTTGTTTCTGTGACTTCAAAGGTTGCTCCGTCCCAACCGTTGATTTTTATAATTCCTTTTATGTTTCCGTCATCTGCGGTAAAGGCAAGCTCACTGTTTCCGTTATCAATAAAAGTTCCTTGAGTTCCGCCTCGTCTGAAAATAAAAATATCTGCCGTATCATTTCCGTCAGTTGCCTGACGGGTTATTAATGAACTATGTACGCTGTCGGTTCCATAATTATCAACGAATACACCGTATTTTTCCGAAGCCTCAGGCATGGTAAAAGCTTCACCTTTAACTTTTGCCAGCTCGTCAGCAAGAAAATATGATCTGTTCATGGTTATTTCCTCTAAGAATGAATTTTTTAGCAGAGGATACATACTTCCGTTTTCTTCCGGAAGTCCTATATATCTTGAAGTTACGTCATCCTTCATGGCTATCCAGTTTCTTTGCTCTGTAAGTACTCTTTCTTTTGTTTCGGAATCGGCTGAACTGCTGAATCTGCTCCAGAGATTATTTAATTCTGTGTCCCAGATTGCATATAACCATTGTGATGCAACATTCATTTCTCCCTGTGTTTGAGCCGATTCTGCTAACAAGGAATATTTTTGCGTTATTTTGTCAATATTTTTTAATTCATCCTGAATAGATTGTGAGTTGGATACAACATAGTCAACATCGGTTTTTATGTCGTCGGTATAATCATATGTGTAGTCCGCTTCTGTTATACTCTGCAGCTCTAAATCTTTATCTTCCGGTGTGGCAGTATCAGTCTGATTTTCTGTTTGGAAAGTTTTGTTTTCGGTTTCCGATTCTATTTTTTTATTTCCGCAACCTACACAAAGTGCTGAAACCAACAGTGCGGTTACAATATAAATTCTCTTTTTCATATATTTCTCCTTAGCACATAGAAATTTAATTAAATAAATTATAACATATCATTATTTCATTTCTTTTTTTTAATTTCTTATTTTTTTACTTAATAATTATATTAAAATTTCAATGATACAGATATTAAAAAACAGACAACACAATAAAATATTATTGCATTGTCTGATAAAATTTTTTGGATTTAGGATAAAATTTAAAAACAGTTTTTAAATTTAATTATGTATAAATATTAATTACTCATAGTATTCCGGCACGGTTTTGAGTGTTTTGAAAAACTCATAATCATGGGCAAATACAATTTTTGCATTGTATTTTTTCTGGAGCTTTCTGAGCTTTTCTATGGACTTGAAAAATTCAATACTGTCATATAAAAGTCCTGATGCCTTTGCGGGAGGGCCATATACCTCCTGAGTATATACGCAGTCCTGAGGAAGAATGATAGTTCCGTCCTTTTCAAGATGAACAATAAGTCCGATAAGACCGGGAGTATGTCCGGGAAGGTTTACAACCTCTATGCCGGGAGCAAGCTCAAAATCCTCATCAACAAGTATATACTGCTTTACAGGAACATCAAGGTCTGCCTTTACATAACCGCCGTGTGTTGCCGGATCTGGATTGAGATGAACCTGAGTCTGGCCGAACATGAAATCAGCCTTTGGAACATATACGTTGGCGTGTTTGAAAAGATGTATGTTTCCGGCATGGTCAAGGTGCATATGCGAAAGAACTACGGTTTTTATATCTTCAGGCTTTACACCTATCAAAGCAAGCTGGTTTTCCAGACGTTCTTCTTTTGACTGATAAAGCGGATAGGTTTCCCTAAGTCCTTCCGGCCAGTAGCCGTTCATGGCTTCTGGATTGCTTCCTGTATCATAAAGAATGTATTCGCCGTTGTTTTCGATTAAAAAAGCCATTACGGGCAGCTTTATCCATGAGTTTTCAACATGCGGCTTGCTGTATGTGCCGACTGTTGAACAGGCTACAACATTGTTTTTATCGCTTTCGAGATAACCGGTGTTTAAAATATAAAGTTTCATTGGCAACACTCCTTTTTTATTTATTACAGCATAAAATCCGACTAAAAGCAATATTAATAAATATTAATTTTTGATTTATATTTATTAATATTTTATCGCTTTGAATCGATAAAAAATTTTTTGCAAAAAGTATTGACAAATATATTTTTGTCATGTAATAATATCGTCAACAGGAACAAACCACTGATTAAGAGGAGTAATCATTCCGAAAACATTTCACAGAGAGTGATACATTGCTGAGAGTATCGCAGTCAAGGATTGATGAATGGACTTATGAGGGCAAGCTGAAAGCTTAGGCAAGTAGGTGCGACGGATTTCCGCACGTTACAGCGGAGCGCATATGATAGTATGCAGTTGAGGAGCGCCCGTATATTGGGTGAATTTAGGTGGTACCGCAGGAGTTTTATACCTCTTGTCCTATTTTGATATAGGACAAGAGGTTTTTTTATTTTCTAAACACGAAAGGAGAAACAAACCAATGAGTAATGACAGAGAGAAAATACCCTACAAAATCTATCTTGAAGAGAGTGAAATGCCGAAACAATGGTACAATGTAAGAGCGGATATGAAAAACAAACCGGCTCCGCTTCTTAACCCGGGAACACATAAACCTATGACATTTGATGAACTTCGTCCGGTATTTTGCGATGAGCTTATAAAACAGGAGCTTGATGATACAACAGCTTATTTTGATATTCCGGAAGAGATACTTAATTTCTACAAGATGTATCGCCCTTCGCCTGTTATGCGTGCTTATAATCTTGAAAAGGCACTCGGAACTCCGGCAAAGATCTATTATAAATTTGAGGGCAACAATACATCGGGCAGCCATAAGCTTAACTCGGCTCTTGCTCAGGCATACTATGCTAAGAAACAGGGACTTAAAGGCGTAACAACAGAAACCGGTGCAGGTCAGTGGGGAACAGCGCTTTCAATGGCATGCTCTTTCTTCGGAATAGATTGTAAGGTTTATATGGTTAAGGTATCCTATGAGCAGAAGCCCTTCCGCCGTGAGGTTATGAAAACATACGGTGCTTCTGTAACTCCTTCGCCTTCGGATACAACAGCGGTAGGAAGAAAAATACTTGAGGAATTTCCCGGAACAACAGGTTCTCTCGGTTGTGCAATATCCGAGGCGGTAGAGGCGGCAACAACAAGAGAAGGCTATCGTTATGTTCTTGGCTCTGTGCTCAATCAGGTTCTTCTTCATCAGTCAATAATCGGCCTTGAGGCAAAGGCGGCCCTTGAAAAATACGGAATTAAGCCCGACATTATAATCGGTTGTGCCGGAGGCGGTTCAAATCTCGGCGGACTTATATCACCGTTTATGGGCGAAAAGCTTCGCGGTGAAGCCGATTACAGAATTATTGCGGTTGAGCCTGCATCATGCCCCAGCTTTACAAGAGGAAAATACGCTTATGACTTCTGCGATACAGGTATGGTCTGCCCGCTCGCAAAAATGTATACTCTCGGCAGTGGCTTTATTCCTTCACCTAACCATGCCGGCGGACTCCGTTATCATGGCATGAGCTCAATACTTTCACAGCTTTATGACGACGGACTTATGGAGGCACGTTCCGTTGAGCAGACAAGCGTATTCGCCGCTGCGACACAGTTTGCAAGAACTGAAGGCATACTTCCCGCACCGGAAAGCAGCCACGCAATAAGAGCCGCTATTGATGAAGCTCTTGTATGCAAGGAAACAGGTGAGGAAAAAACAATACTCTTTGGTCTTACAGGAACAGGCTATTTTGATATGACAGCATATGAGAAATATAATAACGGAGAAATGTCCGATTATATTCCTACTGATGAGGAGCTTGAAAAGAGCTTTGCAATGCTGCCTAAAATAGATTGAATTTACTATTAATTATATGTCTTTATTCCCCGAGGAACGCCGAAAGGCGTTCCTTTTTTAGTGAATCGGATAAATTATGTAACTTCAAGGCATTTATAATTAAATGATATTATAATGTAGATATTGGAATTGTGTATTGGCTTTGCATTATGTATAAAAATTAAAATTGGGCTTTTACATTAAATGGTGAGAATTGCTAAAAATATGAAATTATTGTAATAAAACACCATATAATGCTGTAATTAGGTTGTAAAAAACGTATTATTGTGGTACAATTAATGTCGAATAATGATGTTATATATCGGATTTTAAAGTAAAAATAAATGTATTAACGTATTAACTATATACATACAAATTGTTGTTTGACTTTTAAAATTGCAGATATTTGTAACATATAAAGACAGTTATTGACTAAGCCGTGTGTGAATTGAAAAGAAATGTTAGTTTTAAATTGGGAGTAGGGTAATTTATGTATAGAAAAGATTCTGTAAGTTGGCTTAAACATTATGATTTTATATTGTTGGATATGTTGTGCCTTCAAATAGCATTTGTACTGTCATATCTGATAAACGGTTATGGATTAAACCCTTATAAGAGCTTGTTATATAGAAATATGGCAATTTTTATTGAGTTTGCCGATGTAGTTGTAATGTTTATGCTTGGTTCGTTAAAGGGAGTATTGAAAAAAGGATATTATAAAAGCTTTGTTGTAACATTAAAGCAGGCTGTTGCTGTCGGTGTTATATCTGTTTTTTATTTGTTCCTTATACAGGAAGGTCAGAATTATTCCAGGCTTTCGCTGATATATATGATTGTATTATACACAGGAATTACATACATAGTCAGAGAAATACGAAAAAGCCAGCTTAGAAAAAAGATGGTTACAGGCGGAAACCGTACATTATTAATTGTTACAAGCAAAGACGCTGCGGAAACCGTAATTGAAAATATGAAAGAAAATAATTATGCCGGATATATAATAGCCGGAGTAGTAATTATTGATTATGATATGACGGGAAAAATAATTAACGGAGTTAAGGTTGTTGCAAATGAAAGCAATGCACCGATGTATGTCTGCCAGGAATGGATAGATGAAGTTTTAATTGCTCCTTCATTGGAAGTTAAGTATCCCAAAGATTTAATTGATAAATTTATTGAAACCGGTGTGACAGTCCATCTTAACCTTGCTAAGGTATCAAATGCACCCGGTAAAAAACAGTTTGTTGAAAAAATAGGTAACTATACTGTTCTTACAACAAGTATAAATTATGCATCTACAAAACAGCTTGTAATGAAAAGGGCTATGGATATTCTTGCCGGTATCGTCGGCTGTATTTGTACGGGAATAATATTTGTTTTTGTAGCACCGGCTATATATGTAAATTCTCCCGGCCCTATTTTCTTTACGCAGGAGCGAGTCGGTAGAAACGGAAAGAAATTTAAAATGTATAAATTCAGAAGCATGTATTTAGATGCCGATGACCGTAAAGCCGAATTTATGAAACAGAATAAGATACATGATGCAAGAATGTTTAAACTTGATTTTGACCCAAGAGTCATAGGAAATAAAATTTTACCGGACGGAACACATAAAACAGGTATCGGTGATTTTATACGAAGAACGAGTCTTGATGAATTTCCGCAGTTTTTCAATGTACTTAAAGGTGATATGTCACTTGTCGGAACAAGACCACCGTTGGTTGGCGAAGTGAATCTTTATGAGCTGCATCATAGAGCAAGACTTGCTATTAAGCCCGGAATTACCGGTATGTGGCAGGTGAGCGGAAGAAGTGATATTACGGATTTTGAAGAAGTTGTAAGACTTGATAAGGAATACATAAGTAATTGGAATATAGGGCTTGATATAAAAATTATCTTGAAAACATTTATGGTTGTATTCAAAAGAGATGGTTCGATGTAATTGACTTTTGCCGATATGTAGTGATTTTGATATTGTTGAAAGTCGGAAACAGTTGATGATAAATGTCAAATTAAGAATAGGGAAGATTATTATGAACAATAAAAAAGGTTCGCTTAGAATTGCGGTTTTGGGACATAAAACTATTCCGAGCAGACAGGGCGGAGTAGAAATAGTTGTTGAAGAATTGTCGGTTCGCATGGCAAAACTGGGTCATAAAGTTACTGTGTATAATCGCAGTGGACATCATGTAAGCGGAAAAGAATTTGATAGTAAAAAGCTTAAAGAGTATAAAGGAATACGAATGAAATATGTTCCTACGATAGATAAAAAAGGCTTGGCGGCAATGAGTGCATCTTTTTTTGCAGCGATAGCGGCAGCCTTTGGAAAATATGATGTGGTGCACTTTCATGCGGAAGGACCGTGTGCAATGCTTTGGTTGCCCAAATTATTTGGAAAGCGTTGCATAGCTACAGTACATGGTTTGGATCACCAGAGAGCAAAATGGGGTAAATTAGCCAGCACATATATTATGCTCGGAGAAAAATGTGCGGTTAAATATGCTGATGAAATTATTGTTCTCAGTGAAGGAGTACAGAACTATTTTAAGGAAACTTATGGACGTGAAACCAAGTTTATTCCTAATGGTGTAAATCGCCCGGTCATTAGAGAACCAGAACTTATTGAAAAGAAATTTGGACTTGAAAAAGATAATTATATATTATTCTTAGGACGTCTTGTTCCGGAAAAGGGAATCACGTATTTAATTGAAGCATTTAAAAAAGTAAATACAGATAAAAAGTTAGTGATTGCAGGAGGCAGTTCCGATACAGATGAATTTGCAAATCAGTTAAAAGAAATGGCAAAAGGTGATGACAGAATTATCTTTACGGGATTTGTTCAGGGCAAGTTATTAGATGAGTTGTATAGCAACGCTTATATTTATAGCTTACCAAGTGATTTAGAGGGAATGCCGCTTAGCTTATTAGAAGCAATGAGTTATGGAAATTGTTGTTTGGTATCCAATATAGATGAATGTGCTTCTGTAGTAGAAGATAAAGCATTTGTCTTTAAGAAAAGTAATGTCGAAGATTTAAAAGAAAAATTACAAAATGCTTGTGACGATAAAGAACAAGTACAAAAATATAAAGATGAAGCAGCAGATTATATTTGTGGAAAATATAATTGGGATGATGTAGTGGAAAAAACATTAAATTTATATAGAGGATAGAAAAATGATTCGAATATTGCAATGTGTAAATGATATGCATCGAGCAGGACTTGAGACGATGCTTATGAATTATTATAGAAATATAGACAGGGAAAAAATTCAATTTGATTTTTTAACACATCGTCCACAGAGAAGTGATTATGATGATGAAATTGAGAGCTTGGGAGGAAAGATTTATTATGCTCCTCGCTTGTATCCACAAAATTATCCTAAATACTATAAATGGATGAAACAGTTTTTTAGTGAACATCCAGAATATAAAATTATTCATTCACACATTGATGCAATGAGTTATTTGCCATTGAAAGCTGCAAAGAAAGCGAATATACCGGTACGTATTGCACATAGTCATAATACCTCTATTGATAAAGATTTCAAGTATTTATTAAAACAATATTTTCGTTCCAGAATAACAACGGTTGCTACTGATTATTGTACTTGTGGACAAGAAGCTGGAAAATTCTTGTTTGGAAATAAAGACTTTACTTTTATTCCCAATGCGATTGAAGTTGATAAATTTTTATATGATAAAGATTTAAGAAATAAAAAACGAGCAGAATTAGGTATGAAAGATGAATTTGTGGTGGGACATGTCGGGAGACTCTCTTATCAGAAAAATCATAAATTGTTAATTGAAATTTTTAATTCACTTTTGAAATTAGAGAGAAATGCATTATTAATATTAGTAGGCGTTGGAGAAAAAGAAGAGGAAATAAAAAAACAGATACATGAGCTTGGGTTGGATTCTAAAGTGAAGTTTTTAGGAAATAGAAGTGATGTAAATGAATTGTATCAGGCAATGGATGTGTTTGTTATGCCGTCTTTTTTTGAAGGTGTTCCAGTAGTTGGTATAGAAGCTCAATTTTCAGATTTACCTTGTATTTTCTCGGATAGAGTTCCAAAAGAAGTAAAATTTAATTCTAAAACACAATTCGTTAAATTAGAAGCTACTTTAGATGAATGGGTTAAATCTATCGAAAGAACAAAGAATATCGAGAGAAATTCAAAAGCAAAAGATTTACAGAATAGTAAATATGATATTAAAGTAGCACATTCGATATTGGAAAATTATTATTTGGATATAGTTAATAAGAAAGGATTGTAATATGGCAGGACATAAAAGTATTAAGCGAATTATACATCGTTGTGCTGAAGAAATAGATGCAACAAGAAGGATTTCTAAAGTTACTTCTTTTAAAGAAGGTTTAGAAACTTTTAGGGCAAAAGTTGATATTCAGATTATGAATCGTAATGGATATTATGAAAATGAAACTAGAAAAAATCATTTGTTACGTAAGCATGATATTATGATTCGTTATTATGAAAAAACTTTTGGCGATTTTTTAAAGACATATGATTATGATCATAAAAATAAAAAGCTACCTAAATCAGAGTATTCGGATTGCATATGGGTTTGTTGGTGGCAGGGACTTGAACGGGCACCAGAGCTTGTAAAAGTTTGTGTAGACTCTATAAAAAGAAATGCAGGAAATCATAGAGTAATTATTTTGACGGATGATAATTACAAGCAGTATGTGGATATTCCAAAGTGGGTGGAAGAAAAAAAGAATAAGGGAATTATAACAAGAACGAATTATTCTGATTTATTAAGGCTTTCGTTATTGGCTAAACATGGTGGTATGTGGATTGATTCTACATTTTTTTGTACAGAGCCAATCTTAGATGAGTATTTTAAAGAGCCATTATGGTCAATAAAAAGACCAGATTACTTTCATGCATCTATTGCATCTGGATATTTCGCAGGCTACTCATTGGCTTGCAATGAGAAAAATCGTTTTGCATTTATAACAATTCGTGATTTCTTTTTGAATTATTGGAAACATAATGATACTATGGTTGATTATTTGATGGTTGATTATATGATTGTATTGGCACAAAAATACGATAAGAGAATTGCCCAAATTTTTGCTGATATTAAGCCGAATAATCCAGAATGTGATGAATTATATAAGGTGATGGGAGAGCAGTTTGATGAGAGTAAATGGTGTGCTTTGAAAGAGGATACATATTTATTTAAATTGAGCTGGAAATATCAATATCCAAGAGAAAAGAATGGTGTTCCTACTTTTTACGGAAAATTACTTAAAGGTAATTTAAATGTATGAGTAGACGGGGAAAAATAAATGAATTTAAAACTTCGTAAAATATATATTACAGTTAATTTATGGAGAGTTATTCCGGTTTGCTGTTGTATGAAATTAAGTAAATTTCGAGATAAAATAAAAGAAGACTTAGACGTTTGGAAACGGGAAGATGGAAATTTAGAAGGAAAAATATATTCTACTGGAGAGATTTTATTATATGATAAAGCTTTTATTAATTTGTTATTAAATCGTTTACATATGGACCCATTACTATGGGTTATTACAAGAATATTTTTTTCTCCGAGAGATTCATTGGAAATTAATATGCCTCCAGAAAAGATAGGTGGGGGGATGTATTTTCAACATGGCTTTGCTACTGTTATTGCAGCCAAAGAAATAGGGGAACACTGCTGGATTAATCAGCAGGTTACAGTAGGATATACAAACAAAACAGATGCCCCCATAATAGGGAATAATTGCAAAATATCGGCTGGAGCAATTGTAGTAGGAGATGTTTGCGTTGGAGATAATGCAGTTGTTGGAGCTGGAGCTGTGGTTACTAAAAATGTAAAGGCAAATAGTGTTGTTGTGGGATGTCCTGCACGAGAATTAAATAATAAAAAAAATTAGTATTAACCCAGTAATTTTGATGGAAAAAGAGGATTTGGGTATGGTAAAGAGAAAAAAAATAAAAATTTTTATAAATCAACAAGCTAGGGATGGAGCAGGAACAGTTTTAGCTATTGAATGGGCTAGGGGATTTAAGGCAAATGGATGTGATGTGTATGCAACTGTTCCGGATACGGCAACGAATTTGGACGAATGGCTTGATGAAATAGGATCTGATAAATTATTTATTATTAAAGATTATAAGGATAAAAACAAATGGGATTTTGTTATAAAAACAATGTATCTTTTTTTTGTAGATCAGTGGAGAATTAGAAAAAAATTTAGAATGATTAAATTTGATTTTTCTTTTAGAACATTATATGGACATTGGAATTCAATTGTTGAAAGGTGTATAAAGAAAGAAAAAATAGTTTCAATTTGTCATGATCCAATAAGTCATTCTGGTGAAAAAGGTTATTTTGCTAAGGCAGTTAGAAAATCAATAATAGACTCAGATGATGTAGTAGTACTTACAAAATCGTTCATTCCATTGGTAAATAAAAACTATAATATACCGATAGAAAAAATTCATTTTGTACCACACGGTCGTATGTCTAGTTATGTAAAGTGTCAAGATGATAGGTATAAAATCGATTACTCGAAAGATAAATATAATTTTGTTTTTTTCGGAAGAATAGAAAAATATAAAGGATTACATGTACTTGCAGAAGCAGGAAAAATCCTGCAGGAGAAAAGAACAGATTTTACAATTGTTGTTGCAGGTAATGGAGATTTTACAGAATATGAGAAAGAGTACAGTGAAATCAAAAATTCTAAAGTTATTAATAGATTCATACCAGATCAAGAGGTAGGCTGTTTATTTAGTGGACCTAATATTATAGCTATAATACCATATTTGGATGCGACTCAATCAGGTGTAATACCAATAGCGTATGAGTATGAAACTCCAATTATTGCCTCAAATACAGGTGGGTTGAAAGAACAATTGGATAATGGAAAAATAGGGCTATTATTTGAAGCAGGTAATGCTGCTGAACTTGCACAGAAAATGGAATATATTATGGATAATAAAGATGAGTTCAACCGGCAAGCAGAGTTGATTAGGACCTTTAGAGAAAGTTTAAATTGGGATATTTTGGCTAAAAAATTACTAAATGATTTGAATTTTTATAAAGGTAATAATTAAAAACATAGTTGTATATTAAAAGGAGAGAACATGAAAATTTTACATGTGTGTGCACAGGCATCAGCATTTAATTCAGGTGGAGCATTATGTGTATATCAGTCACATTGTGCATTGACTAGTTTATACAAAGAAGTTGATTATGCGGGGCCGCATATTGAAGATAAAGAAATCGAGAGTAAATACAAAAAATGTTATTATTTAGATTTTCCGATAAGTAAATTTACAAAATTAAATACACTTATGCACTTTCAGTTTGATAGAGCATATCCAAATTGGAAAAAAATCAAATTCCAATAAATAAATATGATTTAATATATATTGAGTTTACCAAGATGGATTATGTAATTAAAGATATTTTAAAATCTTCGTTTAAAGGGAAGATAATAGTTAGAGCACATAATGTAGAAACGGATTTTTATAGGATAGAGTATCAAAATAATAAATCAATACTTAGATTTTTAAAATATGAATTTAGCTATGCAAGAGAAAAATTCATGGTTCAAAATGCAGATTGCGTTTTAGCAATTACAGATGCGGATAAAAATAATTTTATTAATACATATGATTTGGATAGAGATAAAGTAAGAGTATTTCCTGTTGGAGTTAATCATGGAAATCTGATGCAATACGAGATGAAAAGGTATTTAAGTGTGATACGCCACAGGAGTTTGCTAAGGCGATTGATAGAGCAGCAAAGAGTGAATATGATATCAATGATATTGAAATTAAGGATTGGGCAGATTCCTGTTATTCGTATGAGGCTAATTTAAAAAAATACGAGTCGATATTTGAACATATATAAATGAAACAAGGAGAACTATAATGATTATAACAAAAACACCATTCCGTATGTCGTTTTTTGGTGGCGGAACAGATATGGAAAGCTTTTTTAAAGAAAACAGTGGATCGGTACTTTCTACAACTTTTGATAAGTATTGTTATGTTAATGTTCGGCATTTACCACGCTTTTTTGATTATTCTACAGAATTATCCTATTCAAAGACTGAACGTGTGACAAGTATTGATGACATTCAGCATCCTGCAATTCGTAACGCTATGAAGATGTTAGATATGCATGAGATCCGTTTGACATACGAAGCGGATCTTCCTGCGCGGTCTGGCTTGGGAACTTCAAGTTCGTTTGCTGTTGGGATGCTGAATGCCTTTTATGCATTGAAGGGAAAATACGCGGATAAGAAAAAGTTGGCAGATGAGGCTATCTATCTTGAACGTAATCTTTGTCAAGAGGCAGGTGGCTGGCAGGATCAGATTGCCGCTTCATTTGGTGGATTTAATCGTATTAATTTTAATGCAGATGGATATGAAGTTCTTCCAGTAATCATTTCGCCAGATCGAAAGAAGCAGCTGAACCATAATTTAATGATGTTTTTTACAGGCTTCACTAGGTTTTCTTCTGATGTACAAAAGGCTAATGCAGCAGATAAAGCAGATAAAATAGCACAATTAAAGGAAATGCTAGCGCTGGTTGATGAAGCCGAAAAAGTTCTGACAGATAAGCAGATAGACTTAGACGAGTTTGGAAGATTACTGGATCATACATGGAAACTAAAACGTCAGATAGGCTCAGCAGTGTCGACAAACAGTATTGATGAACTTTATGCTAAAGGTATGGCGGCTGGTGCCTTGGGTGGAAAGCTACTTGGGGCAGGTGGTGGTGGTTTCCTTGTGTTCTATGTACAGCCGGAGCATCAGGATTCCGTACGTTGGGCAATGCGTGATCTTATGTATATTCCATTTGAATTTGAAGATGGAGGCACAAGGGTAATCCATTATACACCGGAAACTTATGAACCGAGAATTTAGTTTTAGTGAAAAAGGTACAAAAAATGAATATATTACAAATATCTATACAAGCTCCTGGCTATAATTCTGGGGGGACTTTAGGAATTCTTCAGTTTTCTTATGCACTGACTCGGAAGAATAGCGTTACATATATTGGTCCAAAGATAGAAAATACTGATGTTGAGTCTTGGTTTAAGGATACAATATATATGTCCAGAAAGTTGACATTGATTGAAAAAGTAAAATCATTGATGCATCTTCAAGTGGATAAATACTATATTTTATGGAACAAACTTGATATCGACTTTAATGAATATGACCTTATTTATATTGATTTTACAAGATGGGATTTTGTTGTAAAAAGAATAAGAAAATCTGGCTATAAGGGAAAAATCATTGTGAGAGCTCATAATGTAGAAAATGATTATTTACAGGTAGAATATAAATCCGAAAAAAACTTGCCAAGTTTTATCCGTTCAGCTTTAGCGGCTAGCAGAGAAAAATACATGATAGATGAGGCGGATATTGTCTTAGCTATTACACCGGAAGACAAGAAGCGATTGATTGAACTATATGGAACATCTGAAGGAAAAATATATGTGTGTCCGGTAGGCGTGAACTCAGCAAAAAAACGCAGAGAAAATAGAATTAATAAAGAAAAGAAATTGAATTGTCTGATTACCGGATCATTGTGGTTTGGACCAAATGCAGAAGGCACGATTTGGGTATTAAATGAAGTATTTCCAAGAGTAGCTGATATATGTAGGCTGACTATCGCTGGTGCAAATCCAAATGATGAAATTAGAGATGCATGTAAAAAAAAGAATGCAGTTCTTGTAGAATCACCAGAGAGTATGAAACCGTATTTTGAAACAGCTGATATGGTACTTGTACCAATTTTTGAGGGTGGTGGAATGAAGGTGAAGATTGCGGAAGCGATGTCGTATAACCTTCCAGTCGTTACAACGTCACATGGAAAAATTGGCTACAAGATTGTAAATCATATAAACGGTTTTATTTTTGACACTCCAGATGGATTTGCTTCTGGAATCAGAGAGTTTTATCTTATGAATCAGGAGGAAAGAAAACAATTCCTAGACGAAGAATGGAAATTGTATGAACAGAATTATTCATTAGAAGCGATATGTGAAGTCCTGCAAAAGGTAATAGAGAGATAAAGGAGGCAAACAAAATGTATTACAATTATGAGATTCGCATTCTCGAAGAACGCTATCCGCAATTGAACTGCATTACAGAAGATTTGTATGCAGCATATAGATTGATTGAAGAAAGTTATACAAATGGCGGGAAACTACTTGTAGCTGGAAATGGTGGGTCAGCAGCGGATGCAGAGCATATTGTTGGCGAACTGATGAAAGGATTTAAGCTGCCTAGAAAACTTACAAATGAATTTTCAATGAAGTTAATTGAGAAAAACAAAGAACTTGGAACGGTTCTGGCAGAAAATTTACAGAGAGCACTTCCTGCAATTGCATTGGATGGACATCCTGCTTTATCTACAGCATATATGAATGACTGTGAACCGTTGCTTTGCTTTGCACAGCAGGTGAATGGATATGGAAAAGAAGGAGATGTATTTCTGGGAATATCTACAAGTGGGAACAGTAAAAATGTTCTTTATGCTGCAGTGACAGCTCAGGCAAAAGGTATGAAAGTTATTGGTCTAACGGGTGAAAAAGAAAGTAAACTTTCAGCATTAAGTGATGTGTGCATCAGAGTGCCGCAGACAGAAACCTATATGATTCAGGAACTACATATGCCAGTGTATCATTGCTTATGTTTGATGTTGGAAAAATATTTTTTTGGGTGTCAGAATAGTGAGAATGTAAAATGAAAGTAAGAGTTAGCACTATAATAAAAGGGATAATTGTACTACTTCTAGTCATGCAACTAAGTTATGCGAAACTGTTCGGAGGACTTTTACCAATTTTCTCCACAAGCTATATTTCAAATCAACTAGGTATGTTTTTCCTGATATTGATAATAATTAGTGTTGTTTTGTCGGTGACATACTATAACTATAATGGTTTGAAAAATGGAATCCTTATTTTAGATATTGTCCTGATAATTTTGATAGTATGCAATGCAATAATTGTGACGATGGACAAATACCATTGCGGATTGATAAAAGCAGTTGGATATGCTTTGAACTATTTATATGTTTTATTGGCAATTCCAATTTTTAGAATGCTCACAATGAAAAAATGGAAATTAGATGATTATTTGAAGCTGCTAGTGATTCTGTGTGCTGGTTCTTATATTATACGTGGTACTATATCGTTGTATTTCGTTGCGACAGGAATTAATATATGCCCAGCGATTGCACTAGAGGGGGCGGCAGAAAATTGGATAAGAAATGGTATTTTAAGAATCAATCCCCCTTGCTTGAGTTTATTATATTTGCCTGCTGCATTCTGGCTTTTATCAAAAAGTAGCAAGTTCATACAAAAAGTTGAATACATTTTATTGATTGTTCTCGGAGTTGGTTACATGACTGTAATAACGCAGGCACGGTCGATGATGATTTACCAATTTTTTATGTTGATGCTACTGTTTTTACTAAAAAACAAGCCGAATAGTCGAAAAGGAATTGCGGTGATAGTAATTATAGGTGTTATTGTAGTATTATTGATTAATTCACCGGTGGTTAATCAATTAATAGACAGTTTTTCAGCAAAAAACGCTGAAACTGGTGGCTCAACAACGGCTCGTTTTTATGCAATTGCTTACTTTGGAAATATGTTTTTGAAAACACCCTTGAGGGGAATCGGCTTTTGGCTGGACAAAGTTCCCAAACCATTGCCGGTAGGTGATATTTCAGACATTGGACTTCTTAGGAGCGTTTATATGCTTGGAAGTGGTATGATTGTGATTTATCTGGTTATGTTTATCCGAGGATTTTATGTTGCATGGAAAGTTAGAAAGATGGATAGAGATGATTGCCTTCTTGTATTAGGAATGACGCTTTTATTTGTTTTAACGGATATTAATATTGACTGTTTCTGGGATATTTTTGCTTTTGCAGTACCGTTTTATATAGCTACCATTGAATATATTTATAAGAAAAATACACTAGGGAGAATCAATTATGATTAAAGGTAAAGAAAAAGTCAAGCAGAGACTGAATAAATGCTTGTCGAATGTGATAAAGTTGAACTATAGGTTGATTCGCCGTATGAAAAAGAACTCTCAGGACTTTTTTATGACAGAAACATGTAAATGTGTTCAGGATAGCAGATATCAAATTGCATTTCGTATGATGCCGAACGATAATTGCGAGAAATATAGCTTGAGTTATTCGCAGAAAGATTTCTATGCAATTGTGTTGCAGGGACCAATACGTGCAGAAGACGATTTCACAGTTGAAACGATTAAATATTATAAGAGAGCTTATCCGCAGGCATTGATTGTTGTTTCTACATGGAAGGACGAAAATCCATCTGATATAAAAAAAATTCAGGATTGCGGAGTAGAATTGGTACTGTGTGATAAACCAAAAAAAACAGGATCGTTAATGGTTAATTACCAGCTGACAAATTCTTTGGCTGGAATAAAAAGAGCAGAAGAGTTGGGAGCAAAATATATTGCAAAAACTAGAACAGATCAACGAGTAAACAAAGCTCATGTATTTGAATATCTGACAGGATTGATGGACTCATTTCCTCATAGTAACAGTCGAAAGAAAAGAATTGTTACACTGTCGATGAATTATGGCAATCTTTTTTATCCATATCTTATTAGTGATTTCTTCTATTATGGAGCGACAGCGGATATGTTGAATTTATTTAGCATACCGTTGGACAACCGTGATAGAATTGTTGCCATTAAGGAGCTGGCAACAAGAAGAGAATTTTCGGAGAAAGAAATAGCACCAGAAGTTTATATTATCAAGGAATACCTACGGAAGCTTGGATATAAATGTGATAATAGTGTTAGGGATTATTGGAATAGTGTCAAAAATGAAATGATATGTGTGGGACAAAAGGATCTGGATTTGATTTGGCCTAAGTATGAAGATAAATACAGACTTCATCATTGTTATGGCGATTACTATGAGGATGATTCAAAAGAAAAAATGAAGACGGAGAATTTTGATTTTGTAAATTGGTTGAATCTTTATTCTGGAACATTAGAGTATAAATCTGAATATGAAAAATATGCAGATGTGGTTTTTAAGTAAAAACGGGGGAATAATATGCAGAAAAAATGTAGGCTGTTGATTCCAAGTGCAAAGATTGTACCTCAGGAATTACAGAAATTGGGGAAACTTCCAGCTGTAATCTATCCTATAAATCAGAGGATAACTTTTGATTATATTTACGAAAAGTATGGGGAGGATTGTGCTGGTATCGATGTTATCTGTTACGAAAATGCAGATAAGATAGAGCGACGCTTAAAAAAGCTGATAGATAGTAATGCGCTACAGTTGATCAAACTGCCAGAGCTTAGAGATTTAGGCTATACAATATGGTTTGCTTTGCAGAACAGGGTAGATCCTATTATTATAAATTTTGCGGATACGATTGTGCTGGATTCTATTTCTAAAATTGAGGGAGATGCTTTTTTCTGTCAGGAAGATTATATGACAGATACATGGACATATTTTGATGAGAAAGAAGGCATGATCACCAATATCTATGATAAAGATTGCGCCAATGAGGAGATGAAGAAAAAACTTTTTGTTGGGATTTTTAAAATCATGGATGTGGTGGAATTTAAGAAATGCTTGGAAGCGGCATTCGAAAATACCAACAGTAGTATTAGTTCCTTCTACTATGCTCTCCAGCTTTATAGTAAAAGCCATCCTATGACTCCTGTTTTAACAGAAAACTGGTTTGATATTGGACATGCAGATAGGTATTATAATTCTAAACTGGAAGTAAAAGCGAGAGAGTTCAATCACATTACGGTTGATAAGAATCGTGGGATTTTAAGAAAGACAAGCGATGATAAGGATAAATTTATCGGTGAAATTAAATGGTATTTAAAGTTGCCGGCAGATGTTGAGTATGTCAGGCCTAGAATTTTTAATTATTCGACATCTTATGTTAACCCATATGTTTCTATGGAATATTATGCATATCATACCGTCCACGAGTTGTTCCTCTATGGTGATTTGACATTACAACAATGGATAGACATCTTTAATCGAATTCGCTTTGTGTGTGATGATTTTAAACGCTATACAGTGCAAGATGCCAATATTCGTCCGGCCTTGGAAGAAATGTATCTGACAAAAACTCTGCAGCGTTTTGAAAAAATGAAAAAAGATGAGCGTTTTATAACGTTTTTTGAGTCACCGATCGTAGTGAATGGGGAACGATACCTTCCTTTGAATGAAATTATTATAACATTGGAAAAGGCAATACCGGAGATGCTGTATGATGTAGATACGTTCAATATCATTCATGGAGATTTGTGTTTTGCTAATATTATGGTGGATTCAAACTTTTCGTTTATTAAGGTAATTGACCCGCGCGGAAAGTTTGGTACCTATGATATTTATGGCGATTTCCGATACGAACTTGCAAAACTGTTTCATAGTGTGGATGGAAAATACGATTTTATTATAAAAGACCTTTTCGATCTTGACTATAATTCGGAGACAGCTTGTATTAATTATCGAATTCAAAATCGTAAGAGAGATTTCAATCTATATAAAGTCTTCTTAGATACGTTTTCTGCTGAAGTCGGTGGCGATTTGAAAAAGATTGAACTGATAGAAGCTCTTCTTTTCTTGAGCATGATTCCGTTACATGGTGAAAGCATTAGACATCAGATGGCAATGCTTGGAACAGGATTAGAAATATTGAATCGTGTGATTGATATAAAGGAGTCCGTATGAAGGTGGAAAGAGAAAGGTCTTTAAATTATGATCTCTTAAGAATATTAGCGATGTTGATGATAGTTTGTTTTCATTATTGCATACATGGAAATGGCGAACAAATTTTTTCAACATCATTTTCGATTCAACAAGTTATCTCATATACATTTGGATCTTGGGGCTTAGTAGGAGTGACTTGCTTTTTTATGATTTCTGCTTGGTTTATGCAGAATCGAGAAACCATCTCAATATCAAAATGGCTGAATTTATATGTGAAGGTTGTTATTGTTTTCTTGATGTGCTTATTGATAGCTAGGAGCTTGGGAGAAAATATTTCAGCTAGAACATTGCTAGAAGCTATATTATCTCCTTTAAACAGCTCATATTGGTATGTAACGGCCTATATGGTGTTGATGTTATTTGTGCCTTGGTTGAACCTGATAATTAGATGCTGTAAGGATAAAAACTTATTGACAATTACATCTGTTTCTTGCTTCATATGTTTTATACTGACACCAATTTTTAATTTTGTAGGAGGCAAGACAGGTACATCAACAGTTTTCATGGCAATTTCATTGTATTTAGTTACAGCATGTATAAAGAAAAAACTAATTCCAAATAAAGTAAATACAACGAAATTGCTGTTTTCCTTTCTACTAGTGGTATCTATAGAAAGCGGATTGTCATTGTTTGCCAGCATGACTGGAATGGTAAAAATAAGTAGCCATATATATGATTTAGTGGATATATATAGCCCGATTCCAGTTATTTTGGGAATAATGACATTCATATGGTTTTCAGAACAAAGCATACAAATCGGAAAGATTAAATATATCGGGGGGATACGAAAGATTGCAAAACATACTTTTTCGATATATTTGCTTCACGAAAATCCCAATTTCAGATATTTAATTTGGGATAAAGTTTTTAGAATTGACAGCATGTATTATAATCCAGCGTGGAAATATTTGCTGCACATGTTTTTGGTTGTTGTATTGATTTATGTTACAGGGATTATCGTGGATATTATTGTGTCTGCAATATGTGATCATTTTTGTAAATTAAAATCGATAACGAACATTTGTAGGATTGCAGATAATTATCTTAATTTGAAGGAGAAGAATAATGTTTGAAGAATATTCATTTGTTTTTGACATAGATGGCACGTTATGTCCGATAAAAAGAAAGGATGAGAAATATGAGGACTTAGTTCCGTATAAAGAGATGGTAGAAAAACTGAGATTTTATCATGACAATGGTGCGAGAATTGTTTTATTTACATCTCGAAATATGAATTCCTACAACGGAAATATTGGACTAATCAATAAAAATACTGCGAAAGTATTGTTGTCATGGTTAGATAAGTGGGAAATTCCGTATGATGAGATATTATATGGTAAGCCATGGCCAGGGCATAAAGGATTTTATGTCGATGACAGAACAGTGCGTCCAGATGAATTTCTTAAGTATAATGTTGAAGAGTTAAACGAAATTTGTAACAATTCAAAATGCAAAGGAGAATAATAGAAAATGAAATTAAAGCAGATTATTCAAAGGATTATCTATCCTAACAGATATTCATCAGAGGCATTGATAAAGCATATCCGATCGGGTGGGGGCAAAGTAGGAGAGAACGTTGTTATTTTTGGAAGTAGTTCGGTATATATTGATGAAGCTTTTCAATATATATCAATAGGAGATAATGTAAGCATTACAAGAGATGTAATAATACTTGCCCATGATTGGAGTTACAGCGTATTGGAGAGGATAGAAGAACCTGTTTCGTTGCGACCTCAAAGATTTACAACCATTGGTAACAATGTGTTTATTGGAATGCGGAGCATAATTCTCCAAGGAACAACGATAGGAGACAACGTTATAATTGGAGCAGGTTCAGTGGTATCTGGCAAGGTGGAGTCAAATTCAGTATATGCAGGTAATCCGGCAAGAAAGATATGTTCGCTCAATGAACATAAAGATAAATTGGCAAATAGATTTCCAGGGTACGCTGCTGCATATGCAAAAGGATTTCAGATAAAGAATAACCGTTTACCAACTAATGAGGAAATGGTGATTTATTCCACTCTTATTTCTGGATGCGAAGATGCCTATAATGGAGTTAATAAAGAAATATTGAAAAATTTTAAAAAATACAAATCTGTACAGGAATTGATTGAAATGAACATGGAGGAATAAGTGCCATGAATATTATAATTACAATGGCTGGTTTAGGAAGCCGCTTCCGCAAGGCGGGATACAACTGTCCGAAATATATGATTGAAGCTAAGGGAAAAACGCTATTTGATTGGTCGATGGACAGTTTGATTGACTATAATAAAAATGTCAACAGATATGTGTTTGTTGTTAGAGCAGAGGACGATGCTTCAGAATTTATAAAAACGCATTGTGCGTCATATGGAATTCATGATGTGAAAATTGTTGAGCTGGATCATATGACGGATGGACAGGCGACGACTTGTATGCTGGCAATTCCTTATTGTGACGTGAATTCGTCTATTATGGTATATAATATCGATACTTATGTGGAACCCAATGAAATGAAATATGAGGATATTTCAGGAGATGGACACATTCCGTGCTTTCATGCGGATGGAGAGCATTGGAGTTTTGTGAAACTGAATTCGGAAGGAAAAGCTGTAGAAGTACGAGAAAAGAAGCGTATCTCTGATAATTGTACATTGGGTGCTTATTATTTCTCATCCGCTAAATTGTATAAGGAACTCTATGAAGAGTATTATGCAGATGAGAGTCATTTAGAGAAAAACGAGAAGTATATTGCTCCTCTTTACAATTTTATGATTGAAAAAGGCATGTCTGTAACAATTAGCATCGTTGATGCCAAGAAGGTTCATGTCTTGGGAACTCCGGAAGAGTTAAAGGCATTTTTACATGAGAATTGAAATAATAGTGAAAATATATAGAAGGGGATAAAGCGATTGACTTCTACTTTATTAATGGAACGTACGTGGTAAGCGATAAAAATAGATGTGCTGGTGATGGAATTACAAAAAAGATTGTAGTTGGATCTGGAAGCTGGATTGGTGCAGATAGCGTTATTATGCCAAGGGTTAGAATTGGAAAAGGCGTGATAGTTGGAGCAGGCTCATTGGTAGTATCAGATTTGGAAGATAATGCGATTTATATTGGAAGACCGGCGCATTTGCATAGGAAATTATAAAAGAGGCAGAAAAGAATGAACATAGGCAAAACAAATGACATATTTTCGCAGATAAAAAATAAATATTCAGGAATGTCAGTGCCTGTTAAGGCAGCATTTTGGTTCACAGTTTGCAATTTCTTGCAGCGTGGGATAAGTATGATAACTACTCCGATTTTTACGAGAATGTTATCAACAGATGAATATGGACTGTATAGCACCTACTTGTCATGGGAAACCGTATTAGCAATGGTTGTTACATTGAGCCTGTATAAAGCAATGATGAATTTATATGTAAAATATGACAATCAGGAAAAAATACTATCTGCGTTATGTGGATTGGAATTGCTTTTGTCACTTATCTGGTTGGGGATAGGAATTGTATTTCGGAAACCTTTATCTAACTTGTTGCAATTACCAGAGCAATTGGTGTGCTGCCTGTTTGTAAGCTTTATTTTTCAGGCTGTTTTTCAATGCTGGTCACTATATAAAAGATATGTTTATGATTATAGAACACTTGTATTTACTACGCTTATATCTACTGCTGGTTCTGCTATTTTGGGTGTTGTTACGGTGGCATTTGTCAGTCCAACTGCCGAATCAAGAGTTATTTCCAGCACATTTGTTACAATGATAATTGGAATCGTTCTATATGCATCGATATTTAAGAATGGAAAAAGTTTTTGTGATAAAAAGGTCTGGCTGTTTTCATTAGGTTTCTGTATTCCGCTGATGCCACATTATTTATCCGAGTTTGTTTTGCAGAGTTCAGATAAAATTATGATCAACTATCTTTGTGGCACAAGCGATGTTGCGCTTTATAGTATAGCATATTCTGCTGGAAGTTTGATTAATTTGATTACAGGTGCAATCAATTCAACATTTGCCCCATATCAGTATCAGAAAATCAAAGCTGGAGAATATGAATTGCTAGCGAAACGGGCGAATCAGGTCTTACTTTTTGTTGGAGTAATGTTGGCTGGAATCATGTTGTTCAGCAGAGAAATTGTGTTGGTTTTCGGCGGTGTCAAATATATCGAGAGCGTTGATGTAATAATTCCAATCTGTATTGGAGTTTATTTCAACTATATGTTTCAGCTTTTTGCTAGAGTCCAGGAATATTATGAGAGAAAATTAACGATAGTAATTCCATCAATCCTTTGTGCCATATTGAACCTGATATTGAATTATATATTTATAAAGCTTTGTGGATATCAGGCGGCTGCTTATACGACATTTATATGCTATGCAATATTTTGTTTGATTCACTATTATTTTTACAAAAAGGTATGCAAAGAAGTTTTAAATGGTCAAAGACTGTACGATGGAAAAGGTATACTTTGGATATCTATAGGCGTAACAATCATTGGCATAGCAGTTGCATTTATTAACCATTTCTTATGGTTAAAATACAGCATAATTATTGCAATATTGATTCTTTTGATTGTGAAAAGACATACGGTTATAAATATTGTTAAGAATATGATTGGAAAGGAAAAATAACGATGAAGTTAATGGATTTTAGCGATGATTGCAGGGAACTTTCATTCTTATCGCTTGGCAAAGAGATTGGATATAGGATGAATATGAAAATAAGAAAAGCAAATGTAAGTGATTTTCAACAACAACCAACACATCCAAATGATGAGGGGGGGGTATCGGACTCTGAACAGAGACTAATAGAAATAATATCACAGGAGCGTCCGTTGATGATTGCACGGTTTGGAAGTGTTGAATTAGCTGCTTTTGTGAATTATCTACAAGTCTCAGGAAAACTGAGGGATTCAGCAGATTACTCATTGGCAAAATACTTGAAAGATGAGTGCTTTCCCAATTGGTATTCAATAGCAACGAGAACAAGCTTATCGAGACAGGCTGGCTTTTTTCCATGTACAAATGAAATGCTGACAAACTGGGGAAATCTAGTTTTGAATGATATTAAGGAACTCGATGTTTTGCTCACATGGTTGGGTGGAGAAAAAAATATAAAATCGTATCTGAATGGTTGCGAACGGATTTATAATTCCTATATCTACTTTCCGTTCCTATTTGCTAATCCATGGACGGCAGTATTGAAAAACAAAAAGGTTTTGGTTATTTCTCCCTTCGCAGAAACGATTGAGAGTCAATACGAGAAAAGAAAAAAGTTGTTTAAGGATCAAACAGTTCTGCCACAATTTGATCTTAAAACGATTAAGGCATACAATGTATTGGGCGGGGTCAATCCATATCCTAATATTTCAAATTGGTTTGACGCACTTGAAGACATGAAACGACAAATTGATGAAAACGATTTTGATATAGCGCTTATAGGATGCGGGGCTTATGCGTTTAATCTGGCGGCGCATGTCAAACGAAAAGGGAAAAAAGGGATAACACTTTGCGGCGGTTTGCAAACATTATTTGGAATCTATGGAGCAAGACACGAAGAGGATTTCAAAAAATTTGGCATATTAAATGAATACTGGGTAAGGCCAAGAAGCAATGAAAGACCAAGTGGCTTTCAAAATGTCGAAAATGGAGCATATTGGTAAGATATACATAACAGATTGAGAAAGGATATTCAGCGTGATGCTGAAAGAATATTATGAAAACAGTTATTATGGCCGGAGGGCGAGGAACTCGAATATCTGAATTATTCCCTGATATTCCGAAACCTTTGATTCCGATTGAAGGCATTCCGGTTCTTGAACGAGAGCTTATCTCGTTGAGAAATCAGGGATTTAAGGATATCATTATGACAGTTTCCCATATGGGAGACAAAATCATGAACCATTTTGGAGATGGCTCTAAACTTGGGGTTGAGATTCAGTACTACAATGAAATCACACCGCTCGGAAACGCTGGTGCACTTTTTAAGCTGCGAGAGCAACTTGGGGATGAACCGTTCCTACTTTTGAATGCAGATGCCGTTTTTGATGTTGATTTCAATCGAATGGTCAGATTCCATCAGCAATATGGTGGATTGGTGACATTGTTTACCCATCCCAATAACCATCCGTATGATAGCGGGCTCATCATTGCGGAAAAAGATATGTCAGTTAAATCTTGGCTGGCGAAGGAGGATGTTCGCCCGACATATTATAAAAACAGAGTCAATGCAGGCCTGCATGTGATTGATCCTAAAGGCCTTGATATGGTGGCAATTGATACAGATAAAATCGGCACTGTGGACAAGACGACGGGGAAAACTGTAAAAGTTGATTTGGATCGTCAGCTTCTGAAACCGCTGGCGGGAACCGGTAAGATGTTCTGCTATGATTCGCCAGAGTATGTAAAGGATATGGGAACACCAGATCGCTTCCATCAGGTGGAAGAAGATTTCAAAGCAGGAAGAGTATCGGCTAAGAACCTTTCTAATAAGCAAAAAGCTGTGTTCCTTGACCGAGATGGTACAATCAATAAATATGTTGGTTTCCTTAGAAATATTAATGACTTTGAGTTGATTGATGGTGTGGCAGAGGCAATCAAGAAAATCAATGCGTCCGGTTATCTTGCAATTGTAGTCACAAATCAGCCTGTTATTGCTAGAGGAGAGGTGACGTTCCAAGAACTGGAAGAGATCCATAATAAGATGGAAACAGAACTCGGCTTGCAGGGAGCTTACCTTGATGCAATCTATTATTGCCCTCATCATCCACACAAGGGATATGAAGGTGAAGTTCCAGAGCTGAAGATTGAATGTGATTGTCGCAAACCGAAGCCGGGAATGTTGATGAATGCTGCTTGCGATTATAATATCGATTTGAGCCAGAGCTATATGATTGGTGATGGTGAGAACGATATTAAAGCTGGATTGGCGGCCGGATGCAAAGCAATTCTGGTTAACGGAGCCGGAACAGATGCTAAGAACGAAGATTTTGGACAGGTAGACACACTGTCCTCTGTACTGGAGTTCGTAGACAAGTATTTGCGTTGAGAAAAGTCTAGAAGAATTTTTGGGTTTAATTAAATTGCGAGTACAGAGAGGAGAGAGTATGAAAACAGCATTACTTATCATGGCAGCCGGAATCGGCAGCCGATTTGGAACAGGAATCAAGCAGTTGGAGCCGATGGATGATGCTGGACATATCATCATGGATTACTCGATCCATGATGCGATTGAGGCAGGCTTCAATCATGTAGTATTTATCATCCGTAAGGATATCGAGAAGGAGTTTAAAGAGGTTATCGGTGATCGCATTGCCTCCATTTGCTCTTCTCATAATGTAACTGTGGACTATGCTTTCCAGGATATTAAAGATATCCCGGGAACTCTGCCGGAAGGTCGTACAAAACCTTGGGGAACCGGTCAGGCTGTGCTTGTAGCGAAGAAGGTCATCAAGACTCCGTTTATCGTCATCAATGCAGATGATTACTACGGCAAGGAAGGTTTCAAAGCCGTACATGAGTATCTGGTGAATGGTGGAAAGTCCTGTATGGCTGGCTTTGTGCTGAAGAATATTCTGTCCGATAATGGCGGTGTAACCCGTGGTATCTGCAAGATGGACGAACAGAACAACCTGACCGAGGTTGTGGAGACCAAGAACATTGTAAAAGTTGCCGATGGAGCAGAAGCAGATGGTGTAGTGATCGACGTTGACTCTCTGGTTTCCATGAATATGTGGGGCTTGACTCCTGATTTCCTTACTACATTAGAGAAAGGCTTCAAAGAGTTTTTCGAGAAAGAAGTACCGAGCAATCCTCAGAAAGTCGAGTATCTGATCCCAATCTTCATCGGTGAGCTGCTGGAGCAGGGCAAGATGTCTGTGAAGGTTCTGAAGACCAACGACACCTGGTACGGCATGACCTACTATGAAGATGTTGCGGCCGTAAAGGATAGCTTTAAAAAGATGCTGGAGAACGGTGTGTACAAGGCTGACCTATTCAGTGATCTCTAAACAATGATGAAAGAAACGATTGATTTATTCGGGAAGATCCTCACAAACATCCTGACTGCGCTATATGAGCCGTTTGGCTTTTCGCTTCTTCTTTCCTTTTTGGCCATGTTTTTCTATCTGTATGCGTATGAGCCTACCGCAGCAGGCAAAGGATGGAAGAGCGCCATAGTGACTTGGTATCAGAAATTTAAAGAGAGCGTGTTCTTTCGGAGGTTGTTTTTCTTAGCTTTTGTGACCTCACTTATTTTGTTCCGAACCCTGTTAAATCGTCAGCTGTGGATGAATCCTTTATCCGATGTTATGGGCGGTTGGGGCATCTGGGAGACAGTGAATGGTGAACAGCAACTGACCACCGAGTGTATCGAGAACGTAATCATGATGATGCCTTTTTCAGCAGTAGTGATGTGGACATTCGGAGAGAAGATAGGAAACAGCTGGAAAAAGATCCTGTGGCAAAGCGGTAAGATAGCATTTATCTTTTCGATAAGCATAGAGATGTTGCAATTATTGCTTCGCTTGGGTACGTTTCAATTATCAGACATCTTCTATAACACAGTCGGCGGAGTGCTAGGCGGATTGATGTATTGTGCGTTGATGAAGGCAAGAAAGCGGCTGTAAAACTGGATGAAATTGTGATATACTGGGAGCGGTAGATCCCTACGCTGCTCGGATAATCACACACCTCTTCGTGGTGAGCGGTAGGCAACGGTCTAAGAATCAGAAATTCGGTAATCGGCTGAGATGTGAAGACACAATGGTGAAAACATGATTAGATATAATGTGAAAGTAAATGATCAGATATATCAGGTGGATTTAGAGAAAGCTACAACAACGCAAGGCGCTGAAAATACAGAATCAAGTGCTGACATTTGTTTTGAGGCGATAAAGGCGGAATATGATTATTGTGTAACAAGAGCGGAGAAGATAGAAAACAAGGTTTACATTTTATTGGCTGCTTGCGCATTTGTGTTTGTCTTATTAACAACGCAGATTGAAAAAACCGGAGAATTAGGGATGCCCCAAAGTAGGTCCGAACTATTAGGAATAATTATATACGTAATATTACTTGTCGTGGCTGTTATAAGTAATGTTGGAATGCTTGTTATGACTGTTAGACTATTGAAAAGTGTGAGATTTGAAAGATTGAATTCTGGATTGCTATTAGCAGAAGGAGTGCCAGATGAAAAAGATACAACAGCAGTAAGATTTATTGGAAGGCTCTATGTTCAACACACTGTGAATAACAATGCGGTATTACCGAATATTTTTTGTTAAGCATTGGTTTTATTGTGTTATTTTCAACTCTGTATACAACAAGACGTATTGTGTTTGAGCCGATGTCTATTACACAGTACATATTTTTTTCCTCCTGATTTCTGCTTATTTATTGATTGATATAGTTTAATATTTATTATTGCATTAAATAAATTAAAACCGCTATCATGCAGAAGTTAAATAAATGTTAAATACAAATGTTAAAAATGTGCAAAAAAATAAGCCTTTCGGCTTATTTTCGTTTGTATGTTAGTCTTCGTAGCTGAATATTGCGGCTTTCATTTTTTCCAAAAGCTCGTCTTTGTCAAATTCGTCAAGATCCGTTTCAGCTGAAATCTGTTCAAACTCATCATCTGGAGCAATATAGGAAGCCTCGAAAGGACAAGCTATATCCTCATCATAAATAATTTCTCCTTCAATCGCCCATGTATCGTCTGATTTATCGATACTGATTATACAAACTTCATCAATGGGAATCATAGTTACACCTTCCTCTTTTTATTTGCTTTGTTTACTGATTTTCCGGGTTTTCCGGATTTTTTCTTTTTTCTGACCGAGTAGCCAAAAGAACCGACTGATTTGCCTAAACCGAAATATTCGCCGTGAGAATAGCATATAGGTTTGGTTTTGTCAAAATGAAATTTTCCGTTTTCATCAAAATATTTGTCATCAACCGAAACGGAAACAACCTCTGCAATGAATATGTCGTGTGTGCCGCCTGTTTCAATAATCTGCTTTACTCTGCATTCGATATTGACGGGGCTTTCTGCTATTGACGGTGCGCTTACTTCATTGCTTTTTGCGGCTGTCAGTCTGGTTTCTTTGAATTTGTCTATATCTCTTCCGCTTTTTACGCCGCAGAAATCCGTTGCCTCAGCAAGAGCCTCGGTTGTAAGATTTATGACAAATTCCTTATGTTGTTTTATTATGTCGTAGGAAAAACGCTCCGGGCGTACAGATATGTAGGTCATTGCCGGAGATGTGCAAAGAGTTCCGCACCAGGCGATTGTTATAATATTAGGCTTTTCGAGTGTTCCGCAGGATACCATGACGGCAGGAACAGGATAAAGCACTGTACCCGGCTTCCAGATTGTCTTAGACATTTTATTTCTCCCTTATATAAATATAATATTATGAATACGAAAGATATATTATACTATCCCCATAAAATTGTAAATCGGTATTTCTAACAATTTTAATAGTTGTAATAATGCAAAAAATTTAGTAACATTATTAAAGATTGATAAATCAAAAAAAGTCAAGCGGAAAGGATAATTTTTTATGAATCTGCCGGAAGAATATACGCAGCGAATGAAGGAGCTGCTTAAAGATGAATTTGATAACTATATGGCATCGTTCAATGATGAGCGTCTTTACGGAATAAGAGTTAATACATTAAAAATGTCAGTAGACGATTTTTATAATAAAAAGCTTTATGAGCTTGAACCGGTGCAGTGGTGCAAGGAAGGCTTCTATTATAACGGAGCCGATGTAAGGCCGTCCAAAAGCCCGTATTACCATGCCGGCCTGTATTACCTTCAGGAGCCTTCGGCTATGTCAACAGCGGCTGTTGCGGATATACAGCCGGGTGAGCGAGTTTTGGACGTATGTGCCGCTCCCGGAGGAAAAAGTACACAGGCAGGAGCTAAGCTTAAAGGCGAAGGAATGCTGGTTACAAATGATATAAGTACATCAAGAACAAAGGCTCTTCTCAAAAATGTCGAGCTTTTCGGCTTGACCAATGCTGTTGTGCTCAATGAATCGCCGGACAGGATTGCGGATAGATTTCCTATGTTTTTCGATAAAATAATCATTGACGCACCATGCAGCGGCGAAGGAATGTTCAGAAAAGATGCAGACGTAATAAAAGCATGGGGAAAAAATATGTCGGATTTCTGTCTTTCGGCACAGTATGAAATACTTGAGGCCTGTGCAAGAGCCGTATGTGACGGAGGATATATAATATATTCAACCTGTACATTTGATCCGGCAGAGAACGAAAATCAGATAGACGCATTCCTTACAAGACACCCTGAGTTTGAGCTTTGTGAAATACCGCCGGAGCTTGGTCTGGACAGAGGAAGAGCCGAATGGAGCAAAAGCGGAAATTCCGAGCTTAAAAAATGCGGAAGACTCTGGCCGCACAAAACTAAGGGCGAAGGACACTTTGTTGCAAAAATGCGTAAAAACGGAAACGGAGAGAGAACCGAATTTGATCCACAGCCTAAGAAAAAAATAGACGGCTTTGAATATTTTGAGGAATTTATTAAAAATAATATTAATATTGAATTTAACGGAGATTTTGATAACTTCGGAGAAAAGCTTTATCTTCTGCCGAAAGGAATGCCAAAGCTCAACGGATTAAGAATCGTCCGCAACGGTTGGTATATCGGCGATATAAAGAAAAAACGCTTTGAGCCGTCACAGGCGTTTGCAATGGGCCTTAAAAAGGAAAACGTAAGGCTCACACAGGAGCTTGATGATTACGAAACAGCGGTCAAATATCTTAAGGGTGAAACGTTGGAAACCGACCTTAAGGAGGACGGCTGGGTGCTTGTTACCTTCGACGGGCTTACGCTCGGATGGGCAAAAAGCCAGAAGGGCAGACTTAAGAATAAATATCTTCCCGGTTGGAAATGGGAGTAAGAAAAGAGGAAAAACAGAATGCCGTTTTTACCTGTAAATAAAAAAGAAATGCTTGCAAGAGGCTGGGACAAGCCGGACTTTGTATATGTTTGCGGAGATGCCTATGTGGATCATTCTTCGTTTGGTGCGGCAATAATATGCCGTATGCTTGAGCATTACGGATATAAGGTTTGTATGCTGCCACAGCCGGATTGGCACAGCACCGAGGATTTTATGAAATTCGGTGAACCGAGGCTGGCTTTTCTGGTCAGTGCCGGAAACATAGATTCTATGGTAAACCACTATACGGTTGCAAAAAAACGCCGTTCAAAGGACGTATACTCTCCCGGAGGAGAAGGAGGACACCGTCCCGACAGGGCAACGATAGTTTACTGCAACAAAATAAGAGAGGCATACGGAAAGGTGCCTATTGTAATAGGCGGAATAGAGGCAAGCTTAAGAAGGCTTTCGCATTATGATTATTGGGACAATAAGGTAAGACGTTCCATACTTTTGGATTCCGGTGCGGATTTACTGCTTTACGGAATGGGTGAGCATCAGATTATTGAGCTTGCGGAGGCTTTGGACAGCGGAATTCCAATATCGGAAATAACCTATATGAGAGGTACGGTTTACCGTACAAGGGACAAAGAAAGAATAGGAGAATGTATATGGCTTCCGTCATATGAAGAGGTCTGCAACGATAAAAATAAATACTGCGAAAGCTTTATGCACCAATATAAAAATACGGATTCGATAACAGCCAAAACGCTTGTTGAGGAATATCGTGAAGGCTATGTTGTGCAAAATCCTCCGTCAGCACCTCTGGAAACAAACGAGCTTGACGAGGTATATACATTGCCGTTTATGCGTACCTATCACCCAATGTATGAAAAATACGGAGGAATACCGGCCATTGAGGAAATTAAATTCAGTATAGCCGCAAACAGAGGTTGTTTCGGAAACTGCAACTTCTGTGCCATTGTTTTTCATCAGGGCAGAAGAGTTACGGCAAGAAGCGATGATTCGATAGTTGAAGAAGCCAAGCAGATGACGGAGGAAAAGGATTTTAAGGGCTATATACATGACGTAGGCGGTCCTACGGCAAACTTTATGCAGCCTGCCTGTGAAAAACAGAAGAAGTTCGGTGCCTGCCGTGACAGACAGTGTCTTTTTCCGGAAAAGTGTCCTAACCTTGTTGTTGACCACAAAAATTATCTTCGTGTTTTGAGAAAGCTTAGAAAGCTGCCAAAGGTCAAAAAGGTATTTATACGTTCCGGAATACGATATGATTACCTTATATACGATAAGGACGAAACATTCTTCAATGAGCTTTGCAAATATCACATAAGCGGACAGCTCAGAGTTGCACCGGAGCATGTAAGCGACAGAGTTCTCGAAAAAATGGGTAAGCCGTCGAGAGAGGTATATGACCGGTTTGTTAAACGCTTTGGTGAGATAAACAAAAAATGCGGACTTAATCAGTACTGCATACCTTATCTTATGTCGAGCCATCCCGGAAGTGATCTTCGTGCGGCAATAGAGCTTGCCGAATATCTTCGGGATATAGGACATATGCCGGAACAGGTTCAGGACTTTTATCCTACACCGGGAACATTGTCCACCTGTATGTATTATACGGAAACCGATCCGAGAACCGGGAAAAAGGTTTATGTTCCGAAAAATCCGCATGAAAAGGCAATGCAGAGAGCGCTTATGCAGTACAGACTTCCGGCAAACTATGATATTGTCAAGGAGGCACTCATAAAGGCACACAGAGAGGATTTAATAGGCTATACACCTCACTGTCTTATACGTCCGGAAAGACCTTCCGCTGTTAAAAATGTCGGTAAAGGAAAGCCGAATCAGCATGCCAATACAAGAACAAATGAGCAGAATAACAAAAAGAATGTGCAAAAGAAGAAAACAATCAGAAATGTGCATAAAAAATCAAGATAACGGACAAATGTCCGACGGTCATTGACAAAATACGTTGATTTATTTATAATCAAACTAATTTTATTTTTAAAGGGTGAACAGTATGAAAAATGTGACATATATCGGAACAAGAGACAAGAACATAAGATATAAAGCATCAGAGGCAATATTAAAGGGTATCTGCCCGGACGGCGGTCTTTTTATTCCCGAAGAAATGCCTGTAATGGAAAAGAGCATTGAAGAGCTTACTGAAATGGATTACAGAAACCTTGCTTATGAGGTTATGAGCCTTTTCTTTACCGATTTTACAGAAGACGAGCTTCGTTACTGCATTAATAACGCATATGATTCAAAATTCGATACGGACAAAATAGCTCCCGTTGTCGAAAAGGACGGAGTCTATTTCCTTGAGCTTTTCCATGGCAAAACAATCGCTTTTAAGGATATGGCACTTTCCATACTTCCTTATCTTATGAAAACATCCGCGAAGAAGAACAATATTGATAAGGAAATAGTTATTCTTACCGCAACATCGGGAGATACAGGAAAGGCCGCACTTGAAGGCTTTGCTGATGTTGAAGGAACAAGAATAATCGTGTTCTATCCCGATGGCGGCGTAAGTCCCGTACAGAGAATGCAGATGGTAACACAGAAGGGCAAAAATGTATGTGTTGCCGCAATAACAGGAAACTTTGATGATGCACAGAGTGCCGTTAAATCGATATTCACAGATGCGGAAATGATAAAAGAGCTTGATAATAAGGGCTTTATGTTCTCGTCCGCAAACTCAATCAATATAGGCAGACTTATTCCTCAGGTTGCATATTACTGGTATGCTTACTGCCAGCTTGTTAAGGACGGAAAGATAAAGGTCGGAGATAAGATTAACTTCACTGTTCCGACCGGAAACTTCGGAAACATTCTTGCCGGATATTTTGCCAAGAAAATGGGACTTCCCGTAAATAAATTCGTTTGTGCGTCAAACAGCAATAAGGTACTTTATGATTTCTTCAAAACAGGTACATATGACAAAAACCGTGAATTTATACTTACAACAAGCCCTTCAATGGATATTCTTATTTCAAGCAACCTTGAAAGACTTGTATGTATGCTTACTTCACAGGAGGAAACAGCCAAGCTTATGAAATCTCTTGCCGAAAAGGGCGAGTATTCAATGACGGCAAAGGCTGATGATATTGTCGGAGAATATGCGGACGAAGAGGAAACAGCGACAGCCATAAGAACAATGTATACAAATGCGGATTATGTTCTTGATACCCATACAGCCGTTGCATATGCTGCTTATAATAAATATATAGAAGAAAGCGGAGATACAACACCGACAGTTATTGTATCAACAGCAAGCCCTTATAAATTCGCAAAGGACGTATGCACAGCCATTGACGAAAAATATAAAGACTGCGATCCTTTCGAGCTTATGAAGGAGCTTGAAAAGATAAGCGGAGTTAAAATTCCCGCACCTGTTGTTGATATAGAAAAGAGAGAGATACTTCACAACAACCTCTGTGAACGTGAAAAAATAAAAGACTTCGTAAGAGCACAGCTTAATAAATAAGCTTACCGATACCGTTATGTATAATACATAGCGGTATTTTTCCGCAAAAAAACGGCTGTCCTATGCGTTTAGCATATTACAGCCGATTGTGTTGTTATTTTTTCTTTGCTATTTCGATATTTACTTTTTTGCCCTTTATTTTGCTGTTTTTCATTGCCGTCATAATATCCTTGACATATTCGCCGGGAACGTCAACAAATGTATAGTCGTCATAAATATCGACATGACCGATTGATTTTCCGGGAATTCCGGCTTCGCCTGCAAATGCACCGACAATATCCTTTGCACGGATTTTATTTTTCTTTCCGGCATTGATAAAAAGACGAACCATGCTGTCGCCGGCATCACCGTAAATTTCTGTTCCGCCGTAATTAATGTCGTCATCAAAATCAGATGAAATAATATCGTTGAGTGCAAGCTTGAGAAGTGCTGCGGCAATGTCGGTTGCGGCAAGCTCATCATCATTTACCATGTTTCCGACAATTTCAACATACTTGCTTAAGCCGCCTTCTTCGATAACGTCCTTAACCTGATCAAGGAAGTTATTTGTTTTGATTTCCTCAATGTCGCTGAGAGTAGGAAGCTTTTTCTGTATAATTTTTGTCTTTGTGTAACGCATTATGTCACGAAGCTTATATATCTCCTTGCCTACGCAGAAGGTGAAGGCACGGCCGCTTCTTCCGGCACGTCCTGTTCTTCCGATACGGTGAACATAATATTCATCGTCCTGAGGAACATCATAGTTGAATACAATGTCAACATCGTCAACGTCAATACCTCTTGCGGCAACGTCCGTTGCAACAAGAATTTCTATTGTGCCGTTTCTGAATTTCTGCATTACCTTGTCACGCTGAGCCTGTTTTAAGTCACCGTGAAGCGCTTCGGCGAAATATCCTCTGCCCTGAAGCTGTTCAACAACCTCGTCAACACGTTTCTTTGTATTGCAGAAAACGATTGAAAGCTTTGGGCTGTACATATCAATTATACGGCAGAGTGCGTCCGGCTTTGTTTTTTCCTTTACGTCAAAATATGATTGCTCAATATTGGGAACGGTAAGCTCTTTTCTTGTTACCTTTATATATTCGGGTTTTTTAAGGTAGCGTTTTGATAAATCGAGAATTTCGTTGCTCATTGTTGCGGAGAACATAACTGTCTGTCTTTCCTCCGGAACCTTAAGCATTATTGTTTCAATATCATCTCTGAAGCCCATGTCGAGCATTTCGTCAGCCTCGTCAAGAACTACATATTTAACAGTGCTCATTTTGAGAGTATGTCTTCTCATGTGGTCCATAACTCGTCCCGGTGTACCGATTATTACCTGAACGCCCTTTCTGAGTGCGGCTATCTGTCTGTCGATGGGCTGGCCTCCGTAAATAGGAAGAACCTTTATATTGTCCTTATATTTAAGGAACTTTCTGAATTCTTCGCTTACCTGTATGGCAAGCTCTCTCGTCGGGCAGAGAATAAGTGCCTGTAAGCTTTTGTTTTCGGGATCGAGCATTTCAAGACAGGGAAGACCAAAAGCGGCTGTTTTTCCCGTACCTGTCTGTGACTGGCCGATTATGTCTTTTCCGTCCATAATTACCGATATTGCCTGTGACTGAATGGGTGTTGCTTCTTCGAAACCCATATCTTTAACGGCTCTGACAATATCATCGGATAAATTCATTTCTTCAAATTTAAGATTTTCCATGTTATTCCTTTCAAAATAGATTATTACAAATGCAACAAATGAACCTATTATATCAGTTGAAAAAAGAATTTGCAATAAGAATATTAATAGTTTATAATTAATTAGTCTTAAATTGTCAAAATATTCATTTTCATAATAAGTTTGTACGGATTGGAGATATTTATGCAGTTTTTAAAAGCTTTAATTTTGGGACTTGTTCAGGGCTTTGGGGAGTTTCTTCCCGTCAGCAGCTCCGGCAATCTTTATTTTTTCAGCAATCTTATGAACACAAGTGCAGATACACTGTCATTTGATATTTTGGTTCATACGGCGTCACTTCTTGCAATTGTTCTTTTGTTCTATAAAGATTGGCTTCATATCATTAAAAATAAGTTTTCGCCGTTTAATAGGAATTTACTGATAAGCTGTATTCCTTCTATTATAATAACGCTTATATTCCAGAAGAAAATAGAAACTTATTTCTATGTCAGCAGAGCATTCGGTCTTTGCTTTATATTTACCGGAGCGGTTCTGTTTTATGAAACAATGTACCGTCCGGGTAAAAAAAGCCTTAAAGGAATGAACGTGAAGGATTCACTTATAATCGGTGTATTCCAGATGTTCGGAAACATTCCCGGAGTTTCAAGAGTCGGCCTTACGGTATGCGGAGGACTTCAGCAGGGCTATAACGGAAAGGCCGCCGTTAAATATGCTTATCTGCTTTCGGTTCCGGCGTTGATAGGAAGAATTGTTGCAGACCTTATTCAGATTTATTCGAGAACATCAGAACCGGTTATAACCGACGTATTCGGATTTTTCCCTATGCTTATTGCCTTTGTTGCGGCTTTTGCTGCATCGGTAGTTGCGATAAGACTTATGCAGAGATTGGCAGGAAAAGCAAAGTTCAGAGGCTTTGCATATTATCTGTTTGCACTCGGAATAATTACAATGCTGGATATGTTTGTACTTGTTAAAATCTTTTGATGATTTTTCTTGACTTTGAAAAACTATATGTTAAAATAACTTGTGTATATTGACAATAACTGTGATGGCGAAAAGTAATACGGAGGTTTTTCACAGAGAGAGGACGTATCAAACCGATGCTGTAAGCGTCCTTGCTAAAATTACCGTTATGAAGTTCACGCCGGAGTCGGTTTGCTGAAAATAGCAGTAGGCAGATCCGTCAGCTGCACGTTACGCAGACGTACCGTTTTTATTGCGGTATTGATGAGCGTCTGTCTTAAAAGACAGAAATTAGGGTGGTACCACGGATATAGTCTTCGTCCCTTTCAGGGACGGAGATTTTTTTATGCTAATGGGTAAATTCAGAAAAGTTATTTTTCTGATATAATACGGCTTTAAAAAGTCGGCCGGTTCAAATTAATATAAATTTTTAAATTTAGTGATATTACCCCAAAAATCATTTGTCAAAATGATTTTTAATAAAGTTTAGATCGAACCTTTTTAAAGGTTCGCTGGGTATGGGACAGAGTCCCGTAGCTTTTAAAATTATTTTTGTAAAATAGCTGAAAGGAGTTATATATAATGAAAGAACAGCTTAATGCAATTCGTGAAAAAGCTATGGAAAACATCAAAAATGCAGAACAAATCAAGGATGTTGACGGGCTTAAGGTAAAATTCCTCGGTAAAAAGGGTGAGCTTACAGCTATCCTTAAGGGAATGGGCAAGCTTTCACCGGAGGAAAGACCTGTTATCGGTGAGCTGGCAAACAAAATAAGAAGTGAGATTGAGCAGAAAATAGATTCTGCCAAAAAGGAGCTTGAGGCAAAAGAGCTTGAACACAGACTTGAGGCAGAGGCTATCGACGTAACAATGCCCGGAAAGAAATGTGAGTGCGGTCATAAGCACCCCATGAATATCGTTATTGACGAAATCAGCGATATATTCATCGGTATGGGCTATGAAATAGTTGAAGGTCCCGAGGTTGAGCTTGATTACTACAACTTCAAGGCTCTTAATATTCCTGAAAACCATCCTGCAAAGGACGAACAGGACACATTCTATGTAAACGGCGATATTCTTCTCCGTACACAGACATCACCCGTACAGGTAAGAACAATGGAAAGAGGAACTCTTCCCATCAGAGCCGTATGCCCCGGTACTGTTTATCGTGCAGATGAGGTAGACGCAACTCATTCACCTGTATTCCACCAGTGCGAAGGCCTTGTAGTTGATAAAGGCATTACAATGGGCGACCTTAAGGGTGCTCTTGAAGTATTTGCAAAAGAGCTTTTTGGCAAAGATATAAAGGTACGTTTCAGACCTCATCATTTCCCGTTCACAGAGCCTTCTGCCGAAATGGACGTTACATGCTTTGCCTGCGGAGGTAAGGGCTGCCGTGTATGCAAGGGCGAAGGTTATATCGAGCTTCTCGGCTGCGGTATGGTTCATCCAAAGGTTCTTAAGATGTCGGGCATTGATCCCGAGGTTTACAGCGGCTTTGCGTTCGGTATGGGACTTGAGCGTGTTGCCATGCAGCGTTACGGAATAACAGATATGCGTCTTCTTTTTGAAAATGACGTTAAGTTCCTTAAGCAGTTCTAATTTGGAAGGGAGAGTATAATAATGGATTTATCAATGTCCTGGTTAAAGGATTATGTTGATGTAGATACAGACATAAAGGATTTTGTTGAGGATATAACACTCAGTGGCTCTAAGGTAGAAAACTGGAGCGAAATCGGCAGTGAAATTACAAATGTAGTTACAGGTAAGGTAATGGAAATAATAAAGCATCCAAATGCAGACAGACTTGTTATCTGCAAGGTTGACATCGGCAAGGATATGCCTCTTACTATCGTTACACATGCTCCCAACGTTGTTGAAGGTGCATATGTTTGTGTAGCACTTGACGGAGCAACACTTCCCGGCGGTATAACAATCCACGATACCGATTTCAGAGGAGTTATGTCATACGGCATGATGTGCTCGGTTGAGGAAATGGGCTTTGACCGCCACGATTTCCCCGAAGCGCCCGAAGAAGGAATTTATCTTTTCCCCGAACCTGTTGAGCTTGGCGTAGATGTTGTTGACGCAATGGACATAAGAGATAAGGTAGTTGAATTTGAAATTACTTCAAACCGTCCCGATTGCTTCAGCACAGTCGGCCTTGCAAGAGAGGTTGCCGCAACATATAAAAAGAAATTCAAATATCCCGAAATAACGGTAAAAGAAGAGGCAGACGGCGACATCAATGACATGATTGAGGTTGAAATCAAAAATCCCGAGCTTTGTCCCAGATATATTGCAAGAGTAGTTAAAAACGTAAAGATTGAGCCTTCACCCAGATGGATGAGAAAAAGACTCCGTTCAAACGGCGTAAGACCTATCAACAATATCGTAGACATTACAAACTATGTAATGCTTGAGCTTGGACAGCCTATGCACGCCTTCACAATCGGAAACATTGACGGCAAGAAGATTATTGTCAGAAATGCGGAGGAAGGCGAAAAGATAACAACACTTGACGGAAACGAAAGACAGCTTGATCCTTCAATGCTTGTCATTTCCGACGTAAATAAGGCTGTTGCCGTTGCCGGTGTAATGGGCGGCGAAAACTCAAAGGTAAACGGAAGCTCAGACACGATTCTTTTCGAGTCCGCAAACTTCAACGGCCCTAATATCAGAATTACAGCTAAGAAGCTTGGTTTAAGAACGGACGCTTCTGCCAAATACGAAAAGGGACTTGATCCCAACCTTGCCCTTGATGCGGTAAACAGAGCCGTTCAGCTTGTTGAAATGCTCGGCTGCGGTGAGGTTGTTAAGGGAATGGTAGACTGCTATCCCAACAAGAGAGAGCCCTGGACACTTGAATACAGCCCCGAAAAGATTAATAAGCTTCTCGGCACAGACGTTTCTGAAGACGAAATGATCGAAATATTCAAGAGAATCGAGCTTGTTCCCGACAAAGCAACAAAGACTGTTGTAATCCCTACATTCAGACCTGACCTTGAGAGCATGGCTGACCTTGCGGAGGAAGTAGCAAGATTTTACGGATATTCAAAGATTGTTCCCACACTTGCGGCAGGTACACCTACGGTAGGTAAGAGAACATATGCCCAGAATATAACAGCAATGATTAAGAATTCGCTTATATCAAACGGACTTTGCGAGGCTATGACATATTCATTTGAAAGCCCGAAGGTATTTGATAAGCTCAGAATTCCCGAAGGAGATAAATTAAGAGATACTGTTACTATTTCAAATCCCCTTGGTGAGGATTACAGCATTATGCGTACAACTACGCTCAACAGTATGCTTACATCTCTTTCAACAAACTACAACAGAAGAAACGAAACAGCAGGCTTATTTGAAATAGCTAAAGTATATATTCCTAAGGCTGTTCCGGTTACAGAGCTTCCCGACGAGCCTGTTAAAATAACAATAGGTATGTACGGAAACACTGATTTCTACGGAATTAAGGGTATTGTTGAGCATACGCTTGATACTCTCGGAATTACAACAGCCGAATTTGAGCCTCTTACAACTCTTCCCTGGATGCACCCCGGAAGAACAGCACAGATTGATGTTGACGGAAAGGCAGTAGGTTATGTAGGCGAGCTTCATCCTACGGTTGCAAAGAACTACGGCATAGGAGCAAGAGCATACATTGCCGTTCTTGACGAGGCAGAGCTTATCCATGCAGCTAAGCTTGTTTCAACATACAAAGCTCTTCCTAAGTTCCCTGCAATGATAAGAGATATATCCATGCTTGTTAAGGATCATGTATATGTAAGAGATATTGAAAAGGTTATCGCTGCAAACGGCGGAGATATTCTTGAAAATATTGAACTCTTTGACGTATATAAGGGTGGACAGATTGCGGACGGATATAAGTCAGTGTCATTCTCAATAACATTCCGAGCTGATGACAGAACACTTGTCGATGACGAGGTAAATGCTGTAATGGCTGATATTCTCAAGGCTCTTGAGGAAAAATTAGGTGCTGTTTTAAGAGATAAATAAGAATAACGACACTAAGTAATGACATAGTGATTTTGCCGATTTTTTTCGTGCCGAAGTGGTTTTTGAACCGCTTCGGCACTTTTTTTGGTACACATATCGTTACATTAAAAGTATATTATTGGAAAAACACAAAAATGTTAGTTTTAACTAATATCTGTATATTGTATACATTCAAAAACAGCCGAAATTGAGCTTGTCATACAATAAAGAACGATTTTTACCTAAATAATATAAAAACCGCTTTAATATCATAATTCTGAATGGTAGTACAAATATTTTATTGTATGACAACAATGCAAAAATAACGATTTTAAACCAGTGGTAAACTTTGCATAAAACGGGAAAAGTTAATTCTATGTGCAATATGCATAAAAAGTATATCCGTTAAACCCTTCACATGGCTGTTACAGTCAAAAAAATCGTGAAAAAGCCTTGCTATTTTAAAAGAATGAGTTATAATGTAATAGTATTCAGATGAAGGAATTGTTCAAGTGATACATAAACCTTGTGTCGATATAAGAACATAGTTCATCAGATACATAGAATCACCTGGGAGGGATAAAAATGTTTCAGAATGACAGACGAATAAGAATGTTCTGTGGACATTACGGAAGCGGCAAAACAGAATTCGCCGTTAATTACGTAACCAAGCTTAAAGAAGAGGTTGGCCCCGACAGAAAAGTTGTTATTTCCGATATGGACATAGTTAATCCCTACTTCCGTTCAAGAGAGAAAACAGCAGAGCTCGAAGCAAAGGGCATTGTTGTTTACGGATCTTCATATAATGCCGATGCGGATATACCTGCTGTTCCGGCAGAAATGATGGGACCGTTCATCGATAAGAACTGCGATTATATCGTAGACCTTGGCGGAAATGACGTAGGAACCATTGTCCTCGGAAGATACAAAGAGCACTTTGATCCAGAAGAAATTGATGTATTCATGGTTATTAACACATACAGACCAGATACATATGACGCAGATCTTGTTATCGAGCAGATGCAGCAGCTCGAAGCAGGAATCGGACTTCATATGACCGGACTTGTGAATAATACAAACCTTGTCAGAGAGACAACAGCAGCGGATCTTCTCCGTGGCGAAGAAATCATCTCTGAGGTAAGCAGACGTACCGGAGTACCTATCCGATATACTACTTACGTTAAAGAAGTTGTTAAAGACATGACTCCCGAGATTGAAGCAAAGCTTTCCGGAACGGTCGTGCCTCTTACATACTATATGAGAGCATCATGGATGTAATTCTATCTAATAAATAAGGAGGTGCACTTAAATGGCAAAATTCACATTATCATTCAAAACAGAGAACTGTAAGGGTTGCGAACTTTGTGTTGCAGCATGTCCAAAGGGACTCCTTGAACTTGAAAAGGAAGAAACTAATGACGCTGGATACTATCCCGCAGGCATTACAGATCAGGAGGCATGCATTGGCTGTCAGAGCTGTGCAAGAATGTGTCCGGATTGTGTTATCACAATCATAAAGAATGATTAATCAAGAGAGGAGGATAATAACATGGCAAGAGTTATTATGAAAGGCAACGAAGCAGTAGCTAAGGCTGCTATCGTTGGCGGATGTAGATATTTCATGGGCTATCCCATTACACCACAGAATGAAATACCTGAATATTTATCAAGAGAATTACCTAAGGTTGGCGGAACATTCGTTCAGGCTGAATCAGAGGTTGCAGCTATCAATATGGTTTACGGTGCAGGTGCATCAGGCGCAAGAGTTATGACATCATCTTCTTCACCCGGAATCGCACTTAAGCAGGAAGGTATCGGTTACCTTATCCACGGCGAGGTTCCTGCAGTTATCGTATCAATGATGCGTGGCGGCCCGGCTCTTGGTACTATTCAGCCCGGACAGAGCGACTATTTCCAGGCTAAATACGGCGGAGCAAACGGTGACAAGCACCTTCCCGTTCTTCTTCCCGGCAATATTCAGGAAGCAGTAGATGCAGTTAAATATGCTTTCGAAATGGCTGATCATTACAGACATCCTGTAATCGTTTGCTGTGACGGTCTTATCGGACAGATGATGGAGCCTGTTGACTTCGATCACCCTGTTGAGAAAAAGACAAAAGACGATCCCGCTAACTGGGCACTCGGATGCTCAAGACCCGGCGAAAGAAACTTCATCTATGGTATTTCAGATGATGCTCCCGACTGTGAGAGAAGAAACCTTAAATGGCAGAACGGAAAATATGCTGAAATGGCAGCTACAGAAGCAAGATATGAAGAATACATGATGGACGACGCTGAATATGCATTCGTTGGTTACGGCACAACAGCTCGTATTCTTAAGACAGCTGCTAACGAACTCAGAAAAGAAGGCATCAAGATTGGTTTAATCAGACCTAAGACAGCTTGGCCTTTCCCTGAAAAACCTTTTGAAAACAAAAACATCAAGAAATTTATCGTAGGCGAAATGAACTTAGGCCAGATGGTTGAAGACGTTAAGATGGCTTGCGGTGATAAAGAAAAAGTATTCTTCTATGGCAGATGCGGTGGTGTTATTCCTACACCTGAGGAATTCATCGACTATGCTAAGAAGGTAATAGGAGGTGCAGAATAATGTCAACAGTTCTTTTCCAGAAACCAGAAGGTATGTCAGACCGTAAGTTACATTACTGCCCCGGTTGTGCACACGGTATTGTACACAGACTTGTAGCAGAATGTGTTGCTGAACTCGGTCAGGTTGATAATACAATTATTACAGCACCCGTTGGCTGTTCAGTATTTATCCCTAACTATTTTAACTATGATACAATTCACTGTGCTCATGGTAGAGCTCCTGCCACAGCAACAGGTATTAAGAGAGTACATCCCGACAAACTTGTTATTACATATCAGGGCGATGGTGACCTTGCTTCTATCGGTGCAGCTGAAATCCTTCACTGTGCAGCAAGAGGCGAAAAAATCACAACAGTATTCATCAACAATGGTATCTATGGTATGACAGGTGGTCAGATGGCTCCTACAACACTTCCCGGAATGAAGGCTACAACATGCCAGTCAGGCCGTGATGTTAAAGTTAACGGTAACCCTATCCGTGTATGCGAGCTTCTTTCTACTCTTGACGGTCCTGTTTACATCGAGCGTGTATCTGTTGATTCAGCTCCCAACGTAATCAAGGCTAAGAAAGCAATCAAGAAAGCTCTTGAATGCCAGATGAAGGGCTTAGGCTTCTCATTTGTAGAAGTTGTATCAAGCTGCCCTACAAACTGGGGTATGACACCCGTTAAAGCTATGGAATTCGTAAGAGAAAAAATGATTCCTTACTATCCACTCGGAGTATATAAAGACTTAACAGAGGAGGCTAAATAATTATGGCAAAAACATATAAAATTAGCTGTGCTGGTTTCGGTGGACAGGGCGTTATGACAATGGGTGAGCTTATCACATTTGCCGGAATGGACGAAGGCAAAGAAGTTGCATGGGTTCCTTCATACGGTCCTGAAATGCGTGGTGGTACAGCAAACTGTTCAGTAACTGTATCAGACGAACCTATCGGATCACCAGTATTCGAAAACAACATCGACATCGTTATCGCTATGAACGTTCCTTCATACCTTAAGTATGTTGATAAAGTTGCACCCGGCGGATGCCTTTTCATTAACTCTTCAATCGTTAATGAAGAAATCAAAAGAACAGACATCAATGTTTACAAAGTACCTGTAAACGACATCGCTGATGAACTTGGCAACCAGAAGCTTGTTAACATCATCATGCTTGGTGCTGTTGTTGAAGTAACTAAGATTGTTTCTCCCGAAACTATCCTTGGTTCAGCTTTCATCAAACTCTTCGGTGAAGCTAAAAAGAAATTAATTCCTGCTAACACAGTAGCACTTGGTAAGGGTGCTGAGTCTGTTAAGGATCAGATTAAGAAATAAGTGAATTTTGCTATGCACTTATAATAGGCGCAGGTCTTAGTACCTGCGTCTTTTTTCATCTTTAAATATAAAATTACGGCATGAATTAGCTCCATGCCGCATGTGTTGCCGGTTATCAATTATTAATATGTAAAGAACTGGCTCCAGTAATATGTTCCGTTTGAGTTATGACAGCCGACACCTATTTTTGTGAATCTTGAGCTCATTATATTTGCTCTGTGTCCTGCTGAATTCATCCATGCGTTTACAACCTCGGCAGGTGTTTTCTGACCATAGGCTATGTTTTCGCCTGAACCGTTGTATTTTATTCCGGCTTCGCTGAGTGCCGTAAAACAGTTTGATCCGTTTGGTCTTGTGTGTGAGAAGCTTGTAACTATTTCCTTCGCTCTTACCTGTGCTGCCGAATTGAGTGATGAATCCATCTGTAATGCAGCTAAGCCTTCCTTTGCTCTTTCGGCATTTACAAGTCTTACTACTTCCGATATGTATCGGCTTTCGGATGATACACTGTTATCGGGCTTGGAAGTGTTATTGTTTCCGTTGTTTTCACTGCCTGTATTGCCGTTATTGTTTCCGCTGTTTTCATTACCTGTGTTATTGTTGGCATTTCCGTTATTTTCATTTCCTGTATTGCCATTGATGTTATTGTCGCAGTCATTTTTCCGGTCATGTAAAACTATATCTGAAAAATCATAGCTGTTATTTGTTAAGTATTTATTACATAAATCCTTAAACTGTGACGTACTTAAAACATTTATGCTTTTGTAACTATTGCAGTTAGTCTTTTCTGCCGCAAATACACTGAATGAATTAAGTGTAAGTATGCTTGTTGCTATTAAAATCATTGCTTTCTTTTTCATATAACCACTCCTTAAATATTAAATAAATATTACAAAATTGTTACAAACATATATTACAATATATCAAGCCGTGTTTCAATGGTACATTGTGGCAGGATAAATTTTGCGATATATGCAAAAATATCTATGATTGGCTTAATTACGGCAAATTCTGCTTATGTTAAAAGATATTTGCGGCATTGTGGCAAATAATACCTATTGTTTATTTACTTAAATAAATAAGTGTGTTATATTTTTACATGGGGATTAAATTTATAATTTTTTATGACGGCTTTTGCCGTCAGGTTATGTAAGGGAGATAATGTATGGTAGAAATATTTACGCTTGATAACGGACTTAGATTAGTCTTTGAGGAAATACCTTATGTACGCTCGATTGCTTTCGGTATATGGGTTAATACCGGAACAAGATGCGAAACAAAGAAGGAAAATGGTGTTTCGCATTTTATCGAGCATTTAGTGTTTAAGGGTACTGAAAAAAGAACTGCAAGAGATATCGCTGAAGAAATGGACGCTGTCGGAGGACAGATAAACGCATATACAACAAAGGAATACACTTGTTTTTATACTCGTACGCTTGACAAGCATTTTGATAAAGCACTTGATGTGCTGAGCGATATGCTTTTGCATTCCAAGTTTGATGATGAGGATATTGACAGAGAGCGTTATGTAATAGAGGAAGAAATAGATATGTACCTTGACGCACCGGAGGAGCTTGTGCATGATGCACTTGAGGAGGCAATATGGAGCGCAACAAGCCTCGGCATGCCTATTTGCGGAACAAAAGAAACACTTTCGGAAATAACCGGCGACATGATTAAGGATTATTATAAAAGAACTTACAGACCTGAAAACTGCGTTATAGCGGTTACGGGAAATTTCAAAAGTGACGAAATGCTCGAAAAGCTTAAAGGTGTTTTCGGCGGTTGGACAAACGAAGGCTATGTGAAGAATGAATTTAAAAAAGCAACATATCTTCCGTCCAAGGTTATTATAAATAAGGATATTGAACAGGTACATTTGTGTATATCATTTAAATCTCCGAGAAGAGACAGCGAGCACAGATATTCTCTTGCTGTACTGAATACACTTTTCGGCGGCGGAATGAGCAGTATGCTTTTTCAGAAGATAAGGGAAGAGGAAGGACTTGTTTATTCTATTTACAGCTATACATCGGCTTATTCGGATACAGGCGTTATGACGGTTTATGCCTGTACAAACAGACAGAAGGCCGAAAGTGTTATAGAAAGTATAATGCGACAGATTTATCGAATAAAGACCGAAAAAATTAATGATAAGGTAATTGAAATAACAAAAGAGCAGATAATAGCAAATTATATAATTGGAACAGAAAATACCGCAAACCGTTTGAGCGGAAACGGCGGCAGTATGCTTTTGACCGGAAAAATCCTTCCCATGGAGGAAATTCTGGAAAGAATGGAAAAGGTAGATTATAATTCAATTAAGTCTGCAATAGACTATATATTCAATGCCGACAATATGAGCTTTTCGGCAGTCGGAAATGTTGAAGGACTTGATTTTGAAGGAATGATAGAGGATGGAAAAAAACTTTTATATAGTGCGGACAGATGATGCAAAGGATCTGCCGTTGCCTAAGTATATGTCGGACGGTGCGGCAGGTATGGACATATATGCAAATGTACATACTGACACAGTTGTTGCTGTCGGAGAAATCAAGCTTATACCGACAGGCATAAGGATAGCTCTTCCGCAGGGCTATGAGGCACAGATACGTCCGAGAAGCGGACTGGCTTTGAAAAACGGAATAACAATGGTCAATACTCCGGGAACAATAGATTCAGATTACAGAGGCGAAATTGGCGTTATCATAATAAACCATGGCCATGAGCCTTTTACAATAAAACGAGGTGACAGGATTGCACAGATGGTCATTAATAAATATGAGCATGTGTTCTGGACAGAAACCGACAGCCTTGATGAAACGGAAAGAGGCAGCGGAGGCTTCGGACATTCCGGTGTGTAAAAAATAAACCGTCTTATTTGTAACTTTACAAGATAAGACGGTTATTTTAGTTATTAATTAAGCCACATTGGAGTATCGAACAACTGTTATTTCGGTTAAAGTACTTTTGGTTTTATTAATAATTTTTTCAAGCTGTAATGCAACATCATTGCTATATGAAACTTCTCCACATTGACTGCATACCTGTGAAGGAACATCTTTAACTATTATAATACAGTTTCCTAAGTCGGCAATGAAATTTGTTAATTTGTCTTCAAGATTACCTTTGCACATAAAGCATGACATAATTTATTGCTCCTTTCTACGTTTAAAATCATCAGACCATTTATCTTTATTGGGATAATAAGCCGGTATTAGCCACAATTCTTCTCCGTTTGATCCACATACAACGTGTAGAAATTTATTATTAACAGTTAAACCTAAAATAAGATAGCTTGGATATGGATAATCGTCGGGATAGTTTTCGATTATTTCGCCTGTAATGATAGTGTTTATAACATCAGATATACTTATTCCTCATTGTATAAGCCTGACAAATATATGGTTAGTCCATCTTAGCTTGTTTGCTTCACACAACTTTTTTATAATCGCTATGTCCAAGTATTTCACCTCATAAATAATTTTATGTAATTAAACTTATACAAAACCTGTTACCAATATATTACAAGCATAGATTGATTTTACGTCTTATGTGAATTAAAGTCAACTGCAATATACTGCTATTGTAAAAAATGTAATTCTTAAGATTAAGTTAAGTTTATTGTACGTCACTTTGAATTTTTGTATACTAAAAACAAAAATGAAAGGCGGCGATTTTTTATGAAAAAGAGTTTTATATGTCTTGTGCTTACAGCTTTTATGGCTGTTTCGTCGTTGCCGAAAACAGCTTTTGCCGAAACGGCGGAAAGCAATGCCGAAACGGCTGCGGAAGACACAGAGATAAAGCAGGGTGAGTTATTTATGATATATGAAGATATTGCCGAGGACGCATGGTATTACGGTGCGGCATATTATCTTAAGGATAAGGCTGTTATGAAGGGAACGGATATAACAAAGTTTTCACCTAATGAATATGTGACAAGAGGCATGCTCGCACAGATAATAAACAATATTGACGGCAAAAAGGATAAGGTATACTGGTCATATCTTGATGTTGATGAAAACGCATGGTATGCCGATTCGGTGGCATGGTGCTCCGAAACCGGACTTATGAAGGGCTACGGAAACAATCTTTTCGGCCCTGAAGACAACATAACGAGAGAACAGCTTGTTTTTACTCTCTATAACTATGCAAAATATAAGGGATTTGGAAATCTTGAAACAACAGGTGTTCAGCTTCTGGATTATTCTGATTATATGTCCGTAAGCGGATATGCCGGAGGAGCAATGCAGTGGGCATTAATAAACGGAATAATTAAGGGTAAGGACGATAAAATGCTTGATCCGCAGGGAAATGCAACAAGAGCAGAGGTTGCACAGGTGGTCAAGAATTTTATGATATTCTATAATCTATAAAGTACAAATTATTTTTGACTTAATTTTCCGATATGTGATAAAATATGCTTATATTGAACATATCGGGAGGCAAAAATGAGTTATAAAGCAGTTTTTATTGATTATACGGGAACGATGGTTGAACAGGCAGGCGATGATTTTAAAAAGCTTGTTAAAATATTCTGTACATATAGTGATTTAAAGAATCCTATGGAAGCGGTAGCCTATGTATGGAAGCTGGTTAAAAAATACGAAGGCGAATGTAACCATGATAAATTTATTACCGAGCTTGAAATAGTCGATACTATTGTAAGAAGAGCTATGGAAGAGCATGGACTCGATTATGATATAGACGAAATAAAAAGAGTCTGGGAAGAATCATGGATACATGAGCCGTTGTTTGATGACGTAAGAGGATTTTTTGAAAAATGTCCGCTTCCGATTTATATGATTACAAATGACGGAGTTTATTATGCGGAAAAATCAATGGAGGAAAAAGGACTTAAGCCTGCCGGAATAATTTCTGCGGATATGGTCAGAGCCTATAAGCCATGCAGAGAAATATTCGAAAAGGCACTTGAGGTTGCCGGCTGTAAGCCGGAGGAGGCTGTTCATATAGGTGATTCCGTTGTTTCCGACGTTGAAGGTGCGTCTACGGTAGGTATACAGCCTGTGCTTATCGACAGAAGCGGCAAGGAAAAATGCGATAAAGCCATTGTTGTTAAATCGCTTGATGAGGTTATCAACTTAATAAAATGATTTCAATTCCTTCCATAGTACTTATGTGGAAGGAATTTTTATATTGAAAAATCGAACTGGTTTTCGTTGTATTTATGCCTTATATTCGTTATAATAATGATAGAATATTAAATTAGGAGCATGGAAATGATTTCTTATATTAAAGGAGAAATTACCTTCAATGAAGGTGATACACTCGTTGTTGAAAACAACGGAATCGGATATGAAATAACCGTACCGACCTTTTCGGCACAAAAGCTTTTGTCCAAAGGCGGAGAGGTTACGGTTTATACATACATGAGTGTGAGAGAGGACGGAATTTCGCTCTTCGGCTTTGAAAGCCGTGAAGAAAAGGCTTTTTATCAGAAGCTTATTTCCGTTTCCGGAATAGGCCCTAAGGCGGCAATAAGCATATTAAGCTCTATAACGCCGTCGGAGCTGGTTACGGCTGTACTTTCCTCCGATGCGGCGGCTATTGCGAAAGCACCGGGAGTAGGAAAGAAAACCGCACAGAGAGTTATTCTTGAGCTTAAGGACAAAATCGGAAGCGGCGATATTGCGGAAATGTTTGACATGGGCTCGGATATTTCGTCTGCATCTGCGGCAACCGGTGATGACAGGGCAGAAGCGGCAGAGGCTCTTGTTGCACTCGGATATTCGAGAAGCGAGGCTGTGAAGGCTGTAAGCAAGGTATATGTACCCGATATGGACGTACAGAAAATATTGTCTGCGGCACTTCGTGAGCTTAGCAGGATTTAACGGAGAATGGCTATGGAAAAACGAATTATAACAACTGCCGTTACCGAAAATGACGGCGATATGGAAATAAATCTTCGTCCGAATACGCTGGAAAGCTATATAGGACAGGATAAGGTCAAAAATAATTTAAGTATATTTATTGAGGCGGCAAAAAGAAGAAAAGAGCCGCTTGACCATGTTTTGCTCTATGGACCTCCGGGTCTGGGAAAAACTACTCTTTCAAATATTATTGCCAATGAAATGGGCGTTAATATAAAAACCACATCGGGTCCGGCAATAGAACGTCCCGGCGATATGGCGGCAATACTGAACGGCCTTAATGAAGGTGATATTCTTTTTGTGGACGAAATACACCGCCTTAACCGAATGATTGAGGAAATACTTTATCCGGCAATGGAAGATTTTGTTATAGACATTGTTATCGGAAAAGGTGCAGGAGCGAGAAGCGTGCGTCTTGAACTGCCTAAGTTCACGCTTATCGGTGCTACAACACGAATTGGTCTTTTGACTGCACCGCTCAGGGATCGTTTCGGTGTCGTTAATCATCTTGAGCCGTATACGGTTAAGGACTTATCAAAAATCGTTATACGTTCCGCAACTGTGCTCAATACGGAGATAGATGCCGGAGGTGCGGCAGAAATAGCAAGACGTTCAAGAGGAACACCGAGAATCGCCAACAGGCTTTTGAAAAGAGTAAGGGACTTTGCGGAGGTGCGCTATGATGGACTTATCACCTGTGATATAGCGTCGGAGGCACTTGATATGCTTGATGTGGATAAGGTAGGACTTGATGTTATCGACAGAAAGATACTTCTTACAATAATAGATAAATTCGGAGGCGGCCCTGTCGGACTTGATACTATTGCCGCCGCTGTTAATGAGGAATCGGAAACAATAGAGGACGTAATAGAGCCTTATCTTATACAGCTCGGCTACATAAAGCGTACACCGAGAGGAAGAGTAGTGACGGTCAGAGGTTATGAGCATTTCGGGCTTAAACCGCCTGCCGGAAGTGACGCCGGAGAGCAGATGCAGTTAAAGATATAATGTTTAAGCCGCAGCTTTAATTAGCTGCGGCTTAGAGCGTTTATTTTTTTGCTCTGTTTATGCATGCTTCTGCGGCGTCGGCAACAAGCTGTCCGGTTACGGCATATTCGTCTGACAGGGCTATGTTTTCTGCCGACTGGTTTTCAAGTATCTGCTTACAGACTGAATCTGCGGCAGTTTCCGCAAGCGGGTAAAATACCGCAAGCATATCGTCATCGGGAACAAAGCTAACATCGGTTATTTTGTTTTTTGTAAAGGTCATTGTTACGGCGGCTGTCTTTTCGCCTATCTCAACATTTGTTGTATATGTACCTGCGTTATATCGGCTGTCGGATTTGTCCGGCACAAGAAGTATAATAAGCATTATTATTATAACCGCACCGATAACGGCGAAAAGTACTGTCTTTATCAGTTCTTTCAGCTTTATGACCATGAATCTTGTTCTGCCCATTTGTATAACTCCCTTCGGGGTGCTTTTTATTATATATTTATTTTGGAAATCAATATTTTATTACAGGATAGGTGTTTTGTATGGGATTAAGATTAATCACCGGAAGAAGCGGCAGCGGTAAAACAAAGCTCTGCCTTGAAGAAATATCCTCAAAACAAAAAATAGGAAAAAGACTCATTTATATAGTTCCGGAGCAGTTCTCTCTCCAGGCAGAGCGTGAGCTGGTTAAAGAATCCGGCGGCATAATGCCTGCTGTTGTTTTAAGCTTCAGAAGGCTTGCGGAAAACATATTCTCCGAATGCGGCATATCCGGCGATAAAAACCTTACCGATATAGGCAAGCTTATGATTTTACGCCGTATTATAATGCAGAATAAGGATAAATTCGAGTATTTCGGCATTGCCTGCGAACGAAGCGGCTTTACAGACAGAATGGCAAATGCCGTTACGGAATTTTTTTCCGGTGGTATAACACCGGAGGCGCTCAAAAGCTATGCCGAAACCTTTGAGGAAGGCAGTGCAGTAAGAAACAAGCTTTCCGATATGGCACTTATTTACGGTGAATACAGAAATTTTATAAAGAAGGATTATATATCCTCCGACGATGTGCTTACAACGGCGGCAATAAAAATGTCCGAGGCTGATTATATAAAGGGTGCGGAGGTCTGGCTTGACGGTTTTTACGGCTTTACCTGTCAGGAATTTGATATAATATCCAGACTGCTTGCCGAATGTGAACGTGTGAACATAACGCTTACCATTGATAAAAAGAGCGTCGAAAGTACAAAAATGAGCATGGTAAACGGATTTTTCGAACCATGGGACACTATGCGAAGGCTCAAAAAGATATGTGAGGACAACGGCTTTAATATAGAAAAAACTATATGCCTTGAGGAATGTCACAAATTTAATACCGAAGGCATGAAAAATATTGAAAGAAAATATTTCAGCTATGCTTTTGCCGACGGAAAAAACAGCAGTGACGGCGTCAGGCTTATGACTGCCGAAAGCCTTGATGATGAAATAAATATGTGCGCCTCGGAAATAATTCATCTTGTGCGTGATAAGGGACTTCGTTTCAGAGATATTGCACTTACTTCAAGAAGCTTAAGTGACTGTGAAGAAACGGTAAGAAGAGTATTCAGCCATTACGGAATACCGTTTTTCATGGACAGCAAAAAATCCGTTATGGGACACCCGTATACGGAATTTGTGCGTTCCGTTATAGAAATGACTGCGGATAATCTGTCATATGAATCGATTTTCAGATGTCTTAAAACGGAGCTTACTCCACTGGAAAGAGATGACAGAGATAAGCTTGAAAACTATGTTCTCCGTTACGGAATAAAGGGTGATACATGGATAGATGCCCACTGGCAATGGGGCTTTGAAAAGGAAGAAACAACCGAAAAGGAAGATGAAATAAATGCTCTGCGTGAGCTTGCAATAAATCCATTTAAGGATTTTTATAAAAAATATAAAAGCGGAAAGCACTCTGCGGCAGAAATAACCTCGGATTTGTACGGAATATCGGTTTCTCTGGAAATTGCCGACAGACTTGCACAGAAAGCGGAAGAGGACGATACGGCAGGCAACACAGTAAAAGCACAGGAGCATATACGCTGTTTTGATTTGATAAGCGGACTATGCCAGAGCATATCAGAACTGCTTGGCGATGAAACCATGACAATACGTGAATACGGTCAGATATTCGAGGCAGGACTTTCCGGCCTTAAAATGGGTATTGTACCGGAGTGCATAGACAGTGTTACGGTCGGTGATATAGAGAGAACCCGTCTGCCGGAAATAAAGGCACTTTTTGTTATAGGGGTGAATGAAGGCGTTCTTCCGTCCAACGATACTGATATTAAAGGAATACTTACCGAAAGAGAAAGAACGGCGTTGGAGGAGCTTGGTGCAGAGCTGTCTCATAGCGGAGCAAGACTTGCTTTTGAAGAGCAGTACCTTATTTACATGGGAATAACAAAGCCTTCCGATTATCTTTATATTTGCAGAAATCTTACGGACTCATCGGGTATACAGACAAGACCGTCGTCGGTTATAACAAGGCTTGAAAGAATATTCGGCGATATAGAAACGGAGGAGTTTAATCCGTATTCGGTAAAGGCTGTTGACAGACCGATTCCTGTACTTCACAGAATTGGCGAAAAGCTTGCCGAAGGCGGAGATATGGACGCTCTTTGGAACGGAGCATACAAATGGCTCGAAAACAACAGCGAGTATTCGTCTGCGGCTGAACTGTTGAAAAAAGGTACTGAATATAAAAATAAAGAAAATAATCTTGGCAAGGCCAACAGAGAAAAGCTTTTCGGAAACGAACTGCATACAAGTATATCAAGGCTTGAGGCTTTCTCGGAATGTCCGTTTTATTACTATGCGAAATATTCGCTTAAGGTATCGCCGAGAAGAATATACGGCTTGCAGACGCCGGATTTAGGCTCGCTGTTTCATGCGGTGCTTGAAAAATTCACTTCCGATATGAAGGCAAAAGGCTATGACTGGAATACGATACCTTCCCAAGAGGCAAATGAGCTTATAGAATCTGCTATTGATCTGCTTGCACCGGATACGGCAGATAAGGTTCTTTTCAGTACAGCGGCAAATGCCTATATGCTTAGGCGAATAAAACGAATAACAAAGAGAGCTGTTTCGGTGCTCAAAAAGCATATGGAATCCGGTGGATTTAAAACAGCCGGTGTCGAGATAGGCTTTGGTGGCGGTGACGGAGATTTGCCGCCAATAGAAATAGAAATGCCGGGAAACAGAAAGCTTGTGCTTAACGGAAAAATAGACAGAGTGGACGTTTACCGTTCCAACGGCAAGGGCTATGTGAAAATAATCGACTATAAATCGGGAAGAAAGGAATTCAGCCTTTCGGACATATATTACGGCTTGCAGTTACAGCTTCTTTTGTATATGGACGCATTTATGAAAACCGGTAAGTTTATAACAATAGATGAGCCGGAACCGGGAGGAGCGTTCTATTTCAGGATAATGGATCCTGTTATAAAATCCTCTGATTTAAAAGGAAGAACACCGGAGGATACATTATACAGCCAGTTCTGTATGAGCGGACTTGTGTGTGCCGAAGAGGATGTTTTGGAAGCGCTTGACAATATTTTTGCAGATGACGGTAAAAATAAATCAAATATAATTAATGTATCGAAAAACAAAAGCGGAGATTTGACAGGTTCGGCCGTAAACAGAAGCTATTACGGAAAAATTATAGACTATACGGTCAAAAAAGCAGGAGAAATAGGAGGAAGAATTGCCGATGGTGAGGTTGAAATATATCCGACTGTCAACGGTACAAATACAATCTGCTCCTTTTGTGAGTACAATTCAATCTGCTGTTTTGACGAGAACTGCGGTAATCAGCGGAATAAATTGAAAAAGCTGTCGGCATCAGAGGTATGGGACAGAGTATTGTCTGATAAGAATAAAGACTGATGTATCTGTACCAAGGACAACTATTAAAATTGTACAAAGATTAACACACAGGTTGTATGTTTGTTACAAATCAAACAAAGCCGGCTCTTGTGTAAACAGCTAAATAAAGTGCTTGGTATCAGAACTTAAATTGTAAATGTTTTAAAATCAGATAAAACTTTAATAAAACATTGATTAAAAATAAATTAAAAATTGTGGAAAACTGACATAGCACAACCGCCGTCAAAATGCTATACTAACATCATCAAAAGGACATCAGAGTACGACATAAACAATACAGATGATTGGACAGAAAGCTTACAGCATGGAGGCGGTAAATATGAAAAATATTTCAAATATATTGTTACTTATAATCTCTCTTCTTTTTATTGTGGCAGGCATGATGCTCATTCCGCAGGCAGCAATTATGCAGAACCTTGCGTTCGTAATAATGACACTGCTTATCGTTGGTATCTTCGGTATCATCAGATACATTGCACATAGAATTGCATAAGTATTGAAAAGCTTGACCACAAGCGAAATAACGACCTGTGAATTATCACAGGTCTTTTTTTATAATTTTTTTTACTGAATTAACTTTTACTTCCAATGAATATGAAATAAATACGGGAAAACAATTATGTTGTTTTTTACAAAATATGTGGTACTACCAATGTTGAAATAAGTAATATTGTATTTATAAAAATACAATATACAATTTTTTGTACAATATAAATAATTTGTCTATTACCCAAAAAGTCAAAAGTGTGAAAAATTGAGTACATTGGTAAAAGTTTGTTTGTATATAGCTGATAACTTAATTTGACAATCGAATATTTTTTGTATATAATTTTAAACATATACTACAAGGAACAATATACCAGTCAATGAAATGGATTATTTGTTTTTATTATCGATATAATATCGGTTTATCCCGGTTTATATAATCAAATTTGTCATGCAAAAGAGGTGAAGAAAGAATGGCGTTGGATATTATTAAAGATATTGTTGATGCCGAGGCCAGAGCTGAAGAAATGATTAAAAATGCCGAGGCGGAAGCAGCGTCACTCAAGGCTGAGGCAGAAAAAAAAGGCGCTTCTATACTTGCCGAGGCAAAGCAGAAAGGCAAGGAAGAGCTAAACGCAGCGGCTGATGCGGCCGTTAAGGAGAGCAGCCAAGCGGTTGAAAAAATTGCCGAGCAAGCTGAACTTAATTGCAGAAAAATCAGAGAAGAGGCTTCCGTTAAAAAGGAGGAAGCAATTAAGGCTGTTATGAGAAAGGTAGTGGGAACTGATGGCAATAGTTGAAATGAGCAGACTTTCCGTTATTTGCCTTAACAGCCGAAAAACACGTTTCATCAAGGATTTGATGGATCTTGGAGTTGTCGAAATTGATTCTCCGTCGGGAAGATTGTCAGACAATCCGCTCCCGGCAGGTACATTTGTATCGAACAACAGTGCCGAGGTTTCACGCCTTGATGCACAGATTGCCTCTCTCGGTGCGGCAATAGATGCACTGGAAGGCTACAAAAAAGGCAAACAGCCATTGTTTAAAACAAGAAGAGAAATCAATGCAGGAGAATTTGTCAAGGAAGCAGAGCAGAATGCCGAGCCGGCGGCCGAAATGGCGGCAAAAGCAAGCGAAACGCTCAAAAAAATAACTGACGATAAGGGCGAAATCAACCGACTTGAGCTTCTTATAAAAGGACTTGAGCCTTGGAAAAGCCTTGATCTTCCGCTTGAAACAACTCAGACAAAAACATCGGTAATATTTATGGGAGCTTTACCCGTAAAAACAAATATGAACGATGTGATAAACAATGTGCTTGAAGCCGCACCATCGGTTGTTATACAGCAGGTAAGCACAGACAAAACACAGGCTTATGTATGTGTTGTCTGTCTTAAAGAACAAAAAAACGAGGCACTTGATGCCTTAAGAAAATTCGGTTTTATTTCGGTATCTCTCGGTGAAAACAAAGGTACGGCCGTTGATGCACAAAAGACCTATGCCGAAAGAATTGAAGTGCTTAAAGCGGAAATAGCCGATAACGAAAAAAATCTTACAGACCTTGCGGAGCACATTTCCGAGATAGAAATTGTTTATGACGATCTTCTTCTCAAGCGTGACAGGGAAAAGGCTGTCGGAGATATGATTAACACCAAAAAGGTATTCTGCTTTGAAGGCTGGCTTCCTACAGGAAGTGCCGAAAAGGTAAGAGAGCTTTTGGATAAATACGAATGTTATTATGAAATAAGCGAACCCGTTAAGGACGAAGAAACGCCGATTCTTCTTAAAAATAATAAATTTGCAACACCGTTTGAGGCTGTTACGGAAATGTACGCATTGCCGCTTGCAACGGAGGTTGATCCTACACCGTTACTTGCACCGTTCTATTTTATATTCTTCGGAATGATGCTTTCGGATGCGGCATACGGAATTATAATGGCGCTTTTATGCTTCGTTGTTCTTAAAAAATTCAAGCTTGAGGGAACAATGAAAAAAATGATTACAATGTTCTTCTGGTGCGGAGTTTCCACATTCTTCTGGGGCGTAATGTTCGGCGGATGGTTCGGCGACGTTGTTCCCGTATTCACAAGAATGTTCCTCGGACATGAAGTAACAATAAATCCCGCATGGTTCGATCCTATGTCGGAGCCTATGACGCTCCTTGTGTTTTCACTTATACTTGGTGCAATTCACCTTTTTGTCGGTATGGGTGTTCAGGCATATATGCTCATCAAAAACGGCAAGCCCTGGGATGCGTTGTTTGATATAGGTCTTTGGTATCTGCTTCTTATCGGCCTTGTGCTTTTCGGAGTAGGCGGATCAGTTGCGGCAGGACTTGCAACAGCGGGAAAATGGATGTCGATAGTCGGTGCGGTCGGAATACTTGTTACCGGCGGACGTAACAAAAAAGGCTTTGGAAAGATCACAGGCGGTCTTGGCAGCCTTTACGGAATAACAAGTTACCTTTCGGATGTTCTTTCATATTCAAGACTTCTTGCACTCGGTCTTGCGACCGGAGTTGTAGCAAAGGTTGTAAATACACTTGGTTCACTTGCCGGAAACGGTATCGGCGGACTTATAGTTTTTATAATCGTATTCCTGATAGGTAACGTATTTAATATTGCGATAAATGCTCTCGGAGCATTCGTACATTCTTGCAGACTTCAGTACGTTGAGTTTTTCGGAAAATTCTATACAGGTGGCGGCAGACCGTTTGAACCTTTTGCCGGAAAAACAAAATTTGTGAAGATTACAAATAAGGAGGAAAAATAATATGACAGAGAGTATATTCAGTGGTGAATTTTTAGCATGTTTAGGTGCTGCAATGGCAGCAATAGCAGGTATCGGAAGCGGTATCGGAGTTGGTGTTGCCGGTGAGGCAGCAGCAGGCGTAGTTTCCGAGGATCCAAAAAAATTCGGTAAGGTTCTTCTTCTTCAGGCTCTTCCCGGAACACAGGGTATCTACGGACTTCTTATTGCATTCATCATTCTTGTAAAAATCGGTCTTCTCGGCGGTGACGGTATGGTTGACCTTACTGTTGCACAGGGTGCTTCAATATTTGCGGCAGCTATTCCCATCGGTCTTGTCGGCATCTTCTCAGGTATTGCACAGGGCAAGGCAGCAGCAGCAGGTATCATGCTTGTAGGCAAAAATCCTTCAGAGCTTTCAAAGGGTATGCTTTTCGCAGCTATGGTTGAAACATATGCCGTACTTGCACTCCTTATTTCATTCCTTATGCTTAACAGCATCCAGTTATAATTAATAGAAGAGAGGGAGGATACTCCTATGAATGATGGCAAAATTATTATTGACAAAATTATAGCCGACGCTGAAGAAGCAGTTAATAAAACCATTGCAGAGGCAAAGGCTGCCGCTGATGAAATACTTAAGGGCTATGAAGACAAGGCCGCAAAGGAAACGGCAAGAAGCAATAAGCTTGTTGCAGACGAAAAACAGAGAGTTACCGAAAAACAGCTTTCATCGGCAGAGATGAATTCAAAAATGCTGGCTCTTTCCGAAAAGCAGAAGCTCCTTGAAGAGGTTATTGAAGAGGCTGAAAAAAGACTTTCCGATCTTCCTGACGAGGAATATGCTTCGGTAATCGGCTCTATGCTTTCTTCAATGGATAAAAAGCTCGGAACAGAGGTAATTGTTTCGGAAAAGGACAAAACAAGACTTGCGGACGTAATAAGTAAAAACGGTTTTACGCTTTCCGACAGAACTGCCGATATTGAAGGCGGCTTGATCATCAGAAACGGAGATATAGAATATAACTATTCATTTAATTCGATAATCAGTATAGAAAAAGAAGAAATACAGCAGCTTGCGGCAAAAATACTTTTTGATTAAGGGAGGGGTAGATAATGTCGAAACAGAAGATTTACCCTTTTGCGGTGGCGGCTGTCCGCTGTATGGAAAACAACCTTATTAAGAAGGATAAGCTTATGCAGATGGCAGAAGCACCTACGGCAGAGGATGTGCTCCATATGCTTGCCGAATGCGGATACGGTGAGCTTCCGAGAGAGCAGATACATGACTTTGAAAAGCTGCTTTCCGAACAGCTTAATAAAGCATATAAATCTCTTGCGGGACTTATACCGGCGAACAATTCCGGCAGCTCGGGAAGTCTGACAGATGTTTTTCTTTATAAAAACGACTATCAGAACATGAAGGTACTTATTAAGCAGGAGGTTTCCGGCATAGACGGCAGTGCGTATTTCATTGACGGCGGAACAATACCGCTTGAAAAGCTTAAAACAGCATTTCTCGAAAGAAAGTTTTCAGATTTGCCGGCAATAAAGGCAGATGCGGTAAACGATGCACTTGAAACCTATGCAAAAACCCATGACGGACGATATATAGATGTTATTATGGACAATGCCTGCTTTCAGACAATGGCTGAAACAGCAAAGGCAACCGGCAACAGCTATGTAATCGAATATGTTAAAAAACTTGCGGATATAACAAATATAAAAACCTTTGTCAGAATTAAGCGTTTGGGCAAGAACTGGAAGCTTTTTGACGAGGCATATGTTGACGGCGGCAGCATAAGCAAGGAAAAATTCAATGAATGCTTCCAGAACGATAATCCGTCGGCAATGCTTGCTGAAACAGGCTATAAGCAGATAACCGAAAACTGTATGACGACAGGCTTTACGGAATTTGAGAGAATGTGCGATGATTACCTTATGTCCTATGTTAAGGACGCAAAGTATAAAACGCTTACACCTGAACCACTTGTGGGATATATTCTCGGAAAAGAAACGGAAATCAAATGCGTAAGAATAATAATGACATGCAAGCTTAATAACATTGATTCCGAAACAATAAAGGAAAGGGTGAGAGAAGCGTATGTCTAAGGTAGGTATAATCGGAGATAAAGACAGCATAATGGGCTTCCTTGCTCTTGGCATTGATACCTTTCCTGCCTATGAGGCGGACGAAATTAAGCGGACAATCCACAAAATGGCAGAGGAAAATTATGCAATCATATATATAACCGAACAGGCAAGTCTGCTTGCGAAGGATTTTATTGCAAGATACAAGGATAATCCGCTTCCTGCGATAATTGTTATTCCGGGAATCGGCGGAAGTATGGGACTTGGCATGAATGAAATCAGAGAATCCAGTAAACGGGCTATCGGTGTGGATATACTGTTTAATGACTGAGAGTGAGGTTGAGATAAAATGAAGACAGGTACAGTAGTTAAGGTATCCGGACCTCTTGTTGTTGCGGAGGGAATGAGAGATGCCAATATGTTTGACGTTGTGCGTGTATCGGATCAGCACCTTATCGGTGAAATCATCGAGATGCACGGAGATAAGGCGTCAATACAGGTTTATGAAGAAACAGCAGGTCTTGGACCGGGCGAAAAGGTTGTGTCAACCGGAATGCCTATGAGCGTTGAGCTTGGACCGGGACTTATTTCTACAATATATGACGGTATTCAGAGACCGCTTGAAAGCCTTTACAGAGTAAGCGGTGATAACATCAAACGTGGTGTTGAGGTTCCTTCGCTTGACAGAGAAAAGAAATGGAGTTTTGTTCCCAAACGTGCTGTCGGCGATAAGGTAGAGGCCGGTGACATAATCGGTGTTGTTCAGGAAACACCCGTTGTTGAATGCCGTATCATGGTTCCTTATAAGCATGGCGGAACTATAAAAGAAATTAAAGAAGGCGAATTTACTATCGAAGAAACCGTTGCGGTTATTACAGACGATAAGGGTAACGATTTTGAGATGACGATGATGCAGAGATGGCCTGTACGTCGTGAAAGACCTTATAAAGAAAAGAAAACACCCGATACACTTCTTGTAACAGGACAGCGTGTAATTGATACATTCTTCCCCATTACAAAGGGCGGTGTTGCCGCTATTCCCGGACCTTTCGGAAGCGGTAAAACAGTAACACAGCATCAGCTTGCAAAGTGGTCAGACGCAGATATAGTTGTATATATCGGCTGTGGCGAGCGTGGAAACGAAATGACAGACGTTCTTAACGAATTCCCTGAACTGAAGGACCCCAGAACAGGCGAATCGCTTATGCAGAGAACGGTTCTTATAGCAAATACATCGGATATGCCCGTTGCTGCCCGTGAGGCATCAATTTATACAGGTATTACAATAGCAGAGTTCTTCAGAGATATGGGTTACAGCGTTGCACTTATGGCTGACTCAACATCAAGATGGGCAGAGGCACTTCGAGAGATGTCAGGACGTCTTGAGGAAATGCCCGGTGAAGAAGGTTATCCTGCTTACCTCGGCAGCCGTCTTGCTCAGTTCTATGAAAGAGCCGGAAGAGTTTACTGCCTCGGCAGTGACAACAGAGAGGGTACACTTACAGCTATCGGTGCAGTTTCACCTCCCGGTGGTGATACATCGGAGCCTGTATCGCAGGCAACACTTCGTATTGTAAAGGTATTCTGGGGACTTGATGCGTCACTTGCTTATAAACGTCATTTCCCGGCTATCAACTGGCTTACAAGCTACTCACTCTATCAGGATAAGGTAGACGCTTGGGCAGATAAGCATGTTGATGAAAACTTCTCGGTTCAGAGAACAGAGGCTATGAAGCTTTTACAGACAGAGGCGGAGTTACAGGAAATCGTACAGCTCGTCGGTATGGATTCACTTTCGCCTTCCGACAGACTTATTATCGAAGTAACACGTTCAATCCGTGAAGACTTCCTTCACCAGAACTCTTTCCATGAGGTCGATACATTCACATCGCTGTTAAAACAGTACAGACTGCTCCAGCTTATACTTCATTTCTATCATAAGGGACTTGAGGCTGTAAACAGCAACGTAAGTATCAATAAGCTTATACAGATACCTGCAATGGAAAAAATCGGACGTGCAAAATATATCAGAGAAAGATATGTAACAAAAGAGTATGACGCAATTCTTGCCGAAACAGATGCAGAAATTGATGAACTCATCAAAGAGGAGGCAGACGAATTATGATAAAGGAATACAGATCAATTCAAGAGGTTGCCGGCCCTCTTATGCTTGTAACAGGCGTTGAAGGCGTTAAATATGATGAGCTTGGTGAAATTGAGCTTGCCAACGGCGAAACAAGACGTTGCAAGGTGCTTGAGGTAAACGGAGATTCCGCTCTTGTACAGCTTTTTGAAAGCTCAACAGGTATCAACCTTGCCGAAAGTAAAGTAAGATTTCTCGGAAAATCACTTGATTTCGGTGTTTCACCCGATATTCTCGGCCGTGTATTCAACGGTATGGGTAAACCCATTGATAACGGACCGGATATTATTCCCGAAAAACGTATGGATATAAATGGTGCACCTATAAATCCTGCCGCAAGAGAATATCCTGCCGAATTTATTCAGACAGGTGTTTCTGCAATCGATGGACTTAATACACTTGTTCGTGGACAGAAGCTTCCTATATTCTCATGTTCAGGTCTTCCTCATTCACAGCTTGCCGTTCAGATTGCACGACAAGCAAAGGTTAGAGGTACTGATTCCAAATTTGCCGTTGTATTCGCCGCTATCGGTATCACATTCGAAGATGCTGAATTCTTCATTGAGGACTTTAAGAAAACAGGTGCTATTGACCGTTCGGTTGTATTCGTAAACCTTGCAAATGACCCTGCCGTTGAGCGTGTAAGCACACCTCGTATGGCACTTACCGCAGCAGAATATCTTGCATTTGACCAGGGCATGCACGTACTTGTAATTCTTACTGATATTACAAACTATGCAGAGGCACTTCGTGAGATTTCAGCGGCTAAGAAAGAGGTTCCCGGACGTAGAGGCTATCCCGGATACCTTTACACAGACCTTGCAACAATGTATGAAAGAGCCGGAAAGATAAGGGGTAAGGAAGGATCAATAACAATGATTCCTATTCTTACAATGCCTGAAGATGATAAGACTCATCCTATTCCCGACCTTACAGGATATATTACAGAAGGACAGATTATCCTCAGCCGTGAGCTTTATAAAAAGGGCATACAGCCGCCTATCAACGTACTTCCTTCGCTTTCACGACTTAAGGATAAGGGTATCGGCAAAGGCAAAACCCGTGAGGACCATGCGGACACAATGAACCAGCTTTTTGCGGCTTATTCAAGAGGTAAGGATGCAAAAGAGCTTATGGCAATCCTCGGTGAATCGGCACTTTCTGATACGGATAAATTGTATGCTAAATTTGCTGATGCCTTTGAGAAAGAGTATGTATCACAGGGCTTCAGAACAGACCGTTCGATAGAGGATACTCTTGAAACAGGCTGGAAGCTTCTCAGAATGCTTCCTAAGAGTGAGCTTAAACGTATCGGTGATGAATATCTTGAAAAATATTACCCTGAAAAAGACTGATAATATTTTTTCTGAAAGGGGTGATATGCTTGGCAAGATTAAATGTAAATCCTACAAGAATGGAGCTGACAAGGCTTAAAAAGCTTCTTCTTACGGCAACAAGAGGACATAAGCTGCTTAAGGATAAGCTTGACGAGCTTATGAAGCAGTTCCTCGACATTGTTAAAGAGAATAAACTGCTTCGTGAGGAGGCTGAAAAGTCTCTTGAGGAGGCATATAAAAGCTTTATAATTGCCAGAGCGGTTATGAGCGAGGAAAACCTCGGAGAGGCGCTTATGCTGCCGACACGTTCCGTAGAGGTTTCTGTCAGCGAAAAAAATGTAATGAGTGTGCATGTGCCTGTGTTCAAATTCAATTCCGATGATGCGGAAAAAAGCGATGTCTGCCCGTATGGCTATGCTTTTACTTCGGCCGAGCTTGACGGTGCGGTTGCGGCATTTTCGGCAGCAATGGAGCCGCTTCTTAAGCTTGCGGAAAGCGAAAAGACAGCTCAGCTTCTTGCTCAGGAGATTGAAGGCACAAGACGACGTGTTAATGCACTTGAAAACGTAATGATTCCAAACTATGAGGAAACAATACGTTATATAAAAATGAAGCTTGATGAAAATGAAAGAGCCGGAACGACGAGAATGATGAAGGTCAAAGATATGTTGTTAAAAGAAAGCATTGCGGAGAAGAAAGCAATGGAGGAAAGAGCCGAGGCAAAGTTTGCCGCAGGCGGAAATAACTGATATATCTTAAAACCGAAATAATTTCATATTAAACTAAACAGGCAGCCCCTAAAATTAGGTGGCTGCCTGCTTTATAATAGATATAAAGTATATATCGTCACATCCGCAGAATAGATATATCGACCTTTGGCAATAATATTATTTACATTTTTGAAGAATTATAGTATAAATATAATAACTTTCGGGAAAGGCAGCGGGCGATTGACATATGGATACAGCATTGGTGATAAAAGTATTAAAAACAATAATATATGACGTGCTTTCAACACTATATAAGCCTTTCTGGGCAGCATTGTTGCTGTCGTTTATGTTTATGTTTTTGTATCAGTATGCAAAGGAACATGGCTGGGGAAAAGAAAACATTGTGCGAAAAGTTTTTCTTACGTGGATAGATTTCTTTAAGGAATCAATTATGTTCAGAAAGGTATTTTTGCTGGCATTCTGTACGGCAATGATATTGCTTAAAACCATATTTAACCGCAGCATTTGGATAGATCCGCTTGGAAAGCTTTTTGAAAACTGGTGGATATATGATAAGTACGGAAGGCTGTCGGTTGAGCCGTTGGAAAATGTCATATTGTTTATGCCGTTTACAATATTGTTATTGTGGACATTCGGCGAAAAACTCATCGGAGAGGAGTTAACTCTTAAGAAAATAATCAAGGTTACGGCAAAAATAACCGGCGTATTTTCATTGTCGGTTGAGCTGTTTCAGCTTATCTTTTTTGTCGGAACATTTCAGCTTTCGGATTTGGTGTACAATATTCTCGGCGGCGTGATAGGCGGAATAATATATTATGCCGGAGTTAAAATAAAAGAACGAATGAAAATAAGAAATTGACAAGATGGGCGACCGTCTTGTTTTTTTATAAAAAATTTGATTTAATTACAAATGTCTGCTATGCTTTATAGAGCGAATAATGAATATGATTAGGAGTTATTATATGAATGTAAAAAGGTTTAATTTTGGCAGAGCAATCAATTTCAGAGATATGGGCGGCGTTTTCGGCTCGGAAGGCAAGCTTGTCGCATGGAACAAATTATATAGAAGTGATAAATTTTTCGGAACAACGGACGCAGAGTGGAATATTATGAAGAACAACGGCATTAAGGTGATAATTGACCTGCGTTCTTATGAAGAGGTTAATGTAAGTGCGGATAATTGTCCGGAGTGTTTTGAATACATACATATGCCGATTGTTGAGGAAAATCTGTCTTTTAATAATATTTCAAGTCCGGCAATGCAGGCTTTTGCAAAAAGCGTTCCCGAAGGCTACCGAAATATAGTTATATCCCATGGCGAAAATATCGCAAAGGTAATAAATCTTATTGCCGACAATTTGGAAAAAGGCGGCGTTGTGTTTCATTGCACATCAGGTAAGGACAGAACCGGAATACTCGCCTCGGTTATATACAGACTTCTCGGTGTATCGGTTCAGGACATAGTGGCGGACTATCAGACAAGCTATACATATAATAAAACTATGTCGGATAAATTTATGAACGATTTTCCGCAGTATCAAAAATATTATGACGTTGTTCTCTCAAGTGCGGAAAATATGTATGAGCTTTTGAAGCTTTATGATGAACTGGACATTGAAAAATACCTTATTAATAAGGGTGCATCGGCAGAAAAAATAACCAAGCTTAGAAAAGAACTGCTTATAGATTTTGTATAAATAAATATTATTATTCCGAAAATCATTTCTTGAAATGATTTTCATAAAGTTTAAGTTAATCCTTTTATGAACCGCAAAGTATGCACCCCGAAGAAAAACGGGACGGTCGAAGACCGTTTTGCATAGCAAAATGCTTTGACCATGATGCGGCTGTCGCAGACAGCTTTGCGAAGCAAAGTTCTGACCATACTAAGGATTGCAGGGTATTGGACAGAGTACTATGGTTTTAAATCTTTAATTTATTAAATTTACTAATACTTAGTAGTGATTTTTAATTAAAGTGATTACTTCTTTGTATCTGAAAATAACCAAATAAGATAAAATAACTAAAAAAATCCGTCTGTTGTATTTCATATTATAAGAATATACAAATCGAAAAAATATATATCTTATTTGTTGACAACGGTTGTATATAGAGTTAAAATAAGCACAGTTGAATTGCAAGGGCGCAAATCTAATTAATAGGTTTGTGCCCTTTATTTTTAGCAATTCACTAACGACAAAAGCCATCTATGACATAATTTCTCACTCAACCCAATGACATAATTTATTGACATCAAACGAACGACAGATTTTTAAGACAACAGGACAGACAACATGACGACATAATTTTAATGACAGCTCAGTTAATTGCATAATTATAACGACAGAATTTTCAGACATAATATTAATTTACATCATGTATGCACCTAGATGACATCAAAGTTTATTCACATAATTTTTTTCTACATATTTAATATCGCTGATAAAAGCATATGGAGCTTATTGATACTGCCAAATATATTTTAAGCAAAATGGTTTTTCTCCTAAATTATTAAACACATTTTCCGTATGCTTTTATATTTTTTGAATCCTAAATTCGGTATCACTGTTTTGTGATACCGAATTTTTTCGTTTTTTGACTTTTTATGCGCAATTAAGGTAGATTATAGCATTGTTGATAAGGATTCGGAGAATTGTTCTTATAAGATTGAATATAAAAACGGTGATAAGTGGGATAAATTAATTGATCGTAGTAAGGAAGTAACCTTTGTACCTGTAAAATTTGTGGCAGACGAGCTCGGCGCAGAAACAAGCTGGGACGATGCAACAAAGACAGTTACAATAACAAAAGCTGTTGCAGAATAATTAAATAATTAAGCTATAATAGAGCTGTTGCAAAATCGGAATATCCGACAGAGCGGCAGCTCTGTTTTTGCGTGATAATATTGAATATTGGTGACCAATAATATATAATTATTGATGAGGTGATTTCTTGTGGAAGAAAGAACAATAAAAGTGCAGATAAATAAAGCCGGCGGAAATGCAGGAAGAAATTCAAAAAACTATCGTGTTTCGATACCGTCCGCATGGATTAATGAGCTCGGACTGAACGAAAATAATCGAGATTTGGTACTTCAGTTTGACGGCGAAAGCATCAGCATAAGAAAGCCTTTGAGCAATGATTATACAGCATTTAGAAATACGGCAATCAAAATGAAACACAAAACGGTAACATTGTTTTTTTATAATAGACAAACTCTTTGCAGTAAAATATGTGCGGATTATTCAGCTAAGGAAGTGCGTGTCGAAAATCTTACAGATGATATTTGGCATAGAGCCTTTGGTGTTAATTTGTTACCTTCATGGAACGATTATGAGGAATTTTTGAAAAGCAGATGTATTCCGAAAGAGCGTGACGGAATAAAATTTTATCTGAAAGAGCTTGGACTTTATGAATACGATACATTGGAAATAATCAAAAAGACAAATGGAAGAATAGCAGAGGACGAAGGCTGGCTTGCGTTAACGGAGGATTGTTGAATGACGATAAAGCTTGTTACGGATAAAAAAATAGCAGAAACATCATCTAAGGGAAACCAGGAAAAGTGGTTTGACAGTGAAGAAAACGTATGGTATAAGCTTGATCTTTTCGGATATGAGGCTTTGGCGGAAACAGTTGTTTCTAAGCTTTTGAAATTAAGTAATATAGAGGAAAACGGCATAAAAATAACCGATTATGATATGACAAAGGTTATGGTTCATAAAATAGAACGAACGGCATGTGTCAGTAAAAATTTTTTGAAGGACGGAGAAGAAATTATAACAATAGCGGCATTGCTGAGAAAGGGCATAGGCTCGGAATATATTAGGAATATCGAAAAACAATCGAGCCTTCAGAAGAAAATAGACTATATTGTAACTAATGTTGAGAAGCTGACCGGATTGGATGGCTTTGGTGAATATCTTACTCTGCTGTTTGAAACAGATATGTTGTTTTTGAATGATGACAGGCATTTGAATAATATTGCGGTCATAAGAAAGGAAAATAAATTTGATTATTGTCCGCTGTTTGATTACGGAGCAGGCCTGCTTTCGAATATCAGAGATTATCCGCTTGATATAGAGGCAAAAGGCATGATAAAGAATGTTGTTGCTCGCCCGTTTAATTGCAATTTTGTAAGGCAGATGAATGCTGCCGAAAAGCTATACGGCAGGCAGTTTGAGCCGGACTTTACAAATGATGATGTTGAAAAATCACTGGAGAATGTTGATGAATATTATTCGGAAAGATATGCCTCGGACTTTAAAGACAGAATTAAGGTGTGTATAAAGACGCAAAGAAATAAGTACAGGTGATTGAAAAGACGTTCACCGTAAGTTAGTGAACGCCTTTAAAAAGATATTTAGGATGGTTGGTCCATTAGTAGATAAAATAATAAAATTATTTTATAACTGTAATCGCATTATGCATATTTTTTATAACAGCCTTTTCGACGCCTTTGGAAAATTCGCCGTCAAGTGTCCAGTCAACACCGTCTGAAAGCTCAATTTCTATTGTTTCGGCAGAAATAAGCTGAATTATCGGCTCGCAGTTATATTGCTGCATTGTGAGTGCCCATGCAAGCTGGCTGAGTTCGGCAGGAGTTTTCGGATTCTTGATAAGCATTACCTCAAGAAGACCGTCGCTCATATTGACCTGTTCGGGGCTTAACGAAAGAACGCCGGCAACGGAAAGTGAGTTGCTGACTGCCGCAAACATATAATCATCTTCGTAAACCTCTCCGTCTGCTGTTATTTTCGCATGAACGGGCTTTAATACAGGCAGTTCTTTTATGCTTTCGACAACATAAGCGAGATGACCGAGTGTGTTCTTGAGCGTCTGCGGTGTATCATAGGAGCTTTTTGTGAAAGCACCGAAGGACGCTACATAGCAGAAATATTTGTCGTTATACGCACCGATGTCGTATATATGCGGTGTTCCGTTTAAAATATCTCTTGCCGCCTGCATAACATTTTTGGATATGTTAAGACTGCTGGCAAAATCGTTTGTACTGCCGGAAGGAATGTAACCGATCGGTATGCTAAGACCAGCATCGGCAAGACCGGTTATTACCTCGTTCAATGTGCCGTCGCCGCCGATACATACGATAAGCTCAAATTCCGAGCCGTAGTTCTTCGTATATTCGGTTGCATCGCCGGAGCTTTGGGTTATGTGCAGAGTGCAGTCCCAACCGGAGGCGGTAAAAAGAGAAACTATATTGATTATGTGTCTGTTTGCTTTTTTCTGACCTGAATACGGATTCAGTATAATAAGCATTTTCTTTCGTTGCTCATTCATATATCTATACCCCTAAAATAAAAAATGTAAATTTTACATAGATTATATAAAAATATTACAGAATATTATAATATGACTGCAGATATTTTTCAACTTACATTTAAGTTAATATGTAAAAATATTCATTAAAGTATACTTTATTGCCAAACCCTATGAACCTTTAAAAAGGTTCAATCTAAACTTTGATAAACTACATTCTGACGAATGTAGTTTGGGGAAAATTTAAAATCAAACATCTCAATTTGAACATACTTAAAGTATAAAAACCGTTAAAAATCGAGCAGCATTCCTGCGAGATTTAGGTTTTTCAGTAACTTATGCGTGTCCGGAAAGGAGGGTGTGCGAGGGAGGACAGGCGGACCTCGCAATTTAAGCGCGTCCTCCCTCGCATCATTCACCTGCGACTTGTTAAGCTGCAAAATAATTTTGTTAAATTGCCGATTTGCAATAAAGTATATTTACATGATGTCCCATGAAAAAGTTATATAAACAGTGAGTTTTGAATAATTTAATACTAAAAAAGCTTTGGGAGAATATAATGAAAAAACTGTTTTCGGTTTTAACCGCTGTTTTACTTGTGTTCGGTATGTCCGTAGGGGCTTACGGCGAAGATTATTCCAATATAACCGACCTCGGCTTAAGCGCACAGAGTGTTATATTGGTTGAGGCATCAAGCGGTTCGGTGCTTTATGAAAATAACAGTGATGAAAAGCTTCCTCCGGCAAGCATAACGAAGGTAATGACGCTTTTGCTGATTTATGAGGCTGTGCGTGACGAAAAAATTAATTGGAACGATAATGTAACGGTGAGTGCTCATGCGGCATCTATGGGCGGCTCACAGGTGTTTTTGGAGGAAGGCGAAACACAGACTGTGGCAGATATGACAAAATGTATAGCAATAGCCTCGGCAAATGACGCGGCTGTCGCAATGGCAGAATACATAGGCGGCAGTGAGGACGGCTTTGTACAGCAGATGAACGAAAGGGCAAAACAGCTCGGCATGAATAATACTACCTTCAAAAATGCCTGTGGTCTTGATACGGACGGACATTTGACAACGGCAAGGGATATATCGATAATGTCAAGAGAGCTGATTTATAATTTCCCCGAAATAACACAATACACAACCACATGGCAGGACACAATAACTCATAAAACACGAAGAGGTGAAAGTGAGTTTGGTCTGACCAACACAAATAAGCTTGTAAAATGGTATAACGGTGCGACAGGACTTAAAACCGGAAGCACCGGAAAGGCTAAATACTGTCTTTCGGCAACGGCAGAAAAAAACGGAATGCAGCTTATTGCCGTTATTATGTCGGCACCGGATAATAAAGCAAGATTCAGTGAAGCGATAAAGCTTTTGGATTACGGCTATGCAAACTATGCAGTGGTTAAGGGTGCGGCTAAGGACGATGTTGTCGGAGAAATTCCCGTAGCTAAGGGTGAGCATGAAACGGCTGTGCTTAAAATGGGTGCGGATATAACCGCATTGATGAAAAAAGGCGGCAGTGAACCGATTATTACATACGAAATACCGGAAAGTATTTCCGCACCTGTGGAGGAAAATCAGAAGGTTGGAGAGGCTATGTATACCGTAGACGGAAAAGAAACGGCAAGAGCGGATATTGTGTCAGCCGAGGCTGTGGAAAGAGCCGGATTTGATACTGTGGCAAGACGGCTTATGCACAGATGGGTAAGATATTCGATTATGGATTGAAATAATTAGTATGAAACAGAAGAGTACCGCCTGTATCTTTACTTGACAGGTAATATCTGATAAAATATAGTTTTATAAAGCACAAAGGAGGAATATTTCGGAATGATTAATTTGCTTGCAATTTTGCTCGGCATACCTGCAATAATGGTTGCCACGACTATACATGAATTTACAAGAGCCGCTGTTTCAACGGCACTCGGAGATAAAATACCGAAGGAGGAAGGCAGACTTACGCTTAATCCGATAAAGCATTTTGAGCCGATAGGATTGATAATAATGCTTGCCTGCGGCTTTGGCTGGGGAAAGCCGGTCAATACAAGCTCACTTTATTATAAAAACAGAAAACAGGGTGTTCTGCTTACAGCTATACTGCCTACTGTGGCTAATCTTGTGCTTGCGATTGTTGCATTGATTATAGCAAAGCTTGTCGGCAATGTAGGTGTATTAGCCTTGTTCTTTACAAGAATAGCATATTTCAGCTGCTGTCTTGTTATCTACAATCTTATTCCCGTATCGCCTATGGACTGCCTTAAGGTGCTTTCCGTTGTGCTTCCGGCGAATACTTATTTTAAATTTGTTCAGTATGAAAAAATAATACAGATGGCATTTTTGTTCGTGCTTTTCCTTGGACTCGGAAATGTAATAAGCGGCATTGCAGGCGGTCTTTATTACCTTATTGCGGCCTTTATGTATTAAGGAGGAAAATACATGGATAATATGACTGTTAAGCTTGAAAGCTTTTCAGGTCCGCTTGATCTGCTGTATCATCTTATAGAAAAAAATGAAATAGATATTTACGATATTCCCATTGCGGAGCTCACCGACCAGTATATTGAGTTTATCAATCTTGAGGAAAACAAAAATATGGACGGTATGAGCGAGTTTATCGTTATGGCGGCAACGCTTATAGAAATAAAGAGCCGTATGCTTCTGCCTAAGCCGGAAACGGAGGAGCAGGAGGAAGATCCGAGAGAAGAGCTTGTTCAAAGACTTATTGAATATAAAAAATATAAAAGTGTTGTCGATCTGCTCAAGCTTAAAAGCGAAGAGGCGGCACAAATGCTTTTCAGAGAGCCGGATATTATTATTCCGGAGCTTATGAAAAAGGAAGAAGCCACAATAGCTGAGTCGCTCAAGGGCGTCACAATAGAAGGTCTGTATAAAGCCTTTCGTGACGTAATGATAAGAAAAGAGCGTAAAACCGATAAAATAAGGAGCGGTTTTAATTCCGTAAGACATGACAGTTTTACTGTTGACGAGAAAATACTTGCTTTGAGAGATACGCTTAAGGTGAGTCCGAAGATTAAGTTTTACGATATGTTTTCCTCAGATTCCACAAGAGAGGAAATACTTGTTACCTTTCTTGCTCTGCTTGAGCTTATAAGACGAAACAGCATTGAGGTCGAACAGGATGACGTATTCAGCGATATAACAATATCCGTAAAGGAAAACGCTAATTTTGACATAATTAACGATTCAAACAATTCGAATAATACGGAAGAAGCTGCAACAGAAGATACGGAGAATACGGAAGGTGGTGAAGCATATGAAAATGAATGATTACGAAGCAATTATTGAAGCGGCACTTTTTGTTGCCGGTGAGGCCGTTCCGCTTTCATCGCTTGCCGAAATAATCGAAATGGATAAGGCAACCACAAGAGCCATTGTTAATACGCTCATAACACGATATGCTTCGGAAAACAGAGGAATGAGAATTATTGAGATTGCCGACGGATACCAGATGTGCTCCTCACCGTTATGCTTTGAGGCAATAAGAAAGATATATAAGGGCAAGGAAAAACAGGGATTGACGCCTATTCTGCTCGAAACGCTTGCCATAATAGCTTATAAACAGCCGGTAACAAAGGGCGATATAGAAGAAATAAGAGGCGTAAACAGCGATCATGCCGTAAACAGGCTTGTTGAAAAGGGACTTGTATGCGAAACCGGACGCTTGGAAACACCGGGAAAGCCTATTCTTTTCGGAACGACAAACGAATTTTTGAGATATTTCGGTTTTAAGAATATAAACGAACTGCCTGTTCTCAAAGACGTTAAGGAAACGGAAATAGACGGACAGATAAGTATATTTGAATAACCTGTTCATATAAATATAAGGTATATATGAATAAGGAGTCCTTGGCTTGAGGCTTATTAAAAGGATAACAGCGGTTTTGGCCGTTACCGTATTTATTATCGGTACATATTTTACGGCATATGCGGAAGAAACAAAAGCACCTGATGTAAAAGCGTTGGGTGCTGTTTTAGTTGACGGAAAAACAGGACGGGTACTATGGGAGAAAAACGCCGATAAGGAGTTGGCAAACGCAAGCACAACAAAAATAATGACATGTATGCTTGCCTTGGAAAGCGGAAGGTTGGACGAAACCGTAACCGTTTCTTCAAATGCGGCAATACAGCCGAAGGTGAAAATGGGACTTTCGACAGGCGAAAAGCTTAGGCTCGGAGATTTGTTATATCCGCTTATGCTCCAGTCTTCAAATGATGCGGCTGTGGCAATAGCGGAGCATCTGGGCGGTGATGTGGAAAGCTTTTGCGATATGATGAATGAAAGGGCGGAGGAGCTCGGAGCGGTGAATACCTGTTTTGAAACACCGAACGGACTTGACAGCGGAAATCATCATTCGACGGCATATGATATGGCGGTTATTGCCCGACAGGCGTTGCAGACCGAAGGCTTTAAGGACATTATATCAACGCCGCAGAAGGAAATAAAAAGCGACAGGTGTACATATTCGGTAGTCAATAAAAACCGTCTGCTTAGGGAATATGATGGTGCGATAGGTATAAAAACAGGCTTTACGGGAAAGGCAGGCAACTGCTTTGTCGGTGCGGCAGAGCGTGACGGTATGCAGTTAATTTCCGTTGTTCTCGGAAGCGGCTGGGGCAATGTAGGAAAAGAGCGTAAATGGATTGATACAAAAAATATACTTAATTACGGATTTGAAAATTTTGATTACTATACGTTATGCGGTGACGGAGATATAATAGCCGAGATACCCGTTGAAAAATCCTATGGCAAAAAAATAAAAACAGTTGTCAGCGGAACAATAATCCTTCCGCTGAGCAAAGCGGAAAAAGAGGCACTTTATGTCGAGCTTGATATGCCGGAAATGGCAACCGCACCGGTTGCAAAGGGAGATGTTATAGGTAGAATTCTATTTAAGACCGACAGCGAAACAACTGTTGCGGAATGTAACATTACTGCGGAAAACGGTGCGGAAAAAAAGAATATGAAAACAACAGCCGAAATGCTTATAAAACACTGGATTAATGCACAAAAATCGGCTATACTTAAGGATAATGCAAAGCTGTGTCCAAATGACGGCTGATAGTATAAAAGACAGGAGAAAAATATGGAAAGACTTCAAAAATATATGGCTGACTGCGGTGTTGCATCAAGACGACATGCAGAGGAACTTATAACAAAGGGCTTTGTAAAGGTAAACGGAAACGTGGTTACGGAGCTCGGAACAAAGATAGACGAAAAGAAAGACATTGTTGAATATAAAGGAAAGGTAATCAAGCCGGAAAACAAAAAGGTTTATATAATGCTCAATAAACCGGAGGGCTATGTTACTACCGCAAGAGATCAGTTCAACAGACCGACTGTGCTTGATCTTGTAAAGGACGTAAAGGAAAGACTTGTGCCTGTCGGCAGACTGGACTATGATACATCGGGACTTCTTATACTCACAAATGACGGCGATGCGGTATATAAGCTTACTCACCCCAAGAACGAAATAAATAAGGTTTATGAGGCAAAGCTTTTCGGTGTTCCCGACAGCAACACAATCAATCTTTTCAGAAACGGAATAATGATAGACGGTAAAAAAACAAGACCGGCAAAAATTGAGCTTTTAAGAGTTGACGGACGTTTTTCATGGTGTGCCATAACGATACACGAAGGCAGAAACAGACAGGTAAGAAAAATGTGCCAGGCGGCAAGACACCCGGTTGCAACGCTCAGACGAGTTGCGGAAGGTGAAATATATCTCGGCGAGCTTAAAAAAGGCGAATGGAGATACCTGACCAATAAGGAAATACGATATATCAAGGAGTTATAAAATGCTTAGATTATATTTTATGAGGCATGGCGAAACCGTATGGAATACGGAAAGACGCTATCAGGGAATGACCGACATTGAGCTTTCGGAGGAAGGCTTAAGACAGGCCGAATGTGCCGCAAAAAGATTTAAAAATATAAAGATAGATAAAATATATGCTTCTCCGCTTAAGCGTGCAATGAAAACGGCAGAAAAGATTGCGGCGGAAAAAGGCCTTGAAATAATAAGTGAGGACGATTTCAGAGAAATACACTTCGGCGAATGGGAAGGAAAAACGGTTCCGGAGCTTACTGAAAAATACGGAGAAAGCTATACAAACTTCATAAGAGAGCCGCACAAATACGGTTTCCCGGGCGAAGGCAGTGTCGAAAACGTAATAAACAGAATTAAGCCCGGCATAGACAGACTTATTGCCGAAGAGAAAGGAAATGTGCTTATCGTTTCCCATGGCGGCATAATAAGACTTATGATTATGTACATAATGGGGCTTGACAGCAGTTGGTTTACTAAGATGTGGATAAACAATACAGGGGTTTCTATTGTTGAGATAAAGAATGATAGAAGACTTCTTCTTACATTGAATGACAGTGCACATCTTGCGGAAACAGGACAGAACGAAAGCAATTTTTTAAGACCGTAGGTGAAAACAAATGAAGGTAGCGGTAATAGGCGCAGGTGCGGCAGGAATGCTTGCGGCAGGCCATGCAGGCGAGCTTGGCCACAGCGTTGATATATTTGAAAAAAATAATATTGTCGGCAAAAAAATAAGAATAACGGGCAAAGGACGCTGTAATATAACAAATGCGTCCGATTGCGAGGAGCATATAGAAAATACTCCCGGAAATCCGTATTTTATGTATTCGGCACTTTATAAATTTCCGCCGGACAGAATGATAGAGCTTGTAGAAAGCCTCGGTGTTCCGACAAAGGTGGAAAGAGGAAAGCGTGTTTTTCCAGTCAGCGATAAGGCGGCAGACGTTTCAGAGGCTCTTAAGAAATATATGAAGAAAAACGGAGTAAAACTTCATCTCGAAAAGGGCGTTAATGACATAATAACAGAGAACAATAAAATAAAGGGTATTGTAACCGATGACGGAAAAGAGCTTGACTTTGATGCTGTTATTGTTGCGACAGGTGGCTTGAGCTATCCGACAACAGGATCGACAGGCGACGGCTATAAATTCGCAAAGAAGGCCGGTCACAGTGTTTCAAAGCTTATGCCTTCTCTTGTTCCGCTTAAGTCAGACGATTGGATATGTCCGGAGCTTATGGGACTGAGCCTTAAAAATTCGGCAATAGTTATTAAAAACGAGAAGGGAAAGACCATATATAAGGACTTCGGAGAAATGCTGTTTACGCATTTCGGTGTTTCCGGCCCAATGGTGCTTTCGGCAAGCAGACATCTTCTCGGACGGTTTAACGAAAACATAACCATGTATATAGACATGAAGCCGGCTTTGGATATGAAGGCACTGGACAACAGGCTTTTGAGAGATTTCGAGAAATATATAAATAAGGATTTGAGGAATGCACTTAACGATATTCTTCCGCAGAAAATGATTCCTGTGATTATACGTTTGAGCGGCATAGACGAAACAAAGAAAATCCATGACATAACAAAAGAAGAAAGAAAACGTATGGAGGAGCTTATAAAGGGACTTCCTGTGCATATAACGGGTACAGCCGGCTTTGATATGGCGGTTGTTACAAGCGGCGGTGTGAATACGGACGAAATTGATCCGTCCACAATGGAAAGCCGAAAGATAAAAGGATTGTTTTTTGCCGGAGAGGTGATTGATGTTGATGCCTACACAGGCGGATTTAATCTCCAGATAGCGTTTTCAACAGGCTACACTGCGGCAGAAGGATTGGAGGAAAGCAAATGACAGCGGCAATAAGAGGAGCAATAACGGTAGAGGAAAACGACAGAGAGCAGATTTATGAGGCTACATCGGAAATGATGCAGCAGATAATAGAGCTTAATAATATAAAAAAAGAGGATATAGTTTCTATTGTTTTTACGGCAACAAACGATCTTGACAAGGCATATCCTGCTGTTGCGGTAAGAAAAATGGGCATAACGGGTGCGGCACTTATGTGCGTTCAGGAGCTTTATGTCGAGGGCAGCTTAAGAAAATGCATAAGAGTTATGGTAACCGTTGAAGGCGATTACAGAAGAGATAATCTTAAGCATGTATATCTCAGAGGTGCAGAGGTTTTAAGACCGGATTTAAAAAGATAACAAATATCAGAAACAATAATTACATTAGGATAACACATTAAGATAACTACATTAGGATAGGTGAGATTTATGAAGGTTTATTCGATAGCCATTGACGGCCCTGCCGGAAGTGGAAAAAGCACTATTGCAAAAATATTATCGGAAAGACTCGGAATTGTTTATGTTGATACAGGTGCAATGTACAGAACCGTTGCATATTACTGCATTAAAAACGGAATACCGACAACGGACGGACAGGCTGTTGCTGAGGCACTCAAAAGCATAAAGCTTGATATTGAAATGAAGGACGGTGTTCAGCATATGCTTCTTAACGGCGAGGACGTAACTGCGTTCATAAGAACAGCCGAGGTAGGACAGGGTGCGTCGGATGTCGGAACCTTTGTGCCGGTAAGGGACAGGCTTGTTGAAATCCAGCAGGAAATGGCGGCCAAAATATCCGTTGTTATGGACGGAAGGGATATTGGAACAGTCGTGCTTCCGAAGGCAGAGGTAAAAATATATCTCAACGCCCATGTTGAGGAAAGAGCAAAACGCAGACTTAAGGAATTTGAGCTTGCAGGAAAAAGCTGTTCACTGGAAGAGGTTGTTGAGCAGATTAAGGTTCGTGACCATAATGACATGACAAGAGAGTATAATCCGTTAAGAAAAGCCGATGATGCCGTTGAAATCGACACAACGGGACTTACCGTTGACGAGGTTGCGGATAAGGTGCTTGAAGTCGTAAAAGAAAAGACAGGTGAAATATAATGGAGATTATACTTGCAAAGTCGGCCGGTTTCTGCTTCGGTGTGAACAGGGCAATCGAGGCCTGCTATAAGGAAATAGAAAAGGGCGGAAAAATATATACCTATGGTCCGCTTATCCATAACAAAAATGTAAATGCCGATCTTGCCGCAAAGGGTGTTAAGTCCGTTGACAGCCTTGAGGGCTGTGAGGACGGAACGGTTATAATACGTTCGCACGGAGTAGGCAAGGCTGTTTATGACGAGCTTGAGGCAAGAGGAATACATTATGTTGACGGAACCTGTCCATTTGTAAAAAAGATACACAACATTGTGCATGAGAAAAAAGAGGCAGGAAACGATATAATAATTATCGGCGATGCAAAGCACCCGGAGGTTATGGGAATAAACGGCTGGTGCGAAAACAGTGCATGGATAACCGATAATACCGAGGATGCTGAAAAGCATGTTATCGGAATGGACAAAAATAAATGCTATGTGGTCGTAGTTCAGACCACATTCAGAGAAAGTAAGTATAACGATATACTTTTGGTAATAAAAAACAGCCTTAAAAATGTCGAGGCTTTTAATACTATTTGTTCAGCTACAGAGGAACGTCAGAGTGAAGCTGTAAAAATTTCACAAAATGTTGACAAAATGCTTGTCATTGGGGACAAAGGAAGCTCGAATACGCAAAAATTATTTGAGATATGTAATAAAAATTGCCAAAATACTTCATATATCGAAACAATTAACGATTTAGTGTTGAATAATTACGGAATTAATGATAAAATTGGTATAACTGCAGGAGCGTCTACGCCCCCTGCAATAATAAAGGAGGTTATTACTACTATGAGCGAAATGGACGGAGTTAAAAATACGATGGAGGGTGAGGAGCTTACATTTGAGCAGATGCTTAACGAGTCATTTGTAACTTTACATACAGGTGATATTGTCAAAGGTACTGTTATCTCAACTGCTAACGAGGAAGTTACTGTAAATCTTGGCTATAAGTCAGACGGTATTATCCCCAGAGGAGAATTCAGCAGTGATGCATCAGTTGTACCCAGCAAGACAGTACAGCCCGGCGATGAAATTGAAGTTTTTGTTGTTCGTGTAAACGACGGTGACGGAAATGTTCTTCTTTCCAAGAAAAAGGTTGAATCACAGAAGGGCATGGAGGATATCGAAAAAGCATACGAGGACAAAGCTGTCGTAACAGGTAAAGTAACAGAAATCGTTAAGGGAGGACTCATTGCCGTTGTTAACGGAATCCGAGTATTTATACCTTCTTCACAGGTTTCAGGCAGATTTGTAGAGGACCTCAGTGTGTACAAAGGAACAGAGCTTTCATTCAACATCATTGAGCTTGACAGAGCAAAACGTCGTATTATCGGCGGAAGAAAGGCTCTTCTTGCTAAGGAAGCTGAAGAAAAGAAGGCTGCTGTATTTGCTGAACTTGAAGTAGGCAAAAAGGTTACAGGAACAGTTTCAAGACTTACAGACTTCGGTGCATTTGTTGACCTTGGCGGAGTAGACGGTCTTATCCATATCTCAGAAATGAGCTGGGGAAGAATTTCTAACCCTAAGGAAGTACTTTCAGAAGGCGACACAGTTGAAGTTGTTGTTCTTGATGTAGATAAAGAAAAGAGCAAAATTTCTCTTTCACTTAAAGATGTTACACCTAACCCTTGGTCACTTGCTGCTGATAAGTATGCTGTTGGCTCAATCGTTGAAGGTAAGGTTGTTCGTATGGTACCTTTCGGTGCATTCGTTGAACTTGAACCCGGCGTTGACGGACTTGTTCATATTTCACAGATCGCTAACAAGAGAGTTGAAAAACCCGAAGATGAGCTTAAGATCGGTGAAGTTATTAAGGTTAAGGTTATCGATGTAAACGCAGAGCAGAAGAAGATCAGCCTTTCAAAGAAAGAAGCTGAAGCTCCTGCTGAAGAAGCAGCTACAGAAGAATAATCTTAAACAGAGCTGAATTTTAACTAATCAGTACCTGACTTTTTAAAAGTCAGGTACTTTTTTCTTACAAAAATTTTAAGTGTATAGTAAAAGATAAGTATATATTGTATATTATAATCAATAAATAGTGTTTACGAATAGGAGGAGAGAATTATGCTTATTTCAACGGTTGAAAACATAGGCAGGGAATACACCGTTCTCGGTATTGTAAGAGGCACAACTGTTAATTCCAAAAATATAGGCAGAGATATAGGCGCAAGCTTTAAAACGCTTGTCGGCGGCGAAATAAAAGGCTATACGGAAATGATTGATGAGGCTGTGGAAACGGCAACAGGCAGAATGGTGAATGCTGCCGAAAGACTCGGTGCGGATGCGATAATCGGAATGAGATATACCACAAGCTCGGTTATGCAGGCTGCATCTGAGGTCACGGCTTATGGAACGGCAGTAAAATTTAAATAAGAGGTGCATATGATGAATGTAAAATATGTGCGGTCGTTTATACTTGTTCTTGGAGTGGCTTTTATAATAGCCGGAGTAATGAACGGAAGTATGTCTGCCGTATTCAATAAGGCAATAAGAATATGTTTGGAGTGTATAGGAATTGGGTGATATGAGCTTAAAAAGAAAATATATACAGGTGATATCGGCTCTTTTGTATAATGCAAATTTCAAGGGCTTTGCGGAAGGCAAAATATATCAGGGAAAAATAAAAAATGTCTGCGTTCCCGGACTTAATTGTTATTCCTGTCCCGGTGCGGTCGGCGCATGTCCGCTCGGTAGCTTTCAGAATGCCATATATTCTTCGGGAAAAACAATACCGTTTTATATTGTCGGCACACTTTTGCTGTTAGGTGTTATATTCGGTAGGGTAATATGCGGATTTTTGTGTCCATTTGGACTTATACAAGAGCTTATTTATAAAATACCGTCGCCTAAAATAAAAAAGAATAAAGTAACAAAAGCATTATCTAAGCTTAAATACGTTATATTGGTTGTTTTTGTTTTTGTGCTTTCGGCAATAAAAGAATATCCGGCATTCTGTAAATATATTTGTCCTGCCGGAACGATAGAAGGCGGTATACCGCTTGCTCTCGGTAATCCGTCGATAGCGGCTATGCTCGGAACATTATTCACATGGAAAAGCATAGTTCTGTGTATAATTGTTATCGGAGCGGTATTTATATACAGAGATTTTTGTCGTTTTATATGTCCGCTTGGTGCAATATATTCATTTTTCAATAAAATAGCGTTTATGGGCGTGTGTGTTGATGAAACAAAATGTGATAACTGTGGACGCTGTATAAGAGAATGTAAAATGGACGTTTCTCATGTTGGAGATATGGAATGTATACAATGCGGAGAATGTAAGGCTAAATGCCATAAAAATGCTATAATGTCAAAAAGAGAATTTTACAAAAGAAATGGAGAGTTAAAAAATGAAAAAGTTCAGTAAAGTAGCGGTATTATTTGCGGTAGTTTGTTTATCATTAAGTGCTTGCGGAAATTCCAACAAAAACAATGCAACAGATACAAACCAGAGTCAGGTTGAAGAGGACAATGCAAGTGGTGAAACAGGAACAGTAAAGGAAGGCGAAGCAGCACCTGATATTACATTCACACTTATGGACGGAACAGAGAAAAAGCTTTCCGATTATCAAGGCAAGCCTGTTGTTATGAATTTCTGGGCTACATGGTGCAAACCTTGTGTAGGTGAAATGCCTGCTTTTGAAAAGCTTAAAGAAAACTATGGTGAGGATATAACAGTTTTGGCACTTGATTGTGGCGGAGATACAAAGGAAGCTATTGAAGACTTTGTTTCAGAAAACGGTTATACATTTGAGTTTGCTGAAATTTCAGAGGATGAGGCAAGCAAATATGATGTACAGGGAATACCGCTTACAATTATGATTGATGCAGACGGTGTTGTTAAATACATTAATATGGGTGCAAGCGATGCAGATTCAATGTATAATGATGTTTATGAGCCTGCTGTAAAGGAAATGCTTGGAAATAAATAATTGATATGAGGTAAAATATGTCATTAATTGATATTATGATTATAGTGGCAACAATTTTAGGTGTTATGTTTCCGATTACGCTTGTGAATGCAATAAGATGCAAAGATGAGGATAAAGCGGAAGAAAAGAAAATAGCATGCGGAATAATTTTTGGTGCTATTGTGTATATATCATTAGCAGTAATAAACAGTGGTTCCGCAATATAGAGATTAAAACGGCCGATACATTAATTTGTACCGACCGTTTGTTTTTAGTTATTCTTTTCGAGATTTTCAAGCTCCTTCATCCATATGGTGTTCATTGCATCTGAAGGCATTCTCCAATCTCCTCTCGGTGAAAGATTGATTGTTCCGACCTTAGGCCCGTCAGGAAGGCATGAACGCTTGAACTGCTGTGCAAAAAATCTGCGGTAGAAGTTTTTCAGCCATTTGAGTATTGTCTTGTCATCATAAACACCGTCAAAGGCATTGAGTGCAAGATAATATATTTTTATCGGCTCAAAACCGCATCTTACAACATAGTACAGGAAGAAATCATGCAATTCATAAGGTCCTACTATTTCCTCTGTTTTCTGGTTTATGTTGTTACTGCTGTCGGGCGGAAGAAGCTCCGGCGATACCGGAGTATCGAGTACGTCAAAAAGAACGTCATTAACCTCTTTATCAAGGTTCTCGTATTCGGCAACCCATTTAACAAGTACTCTTACCAATGTTTTAGGTACACCGGAATTTACTCCGTACATGGACATATGATCGCCGTTATATGTTGCCCAGCCGAGAGCAAGCTCGGAAAGGTCGCCTGTGCCGACAACAAGACCGTTTTCCTTGTTGGCAAGATCCATTAATATCTGTGTACGCTCACGGGCCTGCGTGTTTTCGTAGGTTATGTCATGCAATTCGGGATTGTGTCCTATGCTTGCAAAATGCTGCATTGCCGCCTCACCGATGGGGATTTCTTTTATGGTTACGCCTAAAGCCTGCATAAGGAATATTGCATTGTTGTAGGTTCTGTCCGTTGTTCCGAATCCCGGCATTGTTACGCCGATAACTGTTTTTCTGTCAAGCTTGAGATAATCGCAGGCTCTTACGGCAACAAGAAGTGCAAGAGTCGAATCCAGTCCGCCGGAAATGCCGATTACGAGCGATTTGGCATTTGTGTGCATAATACGCTTTGCAAGGCCTGTGTACTGTATTGCGAAAATGTCACTGCATCTTTCGTTGAGTACGGAATCATTTTTCGGTATAAACGGGTGAGGACATATATAACGCTCAAGACCTTTTTTAACTCTGTCATACATTCCGAAGCCGATAATATTCATTTCCGGAGCAGTATCATCATCGCAGTAGCTTGTATTTTTGCGTCTGTCGTTTACGAGTAAATCTGTGTCTATATCCGAAATGATAAGACTGTTTTCATTTAAGAAGCGGTCACTTTCGTTCAAAACAGAGCCGTTTTCGCATATGAGCGAATGTCCGCTGAAAACCATGTCCTGTGTTGATTCACCTATGCCTGCCGAGCAGTATACATAGCCGCATATACATCTTGCGGACTGGTTGGCAACAAGTGAACGTCTGTATTCGTTTTTGGAGGCAAGCTCGTTGCTTGCCGATGTGTTTGCAATTATCAATGCACCGCCGAGAGTAAGGTTACAGCTTGGCGGAATATTTACCCATAAATCCTCGCATATTTCTATTCCGAAGGTGAAGTTGTCAATTCCTTCTGCGGCAAAAAGAAGATTTGTGCCTATGGGAACGCTCTGGTCGCAGAGAGCTATACAGCCGTTGAGCTTTTTACCGCTCTTGAACCAGCGTTTTTCGTAGTATTCGCCGTAGTTCGGAATATGTGTTTTCGGAACGGCACCGAGTATTTCGCCTTCGTATATCGCAACAGAGCAGTTGTAAAGCTTGTTCCCTATGTTTATAGGAAGACCGACAACAACCACCATGTTTTTTCCGACGGTTGCCGTTACGATTTTTTCAAGGCTTTCCTCTGCGGCGGCAATAAGTGTGCTCTGAAGAAAAAGATCGGCACAGGTATAACCGGTTATACAAAGCTCCGGAAATACGCATAAGTCAACCTCTTTTTGAAATGCACTGTTTATTAGCGTAATTATTTCTTTTGTATTATAATCGCAGTCAGCCACACGAAGCTTTGGGATGGCGGCCGCTGTTCTGACAAAACCGTACATATATTATCTCCTTTTATCGAAAGTTATCTATTAATAAATTATCGGTTTTAGTGTATGAAATGTCAAGGAAAAATATTGATTATAAAATCCCCGGACAGCTTATTTTGTTACATTGTATTTATATGTAAAAGTATTGAAAAAACTCATATGTAATTGTAAAATATATTTACTAATTGTTTTTACAGGTGAGATTCAGATGACAAGATTTATAAATTACTGCGGACTAAGACTTGAATATGAGTATGTTCCGAAAAATATAAAAAATGCGTATATACGAATTAAAAAAGACGGAGAAATCAGCGTTACAACACCGCTTTCATATACCGGAGAAATGGCGGACAGCTTTGTGGAACAAAAGGCTGAATGGATATTCAGAAAGCTTGCTGATTTTGAAAAGGCACATGAAAATATGCCCGATGACGGATTTTACGACGGAAAGACAGCTTACATACTCGGACACGAATATACACTTAAATTTGAAAGAGGTAGCCGATTCGAGGCGTTCGTTGAGGACGGAAATATAGTTGTTCTGGCACGCTACGGCGATGAAAATTTAAAACCGAAATATATAAACTGGCTGTCGGAGGCGGCAAAGCCTGTGTTCGAAAATTCGCTTACACGGATGCTTGAGCTTGCAAAGGAATACAAAATTGAACGTCCGGAAATATATGTAAGAAACATGACAAGCCGCTGGGGAAGCTGCAACACCGATAAGCACAGAATAGGGCTTAATGTACAGATGATGAAAGCGGAAATGAGATGTATTGACCACGTTGTTCTGCATGAGCTTATTCATTTTGTATATCCCGATCATTCGGCTAAGTTCTACTCTGTTCTTGACAAACTTATGCCGGATTGGAGAGAAAGAAAAAATATGCTTGAAACAAAATGGCAGGATGGTATAAGATAAAGCAGGAGAATCATTACAAATTTCATAATAATATATTAAAAAAGCCGTAAATCGGCTTTTTTTGTGCTATAATATTGTAATAAACAATAGATACATATGATACGGTGTAGTACAATAACATGGAGCCTATTAAGGAGAAATAGCTATGAGCCATACTGATGCTGATAAACACAATAAAAAGGACAAATTCGAAAATATAATAAGTGCTGTATTGATAATTATACTGATTTCTCTTACGGTTGCTATGATGGGTGAGGTTAATAAAATACAGGGCAATGCAAGAGTCGTTAATTATGCCGGAATTATACGAGGTGCAACTCAAAGAGAAATGAAGCTTGAAATAGCCGGACAGGGGAACGATGACCTTATCGAATATCTTGATGACATATTTTCCGGACTTATGCACGGAGGCGGCAAGTATGAGCTTACAAAGCTTGATGATGAGGTTTATAATGAAAGACTTAATACTCTTAATGCCTATTGGGATGAGCTTAAAGACGAGATAAAAAAGGTCCGCGAGGTCGGTTATGAAAATACGGACATTATTTCCATGAGTGAAGAGTATTTTAATCTTGCGGATCAGACGGTAGGTGCGGCAGAAGATTATTCACAGGAGTGTGCAATGAAAATAAGTCGTATAGAAAAGATAATGACTGTTGTAATGGTGCTTATTGTTATAATGCTCATCAAACAATCCGTTGATGAAATAATGCTTATGAAAAATAATAAGGAGCTTGCGAAAAAAGCTTATATTGACCTGCATACAGGTCTTCCGAACAAGAGCAGATGTGAAGAACTTCTTATGAACAGGAAAAGTCTTACAGAAACTACTTCTGTTGTTATATTTGACCTTAACGGACTTAAAGAAGTAAATGATACGTTGGGACATATTGCCGGAGATACGCTTATTATGAACTTTGCAAGCATAATAAGAACGGCAATTCCGGAAAAATACTTTGTCGGAAGATACGGTGGTGATGAATTTATAGCAATATTGGAAAATGCCGATGAAGACACCACAAAAGAGGTACTTAAAGCAGTCAAGGAAAATGCCGATAACTATAATAAATTCAGTAAACAGCTTCACCTTGAGTATGCTTACGGATATGCGGTTTCGTCATCTTACAGTGAGAGTAATTTAAAGATACTTCTCGAAAAAGCCGATAAAAATATGTATAAATGCAAGGCGGAAATGAAGGGCGAAAATGCTGTAAGATAAAATTAAATATTGTTTGCAAATTGTTTATAAAATATATATTATATGTTTAATCTTGTTGCTTATAGTTATCATGGTGAGATAAAAGGAGGTTCGGCATATAAGCAGAAAAGAATACAAAGAAGGTATCTCTATGAATAAGAATAATAATTCGATTGATTTATATAAGAAGATTTTGCTGATAGTATGTACGGCAATAACTGTTGTTTTGACCGTTATCGGATATAAAAAGGGTATTTTTACCGATGAAACACAGATGGAATTGTTTTTAAATTCCTGCGGAATATTTGCACCGTTGTTCTTTGTTTTTATTCAGGCTGTTCAGGTAATTATTCCTATTCTGCCCGGTGCGGTAGGTTGTGTTTACGGAGTTATGTTTTGGGGACCGTTAAAGGGATTTATTTTTAACTATATAGGAATTTGTATCGGATCCATCGGAGCTTTTTTAATAGCAAGACGATTCGGACAAAGGCTGGTAATACAGATGACAGGCGAAAAATTTTATGACAAATACAGCAAATATCTTGAGATGGAAAACAGATTTGAAAAAATATTTGCATTGCTTATTTTTCTTCCGGTAGCACCTGATGATTTTCTTTGTTATCTTGCCGGAATAAGCAAGATGGATTTAAAGAAATTCGTGACTATTATTCTTCTCGGAAAACCGGCGGCTATATTTTTATACAGTATGGGACTTAATACTGTTTTACAAAAGGCATTTTCAATGCTTACACAAATTTAGGGAAAGTAAGGGAGTTTTATGAGGGTTTATTTGTATTCGGAAATGCAGAAGCTTATTGAAAAAAGCGGTGTCGGACGGGCGATACATCATCAGCGCAATGCTGCCGAAAAAAACGGTATCGAACTGACCGACAATATTAATGATGCCGATATTGTACATATAAATACGGTATTTCCGAAATCGGCTATTCTTGCTTTAAGAGCGCATATAAGAAATATTCCGGTTATATACCACGCACATTCAACAAGAGAGGATTTTAAAAATTCTTATATCGGTTCAAATCTTTTTGCGAATGCATTCGGAAAATGGCTTAAGTTTTGTTATAGCTTAGGTGATGTTATTGTTACACCGACAGAATATTCCAAACAGCTTTTGATGTCATACGGAATTAAAAAAAGAATTGAAGCCGTATCAAACGGCATTGACCTTAATTATTATAATAGAGAAAAAACAAATGCAGAGAATTTCCGTAAAAAATACGGTTACAGTGACGATGATAAAATTATAATGTCTGTCGGCCTTACAATAGAGCGTAAAGGCGTTTGTGATTTTGTTGAGCTTGCGAAAAGAATGCCTCAGTATAAATTTATATGGTTCGGTGAAACAAATCTTAACACAGTTCCGTTGAACGTAAGAAAAGTGGTTGAAACCAAGCTTCCGAATCTATGCTTTGCAGGATATGCAAGTAAAGATGATTTAAAAGAAGCATATGCGGCTTGCGATTTATTTTTGTTTATGTCCAAGGAAGAAACAGAGGGCATAGTTGTGCTTGAAGCACTTGCAATGAAAACTCCTGTGCTGTTGAGAGACATTCCTGTATACAGCGATTGGCTGAAAAAAGACAGAGATGTGTATAAGGCAGACAGCATAGATGAGTTTGAAACAGAAATCAAACAGATAATTGCCGGAGAAAAACCGGATATAACCGAAAACGGTTATTCTGTTGCCAAACAGAGAGAAATATATAAAATAGGGAATAAGCTTAAAAAAATTTATAATGACACGATAAATAATTATGCGGCAGTACATAAGCTTAACGGAGTAAAGCTTGCCGGAAATAATGATAAATTATAAATAATTATAAAATTAATGCCGATGGAGCAATCCGTCGGCATTTTGTAATGTATAGATTTTTAGATTTATTTTTTGTGCTTTATATGTATTTCCGGAACAGCAAGGTTGTCGTAGCTTATCTCAACGCTGTGCTTGTTATCCTCGGAATTGTCCTTGTCTTTTTTGGGCTCGTTGTTATGCTTTTTCCTTATATGAATCTCAGGAACAGCAAGCGAATCAAAATCAATTTCTATACTATGTTTAAGCTTATTTTTTTTATCCATCTTATCCACTCCTAAGCAGCTTTAATGTTTAAATGTTCTTAAGCTGATTATAACATCAAAGTCGGCTTTTACCAATATATTATAAGAAATTAATAAATAATGTTATTGTCAGACTGTTAATGAAATCGGCAAACAAGCTTCCTACAAGCGGTACAAGCAGATATGCTTTTACAGAAGGAGCATATTTGTCCGTTATTGCCTGCATGTTGGCCATGGCATTCGGTGTTGCACCCATACCGAAACCACATGTTCCGGCGGTAAGCACTGCTGCATCGTAATCTCTTCCCATTATGTTGAATACAACAAAATATGCAAAGAACATCATAAATAAGGTCTGACCGAGAAGAAGTATTATCATCGGCAGAGCAAGATCCGCAAGCTGCCAGAGCTTAAGAGTTATCATTGCTATGCCGAGAAAAAGGTTAAGACATATACCGCCGAGATTGTTTATTTCGCCCATGTGTATAGTGAATTTTCCTGTGAATTCGCTTATATTTCGCATAAGAGCCGCAGCTATCATTGCACCGATATAAACCGGAAATGTCATTCCTGTTTTGTTGAGCAACATTGAAAATACTGTTCCGATTCCTATTGCGAGAACAAGCTGATAAACGGCAGAGGCATACATTGAGTAATTCTTTTCGTGTTTTTCTTCTTCTTCCTCAAGAAATGTATCGTCTGCATCAACGACGGTTCTAAGTAAGTCGTGCTTTAATATAAGCTTTCTTCCCAAAGGGCCGCCCATAAGGCTTCCGGCAATAAGACCGAAGGTTGCGGCGGCAGTACAAAGCGTGCTTGCTCCGGCAACGCCGAGGTCCTCTAAATCGGCACCGAAGGCTCCGGCTGTACCATGTCCGCCGACCATAGGTATTGAGCCGGTACACATGCCTATCATCGGATCAATGCCAAGTAATTTGGATAATCCGACGGCAAGAAAGTTCTGGCAGACAATGAGCACGAAAACGGCACCAAGAAATATTATCATTGCTTTTCCGCCACTTTTGAGTATCTTTAAATTTGCCTGAAAGCCTACCGATGTGAAGAACATAACCATGCAGACATTTCGCAGAGTTTCATCAAAATTTATTTCACATATATTTGTTTCGTAAAGTACGCAGGATATTATGGCAAATATAAGTCCGCCGATAACAGGTGCCGGAATACAAAATCTTTCGAGCACACGTATTTTCCTTCTGAGCATAAGACCGAGAAAAAGAACAAGAACGGCTACGGCTACCGTCTGATACATATCAAGATTAATTATCATTTCTTTTCCTCACTTTCAACAGTTATTCCCTTTTCGGCATAATATTCGGCAGCACCTTTATGGAAAGGAATGTTTATTCCGTCGGTTGCATATTCCTCGCTTATAGCCATTTTTGTCGGTACGGAATATTGAATAGCCGTTCCGTTTTCAAAAAGTTTTTCCGTTATTTTGTATACGGTTTCGTCAGAAAGGCTATCGCTTGCTATAAGTACGGCTTTTACACCGATTGTTTTTATGTCCTCAGTTTGTCCGTAATATGTTCCGGCAGGTATTGTGCATATGTCATAGCTGTCGTAATTGTTCATTATTGTTTCCAATGCGTTATCATCAATACCTATAAGTCTTACGTCACAATTTCCCGATAAGTCGCTGAGAACGGGAACGGGAAAACCGGAAGTACAGAACATTGCATCTATTTCTCCGTTTTTGAGTGCTTCTGCGGCCTCTGAGTAGTTGAGATTTTTTCCGTCTATCATGTCGAGAGTAAGACCTTCCGAAAGCAGTATATGTTCTGCATTTATTTCTGTTCCGGATTCTTCTTCGCCTATGCCGACCTTTCTGCCTTTCAAGTCAGATATTGTCTGTATGTCGGAATCCTTTTGCACGACTATGTGGCATACCTCCGGATATAATCCGGCAACGGCACTGAAGGTATCTTTTCCGTCGGTTGTATCGTCGTTATAAGCCGTATATATTAAGTCTGATTGTGCTATTGCAAGCTGAATGTATTTTTTAGGCATTAATCGGAGATTTGCGGCAGAACCGGCTGTCGCTTTAACATCAAGCTCTATTTTATCTGTTTCCTCGTCAAAAACTCCGGCAAATGCAGTTCCGAATGAATAGTATGTACCGCCTATTCCGGCGGTTCCGGTTCTTATTCTTTCACTTCCGGATGCCGAACAGCCGGAAAGAAGTATTATGGTACAACCAAACAGTATTAAAGCTGATTTGAATTTCAATATTTATTCCTCCAAACAAAGCAGGGAATTGGACAACGTCCAATTCCCCGATGATTTTTTTATTATACAGTACAATATAAAGTGTGTCAATATATATACTTTGGCAGTGTAAATGATACATTTAACTTAAATTTTGTACTGTAAAAAATATTTTATTTTTCTGCTTTTAGCATATCACCGATAAATATTCCATATCCCTTAGTCGGTTCATTTACGAATACATGCGTTACCGCACCGATGATTTTTCCGTTCTGGATAATAGGGGAGCCGCTCATGCCTTGGACAATACCGCCGGCTTTGTCGATAAGCCGGTCATCAGTTATTTTCAATACAAGGCATTTATCGGAGTTTTCCGCATTTTTATTTATATCTTTTATCTGTATTTTGTATTCCTCTACGTTAATTCCGTCAAGAGAACAACGTATTACGGCATCGCCTGTCGTTACCTCGTCAAAATCGGCAACCGGCAGAGTTTCGGCATTTTCAGCAAAGGAGTTATTTTCAATACTACCGTATATGCCATGCCCGGTGTTGGAAATCACATTGCCGTAGACAATGTTTTTGTTCAATATACCTGTCAGTTCTCCGGGACTGCCTTTCTGGCTTTTTCTTATTCCGCTGAGCGAACTGCCGACAAGACTGCCTTCCTTGAGAGACATAAGCTTTTCGGTATCGGCATCATATACGCCGTGACCGAGAGCACCGAAGGTCATGTCATCGGGATTTATATATGTCAGCGTGCCTATACCTTGTGTGCTGTCCCTTACCCATACACCTATTTTCTGACTTCCGTCCTCAATGCATTTTACCGGAGTCAGCTTTATGTCCAGAGTGCTGTCCTTTCTTAAAACAGTGAGTGTTATTGAGCTGTTGCAGTTGTCAACCGCATTCATAAGAGCCTCTTTATCGTTCAGCTCAATGCCGTCTGCCATAAGAATAATATCTCCGGCTTTCAGTGTATCGCCTGCCGGAGTGTAAACATGCCTGTCCTCTCCGGTAACACTGCCTGTTCCGAGCACAAGTATTCCGCTGCTTTCCATAGTTACGCCGATAACCTGTCCGCCGGGAATAAGCTCGTCTGTGGTGTTGTCATCGGAAATTGTCGAAGCCGAAGCTGTAATTTTTTTGTCATTGACATTTGAGCACGATGCTGTCAAGGTCATACATGCAGTAATAAAAGTTAAGCTGATGATTTTTTTTAAAACCTTGCCGTTTTCCGGCATACCTGATCACTTCCCATACCTCGGCTTATGCAGAATTGTTTTCTGCACGATTTTAATTTAACCTTGATACAGATAAGCTATACAGGCAATGTTTTTTAAATTTAACATATATATTTATCGGTTCCGAATATCTATGGTTTCGTTTCTATTCAAATATTTTTTATAAATAATTACCGCCATATATGCCGAAAATATTCCTATCAAAATTCCGAAAAGAACGTCTGTCGGATAATGTACGCCAATATATAATCTTGAAAAGGCGATAAGTGCCGCAAGAATTACAGCAGGAATACCGATTTTTTTAGGCATAAGCTTGAAATAGACAAATGCAGCCGCAAAGGATGCACAGCTATGTCCGGAAGGAAATGAGAAATCCTTCGGTTTAGCGATAAGCGGAATAATATCGCTGTATCTGTCATAAGGACGTATTCTCGCAACCATGTTTTTAAGGCATACGTTTGTTATCAGAGCACCTATGATGAGTGCGATAATTGCGGTTAAGCCGATTTTTCTTGTTTTTTTATTTATTAAAAGTAAAAGCGATAATACTATCCAGAACCAGCCACCGTTTCCAAGCATGGTAATAAATTTGAAAATTCCCGTCAGTATATCGTTTCTTATATGCTCCTGGAGGAACATAAGTATACTGTAATCAATACTATATATAATTCCCATAAACTCTCCTTTTATAATAAATTAACCCTGTATCAATTTGTAATACAGGGTTGACTTCTTGTTAATATTTTTATTTTTTAAAGAACTCTCTTAGCATAAGCGAATGAAGATAATCCGTAAGGATCACTGAGTGTGCTTATTATTACGCCGTCTTTGATTCCTGATGAAGAGTGGATATAGTAACCGTCGTACATATAAATTCCGACATGGTCGATTGTTCCGTTTCCGTCGTTATCGAAGAAAACAAGGTCGCCAGCCTGAAGCTCGCTCTTGTCGATTAAATATCCGTCGTTTGCAGCCATTCCGGCAGAAGAACGTGTAAGAGAAATTCCTTCGGCATTTTTGAATACGCAGTATACAAAGCCTGAGCAGTCAACGCCCGATGAAAGATCTGTGCCGCCCCATACATAAGGTGTGCCTAAGAACTGCTTTGCATAATTTATAAGCTGTCCACCCTTTGTGAGAGCCTCTTCCGAATCTTCGTCTGTTTTAACATCGAAATATTCTGCACTGACATAGCCTTCGCTTCCGTCATCAGTTAAAATATGTACCCATTCATCATCGCTGTCAATGATTTCTGCCTTTGTCATGTAGGGGAGAACACTGATTATATCTCCGTCAAGAGTAGGTTCTGTTCTGAAGTTAAGTCCCGTAACCGCAGTAACAAAACCATAATCCTCTGTTACTGCCGTTGCATAATCAACCTCACTGAGACAATCTATGTAATCTCCGTCAACACTGCTTGCGGGAATATAGCCTTCTGTGCCTTTTGAATTTACAAGGAGCCAGTCACCGGCAATTCCTTTTGCTGTTACAACATCGCCTTTGTTGAGTCGGTCAAGCTTTCCTGTGTTTTCGCCTGGAGCCTCTCTTAAGCTTACTTTTTCGTCAATGACTGTAACATCTGTTTCTGTTATTTCAATGTAATCTTCGTAGATATATGCACTGTTCTTATCTGCATAGGATACATTGAACCAGTTTCCTCTTTTATCGAGAATTTCAACCATATCGCCTTCGTTAAGCTTGTCCACAATAGTAGATGAAGTGTTGCTTTCGGCTCTTACATTAACTCCGCTGTCGTTAAGAGTTCCGTGTGTGGCAGCTAATGCTGTTGCAGAAAAGCAGGCCGCAAACACACAGCCTACAACCGTCGAGTTAACAAGAATTCTATTTATATTCATTTAGTATTGCCTCCAAATTAAATTATTACAAATTTGTTACGTTTTTATTATACAAAGGTTTCAGCATATTGTCAATAAATTTTATGTCCGTTATTTATCGCAAATTTTATTGAAATCTATCTAAAATCGAGTTTATAATTAAATTAATATAGAATAATTTTAGCATTTAATGGTTGTATAGTACATAGATTTTTATAATTTAATTGAATTTTAATAATATTTTTAGGGAGAAATAGACATGACCGTACAAAAACTTGAAGAGCTTATTAATGCAGGTGAAGGTGAAAAACTGGATTATAAGGAACAGCTTTTGCTTGATACCGAAACAAAGAAAAAGGAGTTTGCAAAGGACGTTACAGCAATAGCCAATACAAAGGGTGGTAGAGGATACCTCGTTTTCGGTGTTGCCGATAAAACAAGAGAGGTTATAGGTATAACCGGAAAGCACCCGACAGAGGAAAGTATTTTTCAGATAATAAGTACAAGATGCGATCCGCCGGTGCCTATGAGATATGAAGAAATAATGTATAAGGATAAGCTTGTTGCGGTTCTTACTATATTTAAAAGCAACCATCGTCCGCACCAGATTTTGCAGACAGGTACATTTTACATAAGAAGAGGTTCAACAACGGACATTGCAAGAAGATATGAAATAGCCGCAATGCTCCAGGACAGCGGATTGGTCAGCTATGAAACAACGCCGGTAAGAGATGCGAATATAGGCGATCTGGACAGTGGAATGCTTGAAAAATATGTTCTTAATAATCTTCCGGCAACGGATTTGAACGGGCTTATTATATTGGAAAGCATGGGAATAATAACCTACAATAATGATACCAAGGAATATAATCCGACCGCCGGAGGACTTCTGCTTTTCGGAAAAAATCCGCAGAGATTTCTGCCGTCAACCGGAATAAGAATAGAAATAAATAAGAAGGTTAAGCTTTTTGAAGGCAATATTCCGACAATGCTTGATAATGCTGAGGAGTTTATTTCTTCTTTGCCTATGCTTAAAAATTATCCGGTAAATGCAATATACGAGGCATTGTATAACGCAGTCGTTCACAGGGATTATTGGGACGCAACAAGAGAAACCTTTGTCATAATAAGACCGTCCAGCATAGAGATAACCAATCCGGGAGCGATTTGGAACACCGACGGAGTAATAAACATGGATAATGACATAAATCCTCCGAGAAGAAACAGCTGGCTTTACCAAAGACTTCTGCTTACGGACAAAAAGGATAGATTTCTTAACAGCCCGATAGGCATAAGAACGCTCAATGACAGCTTTGAAAAATACGGATTGAAGGTTAAATATGTAAATCTCATAAAGAAAAATCTGTTTAAGGTTGTTCTTCCCGGAATGGAGGCTGTTGAGGAGAAAATGTAAATTAATAATGAAGTAAATCAGTCTGTGGTGTATGTATTAACACATATGCCGCAGATTTTTTAATATATTTCAATAAGTTCGTAAAGCGAGTTTTCGACTTAGAGGCTCAGCCTCAAAAAATTTAACATAGATTTATCATTACTGCGGTTGGGGATTTAACCAAGTCTTCATATAATCTTACTTGTAAACAAAAGAAAATAAAAAAGTGAAGACAAATAAAAGGAGATTTTAAAACTATGAAGAAGAAAATTTTAGCAATCGCTATGACTGCATTAATGGTAGTCGGAGTTGCTGCCTGCGGCTCAAGCTCATCAAGTTCAACAACAGATTCAAACTCAACAGATACAACAGCAGACGGAATGACAGGTCAGATTTCTGTTATCTCAAGAGAGGAAGGCTCAGGAACAAGAGGAGCTTTTGTAGAGCTTATGGGTATTGTTGATGACAGCGACAACGATATAACAACAATCGACGCAGAAATCACAAACTCAACATCAGTTATGCTTACAACAATAGCAGGAAACAAACAGTCAATCGGTTATGTTTCACTCGGTTCACTTTCGGATGATGTTAAGGCAGTTAAGGTAGACGGAGTTGAAGCTTCCGTAGATGACATCAAGAACGGTTCATATTCGGTATCAAGACCTTTCCTTGTAGCATACAAAGACGGACAGCTTTCAGAGCTTGCTCAGGATTATCTTAAATACATACTTAGTGCAGACGGACAGGCAATTATCTCAGAAAACGGTTACATATCGGTATCTGATTCGGCAGAAGCTTACACAGCAAGCGGCTTAAGCGGAAAACTTGTTCTTGCCGGTTCAACATCGGTATCACCTGTAATGGAAAAGCTTGCAGACGCTTACAAAGCACTTAACCCCGATGTAACAATCGAAATCCAGCAGACAGGTTCAGGTGCAGGTATCACATCAGCAATCGAAGGTGTATGTGACTTCGGTATGTCATCAAGAGAGCTTAAGGAAAGTGAAGCGGCAGAGCTTAAAGCAGACCAGATTGCACTTGACGGTATCGCAGTAATCGTAAACAACGAAAATCCTACTGATGACATTTCATCGGAAAACATCAAAAACATCTATCTTGGCGAAGTAACAAACTGGGAAGATGTTAAGTAAAATCAATTAAGATTATGGTCGATTCGGCAGTGACGGGGTGAATCTGCTCCTCATTGCCGAATTTTAGTATAGAGTCAAATTCGGAGGCTTATATGAAGTCAAATCAACTAACAGAAATAATAATGAAATTTGTATTTCTGATATTCGCATGCTTTTCCATTGTTGCGGTTATCGTAATATGTGCGTTTATGTTTGCAAACGGTTTTCCTGCAATGGCAAAAATCGGCTTCGGAAATTTCCTTCTCGGAACCGAATGGCGACCGGGACAAAATCTTTTCGGCATATTCCCTATGATAGTCGGAAGTATATATGTTACAGCCGGAGCAATGATAATCGGTGTGCCTATCGGTCTTTTATGTGCTGTGTTCCTCACATTCTATTGCCCTAAAAAGCTTTATGCTTTTGTAAAACCTGTTGTAGGTCTTCTTGCCGGAATACCTTCCATAGTATATGGTTTCTTCGGACTTGTTATTATTGTTCCTATAATACAGAATGTTTTCGGAACAGGCGGAAAGGGTGTGCTTACGGCATCTATACTTCTCGGAATAATGATACTTCCTACAATTATAGAGGTTTCGGAATCATCACTCAGAGCTGTTCCTAAACAGTATTTTGAAGGCTCACTTGCTCTCGGAGCAACAAAGGAGCGTTCTATTTTTAAAGCGGTTCTTGTCGGAGGCAAATCCGGTGTTATGTCAGCTGTTGTTCTCGGACTCGGACGAGCAATAGGAGAAACAATGGCGGTTATTATGGTTGCCGGAAACCAGGCGGCTATACCAAAGAGTGTATTAAGCGGCGTAAGAACACTTACATCAAATATCGTGCTCGAAATGGCATATGCGGCAGATTTACACAGAGAAGCACTTATAGCAACGGCAGTGGTATTGTTTGTATTTATTCTGATTATAAACATATGCTTATCAATGGTTAAAAGGAGGGAAAGCTGATGAAAACAAAGCTTCAGGAATATAAAAATCATCCGTTTTCTATGCTTATGTTTATTCTGATAATTCTTTCTGCGGTTATCATGATAGGTGCAATGATATTTATTATCGGATATATACTTGTAAGAGGTATTCCAAATATGAAGCCGGAGCTTTTTGAATGGCAGTTTACTTCCGAAAACCAGTCAATGATGCCGGCAATAATCAATACTGTATTGATGACATTATGCACATTGGTTATGGCTGTTCCGGTAGGAGTTTTTTCTGCCATATATCTTGCGGAGTATTCAAAAAAAGGTTCGAAAATAGTTAAAATAATTCGTATGACGGTTGAAACACTGTCCGGTATTCCTTCAATAGTATATGGTTTATTCGGATTTCTTGCTTTCGTTATTGCTCTCCGTTGGCAGTATTCGTTCATATCCGGTGCAATCACGCTTGCCATAATGGTTCTTCCGCTTATTATGAGAACAACCGAGGAGGCACTTCTTGCCGTTCCGGATTCATACAGAGAGGGTAGCTACGGTCTTGGTGCCGGAAAATTAAGAACTATATTCAAGATTATACTTCCTGCCGCAATGCCCGGTATACTTGCCGGAGTTATACTTGCAGTCGGACGTATCGTTGGTGAAACAGCGGCACTTATATTCACAGCCGGTACAACGGCGGCAGTTCCGGAAAATATCTTTTCATCAACAAGAACGCTTGCGGTACATATGTATTGTCTGCTTTCGGAAGGTCTTTATATTGATCAGGCATATGCAACAGCCGTTGTATTGCTGGTTATGGTAATTATCATAAATGCTTTATCGTCATTCTTGGCAAAGAAGTTAACAAAAAACTGAGGATTTAAGAAAAAATAAAAACATATAACATAAATTTAACATTTATGTGGCTGATGACTTTACATTGATTTTATATAATTTAACCGTAAGTAAAAATAGATCATAAAGGAGAAAGAATTATGGAGGATGTATCATTCCGTGTTAATGATCTGAATTTGAATTTCGGAGATTTTCACGCATTAAAGAATATAAACATAACTATCCCCACAAATAAGGTCATATCCATAATCGGGCCCAGCGGCTGCGGTAAATCAACATTCTTAAGATGTCTTAACAGAATGAACGATTTGGTCGAAGGCTGTAAGATTACCGGAGAGATACTTCTTGACGGTGTGGACATAAACAAAGATATGGATGTAAACCATTTGAGAAAACGTGTGGGCATGGTTTTCCAGAAGGCAAATCCGTTCCCTATGAGCATATACGACAACATAGCCTACGGCCCAAGAACCCATGGTGTCAGATCGAAAGCAAAGCTTGACGAGATAGTTGAAAAATCGCTCAGAGATGCTGCTCTTTGGGACGATGTTAAGGACAGACTTAAGAAAAGTGCTTTGGAGATGTCCGGTGGACAGCAACAGAGATTATGTATAGCAAGAGCACTTGCGGTAGAGCCGGAGGTATTGCTTATGGACGAGTCAACAAGTGCGCTCGATCCCATATCTACATCAAAAATCGAAGACCTTGCAATGGAACTTAAAAATAAGTATACTATCATCATGGTAACGCACAATATGCAGCAGGCTGCGAGAGTTTCCGATAAAACCGCATTTTTCCTTCTTGGAGAGCTTATTGAATTTAATGACACCGAAGAGCTTTTTTCGATGCCGAGAGATAAGAGAACAGAGGATTATATTACAGGGAGGTTCGGATAATGAGAAACAAATTCGATCAGCAGCTTGAGATGCTGCACGTTGAGCTTATAAAAATGGGTGCACTTTGTGAGGACGCAGTAAGCTCCGCTATTGAGGCACTTGAAAAGAATGATATTGTCAGTGCGGATTCCGCACTTGATACAGATGCGGAAATTGACCATAAGGAACGTGACATTGAGCGTATGTGCATGAAGCTTCTGCTTCAGCAGCAGCCGGTTGCCACAGACCTCAGAATTGTTTCCGCAGCACTTAAAATGATTACGGATATGGAGCGTGTAGGCGACCAGGCATCTGATATTGCCGAAATTTCACGCTACATAATTGAAAGCGGCATGTCAATAAACGATGACATAAGGAAAATGGCTAAGGAAGCTATAAAAATGGTTACAGACAGCGTTGATTCCTTTGTTAAAAAGGATCTTGAGCTTGCCAGAAAGGTTATCGCTTATGATGATGTCGTAGATGAATGGTTTGCAAAGCTGAAAAGCGATGTAATAGAAATGATTGCAAAAGACAGTACAAACGGAGAATATTATATTGATATTATTATGATTGCGAAATACCTTGAGAGAATCGGCGATCATGCTACAAATATTGCAGAATGGGTTGAATATTCAATAACAGGTGTTCGCAGTAAGAACAACTGAGGTGATACAGATTGACATTTGAAGAAATAAGAAGAAACGAAACAATAAATACTTATATAAGGAAAGCTGATGAGTCGCTTAAGGCTCTCGGCTTTACCGAGCATAGCTTTGCCCATGTTACACACGTTGCCGAAACAGCAGAATACATATTGAGAACAATGGGCTATTCGGAGCATGATATTGAAATAGTAAAGATTGCCGCATATCTTCACGATATCGGAAATCTTGTAAACAGAGTTGACCATTCGCAGAGCGGAGCCACAATGGCATTCCGTATACTGGATAATCTCCAGATGGATCCGGAGGACATTGCGACAATAGTTACCGCAATAGGCAACCATGATGAAGGCAACGGTGTTCCGGTAAATGCCATAGCGGCGGCACTTATACTTGCAGATAAATCAGACGTAAGACGTTCAAGAGTAAGAAACGAAGATATTGCAAATTTTGATATACATGACCGAGTTAACTATTCGGTTGAAAAAAGCCGTCTTATAATAAACGAAGACCATACACTCATAACTCTTGAGCTTAAGATTGATACAAATTACGGTTCGGTTATGGATTATTTTGAAATATTCCTTGAACGAATGATACTTTGCCGTAAGGCAGCGGAAATGATAGGCTTGCATTTTAAGCTTAATATCAACGACCAGCCGCTTATTTAACAGATACTTTTAGGAAGCCTGTAATGTTATGTTACGGGTAAATTTTGGTTAATGACTACGGAAGGATAATACTTATGATTTATCTGCTTGAAGATGATGAAAGCATCAGAAATTTTGTGGAATATGCTCTTAACAATTCCGGACTTGAATCAAAGGGCTTTGAAAAGCCTTCGGATTTCTGGAAAGCTGTTGAGGAAAGAATACCTAATCTTGTATTGCTTGATGTTATGCTGCCGGAGGAGGACGGACTTGAGGTTTTAAAGAAGCTCAGAAACAGAAGTGAAACACGAAAGCTGCCCGTAATTATGCTTACGGCAAAGGACAGCGAATATGATAAGGTTATCGGTCTTGATTCCGGTGCCGATGATTATGTTGCAAAGCCTTTCGGTATGATGGAGCTTATATCAAGAATAAAGGCTCTTTTAAGAAGAACCGAAAGCGATACAAAAAAAGATGAATATACTGCCGGCGGTCTTTATGTATGTCCTTCAAAGCATATAGTAAGGGCAAACGGAAAGGACGTTGTGCTTACATATAAAGAATTTGAGCTTTTATGTCTGCTTATATCCAATAGAGGAACTGTTTTCACAAGAGATCAGATACTCCGCAATATTTGGGGCTTTGAATTTGACGGGGAAAACAGAACGGTTGATGTCCATGTCAGAACTCTCCGTACAAAGCTCGGCGAATGCGGACAGCTTATTGAAACGGTCAGAGGAATAGGCTACAAAATCGGTGACTGAGAAAAAGGACTTGAGATAAAGGACTGAGGATAAATGACAAAGAAAATATTTCGGAGTATTATATTCGGTTCCGTAATAACTCTTATTGTCAGCTTCGTTTTTATAATGGGTATTCTTTATGAATATTTCAATAACCAGCTTCTTTCGGAGCTTAGGAACGAGGCTACGCTTGCAGAGCTTGGAGTTGAAGAATACGGGGTTGATTACCTCGAAAATATAGATTTGGAAAACAGGGTAACATGGATAGATAAGGACGGAACGGTGCTGTATGACACTACGGTTGACGCAGCTAAGCTGGAAAACCATGCCGACAGAGAGGAATTTAAAGAGGCTGTTGAAAACGGCAGCGGCTCAAGTCAGAGATATTCTGATACGCTTGCCGAAAAGATAGTTTACTATGCGTTAAAGCTTGATGACGGAACAGTAATAAGAATTTCGAGCGAGCAGTATTCGGCATGGGCGTTGATAGCCTCTATGCTTGATCCGTTAATATTTGTTTTTGTTATTATTGTTATCATATCAATTCTTCTGGCAAATCTGCTTTCTAAAAAAATAGTAAAGCCGCTGAATGAAATGAATATTGAAAATCCGGATATAGATGCAAATTATCCGGAGGTAATGCCACTTGTAAAAAAGATAAGAAAACAGCATATTTTGATTGAACGCCAGATGACTGAGCTTAAGAAAAACGAAGAGGAATTCAGGGCAATAACGTCAAATATGCAGGAGGGCTTTATAATAATAGACACAAAAACATTGGTTCTTTCGTTCAATAACGGAATTGAAAAGCTGTTTGATGTACACGATATTAAAATAGGTGACAGCGTGTTTACAATAGACCGTTCGGAAGCCTTCAGAGATTGCGTTGAAAGCTCTCTTAAAGGAAAAAGAGGAGAAGGACAGCTTAAATATAACGGAAAAATATATCAGCTTTATGCAAATCCTGTTTTTGAGGACGGCAATGTAAGAGGTTCGGTTCTGCTTATAGTTGATGTTACCGAAAAGGAAAAGCGTGAGGAGCTTAGAAGGGAATTTACATCAAATGTTTCCCATGAGCTTAAAACACCGCTTACGTCTATATTCGGCATATCGGAAATAATAATGAACGGAATAGTAAAGTCCGACGATATTCCTAAGTTTGCAAAGGATATTCATAATGAGTCCGGCAGACTTATAACTCTTGTAAACGACATAATCAAGCTTTCAAAGCTTGATGAAGGTGCAGGATTCGGAGATAAACAGCCTGTTGATATTTTCAAAATGGCACAGGATACAATAACAAGACTTGATTCGATGGCACAGGAAAGAAACATAACCGTTAAGCTGACAGGAGAAAAAACGATTATGGAATCCATACCGGCTGTAGCCGATGAGATAATACATAATGTAATAGAAAATGCGATTAAGTATAATAAAGAAAACGGAAGTGTCGATGTATTTGCCGGAAAAGAGAATGGATGGATAACATTCCGAGTAAAAGATACCGGTATAGGCATACCTGATGCGGATATAAACCGTGTTTTTGAAAGATTTTATCGTGTCGATAAAAGCCACTCAAGAAAGATAGGCGGCACAGGTCTGGGGCTTTCCATAGTTAAACATGGCGTTTCGTTCCTGGGTGGTGAGCTTTCAATAAAGAGTAAGGTTAATGAAGGTACAACGATAACGATTGTGTTTAAATAAAGACTATATGTCGGAATTAGGCATAAAAATAAATTTTATGTACAATCAGAGCTTGCTTATTATATTGCAATGATGTTAAGCACAGTATAAAATATAATAAAAGAGGTGAGGTCTGATGAGATACATTTTAATGCACAGAGAAAAGCCGACAGCTGAAATAGAGATTGACGAGCTTTCAAATATCACAAATGTATATGATGTTTTTGCTAAGGAGCATTTAAATGCAATTACGCTTGAATGGGAAGGTGTTGCACCTGTTTTTGATTGCGGAACATCGCTTTGGTACAATACACAGGAAAATCTGATTAAACCGATTTCTCCTTCAATTTCTTCAAAGCCGTTTAAGAAAACTCACAGTGAACAGATTAAACTTGTAAAAGATTTTTCGTGGCTTGATTTGGATAGGTTAGACGGAATAGAATATATGGCTGATGAAATTCTTTCGCAGTCTGAATATATCAGTAAAGTAAGAAAAAATGTTTTGTGCAATGCAATAAAACAACGAGTTCAGCTTTTAAGAGAAACTGCAATATAATAAAAAAAGAAGGTCATAATCATAAAATATGACTTTTATAAAAAATCGAAATTCATTTTAAAGGGGAGTGTCAAAAAACTCCTCTTTATTTTGGTTCTAAACTTTACTTGGGGGTAATGTTTAGAACCTTTCTAATTTTAGCAAATAAAGATAGGCATAAACACATCCATAAGATATAATTAAATCACCACAAAATAACACATCAAGGAGAATGTTTATGCCTAATACTTATTTTATATCAAATTTACTCGAAATAAAAGACCTAATTGTTGATGATTTTATTTCTTCATCTACTGATATTCATTTATACTTTCATCTTGAACAAAGAGATGTTACTTGTCCGTTTTGTAATTCAGTTACAAATAAGGTTCACGACTACCGTACATCTATTATTAAAGATGCTCCTGTTAAAGGTAAATTTTTATTTCTGCACTATAAAAAGAGAAGATATCATTAACTATGTTAGAAAACTGGAGCAAATATATTTTAAATGCTTTTGACTGTTCTTATTCTAATGGATTTACAGAAGGGTGAATAATAAGATTAAAGTAATAAAGAGAAATGGTTACGGATTTCGTAATTTTAAGAACTTTAGAAACAGAATTCTGTTATCAATGTCTTAATCAAATATGGTGATATAAAAGAAACCTGATACTATTGTACCAGGTTTCTGAAATGAGTTTACCCCCATGCTTGACAAAGAGCCTTAAATCCAAAGACGTTTATATATATCTTTACTTAACTATTTTTGAAACAGCCTTGAAATGAGGATTAGCAGAATTTACAAGAAGTTCGTAAAGAACCGATTCTCCGCAAGTGATGAAAATTCCTTCTCCCATTGCACGTTTAACTGCATTTTCTTTGTTTGATTTCTTTCTTGAAGCAATACAGTCTTCAACTAAAAATACATTGTATCCGTCAGCCTTGAGGTCGATGGCAGTCTGAAGTACACAGATATGTGCTTCAACACCGCTGATGAGAATGTTTTTCTTGCCGAGTGCTTTAACAGCGGCATAAATTTCTTCGTTTTTACAAATACTGAATGTATTTTTGTCATATGCAGTAAAATCTCCGAGACATTCTGCAATTTCGGGGATTGTGTTTCCTATCCCTTTTGTGTACTGCTGTGTAACTATCATAGGTATTCCGAGCTCCTTTAAGCCGGCAAGATAAACCTTAGATGCGGCAATAAGCTCATCCTTGCCTTCCATAACGGGTACAAGCTTTTCCTGGTAGTCAACAACGATTGCAGCAGTATCTTCCATTGAAAAACGCATATAATCAGCTCCTTAATTTTATTCAAGAAAATTATAACATAAAAATTTAGTTGATACAATAAATAAGGGACAGGTTATACTATTCTGATAAGTCTAATTTAATCATTATTGTACTGTCAAATAAATTTTTTAGTTCATTTGTAAATTTATATGAGTTAAAATCTTTTGATAAATATGTATATTTCGAGAATTTTTGTTCATTATATTTTTTCCTGAATATGCCTATTACTTTGCAGGTCGGATTTGTAAGAGTTTTAATATTTTCTCTATACAGAGAAACAGGTATGTCGGCAGCTTTTCCGTATCTGAAGCCTACACTAAGAATAGCTTTTGTATCACCTACAAAATAATCGGCTCTGATTAAAATTCCGCTGTTTATAAAGTAGCCAATCATACAGTTGTGATATAAAAGTTCTGAAAGATATGGAAGGACATATAATTTTTGCTGTGCCTTGCCATGGGTATCGACACTAAAATCTCGTGTTGAGAGTTTTCCGTTAATACAGGCGGAGTAAAACATTGGTGCAGATAATTTAGTTTTAACGCCTGTTAAATGTAAAAAATTTAGTGCTCTAAAACCTACAACAACAAAATTTAATTGTGTTTTTTTCGATATATATATATCAGAAAATGGTAATTATTTAATTTTTCTTCATATTCCTTTGTAGCTTTTACTATTATTGGAATAGCTTGCTTTACGTCATAATTTTTCATTTTTAATTTCTCAATTTTATACAACGAAAAAGGCTATCCTTATAGGACAGCCCTTTGTAAATCTGAATAATGCTGATTTTTCTGTTGTCTGCCAACTTGCCGCCACTCATATGCGGTATTAATGTGGAGTTTTTCTGTTGCTCCCCAACTTGCTAACCTTCAATATTAGCTTAAATGTCAGATTTTTATGGTGTCAGCACACCAAGATAGACGTATCTATCTACTATTATTATATGCAGAAGTTTAAAATATGTCAATTAAATTGACTAAGCTATGCTTAATTAAAATTTCCGTTTGCTGCGATTGCTTTTTTCTTGAGTGATTCAAGTCTGTTGAGTGCCTCGATAAGTGTATCGTCGTTCTTTGCAAAGTGGAAACGGATGTAGTTGTTCACATCTTCACGGAAGAAGCTTGAGCCGGGTACAGCACCTACGCCGACCTCACGGGCAAGCCATTCGCAGAACTTAATATCGTTTGTTACCTTAAATTCATCTGTGTTTACAAGAACATAGTATGCACCCTGAGGATCGCTGAAGCTTAAGTCAAGTCTTTTAAGTCCGTTGATGAACAAATCTTTTTTGTGCTGATATACTGCAAGAAAATCAGAGTAGTATTTATCATCAAACTCAAGTGCTGTTACGACTGTTTCCATAAGAGGATGAGCTGCACCTACTGTAAGGAAATCGTGAACCTTTTTGGCTACGTCGATTATTTTTTCATCGGCAAATATGTATCCGAGTCGCCAGCCTGTTATCGAGTATGTTTTTGAAAGTGAACTGCAAGTGATTGTACGTTCAGCCATTCTCGGAAGAGTTGCAAAGTAAACATGCTTGTTGGGCTGATAAACTATATGCTCGTAAACCTCATCAGTGATAACGAAAGTATCATATTTCTCCGCAAAATCGGCAATTATCTGGAGCTCATCACGAGTAAAAACCTTTCCGCTGGGATTTGAAGGGTTGCATAATATGATAGCCTTAGGATTCTGCTTGAAAGCGGCCTCAAGTACATCAACATCAAAATTAAATGCAGGAGGAATAAGTGGAACATATATAGGCTTTGCACTTGTAAGAATTGCGTCTGCACCGTAGTTTTCGTAGAAGGGTGAGAATACAATTACCTTATCGCCGGGATTGCATACTGTCATCATTGCACACATCATTGCCTCTGTGCTTCCGCAGGTAACAAGTACATTTTTGTCTGCGTCATATTTCATACCGGAGAAATGCTCCTGCTTTTTTGCGAGAGCCTCTCGCATTCTCTGTGAACCCCATGTAATTGCATACTGGTGATAATTTTCGTGTGAAACCTCTGCCATACGGTTGATAAGTGCTTCGGGAGGATTGAAATCGGGAAATCCCTGTGAAAGATTAACTGCGTTATTTTCAAGAGATATTCTTGTCATTTTTCTTATCATTGATTCTGTAAATGTGTCTGTTCTTCTGCTTAAACTGGGCATTTCCGAAGTTCCTCCTGTGCATTGTTTTATTAATGTAGATTTTTGTCAATACTTTCACTATAATAGCATATTAAAACATTCAAGTAAAGAGAATTTTGTGAAAACTTCACATAGAACGAAATGTAAATTTTTATAATAAATTTGAAAAAATATTGTGTATTTTATGGCGGTTATGGTATTATATTGAAATAAATAATAAAAAATTAAACTAAGAAAAAGGGGAGATTTTCATGGCACTTGAATTTAATGAGCAGCTTTCTTTACTCCAGAAGCCTGATAGAGCAGAAATGACAGACGAGGAATTTGAAGTATTTGAAAAAAATGTTGATGCAATGATGGAAAACTGGGGATTCTGCAACAATCTTTTTAAGGTTCTTCCGCTTAATGCAAAGCAGTACATAGGTTTCCTTAACTTTAAGGCATCTCTTTTTACACCCGAAACATGCTATCTTTCAAATGCGGATAAGGAAATGATCGGTGTTGTTGTTTCTTCTGTAAACTGTTGTTCATACTGTCTTACTACTCATGGTGATGCGCTTAGAGGCTATACAGGCGATCCTGAATGGTGTGACAGAATTTCATATAACTACCGTTCAGCAAAGATGACTCCCAAACAGAGAGCACTTTGTGACTATGCATGGTTTGTTACAGCTCATCCTCAGGAAATAGATTCAGAGCAGGTTGACAAGCTTCGTGCTGTCGGCTTCAATGACCATGAAATCCTTGAAGCTGCTTATGTTGCCGGTTTCTTTAACTACACAAACAGATGGGTAGGAACGATTGCTCCACTTGCAAACGAAGGTCATTTCTTCCATAACAGAGAAAAATAATATTATGTGGTAACAGAATTTTTATATTACAGCGGTGTACTTAAATTTACAGTATGCCGCTTTTTATGGCATTAATTTACAAAAGTATAACTTTTGTAAGAAATTCTTAATCATTTGAATGGCTGTGTTTATTGATTATTTTAACAATATTAGTTACAATATAGTCATAAAAATAAATTTGATATAAATATAAAGTAAAAATTATGTAATGAGTTTAAATCATGATAGGGGGAATAACCTTGAAAAAATCAATTTTAGCAGTTGCTGCTGCGGCAGTTATGGCAATTAGCAGCGTAGGAACAGTACCGGCATATGCGGCATCAGTGTTTGCGGATATAAATAATCTTCCTTGGGCAGGTGCGGCTACATATATCGAAGAGGCATATAATCAGGGACTTATGGCCGGTTATAATGAAAATGGCAAGCTTTACTGTAAGGCAAAAAACAATGTTACATATAACGAGGCTGTTCAGCTTATGTATTCAATAATGAGCAAATACAAAGGAACAACTGTAAGCTCATCGGTTGTAAGCAAATGGACAAACACAATGGCAGCCAACAATATTCCTTCATGGGCATATAACGCAGTTGCTTATGCACTTGAAAATTCCATACTTTCAAAAAACGACCTCAGAATTTTCATGGCTAATGCATCAACACAGAACAATGCAAGAAGAGAGGACGTAGCGGTTATTTTTGGTAAGGCTCTTGCAACAGTATACAGCCTTTCATCAAAACCGACTATTTCTTACGGTGACTCATCAAGCGTTTCAACAACATCTGTGCCTTATCTTGAGCTCCTTAACAGACTCAATATAATGGTTGGCGATTCAAACAACAAGTTCAATCCAAAAGCGGCAATAAATCGTGCCGAAATGGCTGTTCTTGTGTCAAAGACATATAATACACTTAAGGGTAACGGTACATCAACACCCACAAATCCCGGACAGACAGGACAGGTTGTTCAGTACTCAGGTACAATTAAATCAAAAACATCAACTGCCGGCGGATATTCAATTTCTGTAAGTGGCAAAACTAACGGAGTTTCTATAACATATACATTTACAACAAATTCAGCAACTACTGTTATCAGTGGTTCGTCAACGACAACTGTTGATAAACTTAAGACAGGTGATTCAATCGTTGCTGTATGTAACGGAAGCGTTGCATCAACAATCCTTTTAATGGCATCAGGTTCATCAACAACAGCTGCTGAGACAAAATCAGGAACAATTTCCGGAATGACTTCAAGCACTATATCAATCAAATCCGGAAGTTCATCAAAAACATATGACGTAGAGGATACATCAAGCACAAAGGTTACAATAGATGGAAGTAATAGCACATATGCTTCACTTAAAAACAAATTCAATGGCGGAAATGACTACACTGTAAAACTTTCACTCAACTCAAACGATGAAGTAATCCAGATTGTTGCTGAAAGCGGAAAAAGCTCAGGTAATGAAGTTAAGAGCATTACATCAAGAAAGCTCACTCTTACAAACGGTAAGTCATACGGCTATGTAGACGATGATGAACTTGTTGTTAAGCTTGTTTCCGGAACATCAACAAAGACACTTGATGACATTGATGATCTTATTGAAAAATTCGATGATATGAAGAGCTCAGAAAAAATGACCGTTGCTCTTACACTTGATAAGCATGATGACATAGAAAAGATCGTTGCAACTATTTCAAGTAAGAGTTCATCTTCATCAGGTAAAACTATATCTTCTGTTGATAGAGATAAAGCTTATATCAAAATCGGATCAGATAAATACCATTTCCCCGATGATGATGACGATGTAAAAACAATGAAGTTTGACGGAGACACATACGAAAGAATCGATAAGTTCTTAAAGGCTCTCGAAAATGCACTTGATGACGATGAAACACTTAAGGCTGACATCACAATGGACGATGATGATGAGTATATTTATAAAATTACTGTAACAATCGGTTCAAGTTCATCAGATGCTTCCGGCACACTTAAATCAATTGATACAGACGATAGAACAATCAAAATCGGTTCAAAAACATACGATTACACAAAGAGTACAGATTTCAGCATTACAGATGGTAATGATGAAATAGACGATGATGACGACCTTTATGACGCAATCAGGAAGGACGAGAAGACTATCGAAATAGAGCTTACAATCAAAAACAAAGAAGTAACTAAGGTTGAAGGCTATGTAAAATCCGTAAAGGCTGATATTGATAAATTTGAGTACAATAAGACAGCTTCAAAGTGCTATGTAGTTCTTGATAATTCATCAAATGCAAAATATTACTTTACATCAAAGACAAAATTCTCAGGCGACTGTGATGATACCAAAGATATTGACAAGGCATTCAATGATGATGATGAAACTGTAACAGCAACACTTACACTTGATAAGGACGGAAAAATAACAAACATCAAGACAAGCTACTAATTTAAAAATCCATAAGAGATTGTCACCAATTAAAAGAGATTGGTTGACAATCTCTTTTTTTATTGCTATTATCTTTTAAACGGGAGGGATAATATGTCACTTAAAGATGAAGTGCTTACCGAATTATCAAATAATGAATATATTTCCGGCGAAGAAATTGCAAAAAGACACTTTGTTTCCAGAAACGGTGTGTGGAAGGCAATCAAATCGCTTAGAGAAGAAGGCTATGATATAGAGGCGGTAACCAACAAAGGCTATTACTTAAAGAAAATGACCGAAAAAATAAATGCCGCCGCAGTCAAGAGCGACTGCAAAGACCGATGGAATGTAATTGTTATGGAGGAAACCGATTCCACAAATAACAGAGCCAAGGAAATGGCGGCAAACGGAGTGAACGAAAAGAGCGTTGTTATTTCCGACAGCCAGACAGGCGGCAGAGGAAGAATAGGCAGACCTTTCTTTTCACCGAAAAACAGAGGCCTTTATATGAGTATTCTTGTAAGACCTAAGCTCAGTGTGGATTATGCTCCACTTATAACTTCCTATACGGCTACGGCTGTCTCCAAAGCGATTGAAAAGCTTACAGGAAAAGAATGCACACAGATAAAATGGGTAAACGATATTTATATAAATAACAAGAAAATATGCGGAATACTCACTGAGGCAGGATTTGATTTTGAAGGCGGTATGCTGGATTATGCCGTTATAGGAATAGGCATAAACGTGCTCGGAGAAGAATTTCCGGCAGATATAGAAAATATCGCAACATCAATAGAAAAGGAAACAGGAGTAAAGCTTTCAAGAAATGAACTTGCGGCAGAGATACTCAACAATGTTTATAATATTGAGAATGACATACATGATAAGAGCTTTCTTGAATATTACAGAAAAAAATCCAATGTTCTCGGCAAGAGCATAACCGTTTATTACGGAAACGAAAGCTATGACGCCAGAGCAGTTGAAATAGATGACAATGCGGCTCTCGTTGTTGAAACGGAGAACGGCAGAAAAACACTTAATTCCGGGGAGGTAAGTATAAAATTATGAAAACAAGAGATTTGACTTTAACGGCACTTTTTGCCGCAATATTATGTGTGGCCGCACCATTTTCAATTCCGGTAGGGCCTATACCGATAACATTGGCAACCTTTGCGATTTATCTTGCGGCTATTGTGCTCGGCAAAAAATACGGAACACTTGCGGTTGTTATATATATTCTTCTTGGTGCTGTCGGACTTCCTGTATTTTCGGGATTTTCAGGCGGATTTCAGAAAATCGTTTCCGCAACAGGCGGCTATATAATAGGATATATACCTTGTGCGTTTATTGTAGGAGCTATGTGTGAATACGGCGGAAACAAGAAAATATACGGTATACTCGGTGTAATTCTCGGAACAGCAGTGCTTTATATTATCGGTACATACTGGTTTATGTTTGTTTCCGGAAAAGAGCTTGCATATGCACTCGGTGCTTGTATACTTCCCTTCATTCCGGGTGATATTATCAAGCTTATTGTTGCTGTCGTTGTCGGTTATAAATTGAAGGGTTATGCGATTAAAGATATTGGAACATGCTGAAATTTGTGCTATACTATTATATTAGTAGTATAGCACTTTTTTTATGGAGGATAATTTATGAGAAAGAGAATAATATCCATAGTATCGGTTCTTATGATGCTTATGCTTATTATAACCGGCTGTGCAACAGGCTCGGCAGACAATATCGGTTCAAATACTTCCGAGGTTACCGAAAGCACAACTGAAAATGACGGAACTGTTATTGATGAGGACGGAACATATGACAGCAAGGACGATGTTGCCTTGTATATAGAAACCTACGGACATCTTCCGAGTAATTATATCACCAAAAAAGAGGCACAGGCTCTCGGCTGGGAATGCGGCTCTCTTGAGCCTTATGCCCCGGGAAAATGTATCGGCGGAACGCATTTCGGCAACTACGAAGGACTTTTGCCGGAGGCCGACGGAAGAGAATATACCGAATGTGATATAAATACGCTCGGAAAGGACAGCAGAGGTGCAGAAAGAATAGTTTTTTCCAATGACGGACTTATTTATTATACGGGTGACCACTATCAGTCGTTTGAATTACTCTATGGGGAGGAATAAAGTTGAAGGAAATTATAATTGACGGAGATAAAATAGAAAGCAAATCAGAGGTGCATGAGATTTTTGTTAAGGAGCTGGATTTTCCGGATTATTACGGAAATAATCTTGATGCACTGGCAGACTGCCTTGATGAGCTTAACACTCCGGTAACAATAAGATATATAAACAGAGAAAGAATGAAAATGAAATTCGGTCGCTTTGCAACGGTTTTAAGCTCTGTAATAAAGCTTGCGGCAAAGCATAATCCGAAAATAACATACTATGAATCAAAGTAATAAAACAGGAGTAGCATATGAGAATTCGTAAAAAATCATGGGAAGCTGAGGAGCTTTCATCAAACAGACATCTTGTACATGAGCCTGAGCAGTATAAGGGCAAATGGCATGAATATTTCGGAAACGATAAACCCATTTATGCGGAAATCGGCTGCGGAAAGGGCAGATTTATTGTTCAGAACGCAATCGAAAATCCCGATGTGAACTTTATCGGTATAGAAAGACAGACAACAATAATGGCTATTGCCGCAAGAAAGGTCAGCCCTGAAATTGAAAATGTTGCACTCATAAGAGGTGATGCGGAAACGCTCGGAGACATATTCGAGCCGGGTGAGCTTTCCAGAATATATCTCAATTTCAGTGATCCATGGCCTAAAAAACGCTGGGCAAAAAGAAGACTTACATACAGAGGTTTTCTTGAGCTTTATAAAAAGCTTTTGGGCGGAGATAAGGAAATTTTCCTTAAAACCGACAATACAGTGTTCTTTGAGTCATCGTTAAATGAGTTCTGCGAAACAGGCTGGAGTCTTTCAAATATTTCTCTTGACCTGCATAACAGTGATTATGAGGGAAATATTATGACAGAATACGAAGAAAGATTTTCTTCAATGGGACAGCCTATTTATCGTCTTGAGGCAAGATGGAAACAGAATGGCGCTGATAAGGAAGGTAATTAAATGAAATTTGTTCTTGATGCACATACGCACACAATAGCAAGCGGTCATGCCTATTCCACACTTTTGGAAAACGTGAATTATGTGGCTGAAAAAGGCCTTGAGCTTATCGGCATTACCGACCATGCTCCGGCAATGGAAGGCAGCTTCGGCTCGGCATATTTTATCAATTTCGGCGTGATTCCCCGTGAAATTAACGGAGTTAAGGTAAGAATGGGCGTTGAGCTGAATATAATTGATTATGACGGAAATGTAGATCTTCCGGATTTTTATTTAGAAAGAATGGATTATGCGATAGCAAGCCTTCATCCGCCCTGCATACCCTTTGGTACTCTTGAACAGAACATGAATGCCATATTTAAGGTAATGGAGAATAAGTATGTAAAAATACTCGGTCATCCCGGTGATCCGAGATACCCCATTGACTGTGAGGCTCTGGTTAAAAAATCTGCGGAAACGGGAACGCTTATAGAAATAAACAATGCGTCGCTTGTTCCCAACGGTTTCAGAGGCGGAAGCGAAAAATATATTTTCGATATATTAAAGCTCTGCAAAAAAATGGAGGTTCCTGTTATAGCCGCTTCGGACGCTCATTTCTGTACACATATAGGTGATTTTACCTATGTGGAGAAAATGTTTGAGCAGGCAGAGTTCCCGGAGGAGCTTGTTGTGAACAGATCAGTTGAAGAATTTGAAAAATATATTACAAAATAACTAAAATCTCTATCTGCTTATTTACTTTAAAACTTTAGTATGATAAAATAATACTATAATATATGAGAAAAATAATGAAGCGGGTGGGTGTTTATGAACAGTAAAATAAAAAGTGAAGCTGCGGATAACTTATTCAGATGTATTCTTACAATGAATAACCTTGAGGAATGCTATAAGCTTTTCGAGGATTTATGTACGGTACATGAAATTCAGGCGATTGCCCAGCGTATGCAGGTTGCGGAAATGCTTGACAGAAAATGTACCTATATAGAGATTGCCGAAAAGACCGGAGCGTCAACTGCTACTATCAGCCGTGTGAACCGTGCATTAACATACGGAACGGACGGATATAAGCTTGCAATCGAAAGAGTGCGTGCTCAGAAGGAAAAAGAAGAGCAGGAAGAAAATAAAGACTGTTAATAGCAATTGCCCACTTGAATGATAATTCAGTGGGTAATTCTTTATTGGAGTGATAATTATGAAAAAGACCTTTGTGGCGGCTGCCTTATCGGTTATGCTTGCGTTTTCTTCCGCATTTCCGGCTATGGCGGCACAAAGAGTTAATTCCGCATGGGCGGAAAGCTATATTTCGTCCGCCGACAGCATGGGAATTATTCCGTCCGGAATAAGCAATATCGACATGACAAGAAATATAACAAGAGAAGAATTCTGCGAGCTGGTTTATAATACGGTTATTACTGTTGCAAAACAGAACAGCATAAAAATAACCTATAACGCAAGAGAGGCTCATTTTTACGATACGGATTCAAAAGCGGTAATGATGCTTTACAGAATGGAGATTATTGCCGGAAGAACGAGTACCCGTTTTGCGCCTAAGGAAAACATAACAAGGGAAGAGGCGGCTGTTGTTCTTGACAAAACCGCAGAATATCTCGGACTTGTGCGTTTCACAAATTCCGACCGTTTTACCGACAGCAGACATATAGGCGAATGGGCATATAAAAGCGTAAACAATGTATGTGGTATGAACCTTATGAGCGGAATGGGCGATGGCAGATTTAATCCGACAGGCTATTATACTGTTGAACAGGCAATATGCTCTATGATAAGGGTTGCCGGAGCATTGCCGAAGGAAAGCAGAGAAAAAATAGACAGTAATCTCTATTATTTATATAACGACAGCTTTTACTGGGTATCGGATGCAAACGGAAAGGTTGTGTTTATGCTTCCGGCCGAAAGATACGGCGGAGTAAGTTTTTATTCAAACGGCAGTGAAATACTTGCTTTTGCCTCGATGAAGGGCGGAAATTCAAGCGATATATACAGTATTTCAAGCGGAAGAAAGCTCTTTACCGTAAACGGAAATGTTTGCGGAACATATGCAAACAAAAATATAATTGTTTCTGCTGTTAAAAACGGTGCAACATATTACGGTGTATATAGTTTTGACGGAAAGCCTGTGCTTTCAACGGAATATTCATGGGATTATCTCTACACAAAGGGATATGTCGGAACACCGAATGCTTGGTAATCTGATGTTTAAAAATTAAAGTGCTTTTGGGAGGTTAAATTTTCACTTAACTTCCCTTTTAATATGGGAGAATATAAATATGATAGGATATGACGAACTAAATCCGATGCAGCAGAAGGCTGTCAAACAAAAGGACGGTGCTGTGCTTATACTTGCCGGAGCAGGCTCAGGAAAAACAGGCGCACTTACGGTAAGAATAGCGGATATGCTTGAGCATGGAATAAGCCCTTATAATATACTTGCAATAACCTTCACAAACAAAGCGGCAAAGGAAATGCGTGAGCGTGTCGATAAGCTTGCAGGCCCTTCGGCAGAGCATGTGTGGATAAGCACATTCCATTCAACCTGTGTACAGATATTGAGAAGAGAGATAGAAAAGCTTGATTATTCAAGAGATTTTTCGATATATGATGCCGATGACCAGGAAAAGGTTATGAAGGAAGTATTTAAGGAGCTTAATCTTTCAATAACCGATAAGACCTATACGGTCAGAGGTGCGGTTTCTGCAATAAGCCATCTTAAGGAAGAAATGATTTCATGGGAGGACTATGCAAAAGAAGTTGATAAGGCAGATATGAGAGCCTATAAAACCTCAAGAGTTTATGAGCTTTATCAGAAAAGGCTGAGAAGAAACAATGCACTGGATTTTGATGACCTGATATATAAAACAGTTCTGCTTTTCAGAACAAATCCCGATGTGCTTAACGTATACCAGGAGCGTTTTAAATACATAATGGTTGACGAGTATCAGGACACGAATACATCGCAGTATGAGCTTGTAAGGCTTCTTGCCGGAAAATACGGAAATCTTTGTGTTGTCGGCGATGATGACCAGAGTATATATGGCTGGAGAGGCGCAAACATAAGAAACATACTTGATTTTGAAAAGGATTTTCCCAATGCGGTTGTTATAAAACTCGAACAGAATTATCGTTCAACCAAAAACATACTTACAGCCGCCAATGAGGTTATAAAGCACAATAGTGCAAGAAAGGACAAAACCCTTTGGACGGAAAACGATACCGGAAGTATAATACATGTTTTCAGAGCGGATAATGATATTGAAGAGGCAGTTTTTGTTACGGAGATTATAAACAAAAATGCACTTAAGGGCAAAAAATATAAGGATTTTGCCGTTCTGTACAGAACCAATGCACAGTCCAGAGCCATTGAGGACAGATTTGTGAGAAAGGGAATACCATACAGACTTTTCGGCGGAGTAAGGTTCTATGAAAGAAAAGAAATAAAGGATATTCTTGCATATCTTAAGCTGATTGATAACTCGGCGGACGCCGTTGCAATTAAGCGAATAATAAATGTTCCCAAAAGAGGAATAGGCGACAAGACGGTTGAAACAGCGGAAAATGCGGCTTCAAAGAACGGAACTACACTTTTTGAAGCACTCGGCTGTGCTGCGGAATATCCCGAATTGAAAAGCAGAGGCAAAAAGCTTGGTGAGTTTTATGAGCTTATCTGTTCATTCAAGCAGAAGGCAGAGGAGCTTTCTGTACATGAGCTTATTGAATATGTTGTAAATGCAACAGGCTATCGTGATGAGCTTGAACAGGACGGCTCAGATGATGCAATGATGCGTATTGAAAACATAGAGGAGTTTGCATCAAAAGCGGCCGAGTTTGAAAAGGAAAACGAAAATGCCACATTGTCTGCATTTCTTGAAGATGTTGCACTTGTTGCAGATATTGATTCATACAGCGAAGATGATGACGCTGTCGTTCTTATGACATTGCACAGTGCAAAGGGACTTGAGTTCCCTTATGTGTTTATGATAGGCATGGAGGAAGGACTTTTTCCCAGCGGAAGGGCAATAAACACAGGAGATTCTAAGGAGCTTGAGGAAGAAAGACGACTTTGCTATGTCGGTATAACAAGAGCAAAGAAAGAGCTTTTCCTTACCTATGCAAGACAGAGAATGCAGCATGGACAGTTTGTTTATAATGCACCGTCAAGATTTCTCGGAGAACTGCCGCCTGAGCTTTTGGACAATCCTTTCAAAAAGGTTCAGACAAGAGAAATACCGAGTCATGAACCGCCGAAGGCATCACCCTATAACTTCGGTGCAAGATTTGCCGCAAGCAGGGCAGGAGTTGCCGCCGGGAATATGTCGGCAAGACCTGTTGTGCCTAAGCCTTACGCAGCTGAAATGCCTAAGCCGACAAATGTAACAATTGACTTTGCTGTCGGAGATAAGGTAAGAGCACCGAAATACGGTATAGGTGAGGTAAAATCCATAAAAAATGCCGGAAGGGATTATGAGGTTGAGGTTGCTTTCACAGGCAAAGGCACAAAGAAATTTATGGCAGGTCTGTCTAAGCTGAAAAAGGTTGAAACGGAGTAATGATATATGGATAGAATGAAGGAACTTATAAATGTTCTGAACAATGCGTCAAGAGCTTATTATCAGGAAGATAGAGAGATAATGAGCGACCATGAATATGATAAGCTTTATGATGAGCTTGTAAAGCTTGAAAAAGAGAGTGGAATAGTGTATGGTGGAAGTCCTACGCAGAGAGTCGGTTATACCGTTTTAAGTTCATTGCAAAAGGTAAAGCATGACAGTCCTATATTGTCGCTGGACAAAACCAAAAGCCCGGAAAAGCTTGCCGAATGGCTTGGCGACAGAGAAGGAATAATAAGCTGGAAGCTTGATGGACTGACTATTGTGCTGACGTATAATAACGGGGTTCTCGAAAGAGCGGTAACAAGGGGAAACGGAGAAATCGGAGAAGATATAACGCACAATGCAAGATATTTCAAAAATCTTCCGAAAAAAATCAAGTTTAACGGAGAACTGAATTTGCGTGGTGAAGGCGTTATAGCATACAGTGAGTTTGAAAGAATAAACGCTGAGCTTGACGATGATGAGGTATATAAAAATCCGAGAAACCTTTGCAGCGGTACTGTAAGACAGCTGAACAGCAAAATTGCGGCAGACAGAAATGTAATGTTCTATGCTTTCACATTTGTTAAGGCTGATGGCATGGAGTTCAAGAAAAAGAGTGAACAGCTCGATTTTCTTTCTGAGCTTGGCTTTGATGTTGTGGAGCATTATGTTATAAAGGGCAATGAGGTTGAGGACAAAGTAAGAATGTTTGCAAACAAAATAACCGAAAACGACTTTGCCTCGGACGGACTTGTGCTTACTTATAACGATATTGAATACAGCCGTTCTCTCGGAATAACGGCTAAGTTTCCGAGAGATTCAATCGCTTTCAAATGGAGTGATGAAATGGCAGAAACAACGCTCATTGGCGTTGAATGGAACACATCACGAACAGGCAGAATCAATCCTGTTGCTGTGTTTGAGCCTGTGGATATTGAAGGCTCAACAGTGAATAGGGCAAGTGTGCATAATGTCAGCATCATGGAGGAGCTTAAGCTTGGCAAAGGCGACAGAATAAAGGTATATAAGGCAAATATGATTATACCGCAGATTGCAGAAAACCTTACCTGTTCGGCAACGGAAACCATTCCCGAATACTGTCCCGTATGCGGCGGCGAAACGGAAATACGTATGCTTAAGGAAGGAAGAGAGCTTTACTGCACAAATCCGAACTGCTCGGCCCAGCGTATAAAATCGCTTGTTCATTATGTTTCGAGAGATGCGATGAACATAGAAGGCCTTTCGGAGGAAACAATACGAAAGTTTGCCGATAAGGGCATACTTGAAAACTATACCGATATATACAGCATAAAGGATCACGAAGAAATAAAGGATATGGACGGTTTCGGACAGAAAAGCTTTGAAAAGCTGACAGCTGCCATTGAAAAATCAAGAACGGTTCCGCTTGAAAATTTTATAAATGCACTTGGCATAAATCAGGTCGGCTTGAGCAATGCAAAGCTTCTTTGCAAGCATTTTGATTATGATATAGATAAAATACTTGCGGCAGATGAGGATGAGCTTGCATCAATAGAAGGCTTTGGCGAAGTAATTTCGCACAGCATATGTGCTTATTTCAAAAAAGAGGAAAACATGGAGCTGTTCAATAAAGCGGTTTCATTGCTCACATTTGAAAAGCCGGCGGAAACCGGTGAAAGGCTCAAAGGCCTTACGTTTGTAATAACCGGTGACGTAACACATTATAAAAATCGAAATGAGCTTAAGGCTTATATTGAGTCACTCGGCGGCAAGGTTACGGGCAGTGTAACCGGAAAAACAAGCTATCTTATAAATAATGATAAAATGTCTGCATCGTCTAAAAACAAAAAGGCGGCAGAGCTCGGAATACCGGTTATTTCCGAAGAGGATTTTATAGAAATGACGGAATAAGTAATATACTTTATTGAAAGACCTTGGGGCTTTGCCCCAAACCCCATGAACCTTTAAAAAGGTTCAATCCAAATTTTAATAACTACATTCTGGCGAATGTAGTTTAGGAAAAATTGAAATTAGTATTACAAACTTGAACAGCTAAAAACCCTCGCAGTATTTCTACGAGGGTTTAGTTTTAGCTATGTGTTGCTTATTTGAAATAGAGCTTTTTATTCCAGTATATCCTTAAGAACGTCCTTCATTGTATAGAAACCTGCCGGCTTGCCTGCAAGATATTTTGCGGCTTTAACTGCGCCTACTGCAAAAATCTCCTTTGACATTGCTCTGTGGTTTATTTCGATTATTTCGTCCTTTCCGGCAAACATAACCTCATGCTCGCCGACAATGTTTCCGCCTCTTACGGCATGAATACCGATTTCGTCTGCTGTACGTTTTTCTCTGACCTGTGAGCGGTCATAAACGTAGTTATAGCGGTTGTCGGAAACCTCATTGATTGCGTCTGCAATGGCAAGTGCCGTTCCGCTGGGAGCGTCAATCTTCTGATTGTGGTGTTTTTCAACAATTTCAATGTCAAAGCCGGAATCCTGAAGAGCAAGAGCGGCTTTCTGCACAAGTGCAAATAAAAGATTTACACCGATTGACATATTCGCACTCTTCAATACGGCAACCTTTTTTGAAACCTCATCAACTTTTTTGAGAAGCTCCTCATCTAAACCTGTTGTGCAGAGAACAATAGGAATTTTTCTTTCCTCGACAAAATCAAGAAGGGCAGGTATGGCCTTTGCTGTTGAAAAGTCGATTATAGCATCTGCATCAATATTACATTCAGACGGTGTTCTGAAAATAGGGAAGTCCTTGCTTTCGCCGAAAGGATCAATACCAGCAACGATTTCGCAATCCTTGTCTTCGGCAACGAGCGAGCATACAACATGGCCCATTTTTCCGGAGCAGCCGTTCATAATTATTTTAGTCATATAGTTTTTACTCCTAAGTCTGTACTTCTTATTTAATAAGTCCTAATTTTTCAAGCTCTTTTTTAACAAATGCCTTGTGGTCATCGCTCATTTCATAAAGAGGAAGTCTGCATTCGCCAACGCCGAAGCTGAGCATGTTCATTGCACCTTTAACGGGAATAGGATTTACCTCGCAGAAAAGTGCGTCGCAAAGACCGAGTATATTTATCTGTAAATCACGGGCTTTTTCTGTTTCGTGGTTGAAATATGCCTCGCATAAGTCGTGCATTTCATCGGGAATTACGTTGGCTGTTACCGAAATAACACCTTTTCCGCCAAGTGAAAGAATAGGAAGTGTCTGGTCATCATTTCCGGAATAAATATCAAAATCGGGACCGCAAAGCTTTGCAACCTTTGCAACCTCGGAAATATCTCCGCTTGCTTCTTTAACGGCAACGATGTTGGGAATCTTTGAAAGCTCTGCACATGTTTCGGGAGCAATGCTCATTCCTGTTCTTCCGGGTACATTGTAAAGAATGATAGGAATGTTTACTGCATTTGCAACTGTTGTGTAATGATGTATAAGTCCACGCTGTGTAGTTTTGTTATAGTATGGAGTTACAAGGAGCAGTCCGTCCGCACCTGCGTTTTCGCAGGCTTTTGCAAGGTTTACCGCATGTGCTGTGTCGTTGCTTCCTGCTCCGGCGATAACCGGAACTCTTTTATTTACGTGCTCTGCCGCAACTCGGATGCATTCAACCTGATCTTCATCTGTAAGAGTTGAAGCCTCGCCTGTTGTTCCGCATACAACAAGAGCATCTGTTTTGTGTGCTAAATGAAAATCAATAAGCTCTTTGAGCTTTTCAAAATTAACTGAACCGTCGGGATTGAAGGGAGTGATAAGGGCTACTGCCGAGCCTGTGAATATTGACATATATTTTCCTCCTCTATATTAAAAAATTATTTATCCATTGCCTCTGCAAGAATTTCGGCAATCTGAACTGCGTTTGTTGCCGCACCTTTACGGATGTTGTCTGCTACAACCCAAAGGTTGATACCGTTTTCAACGCTTTCGTCTCTTCTGATACGTCCTACATATACCTCATCTGTGCCTGCGGCGTCGATTGCAAGAGGATATTTGTTGTTTGCGGGATCGTCAACAAGAACAACGTCGGGAGCAGCGGCAAGAAGCTTTTTAACATCTTCAATATCATCAATGGGTTTTTCAAACTCAACGTTGATTGATTCGGAATGGCTGCTGAATACGGGAACACGTACTGTTGTTGCTGTTACCTTTAAATCGGGATCATGGAGAATTTTTCTTGTTTCCCAGATCATCTTCATTTCTTCCTTTGTATAGCCGTTTTCCATGAATACGTCTATATGGGGAAGGCAGTTGCCTGCGATAGGATGAGGAAATTTTTTGGGAGCCTCGCCCTTAAGTCCGTTTTCAAGATCGTTCCATCCGGCAACACCTGCACCGGAAACAGCCTGATATGTAGAATATACAACTCTCTTTATTTTATATTTGTCATCAAGCGGCTTAAGAACGGCAACAGCCTGTATTGTTGAGCAGTTGGGATTGGCAATGATACCGTGGTTCCATGAAATATCCTCAGGGTTTACTTCGGGAACAACAAGCGGTACGTCTGGATGCTGTCTCCACTGAGCAGAGTTATCAACAACGATTACACCATGAGCGGCAGCGATAGGAGCGAACTTTTCGCTTGTTGAACCGCCTGCTGAGAAAAGAGCGATGTCAATCGGTTTGTCAAATGAATGCTCTGTAAGTTCTTCAACAATGTATTCTTTTCCGTCATATTCAAGCTTAGTGCCGGCAGAGCGTTTAGATGCCATAAGATAAAGGTTGTCAATAGGGAAATTCTTCTCCTTAAGCACCTTTAAAAATGTTCTACCTACCATGCCTGTGGCACCGACAACAGCGAGATTTACCTTTTTCATTGGAAACACTCCTTTATACATATTATATAAAATTAAATTATCCGGTTATGATACAAAACAGACAAAAATTTAATCTGCAAAAGTATGAAATTTATATACTGTAAATATTATTAAATATTAACACCAATCCTTTAAAGTGTCAATGAAATTAGGGTATGAATTAATAAATATACATAAAACTATGAGTAAATGTCAACAATAGGAGTATTATAAAACATCGGAGGTGCCGAAATGAATGAGAATACCAAAAAGACCGGTAATAAGAATAAAAAGGAGAAGAAGAAAAAACCACTATTCGATCTGGAAACCGAGGTCGGCAGACTTAAGCTTGAAATAGCCGAAGAACTGGGACTGCGTGAAAAAATAGAAAAAACAGGCTGGAAGAGTCTTACCTCAAGAGAAAGCGGAGCAATCGGCGGAAAGATAGCGGGAAAACACCGCGAAAAAAATAATAAAAATTGACGGCAAAAACTTGCAAATGTTTTGTAAATTATTTATAATTAATTAGTTATACAGTCCTGTATTGTAAATATATAAAAAGCAGGTGATTTTGTGGGTGCATATGAAAGCTTTGCATCTGTTTACGACCTCTTTATGGAGGATGTCAACTATGATGAATGGGTTGACTATGTGGAAAAAATATTTTCTGAATTCAATATAAAGCCGGAGCTTGTCTGTGAGCTTGGCTGCGGAACGGGCAACATTGCTCTCCGTCTTGCAAAGAAGGGTTATGATGTTATCGGAATTGATGTTTCCGAGGACATGCTTTCCGAGGCAAAGCTTAAAGCGGAAAAGGAAGGCCTTGATACGCTTTTTCTTCTCCAGGATATGCGTGAATTTGAGCTTTACGGCACAGTCAACTGTATACTGTGCCTTTGCGACAGCTTGAATTACATAACAGAGGACGAGGATATAAAAGAGGTTTTCAGACTTGTCAATAATTATCTTCATCCAAATGGTCTGTTTATTTTTGATTTGAATACTGAATATAAATTCAAAAATATTTATAGTTATAATACTTTTTCGGAAATAACGGACGATGCCGCATATATATGGGAAAATTATTATGATGAGGAAGAAAAGATAAACGAATATTATCTTAACTTCTTTGTTAAAAATGAAAACGGCACATATGACCGAACACAGGAAGAGCATTACGAAAGAGCTTATGATCTCGAAACGATACGCAGATATATTGAAGAAAGCGGAATGAAATTTGAAGCGGCATATGATGCCTTTACTTTTGAGCCTGCAAGGGACGACAGCGAGCGTATTTACGTTGTCGCAAGAGAAATAACCAAAAAGGAGGAAATAGTCAATGGATGATTATATATTAAGAGCAACTGCGGCAGACGGACTTATCAGAGCATTTGCCGCTACAACAAAAAATACAGTTCAGACAGCAAGATCTCTTCATAACACAACTCCGGTTGCGTCTGCGGCTTTAGGCAGACTTCTTACAGCCGGAGCAATGATGGGAACTATGCTTAAGGGCGAGAAAGACCTTGTTACATTGCAGATAAAGGGTGACGGCCCTATCGAAGGACTTCTTGTTACAGCCGACAGCAAAGGCAGAGTTAAGGGTTATCCATTTAATCCAAATGTAGATATACCTCCCAAATCGCCTGTTAAGCTTGATGTTGGCGGAGCAGTTGGCAAAGGTTATCTTACAGTAATTAAGGATCTCGGACTTAAAGAGCCTTATGTAGGAAAGACAGAGCTTGTTTCGGGAGAAATTGCAGAGGATCTCACATATTATTATGCAAAGAGTGAGCAGATACCGACAGCCATTGCACTCGGCGTTCTTGTTGATACGGATACATCAATAAAAGCGGCAGGCGGATTTATAATCCAGCTTATGCCCGGAGCAACGCTTGAGGTTGCAACAATGCTTGAGGAAAGAATAACTCATCTTAAGTATATAACAGAGCTTCTTGACAGAGGCGAAACACCGGAAACTATACTTGATGCTGTTCTCGGTGATATGGATCTTGAAATAATTGATAAGATGCCTACCGAATTTTATTGTGATTGCTCAAGAGAGAGAGTTGAAAAAGCACTTATTTCAATAGGTGAAAAGGACTTAAGAACTATCCTTGAAGAGGATAAAAAAGCAGAAATATCATGTCATTTCTGTAACAAGGTTTATAACTTTGATGAGGCAGATCTTAAAAAGCTCTTAGACGAAGCGACATCCAAGTAATTATTCGGAGGTCGTGTATGAGGTCGGGATTTGCACTGGCTGCAAAGGCAGTTATAGTGAATGGGGATAAAATACTTCTTTTAAGAAGAAGTAAAAAAGAAATGGAAAAAAGCTTTCTTAACAAATATGAGGTATGGGATTTGCCGGGAGGCAGTGTGCGTTTCTGCGAAAAATGCACAGAAGGTCTTTTAAGAGAAATTTCCGAAGAAACCTCGGTTAAGGTAAAAATAATAAAACCGCTCAGAATATTTGATGTTATCAGAGAGCAGGTACATATGACGCTTTGTACATACTTATGTGTGTATAAAGGCGGAAAGGTAATACTCAGCGAAGAACACGACAGCTATTATTGGCTTACGGTCAAAGAAGCTGAAGAGATGAAGATTCCGAACTGGATGATAAAGGATATGAAAAGAGCGTTACAGGAATTAAAATAACTGACAATAATATTTGCCGAACCTTTGAAAAAAAGGCTCGGCATTTTTAGCTTATTTTATATTTTTGACTGCGTTTTCCGCAAAACTGTTATCTATAAAGCCGTCAAAATCAACACGTTTGGAAAGTTCTCCGCCGAATTCCATTATGTCTTCAATATGCTCAAGGCTTTCTTTTTCGAATATCGGATCGGTTTTCCATGTGTCCTGAGCTTTATACCGCTCGATTATGCCGGTAAGCGTTTCAAGATCGCTTTCGGTGAAGTACGGAAGTATTACTGCAGCAATTTCTTCGGAGGTATGCTCGTTTACCCAGAGCTGTCCTTTGTATATTGCATTTGTGAAGGACTGTATTATTTCGGGATTTTCATTTATATAATCCGAGGTGGACATATATACCGTATACGGAACAAAGCCGGATTCGGTTCCGAGAGATGCCACAACATGGCCTAAGCCCTTCTGCTCCAAAGCCGATGCAGACGGCTCAAATTCAACTGTGTAATCTCCGACATCGGCCGCAAATGCTCCGGAGGTAGATTCAAAGGAAATATTGTTTATTATATCTACGTCTTTGCCTTTTTCCAGACCTTTTTCATTGAGAACGTATTCCAACACAAGCTCCGGCATACCGCCCGGTCTGCCGCCGATTATTGATTTTCCCTTTAAATCCGACCATTTGAAATTCGGTTCATCTTTTCTCGATACAAGAAAGTTTCCGGCACGTTGTGTAAGCTGTGCAAATGTTTTTATATGATCTTCCTTACCTTCATTAATTATATATATTCCGGCTTCTGTTCCGAGAAGTGCAATGTCTGCCGAATCGGATAAAAGAGCTGTCATGCTTTTATCGGCTCCCTGACCGACAGAAAGCTCAATATCCAAGCCTTCTTCATTGAAATATCCATTTTCCAGTGCTACATACTGCGGTGCATAAAATACGGAATGAACAACCTCATTCAGCCGTACTGTTGTCAGCTCATTTTCTTTTGACGAACCGCAACCGGACAAAGCGGTTATTGCGGAAATTGTTACAGCGGCTATGCTTAATAACTTTTTTTCAGACATATATAAATTTACCTCCGATAGAAAAAACGTATTATATTATATGCGGTACCAAAGAATATGTTAATAAAATTGACATGCTTATTTTGTCAAAATATAAAGCATTGTTTTATAAATATTAATAAAAAAGTAATGTGTAAACAAAGGAATTGATGTATAATAAATTGATTACATATGACTGACAGGGAGGAAAAACAATGTCCCGTAAAAAATTGCTTATTATAGACGGAAACAGTATCGTAAACCGTGCTTTCTACGGTGTTCCGCTTCTTACGGATTCACAGGGAAGGTATACAAACGGCGTTTACGGATTTATGAATATATTTTTTAAGCTTATGGACGATGAAAAGCCCGATTATCTCGGTGTTGCCTTTGATGTTCACGCACCTACATTCAGACATGAAATGTATTCCGATTACAAAGGAAACAGAAAAGGTATGCCCGAAGAATTAAGAGGCCAGATGCCGATTCTTAAAGAGGCACTTGCCGCAATGAATGTGTCATGCTTTGAGCTTGCCGGATATGAGGCAGACGATATACTCGGCACAATGGCAAAAAAAGCGGAAGAAAACGGAATAAGTGCAACCGTTGTTTCCGGCGACAGAGATCTGCTTCAGATATGTACTGAAAATATAAAGGTAAGAATACCGAAAACAGTTAAGGGCAAAACCGAAATAGAGGATTACGGTCCGAATGAGGTTGAAAATAAATACGGTGTAAATCCAAAGGCTTTTATTGAGGTAAAGGCTCTTATGGGCGATGCCGGAGATAATGTTCCCGGCGTGCCCGGAATAGGCGAAAAGACTGCTGTAAAAATAATACAGCAGTACGGTGATGTGGAAAATTCGATAGAGCATGCGGCAGAGATAAAGCCGAAAAAGGCGTCTGAAAATCTTACAGCCTTTGCAGAACAGGCAAGACTCAGCCGAAAGCTTGTGGAAATTGACCTTAATGTGCCTATTGAATGTAATTTTGACGATATGGACGCCTTAAGACCTTATTCCGAAGAGGCTTATAATATATTTAAACAGCTTGGATTTAAAAGTATGCTTGGAAGAGTTAAGCTTGAGGCAAATATAGAGGACGAAGAAAATAAACAGAAGCATATGCTTTTGCTTAAAGACGCCAACGACGTTAAGGAATTTATAACAAAACTTGAAAACAAGATGTCTGCTTATACGCTTTTGCATGAGGATAATGCCGTTGTCGGAATGGCGTTTGCCTGTGATGATGTTACTGCGTGGGCGGAAACAGGCGGGCTTATGTCATCGGATGATTTTCTTAATGCCGTAAAGTCTTATTTTGAGTCCGAAAGCCTTAAGAAAATAACAATAGACAGCAAATCCGATATGGCATTTTTAAGAAAGAACGGCATTGAATATAACGGTTTGTCATTTGATGTGTCCATTGCGGCATATTTAATAAATCCGATGAAGGATACTTACCATTTTGATGATATATCAAGTGAGTTTTTCGGAGAAGAGATAAAATCCGAAGAGGAAATACTGGGAAAAGGAAAATCAAAGAAAAGCCTTTGGGCAGTTTCTGAGGAAGAAAGAAGATATATTGCCGTAAAGAGTGCGGAAACAGCATTTAAGGCTAAGGACATACTGGAAAACAAGCTTGATGAAAACGGACAGCATAGTTTATATTATGATATAGAACTGCCGCTCATCGGCGTGCTTTCGGATATGGAATGGGAAGGTATACTTGTTGATAAAAAAGCACTTGAGGATTTCCAGAAACGTCTTGAGGAAAGTATGAATGAGGTTTCAAAGGAAATATACGAGCTTGCCGGAGAAAAATTTAATATTAATTCGCCCAAACAGCTTGGAGTTATATTGTTTGAAAAGCTCGGACTTAAGGGCGGCAAAAAGACAAAAACAGGCTATTCAACTGCCGCCGATGTTCTCGAAAGCCTTAAGAGAGATAATCCGATAGTCGCAAGTGTGCTTTATTACAGACAGCTTGCAAAGCTCAAGAGTACGTATGCAGACGGACTTCTTTCGGTTATTGATAAAAAAACCGGACGAATATATTCTACCTTCAATCAGACAATAACGGCAACCGGAAGAATAAGCTCAACAGAGCCAAATCTTCAGAACATTCCTGTAAGACTTGAGCTTGGCAGAGAGCTTAGAAAGGTATTTATACCTAAGGACGGCTGTGAATTTGTTGATGCGGATTATTCGCAGATTGAGCTCAGAGTTCTTGCATCTATGGCAGAGGACGAAACGCTTATAAATGCGTTTAAGGAAGGGCAGGATATTCACCGCCTTACTGCATCACAGGTGTTTAATGTTCCTTTTGATGAGGTTACACCGAAGCAGAGAAGTGAGGCAAAGACGGTCAATTTTGGAATGATATACGGTATGGGAGCGTCAAGCTTAAGCAAGGACCTCGGAATAACAAGAAAAAGAGCCGAGGAATATATGGCAGGCTATTTTGCAAAATATCCGAATATCAAGGTATATATGAACAGAACAATTACGGAGGCGTCCGAAAACGGATATGTTTCGACTATTTACGGAAGAAGAAGACCGGTTCCGGAAATAAATTCGGGTAATCCCATACAGAGATCGTTTGCCGAAAGAGTGGCAATGAATATGCCTATACAAGGCAGTGCCGCAGATATAATCAAGATAGCGATGATTAATGTAAGCAAAAGACTTAAAAACGAAAATATGAAATCAAAGCTTATATTACAGGTACATGACGAACTCCTTATTGAGGCTTATGATGATGAGGTGGAAAGAGTTAAGCAGTATCTTAAGGAGGAAATGGAGAATGCCGCCGAACTCAAAGCACCTCTTGAAGTAGATGTACACAGCGGCAAAAGCTGGTATGAGGCAAAATAAAAAATAATAAAACTGGTGATAAATATGAGAATAATAGGATTAACTGGCGGAACAGGCAGCGGAAAAAGCCATGTAGGCTCAATGCTTAAGGAAAGACACGCATACATAGCCGATGCCGATGTCATAGCACATGAAATAATAGAAAAAGAAAAGCCGGCTTATAATGAGCTTGTTGAGCATTTCGGAAAAGGCATACTTGATGAAAACGACAATATTATAAGACGAAAGCTTGGAGATATTGTTTTTTCGGATAAAAATGAGCTTGAATTCCTTGATGAATGCACACATAAATACATAGTTGCGGAAATTAAAAAACTTATTGAAGAAATAACACCGCAGACGGATAAATATTCGATATTTATAATTGATGCACCTCTTCTTGCAGAGGCAGGACTTGTTGATATATGCGATTCCGTATGGGTGGTTTATGCCGATGAAAAGGTGAGAGCCGAAAGAATTATGAAACGTGACGGAATAACATATGAGCAGGCAGAAAAACGCATTGCTTCTCAAAAATCATGGAAGGAATACAAGGCTATGGGTGCAGTTATAATTGACAACAGCTCAGATGATGATAATATAGAAAGTCAGCTTGATGCTCTTATTTGATGATAAAAATACGATTGGGAGCTTTATAAATGAAAAAAAGTAAATGTTTGATCGGCATTATTATTTTTGTTATAGCGGTTTCGGTTGTATACAGGGCATATGTTGTACCAAATGTGCTTTATCCTGTTCGCTATGATGAATATGTTGAAAAATATGCCACAGATTATAATATAGATAAAAAACTTGTGTTTGCAGTAATAAAAGCGGAAAGCGGTTTTGATAAAAACGACCGTTCAAAAACAGGTGCCAGAGGACTTATGCAGATTATGCCGGAAACAGGCATATGGGCGGCAGATATAATCGGAATTGATGATTTCAGTCTTGATATGCTTTATGATGAGGACACAAATATAAGAATAGGCTGTTGGTATCTGAGGTATCTTCTGGATATGTATGACGGAAAACTGGAAACCTCACTTGCCGCTTATAATGCGGGCTGCGGAAATGTAAACAAATGGCTTGCAGATTCCAAATACAGTTCAGACGGAGAAACTCTTGATAACATACCGTATAAGGAAACGGACGGATATGTTGAAAAAACCGTTAAATATATGTCTGCCTATGAAAAATATTATAAGGAGCTGTAATTGATGAAAAAAATTATTGCATTGCTTAGTGCTTTGATATTTGTTATAACAGGCTGTTCGTCCTCCGAAACGGCGGCTGTTCAGGGCAGCGTAACGGGACAGGGGGCATCAATAAACAGCGAAAATAATGATGAAACCGAATTACAGCTTTCAATGAATATGACAAAAACACTTAATCCTCTGCTCAATTCAGATGAAACGGTTAATGATGTGTTTACACTGATGTATGAAAATCTTGTAAATATAGGTGAGGACGGAAAAGCAGAGCCAAATATTGCCGACAGCTGGACATTTGATGAGGACGGAAAAACAGCACATATTACATTAAAGAGCAGTGTAAGCTTTTCGGACGGCTCAATACTTACAGCTGACGATGTGATATATTCGCTCAGAACGATAGATAATGCCGAAAATTCATATTATAAAAGCTGTACAGATCATATAAAAAACTGGTCGGCACAGGGCGGCTATCAGATTGACATAACCTTTTATGACAGCGGAGCCGGAAATATGGTATATCTTGCTTTTCCTGTTATAAGCAGTGCCTTTTACGGCGGAGATTATGCGGTTATGAGTGATAATCCTACAACTGCCGTAACAACCGGTTTATACAGATTTGAAAGCTTTTCTCCGGCAAAGGAGCTTATGCTTACGGCGGCAATGAATGATTTCAAAGGACAGGCGGCTGTTAATAAAATAACTGTTACAATGACAAAGGACAGGGAAACACAGCTTAATCTGTTCACAAAGGGCATTACGGATATTCTTCTGGCAGAGGAAACGGAGCTTGCCGGCGGAAATACAGCCTTTAACGGAAAACGTGTAAGCTATATTACAAATGTGTATGATTTTATAGGCTTTAATTTCAATAACGCCGTATTTATGGATAGAAATATACGTCAGGCAATAGCTTATTCCCTTGATATTCAGAATATAATTGACGGAATTTATCTCGGCAATGCTGAAAGAGCATATTCTCCTGTCAGAACATCATCATGGCTTTATGACAGCAGTGTATACGGATATGATAACGATTTGACAACGGCAAAAATGCTCGTTGAGCAGTCCGGCTGGAGATTCAGAACAAGCCAGACGGTAAGAGAAAATGAGGACGGCAGGAAGCTTCAGGCGGCAATACTTGTTAATAAAGAAAATTCCGAAAGATGCCAGGTTGCACAAAATCTTGCTTCGGCATTAAATGCACTTGGCTTTGAGGTATCGGTGACAGAGGCAGATTATCAGACATATATGGATAAAATAAATAACGGAAGTTATGATATTTTTGTCGGTGGTTGGACAGTATCTCCGTCCAATGATTTTTCAAATATGTTTGGTACCGATAATAATGTAATGGGATATTCAAGTTCAAGAATGGATGAATATATTTCCGAATGCAGTTCCGCCGTAACCGATGAAGAAATGATGACCGCATATGGCAAGCTTCAGAATTATATTTCACAGGAATTGCCTTATATAAGCCTTGTTTACAGAAAATCGTCTGTTTATATGTCGCAGAGAATACACGGAGATCTTACGCCGGTAAGAAACAGAGTTTTTAACGGCATAGAAAACATAACAGTGAGATAAAATACAACGGGGAGATGGTAACATGTCGGAATTAAGACAGGATATACTGACCGGTGAATGGGTTATATTTGCAGGTAACCGAAAATCAAGACCATATGATTTTATTAAGCACAGCATACCTAAAACATCTGATAAAACCGATTGTCAATTCTGCCCCGGTAATGAAGCCATGACACCCAATGCGGTTTATCAAAATGCCGCTGATGGAGAATGGACAATAAGAGTATTTCCCAATAAATATCCGGCAGTAAACAATGATAAGTCAGAGTGCTGTGATGAAGATTTTTATACATCGGCATATGGAAACGGAATACATGAGGTTGTTGTTGATACGGCAGAGCATTCCGAGGCAATACACGATTTTTCGGTTAAGCATATTGCAGAGGTGCTCAAAACAATACGTTTGAGATATAACGAAATGATGAAAAATCCGGACATAAAATATGTTGAGGCTTTTAAAAACTGCGGTCCGGAATCCGGTGCATCGCTTATGCACTCGCACTGGCAGATAATTGCTGTTACGGTTGTTCCGAGAGAACAGAAGGTGATATGCGAACGGAATAATGAATATAAGCTGAAAAACGGAAAATGTGCGGTTTGTGCAATAACGGAATATGAGCTTGATAAAAAAATAAGAATTATAGACGAAAGTGATAATTTTGCGGCATATACTCCGTTTGCATCGAGAATGTCCTATGAAATAGATATAGCCGCAAAAAAGCATATTAAGCATTATGGAGATTTCAGTGATGAAATGCTTGATGAGCTTGCTTGTATGCTTAAAACAATGCTAAAAATGGTAAGCGGTTTAAGAGAAAATATCTGTTACAATATATGTTTTGAGGATACACCAAAGGATTGTGACGGACATTGGTTCATGCGTATATTGCCGAGAATGGGAAATCCGGCAGGCTTTGAATATGGAACGAACAGCTATATAAATCCTGTTCTGCCGGAAACTGCGGCTGAATATTATAGAAATATTTTGGTAAAGAAAAATGAGGTGGTAAAATGAGCTATACTGTTGAAAAGAAATATACTATAAAGGAAACAACGAAGGTTATTCGTGAAAAAATAGTAAATGATGCTCTTGCGATATCAACTCTTGACGCAAGCGAACCTACTAAAGAAACTATGGATTTGGTACAGGAGTATATAGACGGGCAAAAAGAAATTTCAGAAATATTGGAAGCCACTATAAAGCGCTATAAGATTGCAGAGGTATAAGCTTTATGAAGGATTATTATTTATATGATGATGTTCCTGTATTAAGAAATTTACTCAATATCAAGGACGAAAAACTCCTTCTTGAAGCTGAAAGCAATATCACATATATAAAGTTGTTGGATATTGATGACAAAGTAAAGTCAGAGAATTTTGATTATGACAGATTGAAGAAAATTCATTTTTATATATTCGGTGATATTTATGAATGGGCAGGAAAAGAAAGAGGAATTAATATCGTAAAAGGAGAACGTGTTCTTGGAGGAGATACTGTAAGATATTCTGATTCAAACTACATTGAAAGAGATATAAATAAGGCTTTAAAAGAGTTGAATAGTGTTAAATGGGAAGAATTAAGCATAGAGGAAACAGCAGATAAATTTGCTAAAATCATAGCTGCAATTTGGCAGGTACATCCGTTTAGAGAAGGAAATACAAGAACAGTAATTACTTTTGCAACACAGTTTGCCGAATATCATGGCTTTAAAATGAATAAATCGTTATTAAAAGAAAATTCAGATTATGTAAGGGATTCACTTGTAAAAGCTTCGGACGGTGAATATTCCGAGTATAACTATTTGATTCGAATAATTAAGGATGCAATTATACGAGGTTAAATTTGATAGAAATTTAGAAGATGATAATTATTATGTAGAATGTCACAAATTGCTGATATTCTCTTTGTTTTATTATAAAGATTTTGCAATTATAAAAGAATATGGAACGGATTAGAAATGTGTGCTAAAATAAACGGTAATCAGTTTGAAATCAGAGGTGATAAAATGGCTAAAGAAACAAAATTATATAATATAGAGGAAGAAGAGGAAAGAGTTATTCTTGTTGCTGTCGAAGAGGACGGCACAGACGCAGAGTCATTTTTAAATGAGCTTGAGGAGCTGGCAAAAACAGCCGGTGCGGTTACTGTCGGCAGAGTTATACAGCGAAGAGAAAAAAGACATCCCGGTCATTACATCGGTAAAGGCAAAATCGAAGAAGTGAAAATGCTTATAAATGCTGTTGACGCAACCGGAATAATATGTGATGACGAGCTTTCGCCGGCACAGATGAGAAATCTTGAAGAAATGCTCGGAACAAAGGTTATGGACAGAACAATGCTTATACTCGATATTTTTGCCGCAAGAGCATTATCCAACGAAGGTAAAATTCAGGTTGAGCTTGCACAGCTTAAGTACCGTCTTACAAGACTTTCGGGACAGGGAACATCACTTTCAAGACTTGGCGGTGGTATAGGTACAAGAGGCCCCGGAGAAAAAAAGCTTGAAACAGACAGAAGATATATAAAAGACAGAATATCGGAGCTTGAAGGCGAGCTTAAAAATATCCAGACGCACAGAGAGCTTTTGAGAAACGGAAGAAATAAACGTGGAACGATCAGTGTATCGCTTGTCGGTTATACAAATGCGGGAAAATCCACATTGCTTAACAGACTTACAGATGCCGGTGTGCTTGCCGAAAATAAACTTTTTGCAACACTTGACACAACAACGAGGAGTCTTAAGCTCCCCGGAGGTACAGAGATACTTCTTACAGATACAGTAGGATTTATAAGAAAATTGCCTCATCATCTTATAAGAGCTTTCAGAGCAACCTTGGAAGAGCTTAAATATGCAGATATACTGCTGCATGTTGTCGATGCCTCTAATCCGGACAGACAGGAACAGATGAATACTGTATATGATACACTTAAGGAGCTGGGCTGTGAGAATACACCTGTGATTACGGTGTATAACAAGATGGACAGAGATGTAGAACTGCCGTTGACTATCGATTTTAATGCAAGATGTGAAGCAAGAATATCGGCACTCGACGGTAAAGGTGTTGAAGCAATGCTTGAAACAATCGAAAAGCTGATAAAGAGCTTTAAAAAGAGTATTAAGGTCTGTATTCCGTATAGTGACGGAAAGACAGCGTCAATGGTATACGGCAGATGTGAAGTGATAAGTGAAGAGCATACCGGTAACGGAATTCTCATGGAGTTATATGTTGATGAAGAAATGGAGAACCGTTTAAGTAATTATTTAGTAAAATAATTGTAAACAAAATTTTTAAATAATCGACAATGTTTGCGTGAATTTTTCCGTATTACGCAAATAAAATCCTGATTATATTTGATTTATTATAATCAAGCTGTTGTTGGTGTCGAATTTTATCGTTATAAAATCGTTGCGTATATAGGAGTTGTGGATAATAATGTAAATATAACAATTAATGGGGGAATACAAATGCTGTGTGAAAAATTACTTATGTTCCACGGTAATAACGAAAAGGGGAACCGTTATTACATGTTGAAAAAAGATGTCGGCGATAATGCCATTTACGGTATTATGATTTCTAATGAAAGGTTTATTGATTATGTCGCCGGTGTCAGTGAAAATCGTAAAGAGGTGGAAGAAATTCTGGAGTACTTTTCAAAAAATGATGTTTCACCGATTCATCTCGCTGAGGCGATTGACGAAGCCAAAGATATTAATGTATAACGAATTTAGAAATAAATGCTTTTATCCCCATAAAGCATAAATAGTGTTTTAAAAGAAACCCATCGGTAATGAATTGAATTACCAATGGGTTTTGTCATTTTTGTGTGAGTCAAAAATTAAAAATATGTTTATTCATACTGGTCGGCGCTTTCATACATACAAGTTGTAGAACCAATTTCGCTTGTAAGTGAATTTCTGTTAAATAATACGTCTGCGTTGCAGTTTTCTATTGTGCTGCCTTCCGCACGTCCTGCAATGGCCCCGGGAGTTACGGCACCGTTTATTTCACCTTTTACAGAGCAGTTTGTTATTTTGAAAGCAGTTTCTTCTCCGTAATAATAAAGCCCTGTTCCGACGATACCGCCTACATGTGTTGCATTGTCTGCATCAATGCTGACAGTTACATTGCAGTTATTAATTACAGACGGATAATTTGTCGTTGAAAAACCTTCTGTTTCAAGGCATACATCAGGATCGGAGTGAGTTCCGGCATATCCGCAAAGACCGCCTATTGCGTGTCCACCTTTGGCAGATTTTATTGTTACGTCTGCTGTGCAGTTGGTTACGGAATCCATCATTTCAAGGCAGCCGCCAATGCCGCCAAGTCCGACAGGCTCGTTTCCTTCTGCTGTTATTGTGCCTTTGGCTGTGCAGTTGTCTATTGTTCCGCCAAAGCTTCCGCCGATTATAAGACCGCCGCATTCGGCAATATCGACTTGAATTATTCTGTCATCGAATTGATTGTCACCGATTACAACAATATTTACATCTTCTGCAGAGCAATTTTTAACAGTACCTTTGTTTCCGCCGATTATGCCGCCTGTGCAGTTGTTTCCGGTTATTTCCGAATTGCCCGAAATATGAATATTGTCGGCAACACCCATGTTGTAGCCGATTACACCGCCGATGGCAAGCGATGTACCTTCGTTGGCTGTTATTACCGAATTTTCAACATTGAGATTTTCTATCACTCCGGCATTCATTCCGAAAAGGCCTGCACCACATATGAAATCATCTGTTGTATAGGTGAGGTTAGATACCGTATGCTCTAAACCGTCAAATGTTCCGAGAAAAAATGTTGTGTAGTTTTCCATATCGTTCATATTTCCGATAGGTGTCCAGTCTATTCCGCTTAAATCAATGTCGGCGGTAAGCTGAATGTATTTGTCTGCATAACCGCCTTCCGTACCTGAATTTACGCCTTCGGCAAAGGCAAGAAATGTTTCTGCATCGGAAATCTGATAAGGATCCTCTGCCGTACCTGTTCCTTCGCTGAATATTGAGCTGCTTTCGCTTTCGTTTTCTGCCGCAGCCGTTTCGGTTTTAGTATTGCTGCTTCCACAGCCGGACATAAGAGCTGTTGTTAAGCAGAGAGCTGTAAAAATTCCAACATATTTCTTCATAATATACCTCCTTATGTATCTGTCCATATGTTATCTAAGACTAACTAATTAATATATTATGATTTAATAAAATTGTCGGCAACTCTTTGTGGACAGGCAATAATCCGAACGGTCAGCGTTTTTTGTATTCAGAAGGAAGACAGCCAAACTGCTTTTTAAAGCTTTCCGTAAATTTGCTTGGGTTGTCATAGCCCATTTTTGCGGCAACCTCTGTAACATTGTCACCGGTAAGTTTGAGCATAAGTGCGGCTGACTGCATTCTGTATGCTTTCATATATGAATATATTGATGTTCCGTATACACCCTTAAAACAGGACTTCATGGAAGTGAGAGGTATATCGAATATTTCAGAAAGCTCACGAAGAGTATAGTGATGTCCGATATTTTTTATCATAAATTTCTGCATTTCATGTATTGTTTTAACCTGACTGCTTTGGAAATATCGTTTTTGAACAACATAATCTTCCGGTGTCATATCATTTAAGTACATTAAAAGTTCAAGTATTTTTATTTTTGCATAGTGTGATATTGTTTCCGGAGATGTACTGTAAAGCTCGGAAAAAATATGTTCGATTTCTTTTGAACCCCTCAAAACAAAAAATGAATTATCATCACATAAACGGTTTATTATGCTTTCAATATTTATATCAAGTTTTCCTATAATACTTTCCAGTTCAGATATTGTTTTGGTTGCCTCCGGGATATTAATTGTAATGGATATTCCGTGAAAATGAACAAATGGAAATGCGGTACGTTTTGTACATCTGGTCAGCCTGTGGATTGATAAATCTCCTGCACCTATGTATTGATAATCTCCGTTTTCAAATTCACATTCAAAACGGCCTTCACGGCAGTGGTTGATTTCGATTGTATCTTTCTGAGGCAGTTTGTTTTCGTTTTTTCCGTCTTTCATGTGAAAATCGTTGTAGAAAATATTTATCCCGGGCATAAGCTCATATTGAGTTATAACACCGATGCCTGTGGAATTTTTGAAATTGTATATATTACAGCCGTTTTCTCCGGCTGTGCGCTGTATTTCGGAATCAAAAAAGTTTGTTATGGTATTGTTTTTCATTAGTATTACCTTCTTATCTCGTTAGTTTATACTAACTAATAATAGCATTAAATTGTCGCAAAGGCAATAAATTTGACTAAAAAAGCTATTCAATCATAAAAGTATAAATTTAAGTATTATTTATTGAAAATATAATATATAATCAGATTAATAAATTTTTAATTTACTTGACTAAATATAAGCAATTATAAATGTGACACGATTAGTGTCGTCTATGTTGCACTCATTGTATTGCCGCTTTATCCGAAACACGTTGATGGATATGTTTTTTCGGTAAATTTGCTTTCATATAAAGAAACATCCTCAGTAAGTATATTAATATATTGTATTTTGATTGGTTTGCTTATTTTATCGGGAATTATAAAAATTTTGATGACAGAATTAAAACCGGAAAAAGATCAAAGAGTACTTACAATTATTTCAATGCTTATCGGAACCTTGATGATTTTGCTTTTAGCGGTAACAAGAGAGGCTTATGCCGTAACTGTTGCATTTATTTTATTTATAATATAAGGTAATGTTGTTGCTGAAATATGTGAAAACAGAAAATTAATATTTAACGCAGAAACAGAGCAGACAGCCATAAAAGCCATCTGCTCTGTTGTGCTTTACTCTCTTGCATTATTAAATCTGTCATTTGCGGTATTGAATATATCGATTGTAAGCTGGATAAGATTTAAAGGTGATTTGCTTCCTTCCTGTGTTCCGAATTCGCTTTCTATATTAAGAACGATTTTCTGTATACTTTCGCTTGTAAGCTCTTCTCCGCAGAGGTCGGTGAAACGTCGCATATAATCAACGGCAATTCTTTTTGCCGCAAAGGTATCTATTCTGTCACCTCTGCCGACTCTTTGCGCAAGTATGTTTTCCATTGTGTCTATGATTTTGGGAGTAAGTGCCACAGCGGCATTTTCCACAAAAACGAAGTAGGTGAAGTACACAATGTAGTGTTCTCTTGTAAATTCACGTCCTTCCATATCATAAAGAGTTTGCATTCTTGTACAGCATTCGTCGGCTATTCTGAAAGCGGTTTCTTCGTTTGGAGTACATTCAATAGTTTCAATTATTGTCATTGCTTTTTATCCTCCTGTTTTTGATTTTTCGATATGTATATTCGGCACCTTTCGGTACTATAAATTTTATTGATTTTGGACAGCATTTGAAATGTGCATTGCTGAATGTATGTATTTCTCCGTCAAGGCATATTCCCTGTGGTTTGCTGACGGAAATGTCAGCTTCTTTGCATTGAGTATATTTGATGAAATCCTGAGCTTTTTTGTCTGTTATACAGGTTCCGTCGTGGTATTTCTTCAGAAATTGCAGTAATTTCAGTTTGCTTATGTTTTTGATGACGGCGATGTCAATAAGCCCGTTATCAGGAAGTGTAAGCGGTGATGAACAAAAACCGCCTCCGCAGTAATGTCCCTTTGCGGCAGTCATAAGCAGTGCATCGGTCGTTATATCAAGTCCGCTGTCGGTTTTTATGGTTATGTTAAAGCCCCAGTCTGAGAAAAATTCCTGAAAAAGCCCCTTTATATATGCGGTTGAACCGGAAGAACGCATTTTGTCGGCACGAATGACAATATTGCAGTCAAATCCGGTGTTTGCCATGTTTATTATCATGGTTGGTTTCCCGTTGTCTATTGTTGTTTCTATTGTGTCCAGCTCCATTGATGTTCCGTCAAGCTGTGCTTTAATATCATAAAATTTTTGAGCCGGTGAAAAACAACGTGAAAAATCGTTTCCCGTTCCGCATGGAACAAAGCCGGCCTCGGCATTGGAAAAAGAATATATTCCGTTCACTATCTCGTTAAGCGTGCCGTCGCCGCCGACTGCATAAAAACGGCATGGACGTCCGCTTTCGGCGATTTTATGCACAAAGGTTTTTGCACTGCCTTTTTCGGATGTAGTATGCAGATGACAATTTTTAAGGCTTGCGGCAAGAGCTTCTATTTGCGGAAGAACTCTTGCGGCAGAACCGCCGCCGGAGATAGGATTAACTATAAAATAATTGTCCAATTTTGTATCACTTCCAAGAATTTTATAAATATAATTTTAACATATAATGATAAAAAATACAAAAAAATATAAAGTTCTACAATAAAGAATTGACATTGCAAAATATTAAATTTTTACAGTAAATATTAATAAATTTATTTCATTATTAATGGCTAAAACGGTTGATTTTATGATATACTGAACAAGTGTTTTATAAAACGTATATATAAGAAATAAAAGAAAATAATTATGTTAAAATACATCTGGAAATTTGTAGAAATAACAGGGAGGCTAAAACATGACAATATATATATTAATTATGCTGATTATAATTGTTTGTTTTGGAATTGCCATATATCGTATGTACCTGTTGAACGTACATTTAAAGACTATGGAACAGCTTGTTCAATCGCTTGCTGATGGATACCTTGTTATTGATAAATATGGCATTATTGTTCGGCACGATGAAAAATTTATGGATATAATCGGCAAAAATAATGGTATAAGAGTAGGAAATAAACTCAATAATATAGCTGTGGAAAATAATTCCGATAATAAAAATGTGCTGTCCAATATAATATCCGCAATGAATTCTTTGCAGAACAGCTTTTCCGGAACAAGCTATGAACAGTCTGTTGAAAAAATCAATGGAACAGAAACGAATATTTGTTACTATGTTGTTGAGATAAATCCGCTTATAATTAATAATAAGGCTTGCGGTTATACGATTTTATTCAGAGATGTAACCGAAATGAAGGCTGATATGCAGAAAATAAAGGAAAACCAGACCAGACTTATAGAAAATGAGCGTCTTATATTTCTTGGCCAGATGGTCGGCGGTATAGCACATAACCTTAAAACACCTATTATGAGCATATCCGGAAGTGCTTCGGCAGTGGAAAGACTTGTCGAGGAATGCAAGGAAAGCCTTGGCGATTCCGACGTATGCGAAGACGATTACAGAGAAATATACGGCGAAATTGATGAATGGCTGGACAGAACAAAGACTGCCTGCGACTATATGTCCGATATAATTCAAACTGTAAAGGGTCAGGCAAGCAATGCAAATATGTCTGAGACATCATGGTTCAGTGTGGATAATACCGTTAAACAGGTTATTCTTCTTTTAAGACATGAGCTGTTGAACAGCGGATGCAGTCTTAAGACAGAGAGCGATTTTGATATAAAAAATGTACTTATATACGGAGATATTAACAACCTTGTGCAGGTAATGTCCAATCTTGTGGCTAATTCCATAGACGCACAAAAAGAAAACGGAAATCACGATATTATTTTTTCTGTCGAAAAAACCGACGAAGGACTTAAGCTTAAGGTTAAGGACTACGGTTATGGCATTACGGAAACGGTCAAAAAGCTGCTTTTCAAAAACATGGTTACGAGCAAAGGCAGCAAAGGCAGTGGACTGGGTTTATATATATCGAGTACGGTTATAAAGGTTAGGTTTGACGGAAAAATGTCCTATGAGGATAATCCGGAAGGCGGAACTGTTATGATAATTGAGATACCTATGAAGAATATAAAATTTATCGAAGAAGGGAGTGAGAGATAAATGCGAAAGAACAAAATTGTCCAGAAAACAAATGATATATCAATACTTGCACTTGATGATGACGAAATAATGACAGCTACTTTGCAGTCATATTTCCAATCGGTCGGTTTTGATGTGAAGACCGAAAATGATCCGATAAAGGCTGTTGAACGCATAAAGACAGAGCATTTTGACATACTCCTGCTGGATTTCCTTATGAGCCCCATTAACGGTGATGAGGTTGTTAAAAGAATAAGAGAATTCGACCATGACATATTTATAATACTTCTGACAGGCCATAAGAGTATGGCTCCACCGATAAAAACAATACGTGAGCTTGATATTCAAGGCTATTACGAAAAAAGCAACAGGTTTGATGAGCTTGAATTGCTTGTTGAGTCATGCGTTAAATCAATTAAGCATATGCGTATAATAAATTCATATCAGAACAGCCTTCAGAAAATTCTGAACTGGATGAACGATCTTAACGGATATAAGAATATTAATGATTTGACAGATACCATACTTAAACAATGTGCAGAGCTTCTTGATTGTGAAGATGTATGTATATATCTTAATAAAGAAAGTGTAAGAAATTATTATCTGCTTGTTGAAAAGGGAGTAAAGACATTTAACGGAATCGGTAAATATTCGGAAACGAAGCCTAATACAAACCATGAGGTTTCGGAAATTATAAGAGGTTCCAATGAGAATAAAATAGTATATTTATATAATGATATGCTTTTTGCCGTACTTAAATCGGCGGAGGATAAGGTATTCGGCGTTCTTGCGGTCGGACCGGTTGATACAAATAAAGCAAATATTCAGCTTTTTGAGGTATATGCGGAGCAGGCGGTTGCTGTTGTTAAGAATCTAATTCTTCACGAAATTATAAATATAAGAAGCGTAGAGCTTGAAAAAATGTATGATACCATGCACGACAACTATATGGAAACGATTGACACAATGCGACAGATAGTTGATGCAAAGGATTATTACACAAGAGGACATTCCGACAGAGTTTCGGCATATGCGGTGGCTTTGGCAAAGGCACTCGGAAAGAGTGACGATTTTGTACAGAGAGTAAGGATAGCCGGACTTTTCCACGATGTAGGAAAGCTTGGTATACCGGACAACATATTACAGAAACCGGGACCGCTTACAGATGAGGAATATGACATAATAAAAACACACCCGGCAAAGGGAAAACAAATTATTTCATCATTATCTTCTTTTGATGATATATTGAATATAGTCGAGGATCACCATGAACGAATAGATGGAAAAGGGTATCCCAACGGTCTTAAGGGTGACCAGATACCGGATGAGGCAAAAATAATAAGTATTGCGGATACATTTGATGCAATGACATCCAAGAGAACCTATCGTAATTCGCTTACAACCGAACAGGCTCTTGAGGAGCTTAAAAGATGCAGAGGTACGCAGTTTGATCCGCATATGGTAGATACTTTTGTCGATCTTATAAACAGCAACAGCGATCTTAGAAAGAAGCTGGACTGGACATTCAAAAGCCTTGATGTTTTAGAAAATAAAGAAAAAATAAAACAGTAAATGAATTATAGACTTTACCTGTGGTATTATTTGTAGTATGATAATAAGACTTAATATAAGAAACCGATTTAAGATTAATTCGGCAATAATATAGAAAATTAATCATAACACAGAACTAATGAGGCAGAATTGATGCTTAAAACATAATAATATTGTTTTGGCATTTGAGGGAAGATTTGATATAGATATATATGTAATAAATATCCGTAAGCTCCATAGGGTTCAAAATATAATAATTTATATAAAGGAGTACGGATTTGAGTAATATAGTGATAACCGTATACAACGGAACGAAGAAAACATCAGACGAAATAATAACAGAAAGTATAAGAATGTTTGCGGCAGACAGAGCAATAAGTCTTCCGGATAATATAAAAATAGTTAGACAGGAATTTAAAAAACCGTATACGGAGAATGTTCCGCTGTTTTTCAGTCTTTCACATAGCGGAGATTATACAGTATGTGCAGTATCAAGCTGCTGTATAGGAATTGATTTGCAGAAGGTTAAGAATAACAATAGGGACAGATCCGAATATATAGCATCCAATTATTTCAGTCTTGACGAATACCTTCATCTGAAGGAAAATGACTTTGAGGATTTCTTTGATATTTGGACAGCTAAGGAAAGCGTCGTTAAATATACAGGTGAAGGAATTACAGAAGAATTCAACGGATTTTCCGTTTTGAATAATACAGATTTTGTTATAAAAGAAATACCGTTTATTGACGGATATAAGCTTGTTATATGTACCGATGAGGAGTTTGAGGCTGAAATAGTATATAAGTAAGTCGAAATCTGCGATTCAGATTTGTTTAAACAGCTAGTAGTATATAGGTTTTTAGAGAGTTGGTTTAGAATGGAAAATGGTTGTGTCCACATTTACTGCGGTGACGGAAAAGGCAAAACAACTGCCGCAGTCGGTCTTGCCGTAAGATGTGCCGGTGGAGGCGGAAAGGTTATATACACATCATTTCTTAAGGACAATACAAGCGGAGAATTGAATATACTCCGCGGTATAAAAAATATAGAACTTATTGAAAATCCGTCTTCGATGAAGTTTTTCGGCAGAATGAATTCGGAGGAAAAGGCAGAGCTTGTCGGACTTTATTCAAAGAGAATGGAATATATACGTTCCGTTCTTGAAAACGGCTGTGATATGGCTGTTTTTGACGAAGCTATGGCGGCACTGAATTACGGAATTATCAGAGAAGAAACATTGCTTAATATTATTGACAGCTTTAGGAATAATACGGAAATAGTTCTGACCGGAAGAAATCCTTCGGAAAAGCTTATTGAAAAATCGGATTATGTATCCGAAATCAAAAAAATAAAGCATCCGTATGACAGAGGAGTATTTGCAAGAAAATATATTGAAATGTAGGAGGAGAATATTATGTCTGAAAACACAAAACCGAAAAAGGTTATACTTGATGTCGATACAGGTTCTGATGACGCTGTTGCTATAATGACTGCTTTGCAGTCGGATGAGCTTGATGTTGTTGCTATCTGCTGTGTATGGGGAAATCTTTCGGTTGAAGATACAACAGAGAATACTTGCAGACTTGTCAGAGCAATGGGCAAAGACACACCTGTGTATATGGGTGCGCCTACCGCAATAGCGAAATATCTTGAAAGAGATACAAAACAGGAGCTTCAGCCGATTATAAAAGACGGCAAAGAAGTAAGAATACATTATAAAAGACTTGAAGGACTTGAAGAACCTACGGACAAAAAGGCTGAAGATATGGACGCTGTTTCATTCTACATAGATTATCTTAAGCATGCAAAGGAAAAGGTAACGATTATAACAGTTGCACCTATGACAAACCTCGGTCTTGCGCTTTCCGCTGTTCCTTCTATAGCGGAAAATATCGAAGAACTTATAATAATGGGCGGAACAGACAGACTTGGCAACGTAAGTGAATGTGCGGAGGCAAACATATGGCATGATCCCGAAGCGGCACAGATTGCACTCAATGCAGGAGTACCTACTCTTTTTGTAAGCCTTGATGCAACACATTCTGCCGCACTTACTCTTGAGGATGCCGAAACATTAAGAAATCTCGGAACATTTGCCGGAGGTTTTACCGCAAAAATAATAGAACAGAGAGCAGAGTTCGATTCCGCAATGGCAGGCAAAAAGCTTACATCAACACCGGTGCATGATTCACTTGCCGTTTGTGCGGTGATAGATCCTTCGGTTATTACCGAAAGTAAAAAATGTAATGTAAGAGTTGCATTATCCGGAATTGCTGACGGAAGAACAATAATCGACAGAAGATGCGTTCCGTCAGAGCCAAATTGTGTATTTGCTTTCAGAGCTTCACATGATAAATATATGGAGATGCTTGTTAAGTATCTTAGTAAGTAAACATGAAAAATTTGAAAAAGATAGTACTCTTAAGATTATAGTATATTCAAAAGCAGGTGAATTGAAGAGTCTTTTTAGACTTTTCCTCACCTGCTTTTTGATAATTATTGAAAAATATAGTGTATGAAAATTACCATAATTCAATTTTAAATATCAGCTTTTTCACCTTCGGTCACTTGTGTGAGAAAATCATTTTCCTTTGTTTTCTGGCTCGGAATAAGTTTTTTGGCTATGGAGTTTTTGTTTTGGTGCTTACTGTAAAAATAGCCGATAACGGAGAACACAACCGCACCTATGAAATTAACGAACAGATCCTTCATAGTGTCGATAAGACCGATGTCAAGATAGCCGCCCAGTCCAAGTTCAACGCCGTTCACAGTAACATCGGTTATATTTTTGATATGCTCCGGCACATTAACTCCGTTGGGGTTGAGCATAACGGAATTGATTGTGTGAATAACAGTGTCCTTTTGCATATCTGTTGCAAAGAACCAGTCCATTGAAAATTCGAAAAATTCCCAAAGTATGCCTATTGTCATTGAAAAACAAAATGATACTATCGCAACAAAGAAAGGCGAAAGATTGAAGGTCAGTCGGTCGTCATTGTTGAGAAGGTTGACCAGAGAAAAGCCTATTGCCGCCGCAAGAAATCCGTTCAGCGTATGCAGAAGAGTGTCCCAGCCTGGAATTTTTATATAAAATTCGTTTACTTCGCCAAGTATTTCGGCCGAAAATATGAACATCAGTATTATTATTTCCAAGGCAGTCGGTAGTTCAATACGAAATGTGACCTGAACAAAGCTCGGTATGAGCATGAGTATCAGCGTAAGTCCGCACATAAATACATTTTCAAAATTTCCGAGAAAGCACTGTCTTATCATAACGGCAATGACCAATGCTCGCAGTATAATATATACTTTAAGAGATCTTTTATTTTCCTGCCGTTCTAATTTCATAGCTTTTTTAATATTTTTCCACTTTATTCCCAATATTTACACCTCTTAGTTTGAATTTTAACCACAAATGTGATATTCTAAAAAAATAATTACTGCTTTACCGGTTAATTATAACAATATAGCTGTGTATAAGCAATTTACAGATATATAGGAGATGATTAAAAATGAAAACGGGACTTGTGCTTGAAGGCGGTGCAATGAGAGGAATATATACTGCCGGCGTTCTTGATATATTTAATGAAAACAATATAAAGGTTGACGGAGTTATCGGTGTGTCTGCCGGATCTGTCCATGGCTGTTCTTATATTTCCGGTCAGAAGGGCAGAAGTATAAGATACACAATGAAATATAGAAGAAATCCAAGATTTATGAGTCTTCGCTCGCTTATTAAAACAGGTGATATATGTGAGGCCAAGTTTTGCTATGACGAGCTGCCGCATAAGTTGGATTTATACGATAATGAGGCATTTAAAAAATCGGGAATAGATTTTTATGTTGTCTGCACCAATGTTGAAACCGGAATGCCGGAATATATCCACATAAAGGATATGTTTGAGCAGATGGACGCCGTAAGAGCATCGGCATCTATGCCGTATTTATCGAAAATAGTCGAAACCGAAGGCATGAAACTGCTTGACGGCGGTGTGTCGGATGCTGTTCCGGTTAAAAAATTCATGGAAATGGGATATGACAGACTTGTGGTTGTGCTTACAAAACCGAGAGGTTATCAGCCAAATCCGAACAATGTAACGATGACAAAGAAATTATATTCAAAATATCCGGATTTTGTTGATACGCTCATAACAAGACATCTTCGCTATAAAGATAACCTCGATTATGTAAATAAGCTTGAGGAAGAAGGAAAGATACTTGTTGTAAGGCCTACCGAAAAGGTTAAAATATCAAGAACCGACAAAAATCTTGAGCACATTTGGACGATGTACCAGCTTGGAAGAAAGGATTGTACAGATAAGCTTGACAGTATAAAGGAATGGCTTGAAATTAATTAACATAAAAATAAAGACAGCAAGGAGGAACAGCTATGGAAAGAAAACCTGTTATCGGCGTAATACCGCTGTATGATGATGAAAAGGAAAGTATTTGGATGCTGCCGGGATATTTTAACGGAATTTCTGCCGCCGGAGCAATACCGGTTATGTTGCCGTTAAATGCCGGAATAGATGAGCTTATTCAGCTTGATAAATTTATTGACGGCTATCTTTTTACCGGAGGACATGACATAAATCCCGATATGTATAATGAGAAGAAATCGGATAAATGCGGAATTCCCTGCGATGCAAGAGACGGACTCGAAAGACTTGTGTTTGACATTGCGGAGAAGAACGACAAACCGATTTTGGGAATATGCAGGGGCATACAGATTATAAACGCACTTATGGGAGGAACGCTGTATCAGGATTTGCCGACCGAGCATAAATCCGATACAGAGCACCATATGACTCCACCCTATGACAGAATACAGCATTATGATAATGTTATAGAAGATACTCCGCTTTTTGAGCTGACGGGAAAAGAAAAAATTGGTGTGAACAGCTATCATCATCAGGCGGTTAAAGAGCTTGCGGAAAGCTTGGAGCCTATGGCTGTTTCCGAGGACGGACTTATCGAGGCTGTTTACGGCAAAAACAGAAAATTCCTTTGGGCGGTGCAGTGGCATCCGGAATTTTCATATAAAACGGATGATATTTCATTGAAAATATTTAAGGCATTTATTGCCGCTTGTAATTAAATATATTCAACGGTTTTAAGACGTTTGGGTAATAAAATAATCTTAATATATTAATAATCGGCATAAAAACTAACAGCAAAGACACATAATACTTGACACTATATGATGACAGAAAGCAGGCGCATACTTATGAAAACGATTGACACAAATGACTGGGTAGTAGTGAATAACATTATATATAAGCTTTATGCCGCAGATGATACAGCAAAAATGTGCGGACAGTTTTTTCAGGACATGAAAGCAACGGTGTACAAGGGGCTACAAGCGGTATAAAGAAACAAGTGGTTTGATAGAGTGGAAAGAGTGTCAGATTTTCCACTCTATCTTTACATAGTCGCTGGTTGCGCTGATTGAAGAAATCAGGCCGTCAGCGGCTTTTCGTTTGTCCTCAAAGCTGATATTCTCCCAATCGTCCAGATACCCGGACAGCAATTCAATCTGTTGGGAGGACAGCGTTTCAACGGACAAGTCGGCTATCGCCTTGGACAGCGTTTTTCTGCGATTGTCCAAATCCTCGATTTTCTTGTTGGCATAGGCCAGCAAGGTGGCGTTGGCCCCGGTCAGCGTATCAAGCAGTTTTTCAATCTCGGCCTCTACCTGTGCAAGCTCCACCTGATAGGCGGTGATTTTCGGGTTTGCCTTTTCCTCGCCGCCCCGCAGTAGCTTGAACTCCCGGAACTTTTCTCCCATGGCGGTAAAAATGAACTGTTCAAACTCCGTCTTGCGGAGAGTGCCGCACCCCGGACAGCCCTTGTGGTCGGCCCGCTTGGAACAGCGGAGATATTCATAACCAGAGGGATTGTGGGTCGTTTTGAGTGCGTACCCGCATTTCCCGCACTTGATTTTCCCTGCCAGCCAAGTGTTGCGGGCCTTGCGGCCATTCTGGAAGGTGGTGTTTGTCATCAGCTTCTTGCGGCACCTCAGCCAAACATCAGCAGATACAAAGCCTTCATGGGGCGCAATCACAAGGATCTGGTCTTTCAGGCTCTTGTCCTTGTCCTCCTTCACATCCCGGCCTTGATAGAGATAACAGCCATTTGTCCCGGCGAAGTCGGCGGCATCATTGACTACCACCGTACCCTGACTTTTGAAGAACTCATACATTTCCAAGTCGGCCTGTGCATAGACCGGGTTGCGTAAGAGCTGGGATAAGTAGGAACGAGTCAATGACTTCCCATATACTTTGATACCCCGTTCCTCAAAATACCGGGTAATATCTCCGAAGGAAGTCTCGGGCTCGGCGTACATTTCAAACATCAGGCGTACATGGCTTGCGGCTATGGGGTCGGCTACCATCATCTTTGTGCGGATATTCTCAACCACCGTTGGCTCCAAGTCGAAGCCATAGGGAGCTTGACCGCTCATGTGAAAGCCTTTCAGGCACCGGGAGTAATAAGCGTCTGTAACACGCTTCTGAATTGTCTCCCGTTCAAGCTGGGCGAATACGATACAGATATTCAGCATGGCCCGGCCCATGGGGGTCGAGGTGTCAAACTTCTCTGTGGAAGAAACAAACTCTACATCGTATTCCTGAAACAGCTCCATCATATTCGCAAAGTCCAAAATGGAGCGGCTTATTCTGTCCAGTTTGTAGACAACTACCCGGCGCACCTTGCCTTTGCGTATCTCGCCAAGGAGCTTTTGAAACTCGGGCCTGTCGGTATTCTTGCCGGAATAACCCTTGTCCTTGAAAACCCGACAACTGCCGCCTTTCAACTCATACTTGCAGAAATCAATCTGGCTCTCAATGCTGATACTGTCCTTGCGGTCTACGGATTGTCTTGCATAAATTACATCTTCTCTAATATTCATGTTGGGCTCCTTTCCTGTGGAATGGAGCTACCAACCTACAAGTATATTATACCATTGATAGCCCCGAAGGACAATGTTGTCGATGGTCAGGCCGGGGTATCGCTGGCCCTTCTGTACTTGCTGAACACCTCATAAAGACAGCGTTCAATCTCCTTTTTCCGCTTTTCCTTTTCCTTCGGAGAGAGTACCGGCGTAAGACTTTCCAGCACAATGCTTTTCCCCTGAAAATGGACGGTTTTGGTTTCACTCTGATAAGTAACGGATTGTACCATTGAAGCCTCCTTTGCGTAGTTGGTTGACTGCCAGCATTTCCCGCATTGTCCCTGTGGGGAAAAGCGAAAGGACAGCACCCGGCAAAGAGTGCTGTCCTTTCGTTCTTCTCCACGCCTCGGGCCAACTTGGCCCGAGGTCAATATTGCCAATTTTCGTAGTAGTGCGCCGCCTCCTCAACAGCGCAGAAATCAAAGACTTCATAAAGCTCAACGAGCACCTGATGAATGTCCTTTGCATGGAACCCACAGTTTTCCATGGCTTTGATAACATAGCCACGGCAAGCGTCGTTGCTCCATTCCTCATTCATAGTCAAGACCTTCTTTCTTATAAAGCTGGGGGCGCTGACGCTATATGTTTGGCCTGTCGCAAGACAACTGTTTTTTCCGTCAGTGTCCCCGCTGGATTGTGCGGCAAATCGGAGCGAATAAGTTGCCAACTTATTCCTTGCGGCCCGTTGCAGATCGTGGCCGTGGAGATGGCTTGTCCCCACCTGCGGCATGAGTAGTTGTCGCTCGTTTTCCTTATGGAAAAGTCTTGGCGTACCTGTTGCTTGGCTCCCTGCCAAGCACTCCGAGTTACCCGCTATTCAGTTGTGTGAGGAAGGTTCATCCTCTCATTAACCGTGTCAGTTAGAACGGGAAAAAGAATAGGCTCACAGAACTTTTTCCAAATATTTTTTCATGTTCTCCAAGCCACGCTGGATGGCGGCGTTGATGGCCCTTTCCGTCACACCTTCTGCGGCAGCAATCGCTTTGACCGAGTGGTTCAGCAGATAGCGCTCAAACACCCGCTGGCCCTGTGCGTCAGGCAGACTATTCAGTGCATGGCAGATATGCTCGAAGCGTTCCATGCGCTCGATCAGTTCTTGCGGAGAAGGGTTAGAGAAGCAAGCAGAATATTCAATGCCGTCCTCGGCATCCAGCGAGTAGTGCGCCTTATTGCGATAGATACGACGGCGGCTGGCCTTAATGTACCTCTGACCCGCCAGCAATTCTTCCGCAACTTCTTCCGTGACTTCGACCATAACATCTTCCATATACCACGGGTAAAATTCCCGCAAATTGATTTCCTTCATTGTGTACCTCCGTTTCGGTGTTGGGGATTGACGAGTGACCGAAGCGGAGGGCGGCGGAGAGCGGCACCGGGGCTGGACTTCGGGCCAAGTTGGCCCGAGGCAAAGCAAAAGAAATGCGCCCGCACAGCAAGACGCTATGCAGACGCATGAAATTACATTATCATAATTGTACTGATATATTGTACCTTCATAGCCAGACTGTCCCGGAGGGGGAGCTACGCTTTTTTTAGCTGGTGAAGGTCATGGGAATTGTGAGAAAGTAAGATGGACACGGCGACACCCTCCTATGGGCCGCCGTGGGGTTACTGAATATCCAAAAAGAAACAGCGGCTCTGAAAAATCAAAGCCGCCCTTGTGGATATGTTATGATGGCGTGGAAATGTACCTGCCTGTCAGCGGCTTTTTTTCTTTTCTGCCGCTGGGCAGATTGATAAAATATAAAAATTCGATAGCCCCATATCTATGTATGCGAAAATCCTATTTGCCAAACTTTATGTCGTGTAGCCTGCTGTCTGTTACGAATTTCTTTTTTCGTGGATCGCCCTCTGCTCGATATACCATCAAACTTTTTAGATTGAATATCGAACTCCAAACTGTTTGAAAATTTGGATCTTCATATTGACACATAAAGCCATATTCACCTTTGAGAAGGCGTGTAGTGGTTTCAAAATAATCGTCAGTAATCTTGTCTATAAAGCTATCCATAACGACTTTATAGCGTTTTGCAGAATCGTAATCATCACCCTTAGCATCGTCATAAGGAGCATATTCATCAGAAGTGAAGCTATTGACCGTACATACAATGTTACCGTTATCTGATGTCACAGCTTCACGAACTCTTTTTTGAGTTGGAGTACATTCGACGACAACCATCTTCCCATTTTTATCTGCGAGAAGAATGTTGCAGTTAGACGCTATTGGCAATTCCATAAGTAAAGCCATAGCCATTTCAGTATTATTTGCCTTTTCCAATAGGTATCTAACAATGAAACAAGAATTGAAACCCGGTTTAATCTTTTCAAGTCTGGTCATAACAAAAGTCATAGCAACCGCTAAACCATGTTCATTTAACCCTTCCTCTCCGTTAATAAAAGAGGAAGTAGTAATGTTGAAGCGGTTTCCGTTTATAGGCGAGTAGATTTCGCTTTTGCTACCATCTCGTAAATATGGAGGCAAATCATTATTGCGTCCATAAATTATATTGCCATCCTTTGAGTAAGCAAAAGCGGTACATCCTCTGATTTCAACTGGAATATTATTTTCCAGATTATACATACAACACCCCATACACAACATCCATGATATGAAGGATATATAATCGGCACCTATGGTATCACTCACACCTCTTATTTCCTCACATACTTCTGGGAAAAATTTTCTAAGTATTTTTTCGCTCTGCTTTCCATGTTCTAACTGGAAAGTATCGAGATGAAGTGGAAACGATATGTTGCCTCGTTGAAAGATTGTTCCTCTTTTAACCCCCATTTGGTAATGTTCGCCTTTCAATCTTAAATGGTACATTTATGTGTTCTCCTTTTTCTTTTTAATTGCAATCCATACTTCCGAATGTCCATGTATCGTTCCATCCTCAACAACCGGATAGACTTCAATATCAGGTAATCCCGCATATTCATAACCGGAAAAGGGTAGCCATTCAGTATAAAAACGACGAAATACACTTTGTACACTTTCTTTGAAGTAGCCATCGTTTTCAAATATTACCCAAGTTGTTGCAGGTATTTCATACTCATACATTCCTTCGGGTACGAGAGCGTCAGTTGAAGCCGCAATATAATAGAAAATGTTGTTTGGATTTTGATAGATGCTTATGCCCAAAACACCTTTTGGTTCTTTATGTGTAAAACTGCATATCTGATTAAATTGTACTGTCGTCAAAGTATGTTGCCAAAAAATTGGCACACTTTTTATGTTAGTTTCAAAATCCTCTACCAAAGGGGCGCGCACACCAACAATACGCATAGCTCCCTTTTCCTCAATGTGATATGACATTGCACTTCCTCCTGTAATGTGGACAGAAAATTTAATAGCTGGATAAGCATTTAATGTACTTCCAATATCTTTGGCCGCAATCGGAGAAATGCCATGTACATTTTGAAATGCCCTATTAAAAGATGTAGGGGATGTGTACCCATATTTTAATGCGACCTCCAACACTCGTTTGTCTGTCCGTTGTAGCTCAAAAGCAGCCTGTGTCATTCTACGGCGTCTTATATACTCAGCTAATGAAATTCCTGTGATGTAAGTAAACATCCGTTGAAAATAGTAGGTTGAACAACACGCTATCTGGGCTGCTTCATCGTAGGATATTTCACTATCCAAATTATTTTCTATATAATCTATGGCGTTGTTTATCTTTTTCAACCATTCCATTCCTTTACCTCCTTTATGGACATTATATCTGACACAAAGAATTTAATCCTCGCTTTCTCTGCGCTCTTTTGTAAACTTTAACTCAATAAAAATTTATGTGCAAGTATGCGATGGGACAATAAAATACTACTAAAACATAAAATTGTGTTTCGTTCTCATAATCAAACCCGAAATGTAGAATAATATATGGGTGATATGAGAATGTACCAAGATGAAAGACGGCTCGACTTCCACGCATTAGGCCGGGAGATCAAGCGCAAAAGAGAGGCGAAAGGTTGGACGCAGGAATATCTTGCACAGCTTGTAGACCGTACCCCACGCTCTATCATGTATTTTGAAAACCGGGGTCAGCATCCAAGTCTGAATACCTTTTACCAAATCGTCACCTTGCTGGACATTTCCGTAGACCAATTCTTTTATCCTGACAGGCAGAACAGCGAAAGCGACTGCCGCCAGCACATTGATAGATTGCTTAACTCAATGGACGAAAAGGAATTGACGGTCATGGAGGCCACAGCAGAGGGACTACAAAAAGCCAGAGAAACGGAGGTCAAGTAAAAAGGGCCTTCGTTTTTCTTGTTTTTGGGGACTTTCCGGGGGTTCCGCTAAATGGCAAGCAATGCTTCTGTGGCCACAGAAGCTATTTTCACAAGCCCGGCCTTGCGGCCCGTCTGTGAAAATTTGCTTGTTGGGGAGCCTCCCCAAACCCGGCGCTTCGGGCCAAGTTGGCCCGAAGTGTTAGCGTCGCTTTGCTCCTTATGCGTCACAGTCCCTAACGCTCCTGTTCCTTCTTTCTGCCCGGCTCCGAGTAGCCCAGCAGATAGTCAATGTTGGCCTTGATGGTCGTGACCTCCTGCATATCCGCCTTGGTTTTGCGGTACTCGGCGTAGAGCTTCTTTTTCTGTTCCGAGAGCTTGCGGCCTTCCTCTTTGAGCGTGTCCATCTTGGGGAGCTTGGCCCCGCCGAGGATGGCTTTGAAGTCGGCACAGGCCGCCCGGTAAAGTTCAATATCCGCCCCATGCTCCGCAAGAAACTTCTTACTGTATTTGCTGGCCTTGTACTTCTCAAAGACAGGCCGGGTCTTGGCATACTGCACCGTTGCTGCCTTCAATTCCATGTTAGTATGGAGGGCCGCTTCGGTGCTTTTGATTTGGTCAGACAGCTTGTGAAAACGCTCCGTGGCCGCTGTGGCCTTCTGCTCCAACTGCTCATAATCCGTCAAGCCGTTGTCTTGCAAATAAGCAAGGGCGGCGGCCATTTGTTTGAGATTGAACACCTTGGCCCATCGCTCATAACCGGGGCCTTTTCCTTGGAGCCGAGATTGAATGTCAATAGCCAGACTGATTTTTGGGCGAGGCTGACCGGGCCGTTGGCGGGAGCCTGACAAGGCGGCCCGTATGTCCACTTCGCTGTAACCTTCCCCGAGAGTATCAGAGCGCAAGCGGGTAAACCGCTCCTGACCGGGAGCCCGAAAGCTGATTGCACCCCGCCGTTGTTTGACCTCATAACCCGCCTGCTCCATCAGGGAGAGGAACGCCGGGAAGTCGGTGGGCCTCTTGGCAAGAACGGTATCAATGGTGGCCCGCAGTCTGTCCTGATAGGTCAACGGCTTTTTCTGTCCGGCCTGCCACTCCCCATAATTGCGAAACTTGCCCTTGCTCCGGGGCTTGGGATTTTCCACGATGGAGAGCCCGTTTTCCAGACACAGACGGTCAGAGAGCCGCCGCAAGGCGAAGGACGAGCCCCAGAAGTTGCGAAACTTCCGGGTACAGTCAAGGGTAGTAGAATTGTAGTAAATGTGTGAGTGGATATGCTGCTTGTCCGTGTGGGTCGTAACAATGAAAGCGTGTCGGCCCTTCGTCCAGCGCATAGCCAGCTCATAACTTATCCGATTTGCTTCTTCTGGCGTAATCTCTCCGGGATAGAAGGATTGACGGATCTGATAGCATAGCACATCAGAACCCTTCTTTTGTTCCCGGCCTGTCATGGCCTTGTAGCTGGCCTTTGCCAAAAGAAACTCAGCGGCTACCGTGGCCGGGTCGCACTCATAGGAAGATATGTATTTCCCGTCCTCCGTCTTTTCAGGATTTTTCCCATAGTCCAGACAATCACGAATAGCCTCGGCTATACTTTCTCCTTCGTTGGCGTGGCGTTGCAGCAAGGCAGTTGTTGCCAGAGAAAATCCCTCCCTTCATAGAAAACGGCGGCCATGCAAGGCCGCCGTCCATATTACTTCGGGACAACTTGGCCCGAAGCTATCAGCTTGTGATGAATTGCCGCAGAGACAGGTTTAAGCTGTTCAGCCCCGTAATAACAGCGCCCGTCACCGCCTGCAAGCCGAAGGGCGAAAGCAGGAACGCAATCCCCAGATAAATGACGCCGCCCACCGGGTAACTGATGAAGAATAGCCCCACGCCCAACAGTGCCATAATAATCGAGGCCGTAGTCAGGAGGAAGGAGGACACAGAGAACAGGAACAACAGAACGGTAACAAGGATAGTCAGCAAAACGATAAACGGTGCAGCAATCAGTTTTAATATAAGTCTCATATCTTTAGCCCCTTTCTATCTTTCTACCTATATTTTACCATGCGGGCGCAGGGGCAACAATGTTGCAGACGGTTAGTAAATCTTGTCCCGGCGCACCTCGGGCCAACTTGGCCCGAAGTAATTGTGTTTCTGCTTATTTCCCTCTTTATAAACAAAGTTTGCTTTGGTATACTATTGGTAAATGATTGCAGATTGAGGGGTGAAATTTGTGAAAAACGATTTATTATGTTTGATTGAGCAAATAGATTATATTAAGTCCTTTTTCCATATTGTTGGTGGAACTGGTATCCCACAGCTAAATGTGATTTATGACAAGGCCGAATTTTCTGCATGGAAACAGGAATTGCAGTTGGAGTTGGAGGGCATCCATGACCGCACACATGATAAATTTATTTGGAGCACATTAACACTTCTAAAGCAGGGGTTTAGTGGTTGGAAGGATGAACAGTCGTACAATGAGTTGAGCGGAAGCCTTTTAGCCATTCGGAAAAATATTGACAAATATTATCCGGCAGAAATTAACCGTACTCAGAATGATAATGACAAGGAGGAACAAGAGATGCCACAAAAAAGCCCGAAGGTCTTTATAAGCCATTCAAGTCAAGACAAAGATTATGTTTCTTGCATTGTGGACTTTTTAGAAGATATAGGTCTAACACAAGAGCAACTATTTTGTTCATCAATTCCGGGATATGGTATTCCGTTAGATGAAGATATTTATGATTATTTGAAACAACAATTTCAAGAACATAACCTCCATGTTATCCTCGTCCTTTCAGATAATTATTACCAAAGTGTTGCTTGCATGAATGAAATGGGTGCGGCATGGATACTGCAAAATAAGTACACAACGATTTTACTTCCAGGCTTTGAATTTAAGGAGATAAAAGGCGCCATCAATCCGAGAAAAATTGGGCTAAAGCTGGATGGCGATTTAACCGAGGTCAAGGAAAAATTGGGACAACTTAAAGACGCATTGGCACAAGAATTTGGACTGGCATCTATTCCAGATGTCCGTTGGGAGCGTAAGCGTGATACATTTATTTCCGCAATATCTAAATACAGAGAGCCCAAACAAACAATCAGTGATAATGCGTTAAAACTTTTACTTGCTGCTTGTGAAGCTAATGATGGAACTATTTTGAAAACCACCGATTTATCTGGTACATATATAGAAACAAATAGTCAGAACTTCATTACCTCACAGGAACGACGAGAAATAGCCCAATGGGAAAGCGTGTTGGAGGAATTGGTGAGCGCAGGTTATATAGAAACACGAGGGAGCAAAGGTGAGATCTTCGTTGTTTCAAAAAGTGGGTATGATTATATCGAACAGCTAAAATCATAAAAGTAGGGGCAACAGCTAATTAGTTGTTGCCCCTACTTATTACTTCGCGACGATAACAGACAGCTCCGTGAGCACATCGGACACCCGGCCCCAGAGCTTTTCATAGTCCCGCTGGAGTCCGGCAATCTCCTCCGGGTACACGCCGAAGGTGTTGGCATGGACGGCCACTTGATTGAGATTATTGGCGCACCGCCGCTGTAAAGATACCAACTCCTTGACCGGGGCAAGGTCTACATGGAGAATATAGCCGTTTAGGGCCATCTTCCGCATATAGGCCCCGGCGTTGGTAATACCCGCCTCGGCCATGCGCCGCTGTATCTGGGTCAACTCGTCCGCCGTGACCATCACATGAAGGTGCCTGTCACGCTTGCGCCGGGCCGTCAGCGTTCCTCCCGTTCCCGGCTCCGCTTGTGGGCGGGCGGCTCCTTCACTCTGTCCAGCTCCTTTTTCTCCGGCCCCTTGGGGAGCGGCGAGAGCGGTAGGTTGTTCAAAATGCCGTCCAGCATATTGCTGTTCTGTTCCTCGGAGAGCTCGACTGTCAGCAGGTGGTTGTCTTTTTCGTTCATAGCGTCCTCCTATCTGTCCTCACGGGACTTGTTGTGTTTGGCCTTGTCGGGCTCCTTCGGGGGCTCCGCTCTGCGGGCCGCCTCCTTGAGCTGGGCTGTGATGGAGGGTCGGGCCGCCCGATCAGGGTTTCCGGGAGCCGGGCGCAGCTCGTAATCGTCCATCTGCTCATCTGTCAGGGGCTTCAAATAGGTCAGTTCGCCCCATGCCCGCATGGTGCCGCCCTCCACCATGCGCCGCTCGTCAAAGTTGATGATCTCCACGGGAGCGTTGCCGGGCGGCTTCGGGAAGGTGCCGAGGTCAACAGGCCGCTGGGTGGAATAGTAGCGGTAATACGCCGCAGGCTCCCGGCCACCTGTGTGCTCCTGCACCTGAAACAGCTCCTTGTAATCGTCAATGCGCTTGGCGAAGTCCTTCTCCGCCATCTGGCCGTCGCTGTGGTAGTGGCCCCAATAGTAGTCCCGCTGGCCGTTTCCCGTTTCGGTAAACTGCCATGTGACAAAGGGGCTGGGGGCCGCCTCGTCATAGCCCAGGGCAAAGCCCCGGCCATTGCCGAAGGTGATGGACTTCAAAATCTCATAGCCTTGGTTGATTTCTATGTGGGTTCCTCCTTTCCGACTTCGGGCCAACTTGGCCCGAAGTGCATGAATGTTACGAAATACCCGGTCAAAACGGAGGCAGAAGGTATTAGGGTATTCCGCCCCGGAAAACAGGCAGGAAAAAGCCTGATATTCCGGGCTTTTTCTCCGGGCAAATCGTAACAGGTCTATCCGTTTTTCAGCCGCTTTTTTCTCATGCGCTCCCGGCTCCTTCTGCGGTTTCCCTCGGCCTTGCAGGCGTCGGAACAGTAGGCTTGCCGCCCCTCCGGGAGAAAGGGCCGCCCGCAAACGGCGCACAGCCGGGTGTCCGGGGCTGGGCCGTCCTCGCAGATGGAGGCTGTCAGTACCGGGTCAAGTGGCAGAACGGCCTCCCGGAAGTAGCGGCAATAGGCCCCTGTCCAACACTTGCCAAGCATATAACACTCACAATCCAGCGGCAGGCAGCCATACTCCCGGTCATAATTGGCGCACATCTCCGTGACCAGTTTTCGGATACCCTTTCGCTCGTCACGGGTCAGTTCCCGGCACATCAGGACTTCGGGCCAACTTGGCCCGAGGGGCGAAACTGCTTGCGGCAATGGCCTTTTCTGTTGCCGCACTCTTTCAAGTGGCGGCATCCGGCACAGCGGTCAGCGCCGCCACGGCCCGGGCGGGGGATCTCTTTCATCATCTTTTCGTAGGGGCTGTTGGTAAAGTTCATTCCTCGTCCTCCGTTTCTTCCTCAGTCTCCATATCTCCATAGGGGTCGGCTTCATCGTAGTCGTAATCGTCCTCGTCCAGCCCAGCGGCTTCATGCTTAGGGCGGTAGACCTTGAAATAGTAGGCCGCACCACCGCCCACCAGCGCCACGGCGGCAACCATCAGAAGATTGCCGACAGGAAAGGCTGTGTCTTTTTCCGGTTCAGGCTCCGGCTCGTGAACAGGTTCCGGGTCAGGTTCGGGCTGGACAACCGGCTCTGTTACTTCGGGCTCCGGGTCTGCTTCTGCGAGAGCCAGAAGGTCTTTTTCCGTGACAGCGTTCAGGAAATACACATTGTTCTCGGTGCGCTGACGGTCAATGACCAGATAAAACACATTTTCGCTGGGGGTGGTAATCGTAAAAAACTCCTTGCCGTCCTCGTCGGTAGCATTATCCACCACCGCACCCGTTCCATCCGGGGTGAAGGGCTTAGTAGTGGTTTCCTCGGCAGCAGGCAGCTCGGTTTCTGCAACGGGCTCGTTACTCTGGGCGTAGGCTGTGGCGCTCATGCAGGTAAAAGAAAACAGGGCGGCAGTCAAAACCGCAGCCCTGCGAAAAAACTTATTCTTCATGTTCGGTATCCTCCTTTGCTTCATCAGACTTCGGGCCAAGTTGGCCCGAAGCGGTAATGCCGGGATTGCTGAAAAACTCAGCCAGTTCGGCGGGCGTCAGTTTCAGAGAACGAACAGCCTGAACAATCATGCTGTTTTCTTCTTCCTGACGCTGTTTCTCCAAATCCCGGATTTTGGCCTGCCACTCGGCAGCCTTCTCCCGGGCCTTCGACAGCTCTTTGTCAATTTTTTCAAGTTTGGTCATGGATAGCTCCTTTCTGAAAATCAGTTCAAGCGCCCAAAGGCGTAAAAGTGTTCCTGCCAGTAACTTGTATTGATACTGGCGTATTTAATAGGGTCGCCCGCATGGATCATCATTCCGCCGCCCACATAGATACCCACATGGGAAACGGGGCCATCGCAAGCATAGGTTTTCGTGAAAAAAACCAAGTCTCCGGGCTTTGCGTTGGCAGGTGATACATAGGAGCACTGGTTGAAAATTCCCGTGGCCGTGGTGCGTGGCAGATTATGAACGCCGCTTGCCGTGTAAACCCAGCAGACAAAACCGGAACAGTCGAAGCTGGTACTTGGAGAGGAGCCGCCCCACACATAGGGCCAGCCCAGATATTTTTCTGCCTCCGAGATCAGCGCCGCAAAGGCCGGGTCGGAAAGGGCCTCGCCCGGAATGGTATAGTCGCTTCCGGGGTCATAGCTGCCTCCGCTGCTTGTGTAAATGTCATCCCACAGATAAGGCTTGTTGCCCTTGAGCTCCAAGGTTATGTCGTAGATTTCCTTCTGCTCGGCGTCCAAGAGGGAGCCAACCACCACGGGGAGGGTCTTGTTCTGGAGCCGCACATGGAGAATGTAATACTCATACGGCACTTCATAGGTGTCGGTGTGGGTCGTTCCATCCTCGTCCGTCCATGTGTCCGTTTCGGTGCGGTAGCGTATCTCCACTTCCTCGGCCAGCGTCAGTTTGTACTGTGCCTCAAACAAGGCCCGGAGTTCTCCCTGCACATTCTCCCGGGTGTAGGTGCGGAGTTTGGCAATCAGGTAGGAAGTCAGCTCATAAGGATTGTGGCCCAGCTCGTCTACTTGGTAACGGTACTCGTCATAGCCGGGATGGGTGCGCTCGATGTTGGCGATTTTCTCCCGGAGCTCATTTTCAAGGGCAGTATAGTCCTTGTTGGCCCCTAAAATATCCTCGTCCTCGGCGGTGTAGGAAGTCCCCACCACGGCGTTCATCATGCCCGTACCCAACGATGGAAGGGCGGAGAAAACGGAGTTGAGTATCAGAAACAGGCAGAACAACAGCAGAATAATGACAGCGCCGCCCTTATGCCGCCGCACGAATTGAGCGGCATAGGCCGCCGCTTTCTCGGTGGTGGTTGCCGCTACTCCCGCCGCCTTGGCGGTCTGCCTTGCGGCCTCACGGGCCTGCTTGGCATATTCCCGCTTGATTTTCCACTTCTGGGCCATGCGGGAAAGAAAAGTGCTGTTTAGCTCCGGGTTCTCCTGCACCATTTTCTGATAGTGGAGGTCTGCATTGGCCTTCATTGTTCGCCGTTCCCACTTCCTAACCTGACGGGCTGGATGCTCCCTGATACGCAGCTTGGCATAGCGGCTGACCTTATGCGCCCCGGCCTCCGCCAGAAGCTCGGTCTTGTGGGCTCCTTCCACACCAACATTTTCGTGTTCGACCTCATGGATTTTGCGGTGTCCATAGGCCCACATACCAGCCCCCGCCACCATGACCGCCTGCTTGGGAAGGCTGGGCGGCTTCGGCGGCTCCTGACGGGATAGCTTTTCCTTTGCCATTTCCAGCCGGACAACGGAATGTTCCGCCTTGGCTTCGGCCCGTTCTTTCTTTTTCTCCCACTTGTCTTTCTGATCTTTGCGGGCGGCCTGTTCCTCGCAAACGGTATCTTCCCGGGCCTCGCCGTCCTTCCGCAAGCGGGAGGACGGCTTTTCTCGTTCGCCGTCCTGCCTGAATTTCCCGGTACTCTGGGACTTCGGGCCAACTTGGCCCGAAGCCTGCTCCCCGGCCTGACGGGTCACTTCTTCCTCAGTGAAGTGGAGCCGCCCACGCTTTACCCGTTTCTCACCGTTTGTTTTCTTCGGGTCAACCTGTCCCGAAGCGTCCTTACTCATTCTGGGCCTCCTTTTCCTCCGGGCGGGTGGTCATAATGGAATAGAGCTTGGTATTCTTCGGGAAACGGTCAACAAACGGAATGGTCACATTTCCGAAGAACAAAAGGCCCTCGCCGGGATTGGAGTGGGTCACATAGGAAAGCTGGTGGGGGCTGATACCCAACTGCTTCGCCAAAATCTGCCTGTCTCCCTGTGCCTGTGACAAAAGCACCATGAAATCAGAGTTCTCAAAGATGTTCTCGATCTGACGGCTGGCAAGGAGGTCTTTCACATTCTGGGTCAGGGCGCTGGGAACACATCCTTTTTTACGGAGCATTTTCCAGATGGTCACAAAATAGCTGGAAGTCAACTCGTCCTGCAACAGCACATGGAACTCGTCGTAATAGCACCATGTAGCAATACCGCAGGAGAAGTTGTAGGAAACCTGATTGTTGGACAGGTCGTTGAGAATGTGCATGGCAATTTTGCGGAGCCCGGAGCCCAGCTTCTTCAAATCGAAGCACAGCACTCGGGCGTTTTTATAGTCCACATTGGTTTTGTGGTTGAACAGGTTGAGTGAGCCCGACACATAGATTTCAAGGGCCGTTGCCAGCCGCTTTGCCTCGGGCTCGCTCTGCTGGCACAGAAGGTCATACAGGTCTTGAAGCGTCGGCATAGGTGCGTGTTCCGGGTCGTTGAGCAAATCCCGGTACACCATACGGGCGCAGCGGTCAATGATGGTACGCTCGACGGGCTGTAAGCCGTCTTTGCCGCCCACAATCAGTTCCATGAGCGAAAGGAGAAAATCGCATTTCAGACTGATAGGAGAAACCTCGTCATCCATGCTCAAATCCAAATCCATAGGATTGATGAAATGCGGGCTGTTGGGGGCAATCTCCACCACAAGCCCATCCTTCCCAAACTGGCGCACCAGCGGGGAATATTCGCCCATGGGGTCAAGGATGATAATACGGTCATTGGTGGCAAGAAACACATTCACAAGTTCCCGTTTTCCGCTGAAGCTCTTGCCGCTCCCCGGAACGCCGAGGTACAGCCCGTTAGGATTTTTCAGCTTCTTGCGATTTGCCATGATGACATTATGGGAAAGGGCGTTCAGGCCGTAATAGATGGCCTCGCCGTCCATGCGGAGCTCCTGCGTCATAAACGGAACGAAAATCGCCGTGGAGCTGGTTGTCATGCCACGCTGTACCTCAATCCCGTTGTAGCCGAGGGGCAGGCTGGACACAAGGCCCTGCTCCTGCTGGAAGTCCAGCCGCTTCAAAAGGCAGTTGTACTTCTGCATGATACCCGATACGGTGAACAGGTCGTTGTCCAGCTCTCGGCGGGTGGCGGCGGTATTTACCACAAGGAAGGTCAAAAGAAACATTCGCTCGTTGCGGCTTTGCAAATCATTCAACAGGTTCTTGGCGTCCTGACTGAAAGTGACGAGGTCAGGGGGAAGAATGTCCATGTCGTAACCGCTTCGGACGGCTTTTTTCTGTTCCTCCACCTTCATCTTGTCAATATCGCTGACTTTGCCCTTGATGGTTTTGATGGCCTTAGCCTGATCGACGGTCTGAATGTGCATGGTAATGGTCATTTCAGCGTCCACCTCCAACAGCTCGGCAAGGAGCTTGTCGGAGAGTTCGGAGGCCATAATCTGCATATAGGAGGCCGCTCCCCAAGTGGAGCCCATGCGAAACAGCCGGGTTTGGCGGAAGTCAAAGCTGGTAGGGGCAATAAAATCTTTTGTTCCCATTCCGGTCTTGGGTATCATATCCCATGTGAAGCGGAAGGGCTCTGTGCCGCCGGGGTGAAGCTGGCCGTGCAGTATCTCTAAGCGTTCCAGCCCGTTCAGGGGTCGTGACTGTACGCCCAGCTTTTTGAAGTTGCTGGAAATGTCCGCCTCTACACGCTCCAGCCGGGGCCTTGCGGCGGCGAGGCTGTCTGCCGATACCCCGAAGGTCAGCAGCTTTGTCCGCACAATGCCGTTGTTGCTCTTTGCAATTTGGCCCTCCAGCATTTCCACATACTCACTTCGCATATCGATGTACCCGTCCTCCTTCATGGGGATATTGAGCTTGTATTTGCTCTCGGGGCGGCTTCGGTGGTTGATAAAGGAAAGCTGGAACGGAAGGGAGCTGTCGAAGGAATTAAGAAAAGCGCAATAGCCGTCAAAGATGGCTGACTGGTCATCAGCCTGCGCCAACTGATAGTTAATGTCCTCGTATTCCATGCTCTTGGTATAGAGCCTGTCATTGACCCGGCAGATACCGTCCTTGAAAATCTCCCGGTACGGGATGGTCTGCTGTGCGGTCTGCGGCCCGACCTTTCTTGCCGGGGCCTGCTTCTTGGGGGTACGGTCAGGACGCTTTCTTTCTGCGCCCGGCCTTGCGGTCTTTGCGTTGGTCTGCAATCGGGTGTTCCTCCTTTCTGCTCAGAAAAGCGTAAAAATTATCGGTTTTATAGGGCCTGACCTTCGGCAATAAAAACCGTGTTCGGATGATGTTGCGGAGCACCTTTTCAAAAGGAAGCCCGTCTTTTTCAAACATGGCGAACAGAAAACACGGCATCATCAGCCCGATCATCAGGAACAGGGCCGTACTGTTCCCAATGTGAGAACGGGTAAACAGGTAAAACGGAATACCGATACCGCCCGCTATGGAGAAACAAATAAGCTGGCGCTTCGTCAAGTTGAAGGCCAGCTTTGTTTTAATTCGGCTCAAATCGTTAGGTACTGGCACATAGGCCAAAGAAATCACCTCCTTGGTGCTTCGGGCCAACTTGGCCCGAGGTCATCGTTCTGTCTGGCGGGCCGTTGCCCCCTTTCGGGCGGTCTGCACCGCCTCAAGGCCCGACTGTCTGGCCCGCCAATACTCGGGGTTATACCGCTTGATAGAGCGGTTAATGTTTTCCTCAAAGGCGGCCTTGTCTTTGATACGCTCGGGGATCTTCCAGAGCTTTTTGTCTAAGAGCTCCCGCAGCACCACTTCCTCCTGCGTATCTTCCTCAAAGCAGAGGTAGCCGCCACGCCGGAAACCGCACCGCTTGGCTGCCGGGGAGAGAAAGGCCGCCACATCGTTTGAAACCATCGTCCCGCCATGGCTGGCTGTGCTCACAAGGAACACGCCGGGGCAGAGTGTGTCGCAGGTCTGTACCGCTCCCCACGGAGATTTGTTCGGCTCCTGATACATTTTTGCCTCCTTCCAGCTTCGGGCCAAGTTGGCCCGAGATATGATTTAATGGGCTCCGAATATGGACTTTGACAGGCTCCCGGTCTTAAAAAGCACGAAAACAAGGAGCACCGTGTAGCCTACACATTCCCAGATAGCGGCCATCATATCGCCACTTGTAGCGATACTCTGCACCAACACGGCGTAAATCGCCATGCACACCATAATGAGCATCCCCTGAAAGCCGATGGCGAACAGGGATTTGAAATAGTTGTGGCCCATGTGGCCCGCCTCCCGGTTTGCGCTGGTGGCAAAGGGAATGGGGGCAAGGCTCGTCATCAGGTAAATTTCAATCATGCGTCCGTAGACGATGACGAAAATCACGATATTCAAAGCCGTCATGGTAAACTGCACGAAGAACGATTGCAGGAAAATACCGAGGAGCGGCCCCAGTTCCATGGCTTCAAGCTGGGCCTGCATATCATTCAGTACATCCGGCGTGACGGCGGTGGAGCCTTGTATCAGGCCCGCCGACTGTTGGATGACCTGTTGGGACACATCAAACACCGCCATGACGATATTAAAGGTGTTGGACAAAATCAGCACCGCCACGAAGGTCTTGAAAATCCATTTGAAGAAAATCCATGTATCGAAGTTGTGTAGATTGTTGTGGTCTATCAGCATTTGAATGAGCTCATAGGTCATCACGAAGGTAAGCACCAGCCCGGCAATAGGCAGGATGACCGTTTCGGAGAGCTGCCGTATCATGGAAAAGACCCCGGCGTTCCATGCCGCCGGGGTCATTCCTACCTGTGCCGCAATCTCTCCGACCTGCTCATTCACACCTGTAAAGAGCCCGCCGAGGTTTCCCATGATACCCTCGACCAACAGCCCTTTGAGCCATTCCGTGATAGCGTCGAAGATACTTTGCATAGCTTACTCCTTTGCGAAGATTAGAACAGGTTTGCCAGAAGCGGGATCAGGTTCATACCCAGCAGGACAATGCCGCCGCCAGCCATGAGCTGCTTCATACCCTGCGATTTGGAGGCAGGATTGTCGGCTCCGTAACCTTCCAAGAGGTTGACGATACCCCATGCGCCGAGGCCGCAGCCGATAGCCATAACGAGAACCTTCAGAGTGTCAACAGCAGAAGCGAAAAATTCCATATACATTTCCTCCATTTGATAAAAGATTGAATTGTGGGTATCAAAAAACCGCCCTTTCAGGCGGTCTCCGGCCTCGGGCCAACTTGGCCCGAAGTCCATCTATCAGTTAAACGAAATCGTCTGCGCTGTCCAAATCATCATAATTGAGAATGTCAGCGTCCTCGTCGGAGGTGTCCACCTCATACACCGTGTATTCTTCCTCGGGCTTTAGTCTCAATCGCCGGGAAGTCAGGCGTTCCAGATGGAAGGCGTTTCGTTTACTGTCATGTTCCGCTGTGTAGCGGTAGTTGGGGTGCTGCTTCAAATCATACTTGGGTGAAAAGAATGGGGGCAGGCCCCGAAGCTGTAACAGGCACTTGTTTCCGGGCATGGTGGTGATCTCGCTGGTTGTCAAAAGCTCCCGGCCCAAACGCTGGGTATTAAGTCCATAGCTTTCGGACTGCCCCCGTGTGCGGCTGTCTGTCTGCATGGAGATCGTCGCTTTTCCCAGCCAGTTTTCCGAAATGTCCTTTAGCGTGGAAGCCTCCCGGCCTCCCAGAAACACAATGCTGTCCATATTGCCCATGATGGTTTCCGCATGGTCTTTATAAAGGGCCTTGCATTGGCTCATGGCCTGATAGAACAGGGTCAGGCTGATTTCTCTTGACCGAATAACGGCCACGATTTTCTCCAGCCCCGGCACCTGCCCGGTATTGGCCGCCTCGTCCCACAGCACACGAACATGATGGGGCAGGCGGCCACCATATTTGTTGTCGGCCCTCTCGCACAGAAGATTAAACATCTGTGAAAATGCAAGGGCCACGATAAAGTTATAGGTACTGTCCGTATCGCTTATCAGGAAGAACAGGGCCGTTTTCTTGTCCCCGAGCTTATCAAGCTCCAACTCGTCATAGCTCATAATCTCCCGGAGCTCCGCTATATCAAACGGGGCAAGCCTTGCGCCGCAGGAAATCAGTATGCTTTTGGCAGTTTTGCCGCTGGCCAACTTGTATTTGGCATATTGGCGCACAGCGAAGTGCTGGGGACTTCGCTTGGCAAGGCCGTCAAACATATAGTCCACAGCGTTTTTGAAGCTCTCGTCATCCTCCCGGACTTCCATGCTGTTTATCATTTCCACCAGCGTATTCATGTTCCGTTCTTCCTCCGGCCCCTCAAAGACGATATAGGCCACAAGAGCACAGTACAGAAGGGTTTCCGCTTTCGTCCAGAACTCGTCACCTTCCTTGCCGTCCCCCTTGGTATTGGCAATCAGGGCGTTGACGAACTTCAAAACATCGCTTTCCGTCTTGATATAGGCCATGGGGTTGTAGTGCATGGATTTTGAAAAATCTATGCTGTTGAACACCTTGACCTTGTAGCCCTTCTTCTTTTGCAGAAAATAGCCGCATTGGGAGAGTGTGCCGCCCTTGGGGTCTACCACCACATAGGAAGAATGAGCCTGCAAAAGCTGGGGCGTGAGCCAGAAACGGGTCTTGCCCGAGCCTGACGAGCCGATGACGCAGGCGTTTAGGTTACGGGCGTTGGCCGGGATTTTTGGCCGGGTGTTCATGGTCAAGAACTCCGTCCCGGTCAGGATGACATTGTTTTCAAACTTAGGGTCAACAAATGGCTTTATATCGGCCTCTGTACCCCAGCGGGCCGAGCCATATTCCATATCCCGGCGAAATTTCCGGGCCTTTTTGATTTTGGACTGTACCACGAAATACAGTATCACGGCCCCGGCTACACCTACGGCAAGGTCAAGGAGGCCCAGCCCCGGTGCATAGATCTGAAATACCGGGCCGATGGTCTTGACCATACCGAACAGCTTTTCTCCGAGGTTGGCTCCCGCCGCCATGCGATAGGCTGTGCCGCACTTGGAGAAAAACCAAAATGCTATGAGATAAGGGAAATATGGAAGTACATATTTCTTGATTTTCTTACTTACCGTTCCTCCTTCACCGCCTCTCTGACCTGTTCTTTCTGCTTTGGCCTTGCCGCAATCTGCTCTACGAATTGTCGAAGCTGACCGAGGATAGACGGCCTGCCCTGACTGCGGCCCATGACCTTTTCCGTATATTTGCCGAAAGCCGCTTGAATGGCGTCGGCCTGATCTGCCTTGAAAAACAGCAGATAGTGGCCGGGGCCGGTCTTGTGGAAAGCGTAGTCCACATGGAACGCCTTGGCGATACGGTCAAAATCCTTGGGAGCCCCCACATATTTCATGGCGTTTTTACCGCCGTGGTGGTTCATCAGTTTCCGCACGCTCTGCCGCCCCTTGGGCCGTTTGGCGGCTTCTTGCTGTTTTGCAATTTCCGCAAATACCTTTTTGCAGGCCGCAGCCAGCACCTTACCCGAGAGCTTTGCTGCTTTCACGGATATGGCGATTGTCCGTTCTTCTACATATTCCTGCATACTGCCTCCTTTCCTCCGAGTGGGTCAGAAAACCGGGCGCCTCGGAACATCGCCCGGAAGGGAGAGCCTCGGGCCAAGTTGGCCCGAGGTCTACCGTTCCTCATGGAAAGGCCCCGCCTTCTCCTTGTGAGGAGTAGGTGGGGCCTCCTTAAACTGTTTGATTGCCGCCAGAATAGAATGGGTTTCCTCCTTTTCGTCCCGGGCGTGGACTTTGGAAATACGGTACTCGTCTGGAATATCGTCCAGCCCGGTATAGTGCTCCACAAAGTTACTCCGATTATCCGCCACATAGCCGCCGGGAGCGAAGTGGCCGCCGTCATTGATACGAATATCCCGCCCGTATGCTTCATAGTCGATGTAGTCAATCAGGTGTTCAGGCACCTGCATAGCCTCAAAATCCTGAATATACATACGGCCCAGTTCTTCTTCGCTGTTGACATCGGAGTAAAAATCGAAGCAGTCAAGGTTCTGTGTCAGGTTGATTAAGTCCCTGACGCTGCTCGTGTATTCTCCGGCATCCATGACTGCCTCCAGCTTTTCCAGCTCGGCCGGGGTCATTTCTTCCAGAAGATGTGCTAAGTAATTGAGCTCGTCAAGGCTTTCATATTCCCCGAGGTGGTCAGTCAGCCCCAGAATATCGCTGTCATAGTCGGTAATGAAATACTCCTCATACTGTTTTCCGTCTATGCCAATCCGGGAAAAGAGGGCCTGCACTTCCTCAACAGTCGTAGGAAATTTTAGATATTCCCCAGCCCCGGCCCCTCGCTCCGGGTAGAGCCCCAGATTGGTCACATAGGCTTCAAACATCGTGGCGGCCCTGCTGGTTGACTGTCAGGATACCGTCAAGGGTAGTGGCCGTGATGTTCAGCCGCTTGGCTACGGCAATATCGTTTTTCACATCCTCGTCCACCTCGTCACCGCAGACCACAAGTACATGAGAGCGGCGCAGCATATCCCGGCGCATATCAATCCCGTTTTTGTGTTCCTCCGGGATAGCGTCGTTGATGAACAGTGGCAGATAAAGAATAGGGCAAATAGGAGAAAAGCCCGCCTCGTATGCCATGCGGCAATAGCGGGCGGCCAGCTCCATATCGGTATCAGGATCGCCGCACCATGCGGCGGTAATATACGCTAAAGGTCTTTTCATGGTTTTGTACCTCCGTTTCTACATATTAAAAAGAGCCAGACAGAGGAGCCCAACCCCTCCGCCCCTTCCCGTGGGAAGGGGAACGGCTCAAAGGAATATATATCCCCGTCGCTTGCCGCCTGAAAACATAACCGGGAGAAATCCGTCAAGGGTGCCTTTGGCACCGCCCATGGCGGCTTTGGCCCTTGACTGATTTTCCCGGATATGCTACCTGAAAACCGGCGACGGGGAATATTTAATATCCTTTGAGCTTCGGGGTGCGGGGCAGAGCCCCGCATACTGCCTCGGGCCAAGTTGACCCGAAGAAGCGTTACTTTTCCTGCTGTGCGGCCTTTTTCTCCGGCTTGGCCACTTCCTTCTGCTGGCCCTTCCAGTCATCCAACAGCTTGATAATCTGGTCTTTCATTTCCCTCGGAGTGGTTTCCTTCCCGAAGTATTTGCCCAGTTCTGCACCAGTTAAAATCACTTTGTCTACCTCCTTTTTATCCTCCATCATAATTCCGTCGATCACATCGCCATTCAGAACGCCCTTCTGGTCAAGCTCCCTCATGCGCTGGGCCTGCGAGAGCGAAGGGGCCGACTGCTGGCCTTCAATGGCAACGGCGATATACCTCTGATTTTTGGGCTTGATATAAGCCAGCTCCACCGCCGGGGTAAATTTGATTTGCCCGGCGTCCATCATTTTCTGCAAATCAGGAACAAGGTCATTGAGCTTGATATACCGCTGTACCTGTTTGACCGTCATTTTGTTGCGCTCGGCTACGATCTCATTGGAGCGCCGCCCGGCGTCCTTCGGGTCAAGTTGGCCCGAAGTGGCCTCCTTGGCTCCTTGGTGCTTGATGGCCTCCAACTGCATTTTCAGGGCCTTGGCCCTTTCACTCGGCAGGATATTTTCACGCTGGTTGGTATTGTCCTCCACCATCTGCGTGATGGCCTGCTCGTCTGTCAGGTCACGGACGATACAAGGCATATCCACGAAGCCCGCAAGTTCGCTGGCCTTCTGGCGGCGGTGGCCCGACACGATTTCATACCCGCCGTCTTCACGGGGACGGACGATAGCAGGTTGGGTCACGCCCTTATCCCGGACGCTGGATACCATAGCCTTCATTTCCTCGTCATTACGGACTTGGAAGGGATGATTTTTGAAGGCGTGGAGTTCGGACAGCTTGATATAAACAATCTGTTCCTCCTTGCCCGGGCGTGGAGCCTCGGCAGGAGCCGCAGGCGTTTCAGCCTGAACGGGAGCCTTTACCTCGGGCGTAGCCTTGGCGGGCTTGGGAGCCTTGGGGGCTTTCTCCGGTTTCTTGGCGGGAGCGGGTTTCTGCGCCGCCTTGCCCTTCTTGCTGGGAGCCTCTTTCTGTCCGGGAGAAGCAGTTTTTTCCTTGTCTGCCTTGGGTGGACGGCCTCGGCGTTTCGGGGACTGGGACTGTTCCTCCTGCTTCGACCCGGCCTCCTTGGAAGGAACGGGAGAAGCCGCCTTTTCCGGGGCTTTTGCCTCCTGCTGGGCGGCGGCTCGCTCCGTGGCCTTCTTCTCGGCCATGATTTCAGAGAAGTTAAAGACCGACACGCTGGCGGCCTTTTGCTCCTTGGGAGCGTCTGCGGCCTTGTCCTGTGCTGGAGCCTCCTGTGCGGGAGCTTCGGCCTTATCCGGGGTTGGAGCCTCGGGAGCGGACTGCTCCTGCTTGGAAACCTGTGCGTCCACTTCGGGCTGGGCCGGGGCAGGGCCAGAGCCCGGCCCGGTTGCGTCAGTTACGATTTTTGCTTTTTCATCGGCCATTCGCATTTCCTCCTTCTTATTTGATGGCATGAAAAAAGGGCCTGACTTTTTGCAGTCAAGCCCCGCTTGTAGGGATACCTCCTTTCTCTGCCTATGAAAAAACCGCCCTGTGTCTCATTAGGGCGGTAATTTCAGTAGGTTGGCAGTCCATATTTGGTTGTTTTATTCTGTATCCCTTTGTCCACCGACGCAAATGGTTCTTGATTTTGATTGTGCGGATTTTTATTTTGCGGACGAGAAGGGTAGACTCGGTTCACCTGTGTTTTATAACTGCGATACAGATTATTCCGACTTATACAATCAATATAGTTTTGGCAGTGATACAGCTTTCGGTGAAAAAAATCTTGTATATCGTGAATCGGATATAATAGACAACGAAATAAGAAAAGAAACAGAAATATATAAGGAAATATACAAACCGAATAATATGGATTATTCGATACATATATCATTAAATATGAATAAAAAATTTATCGGCATATTTACTTTTTATCGCTCGATAGGTAAAAATGATTTCGATTATGATGATATTTTTCTTCTGGATATGCTGAAGGAGCATCTTGCACTAAAGCTTTACAGACGTATTGTTTTTGATGCGGCAGAGCATGAAAAGCTGACGGTAACGGAGGCTTCCGAAAAATACGGACTTACAAGGCAGGAAACAATGGTACTGAAAATGCTTATGCAGGGGCTTGACAACACAACAATATATACTTCGCTCAATATAAGTGTCAACACACTTAAAAAGCATATATTAAATATATATAGAAAGCTCAGAATTAAAAACAGAGTACAGATGTTTAAAATGATTAAGGAAAAGGAATAGAATTAACAGTTATTACAATTAGTTTAAGTTATTTGTAACCTATTGACGGTGCTTGTTATAAAATGTATAATTCGATTGTAAACGATAATAAAATTAAAAGGAGGATGTTTTATGAGCTATTATCCAGATACAGCACCAAGCTATATATGGTCATTTATTGGTGGAGCATTTTCAATGGCATATACTGTTTTTATAATTATACTCGTAATTCTTGAAGTTGTAGGACGTTGGAAAATGTACGAAAAGGCAGGAGAACCCGGATGGGCATCATTAATACCTTTTTACAGCAGCTACGAGCTTTATAAAATCGGCTGGGGACATGGCTGGTATTTCCTTATCGGATACATACCTATTGTCGGAGTTGTATTTTCAATAATGCTTTCAATAAAGCTTGCAAGAGCTTACGGAATGGGAACAGGCTTTGCTGTCGGTCTTATACTTCTTCCGAGCATATTCCATATGATTCTCGGTTTTGGTGATTCGACATATTACGGACCGGTGGAAGGTTAAAAATAAAATAATGTGATTTTGGAGAGAGTCTGAAAAGGCTCTCTTTTTGCATATATACGAAATTTTATGCAAATATGCTGCATAAATCTAAATACTGTGATTGGAAAAATGATACTAAATCAGCCTTGAATATTAACTTAATTTATTGAAAATTCCATTATTTCAATGATAAATAGTAAAATTATATAAAGAAAACAGCTATGGGTTGTTAATTTTATGTATAATTCAGCTTTATGTACTCTTGCATTTTTATACGCTATACGGTATTATATACATTAATTTAAATGAGCCGAGGAGTGATAATAATGAATAAAAAAACGAAAATATTTATTGACGGCAAAGAAGGTACAACGGGCTTAAGAATATATGACAGACTTGCCGCAATGGAGGATATTGAGCTTATCGTTCTCTCGGAGGAGGACAGAAAGAATACAGAAAAAAGAAAAGAAGCAATAAACGCAAGCGATGTTTCGTTCCTTTGCCTCCCCGACCAGGCGGCAATAGAGGCGGCAGAGCTTGTTGAAAATAATAATACTGTGCTTATTGACACATCAACTGCACACAGAACCGATCCGGAATGGGCATATGGAATGCCGGAGCTTTCGGAAGAGCTTAAGAATAAGCTTATCAATTCAAAGAGAATTGCGGTTCCCGGCTGTCATGCAAGCGGATTTATAGCTCTTGTTTATCCGCTTATAGAAAAAGGCTTTATTGCTGATGATGTAAAGCTTACCTGTTTTTCGCTTACAGGTTACAGCGGCGGCGGAAAAAAGATGATTGCACAGTATGATACGATTGTTGTAAGAGATGAAGCACTTAAAGCTCCAAGACAGTACGGACTTACACAGAACCATAAGCATCTTAAGGAAATGAATGCAATAACGGGATTAAAAACAAAGCCTGTGTTTTGTCCTATAGTTGCCGATTATTACAGCGGTATGGAGGTAACTGTTCCTATATTTAAGGAGGATTTGTTAAACGGACATACGGCAGAAGATATTAAAGAACTTTATAAAAATAAATATAACGGAAAATTAATTACATATAAAGATGTTGATGAAGAAAACGGATTTATGACTGCCAATGCGCTTTCCGGATATGATAATATGTTTGTTTCGGTCAAAGGAAACGATGACAGAATACTTCTTACCGCAAGATATGATAATCTCGGCAAAGGAGCATCGGGAGCGGCAGTTGAATGTCTTAACTATATACTTGGAAGAGAAATTACTTACGGATTAGACATAAAGGAGTGACATATATTATGAAAAAAATTGAAGGCGGCGTTTGTGCGGCAAAAGGATATAAAGCAGGCGGTGTTCACTGCGGTATAAGAATGAACACAACAAAGAAGGATTTGGCACTTATAATAAGTGATAAAGAGGCATCGGCTGCGGCTGTATATACACAGAACCTTGTTAAAGGCGCACCTATTGCCGTTACAAAGGAAAATATTAAAAACGGTAAAGCAAAAGCAATTATCTGCAACAGCGGAAATGCAAATACATGTAATGCCAATGGCATTGAAATTGCGGAGCAGATGTGTGAGCTTACGGAAATATATACAGGCATAAGCAAAAAAGATGTTGTTGTTGCATCAACCGGTGTAATAGGACAGCCTCTTGACATAACACCAATCGCAAACGGCATGGAGGCACTTGTTGCTTCTCTCGGATATGATAACAGCCATGATGCCGCAGCGGCAATTATGACAACAGATACAGTTGAAAAGGAAGTTGCATACAGCTTTGATATTGACGGAGTAGAGTGCAAAATCGGCGGTATCGCAAAGGGTTCCGGAATGATTCACCCTAATATGGCTACAATGCTCGTTTTTGTGACAAGCGACGTTGCTATTTCACCTGAGCTTCTCCAGAAGGCACTCAGTGAAGATGTCCAGACATCTTTCAATATGATTTCGGTTGACGGAGATACATCAACCAACGATATGGTAACTGTGCTTGCCAACGGTATGGCCGGAAATAAGGAAATAACAGAAGAAGGTGCGGCATATGATGAGTTCAAAAAGGCTCTTAATGCCGTAACTGTAAACCTTTGCAGAAAGATTGCCGGTGACGGTGAAGGTGCATCTAAGCTCCTTGAATGCAAGGTAAGCCATGCAAAAACAGACAAAGCCGCAAAGGGTGCCGCAAAATCGGTTATATGTTCATCACTTCTTAAAGCGGCTATGTTCGGTGCAGATGCTAACTGGGGACGTGTACTCTGTGCTCTCGGTTACAGCGGTGAAGATATTGATGTAAATAAGATAGATGTAAGCTTTAAATCTGCAAAAGGCGAAATTCCTGTATGTGTAAACGGTTCCGGAATTGAATTTTCGGAGGAAAAGGCTAAGGAAATACTTCTTGAAAAGGAAATTGAAATACTTATCGACCTCAAAGACGGAGAATATAGTGCAACGGCATGGGGCTGTGACCTTACATATGATTATGTAAGAATAAACGGAGATTATCGTTCATAAGTGTTTTAATCAAAAATATTCGGAGGTAGATAAAATGGAGCTTACTAATTTACAGCGTGCGGAAACAATCGTTCACGCACTGCCATATATACAAAAGTACTACAATAAGGTAGTTGTAATTAAATACGGCGGAAACGCAATGATAAATGAAGACCTTAAAAAAGCGGTTATGAACGACATAGTTCTTCTTTCGCTTATAGGCGTTAAGGTTGTTCTTGTTCATGGCGGTGGCCCGGAAATAAATTCAATGCTTAACAAAATAGGCAAGAAGAGCGAGTTTGTAAACGGACTTCGTGTTACAGACGCGGAAACAATAGATACGGTGCTTATGGTGCTTGCCGGAAAGGTAAATAAGAGCCTTGTAAATCTTATTGAATGTACAGGCGGAAAGTCTGTCGGCCTTTGCGGCCTTGACGGACACCTTATTGAGGCGGAGACACTTGATGAAAAGCTTGGATATGTAGGAAAGATAACAAAGGTAAATATTGATCCTATAACAGACCTTCTTGACCATGGATATATTCCTGTTGTGTCTACACTCGGCTGTGATATGGACGGACATGTTTACAATATAAATGCGGATACGGCTGCGGCAAAAATTGCGGCAGAGATGAAGGCGGAAAGCCTTATTTCAATGACGGACATCTGTGGAATACTTATGGATCAGCATGATCCTTCAACACTTGTTACTAACATAACTCCCGAAAAGGCACATAAGCTTATGGAGGACGGCATAATACAGGGAGGAATGATACCGAAGGTTGAGTGTTGTCTTGACGCAATAGAGGGCGGAGTAAACAGAGTGTTTATTCTTGACGGTACAAAGCCTCATGCGATACTTATGGAAATGCTTACCGATGAAGGTGTCGGAACAATGTTTGTAAGGGAGGAAAACAAATGAATACAATAGAAAGAGATAATACATATGTTGCTCATGCTTACGGACGTTTTCCGATAAGCATTGTTGACGGACATGGCTCAATACTTGTTGATGAAAACGGAAAAGAATATATAGATTTCGGAAGTGGAATAGGTGTAAATATTTTCGGAGTAAATGACGAGGTCTGGAAAATGGCTGTAATAGACCAGATAGAGAAGGTTCAGCATACATCAAATCTTTACTATACTGAGCCTTGTACTAAGCTTGCAGAGCTGCTTTGCGAAAAAACCGGAATGAAAAAGGTATTTTTCTCAAATTCGGGAGCAGAGGCAAACGAATGTGCAATAAAAGCGGCAAGAAGATATGCTTTTCAGAAATACGGTGATGGACATTCAACAATTATTACATTAAAAAATAGTTTTCACGGCAGAACAATAACAACTCTTGCCGCAACAGGACAGGAGCATTACCATGAGGAGTTTACACCTTTTACAGAAGGCTTTGTTTATGCCGAGGCAAACAATATAGAAGATGTAAAACGTCTTGCAAAGGAAAATAAATGTATAGCCGTTATGGTGGAAATTATACAGGGCGAAGGCGGTGTTTGTCCGCTTACAGAAGAGTTTGTTAAAGCCGTAAGAGAGTTTACGGAAGAAAACGATATGCTTATGATTGTTGATGAGGTGCAGACAGGCAACGGCAGAAGCGGTATGCTTTATTCATATATGAATTATGATGTTATGCCGGATATTGTTTCAACAGCAAAGGGCATCGGCGGCGGCCTTCCTCTCGGAGCAACTATGCTTGGTGAAAAGGTTAAGGATATATTTACACCCGGTTCTCATGGCTCAACCTTTGGCGGAAATCCGGTCAGCACAGCCGGTGCGGTTTCCATAATCGAAAGAATAGATGACAAGCTTCTCGCAGAGGTTCGTGAAAAATCAGTATATATATTTAATGAGCTTGGAAAAGCAGACGGAGTTGAAGAAGTTACGGGAATGGGCCTTATGATAGGTATTAAATGTAAAAAGCCTGCCGGTGATGTTTTAAAAACCTGTATGGATAACGGACTGCTTGTGCTTACGGCAAAGGATAAGGTAAGACTTCTTCCGGCACTCAATATTGATTTTGATGTACTCAAAAAAGGAATAGATATACTTAAAAAAGCAATAGCGGAATAACAGATTTAGCCTCAATCTTAGTTGATTGGGGCTATTTTCTGTTCAAAAACGCAATTATTAGAACAGCTTAAGAATTTCGAGAGAATTCGTCAGATTTTTTTAAGATTGTTGTAATTAATATTAAAGCTTACATACATATATTTTTAAAAATCCTTTGTTATACTTGATTCATAAAATAAATCAAGACGAAACGGAGGATTGGACATGTGGAAAAAGAAAGATATTTATGATAAAGCTATATTTGGATTGTTTGTATTTTATATACTTGCAATGACATGGATTATCCTCTTTAAGTCGGTTATGCCGTCGGAGTTTTATTCAATAGTCGGCAGCAGAAAAATCAACCTTATCCCGTTTGTGGATATAATAGTAGGAAAACCATACAGTATGTTTGAGATAATAGGAAATGCAATAATTTTTATCCCCTTTGGCATTTTCACAAGCATGATACTCAAGAACACAAGTATCAGCTCAAGAATAATGCTTGGTGCTGCACTGAGTTTGGTATATGAGCTGATACAATTTGTTCTTGCTATCGGAGTTACAGATATAACAGACGTTATATTAAATACTCTCGGAGCGGCAATCGGTATTGCGTCACTTTCGGCAATGCGTGCATTGATAAAAAGTGAGTTTAATCTCCGAAAAACAGTTGTTATCTGTTCAACAGCCGTATGTATACCTTCGGCAATGCTTGTGCCGGTGCTTTCGGTTATGTGGCTCAGATAATCGCATACAACCATTAAGTTGTTTACATAGATGATATATGAATGAATTCCCCTTTAACGGAAACCGCAGATCTAGAATGACCTGCGGTTTTTGTTTGTATGAAATATAAAATATCTTGAATAAATTGATTTTTTATATAAAATATTATTTGTTATATTAATTTTTAAGAGGTGTTTAATATGAGCTTAAAGCATTTTATAAAACAGGAAACAGTTCTTTCTGTTGCAATAGTCCTTGCCGTTATATCTGCATTTTTTGTTCGTCCCGATAAACAGTATATCAGTTATATAGATTTTCGTACACTTGCTATTTTATTTTCATTGATGACAGTTATGGCAGGCTTGCAAAGACATGGCGTTTTTGACAGAATGGGACAGAAAATGATTACACATGCCGGTGGAATACTTCAGATTGTTTTTGTTCTTGTAGGTTTATGCTTTTTTGGAAGTATGTTTATTACTAATGATGTTTCGTTGATGACATTTGTTCCGTTTACATTTGCTATAATGGACAATGTAGACGAAAAAACACGTAATAAGTTTGTGCCGACCATTGTTTGTATGCAGACGGTTGCGGCAAATCTTGGAAGTATGATGACACCTATAGGAAATCCGCAGAATTTATATCTTTACAGTAAAAGCAAAATGAGCATTATTGAATTTATGAGGATTACATTTCCGTATACATTTGCATCATTAATATTGCTTACTATATGGTGCGTATGTTTTTTTCGTAGAAAAAAAGAAAAGCTTGTGATAAATAATAAAAAAGAAATAGTAACGGCTGATTATAAAATTATTGTGCTTTATATAATTTTGTTTATGGTATGCTTGCTGTGTGTTATACATATTTTGCCATACTATATAGTGTTTGCGATTGTTTTGTTATGCACTTTGTTTTCAGATAAAAAAACACTCATAAAAATTGATTATTCGCTTCTTTTAACTTTTACAGCCTTTTTTATATTTATAGGGAATATAGGCCGTATTCCTTTGTTTTCTGAATGGTTAAAGAAAATATTATATGGTAGGGAAGTTATTGTTTCTGTTGCTGCATCACAGATAACAAGTAATGTTCCGGCAGCATTATTGCTTTCTGGATTTACCGATGATATAAGGGCATTGGTTATAGGAACGAATATAGGTGGATTAGGCACACTTATTGCCTCAATGGCAAGTCTGATTTCATATAGGTTTATTGCAAGAAAAATGCCGCAGAATAAAGGGGAATACTTTAAGATGTTTACCGCATCAAATGTAATATTCCTGATTATTCTGCTGGCAATATGGGGTAGGATTAAATAGATGGTTTAATTTTTATATTCCAACACAGCACCACGGCTTCCGCTTGTTACAAGAGCGGAATATCTTGAAAGATAGCCTGTTGTTATTGAAGGCTTTTTAGGTGTCCAGTTTTTGCGTCTTTCTGCAAGAACCTCATCGGAAACATCAACATTTATTGTATGCTCGGGGATATTGATTTTTATTATATCGCCTTCTTCGACAAGAGCGATGTTTCCGCCGACTGCTGCCTCCGGAGATACATGTCCGATAGATGCGCCTCTGCTTGCACCGCTGAAACGTCCGTCTGTGATGAGTGCAACGCTGCTACCGAGACCTCTTCCGGCGATTGCGGAGGTAGGAGAGAGCATTTCACGCATTCCGGGGCCGCCTTTAGGTCCTTCGTAACGGATAACAACGACATCTCCGGCATGGATTTTTCCTCCGTTGATTGCGGCAACGGCATCTTCTTCGCAGTCAAATACTCTTGCCGGGCCTTCATGTACAAGCATTTCCTCTACAACGGCCGAACGCTTTACGACGCAGCTTTCGGGAGCAAGGTTTCCTTTTAATACTGCTATACCGCCTGTCTTGCTGTACGGGTTTTCGGCAGGACGGATTATGTTTGTGTTGAGATTTTTGCAGTCCTTTATGTTTTCTCCGACGGTTTTGCCTGTTACGGTCATGCAGTCTGTGTTAAGCAGACCGAGCTTGTTTATTTCGTTCATAACCGCATATATTCCGCCGGCTTCGTTAAGCTCTTCGATATATGCGTGTCCGGCAGGAGCAAGATGACAAAGGTTAGGTGTTCTGTCGCTTATTTCGTTTGCAACCTCGGGACTGAGAACAATTCCGCATTCGTTGGCGATTGCCGGAAGATGAAGCATACTGTTTGTACTGCATCCGAGTGCCATATCCATTGTGAGTGCATTCATAAATGCCTCTTTTGTCATTATATCTCTTGGTCTTATATCTTTTTCAAGAAGCTTCATTACTGCCATTCCGGCTTCTTTGGCAAGACGTATTCTTTCCGAATATACTGCCGGTATTGTTCCGTTTCCTTTAAGTCCCATGCCAAGCACTTCGGTAAGACAGTTCATACTGTTGGCTGTATACATTCCGGAGCATGAACCGCAGGTAGGACAGGCTTTTTTCTCAAACTCTAAAAGCTTGTTGTCATCAATAAGTCCGGCGTGATATGCACCGACAGCCTCAAACATGCTTGAAAGGCTTGTTTTTTCTCCGCCGACTCTTCCGGCAAGCATAGGACCGCCGCTTACGAATACAGTCGGTACATTTATTCTCGCCGCAGCCATAAGAAGGCCGGGAACATTTTTGTCACAGTTGGGAACCATAACAAGTGCATCAAAGCCATGTGCAACTGCCATAGCCTCGGTTGAGTCGGCAATAAGCTCTCTTGTTACAAGTGAATATTTCATTCCGACATGTCCCATTGCAATGCCGTCGCATACTGCGATAGCAGGGAACACAACGGGTGTTCCTCCTGCCATTGCAACTCCGAGCTTTACAGCCTCAACAATTTTGTCAAGGTTCATATGTCCCGGAACAATTTCGTTATGTGAGCTTACAATGCCGACAAGCGGCTTATTCATTTCTTCTTCTGTGAAACCGAGAGCATTAAAAAGTGATCTTCTCGGTGCTGCGTCTACGCCTTTTCTTACTGAATCGCTTAACATGGGTTTTCCTCCTTTACCTTTAAATTTATTATTTCATTCGCATGTGGCTTCTGAGCTCTGCGCCTACTGTTTCTGAAAGATGTTCCTTCTGCATTCTTCTCATTGCATTGAAGTGAGGTCTGTTTGCCTGGTTTTCAAGTATCCATTCCTTAGCAAAGTTACCCTGCTGGATGTCGCTGAGTATTCCTTTCATTGCTTTTCTTGTTTCGTCTGTGATTACTCTCGGGCCTGCTGTGTAATCGCCGTATTCGGCTGTGTCGCTGATTGAATTTCTCATGAATGACATACCTTCTTTAACAACAAGGTCGATGATGAGCTTCATTTCGTGCATACATTCAAAATATGCACTTTCGGGCTGATAGCCTGCCTCAACAAGTGTATCAAAGCCTGCCTTCATAAGGGCACATACACCACCGCAGAGAACTGCCTGTTCACCGAAAAGGTCTGTTTCTGTTTCTTCTTTAAATGTAGTTTCAAGAACGCCGGCTCTTGTTCCACCGATAGCGTCTGCATAGGCAAGGGCGGTCTGTTTTGCTGTTCCTGTTGCGTCCTGGTATACTGCGATAAGCATAGGAACGCCGAAACCGTCAAGATATGTACTTCTTACTGTGTGACCGGGTGCTTTTGGAGCAACCATGATAACGTCAACATCGGCAGGAGGAACGATCTGTCCGTAGTGGATATTGAAACCATGTGCAAAGGCGAGTGTAGCACCTTTTTTGAGATAAGGCTTGATGTCGTTGTTGTAAAGCTTAGCCTGTGTTTCGTCGTTTACAAGAACCATAACAAGGTCGGCTTCTTTAACTGCCTCATCTGTATTCATAACCTTAAGTCCGGCTGCCGCTGCACGTTCTTTGCTCTTTGAGCCTTCGTAAAGACCGACTCTTACATCAAAACCGCTTTCCTTAAGGTTGAGTGCATGGGCATGTCCCTGACTTCCGTATCCGATAACAGCTACTTTCTTTCCCTCTAAATATTTTCTTTCTGCATCCTCTGTGTAGTACATTTTAGCCATAATAATTTTTCTCCTTTTTCTTATATAATAGATTTTTAATTATTTATTTTTTTAAAATTTCTTCATTTATATAGTTAACATATTTAATTATGCTGTTGCTGTGTCAAAGAGACAGTTTGTACCTCTTTCGAGTGCCACAAGACCTGTTCGGCAGCATTCAAGTATGCCGTAATCTCTTATGCAGTTAAGAAAGGCATCAAGCTTTCCTGTTTCTCCTGTAAGCTCCATACATACAGAGCTGGGTGACATATCAAGTATTTTGCTTTTGTATACGGCGGCTGTGTCGAGAACCTCTCTGAGTCTGCCGGAGGTATTTACTTTTACTATCATAAGTTCACGCATTATTGTGTTGTCCGGCTCTAAAAGCTCGGCTTTTTTTACATCATAGAGCTTTGAAAGCTGTTTAAGGAGCTGTTCTCTCTGATGCTCATCGCCCTTAATTGTGATAGTAACTCTTGCATATCCCGATTTTTCTGTTTCGCCGAGAGAAAAGGTATCAATAACGAAATTTCTCTGTGTCATAAGTGAGGAAATTCTTGTAAGAACCTCTGAAGGATTTTTAACCATAAGTGAAACTGCGAATTTACTGTTCATTTTAAACAACTCCTTTACTGTAACATTATATTATCTGCTGAACCGTTGGGTGGTATCATAGGAAGGACATCTGCATTGCTGTCCGTTAAACATTCAATAACAACCGTTGATTTCAGTTCAAAAGCTTTTTTGACTGCCGATTCAAGATCGGCTTCGTTTTCTGCTCTCATACCGTATGCACCGAAGGCCTCTGCCAGTTTAACAAAATCGGTTTTTCTGTCCGGTATGGTTGCCATAAATCTGTTTCCGTAAAATCTTGTCTGCCACTGTCTTATCATTCCGAGACGTTTGTTATTCATTATTACTATAACAAGCGGAAGGTTCTGTGAAACTGCTGTTGCAAGCTCGTTTAAGTTCATTCCGAAACTGCCGTCGCTTGTTATAAGTACTGTCTGTTTTCCCGATGCCATACAGGCACCGATTGCACCGCCAAGACCAAATCCCATTGTTCCGAGACCGCCGCTTGTAATGAATGTTCTCGGCTTTCTGAATTTGTAATACTGTGCTGTCCACATCTGATGCTGACCTACATCGGTTGCTACCGGTGTGTCGTCTGCCGCAAATTTGTTTACTGTGGCAAGCACTGTTTCGGGAAGAAGCTTATCTGTTTTTGGTCTTGTGCAGCTTACTTCCTTCATTGCCTCAACCTCTGTGTGCCATTGTAAATTGTTTTTTTGTTCAATGTGTTCTGTAAGGTACTTTAGTGAGGCTTCCAAATCACCGCATATATTTAAATATGAGTTGATGTTTTTTCTCTGTTCTGCGTAGTCGATGTCGAGATGGATTATTTTTGAATTTTCCGCAAATCTGTTTTTGTTTCCTGTTGCTCTGTCGGTAAATCTTACTCCGGCGGCGATTATCACATCGGCTTTATCAAGTGCCGTTGTGGCTTCGTATGATCCGTGCATACCGCTCATTCCGAGATAACGTGGACTTTTGCTGTCCATTGCCGTAAGTCCCATCATTGAGAATGCTGCATATGCGTCTGCCTTTTCGGCAAGCTCTGTTACGCTTTCGGAGCAGTCGGCGTTTATAACTCCGCCTCCGCAATAGAGGATAGGGCGTTTGCTTTCGTTTATCAGCTTTACTGCCTCATTAAGAAGCTCTGTGGAAGGGCAGGGTGGACAATCTTTTTTAACAGCAGGCTGTGGTGTGTATTCAACTGTTGCTGTCTGTACGTCTTTCGGAATGTCCACAAGCACCGGTCCTGGACGTCCGCTTTTGGCAAGTCTGAATGCCTCTCTGATTGTGTCGGCAAGGTCATCAATGTTTTTGATGATGAAGTTATGCTTTGTTACCGGCATTGTCAAACAGATTGTTGCGACCTCCTGGAAGCAGTCGGTTCCGAGAAGCTCGGTAGGAACATTTCCTGTTATTGCAACCATCGGTATTGAATCTGCATGGGCTGTTGCAAGTCCGGTCATAAGGTTTGTTACTCCGGGGCCGCTGGTGGAGATACATACGCCGATGTTTTTTCCTATTCGGCTGTAACCGTCTGCCGCATGAGCCGCTCCTTGTTCATCAGCGGTAAGTACGTGGTGAATTCTGTCCTGATATTTGTATAATGCGTCATATATATTTAAAACCTGTCCTCCCGGATAACCGAAAACCGTATCTACTCCCTGTTCCAGAAGAACCTCCATAACTATTTCACTGCCTTTTAAAAACATATCCTTAATCCTCCATGTAATTTTGAAAACAAAAAAGCCCTCACAGCGTATTGGCTGTGAGGGCTTCGTAAAAGTAATTCGCTTTAAATCAATGCCGTCATATTAATACCAATTCGCTTTTTACCAACACAAATAGCCTCATCAATGATGAGGATAATAATGCTAATAATGACATTTGCGAACATAGTATTGAACATGATGATTGATCTCCTTTCGTGAATTATAGTCTGCTGAAATTAAGTGTTTGAATTGACACTAAGTATAAAGACTAAAAAATAGTTTGTCAACATTAAAATTCAAACGGTATAAAGTATTAAAATAAGTACAATATAGCGTAATGAATAAAAACTCTGCTTATTATGATTGCTTTTAATATTATATTTTGACAAAACTATGCTTTTATAAAAAAGCAATTTATCCGATATAATAATTTTATAATACTTTTGTACCGGCTTTTTGTTGCTGTATTATGGCAAGAAAAAGCCCCTGCGAGCTTTCTGAAACTGAAAAACAGGACAAACTCACAGGGGTAATTTTCATTTATTTAAGAGAATAATATGCTTAGATAACGGGTCCGAGACAGTGAATATCGATTGATGTACAGTACTGGATAGCTTCGTTCTTAGTCATCTTTCCGCTTAATGTGTCAAGAAGTCTTGCGAAAGCTTCCTCGCCAACCTGGTCGATAGTCTTGTCGCCTGTAAGAATTAAGCCGGCATTGATGTCCATATCCTGCTCCATTCTTGTGTATGTATTAGGGTTACCGCAAATCTTGATAACAGGCATGCTGGGGAATCCCTGCGGAGCTCCACGTCCTGTTGAGAACATCATACACTGAGCGCCTGTTGCTGCCATACCTGTAAGGATTTCAGGCTCACGACCGGGAGTATCCTTGATCCAAAGACCTTTCTGGTTAGTAACTCTTTCGGTATACTCAAGAACGCCCTGGATAGGTTTTGTACCGGATTTCATGATAGCACCGAGTGATTTTTCTTCGATACTTGAAAGACCGCCTTCAATGTTACCGGGAGTAGGCTGACCCTTTCTCATATCACAGCCAAGAGATTTTGCTCTTGTTTCCATGTTGTTAACGATTTCGAAAATCTTATCGCCGACTTCTTTATTAACACCTCTTCTTGCAAGAAGGTGCTCGCCGCCGATGAATTCTGTTGTTTCACCGAAGATAACTGTTGCACCGAGGTCAACAAGTTTATCTGCAACATAACCGATTACGCAGTTTGATGCCATACCGCTTGTTGTGTCTGAACCGCCGCATTTGATTGACATAACGATGTTTGATACGTCAACGGGCTGTCTCTGAAGTCCGGAAACCTCAATAACAAGCTGTCTTGCGATGTCTGTACCAACCTGGATAGCCTTGCTTACGCCGCCAAGCTCCTGGATGTGTATAATTTCAACGTGTTTTCCTGTTGCGGAAATTTCTTTAACCATACGCTCATGGTCTGTACCTTCACAGCCAAGGCTTACGATTAATACAGCGGCAGCGTTGGGGCTGCAGCCGATGCTGATAAGTGTATCTGTTACTCTTTCAAGATCAGGAGGAAGCTGACAGCAGCCCTGATGATGTAAATATGTTACAGTGCCGAGTACCTGACGATGAATAGCGTTTGCTACGTCATTTGCACAAGTAACACTGGGAATAATTGCTACATAGTTACGAGCTCCGACTTTTCCGTCAGGACGTACATAACCCATAAATTCCATAGTTAATATCTCCTTTCGTAATTAGAAATGATAGTATTTCGGTTAGATCAATCTTTCCAGTCTCCACGTCCACGCATACTGTCGAGGTTATGAACATGAACATATTCGCCTTTTTTGATGTCCTTTGTTGCGATACCGATTTCTTCACCGTATTTGATGATGAGCTCGCCTTTTTTGATGTCTCTTACGGCGATTTTGTGGCCGTAGGGTACATCTCCGATTACCTTTGTAAAGTCAGACTGACCTTTTTTGTCACGGATTTCTACTTCAGTTCCGTCTGTGATGCCATTTGCAAAGATGGTTGCAACATTGTCCAAATCTGTAACTTTAAGTGCTAAATTAAGACTCATGTTTTTGTTACTCCTTTCATTATTTAGGATTTTATACTGCAAGTACGCTGACACCGTCAGGTACAACTACTACTTTAGCATCTCTGCCTTTTATCTGATAAGCAATTTCAAGTGCTTCATCGGGAGTTTTGGCAGGAATCATATTTGCTTTCTTGACAAGCTCAGGGTCAAGGAAGGTTGTAACAAGAATTAATTTATGTTTCTTGAGTATTCTTGAATAGATCTGAGGGCACCACTGCTCTGCGATAGTCTGGTCAGCGGGAATCTTTGAAAGATATTCGTCGATTTCTTCGGGAGTACCGAGAGTTATGAGTCTTTCAAAGTTTGTACCACCCATACCGTCACAGCATGAGCAAACCATAATGATTACACCGTCATCGCCGGCATAAACCTCAGCTGTTGAAGCTCCCTTGGGGCTCTGATAGAGGTTCTGGTCAAGAGGATATCCGCCGTTTGATGTAATAACGATGTCTCCGTGGATAGTTTCGCACTGTGAAAGACTACGGATAAATTCAACGCCTTTTTCATGTGCTTCTTCAAGATCGCCTGCGAATGCGGCAATAACTTTTTTCTCTGCATCAAGAGCAACATTAAGTATAAACTGTACGTTTACTGTTCTTGCGGCAACGACCATGTCCTTGTGGATAGGGTTGTTCTCGAGAACGCCTGTCTTTGCGTAAGGGCTTGAAATAGCCTTGAAGCAATGGTTTTCATTTACTGTTGTTGAGTTACAGATGCCGGGAAGAATACTCTTTCTTCCGCCTGAGAAGCCTGCAAAGAAATGAGGCTCGATAAAGCCTTCTGTTATAAGAAGATCTGCCTCAGCGGCAATCTTATTTACATAGAATTCTGCACCGGAAGGAAGATCGCCTAATTTAACAAACTGCTCAGGATTGAAAGCATCGTTAGCAACGATCTTTTCGTTGTCTACGATAGTATCGCCGAACATTTTACGCTGTTCTTCCTCTGTTGTAGGTCTGTGAAGGCCTGTTGCGATGAGGATTGTAATGTCTGCATCGGGATTACCTTCTCTGATTCTTCTGAGAAGAATGGGAAGTGTAATTTTGCTGGGAACGGCTCTTGTGTGGTCGCTTGTAACGATAACGATGTTTTTCTTTCCGACAGCAAGCTCAGTAAGAGTTTTGGAGCCGATAGGGTTATCAAGAGCGTCCTCAACAAGCTCAGCCTCGCCTTTAGCTGCTTTGTATTCGTGCATTTTTGCTGTAATGACTGCTTTTAAATTTGCTTCGTCAACGTGAAGATCTACTGTTTCTTTGTAATATGGAAGCTTAATTGTTTTCATATTATGTCTCCTTTCCATATAGTAGGTAAATAATTTTTAAAATCAAAGTATGATGTATACATGATACTTAATACTTAAATAAATTATAAACCAAATTTGAATTTAGTCAACACAAAAAAAGACTTAAATCAAACTTTATACAGGTTGAACAAAATATGTTTCTATAAAAGTACAAAATGACGCAAATTTAAATTGTGTACAAAAATTGATTGTGAAACAAGTGCAAAACATAGCTGATTAAATTATGCAATATATACAATAGAAAAGTTGCTTTGTATTTATTTTAATATCTTATATCAGTATTATACACTAAAAAGCTGTTTAATGGAATAGCTTTATTGTTAAAATGTATAACGGGTTTTATAGCAAAATATTTTCTTAATTTTATCTTTCGTTTTACATAAGTATATTGTTTAATGGGATTTATGCGGTTAAAATAAGGAAAATGAAAGGAGAGTAAACCAAATGAAAAAAATTATTATTCCGGTTGTTGCGGCAATGCTTGCAATCACAGGTTGTTCGGGAGCGAATAATGGAAACAACACGGCAAATAAAACCGAAGGAAACGGAGAGGCACCCGTATACTGCTTTGTAGGCGGAATACTTGCAGGAAGCTGGGAAAACGGCCAGTGGGTATCTCATAACGATGTTGACGGAAATATGGACGAAAACAGTGGACATCAATATAAAATAGGAGAGGTTCTTTCTGTCGATGGCTACAATATGTGGTACAACGAGGAGCTTGAGGGTAAGGGCGATACGCTTATCTATTACGGTGGATATGGCAATGACGGTATGGACAACTTTTCGACAGAGGGCGAGGATGGCTCAAGAAGCATTAAAATGCCCGTTGATAAGGACAGTGCTTTAGCACAGCTTGACTTCCCCCAGTACGCATTCTATTCACGTTTTTCATACGATAACGACAACTTTGACAATGTATCTGTAAGCACAGACAAAAACATTGCACCTGAAAATGTAAATACAAAGGCTAAGCCAAGCGAAGCTTCGAAAAATGCAATTAAAGAATATCTTGAAAAGAACGGAATTACAACAGCACCTAATTTAACACAGTGCTTTGAGGCTGATTTTGACGGCGATGGAAAGCTTGAACAGATCGTTGCGGCAAACACACCTAAGAATGAAAATTATGTTCCCAGCTTTGTTGAGGACGGAACAAAGGAAACTGACGGAATCGGCAGCTATGCCGTTGCATTGTTTGTGGACGATAACGGAAGTGCAAAGCCTGTTTTCAGCGAAATAAGACCTTTTGAGGGCGAGGAAAATGCTTATATGCATTACAACCAGAATATAGTTATAAACGGCGTTTACGACATTAACGGCGACGGTAATTATGATGTATGTATAGTATATGCAGATTGGGAAAACGGTCACGTTTTGGTAAGCGCAATGGATGAAAAGGGCGATTATCAGACAGTACTCAGAGGCAACTTCGGAGCATAAAAAACTAAGGAGAAATCAGAATTTCGACTTGTTTAAACAGAAGTGTGAATAGCTCGTTCCATCGGCGGATTTCACTCGGAAAACCACTGACTGTGCAAGATGGCACAGTTGCGAAGCAACTTTCGTTTACGAAAGTCATGACTATTGTTTTCCGAACCTTTCCGCTATATAAAGAATATTTTTATATAAACCGCGGAATTTATTTTCTGCGGTTTTTTTATGTGTTATAATGATAAAAATATTATATTAGGAGGTTATGATTATGAGTGAATATTATATTGCAAGCTGTGTTTTTACGCCTAAGTTTCCTGAAATAAGCGCTAAAATACAGAAGTACATAAGGGAAAGATACGGTATGACCATTGTCCGCTGTTGTGTTCCGAATTATAAGCTTGACGAGATTGCGCAGAGAGTGCCCGAAAAACACCGTCCAGATTGGCTTGCATTGCCGGATTGTGCGGATTTTAAAGCCGGCGATACAGTATATTCACTCTGCCATAACTGTTCAAATATAATTGAAGAAACAAAACCGGGAGTAAATGTTCCGTCACTTTGGGAGCTTATTCTTTCCGATGATAAATTTGTTTATCCCGATTATAGCGGAATGAAGGTAACAATTCAGGACTGCTGGAGAGCAAAGGAAAGAATTGATGAACAGAAGGCTGTAAGAGAGCTGCTTAAAAAGATGAATATTGAATTTGTTGAGCTTAAGGACAATTTCGAGAAAACCGATTTCTGCGGAATATCGCTTTACAGACCTCAGCCTAAGAGAAATCCTACTCTTGCACCAAAGCATTATGTTGACGGTGCTGTCGGAAAATTTGAACCGCATACTCCGGAAGAGCAGAAGAAAATAATGGAGGATTACTGTAAACAGTTTACAACGGATACGGTTGTGTGCTACTGTCATTATTGCCATGAAGGACTTGAGCTTGGCGGAATGAACACAAAGCATATTGCGGAGCTGTTATTTAAATAAAATGAATTTAATTTGTTCATTAAGGATACGCCTTTTATTAGGTTGTATCCTTATTTTATTGCAAAAAATACGGCGTAAGTTTATTTGGATTTGATATAGAAAATGTCAGACAAAAATGACTAAAAATTATGTACATATAAGTAATTTTTTAATAAATAATTTGTTTGGTGAATACTTGTTTTTTAAGCTTCTTTTTTATATAATGGTTGTAAGTGGTGAAAAGTGGTGTATATGAGGCAGATTAGGGTGAAGCTAATCTATTGCATGGCATTACAGGTCATTAATTTGTTTCCGGAGGTGATAAAAATGTTCATAGGTGAGTATTCGCACAGCCTTGATGCTAAGGGCAGACTTATTGTGCCTGCAAAATTCAGGGAAGAGCTCGGTGAACATTTTATTATGACCAAAGGAATAGATAAGTGCCTTTATATATATCCGAGAAGCGAATGGGAGATTTTCGAAAATAAGCTTCGTGAGCTTCCGCTTGCCAATGCCAATGCAAGACGATTTACACGTTTTTTCCTGTCCGGAGCTGTCGAATGTGACACAGATAATCAGGGCAGAATAATTATACCGCAGAGCTTAAGAAACCATGCCGGACTGACAAAAGAGGTTGTTTCGGCCGGTGTCGGAACAAAGATAGAGGTCTGGAGCAAGGATAACTGGGAGGCAGAATGCAATCCTGATAACCTTGACGACAGCATTGTTGAATCAATGGGACTTTTCGGTATCTGATTGACAGCTGTTACGGTATATTGCCGCTGACTCTTACGGAGGGATAAATTTTGGAATTTAATCATATATCGGTTCTTTTGAACGAATGTATAGAAGGACTGAATATTAAAGAAAACGGAATATATGTTGACGGTACATTGGGCGGCGGCGGCCACAGCAGTCATATAGCCGCAAAGCTTACAACGGGCCGTCTTATAGGAATAGATCAGGACACAGACGCAATACAGGCGGCATCAAAAAGACTTGAACCGTATAAGAATGTTTTTACAGCCGTTCACAGCAATTTTTATAATGTAAGAGAAGTGCTTGACAATCTCGGCATTGAAAAGGCAGACGGATTTCTGTTGGACCTTGGTGTTTCGTCATATCAGCTTGATGAGGCAGACAGAGGTTTTTCATATATGCACGATGCGCCTCTTGATATGCGAATGAACCGTGAAAATGAATATTCTGCATGGAACGTCGTAAACGAAAAGAGCGAAAAAGAGCTTAATGACATAATATTCAAATATGGTGAGGAAAAATGGGCAAAAAGAATTGCACAGTTCATTGTGCAGGAGAGAGCAATAAAGCCTATTGAAACAACCTATGAGCTCGTTGAGGTAATCAAGAAAGCCGTTCCCAAGGGAGCAAGGCGTGACGGTCCTCATCCGGCAAAAAGAACCTTTCAGGCAATCAGAATAGAAGTAAACGGAGAGCTTGCCATATTGGACAAGACTGTTGACGATATGGTGGCATTACTTAATCCCGGCGGAAGGCTGTGCATAATAACATTCCATTCGCTTGAGGACAGAATTATTAAAAACGCAATGAAACGACATGAAAATCCGTGCGTATGTCCGCCGGAATTTCCGGTGTGTGTATGCGGAAAAAAACCGGACGGAAAGGTTATAACAAGGAAGCCTATACTTCCTTCCGATGAAGAGCTTGAGCTTAATCCGAGATCGAGAAGTGCAAAGCTCAGAATACTTGAGAGAATATAATTTTGGGGGCTGTAAATATGCGTGAAAGAGAAATAGCATATACAGATTTTTCGGAAAGAAAAAAATATAGTGGTTATAATGCGGGAACAGCCGCTTATGATATAAATTTTGAAAAAAGAATACAGGAAGAAAATAAACGTATTTTAATGGAAGAAAGACGTAAAAAAAGAATAAAGATGGAAAGAGCAGAGGCACGCCTTAATGCAAAACAGCTTGTTATGCTTGCGGCTTCCGCCGTTATTTTCTGTGCCGGCTGTATTGTTTCCATAATAGGAGTTTCTTCCGTTGCTGAAATGAGATATTCAATACAACAGCTAAGAAATGATCTTAGTACAATACAGAATGAGAACATTGTTCTTTCATCTGAAATCAGTGATACGATTAATCTTGAATATATCGAGGACAGAGCAATTAATGAGCTTGGAATGACGGAACCTCAGAGTTATCAGATAAGAACAATAACTGTACCCGAACAGAGCTACACAGTTCAGTATGATGATGATTCACAGGATAATGTTAAGGTAGACGCGGAGCTTGTTAAAGAATTTTTCTCTAACGTCCGAAAGGATTGATAAAGTTGTCAAAAAACAGAATACAGAAAAACAGAAGGATAAAACGTCAAAGGATTATCCTTTTAGCTGCTGTTGTACTTCTTTCGGTTTTGTTTTTAAGAATTGCTTTTCTTAAAATCGTAAAGGGCGAAGAATACGAAAATGCGGCAAAATCACAGCAGACGGAAAATTACGATTCAACGATAGTTGCCAACAGAGGATCGATAGTTGACCGTAATAATCAGGCATTTGCGGTCTCCACAAGAGTTTACGACCTTGTTATGGACGTAAGAGTGCTTGTTCAGTATGATTCCGAAGAAATAGAAAAAACGCTTACAACTCTTTCACAGCTTGATTTTGTAAGCCTTGATTATAACACACTTAAGAGCTATACAATTCTTGATGCTAACGGAAAACCGGCAGAGGACACACATTGGAAGGTGCTTGCAAAGAAGCTTTCCCGTGAACAGAAGGAACAGATAGAAAGCTATAAGCTTAAAGGTATAGTTTTCGGTGCCGATACAAAGCGAAGCTATCCGCTCGGAACGGTTGCGGCCGATGTAATCGGTTTTATACGAGGAGACAGCTCATGGGGACTGGAGAGCGAATATAATACAGAGCTTTCCGGTGTAAACGGACGAGAGTTTAAGACATACGACGGAAGCAGTTCTGCCATTATACAGACGATAGATGCACAGGACGGTTCAACCGTAGTAACCACATTGGACTATACAATACAGCAGTATGCCGAACAGGCAGTTCAGAAGGCCATTGCCGATTACAATCCACAGCATGCGGCTGTTCTTGTTATGAACCCGAACACAGGCGAGGTTTATGCAATGGCGGATTCTCCGACCTTTGATGCCAATAATCCTTCCGATCCTACAAAGGTTAATACAACGGAGGCTTTTGCATCACAGTGGAGTGAAATGTCCGATGAGGAACAGTTTAACTATCTTTATGATAGTTGGACAAACTTCAATATTTCTCATACATTTGAACCGGGTTCTATATTTAAACCGATGGTTGTTGCGGCGGCTCTTGACGAAGGAGTTATATCCGAAACGGATACCTTCTATTGCGACGGTATGAAAACTGTATATGACCGAGATATAAGCTGCTGGCAGAAATCCGGACATGGAACGGAAACTGTTGAGGACGTTCTTGCAAATTCCTGCAACGTTGCAATGATGGATATAGGACAGAAGATGGGAGTACATCTTTTCTATAAATATCAGAGAGATTTTGGTTTTGGTGAAAAGACCGGAATAGACCTTCCCGGTGAAGCATCGGCATCAACGCTTCTTTATAAAGAAGACGCAATAGGCCCGGTTGACCTTGCCACAATGAGTTTCGGTCAGTCATTTAACTGTACATCAATACAGGTGCTTAACGCATTTTCTGCCGTTATAAACGGCGGTAACCTTATGCAGCCGTATGTTGTTTCAAAGGTTATTGATTCAAACGGCAATGTTACATATGAAAAAAGCCCTACTGTTATAAGAAAGGTAATAAGCAAGGAAACAAGTGATACCGTAAGAAAATATCTTCAGGCGGTTATTGATACAGGTACAGGCAACAAGGCAAAAATCGAAGGCTACGCAATCGGCGGTAAAACCGGTACAGCACAGCAGGCTATCCGTTCAAATGAAGAATATACAGTAACCTTTGTAGGCTTTCTTCCTGTTGATAATCCACAGATAATAGCTATCGCAATTATAGATAAGCCTTCTATATATACAGAAGGTTCTGCATCTGCGGCACCTATGCTTAAAGGACTGCTTGAAAACATTATTAAGTATCTTGGTATAGAAAAAACAGAGGCGGTTACATCTTCAAAGGCGGCAGAGGAAAATACTGTTGTTCTTGATGATCTTACAACATATACAACAAATGAGGCTATTTCTTATCTTGTAAACAATAACCTTAATTATCAGGTTGTCGGCGAAGGCAGTCAGGTAACAAGCTCGGCACCTCATACCGGAACCGAAGTACAGGAAGGTTCGACAATAATCCTTTATGTAACCAAGGCTGCCGGAGAAGATAATACAGTTCAGGTTCCCAACGTACTCGGAAGGAGCTATAACGAGGCTGTTGCGGCAATAATGAATGCCGGACTCGGTGCGGTAATAAACGGTGATGAAAACGGAGTTGTTGTAAGCCAGAGTCCTAAAAAAGGTGAAACCGTTTCACCGGGAGAGGATATAACGCTTACGTTTGAGGTAACCGACAGCGGTATCACAGAATCCGGTGGCGGTTCAAATACCGATACGTCATCAACCGATACTTCCGGAACATCGAATACACCGACTGTTACAACGCAGAAGGTCATAACAACCACAAAGAAAACAGGCAAAATAGTTAAATAATAAAAAATAAGTGCATTCAAACCGTTTTGTGATATGAATGCACTTTTGTTATGTTCATATATTTTTTGTTAATTATTTTGTATTTCTGCTTTTGAAAGAATTTCACCTATTTGCTTGAAGGAATCAACATACTTTTGTTCATGCCATGTGTTTGTGGCGGCAACAAGCATTTCTTTTGCGTCCGAATATCGTTTTTCGGCTATTGCCACAAGTATGTTAAGCTCGGCAATGTTTCTGCCGTATATATTGTCGGATTTGTATTTGTCAAAAAGTGATTTTTGTGAATTATATAAATCCAGCTGTTTATCAAATTCCGATGTGTAAAAATAAGCATCACAGAGATTTATGTAGTAAACAAGCTTTATTCTTTCAGGTTTAAGTTCTTTTTCAGATAATGCTTCCAATATTTCTATTGCAGATAAATAGTCCTTTGTTTCTATATATCCGGCTGAAAGATTGAGGTTTATCAGATTCTTTACTCCTTTTCCTTTAGCTTTTTTAAGCATTTCGTTCAGTTCGGATATAAATTCCTGAGTTTTGCCGGTGTTGAAAAGCTCAACAGCATTGTTTATTTTTTTGCGGTAATACATAAAGTACAGAATATTTATGATAACTGCCGCCATTATTACCAATATAGCTGCTGTTATATATCCTTTCATAAATACTTTTTCGTCTATTTGGAACAGATTTCTTATTATTATCAGAACAATGCCAAGACAAATACCGATTATAATTATTTTAAATATTCTTTTCATATATTACCTCCATTTGATTTTATAATATCATAAACATATAATTAAGTTTTTACGAAAATCTTAAATTAGCATTGACAGAAGTGTAATATAGGTATAAACTGAACACGTTCAATTTGAACATGTTCAAATAAAACGGACAGGTGATATAATGAAAAATGATGACGGTTCAAAACAAAAGATAATACAGACGGTACGGCAAATGATAGAGAAAGATGTTGATATTAATAAAATAACAGTTCGTGCCATTGCCGCACAGGCGGAGATTGGAGTCGGGCTTATTAACTATCATTTCGGAAGTAAGGATAAGCTTATAGGTGATGTACTTGCGGAAATAATGACGGAAGAGGCATCGGAAAAAATATCCCAAAGCCTTGCCGAACCAAAAAAGGAAAGCTTTAAAGCAATGCTCAACGGATTTTATGATTTAACAATAAAATATGAGGAGATAGAAAAGTTTCTGATAAAAAGATGTCTTACCGAAGGTGATTTTTCAACGGAAATCATATTACTGCCGCTTTTGAAACAGATTTTCGGAGAAAGCAAAACAGAGCTTGAGCTTAAAATAATTGCGATGCAGATAATAATACCATTGCAGTCAACAGGGTTGAATCTTGAAGGAACAAAAAACTACTGTGGTCTGGATCTGTATAACAGAGAGGACAGAGTTAAGTTTATTGATATTTTGACAGAAAATATAATGGGGTGATTTTTATGGAGCTTAACAGCTATATGGAACATGGCATTAAATCAATTTCTTCTACCATATCGGCATTTTATCTCAATAATCTGAAGGGCATTAAATTTATTTCCGGTTTTGTGCCGTCGCTTGCAAGAGCGTCAAGGCTGAGAAAGGAAAGTGAAAAAAACGGTCTGCATATTCCACCGTTTCTTATTGCAAGTATTTCCTCAAAATGTAATCTGCATTGTATCGGCTGTTATGCAAGGGCAGACGGAATGTGCACAGAAGGCGGAAGAAATGATGAAATGACAGCTGGTGAATGGAAAAAGATATTTACCGAAGCAGACGAGATAGGTGTTTCGTTTATACTTCTTGCCGGTGGAGAGCCGTTGATAAGAAAAGATGTAATGAATACAGCGGCAGAGTTTAAGCATATAGCCTTTCCTGTATTTACAAACGGAACACTTATAGATGATGAATATATCGAATTTTTTGATAAAAACAGAAATATGATTCCGGTAATAAGTATGGAAGGCGATTCGGCACAAACAGACATACGAAGAGGAGCAGGCGTTGCCGAAAGCATAGCAAAAACCATGGCCGAGTTGAAAAAGAGAGGAATACTTTTTGCCGTGTCGGTAACGGTTACTTCGGAAAATCTCTGCAATGCCGTAACGGAGGAATATCTTAATGAATTAAGAGAAAAAGGCTGCGGAGTTGTTTTCTATGTTGAGTATGTTCCGGCTGAAAAGGGTACGGAAAGACTTGTGCTTTCTCATAAGGATACCGAATGGCTCAACAACGAAACACAGAGGCTTAAGAAAATCAAAAAGGATATGACAATACTTTGTTTTCCCGGTGATGAGGAATATATGGAAGGCTGTCTTGCGGCAGGAAGAGGCTTTTTCCATATAGCACCGGACGGAAGTGCCGAACCATGTCCGTTTTCGCCTTTTTCCGTACATAATATGAAAAGCTGTTCGATAAAAGAAGTGCTTGAATCGAGATTTTTCAGCAATGTACGGGATATAAGCAGGAATGAAAAGGTACATAACGGAGGCTGTACACTGTTTAACCATGAGAATGATGTTAGAAAATCAATAGAAAACTAATGTAATAAATGTTAGACTTATATGAATATGTTAGACATCTCTAATGTGATGTTTTCACATATTGTTTTGTATATAATTATATAAATATCATGATATTGAGTTTTATAAATGCCGAGCCGCACAAGCTGTTCGGCATTTTTTTATTGACTTTTCCGATATAGTATTTTTTAATTGAAGATGTATAATAAAAAGAATATATGGAGTTGATTTTTATGCTTTATTTTACTGCGGATTTGCATTTGTGCCACGATGATATGAGAAAAATTCGTGGCTTTGAAAATACAGATGAAATGAATGAATATATAATATCACGTTGGAATGATACGGTTGAAGAAGATGACGATATATATGTACTCGGCGACATTGTATGCGGTCCGCCGATAAATGCGGAATGCTATTTAAAAAGACTTAAAGGAAAAAAGCACTTTCTTATAGGAAATCATGATTTTGGCTGGATGAGAAAAACACCGAATTACAAGGATTATTTCGTTTCGGTAAAAAACATAGAGTATATGTTTTTGGACGATGCTTTTCTTACGCTCTGCCATTATCCGCTTTTGGAATGGCCAGGAAGCAGTCATTTCCATAAGGAAAAATCCTATCTTATACACGGACATATCCATTCGAGCAGAACAACAGAGGCTTTTCCGATAATAAGGGATTATCTTCCGGATGCATTTAACTGCGGTGTGGATATAAATAACTTTAAGCCGGTTACATTTTACGAGCTTGTGGAAAACAACAAAAAATGGTATGGGAGAAAGTAAGTCTATGTTATACGAGAAAATTAAAGAATATATACCATGCTGTGAGCAGGAGGAAAATGATCGCAGACTTATGCTTTCGTTTATGGATAACTGCAATAATTATCTTTTGAGAGATAACACCGTTGCACATTTTACCGCATCATCATGGATAGTCAATAAAGACAGAACCAAGGTGCTTATGATTTATCATAATATATATGATTCATGGGCATGGACAGGCGGCCATGCCGATGGAGAGGAAAATCTTCTTCATACTGCAATAAAAGAGGCTGTTGAAGAAACAGGAATAAAGCACATCAGACCTGTTTCGGAGGAGATATTTTCGATAGAAGTGCTTACTGTTGACGGACATATTAAGCGTGGAAAATATGTTTCTTCGCATCTGCATCTGAATGTTACATATCTTCTTGAAGCAGACGAAAATGATGAACTGCATATAAAAGCAGATGAGAATAAAGGCGTTGCGTGGTTTGATGTTAAGACTGCAATGGAGAAGGTGAGCGAGCCTTGGATGAAAAAGAATATATATGAAAAGCTTATCAAAAAGGTCGGTGAGCTTAAATGAGTTTTAAAAAGAGCTTCCATCCGTATGCAATGACAACAATATTTTTCTGGTCGCTTGCATATGTTAATACAAGACTTGCACTGAAGTATTTTTCACCGTTTGCAATAGGCTTTCTGCGATATGCGGTTGCGGCTTTGGCAATGCTTATAGTTGTGCTTGTCCAGAAAATAAAGCCGCCTAAAGCTAAGGACATGATCTGGTTTGCACTTTCCGGAGCAACGGGATTTTTTACATTTGCGACAATGCTTAATCTCGGTTCAAGAACGGTAAATTCATCAACAAGCAGTGTTATTGTTGCAACAACACCGATTATGACGGCGATACTTGCAAGAATATTTTATAAAGAAAAGCTTACAAAAATGCAGTATTGTGCCATTGCGGTTTCGTTTATAGGCGTTCTTGTGCTTACGGTTCTGAGTGGCGGATTTTCGGTAAATAAAGGAATACTTTATCTGATAATAGCGGCATTTGCTTTGAGCCTTTATAACATATTCCAGAAAAGGCTCACAAGAACATATTCTTCGCTTTGCTCAACTGCATACAGTATTTTCTGGGGAGCGTTGTTCATGTGCGTGTTTATGCCGAATGCCTTAAATGAGCTTCCGGGAATGCCGTTTAACCAGATTTGGAATATACTTATATTGGGAGTGCTTTCGTCGGCTGTTGCATACTGCACATGGTCGAAGGCTTTTTCGCTTGCGGAGCATACTTCGTCCGTTAGCAATTATATGTTTGTTACTCCTTTTGTTACGTCATTGATAGCGTTTATTGTTGCAGGAGAAAGTGTGACCTCGGCAACGATTGTCGGCGGAGCGTTTATAGTAGCCGGATTGATCATATTTAATTTCGGAAATAAAATAATTAAATAAAAAGAAAGGGATTGAACAATTATAATTATGTAGTCGTTTTTATTATGGTTGGGGAGATGATTTTATGATTTCATTGGCAGATGTATCTAAGTATGGGTTGTATACAATTAAATGGATTTTGTGCGATTATATCAGCAGGGATTTTATTGCCGACATGGGAATTGTACAGGGAGCAGATGTTGATGTTGTTTCATCTTTTTTCGGCAATGTTATTGTTGGTATAAACGGAAAACAGGTTGCGCTGAGTAAGGATGTTGCTGATAGAATAAAGGTATAAAAAACAGGCTGTGGAATTTTCCACAGCCTGTTTCTATGTATCAGTCTTTAAGTGCATTTCCGTGAGGAATATGGTTTGAAATTTTCTTATATATAAGGAATGTAATAAATGAATTAACTCCGGACTTGATTACATTGAACGGGAGTATTATGGGAACAATCATCTGTGCAACGACTGATCTGGGAGTACCCATGAAAATAGGTGTAAAGATAATGTTCCATACGCACATTGAAGCAACCATAACGATTGCTCCGATAATAAGAGCCTTTATGGCGTTTTTCTTTGTGTGGTTGCGGTTATATATGTTTCCGGCAGCGATTGTGAAAAAGCCTGTTGCGAAAATATGCATCATAATTCCGATAATGCCGCTCTGTGAGCTTACGGTAAAGCCCTGAATAAATGACACAATTACTGTAAGTAAATATCCGCTTAAAGGTCCATATAAAAATGTACAGATAAATATAGGAATGTCTGCAGGATCATATTCAAGAAATGATGCTGCCGGGAATATGGGAAAATGTATCAGATAAACAAGAATTATCGATACAGCCGCCATCATACCCATTGTAGTGAGTTTTCTTACTTTTGCCGATCTTTCCATTGTGTTTTAAACCTCCGATTATGTAGAAATATTATTGTGGTATAGTTGAGGCACAGAAAAACAATAAAAAAGTGCATACCAAAACAGGGACGCACAAAGAACGCATATTTCTGTTCCTTTATCCGGACTATACCGTCGGTTCGGGAATCGCACCCAAATCAACCTGTTTGAACAGGTCCTCGGACTCAGACACATTGTGTCTATTACCGCCGGTGAGGAATTGCACCTCGCCCTGAAACATTATTAAGTATAAAACTACGTTGCTTTAAAGTCAATATATTAGATTAATTTGTTGAAATAAATAATTATTTGCTGAGAACAAAACATTCCAAATCGAATATTTCACCGTCATAACGCATTTCACCGTCATGGAGTGTTCCTTCATGGACAAAACCGCATTTTTCAATAACTCTGCGGGAACGCTTGTTGTATGAATAACAACAGCATGTGATTATATCGGTACAGGGACTTTTAAATCCATAACTGATTACGGATTTTGCGGCTTCGGTCATTATGCCGAGTCCCCAATAATCTTTACTTAAAGCATAACCGAGCATTCTTGCTCTGGGATTTTCGCGTTTCGGATCGGCGATAAGCCCTATTGTGCCTATAAGCTTTTTTGTGTCCTTAAGTATTATTCCGAATATACTTATCTCGTCTTTGAATACATCATTGATTATCTGCTTTGTTTCTTCTATATTTTCGTGTGGTTTCCAACCGGCATTGGGACCTACATCTTCGTTATGCGAATAATCGAAAATATCCTCTGCATCTGAATCAACTATATTTCTGAGAATCAGTCTGTCAGTTTCGAGTGTCAATGTATTTCACCGTCCTTAATATAATAACGTCTTTTCTTTTCTGTCGCTTTTCCGTATTCTATTGCTTCAACAGGACAGAAAGAAATACATGCCATACAGTGTGTACAGTTTCCGTTCCATACAGGACGATTGTTTTCAAGTGTTATATTATTTGTAGGACAGACCTGTACGCATTTTCCACAGCCAATACAGCTGTCCTTTGAAAAGAATTTTTCATCACTTATTATATGATTGTAAAAAAACTTGTTTATAAATGAGCTTTTTGCAATGTCAATAAAAATGAGCTTTTCGCAGGGAAGGGAACGCTCTGTGAGAATATATCCGGCAGCTTTTACAGCCTTTGGTTTTGCGGCTGAAACTATTTCCGCAGCTTTTTCTTTTGACGGTGTAGAGAAAAGGGCAATATAGTTTTCGGGCATTTTAATTGTCATAATTCCCATAAAATGCAGATGCTTTTCATAACACAGATTTTTTATGAAATGAACGGCATTTCCGCTTTCGGCTCCGCAGGTAGCAATAAAATATACCTTTTTTGTACCTGAAAATTTCACCTTTTTTATGAAATCTCTTACAATATGAGGCATCTGCCATGCGTATATCGGAAATACAAATACAATAGGTCTGTCGGAATGAATTTCCGAGTAGTCATTTTGTTTGATTTTTTCATTGAGAGAAACTATGTCGTCATCAAGTCTTTTGCTGATTATTTCGGCTATATAACGGCTGTTTCCGGTTCCGGTGAAGTAAAAAACCATAGCTGTCCTCCGTTAAAAATTAGTATAGTTCAATTATATTAAAAAAGCCGTTTTATTCCTCATCGTCCCAGTTTTTATCGGATATTGCCTCTAAATGAGCCTCGGCTATTCTTGCGAGAGTTGCACAGCCGACCGAAACGGAAACGATTGCAACGATTGTCATACATACGTATTTAACTATTCTGGTTATATCAAGATTAAATGGATTCATTTATAACAGCTCCTTTTTTCTTATTAGTATAACCTTATTAAGGTCCGTATGCAATGCAAATTTCATTGCATGAGAAATATTGACAATAGGTTTTTGCGGTGCTACTATTTTTGCAATAAAGAAAGAAGGTAATATTTATGGAAAAAATACTTGTTGTTATAGACATGCAGAATGATTTTATTGACGGTTCACTGGGAACAAAGGAGGCACAGGCCATTGTTCCGGCTGTTGTCAGAAAAATTAAGGAATATAAGCCGCAGAATATTTATGCGACGATGGACACACATTTTGCGGATTATCTTGAGACGTCCGAAGGAAAAAATCTTCCTGTTGAACACTGTATAAAAGATACGGAAGGCTGGAAGATAAGAGATGAAGTAAAAGAGGCCATGCCGGAGGCCAAAGTGATAACAAAGCTCACCTTCGGCAGTACGGATCTTGCGGATATATTGTTTGCGAGAAGTGGTCATGAGGACATAGAGATTGAGCTTGTCGGACTCTGTACGGATATTTGTGTTGTTTCCAATGCACTTCTTCTTAAGGCAAAAATGCCGGAGGTACATATTTCGGTTGATTCAGGCTGCTGTGCCGGAGTAACGCCGGAAAGCCATGAGGCGGCACTTACAACAATGAAGATGTGTCAGATAGACATAAAATAAGATGTTGATATGATATTAAAAAAGATTAATAAAAGCTTTACCGTATGTAAGGTAAAAAATATTAATGAAATAGATTTCAGTGATGAATACTGTTTTGTCGGTAAAACCGATGAGGAGCTTTCTCTGGTATGTACAGAGGGAAAAGCTCCGAAAGATTGCATTGAGAGAGAGGACGGCTGGACGGCCTTCAGAATAGAAGGGACACTTGATTTTTCCCTTATAGGCATAATATCTAAAATATCGGCAGCACTTGCAGAGGAAAAAATAGGCGTTTTCGTTGTGTCAACCTTCAATACGGATTACGTGCTGGTTAAAACGGAAAATTTTGAAAATGCTAAAAATAAGCTGATTTCATTAGGATATGAGTTTATATGAGAGAAAACGAAAGAAAAACTTTTGAGAATTAACCGTATATAATTTTTATGGGAAACTGACTGTGAAAATTAACGATTTTTTATTGTCAATTTCATTAGTTTTTGCTTGAAAATTGAGGAATAATGTATTACTATTTATATAGGATTATATTAACATTATTTTTATGCAGTCATGCGTTTTTTGGGGAGGTTCTCAGATGAAAAAATGCTTTAAATATATAGTTGCCGGTGCATTTGCAGTGCTTATGTCTTTCAATGCTTATGCCGGTACGGTAACGAATTCCGATGCGGTTATTTATGTAAACGGAAAAATTATCAACGGTGCGTCGGCGAAAATTTCGGATGGTTATACACTTGTTCCGGTTAGATTTATTGCCGAAGAGCTTTCGTGTAAAGTAGACTGGAAGGAAGATGAACAGAAGGTTGTTGTTGACGAAGGTTCATCAAATATTGAGCTTACGGTAGGCAATGACATTATGAAGGTCAACGGAAAAGAAAAGAAAATTCCTGTTGCACCTGTTATTGTTGATTCAAGAGTTTATGTTCCGCTCAGAGCTATTTCGGAAGGACTTGATATTGATATTACATGGAATGCAATGACGAGAACTGTTTCGGTTTATTCCGCAAATGCCGCTAAATCGCAGTATAACAGCGATTATTCCGAAGCACCTCAGGCCGTTTTTGATACAATTTATCTTCTTCCGGATGAAACAATAGTTCTTCCTGTTAATGCCGATCCTAATAAGGTTATTGAAATGGAAGTAACAAATGAGGACGTATGCGAGGCAAAGCTTGGATATATGGACGGAAAGGCGGCTCTTTTCATAACAGCGGACGACAGAGGAACATCGGGAATCGTTATGCACTATCCCGGATTTGCGTCAACAAATCATTCCAGAACAACGGTGAATGTACGTGTTGTTGACAGCCGCGAAAAGGCACTTATCAATTTCGATGATATGCTTTCGGAAAAAGGTCTTAACTATAAAAATATAATTTCTGAAATAAAGGAAAAACAGAGCATAATTGAAAAAGAAAACGGAATTTTTATATTCGATAAAAATGATGAGGAATATGATAAGCTTTATGTAGGCGATACAGGTATGCTTATAATTCCTGTGGATTATGATGAGAAGGCAAGCGGAAACTTTGATATTGCTTATGACTTTGACAGTGCAATCGAATGTTCATGGGGAATATATGAAGGCAAACACGCGCTTATGATAACATCAAAGGATTATGCGTATATTCCCGTAAGAATTACATTTACCGAAAATAAAACCGGAAATGTTTCGTTCACAGTAACGGATAAGGATATGGATGCAGATGAGGCTCCGGTTGTATATTCATACGGCAATAATAATATAAACTATTCCGTATGGGATTTCCATGTGAGAGCAATTTCCGATATGTCAAAGGATTTAAGCGGAAAGATGGATCTTGTAGGAAACAGAATTATCCATATTGACTGATTAAATTAATAAGATGGACCATGGGCGTATGTCAAAGGGGTGCCCGGTGCATATATGGGCGTCGTGACGACGCCCATTGTTTTTGAGTAATGTTTTAAAATATAAAGTTACGTGCATAATATATGTGAGTTTACGGAAATCTATTATCGGAAAGGTTCTGAAACAGAAAAATTACAGCTAAGAATAGCGATTTTTCGCGTTTGATTTGTTGACAAAAAATAACCGACATGATAATATATAAAAACTGGTAAGGGAGTAGTCATCGCATGACGTTGTTGTGCCAACATACTGGCGGTTTAGCTGTCTGGTATAGCTGTAATTGACAAGACTTATCTGCAATTAACTATTGGTTTGCAGATGGGCCTTTTTTTATGCCATTTGCATTGATTAACGGGAGAGTGTATTTATGAATGTATTTGTAATTGTACTGATTTTTATAATCGGAGTTATCTGCGTTGTAAAGGGCGGCGATCTTTTTGTTGATGCGGCAAGCTGGATAGCAAGAGCATTCGGTATTCCTACCTTTATTATCGGAGCAACGATTGTAAGTATTGCAACAACATTGCCGGAGATGATTGTGTCTGCCATGGCATCTTTTGAAGGTAAAAATGATATGGCTGTCGGAAATGCGGTCGGTTCGGTAACAGCTAACACAGGTCTTATACTTGCTGTGGCAATGCTGTTTATGCACGTTGTCTGTAAGAGAAAAGAATATATGCGTCAGTGTATTCTTCTTGCGGCTTCGGCTATTGTACTCTGGCTTTCATGCTATACCGGCAGTGTAAGTATATGGGGCTCAATAGCACTTATAGCAATATTTGTTATATCAATGGTCGGAAATGTAAGAGATGCAAAGAAGGATATGTCATCAGATAAAAAAGAATCTGTGGATAAGAAAAAATTTGCTTCACATGTAATAAAATTCCTTGCAGGTGCGGCACTTATCGTTATCGGTTCACAGTTCTTAATAAACAGCGGAAGTGCAATAGCAGAGCTTCTCGGTGTTCCCGAAAGAATTATTGCCGTAACTCTTGTTGCTGTCGGAACATCACTTCCTGAGCTGGTAACAACTTTGACAGCTATTGCTAAAAAAGAATCAAATCTTTCAATCGGAAATATTATCGGTGCAAACATAATCGACATTGCACTTATACTTCCTGTCTGTTCAGCCGTATCAGGACAAAGACTTCCTGTTTCGGCACAGAGTATAGCAATAGATATTCCGGTATGTATTGGAATAATACTTCTTGCAATAATCCCTATGCTTATCAGAGAAAAAGCGTCAAAGGTGCAGGGTATTGCTATGCTTGCGGCATATGCGGTGTATTTATATGTAATATTGTAATTTGTGAATTTGTGCTTAACTGTTTAATATAGTTAGGCACTTTTTTAATTACATGAATAACGTTTGATATGATATAATTAAATAAAAACCATATAAAAGAAAGGCGGAGTTCAATATGTACAGCTTTAATACCATAAATGTGGAAATAACAGATAACATTGCTGTTGTAAAGTTTGCAAGGCCGAAACAGCTTAACGCACTTAATACCGAAATGACGGCTGAATTGACAGCGTTATTTGATAGATTTGCGGAAGATGATAACGTAAGAGGTATTATACTTACGGGCGAAGGCAGAAGCTTTATGGCAGGTGCGGATATTTCCGAAATGCTTGAATGGGGCTGTGCGGAAGGAAGAGAGTTTGCAAGACTTTCCAATAAGGCGTTCAGCAAGATTGCTGATATAAGCAAACCTGTTATATGTGCAATAAACGGATTTGCACTGGGTGGAGGATTTGAGCTGTCATTATGCTGCGATTGGCGAATTGCATCTGAAAATGCAGTATTGGGTGCTCCGGAGCTGAATATAGGAATAATACCGAGTGGCGGCGGAACACAGAGATTGGCAAGGCTTATAGGCAGCGGAAGAGCAAAGGAGCTTATATTCACCTGTAAAAAATTATCTGCGTATGATGCCGAAAAGATAGGAATTGTTAATAAGGTTGTTAAAGCCGATGAACTGATGGATGAGGCGTTTGCAGAAATGAGAGATGTGCTTTCGCATTCGAGCGTAGCTTTGAAATATGCAAAGGAAAGCATTAATTCCGGCCTTGATGTTGATTTGAAGACAGGCATTGGCATAGAGGTTAATGCTGTCGGAATGGTCTTTGCGAGTGAGGACAAGAACGAAGGCGTAAAGGCGTTTTTGGAAAAAAGAAAACCGGAATTCAAGAATAGGTAATAAAAGTATACATATATATCAAGGCTTTAATACAGCATAGTAATAAATTGATAATATGTTAAGTGAATTGTTATATAATGCTTACAACGAACTTAGCGATAATTTTTTACATTTAGTTTTATTTATGTATGTAAAATTGCTGTTAAATTTAGCCTTTTAGACATAAAATGTGTATGATACTTAAATAAACAAAACTCCTTTATGTAAGGTAAATCACATGAAGGAGTTTTATTTTGTTTGTTTAGTGCTTTTTGAAGGATTCCGGACTTATAAATGATGCCGTAGCGGTAATAATGCTTTTTCCGTTTTCTTTGGAAATGCCTCTTGCCGACATATTTATGATTCGCTTGCCCCATGTTTCTATTGTTGCCGTCATAAGCAATGTGTCGTTTTCGAAAATAGGATTAAGAAAATTTGTTGTCATTGTTATCGTCGGAGCTATCGAAGAGCCGTCAAGGGCAAACATAAGCAGTCCGCAAGTCATGTCGGCAGCATTGGCAATAAGTCCGCCTACCATTGATTTATTGGGATTAAGCTGCTTTTTCTGAACTGGAAATGCAATTGTTATTGATTTGTCTTCAAGAGAAAAATCATATAAGTATGCCTTCATCTGGAGTGTCATCGGAATTTCATCGGAGTTGAGCTCCTCGTGTTGGCTTAAAGCCTGTATTCTTGCATTTAATTTTTCAATTATTTTAAATTTTTCTTTGTCGTTTTCCATTTTATTTCTCCATTCGTACTTATTTTAAATAATTCTAACATTAATATGACTTGTATACAAGAATATACTCCATGTTTTCGGGAAACAATTTTTATGAGGTGATTGTTTTGATGAACGAAAATGAAAAAAATATGCAGTATATTGAAGTATCGGAAGGTATACGACTGCATTTTTATTATGAAACAGATTTTATAACAAATTTTGTATCGCTTGTATGGACGGTAAGTGCGGACAAAAAAACAGCAACAACAGTGTCGCTTATTGCCGAATGTCTGAAGACAGGTCCGGACGGCAACAGAACCGAGCTGGATAAAAGACTTGCCGATATGTACGGGGCGAATTTTGATGCACAGATAATACAGAAGGGCGGCAGACAGCTTATTGCACTTAATTTTGAAAGTATATCGGATAAAGCGGCAGACGAAAAGGTGCTTAAAAACGGTATTGAGCTTTTAAGACAATGTGTTGAGTGCAGAATAAACGAAAAAATGCTGAACCAGGCAAAACAGAGATTGAAAAACAGGCTTGAACAGAAAAATGATTCGGCGGCAGAAACAGCCATTGAAAGGCTTATAGATATTGTATACGCCGATGATTCCTTTTCGGTACATTGTGACGGATATGCCGAGGATATAAGCAATATATCAGTAAATGATGTAAATGAGCTTTTCGGAAAAATTAAGGCAGAGGCACCGACAGATATATTCATAAGCGGTGATATTAATAAAGAAACGGCTGTTAATTATGCCGAACAGCTTGTTTATAAGAGAAGAAATCCACAGAAACTTGAGGCTGATGATGTGAACATAACAGCCGGCTGTGCCGAAAAAAGTGAAGGCAGAAGCATAGACCAGAGCCGTATCGCAATGGCTTATACATCAGACCTTGAGCCATACGGAAAGGATTATTATACGGCATTGGTGCTTAGAGAAATATTATGCGGTTCGGGAGATTCCGTACTTTATGACAGCGTAAGGCAGAAGGAAGGACTTTGCTATTATATAGGCGGAAGGCTTATGCGGTTCAGAATGGTTTATATTATTGATGCCGGAATAAAGGTCGGAAGTGAGGAAAAGGCGGCATCGATTATTGAGGACAGCATACGAAGTACAAAAATAACCGATACTATGGTCAATAAAGCGAAAAATGCTGTTATCAGAGCCGAAGGAGAAACAGCGGATAAAAGAACCGGAAGGCTGAATGAAACAATGAATTCCATGCTTCTCGGAATAATCGAAAAAATTCCTGTTGAGAAAATGATAGAAAGCATTTCTACAAATGATGTAAGTAAGGCGTTGAATAAACTTGAATATAAAGGCAAGTTTATACTTTATGCACAGAAGGGAGATAAGTGAGTTGGTGGTAAGGCTTGATTGCGGAACAAATTATGAAACAATATATAAGCATTTTTCAAACGGACTTAAGCTGTATGTAATACCTAAAAAGCGGAAAATAAAAACAGCCGCAGTTGTGTTCAATGCCGGTTCATGCGATACGGAGTTTAAGCTTGACGGAGGAATATACTCTGTTCCTTTGGGAACGGCTCATTTTGTCGAGCACAGAATGTTTGAACAGAGCTACGGCAGTGTCAGCGAAAAATTTACAGAGCTTGGTGCCGAATCCAATGCCTTTACCGACAGCGGAAAGACGGTTTATTATTTTCGGACGGCAGAAAATTTTGAGGAATGTTTTAAACTCCTTTTGGATTTTGTTCAAAAGCCGTATTTCAGAAATAATGAGCTTGAAACGGAAAAGAAAATAATAGCCTCGGAAATAAAAATGTATGCAGATGATCCGTCTTGGCAGTCATATTTTGCGGCATTGTCGATGCTTTATCCGAACAGTCCGGTTTCGGAGGAAATAGCCGGAAGTGTGGAAAGCATTCAGAAAATAAATGCCGATACACTTTATACATTCCATAAGGCATTCTATACGCCAGAAAATATGACGGTCGTTTGTGCCGGAAATGTAGATGCGGAAAGAATAATAAAAATAACCGAGAACGGTATAAATACGGAAAACAGCAGTATGATGAGGATAAACCGAAGATATAATGCTGTTGGCGGTACAAAAAAAGTAGTCGGTAGCAATAATGTTCCGTCATATACGGCGGCATTTCCGGCAAATATCGGCTGCGGAAAAATTAAAGCCGGATTTTTATATAGAATACTCGGTGATATGCTGTTTTCGGAAAGCTCGGAAGCTTTTGCCGAAATGAGCGGAAAAGGTATTTGCACCGAAGCTCCGTCTGTGGCATATATATCTGAAAATGGCGGAATACTTACCGTAAGCGGCTGGTCGGAAAAACCGGAAGAGATAGTCAAAATAATAAATAGAACTTTGCAAAGCTTTGTTTACGGTGGCAGAGTAGACAGCATAGCCTTTGACAGAGCGGTAAAACGACTGCTCGGAGAGGTAATGAAGGCACTTGACGATACACATATATGTATAACAGCACAAAGCGAATGGAATAAGGAAAGGCTGACGGCACCGGAGATAATATCAATGATTAAATCAATAAGAGAAAGAGATATTTATTATGCCGCAGAAAAGACAGAGAATGTATGCGGAACGGGAATATACGGCAAATGATTTGTATTGTTCGGGAATATGTGGTAAAATCGGTTTTACGGATTGTATTTGTCCGCAAAATTTGTATCGGAGGTAATAAATATGCCTGATGTATGGTTCCCGAATTTAGGAATAGAGATAAATTCTTTGAGCCGTGTGGCGTTTTCGCTTTTTGGTATTGATGTATATTGGTATGGAATATTGATAGGTGGCGGAATAATACTGGCAACATATATTGCGATGAGATATATGAAGAGTATCGGCGGAAATCCGGAGGATATTTCCGATTTTATGTTATACGGAATTATTTTCTGTATTATAGGCGCAAGACTTTATTATGTAATATTTGAATGGGAGATGTATAAGGATAATCCATTGGAGATATTTAATCTGCGTGAAGGCGGTCTTGCGATATACGGCGGAATAATTGCGGCGATTATATTCGGAATATTCTTTACAAAAAGGCGAAATCTGGATTTCTGGGCAATGGCAGATGTTATTGCACCGTCTGTACCTATCGGACAGGCAATAGGACGTTTCGGAAATTTCTTTAACAGAGAGGCTTTCGGCGGATATACAGACGGACTTTTTGCAATGAGATATAAGCTAAGTCAGGTTTCAAGCGGAAATCTGACAGATGACATTCTTGCTCATACGGTAACGGTGAACGGAGTTGAATATATACAGGTGCATCCTACATTTATGTATGAGGCACTCTGGAATGTCGGAGTCATAATAATACTTATGACATTGAGGAAAAAAGGAAAGCTTAAAAGAAGAATACTTCCGATGTATTTTGTGCTTTACGGCTTGGGAAGAATATGGATCGAAGGCTTGAGAACCGACAGCCTTTATCTTCTCGGAAGTCCCATAAGAGTCAGCCAGGCATTGAGCGGATTGCTTATAATATTTGGTATTGTGCTTATATTTGTTATCAAACCAAATGGCGGTGCCGGTAAAAAATACGGTTACGGATATTTTAATTAATTTGAAAATATAAAAACTGAAAATTTGTATGCCTCTTTTATTTTTGATGAAAGGGGCATAATATTTTATACAGGCGGTTTCGAAAATGAAAAAATTTAAACTTTTGAAAATAACTTTACGTAAAATACACAGATAATATACTTATACCATACAAAACTGCACAATTTTATTGATTCACATTTGTTAGAAACTATACTTGAAAAATATACACCGAATAACTATTATAATGGGCAAAAGGAGTGATAGTTATGACAACATTTAAAGATGAGACATTAGAAGAAAAATTAGAGGCAGCAAAGGTTAAAAAAGAAGAACTTAAGGAAGAATTAAAGCAGGTTGAAAAGGATATAAACGAGCTTGAAAAACAGTTGGAGGATAAAGAGCTTAAAGAGCTTAACGAGGTTATTTTAACATCTGGCTTTACGGTAAAAGAAATAGTAAAATTGATTGCCGAAGCAAAGGAACGTAAAGCATAATTACATAAAAATTTTTGGCCGTACCTGGTGTATTGCTACACCTTAGGTACGGCTTTTTGTTTTTGGAGAATGCTGTCAGATTTAATTATATAATGTTTGACATTACAGACATTACGTAATACAATAAATTTGTATACACAATAATTTAATATGTATGTTAAGGTGCTTTTGTAACAAAAAGAGAATAGGGAATACGGTGAAAATCCGTAACAGCACCCACTACTGTAACTCTGACGAATTGCTTTTTAACCGTTTCGGTTAGCCACTGACGTATGTTGGGAAGGTTCAAAGCATATTAGGATGACGGGAAGCCAGGAGACCTGCCTTAACAGATTATTATGAATGCAAATCTTGGGGATTGAAGATGGGTGTTATTTTTATGCCCGTTTTTAACTGCACAAAAGGAGTGATTGAAGGGACATAAAAATTTTTAAACAGTAACTTTTAAATTAAATTATTGGAGGTAATGTATGAAATCAAATTTTAAAATCACAAAGCTCGTTGCTTTACTTTTAGCAATGATTTTTGCTATGTCGGCAATGACAGGATGTTCTTCATCATCAAACACAACAGAAACAAAGGCAGAGGACACAAATGACGACAGCACAGCAAGCGAAACACAGGTGGTTATCGACAGCATCGGCCGTGAGGTAGAGATTCCCGACCCTGTAACAAAGGCTGTTGTTGCAAACGCTTATAACACAGAAATTATCAACGCTATTGACGCACTTGACTGCGTAATCGGTGTTGATTATAACATTTATCAGGATAAAGAATCTTGGAAAAACAAATTTACGGAAGACATGGTAATCGGACAGAGCCAGAAAGAGCTTAATTACGAAAAAATCATTGAGCTTGCTCCCGAAGTACTTATCCTCACAGGCAACGGTACATACGAAGAGGCTGAACAGCAGCTTGAGCCTTTCGGAATCAAGGTTGTTGTTTGTGACGCATACTACACAGATCAGTTTGAAAAGAGCTGCGACCTTTTAGGACAGGTATTCGGCAAGGAAGAAAATGCTGACGAGCTTAAGCATTACTTCATGGACAAGCTTGATTACATCAATAAACAGCTCGAAGGTGTTGAAAAGAAAACACTTTACTTTGAATACAGAAGAGAAGGAAACACAACAATTCCCGGAAACTTCTTCTATTACATGGTTGAATACGCAGGAGCAGACAACGTATTTAAAGATTCACAGAACGTAGAGGTTGAATCAGAGGCAGTTATTGCCGCAAATCCCGAATATATCGTTAAGGTTTCGGCACCCGATGTGTATTCATCATACTATCCTCCTACACTTGAGGAGCATCAGGCAATTAAAGAAGAGCTTATCAGCAGACCGGGCTGGGACGAAATCGACGCTGTAAAGAACGACAACATTCTTCTTCTTTCACACTATGTTCATGGCGGTGCATCAAAGCTTGTAGGCTGTATGTATATCGCTAAATTCCTCTATCCCGATCTTCTTCCCGATCTTCATCCCGAAGAAGTATTCAGAGACTGGCTTGAAAAATATCAGAAGCTTGACTACATTGAAGGACATACATATCCTGCATATACATTTGAGGATTAATCATGAAAAATACAGAGTCTTATGATATCAGAAAAGAATATGAGAGTAATAACAGAAAAAAGATAATAATTCTTATCGTTAGCATAGTTGTTATGCTCATATGCGGACTTTATTTTGTTACACTCGGTGTTGCCGATACAAGCTTTTCGCAGGTAGTTTCGGCAATAGGCGCATGGTTTAACGGAAGCATTAAGGCAGGAATAGGCGAGGATATGAAGGCATATAAGATAATCGTTCTTATGCGTCTTCCGAGAATAGCCATAGCCATTGTTGCCGGAATGGGACTTTCTGTTTCAGGTGTCGCCATGCAGGCAGTTACAAGAAATCCGCTTGTAAGTTCATTTACCATGGGTATTTCTTCTGCCGCAGCCTTTGGAGCTTCCATGTGCATTGTTTTTGCATCTGGAGCATTCTTAAGAAGCGAATTAGGTATTATACTCTGTGCATTTGCAGCCGCCATATTATGTATGGCGGTTGTGTACGCTATTGCTAATAAAGTCGGTATGGGTGCGGAAACAATAGTACTCACAGGTATAGCGCTGAATTATTTTTTCAGTGCACTTACATCGACAATAGAGTTTTTTGCACAGGAGCATAAGCTTGCTGCCGTTGTACAGTGGACATTCGGAACATTCAACGGAACGGTCTGGAAGGATGTAGCATTTTCCGGAGTAATTGTTCTTATATGCTCGATTGTTATAATGGTGAATTATCTCCGTCTTAATGCAATGGCATCGGGTGATGATGAGCTTGTAAAAACACTGGGCTTAAATCCCAAAAGAATAAGAACGCTTATGTTTGCAATGTCGGTATTTATGACTGCGGCTGTAATAAGCTTTACAGGCGTTATCGGCTTTGTCGGTCTTGTTGCTCCGCATATAGCAAGAATGCTTGTCGGCAATGACCATAAGTTTCTTATACCGTTTTCGGCCGTAACAGGCTCAATGCTGCTTATGGCATCCGATGCAATAGGAAAAACAATACTTTCGCCGGTAAGTATTCCGGTCGGTATCGTTGTTTCCTTCCTTGGAGTTCCTCTTTTTGTAAGTCTTATTTTAAAGAGCAAAAGGGGGAATATATAAATGAGTCTTATTGTTGATAATGTAAGCTTCAGCTATAATAAAGAAAGAGAAATACTCTCGGATATTAGCTTTGAGCTTAATAACGGTGAAAGCATATTCCTTTTGGGCCCCAACGGTACGGGAAAAACAACGCTTTTGAAATGTATAAACCATATACTTACTCCGAGCAGCGGAAAAATTACAATAAACGGAGAAAATATAGCAAACATGACACCAGCGATGGTTGCAAAAAAAATTGGATATGTTCCGCAGTATAACAATAATGTGTTTTCTATGAACGTAATTGACACAATAATGCTCGGAAGGATATCCTTTGCCGGACGAAGAATAAGAACAGAGGATAAGGACATTGTTTTTGACCTTATAGAAAAGCTGAACCTGCAGAAATTCGCCTTTAAGAACATAAACGAGATGAGTGGCGGAGAGCGACAGCGGGTTTTTATTGCAATAGCTTTGGCACAGGAGCCGGAAATAATAATTCTTGATGAGCCGACAAGCAGTCTTGACCTGCAAAACCAGATGTTTACACTGGAACTCATAACGGATCTGGCAAAAAATAAAAATCTTGGTGTGTTTATGTCCATACACGATCTAAATCTTACGTCGCTTTATGCCGATAAGGTGCTTGTACTGAAGGGCTCAAAGATTTATGCTTTCGGAAAGCCTAATGATGTGCTTACGGAAAAGACTGTTAGGGAGGTTTACGGTGTTAATGCCGTAGTGACGGAAGAGGACGGAGCGGCACACGTGCGATTAATAAGAAAATAGATATTTTATTTATCAGTAATATTACAATTATTTTGCGACTCTGCAAGTCGCGTGGGAGCGAAATGCTTCTGCCATTATGTGGTGGTTAAAAAACGCTTTTGTTTACGAAAGTAATCAATATACCGGGGACTTCTGTCCCCCGTTACCACCTTGGCTATACTAATTAATACTAAATTCAAAATTCAATACCAAAAACTTTTTAAAGCTTTGCGGAGGGCTGGAAAAAGCCCCAATATACTTAAAAAATTACGTTATTTTTAATGAAATATTCATATCGCAATGATATAATTCAATAAAAAGTATTGGCGGTGATTTTATGAATACATATATTGACGAAGAAAACAACGAGTATCTACTTTTTGAAAACGGTGAGCAGATAACCGAACATATAAATCTGATCGAGAAAAAGCTCTTAAAGGCAGAAAAAACAAGGAACGTATTTGTGATTTTAACAATCGTTCTTGCGACGGTTCTCGGTTTTTTAATATATTCAAATTTTGATTATATTGCGTTTAAGACAATGTTTACAAAAACATATATATATCAGTCGAGCCTTCAGGAGCTTGTAGACTGGGAGCTTGACGAGGAAAATGCCGATATCGGAAAATATTTTGACGATGCGGTTATAAGCGTTTTTATTGATAAGCTTTATGAAATAAGCGGTGATGATTATACATATCTGTATCTTCCTTATCAATATATCTACAGTAGCGAAAGAGAGAGTGCAAGAGGCGCAAGCTGTAGGTTTGCACCCTATAACTGTGATACGGCATATTTAAACATAACCAATTTTACCGATGAGTCGTCGGAGTTTGTTTATGATAATGCGGATAAGCTTACGAACTATAAAAATCTTATTCTGGACTTGCGTAACAATCCCGGTGGATATGTCGATTCGGCAGAAGAAATAGCCGAAATATTTTTGGATAAGGACAGCATTATTTATTCAGAGCATACACTGAACGGCACGTTTGACAAAACAGTAAAGACCGAGAATGATGCGATGCTTAAGTTTGATAAAATAATAATATTGCAAAATTCCGAAACGGCATCAGCGGCGGAAATATTGATAGGAGCATTGAAGGGCAATCTGGATAATGTTATCCTTATGGGTGACACGACCTTCGGAAAGGGCATTGGACAGATAACAATACCGCTTAAAAATGGATTTTATCTAAATGCAACCGCCTTCACATGGCTTATGCCCGACGGAAAAAACATACATGGCGAGGGAATAGATGCCGATTATGAATATTCGGTAGATGAATTAAAGAGACAATTGGCAAATTAAAAAAACAGGAGATAAATAATGAAGGGAATATTGACAGTAAGCTTTGGCGTTGCGGATAAGCAATCCGGCGAAAAAAGCATAGGAATGATAGAAAAGGATATACATGAGCATTTCGGCGGATATGGCTTTTACAGCGCATATACAAGCCCGACCGTAAGACGCAAGCTGAATGAAAAATACGGTATGAGCATAATGTCAGCAGAGGAAGCGCTGGACAAAATATATTCTGACGGAATATCCGAGGTCTATATCGTTCCGACCAACATAATAAACGGAATAGAATACAATAAGCTGACGGCTCTTGCCGAAAAAAACAGGACACGCTTTAAGTCGGTTGATATAGGCAAACCGATAATAGAAAACCCTGACGATTGCGAAGCGCTTGTGCCTGTGCTTAGGGAAATAATCGGCTTTGACGACGGACACGAATATATACTTATGGGCCATGGAACAGACCACGAGGCGGACGAAAGATACAGTGAGCTCAATAAGGCCTTTGCCGAAAACGGTATGGCTAACGTAAGAATTGCAACTGTTGAAGGTGAACTGCTGATAGATAATGTTATTAAAAATGTTGATATGAAAAAGCCTGTTGTTATACAGCCTCTTATGATTGTTGCCGGAGATCATGCAAAAAATGATATGGCAGGAAATGAAGATTCGTTTTATACTAAGGTTACGGAGGCAGGCGGAAAGGCTGAGTGCGTTATAAAAGGACTCGGCGAATATGAAGCTTTCCGTAAACATCTGATTAAAAGAACAGAAGGAATGATTAAATAAAATGGTTAGAGGACGACTTTTCGGCGTCGGTGTTGGACCGGGAGATCCGGAGCTTATGACGGTTAAGGCGGTAAGAGTTATTAACGAATGCGGTGCAATAGCCATACCGACGGAAACGATAGAAAAATGCACTGCATATCAGATTGCAAAAAAGACCGCAAATGTAAGCTGTAAAAAAATAATACCTGTTCCCGTGCCTATGACTAGGGACAGAATAGTATTGAAAAAAGCCTATGAAAAAGGTATTAGGGACATTGAAGAGGCTCTCGAAAAGGGCGACGATGTCGCTTTTTTGAATCTCGGAGATCCGACGGTGTATTCAACATATATGGGCATACATTCGAGAATTAAGGCTGACGGATATTATGCCGAGATAGTAAACGGAGTTACGTCATTTTGTGCCGTTGCAGGAAGACTTGGCATAAACCTTGCGAAGAATAAGGAATCCATACATATTTATCCTGCGGCATATGACAATGACGATATGCTCACAGTAAAAGGAACAAGAGTGCTTATGAAATCCGCAAGCCGCCTTGGTGAGGTAAAGCATAAGCTTTTGGAAATGGAAAAGAACGGACTTATTGATGCCGGAGCGGTTACCGACTGCACAATGGAAACTGAAACGGTATACGACAGTATCGAAAAAATAGACGAGAATGCCGGATATTTTACAACAATAATCGTTAGAGATAAGGAATAAGCATGAGAGATTATGTTCTTAAAAATGGAAAAAGGTTAAGATGCGGAGTAACAACGGGTACCTGCGCTGCCGCTGCTGCAAAGGCGGCGGCGGAGGTACTTTTTTGCGGAAAAATTCCGGAAAGTATATTTATTGATACTCCGAAGGGCATAAGAACGGAGCTTAAGGTAAATATAAAGCGTATAGATAAGTACGGAGTCTGTGCGTCGGTTTTTAAGGACAGCGGCGATGATCCCGATGTTACCAACGGAACGGAAATATGTGCCGAGGTAAGGCTTGTCAAAGGCAATGCCGAAACCGATTTCGTTGAGGACAACATATATCTTTCCGGTGGCGAAGGAGTAGGAAGAGTAACAAAAAAAGGACTTGAACAGCCTGTCGGTATGGCGGCAATAAATGTTGTGCCGAGAAAAATGATATTTTCGGCAGTAAGGGAGTCGATGAACGGAAACGAAAAGCCTGTTACCGTTACAATATCCGTTCCGGACGGAAGAGAGCTTGCGGAAAAAACATTTAATCCGAAGCTTGGCATAATCGGCGGAATATCCATACTCGGAACAAGCGGAATACTTGAGCCTATGAGCGAACAGGCAATAATAGATACAATAGAAACGGAAATAAAGCAAATGTCATTTTTCGGCAAAAAATCACTTCTTGTTACACCTGGAAATTACGGAATTTCCTATGCACAGGAATACCTCGGACTTGATACCGACGGAGCAGTGAAATGCAGTAACTATATAGGCCACACATTGGATTTTGTTTCTGCATATGGTTTTGAAAATATGCTGTTAATAGGAAATATCGGAAAGCTTGTGAAAACTGCCGCCGGGATAATGAATACACATTCAAAGGTCGCAGATGGAAGAGCTGAAATAATGGCTATCCATGCGGTGCTTAACGGCGGTGACAGGACAGCCGCAGAAAAAATAATGGACTGTATAAATACAGATGAAATGATAGATGTGCTTAAGAAATACAAAATATTTGAAAAAACCATGGACAGCATAGCAAAAGCGGCTTATAAGCACATATCGTCAAGAGCAGGAAAAAATGTGAACTGCGGCATAGTCATGTTTTCGGAGAAATACGGAAAGCTATGCTCATGTGGAAATATTGAACGGATAATCGGAAAAATAAAGGAGGAAAAGCGATGATACATTTTGTCGGCGCCGGCTCGGGTGCTGTGGATCTTATAACGGTAAGAGGTCAAAGACTGCTTGAAAATGCAGATGTCGTTATATATGCCGGATCGCTTGTAAATCCTGAGCTTCTGGAATATGCAAAAAAAGACTGCAAAATATTCAACAGTGCCTATATGACGCTCGAAGAGGTAATTGCCGAAATGGTTTCCGCAGAAGAAAATGGCTTGGAAACCGTAAGACTGCATACGGGTGATCCGTCTATTTACGGTGCTATAAGAGAACAGATAGATGAGCTGGAAAGGCTCGGAATAAAATACGATATATGTCCGGGAGTAAGCTCGTTCTTTGCGGCGGCGGCTACGCTTGGAATTGAATATACACTTCCCGATGTTTCACAAAGCCTTATAATAACAAGGGCGGAAGGCAGAACGCCGGTGCCGGAAGGAGAAAAGCTAAAATCCTTTGCGTCACATCAGAGCACAATGGTGCTGTTCCTTTCCTCTGGCCTTGTCGGAAAGGTGCAGAAGGAGCTGATAGAAGGCGGATATTCGCCCGATACTCCGGCGGCAGTTGTTTATAAAGCGTCATGGAGTGATGAAAAAAAGTTTGTTACAACACTCGGCAGGCTTGAAGAAACAATGAAAAAGGAAAACATAACAAAGACGGCACTTATTATAGTAGGAAAGGTGCTCGGAAATGAATATTCACGCTCAAATCTTTATGACGGAGAGTTTACGACCAAATACAGAAGGGGTACAAAATGATATGAGGCTTTTTGCTGTTGCCTTTAGCAGAAGGGGCTATGAGCTTGCGTTGAAAATAAAAGAAAAAATGACAGAGCATGAATGCAGTGTTTTTGTTAAATGCTCGGCATTGGGTGAGCTGTCCGAAAAGAGAAAAATATCCGAATGTATGGCTGAATTGGTTTCGGAGGCAGACGGTATTATATTTGTGTCTTCCTGCGGAATTGCCGTAAGACTTATTGCACCGTATGTAAACGACAAAAGAACTGATTGTGCCGTTACGGTAGTTGATGAAAACGGACGCTTTGCGATTTCTCTCCTTTCGGGGCATATCGGCGGAGCAAATGAGCTTACCGAGGAGCTTGCGGAAAAAATATCTGCCGAGCCTGTCATAACGACGGCAACCGACGGCAGAGGCCTTTTTGCCGTTGATGTTTTCGCAGAAAAAAACGATATGTTTATTTCGGATATGAAGGCGGCAAAGAAAATTTCTGCGGCACTGCTTGAAGGCGAAAGAATAGGTGTTGTTTCTGATTATCCGGTAACGGGAGCTTTGCCGAAGGGACTTATTGATAAATGGGAAGCAGTACCGAAAAACGGTATTGTTATTTCGGATAAAAATAATACAGAAAATTTATTTGAAAATACATTAAAGCTTGTGCCGAGAACGATATACTGTGGCATAGGCTGTCGGAAAAACACTGGTTTTGCAGATATAGAGAATGCTGTTTTGTCGGCATTTAAAGAAATAGATTTGAATATAAAAGCACTTAAATGTGTTTCAAGCATAGATTTGAAGAAAAACGAAAGTGGCATAAATGAGCTTTGCGGAAAATATAAAATTCCGTTTTATACCTATACTGCCGAAGAACTTAAAGCGGTTGAAGGAGATTTTACTGAATCGGAATTTGTGCAGAGCATAACGGGAGTCGGCAGTGTATGTGAACGGAGTGCCGTACGCTGTTCCGACGGAGAGCTGATTATGCACAAAAAGGTTTATAACTCGGTAACGGTTGCACTTGCTGATAAGAAAAGAGGAATAGATTTTGAAAACTGATTTATATGTTGTAGGAATAGGCCCTGGAGGTATTGAAGGAATGACAATAGAAGCCTATAAGGTTTTGGAAAAATGCGATGTGCTTGCCGGATACACTACCTATGCGGAGCTTGTGAAGGACAGCTTTCCGAATAAGGAATGGATAGTAACACCGATGAGAAAGGAAAAGGAAAGATGTATTCTTGCCCTTGAGTCTGCCGAAAACGGAAAAACAACGGCAATGATATGCAGTGGTGATTCGGGAATATACGGCATGGCAGGACTTATTCTGGAGCTTTCAAAGGACTATTCCAATGTCAATGTAAGGGTGATAGCCGGAGTTACTGCGGCGGCATCGGGTGCGGCTGTTCTCGGAGCACCGCTTATGCACGATTTCTGCTGTATAAGCTTAAGCGACTGGCTCACACCTATGGAAAAGATAGAAAAAAGACTTCGTATGGCGGCTGAAGGCGATTTTGTTATATGCCTTTACAATCCTTCAAGCAGAGTAAGAAAGGATTATTTGAAACGTGCTTGTGAAATACTTCTTGAAACATTGGACGAAAATACTGCCTGCGGAGTTGTGCGTAATATAGGAAGAGAAGGCGAAATGTCCGAGCTTATGACCTTAGGTAGGCTTAAGGATTATGAGGCGGATATGTTCACAACAGTATTTATAGGAAACAAAACAACCGAGCTTGATGATGTAAGAAAAATTATGCTTACGAAAAGAGGCTATGATACAAAATGAAAATGGCTTTATTTGCGGGAACAACAGAAGGACGCCATATAGCAATGGTATGTGACGTTTACGGAATAAACTGTACTGTTTTTGTTGCAACGGCACAGGGCTGTGAAGGGCTGGAATGTCTGAGCAGTATTGAGCTGAGAGAAGGAAGACTTGACGAACAGGAGATAGAACAGGTATTAAAGAATGAAGGCTTCGAATATGTCTATGATGCAACGCACCCGTATGCAAGAGAGGTAACGGACAACGTAAGAACTGCCTGCGAAAGAATCGGCTGTGAATATATACGAGTTGTAAGGGAAAGCGTACCGATAGATGATGATGCGGTTGTAACCGAAAGCTTTGAAGAGGCTGTAAACATATTGAACAGTATGGAAGGCAATATTCTTGTTACGACAGGAAGCAAAAATGCCGCAGACTATACAAAGCTGAATGATTTTCAAAACAGGGTATATTTAAGGACACTTCCCGATGAACAGACGGTTGCCGCTTTATGCGAAATGGGATATGACCGAAGTCATATCATAACAGGAAAAGGGCCTTTCAGTGAGGCTGAAAACATAGACACAATAGAAAGAACCGAAAGCCGTATACTTGTTACCAAGGACAGCGGAAGAGCCGGCGGCCTTGCGGAAAAGCTTTCTGCGGCAAAAAAATGCGGCTGTAATGTAATAGTTGTAAGACGTCCGAAAGAGGAAGGCTTGAGCGAAAAAGCGGCAGTTGCCAAGCTTATAAGGGATAGCGGAGAAAACATGGATAACAGCGCCGAAAGCACCGAATTAAAGAAAATAGAGATAAAGGAAGAAAAGCCAAAGGAAAAGATATATATAATCGGTATCGGTATGGGCGATATAAGCCTTATTTCATCAAAGAAAGCCGAAATAATAAGAAACAGCGACCTTATAATAGGTGCGTCAAGAATGGTTGACGCCTGCAAGGAAAACGGACTTATCAGCGACAAAACAAAGGTATTCAAGCATTTCAATACCGATAAGATAGCCGAAGAGGCAGAAAAAAACGAAGGAAAAACTGTTATACTTATGTCCGGCGATACCGGATTTTATTCCGGAGCAAAAAAGCTTGCAGAAAGACTGGGTGAGCGTGTTGAAATAATGCCGGGAGTTTCGTCCTTGTCTTATATGTCGGCAAAGATAGGCATTTCGTGGGAGGATGTATATAATGTCAGTCTTCACGGAAGAAGTGCGAATATTGCCTTTGCCGTAAGAACACATAAAAAGACATTCGTGCTTACGGACGGCTCTGTGAACGACATACTTAAGCACCTTACCGAATACGGACTTGGTGCTGTCAAGGTATTTATAGGCTGTCGTTTGTCTTATCCCGATGAAAGAATAATAGAAACAACACCTGAAAGCTATGACGGAAACGATACGGATTCACTCCAGTCATTGTTTATAATTAATAATAATTATGAGAACCGAATGAGATATATTTCCGATGATGAGTTTATAAGAAACAATACGCCGATGACAAAGGCGTCTGTAAGAAATGCGGTTGTTTCCATGTTTGATGTAAGCGAAAACAGTATTATATATGATATCGGTGCAGGAACGGGAAGCGTTTCGGTAATGCTTTCAAGGCTTGTTCCCGAAGGAAAGGTATATGCTTTTGAATATAAGGAAAGGGCCTGTGAGGTCATAAGTGCCAACATAAAGAAATTTTCTGCCGACAATGTTTCGATTGTAAGAGGAAAAGCACCCGAAAGCATAAAAAACGCAATTAAAAACGATATTCCTTATCCGTCTGCGGTATTCATAGGCGGAAGCGAAGGAAAGCTTGCGGAAATAGCAGGCTGTTTTGAAAACAGTGGAATTAGGGTGGTAATTTCCTGTGCGACAACGGAAACCTTCGGACAGGCATTACAGCTTATTAATGACGGAGTAATTAAAGACAGTTCAATAATGCAGACAGCGGTGTCATCAGCCGAACCGCTCGGAAAATATCACATTATGAGAGCGGAAACACCTGTCTGGCTTGTTAAGGGAACATTATAATTTGGGAGGAACATATGCGGATTATGCTTGCCGGCACAAAAAGCGGAGCCGGAAAAACAACGATAGTTTGCGGACTTATTGAGCTTTTTAAAAGACGGTCACTGAATGTTTCGGCATTTAAAAGCGGACCGGATTATATTGATCCTATGTTCCACAGAGCCGTTCTCGGAATACCGACGGGAAATCTGGACGGCTTTCTGTCCGATAAAAAGTATATTGCAAACCAGACGTCAGAGGCAGAGAAAAACAGCGATATTCTTGTGATAGAAGGAGCAATGGGATATTTCGACGGCATAGGCTTTTCGGACAAAGCCTCATGTGCGGAAACGGCGGAAATAACAGATACTCCGGTGATACTTGTTGTTGATGCGGCCGCTTGTGGATATTCGGCAATGGCGATTGTGAACGGCTTTATAAATATGCCTAAGGGCGAAAATATTAAGGGAGTTATATTCAATAGAATGAGCTCCGTTCTGTATAAATCTGCGGTGGAAGAGGTTAAAAGGCTCGGTTTGATACCCTGCGGTTATATTCCTACGGACAAAAATTTATCTTTGGAAAGCCGTCATCTGGGGCTTATAACGCCGAACGAGCTTGAAAACATAAACAGCAAAATAAAATATATTGCCGATACTCTGGAGAAAACTCTGGATTTGGATTCTATAATAAAAATAGCAATGTCTGCACCGAAAAAAGATATAGAAAATGATGAAAATTATAAAAAATATGATGGTCTGCGTATCGGACTGACAAGCGATTGTGCTTTTTCATTTGTTTATGATGACCTCATAAGAGCCTTTGAAAAAATGAGAGTTGAGGTTATAAAATTTTCGCCGGTCAATGATAAAGGACTGCCGGAAAATTTGTCCGGACTTTATATATGCGGCGGCTATCCCGAAATTTATGCTGAGGAGCTTTCGGAAAATACTAATATGCTTGAGGCTGTACGCAATGCCTTTAATAACAAAATGCCGATCATTGCCGAATGCGGCGGATATATGTATATGAGCGAAGGCATAGCGGACATTGACGGAAAGGTTTGGAAAACAGTAGGTGCCGTAAAGGGAGTATGCTCAAGGCAGAAAAGACTTGTGCACTTCGGTTATGGCAGACTTAAGCTGAAAAATGACTGTCTTATAGGAAAAAAAGGCGAGGAGTTTCCGGTGCATTCCTTCCATTATTATGAAACGGACTGTATAGGCAACGGATTTAAGGTCACAAAGGTATCTAACGGAGATACATGGGAGGAAGGAACTCTGACCGATAGCTTTTACGGCGGTTTTCCGCATTTTTATATGCAGTCGAATGACAAAATGCTTGAAACATTTTTAGATAAATGCAGTGCTTGGAGAAAAAACAATGAATGAAGATCAGCTTTTAAAAACAGCCAAAGAAATACAAGCGGTAAGCTTGGCGGCTGAAAAAAGAGCAAAAAATAAATGGGACAACATAGGCAAGCCTATAGACGGGCTCGGACTTTTTGAGGACATGTTTATACGCATTGCCGGAATAAAGGACGATGAAAATTTCAGTCTTAAAAATAAATATATAGCTGTCATGTGCTCCGACAACGGGGTTGTTGCCGAAGGCGTTTCTCAGACAGACAGCAGTGTTACGGCTATCGTTGCCGGAAACATGGCAAAGGGAACATCAAGCGTATGCCTTATGTCGAGATGTTCCGGAACAAAGGTAATACCTTATGATGTGGGAATGTTAAAGGACGTAAACGGTGTGGAAAAACATAAGGCTGTTTACGGTACAGGCAATATATGTGCTGAAAACGCAATGAGCCGTTCCGATACGGTAAAGACGATAGCGGAAGGAATAAAAATAGCCGACAGACTTTATCGGAATGGCTGCGACATTGCCGGAATAGGTGAAATGGGTATCGGAAACACAACAACCTCTGCGGCTGTCTGTGCGGTGCTTGCCGATTGCAATGCGGAAACAGCAACAGGCCACGGTGCGGGAATTTCGGACGAAGGCTATTTAAGAAAAATAGATGCTGTTAAACGTGCCGTTGAGTTCCATAAGCCGGATAAAAACGACGTTATCGGTGTTCTTTCGTCTGTCGGAGGCGGTGATATTGCGGCACTTACCGGATTTATTATCGGATGTGCAAAAAATAAAATTCCTGTCGTTCTGGACGGAGTTATAACGATTGTTGCGGCTTTGGCGGCTGTCGGACTGAATCCGAATATAAAGGATTATGTAATTGCCTCACATAAGGGAAAGGAGCCTGCCTGCGGTCTTCTTCTGGATAAGCTTGGCTTAAAACCTGTTATATATGCGGATATGGCTCTCGGCGAAGGTACAGGTGCGGCAATGCTTATGTCGCTTATCAATAATGCCGATGCGGTTTATTCCAATAATATAACCTTTGAAAATATCAATGTCGGAAAATATACTGATTACGGCAATAAATAGGAGGACATATGTTTATTCTTGTTACAGGCGGAGCGTCAAGCGGAAAAAGTGCCTTTGCCGAAGGTCTGATTGAAAAAAGCGGAAAAAAGGAAAAAATATATATAGCCACTATGCGACCATATGATGACGAATGTATAAAAAGGATAGAACGGCACAGGCTTCTGCGGAAGGATAAGGGCTTTGAAACGGCGGAGATATACGGAAGAATTTCGGACGAAAAAATTTCCGATAATACGAAAAATACCGCAGTGATATTTGAATGTATGTCCAATTATCTCGGAAACAATATGTTTGATGAAAACGGAATGAAGAACAATATTGATTCTTTTGCCGAAGAGCTTGCGGAGGATATTTGCTTGCTTTCGGACAAAGCGGATTATGCGGTCGTTGTTACAAATGAGATATTTTCCGACGGAGAGGCTTACAGTGCCGAAACAATGAAATACATTGAAATACTCGGATATTTGAACAGAAGGCTTGCGGAAAAGGCCGACTGTGTTTATGAGGTTGTCTGCGGTATACCGGTTGTGCTTAAGGAGGATAAGCGTGAACGAAATTGAAGATAATAACAAAAATGCCAATATAAAAGATGTGTTAAGGTCAATGATTATGACATTTTCGATATACTCCAAAATTCCTATGCCGAATATAGAATGGAAGGAAGAAAACATGAAATATACCATGTGCTTTTTCCCTCTGGTTGGGCTTGTTCATGGATTGATATGGATTTTATGGTTTTTTGTTTCGCTTAAAATAACCGATTCGTCAATATTCAGAACTCTTACGCTTGCGGCACTTCCGTTTATACTTGACGGCGGAATACATCTGGACGGTTTTCTTGATGTGAACGATGCAATACATTCCTACGGTGAACCGCAGAGAAAGCTTGAGATTATGAAGGATTCGCATATAGGCGCTTTTGCGGTTATATATGGAATTATTTATATAATGCTCTGGACAGCCGTTGTTAGCCTTGTGAACAGGGAAAATGTATTTCTTTCGGGAGCCATGTTCTGCCTTGCAAGAGCCATGAGCGGAGTTACATTTGTTATGCTGAAGGGTGCAAAAAATGACGGAATGCAGCATACTGTTTCCGGTGCGGCCGATAACGGTGCGGTAATACTCAGCAGTCTGGCGTATGCTGTTCTGATAATTGCATATGTAATGGATCATGCCTTTATAAAAGGAATAATACTCGGAGCTGTTTGCGTAGGCTCGGCATTTATGTATAAAAGCTATACATATAAGAATTTCGGCGGAATTACAGGAGATACGGCAGGCTGGTATATGCAGCTGCTTATTGCGGTGCTTGTTGCCGTTGTATGTATATTTTAAACGGAGGACGTTATGAAGCTTTATATCGGAGGCTGTTTTCAGGGAAAACGAGAGGCCGTTATTAAAAACGAAAACATAAAAAATATTATAAACGCCGAAAATACGGATATGGAAGAAATGCTTTCAGCCGAAGGCATATACGGAATAGATGGATTTATAAGAAAAAATCTTGATGAGTCTTTAGTGAATGAGCTTGCCGACAGATTTATCAGTGAAAATAAAAATGTTGTAATAATAAACAATGAGGTCGGCTACGGAGTTGTTCCGATAGATAAAAACGAAAGACTTTTCAGAGAGTTGAACGGAAGATTCAATATACGCATTGCACAAAGCTCTGATGAGGTTTACAGGGTTGTCAGCGGAATATGTACGAGGATAAAATAATGCAGCTTATATTTATACGCCACGGAAAGACAGAAGGGAATTTAAGAAAAGCATATATCGGCGTTACCGATGAGCCGCTTTGCGAAAAGGGTATTGCCGAGCTGGACAGGACTTATCCGAAAGCGGATATTGTTATAACAAGCGGTATGTTAAGGTGCAGAATGACGGCAGACATTATTTATAAAAATGTACCGCATTATGAACTTTCGGGACTCAATGAATGTAATTTCGGAAAGTTTGAAGGAAAAAATCATTCGGATCTGGACGGAAACGAATATTATCAGAAATGGATAGATTCAATGGGCGAACTGCCTTTTCCCGGTGGCGAAAGCATGGCAGAGTTTAAAAAACGCAGTGTTTCCGAGTTCAGAAAAATAATGTTTTGGCTGGAAAATGAAAATGTAAATACAGCCGCTTTTGTCGTTCACGGAGGAACAATAATGTCGATTTTGTCTGAGCTTGGTGATGAAGGCAAAAGCTACTATGATTATATAACCGATAACGGAGAAGGCTTTGTTTGCAAATGGGAGGACGGAAAATGCCGGAATATAATGCGGTTATGATAAGAATAATAACAGTCATTGCGGCAGTTATACTGGATTGGATATTCGGCGATCCTTATTCCTTTCCACATCCGATAAGATATATAGGAAGTCTTATTTCTGTTCTGGATAAAAAAATAAGATTAAGTTGTGACGGCAATGCGAAAAAAGAGCGGAAAGGCGGCGTTCTTCTTGTTATATCGGTTATAGTGATAACAGAGGCGGTTGTCATATGTTGTCTTTGGATTTCGTACAGAATAAATATTGTGCTTTATATTTGTCTTGAAGCCTTATGGTGCTATCAGCTTATTGCCGCCGGAAGCCTTAAAAAAGAAAGCGGAAAGGTGTATACGGCATTGAAAAATAACGATACCGAAGGTGCAAGATCCGCAGTTTCCATGATTGTAGGACGAGATACTGAAAGACTGGACGAAGCAGGCATAACAAAGGCGGCAGTAGAAACCGTTGCCGAAAATACGTCGGACGGAGTTACGGCTCCGCTTATTTATATAATGCTTTTCGGTGCGGCCGGCGGCTTTTTTTATAAAGCGGTAAACACAATGGATTCAATGGTAGGCTATAAAAACGATGTGTACCGTTATTTCGGAACAGCGGCGGCAAAGCTCGATGATGTTTTGAACTTTATACCGTCAAGGTTTACGGCTCTGCTAATGATTCTGGCGGCATATATTGTCGGGCTTGACGGGAAAAATGCTTTTAAAATATGGAAAAGGGACAGGCTTAAGCATGCAAGCCCGAATTCGGCACAGACGGAGGCGGTATGTGCCGGAGCATTGAGAGTAAAGCTTGCAGGTGACGCATGGTATTTCGGGGTAAGGCACGAAAAGCCGTTTATCGGTGACGATTTGAGAAAAATTGAGCCTTACGATATTTGCCGTTCATGGCGGCTTATGTTCGGAAGTGAAATTCTGCTTGTTATTATATTTATAGCGATTGGAGTTATGTTTATATGAAATATAATCATGGTGGAGAAAAATACGATAAGCATATTGAGCTGGATTTTTCGGCAAATGTAAATCCATTCGGAATGCCGCCGGAGGTTGTTGATGTGCTTTCCGACAGAAAAAATATAAACGGTTTTGTTGATTATCCGGATTCATCCTGTCTGGCATTAAGACAGGCGATTGCCGAAAATAAAGGCATATCAGAGGAAAATGTTTTTTGCGGAAACGGTGCGTCGGATATTATTTATCGTCTGTGCTTTGCGGTTAAGCCGAAAAAGGCAGTACTTGCGGCACCTTGCTTTTCCGAATATGAAAAGTCGGTCAGAGCGTCCGGTGGAGAAATCAGCTTTTACGATACAAGCGAAGAAAATAATTTTTGTATACAATCGGATTTTGTAAGCTTTGTGGAAAAGGAAAAGCCGGATATAGTATTTATATGCTCGCCGTCAAATCCCGTCGGAGTTATGACAGAGGAAACTATATTAGAGAAAATCGCAGAGCTTGCTGAAAAAGACGGATTTATTTTTGTTGTTGACGAATGCTTTGGTGAGTTTGTAATCGATGAAAAGCACAGTATGCTCGAAACGGCGATGAAAAATAAAAATGTCATTGTGCTTGACGCATTTACAAAAATATATGGTATGGCAGGCTTAAGGCTCGGAATGATGTATTCCTCAAACGACTGGCTTATAGAAAAATGCTCGGAATGCGGTGGCTGTTGGAATGTATCCGCACCGGCACAGCTTGCCGGAGCTACGGCACTTAAATGCAGAAAATATGTCGAAAAAACCGTTGAATACATACATAACGAAAGAAAAGAGCTTGTTCGTAGGCTTTCGGAGATTGGCTTTAAGGTTTATGACGGATATGCAAACTATATTCTTTTCAGGGCCTATGATGGGCTTTATGAGGATATGCTCAAAAGAAATGTACTTATAAGACAATGCGGAAATTATCGTATGCTTGGAAACGAATATTATAGGATTGCGGTCAGAACAAAGGCTGAAAACGACAGGCTCATTGAGATATTTAAAGAGGTTATAAAGGAGAAAATGTAATGGCAAAGGCAATAATGATACAGGGAACAATGTCCAATGTCGGCAAAAGCTACGTTACTGCCGGACTTCTGCGTGTGTTTATGCAGGACGGACTTAAGGCGGCTCCTTTTAAATCACAGAATATGGCACTCAATTCTTTTGTAACCAACGAAGGTCTGGAAATGGGAAGAGCACAGGTTATGCAGGCAGAGGCGGCAGGCATAGAGCCGTCTGCGGACATGAATCCAATATTGCTTAAGCCTACAACCGATGTCGGCTCACAAGTTATTGTAAACGGAAAGGCAATAGGAAATATGCGTGCCGTTGATTATTTCAAGCATAAACAGAGCCTTGTTCCGCAGATAATGTCGGCATATAACAGGCTTGCGGAAAAGTATGATGTTATAGTCATAGAAGGTGCAGGCTCTCCGGCAGAAATTAATTTAAAGAAAAACGATATTGTGAATATGGGCATGGCACAAATGGCAAAGTCGCCGGTTCTTCTTGTGGGCGATATAGACAGAGGCGGAGTTTTTGCACAGCTCACAGGCACATATATGCTTTTGGAGGAAAATGAGAAGAAGTATATAAAGGGCTTTGTTATGAATAAATTCCGAGGCGATAAGATGATACTTGAGCCGGGAATAAAAATGCTTGAGGATATATGTCCTGTTCCGGTAACCGGAGTTCTGCCATACACACCGCTTGATATTGACGATGAGGACAGCCTTTCCGACAGGCTCGGAAAAAAGCAGACGGACGAAAAAAATATATTTATATGCGTAATAAAGCTACCGAGAATATCAAATTTTACGGATTTCAATATGCTGGATTCCGTTGACGGCTGTGAGGTAAGATATGTCGATAACGGTAAAGAGCTTTGGGACGCCGACTGTATAATAATTCCCGGAACGAAGAACACAATAGCCGATATGCAGTGGCTGAAGGAAAGAAAGCTTGACAGAATGATAAGGCTTATGAATAACGAAGGCTGTCCTGTTGTTGGAATATGCGGCGGTTTCCAGATGCTCGGCAGAAAAATAACCGACGATATGGGTGTAGAAGGCGAAATAAAAAATATAAACGGTCTTGGACTTATTGATGCCGAAACGGTAATGCAGAGCGAAAAGACCTGTATAAACGGAAGCAAAACGCTTGACGGAATAAGCGGATTGTTTTCGGTGCTTAACGGAAGTATGGCAAAGGGCTATGAAATTCATGCCGGAGTAACAAAAGTCGGTGACAAAGAGGTTATATGCAGCGGAAAAAACAATGTTTTCGGAACATATCTGCATGGACTTTTCGATAAAAAGGAATTTTTGAATAAATTCCTCACCGTACTTTCTGCGGAAACCGGCAAAAAAATATCGGCGGATTTTTCCTATGAAACAGTTAAGGAAAGAGAGTATGATAAGCTTGCCGATATGGTAAGAGAAAACATGGATATGCAGGCGGTTTACCGCATTCTTGGGAAAGGAATGTAATCAGTATGGAATATATCAAGCCAATGGATATAGAAAAAAGAAGCATGGAAATAATCGAATCTGAACTGCCGCACGATATTGCACAGGAAAATGCCGATGTAATAAAAAGAGTTATACACACAACGGCGGATTTTGATTATGCCGATAATCTTGTTTTTTCGGAGAATGCCGCAAAAATCGGTGAAAACGCACTAAAAAACGGTGCAGTTATCGTCACAGATACAAACATGGCAAAATCGGGAATAAACAAAGCGGCACTGTCAAAATGTGGCTGTGAGGCGGTATGCTTTATGGCGGATAAGGATGTGGCAGAGGAGGCAGTAAAAAGAGGCGTAACAAGAGCGGTAATAAGCATGGAAAAGGCATCGGAGATAAAGGGCGATGTTATATTTGCAATAGGCAATGCACCGACGGCACTTTTTGAGCTTAAGAGACTTATGGAGAGCGGAAAAATAAAGCCGACACTTATAATAGCTGTGCCGGTGGGCTTTGTGAACGTGGTAGAGGCGAAGGAAGAAATAATGCAGTGCGGATGTCCGTATGTTGTCGCAAGAGGAAGAAAGGGCGGAAGCACCGTTGCGGCAGCGATAGTCAATGCACTGCTGTACAGAACAACAAGAGCATAGACGGCACTCATAATAATGTATACAATGTTGTCATACAATATAAAAATTAAAATTTTTGTTAATTTATTAGGCATTTTGGTAGGACATTTTAAATTATATCCTTAAAAAATGCCTTTATTTATGGCATTTTTAATCTTAAATTAAATATTTTGTTGTTAATCTATAAACAATCAATGAGCGGATTGCACAAAGTATATGCAATATTTTTATGTTTTTGTATACATAGGTAAATTGTTTGCAAAAAAATACTGTACAAATGCTTTAAAATATGTTAAATATTAATTATAACGAATTTATGTATACAGTGGATTGAATACAATTTGAGGAAGGAGAAATTAGAATGGAATACAATATTGAACCCGGAAACAGATACCTCGGAATATATAAGGCTAAGCTTAGAACACCTGAAGAAATAGCCGAATACATTGAAAATGATTTTATCTGTGCATGTCCTACATGTATGGCTGAGCCTGCTGCCATCGTTCACGCAATAGGGGAGAGAGCGCGAAACAATGAAATAACAAATGTTCAGCACCACAGCCTTATTTCACCCGGCGGCGGAGATTATCTTGATCCGGAGCTTGCAGGAAAATATTATCACGTATCTTGGTTCACATCCGGTGCATCAAGACAAGGTGTGCAGGAAGGTCGTTTCGACTTTATGCCTGCTCATTATAGCGAGATACCTAAGATCTGGAGAGAATATATTCCAAGACTTGATGTATTCTATGCAACAGTTTCACCTATGGATAAACACGGTTTCTTCTCATTCGGTCTTGTTGCCGCTGAATCACTTGCACAGCTTGAAAGAGCAAAATATGTTTTCCTTGAAGTAAATGATCAGGTTCCCAGAGTTATGGGTACACATGTTGTACATATTTCACAGGTAACAGCATTATGTGAAAATTCATATCCTATGCCTACACTTCCCGAAATGCCGCTTTCAGAAAACAGCAAGAAGATGGGTACTATGATTGCCGAAATGATTCCCAACGGTGCAACAATCCAGTTTGGTATAGGTGAGGTTCCCAATGCAGTGGGTAAGCTTCTTCTTGAAAAGAAGGATCTCGGTATTCATACAGAAATGTTCACAGACAGTATGGTTGACCTTATCGAGGCCGGTGCTGTTACAAACATGAAAAAGAACATTGACATCGGTAAAACAGTTGCGGCTTTCTGCTGGGGCTCACAAAGAATGTATGACTTCATTGATGATAACCGTTCGATCGAGCTTCACGGAGTTGACTACGTAAACAGCCCTTATATAATCGGAAAACTTGATAACTTTGTTTCTATAAATGCCGGTCTTGAAATCGACTTACTCGGACAGGTTTGCTCAGAGTCAATCGGTTACAAGAATTACAGCGGTACAGGCGGACAGCTTGACTTCGTAAGAGGCTGCTCTATTTCTAAGGGTGGAAAGAGCTTTATCGCCATGAACTCAACAGCTAAGAATGGCACACTCTCAAAGATTAAGCCTATTCTTACACCCGGTGCAGCCGTAACAACAACAAAGAACGATATTGATAATGTAGTTACAGAATATGGTATTGCACGCCTTAAGGGCAAAACAGCAGGTCAGAGAGCAAAAGCCCTTATCGATATTGCACATCCTAAGTTCAGAGAAGAGCTTCTTTTCGAAGCAAGAAAGATGAACTTAATGGTTTAATGAGAAATTCATAAGTAAAAAGTTTCCTACCCATTTTCACTTTTAGCTTATAAATTTAATTTATTGGTTGTATGAAGCACCGTCTGCGTTTGCAGACGGTGCTTTCGTTTAGGTTAAATAAAATATTGAAGTCTATTTCTTAAATTTTACCTAATATTTTCGTAAGAAACGGTTATAAATGGTTATTTAAAGATTAATTTGCTATAATGATATTAACAACATATGGAGTTATGGAGGGAGGAAAACTTATGAAAAAGAATTTTTATAAAAAGGCAGCTTCCGTAGTTCTTTCGGTAGCAATGGTAACAGGCGGAACGGTAGTTCCTAATGTGGTTGCCTATGCAGACAATGGAACAGGCGGACAGTTAGCAAATGAAATATCTGCACTTTCATTTGGTGTAGATCAACCTGTTGCAGGCGGTGTTGTTCAGACTGCTGTTACAGGGGTTACAGAAGATAAGGATTATATAGCAAAAAGCTTATCATGGTCAGAAAATCCTGTTGGAAAATACGGTTATAACAAAGTATATACAGCAACAGTTGTTTTTGAGGCAAAGCAGGACAAAACATTTAAGGATACTGTTGAAGCAGGTGGCTGGACAAGAACGGTACTCAGTAAGGATAAAAAGACAGTAACATTTACACATACTTTTGAAGCGACTGCAAAAGCAAAAATTAAATCAGTCGGAGTTGTATCCGGCAAGGTACTTACTAAAGAATATGCTTCAGTTGATGACATTATTAAAGATCTTCAGCAGAAGGTCGATGTGGAAACAGAGGACGGAAAGAAAGAACTCAATTTGAAATGGTCTTGTTCGAATTATGATAAGACACCACAAAAAACAAATGTGTTTACATGGACAGCTGAAAACAGCGAGTTCGACGCAAACAGCAAAGTATTAACAGGTAAGGTTGATGTTATAAATGCAAAAGCAGCTAAGGAAGATGTAAAAATAACTGCTGTTGCTAAGGACGCCTATGTATATGAAGGAAAATCTATAAACCTTTCTGATTTGTTCACAGTTGATAAAACCGGTGTTACAGTTAGATATAATAAGGACGGAGGAACAGGTGAAGGCTCAATCGACGGTTCTGAGCTTACTGTTACTAAAGCCGGAACATTTAAAATAAAGGCAGAAGTTGAAGCTTCGGATAAGTTTAATGCTGCATCTGCAACAAATACTATTACGGTTAATAAGGGTACACAGAAGGTTGATACTCCTGAAGTAGCAAAAAAAGAAAAAACATCTGTCACTCTTAAAACTCAGAACGGAGTTAAATACGGATATTCTGAAAAGAACGATGTTACTAAAGCTACATGGCAGACATCACCTGAGTTTAATAAGCTTAAAGCCGGCGGAACATATTACTTCTTTGTTAAGGCTGAAGAAAATAAGCTTTATAATGAAGCAGTTTCATCAGCATTGGCAGTTACTCTTTCATCTGAAATCGGAAGTGTATCAATTAATGTTACTGCACCGTCAACAGGTCAGAAGCCTCAGAGAACAATTGAGTCTACAGATGGCTATACAGGAACAATCGAATGGAAGATAGGCTCAAGTAAATTTAGCGGTACTGCTTTTAAAGCAAAAACTGAATATACAGCAGTTGTTACACTTACACCTAAGACCGGTTATAGCTTTGCAGAATCTGTAAAGGCAGACGGTTGGGATAAGGCAGTCATATCAGGTGGCAAGCTTGTTCTTACAAAAAAATTTGCCGCAACAAAAGAAAGCGAAAAAACACCGGATGCTTCCATTGATTATGGCAAGGAAAGACTTACAGACCTTGTAAAGGGAAGTACATATATAATCGAAGGAAAAGAATATAAAACAGCATCAAACGGAACGACAATCAGTATTCCCGAGGCTTGGTTCGGAAAAACAATCAGCATAGTTAAGAAGGGAACAAATAAAACTGATGATAGCTATGCACAGATGCTTAAAATTCCGTCAAGACCGGATGCACCTACGAGAAAGCTTAAGGTAAAAGCAACAAAATCAAAAGTAGAAATAACAAATGCCGATGATTACAACAAATGTGAATTTTCGATGGACAAATCCGACTGGCAGAACAGTGGAACATTTAAGGGAACGTTTAAAAATGGAAAAACTTATACAGTATATGTAAGAGAAAAAGCTACATCAAAGAACTTTGCATCAAAGCCTGCATATAAGGAGTTTGAAATAGATAAGAGCTCAGAATACAATCTTTCGGGAGATAACAGAATAGATAGAGGCGAAAGCATAACATTCAGAGTAAGAAATGCTGATGAAGATGATTTTGAAAAGATCCTTATTGATGATGAAAAGCTTGCAAGTAAATACTACTCAGTAGACGAATCCGGAAGCTATGTAGTTGTTAAGGTTAAAGGCAGCTACACTGAGGATTTAAAGAAGGGCGATCATGATGTTGAAATAGTATTCGAAGATGGCTCGGCAGAAGGTACATTTAAGGTTGCAAGTTCGAGTTCAAGTGCAAAATACTATACAATCAAGGCGATAGCCGGTAAGGGTGGCTCAATTAGCCATGAAGGACCAAAAGAGGTTAAGAAGGGCAGTGACATCACTTACACAATCACACCTGACAGAGGCTATAAGATAAGTGATGTATATGTAAACGGCAGAAGTAAGGGAGATATTTCAAAATATACATTTAAAGATGTTGATTCCGATAATAAGATTGAGGCTGAATTCGTTAAGGAAAAGAAAGATGATATTCCTTTTACTGATGTTTATGAAACAGACTCATTCTATGATGCGGTAGTTGATGTATATAAGAAAGGACTTATGGCCGGTACAAGCGACACAACATTTAGTCCTAACTCAACACTTACAAGAGCAATGGTTGTTAAAACTCTCTACAATATCGAAGGCACGCCTAAGGTATACGGACGTTCAAGCTTTACAGATGTTCCGAGCAACGAATGGTACAGCGATGCGGTTGCATGGGCACAGAGCGTAGGTATTGCAAGCGGTATGACAAAAACAACCTTCAATCCTAACGGCTATGTAACAAAAGAACAGGCAGCTCAGTTCCTTTACACATATGCTAAGTTTAAAGGATATAATGTATCAGAAGTAAGCACACTTACAGGTTATGTTGATGCACCGACAGGCTGGTCAAGACCTGCGGTAAGCTGGGCGGTAGGCAGCGGAATTATGAAAGGCTATGGCAGTGGATATGCAATGTATCTTGCTCCTTCAACAAATGCTTTAAGATCAGATATTGCTATGATGCTTTCAAACTTTACAGATAAATATTGATATGCAAGTAAAATTAACGGCAGAGGTCATCAGACCTCTGCCGCTTTTGTATGCCGGAAATAAAGTTGGAACAGCTGATTAAAAAATATGGATAGTATATTTTACAGACATCAGACTACTATGAATGCAAAAAACCAAGAGGTCATATGACCTCCTGGTTTATATTTCATATTCCGTTGGGGTTGGAATGTAAGGTGAATTGTGAAAAAATATATAAAAATAAAGAATGATTTATAATTGCGTTTTAGTTTTAAATATATATTAAAGTGAGAATGCACCAACGACGATTGTTAAGATTGCAATAGCTGAAGTTATAAGTGCATAACCTGTTTTTGTAGCCTTCATAAAAATTACCTCCTCTAAATTATGTCCAAAATTAAAGTGAAAAAGCACCAACAACGATTGTTAAGATTGCAATAGCTGAAGTTATAAGTGCGTAACCTGTTTTTGTAGCTTTCATAATAACTGCCTCCTTAAAATGTCTGTATATCAATATAATCAAAGTGCTAAAGTACTTACAACAGCTGTTAATATAGCAATAGCTGATGAAATAAGTGCACGATCCATTTTAGTAGCTTTCATAATAACAGCCTCCTTTAAATAAAACCGAAATCAAAATCAAAGTGAAAAAGAACCAACAACGATTGTTAAGATTGCGATAGCTGAAGTGATAAGTGCATAACCTGTTTTAGTTGCTTTCATAATTATTACCTCCTATATGTTTAAGCTCTTCTTAGAGTGATAAAGAACCAAGTCCGATTGTGAAAATTGCCATTACTAATGTGATAAGAAAATAACCTGTTTTTGTAGCCTTCATAATAATTCCTCCTTAAATTTAGAACCTGAGTGATGTTTGTTTAACATCTGATGTCTAATTAACTTATGGCTATATAATACACATCTGATGTCTAAAAGTCAATACGTTTTTTGAAAAAAACTTTAATTTAAGCAACTTCATCAATTTATATAAATTGGTAGGACGTATTTTAAAAGGCTTTGTAAATATTTGAACATCAGATGTCAATATTAAAAAGTTGATTAGGCAATTCTTTTGTGATATAGTTAAAAAAGAATGGGGTGTTATATATGTTAGGAAAGGAAAAAAGTTTGCCGGAGGAAACGGCAAGGAAAATCAGTAACATGATTCTTAACGAAAAACGGTTTAAACCCGGTGACAGAATACCGAGCGAATATGAGCTTGCACATGAACTTGGGGTAAGCAGGCTAACTGTTCGAGAAGCGGTCAAAACTCTTATTGCAAACAATATTCTCTATATTAAAAGGGGTGTGGGCACTTTTGTTTCCAATGAGAATAAGGATTCTGTCAATCCATACGGTATATATTTTACGAAAAGCAAGAAGGAGCATATAAAGGATTCCTTTGAAACAAGACGTATTATTGAGCCGGAAATAGTTATGCTTGCGGCAGAAAGAGCAACGGAAGAGGATATAGCGGATATGCTCAAGTGTGCCGAAAATTGTAAAGAATGCCTTTTGAACGGCGGCTCTATTGATGATACAGACAGGGAATTTCATATTTCTCTTGCAAAGGCGTCGCATAATGCCATTTTGTATAGACTTATGACTACTGTGGATTATGAAATAGAGGATTCAAGACAGGCATTATATATAAAAGGAAATAAAAGCTTTGACGACGGTGTTCTTGTGGACCATTTTGAAGTGGTCAAATTCATAAAGGAAAGTGACGGTGTCGGAGCAAGCATTGTTATGCGCCATCACTTGAACAGAGCACTGGAATATTTGAAAAATAAGTGATTTTGGGGGATAAGTATGAGAGTAAGCTGGGATGAGTATTTTATGCAGATAGCCGATATTGTCAAAACAAGATCGACATGTATGCGAAGACAGGTAGGAGCGGTTATTGTTAAGGATAACAGAATTATAACAACCGGATATAACGGAGCACCTTCGGGATGCCGCCATTGTACGGAAATAGGAACCTGTTTCAGACAGGAGCATAATATTCCTTCGGGAGAACGCCACGAAATGTGCAGAGCGATACATGCGGAACAGAATGCAATTATACAGGCGGCAAGAATAGGCAATACAACAGAAGGAGCTACAATATATGTAACGGATTTTCCTTGTGTAATATGTGCAAAGCTTTGTATTAATGCCGGAATAAAGAGGATAGTTTATTCAAAAAGCTATCCGGACAAGCTTTCACTTGAAATGCTGAATGAAGCCGGAATAGAGCTTGTGGATTTTGAAAAAGAGAAAAAATAAAGTTTATGGGGCTTGTTAAAAAGCCCCATAATAATTACAAATACTTTTTGTATATATCCGGACGACGGTCGCTCTTCATAGCAAAGGCATGACGGTATTTGTCAACTTCGGCAATATCGAATTCGGTTATGATAAGAGCTTCGTCCTCTCTGATGTCGCTTATTATTCTTCCGTATGGACTGGCAACAAGAGAATGTCCGTTATATGTATATTTCATTTCACGGCCTGTTCTGTTTACACCGCATATGTAGCACTGGTTTTCAAGTGCTCTCGCTTTAAGCAGTGTTTCCCAATGTTCGGTTCTGACGTCCGGCCAGCAGGCGATTACTATTATAAGCTTGCTTTTCATAGATGCGGCCTGGAATATTTCCGGAAAACGTGTGTCATAGCAGACAAAAGTTGATGCGGTTACACCGTCAAGGTCGAACCATTCGATATGGTCGCCGCCGACAAAATATTTGTGCTCAACGCCATGTGAGAACGGGTGTATTTTTGCGTATTTGGAAACAATTTGTCCATGTCGGTTGCAGGTTATGGCGTAGTTGCGAGTTTTGCCGTCTGAACCGGTGAGTGCGATACCGAAGGTTATGTAAATATTGTTTTCTGCTGCCTGTTCACAGAAGAATTTAACTGTTTCCGAGTTTTCTTCTTTTTCGGCAATTATGTCTATATTCATGGAAAAGCCTGTGAGTGACATTTCGGGAAAGATAATTATGTCGCAGTTGTTTTTTTCGGCTTTTTTTATGAATTCCACTGCGGTGATCTTGTTTGCCTCTTTGTTTTCCCATATAATATCTAATTGTGCGAGTGCTGTTTTCATTAATGCTGACCTCCTGTTATGTCGTCATCAATGAGTATAGCACGATTATTGTTGTTTGAAAACTAATTTAAAATTTTAACTGAAAAGGTGATAGATTATGAAAATGATTTCTTGGAATGTAAACGGATTGAGAGCCTGTGTTACAAAGGGCTTTAAGGAATACTTTGAGAACGCCGATGCGGATATATTTTCCGTTCAGGAAACAAAGCTCCAGGAAGGACAGATTGATTTTGCTCCCGAAGGATATAACTGTTACTGGAATTATGCCGAAAGAAAGGGATATTCGGGTGTTGCCGTATTTACTAAAAAAGAGCCGCTTTCGGTTTCTTACGGACTTGGCATAGATGAGCATGATAAAGAAGGCAGAGTTATAACTCTTGAGTTTGATAATTTTTATCATGTTACGGTTTATACTCCGAATTCACAGAGTGAAAATGCAAGACTTGATTACAGAATGCAGTGGGACGATGCCTTCAGAAATTATATAAACGAGCTTAATAAAACAAAGCCGGTTGTAGTTACAGGTGACCTTAATGTGGCACATAACGAAATAGATTTGAAAAATCCGGCATCAAACAGAAAAAATCCCGGTTTTACCGATGAGGAAAGGGCAAAAATGACCGATCTTTTGGCGTCAGGCTATGTTGACTCATTCAGATACCTTTATCCCGATAAAACAGGTGCGTATTCATGGTGGAGCTATCGTTTTAATGCAAGAAAGAACAATGCAGGGTGGAGAATAGATTATTATATTGTTTCAGACAGTATAAAGGATAAAATAAAGGCTGCCGAAATTCATTCGGAAATTATGGGTTCGGACCACTGCCCGGTTGAACTGGACATAGAATTGTAAAAATAAACTCCGCTTGTCATTGAAATGCGATAGGCGGAGTTTTGCGTTCATATTTATTTAAGCTCTGATGTACAGTGAGGACATCTTGTTGCATCGATAGAGATTTCGCTCTTGCAGTAAGGACATACCTTTGTTGTAGGCGCTTCTTCGACAACGGGTGCAGGCTTTCTCATTTTGTTCATTGCCTTGATAACAAGGAAAAGCACAAATGCAACGATTATAAAGTTAATAACATAAGAAATGAACATACCGTAGTTAAGTGTTGCTGCTCCGGCTTCCTCTGCTGCTGCGGCTGTTGCATATTTGTTGCCGTCCAAAGCAACAAACCATGCCGAGTAATCAATGCCGCCTGTTATTGTGCTTACTACCGGCATAATTATATCCTTAACAAGGGAGTTAACTATGCTGGTGAAAGCAGAGCCGACAATTATGCCGACAGCCATGTCCATTACATTGCCTTTAACGGCGAATTCTTTAAATTCTGATATAAGTCCCATTAAAACAACTCCTTTAATATAATTCCATAAAGGATTATACCATGTTTTTTGTGTTATACACTAAAAAGTTGACATTTTAATTGCCTTTTTTCATTATTTCGAGCTGTTCCCTGTATTCGCTTGTATCATTCAGCCTTATGGCATTACTCATGTGATAAAGAGCAAGCTCATATGAACCCGGCGGCGTTAAGGCATAAAAAATATAATATGCGGCAAGAAAGCTTAAATGTGCCGCAAGAGCCGTATCTCCGCTTTTTTCATAAAATATAATCGAGATTTCCAGAACAAAGTATAGATTGAATTTGTTATATACATCTTCGGAAACATAAAAATTGTCAAGTATATTTGTTGCGAGCTGTTCGGCGGTCTGCTTATCAAGGATTGGGTTGGAAAAATCAATTAGGGTAGTCATTGTATCTCCTCATGTCTGTTAAAAATTTATTCTTTTTGTCTGAATTGTTTATTTTGTCATACAATTTTTGCGAAATATATATAATGTAGTGCAGAGAGTGAAAAAGCTTACTGTGGTATTTTATATACATTAACATTTCTGACATATTATACGACATGGTCATTTAATGAGCAATATCAGACATTATATGTAAAAACGGCGTAATATTAGAGTAATTAATATGTACAGTAATAAGAAAAAATAAACCGGTAATATTGGTTAAAATTATCGTCCTTGTATCTGTATTTATACTTGTTTAGGCTTTGACAATATAGACATATCTGCTATAATATAAACGAATAGGTATAGCCGTTTAAGCTGTGCCTGTATGGAAAAAATACAATTATTTAACATTATATAGAGGAGGTTTTTCTGATGAAAACTGTAAAAGTGTGCATTGGAAGTGCTTGTCATTTAAAAGGTTCTTATGAAATTATAAATATTCTTAAAAAAGCTATCGAAAGAGATGGTTTGAGCAATGATGTCAATGTAAAGGCATCATTCTGTCTTGGTAACTGCGAAGGTGCCGTTGCCGTTACTTATGATGATAACATGTATTCACTTCAGCCTGCCACAACAGAGGAATTTTATCACTCTGTAATCAAAGGAGAATAAATTACCATGGTAAAAATGTTCGATTTCATGAGCGACAACTGTAAAAACTGTTACAAATGTATCAGATATTGTCCTGTAAAGGCAATCCGTTTTGAAAGCGGAAAAGCGGAAATCGATTCTGACAAGTGCATTGCCTGTGGGCAATGCTTTGTTATATGTCCGAAACATGTTAGAAATGTGGATAATGATTATTCAAAGGTGTTTGACAAAATAAAGAGTGGAGAAGAAGTAAGTGCTCTTGTGGATTCATCATATCTTGCTATGTTCGATGAACCGGAGAGATTTGTTGCCGGTCTTAAAAAGCTTGGTTTTACCTCTGTTATGGAGATTGCATCAAGTACGGCGGTTGTTACCGAAGAACAGATGGAATACATGGAGGATCACAGATTCCTCAAATATATGATAACGGCAAGCTGTCCATCCGTATATTTATATGTATGTAAATATTATCCGGAGCTTGTTAAATATCTTATACCTGTTGTTTCGCCTGTTGTTGCTCTTGCAAAGTATGTAAGAAAAAGAAGACCGAACAGCTTTAATGTATATGTAGGTCCTTGCTTAAGTCGAAGATATGAAAGTCAGCACAGTGAAAAAACAGGCCTTGATGCATCAATCAGCTTTTCTGAGGCTGTAAGAATGATGAAGGTCAGCTTTATTGATTATAATGAGATTGAGCCTCTTCTTCCGGACATAGTTTCCGGCAGTGAACGAAAGAACTATGCAATGCCCGGAAAGACATGCGACAGATTGGTGGTAAAAGCAAACAGTCTTAATTACAGTATGGTTTCGATTGAAGGTGCGGATCAGGTTACTGAATTTCTTGATGCTATAAAAGATGGCATACTTGATAGAACTGTTGCTGATTTGGCGATGTGTGCCGGTTCGTGTCTTGACGGCCCGTTTATGCACGGTTCAAATACGAATATGTTCCTTGCTCTCCAGAAGCTTAGAAAACACGTTGACCATCGTAAAAAAACCATGGGTGGAGATGACAGCGACGAGTATATGAACTGGTCCGGTGTCAGCTTTAAAAACAATTTCTCGCCGAAAGGAATAGAAAAGCCTGTTTATTCCGAAAAAGAGATAAAGGACGTTCTTGTTGCAATGGGCAAAAACAGCAGGGCAGATGAGCTTGATTGCGGCGCATGCGGATATAATTCCTGTCGTGATAAAGCGGTTGCCGTTCTTTCGGGAATGGCACAGGTGGATATGTGTATGCCGTTTATGAAGCGAAAAGCCGAAACGATGACAAGTGCCATATTTATTGCCGCAAGAAACTTTATTATGATGGCAGACCTTGATTATAAGGTTGTAAGAATAAATCCGGCGGCTTCAAGAGTTACGGGAATAAGCATGGATGATGCAACAGGTATGTCTGTTGAGGAGTTCATACCAAGAGAATATTTTGAAAAGGTTTTTTCCACAAAGACGGATATTGTCGGCGAAAAAATCAATATACCCAAGTTCAATGATTATACGGGACTTATGAATATTATGTATATGCCCGATGACCAAAAGTTCATGGTCACAATGCAGAACATAACAGAAGAGGAAAAAAGAAGGGTAGAGCTTGAAAAGCTTAAGCTCAATACGGTTGAGGTAGCGCAGAAGGTCATTGATAAACAGATGATGGTTGCTCAGGAAATCGCCAGTCTGCTGGGTGAAACAACTGCCGAGACAAAGGTTGCCCTTAATAAGCTTAAGAAGGTCGTAATAAAGGAAGGTGAATGACGGTGTACTTTATTGACGCTTCCTATAACAGCCTGAAAAAACACCATGAGGAGCTTTGCGGTGACTGTATTCAGCAGGCTAACCTTGACGACAGCAAGATTTTTGTACTTGCGGACGGCCTTGGCAGTGGTGTAAAAGCTAATATTTTGTCTACACTTACGTCCAAAATAGCCATTACAATGCTGCGAGAAGGCTCAACGCTTGAGGAAACAATAGACACAATAGTCCATACTCTGCCTGTCTGTAAGCAAAGACATCTTGCGTATTCAACATTTACGCTTATAAAGATATTCAAGGACGGACATGCCTATGCGGCAGAGTTCGATAATCCGGCGCTGTTTCTGCATAAAAACGGCAAGGATATACCTATTGAAAAAACACTGAAAAAAATAGGTGATAAAAATATATATGAAAGTAATTTCATGATGGATAAAGACACAATGCTTGTTGCTGTAAGCGACGGCGTTGTTCACGCCGGAGTAGGCCATTCGCTCGATCTCGGCTGGGAATGGGTGAATGTAAACACATATCTCAGAGATATGTCCAAGGAAGATATATCGACAAAGGACGTCGTTAAAAATGTCCTTGACAGCTGCAATGAGCTTTATGAGGAGGAGCCCGGTGACGATACAACCGTGCTTGCCGTAAAAATAAAGGAGCAGCAGGTAATAAATCTTCTTGTAGGGCCTCCGAGGGATAAGAAAAACGATAATGCCGTATTCAAACAGGTGCTTTCCTCCGGCGGAAAGACCGTTATATGCGGAGGTACAACTGCACAGATAGCCGCAAGAATACTCGATAAAGAAGTGGATTTTGATATGGACACAATGACCATGGATATTCCGCCGATGGCGCATATTGAAGGCATAGAGCTTGTTACCGAAGGTATAATCACATTGAGTAAAACAATAGATATTCTTCGTGAATACGTTAAGCCTGACTACAATCCGAAAATTGATAAAAAGCTCAATGAAAACAATGCGGCATCAATGCTTGCAAAGCTGCTTATTGAGGACTGCGACGGTGTAAAAATATATCAGGGAATGGCAGTAAATCCGGCACATCAGGATCTGGCATTCAAAATGGACTTTACCTATAAGGTAAACCAGATTAATGAGCTTACCCATCTGCTTGAAAAAATGGGTAAGGACGTAGAGGTAACATATATATAAATTTTGACAATAAGGACGATTATAAAAATGAGAAAATTTGAAAGCAATGTTCAGTACATTAAATATCTTGTCAACAGGGAAATAACAGAACGCTTTATAAACGGTACTTTGGACAGCTCTCTTGACGAAATTGCGGAAAAGCTTGTTCCAGGACCTAAGCCGGCTACACGCTGCTGTATATATAAAGAAAGACATATCATAAAGGAAAGAGCGAAAAACGCTATCTATCCTCAGACAAAAGAAAATGTAATCAGTATTCTCCATGACGCTTGCGACGAATGTCCGGTAAACCGTTTTATGATTACCGAGGCATGCCGAGGCTGTCTCGGACACAGATGTCAGGAGGTTTGCCCGAGAAATGCGATATTCATGGTAAACCACCATGCCTACATAAATCAGGAGCTTTGTATAGAGTGCGGACGCTGTAAAGAGGTGTGTCCGTTTAATGCAATAAGTGATGTTAAACGTCCATGTATACGTTCATGTGAAATCGGAGCAATACAGATAGACGAAAATAAAAAAGCGGTTATCGATGACAGCAAATGTGTATCATGCGGTGCCTGTGTTCATCAGTGCCCGTTCGGTGCCATTGTGGATAAACCGTTTGTACTCGATGTGCTTAACCTTCTTAAGGAATCCGAAAACAATACAAAGTATAAGGTTTATGCAGTTGTTGCTCCGGCAATATCCAGTCAGTTTACAAACGCAAGAATAGAGCAGGTTATCACTGGAATAGAGAAAATCGGCTTCTATCATGCTGTTGAGGCGGCTCTCGGTGCCGATATTGTTTCATACCATGAGGCACACGAATTTGCCGAAACAATAGAAGAAATGAAGTGGAAAACAACAAGCTGTTGTCCGGCTTTTGTTGATTATGTAAGCAAAAAATTCCCTGAGCTTATGGATCATGTTTCAAAAACGGTTTCACCTATGGTTGCAACAGCAAGACTTATAAAGAGTCTTGATGAAGACGCAAAGATTGTATTCATAGGACCTTGTACGGCTAAAAAAATGGAAATCAAAAAGGACGATATTAAGGACGCAGTTGACCTTGTTATTACCTTTGAGGAGCTTCAGGCTATGCTTGATGCAATGAACATTGAGCTTGAAAAATGCGAGGACAGCGTGCTTGACAATGCTTCATTCTATGGAAGACTTTTCGCAAGAAGCGGCGGTGTAAGCGAGGCTGTTAAACAGGTTGTCGGACATGAAAAATTCAATGTTGAGTTTAAACCGGTTGCGGCAGACGGACTTGATGCCTGTACAAAAATACTCAGACTTGCAAAGGCCGGAAAGCTTGACGGAAACTTTATCGAAGGTATGGCTTGCAAATGCGGCTGTATCGGCGGTGCGGCATCACTTTCGCACGGACCTAAGGATGTTACACAGGTCGATAAATATTCGGCACTTTCAAAGGAGAAGAATTCCATTGACGCAATACGAGTATTTGATATTGACAGTATAGATCTTGACAGAAAATAAGCCTGACAATTTCATTTAGTTATTTGTATTTTTTGGCAGAGAGTTTCTCTCTGCCTGTTTTTATATACAAAATTGTAAGAACATATTACTAAAATATTAACAAAAAGGTTTTAAATGTCGCTATTTTTATGGTATAATAAATAGTCAAATATATTGAATTGATTTTATATATCGATTTTAATAAATGATTAGGAGAATTTTTATGCCTAACAACAAACATAGACGAAGAAACGGTGTGCCTCCGGGTTACACCGATAACAGAAATACGGCTGTACCGGCTCCGCCTGAGCCAAACCGCGGAAAAAAACGCAAACGGCACGGCAGTGGCCTTAATAAACTTGCCTTTGTGCTTTTTGCGATTATACTTGCTTATATGGTTAAATATACCATTGACTTTGCAAAGGGCGGAAACAATATTTCGATAGAATCCGTTTCATATGGCACGATAGATATACCGAATTCCTTTGACGGAATTGCGGTAAGAGATGAATATGTTGTTAATACGGATACAACCGGCGTGCCTACCTTTAATTACGGCGAAGGCGATAAGGTAGCCAAAAATTCAATAGTTGCCACCGTAAGCGAAGGCGAATCTGCCGCGGCTGCAAAGGACAAGCTCAAAAATATAGATGAAAGCATAATTGAGGCACAGAAAAACAGAATAGATATATCCATATATAAGGACGATATAAACAGGGCAGAGGAAAATATGGAATCATCAATATATTCTGCCGCAAGAAATGTTACGTCCGGAAATACATATGCCATTTATACAATGCGTAATGCGGTTGAAACACAGCTTGATATAAGGACTGAAATCTGGATTACCGAAAACAGCGAAGGCTCGGATTCATCGCTTTCGTCACAGCGTAAATCATATCAGTCACAGTTTGACAGCAGTGTTCATGCCGAAAGAGCGACAGACAGCGGAATACTGGTGCTTTCATGTGACGGTAAGGAAGAAACGTATACTCCGGATACAATGGAGGATATATCTAAAAAGGATATTCGTGACGGATCTTCGGTAACATACCTTTCCAAAACAACGGCAGTTGACGCAGACAGTCCGCTGTTTAAAATAATACGAAGCAACAACTGGTATATATGCGCTTATATAGATACCAATATTGCCGCCGAATGGAATGTTGGTGATACAAAGATGCTGCGTGCACTTGTGGATAAAAGCGAAAAAACCGTTCAGGCAACAATCGAATCCATGACAGAGAAGGAAAACAGTACATATGTTGTTTTTGCCTGTGACCGAAATGTTCAGGATTTTATGAGTGTGAGAACATTTGAGTTTTATATAAGTGATGTTTCGTATGTAGGACTTAAGGTTCCGAATAGCGCCATTGTGGAAAAGACATTTATTAAAATACCTGTTGATTGTGTAACAACAAGCCTTGACCAGAGAAGTGTAATAAAACGTGTTGACGGAAACGACAGCGTTGTTAAGCTTGATGTGGAAAGCAGTGACGAAAACTTTATTTATGTTCGTCAGGATTTTGACCAGCTTAAGCTTGGCGATGTTATTCTTAAAGGAACCGGTGAAACGGCAACGGAATATACAATAAGCGAGGTTTCCACAAAGACGGGAGTTCTTACGGCTAACGGTGCGTTTGCCCAGTTTGCATCTATCTCCGTTTTGGGTAAAAACGGGGAATATACAATAGCCGATGCGAATAAATCCGGCTTAAAGGCTTATGACAAAATAATCACCAATGCGGCTGATGCGGCAGAAGGCGATGAAATATATTAATTCGGAGGATGATAGTATGGAAGACTACGGATATATTTCCGAGAATATTGAAAATATAAGAAAAAATATTGATGCTGCCTGTAAACGCAGCGGAAGAGATCCTAAGGATGTTCTTCTTCTTGCGGTTTCAAAGACTGTGGATGTTGACAGAATAAAGGTTGCTGTTGACTGCGGACTTAACAGCCTCGGTGAAAACCGTGTACAGGAAATTATGGAAAAATACGAGCCTATGGGCGAAAATGTTAAGTGGCATTTAATAGGACACTTGCAAACAAACAAGGTTAAGTATATAATCGATAAGGTTGAACTTATTCACTCGGTAGAAAGTATTAAGCTTGCTGAGGAAATTAATAAACAGGCTAAAAAGCATAATCTTGTTATGGATGTGCTTGTTGAAGTAAACATGGCTGATGAGGAATCCAAATTCGGCGTTAAACCGGAGGAAACCGAAGGCTTTATCCGAGAATTGGCATTAATGGACAATATCAGAGTCAGAGGACTTATGACTGTTGCGCCTAATGTCGAAAACGGAGAAGAAAACAGAGTTTATTTCAGGAATATGAAGCAATTATTAGTTGACATCAACGCAAAAAATATTAATAATATAAACATGGACATTCTGTCTATGGGTATGACAGGTGATTATGAAACCGCCGTTGAGGAGGGTGCAACTATCGTAAGAGTCGGCACCGGAATTTTCGGTAAAAGAGATTATACGAAATAAGAATTAAATCAAGAAAACTACTACCATTTAGGAGGAAAATACTGTGGCGAAATTTATGGATAAAATCAAGGATTTTATAGCCGGACCTTATGATGATGATTATGATGAATACGACTACGACGGATATGATGACGAAGAAGAAGAATACCATGCGCCTGCACGTTCTTCAAGAACACAGAGAGAAAGTGTAAAAGAACGTGAACATGAATCAATTCCCGAATACACAGCACCTAAGACATCTTCAAGAAGAAGTCAGCCTCAGGTTGTTGATTTCGGTGCCGCTCAGGCAAGCTCATCGGAACAGCAGGTTGTTATTATCAAACCTATTACGTTTGAAGACGCTCAGGCTGTAACAGACCAGATGAAGCTTAGAAGACCGGTTGTTGTAAACCTTGAAAAGCTTGAATTTCCGGTTGCACAGAGAGTTATGGATTTCTTAAGCGGAACATGCTATGCACTTGAAGGAAAACTTCAGCGTGTTTCAAAACAGATATTTATTATTGCACCGGTGAACTATAACATTTCAAGCGAGTCTATGGAAGAGCCTAAGCTTGCTAAGACAAGCGTTCCTTCATGGATGGGACTTGGCGGAAGATAATAAGAGATTAATCGGAAACAGGTTTTGAAATATAGACCTGTTTTCGGCTTAACTTTCAGGAGGTGCGTCAATGACGACACTGCTTACAAATGCTGTAAATGTATTTTTTAAATTATTGTATATTTTGATTATCATTAGGGTGTTCATGTCTTGGGTGCCTAATCTCAGATATACAACAATAGGTAATTTTATTGTAACGCTTACCGATCCTATACTCGGACCGGTAAAAAGAATGATGGATAAATCACCGCTCGGCGGAGGAATGATGCTCGATTTTTCTCCCGTTATTGCTTTATTCATATTAGATATTATTCAGATGATTATTCTCGGAATTATATCAATATTCTGAAAGGGCGGTTATTCTTATTATGGAATTTATAAATAAGAATGCTTTGTTAAAAAGTTATTATCAGCCTGATGAAAAGCTTTTGCTGGCAAAAGTCTTGGATCAGGCTGATTTGAGTTTACGCAGACATATCATTACTTTTTCGGACTTTTTGTCGCCGGCGGAAACGGCACAGGCGGTTGAGCTTCTTAAAAAAGTACATGACCTGTCTTTTTTGGCATACGGCGGTTATAACGACTGCGAAAGAAAAATGCTTGGCTTTTATCCTGATTATATGTCTGCCGAGGACGTATATTTTCCGATAACGGCAGTGAAGATAAAGTTTAATCCGAAATTTTCTTCGCCTCCGTCCCATAGGGATTATCTCGGCTCTGTGCTCGGTATGGGGATAGAACGCGGAAAGGTCGGCGATATTGCCGTTGTGGAAAACGGTGCGGTCTGCTTTATTGAGGACGGAATTGCTGATTATGTTGTTTCCGGTCTTGAGCGAGTCGGACATACTAAGGTGACTGCTGAAAAGGCAGATATAACCGATGACCTTGTTCCGCAAAAGAAAATGGTCGAAAAAAATATAACCGTTGCATCAATGCGTGCCGATGTAATATTTGGTGCGGTTTTTAATGAATCAAGAGAAAGCATTAAACAGCTTATCAATGCCGAAAAAGCGTCCGTTAACTGGCTGCCGCTAAAAAGTGTTTCCGCACAGCTGAACGAAGGCGATGTTCTTTCGCTTAAGGGAAGCGGCAGAGGCGTTCTGATTTCGGTAAACGGCGAAACAAAAAAAGGCAGAATAAGCATAAAAATAGGTAAATATGTTTAAAGAATGCTGAAAACTCCAAGTCAGAATTTTTATGGTTTTCAACTTAAAGTTGGAGGAAATGAAATGAATTATATTACAGTTGATACAGGTAAGGAAAGCTATCCCATTTATTTTGAGGAAAGCTTTGATTCACTTTCTTCTGCCGCCGAAAAGTGCGGCTGCAAAGGAAAGAAGCTTTGTATAATAAGCGACAGCAATGTTGCTCCGCTTTATGCCGAAAAGGTAAAAAGCGAGCTTGAAAAAGTTTTTTCCGAGGTATATGTATGTACATTTACTGCCGGAGAAAAAAGCAAAAATCTTGATACAATAAAGAGCTTTTATGATTTTCTTCTGGAGCATAAAATCGACAGAAAAAGCGTTATAGCCGGTCTTGGCGGCGGTGTTACCGGAGATATGGCAGGTTTTGCGGCGGCTACATTTATGCGCGGCGTTGATTTTATACAAATTCCGACAACGCTTCTTTCGCAGGTTGACAGCAGTGTCGGCGGAAAGGTCGGAGTGGATTACGGCCCTTATAAAAATACCGTAGGTGCATTCTATCAGCCTAAGTTTGTATACATAAATACATCAAGCCTTGATACACTGCCTAAGCGTGAATTTTCCGCAGGCATGGCAGAGGTTATTAAGTACGGAATAATAGCCTCGGAGGAATTTTATGATTATATAAAGGGAAATAAAGAGAAAATCAAGTCCGGTGATAAGGACTGTCTTGAAAACATAATCCGCAAATGCTGTCAGATGAAGGCGGATGTGGTCAATCTTGACGCAAACGATACAGGCATAAGAGAAACGCTAAACTATGGTCATACAATAGGTCATTCCGTTGAAGGACTCAAGGAGTTTGAGCTTCTGCACGGCGAATGTGTTGCTCTCGGTATGTGTGCGGTAATGGATATATCCGTAAAGAGAGGATATATTTCACAGGACAAGCTTGATGAATTTGTTGACCTTCTTAAATATTTCGATCTTCCGACAGAGGTTTCCGGACTTGACAGGGAGAATGTATATAATCAGCTTTTCCATGATAAGAAGGTAAGCGGAAATAAGCTTAAATTCGTTATTGCTGATAAAATAGGCAGTACAATAAGAACCTCCGATGTCGAAAAAGAGGAAATTATGACTGCCATTGATTATATTCTTAAATGAGGATTGATAATATGCTGATTTCGGTTATTGTTGCGGCGGTTCTTGCTGCTGTTGATCAGATTACAAAACATATTGCTCTTACAAAGCTTAAGCCTATTGGCAACACAACATTCATTAAGGGCTTTATGGATTTTACCTTTGTGGAAAACAGAGGTGCGGCATTCGGCATACTTAACGGCAAAATATGGCTGTTATTAATTCTTGCCGCAATTATCTGTGCCGTAATAATATATTCCATGCTCAAAATGCCAAAAACAAAGGAATACAGACTTCTTAAAGCGGCACTTACGCTTATACTTGCCGGAGCTGTCGGAAATGTTATCGACAGGGTTATAAGAGGATATGTTGTGGACTTTTTCGAGTTTACATTCATAAGCTTTCCGGTATTCAATATGGCGGATATTTATGTTGTGGTCGGTGCGATTGCAATGGCACTGATTATGATTTTTGTTATAAAAGACGAGGATAAAACAGGAAACGGCGGTAATTGATATGCAGTGTGATGATAAAAAAACAGATATGCGTACCTTTGCGGCAGAGCCGGAGGACATAGGCACAAGAATAGACGTCTTTGCGGCGGAAAACAGTGACGCACTTTCCAGAAGCGGTTTTAAAAAGCTGATTGAGGAAGGCAATGTGCTTGTAAACGATAAGGCTGTGAAGGCGAACTATAAGCTCAGAAAAAACGATATTGTTACGCTTATAATACCCGAGGCAGAGCCGTTGGAAATAATTCCGCAGAATATACCTCTGGATATTCTTTATGAGGACGACGACGTTATAGTTATAAATAAGCCGCAGGGAATGGTTGTGCATCCGGCTCCCGGACATTATACCGATACGCTTGTAAATGCTCTGCTGTATCATTGCGGAGATTCGCTTTCGGGAATAAACGGCGTTATGCGTCCGGGCATTGTTCATAGAATAGATATGGATACTTCGGGCGTAATAATGGCGGCAAAAAATAATAATGCTCACAGATCGCTTGCGGCACAGCTTGCGGAGCATTCAATAACAAGAAAATATAACGCTATCGTTTATAACAATATAAAAGAGGACGAAGGAACGGTTGATAAGCCTATTGCAAGAAATCCTTCGGACAGAAAGAAAATGGCGGTTGTTCCCGGCGGAAGAAGAGCAGTAACACATTATCGTGTTCTGGAAAGGCTCGGAAAGTTTACGTTTATCGAAGCACAGCTTGAAACAGGCCGTACTCATCAGATAAGGGTGCATATGACATATATCGGACATCCTCTGCTTGGTGATTCCGTTTATGGGCCTAAAAAACAGCCGTTCAACCTTAAGGGACAGGTGCTCCATGCAAGAGTTCTCGGCTTTATCCATCCGAGAACAGGTGAATATATGGAGTTTGAATCTGAATTGCCAGAGTATTTTACAAGATTGTTGGATAATGTGAAGAAGTTATAGCAATTAGCTTTTGGGTTATATTCGGGAGTGTGCAGTAAAATGTTTTTAAACCGTAAGGATTTTCTCGGTATAAGGGATCTTTCAGCCGAAGAGCTGCATTATATTCTTAAAACAGCCGAAACGATGAAGTTTGTTCTTAACCAGAAAAATAAAAAAGTCCCGCATTTAATGGGCAAATCAGTAATTATTCTTTTCTATGATGCCAGTGCGAGAGCAAAGCTTTCTTATGAGCTTGCGGCACAGCATTTGAGTGCCAATGTTGTTGATATGATGGCGTCCTCTTCAAGCGAAAAAAAGGAACGTCTTCAGGATATGGGCCAGCTTATTGACCAGATGGGTGCGGATTTCATTATTTTAAGACACCCTATGTCCGGTGCGGCAAGACTGCTTGCTGACAGCGTTAAGGCATCGGTTATAAATGCCGGTGACGGATATAACGAAAACCCGGGACAGTCGCTTCTTGATTTGCTTACTATAAAGGAGAGCAAGGGCGGCTTTGAAGGACTTAAGGTAACTATAATAGGCGATATTTTCCACAGCCGTATTGCAAAGAGCAACATCTGGGGACTTACAAAGCTCGGTGCAGAGGTTTCCGTATCAGGCCCGACAACGCTTATTCCTAAAAATCTTGAGGATTTCGGCGTAAGAGTATGCCTTGATCCGAGAGATGCGGTCAGCGGAGCGGATGTAGTGCTTTCCACAAGAATTTTTGATGAAGTAGAAAGAGATAATCTTCTGCCGTCCATGGACGAATACAGAAGTATGTTTATAATAGATGAAAATTTGATGAAGTATGCCAAAAAGGACGCAATAGTTATGCACCCCGGACAGATAAACAGAGGTGTTGAGGTGGCAACAAGCGTTGTGAACGGCAGTCAGTGCATTGTAAACGACCAGATTGCCAACAGCGTTGCGGTCAGAATGGCTATGCTTTACATACTTTCGCAGATAGGAGGCGGCCTTAGTGAGGCTTTTGATTAAAAACGGAATTGTTGTTTCCGAGGAGCTGGGCGGAGAAAAAAAGGCCGACATTCTTATCGAGAATGACAAGATAATTAAAATTGCGGAGCAGATTGATGACGAAAATGATCAGGTGCTTGATGTGGAAGGACTTTATGTTCTTCCAGGCTTTATTGATATGCACTGCGCCGTATGCGATCCGGGACACGAAAGCGTCGAGGATATAGAAACAGTGTCAATGAGTGCCGCCGCCGGAGGCTTTACCACAATAACGGCACAGCCGGATACACAGCCGGCGGTTGATAACAAAACCGTTGTTGAATACATAATAACAAAAAGCAAGGAATACGCAGATGTAAATATACTGCCTTACGGAAGCATGACTCTCGGCTGTAAGGGCGAGCGTATTTCCGAAATAGGTGAAATGGTTCATGCCGGAATAGTCGGTATTGCGGACGGCGACCTTACTGTCGGAAATGCGGAAATAATGCGTAATATTTTTGTGTATTCAAAAATGTTTGATATGCCCGTAATAACACATTGTGAGGATATGGCGCTGTCGGGCAAAGGAGTTATAAACGAAGGAAGAGTTTCAACACAGCTCGGGCTTTTGGGAATACCGAGAGAGGCTGAGGATATAATTGTTGCAAGAAATATCGTTCTTGCGGAAAACGCCGGAGCAAGACTGCATATCGCACATGTGAGCACTAAGGGTGCTGTAAGACTGATAAGAGCTGCGAAAAAGAGAGGCGTCAATCTTACCTGCGATACATGCCCGCATTATTTTACCGTAACCGAAGATGTGGCTATGAACTATAACACCTATGCAAAGGTAATTCCTCCGCTCAGAACAGACAGCGATATTAAAGCGATTGCGGAAGGTGTTGCGGACGGAACCATTGATGTTATTTCTTCAGGCCATGCACCGACAAGAAAAGAGTTTAAGCAGAGAGAGTTCGACACTGCGGCTTACGGAATATCCGCTTTGGAAACGGCCTTTGCACTGAGCTATACAGAGCTGGTCAAAAACGGAGTTATAACGATGAGCGAGCTTGTGAACAGGCTTTCCGAAAAGCCGGCTAAGGTGCTCGGACTTAACACAAAGGGAAAGCTTGCGGTCGGATATGATGCAGATATTACCATTGCAGACTGTGGCGAAGAATATGTTATTGATGCGGAAAAATTTTATTCCAAAGCAAAATTTACGCCCGTACACGGAAGAAAGGTGTGCGGAAGGATAAAGCATACAATGGTCGGAGGAAAAATCATAATCTGACATTATTGATTGAGGTGTGCCGATGTATTTAAAGGAACTGGATTTACAAGGCTTTAAATCCTTCCCTGAGAAGGTAAGGCTTGAATTTAATAAAGGAATTACAGCCGTAGTAGGTCCCAACGGAAGCGGAAAAAGCAATATTTCCGATGCGGTTAGATGGGTTCTTGGCGAACAGCGTGCAAAAAGCCTTCGTGGTGGAAAAATGGAGGACGTTATATTTGCCGGAACAGCTAACAGAAAGCCTGTCGGCTTTGCCGAGGTTTCAATGACGGTGGATAATTCAGACAAAAAAATTCCTGTTGATTATACGGAAATAAAGATAACAAGGCGTGTTTATCGCTCCGGCGAAAGCAGTTATTCCATAAATGGTGTGGAATGCCGTCTTAAGGACATATACGAGCTTTTTATGGATACCGGTATAGGTCGTGACGGATACAGCATTATCGGACAGGGCAAGATAGACGAGATACTCTCCAATAAATCCGAGGACAGACGAAGACTTTTTGAAGAGGCCGCCGGAATAGTTAAATATAAAAACAGAAGAACCGAGGCAGAAACAAAGCTTGAGCGTGAACAGCAGAACCTTATCAGAATTACCGATATAATAAGCGAGATAGAGTCCAAAATAGGGCCTCTCGAAAAACAGGCAGAGAAGGCTAAAAAATATCTTGAGCTGTATGCACAGCTTAAGGAGGCTGATATTCAGCTTTTCAGAATAAACGGACAGAAGATTGAAAGCGAAGTGTCAAAAACCGAAGAGCTTGTAAAATCCGTAAATGAAAATATAGCTTTAAATGAAAATAACCTTGAAAAATTCAAGGCTGACAGCGAAAGCATAAAGGAGCAGACAGAAAGGCTTAATTCCGATACGGAGGAGCTCAACCGAATGCTTACCGAGCTTGCCGCAGAAATAGAAAAAAACGAAGGCATAAGCCTTCTTACACAGGAACAGATAAAAAATCTGGAGGAAACGGTACTTCGACTGAATACAGAAAAAAATGAGGCAGCCGAAAAAACGGCGGCGGCTTTGGCAGAGACCGAAAAATATCGTGCCCAGATAATAAACATAAATAATGAAACAGAGCTGTTAAACAGCCAGCTTTCCGAAAAGGAAAATTTCCTCGGAATTATGCTTAATAAAGAAAATGAGCATGAGAAAAAAATAGAAGAGATTAAAGCCGACGTAATTGAAAAAATCAAGATTTCGGCTGACTTAAAAAGTAACTGCGAAAGAATAAAGCTTATGCTCGAGCAGTTTGAGGCAAGAAAAAGCCGAATAGACAGTGACAGAGCCGAAAATGCCGAAAGGCTTGACGAAATAAAGAAAAGATTTTCCGAGCTTAACGAAAAAAGCGAGCAGGCGGAAGAGGATATTCTTGAATTAAGGAAAGAGCTTGACAGAAACGAAGCTAAACAGCAGAGTATAAAAAATACGATAGAAACACTCCGTAAAAGTTTTGAGGAAAAGAATAAAAGCCTTACGGAAAAACAGTCAAGACTTCGTGTTCTTACAGATATGGAGCGTGAGCATGACGGATATTATAAATCCGTAAAGGCGGTTTTACAGCTTAAGGATAACGGAGATAAGGCCTTCGGCGGAGTTCATGGTGCTGTTGCGGAGCTTTTGAAAACCGATGCAAAATACGAAACTGCCATTGAAACGGCTTTGGGCGGAAGTATGCAGTCCATAGTTGTGAATAACGAAAATGATGCAAAGACGGCTGTAAATTATCTGAAAAGCCGTCAGCTCGGAAGGGCAACCTTCCTTCCTATCGCAACGGTTAAGGGAAGAACCTTCGGAAACGAAAAGGATAGTATACTTCGGGAAAATGGCGTTGTTGCGGCGGCGTCTGATCTCGTTAAGTATGATGAAAAATACAAAGGCATTGTGGAAAGTCTTTTGGGCAGAATTGTCGTTATGGACAACATGGATAATGCCATTGTATTTGCAAGAAAATATAAACAGAGCCACAGAATAGTTACGCTTGAAGGCGATGTATTTATGCCCGGCGGTGCAATAACCGGCGGTAGTTCCGGCAGAAAAGGCAGCAGTGTTTTTTCGAGAAAACGTGAAATGGACGGTATCAAATCAGAAATTGATGCTTTGATGACTGCCTGCAAAAATCTTCGTGCGGAAGGCGGACAGCGTTCACAGGAGTTAAAGAAGCTTGCCGAAAGAGAAAATGAGCTTAAGGAAGAAATAAACGAAATAAATATTTCAAAAATTACGGCATTAAAGGAGCTTGAAAGCGTCAATAATTCCGTAAAAGAGCTTGAATACAGAATTAAGCTTATCGATATAGAAAAAACACAGCTTACCGAGCAGAACGACAGTGCGAAAAACGATTTTGATAATGCACAGAAGGAGCTTGGCGAGCTTGAAAGCACTATTGCCGAAACAGAAAAAATGCTTGATAATTTCAGACATTCGGCTGAGGACAGCAAGAGCGGAAGAACAAGCCTTTCTGACGAAATAACGGCACTTAAGGTAAAGCTTTCGTCCATTGAGGCACAGAAAAAAGGCTTTGAGGAGAGTATTTCCCGTATCAATGCGGAAAACAAAAAGCTTATTGAAACCACAAAAAATGCCGACGGGGCAATAGAAAATGCTCTTGCGGAAAAAGCCGAAAAGGAAAAAATGCTTGCCGAAACCGCAGAAAAAACCGAAAAACTTCGTGAACAGAAGACCGAAAAGGACGGCACACTTGCGGAAACACTGGAAAGCCGCAGAGGTGCGGCACAAAAGCTGGAAACAATAGAAAAAAATGTCGAAAACTGCCGTGAAACAATACTCAAATACAAAAATGAGCTTGTAAGGCTTGAAACAAAGTCGGAAAAGCTCGAGGAGGATAAAAAACGCCTTTTCGACAGTATGTGGGACAATTACGAAATTACATATCCGGAGGCATTGAAATATCCCGAAACAGACGCTTCTGCCGGAGAGCTTTCAAAGAATGCTTCGGAATTGAGAGGAAGTATAAGAACTCTGGGAACGGTCAATGTAAATGCTGTTGAGGAATATACCGAAACGAGAGATCGTTATGAATTCCTCACAAAGCAGAAGGAGGATATAATACAGGCAGAGGAAAAGCTGAAAACCATAATCAAGGATTTGTCTTCTCTTATGGAAAAGCAGTTCAGGGAAAAGCTTGAAATTATATCGGACAACTTCAATGATGTTTTTAGAGAAATGTTCGGAGGCGGACAGGCATATCTTAAGCTTGCCGAAGAGGACAATGTTCTGGATTCTGGAATAGATATTATTGCACAGCCGCCCGGAAAGACCTTGCAGTCAATGATGCTGCTTTCCGGTGGAGAAAGAGCGCTTACGGCAATAGCCATATTGTTCTCGATACTCAAGATGAAGCCGTCGCCGTTCTGTATACTGGACGAAATCGAGGCCGCACTTGATGATGCAAACGTACTGCGTTTCGGTGATTATTTGCAGAGATTTTCGAACGAAACACAGTTTATTGTTATCACTCACAGAAAGGGTACTATGGAGGCCGCAGATGTGCTTTACGGCGTAACAATGCAGGAGGCCGGTGTTTCCAAAATAGTATCGGTTAAGTTTGATGAGGCTGTAAGGGATAACGCAATATAATAATTACGGAGGTAATAACTATATGGGATTTTTTGATTTCCTTAAGGGAGCGGAATACAGAAATAAAGAGGAAGATGTAAAGACAGAGGAAACCAATGCAGAGGAAAGCGTTGAGCAGATCGTGCATGAGGTTGCTGACGAGATAGAGGAAGAAACAAACGAGCCTGTTTCCGACGAGGTCGTTTCCGAGGTCGTTGAAAACGTAACACAGATTGAAAACGAAATAAATGATGATGTTACCGAGCATGTGAACAATCCGGAGGCTTTTGAAGAGGAAGAATCCGAAGAGATTGAAGAGGAAACATCGGAAGAAGCAACAGAGGAAGAACAGCCGGAGGAAGCCAACGAAGAGGCAGTCGAAGAAGCTGAAACTGAAGAAACAGTTGAAGAAACTGAGAATGAAGAGGAAGAAACAGAAGAGTCCGATACGGAGGAAAATGGCGAAGTTGAAGATGAACAGCCGGAAGAAGAGCATAAGCTTGGATTTTTTGCAAGACTTAAACTCGGGCTTGAAAAGACAAAGAAAAATATATTCGGCGGAATCGAATCGGTTCTCGGCGGCTTTACAAAGATTGATGATGACCTTTTTGATGAGCTTGAAGAGGCACTTATAATGGCAGACCTCGGTGTTGATACAACACTTAAGGTAATAGAAAACCTTAAAAAGCGTGTAAAAAAAGAGCACGCAGAGGATCCGGCACTTATAACGGGTATGCTCCAGGACGAAATTGCCGAAATACTTGTGGAAGGTGCAGAGGAAGAGTTTAAGATTGTACCGCCTACGGTTATTCTCGTTATCGGTGTAAACGGAGTAGGAAAGACAACAACAATAGGCAAGCTTGCGGCTAATTATAAGGCAGAAGGCAAAAGCGTTATGCTTGCCGCAGCCGATACATTCCGTGCAGCAGCCATTGACCAGCTTAAAATATGGGGTGAACGTTCCGGCGTCGATGTAATATGCCATGAGGAAAATTCCGATCCGGCGGCAGTTGTTTTTGATGCGGTAAATGCCGCAAAGAACCGTAAGACCGATGTACTTATATGCGATACGGCAGGCAGACTTCATAATAAGAAGAACCTTATGGACGAGCTCAAGAAAATAGCCAGAGTAATCGGAAGAGAATATCCCGAGGCAAACACAGAGGTATTCCTTGTTCTTGACGCAACAACCGGACAGAATGCTTTACAGCAGGCAAAGCTGTTTAATGAAGTTGCGGATATTACGGGGCTTATACTTACAAAGCTTGACGGTACCGCAAAGGGCGGTATAGTAATAGCAATCAAAAATGAGCTTAATATACCGGTAAGATATATCGGTGTAGGCGAAGGCATTGCGGATTTACAGGAATTCAATCCTTCGGAATTTGCAAAGGCATTATTTGAAAAATAAATAAAATTAAAACAGTCTCGGATTTTGGATAATCATTTTCCGAGACTTATTTTTTGTTTTTTACATTCTGTATTTTTTTATTCTGCGGAACATTTCGGTGTAGTATTTATAATATATGCTGTTTTTACGCCATATGAAATAAAAATCATGGTGTACGGGAAAATCTCTCAGCGGTATTTTTTTGAGCCGTCCTTCCGCAATATCCTCACGCACAGCCTCTTCATATATAAATGTAATTCCACAATTATTAATGACCATGTCCTTAATGACATTTATGTTGTTTATGACAGCAACCGATTTAAAATCCTCGACCTTAAAATTTCTTTCGTGAAGATAACGCTCAAAAATCTCCCTTGAACCTGAGCCGGGTTCACGTATAATAAGACGCTCGTTTATGTAGTCGGCAATATTGGTTGTTCTGCCATCAAGATTAAATTCGCCGGAGCATACACCTATGAAGTTTTCATGGGAAAATATGAGCGAGTCATATTCGGATTTCGGGAAATAGCCTTCAACAAGGGCAAAATCCAAATCTCCGGTAACGAGCATATCACAAATATCCTTTGTGTCGGCAACAATCAGCTTTACGTTAAGGTCGGGATTTTCCTTGAGATAATCGGCAATAAAGCCTTTTATGGCAAAGCCGCCTATTGTCAGTGTTGCACCGAGCCTAAGCTCCTGCTTTTGTGTGCCATATGTGCTCAGCTTATCACGAAGATAGATGTCGTCATGGCGCATGGTAAGAGCTGCAGAACGCAGATATTCGCCGGCCTCGGTAAGATGGAGCTTTTTTCCCTGATAGACGAAAAGCTTGGTGCCGTAATAATCCTCGATATAATGTATATGCTGTGATACGGCAGGCTGTGTTATATTGAGCTTCTGTGATGCTTTGGTAAAGTTCATACATTCGCAGACGGCGAGAAAGGTTTCCATTCTGAAATCGAGCAAAAAATCACCTCTTAATACTATATTTTGCATAACTGAAATTTTATAAAATGATTTTGCAGAAATGACGATTGATATAACTATAATATAAATTTATTGTTAGATAAAAATAAATAATTTTATAATATTATAAAGTGGTGCTATAATTATGTCAATACCGATTAAAACCATTATAAACAGTGGATTTACGGGATTTACCGAAATATATATAGGGGTATGTATATTCAGGTAAGGTTTAAGGAGGATATACTAATGGAAAACGAAAGAGTATTAACACAGGACGAAATCAAAAGCGTAAAAGGCAGAGGATTTCTTAACCAGAAGGGTACGGATAAATTCAATGCCAGAGTGGTAACGGTAAACGGAAAAATAACATCGGAGCAGTGCAGAGCTCTTGCCGATGCGGCAGACGAGTTCGGCTCAGGCGAAGTTGCTTTCACAACAAGACTTTCGGCAGAGGTACAGGGAATTCCCTTTGATAAGATTGACGCATTCTGCGAAAGTATTGGCAAGGTAGGTCTTGAGGCAGGCGGCACAGGCCCCAAAGTAAGACCTATTGTTTCATGTAAGGGTACAACATGCCAGTATGGTCTTTGCGATACATATGCACTTTCCGAGAAGGTTCATAAGATTTTCTATAAGGGCTATGGCTCTGTTAAGCTTCCGCATAAGTTTAAAATTGCAGTTGGTGGTTGTCCAAATAACTGCGTAAAGCCCAATCTTAATGATGTTGGCATAAGCGGAAGAAGAATACCTCAGTTCAATGCTGATAAATGTAAGGGATGTAAGGTATGTGCGGTAGAAAAGGCTTGTCCCGTACATGTTCCTCATGTGGAAAACGGAAAGCTTGTTATTCCCGAAGAATCATGCAACAAATGCGGACGTTGTGTAGGCAAGTGTCCATTCGGTTCAATCGAAGACGGTGTTTACGGCTATGCGGTAATCATCGGCGGTCGTTGGGGCAAGAGAGTTGCACAAGGCAGACAGCTTACAAAAATATTCACAAGTGAGCAGGAGGTTCTTGAGGTTGTTGAAAAGGCACTCCTTTTCTTCAAGGATCAGGGCAAAGACGGAGAGCGTTTCAATGATACAATAAACAGACTTGGTTTTGAATATGTTGAGGAACAGCTCATGGGTGATGATCTTCTTAAACGTAAGGAAGAAATCATTGCGGCAGAGCTTAAAAAATAATAAATGAGTTAAATCAAGCCGTTTTGCCGGATATTGAGCAAAACGGCTTTTTAAATAAAAAATTCATTTTGTAAAGTAAAAATGCTTGACAAACTATACGCATTATATTAGAATATCACAGGTAAAGTTATTTTACTTTACAGCCGTAAGCTGAAAGCACTGCGGAGGTATAGAATGGATATTTTAAAAACAACGCTTCTCTATGATTTTTACGGAGAGCTTTTGACAGACAAGCAGAAGGAAATATACGAGCTTTTTTATCAGAACGATATGTCGCTTACCGAAATTGCGGGTGAGCTTGATATAAGCCGGCAGGCGGTTCGTGACCAGCTCAAAAGGACAGAAAAAATACTTTCGGAATATGAACAGAAGCTTGGACTTGTGGAAAGATTTATGGCGGACAGAAATTCTGCTCAGCAAATCAGAAGGCTTATTGATGAGCTTGAGGATAAATGTGCTTTCTCTCCCGAGGCAGTTGCCATTGCGGAGAAAATAAGAAAAGCTGTTGATGAAATAACTGAATGACGGAGGAAAATATATGGCTTTTGAAAATTTATCCGATAAGCTTCAGAATGTATTCAGACAGCTCAGAAGCAAAGGAAAGCTTACAGAAAAAGACGTAAAGGACGCCATGAGAGAGGTTAAGCTTGCGCTTCTTGAGGCAGACGTCAATTATAAAATAGTTAAACAGTTTGTAAACAAGGTAAACGAACGTGCTGTTGGTGCAGAGGTTATGGGAAGCCTTACACCCGGACAGCAGGTTATCAAAATAGTTAATGAAGAGCTTGTAGAGCTTATGGGTTCCGCACAGAGCAAGCTTACATTTTCCAATAAACCGCCTACAATATATATGATGGTCGGCTTACAGGGTGCCGGTAAAACAACAACCTCCGGAAAGCTTGCCGGGCTTCTCAGAAAACAGGGTAAAAATCCTTTGCTCGTTGCCTGCGATGTTTACAGACCTGCCGCTATAAAGCAGTTACAGGTTGTAGGAAACAATTATAATATTCCCGTTTTCGATATGGGAGATAAGGTAAGCCCGGTTGAAATTGCAAAACAAGCCGTTATTGAGGCTCAGAAAAACAGAAACGATGTTATTCTTATAGATACCGCCGGACGACTTCATATAAATGAAGAGCTTATGGAGGAGCTTCAGAACATCAAAGCCGCTGTTAAGCCTCAGGAAATACTGCTTGTTGTTGATGCAATGACAGGTCAGGATGCGGTTACCGTTGCCGACAGCTTTAATTCACAGCTCGGTGTTGACGGTATAATCCTTACAAAGTTAGACGGTGATGCAAGAGGCGGTGCCGCACTTTCGGTAAGAAGTGTAACAGGCAAGCCCATCAAATATATCGGTATGGGCGAAAAAATGGAGGACCTTGAGCCTTTCTATCCCGACCGTATGGCATCAAGAATACTCGGCATGGGAGATGTGCTTTCGCTTATCGAAAAAGCACAGCAGAATTATGACGAGAAGCAGGCTGCCGAAATGGCGGAGAAAATGCGTAACAACGACTTCAATCTTGAAGATTTTCTCGACCAGATGCAGCAGATTAAAAAAATGGGACCGCTTAAGGATCTGCTCGGTATGATTCCCGGAATGAGCCAGTTCAATCTTAACGATGTTGAGGTAAATCCTAAGGATATGGCACATATCGAGGCTATTATACAGTCCATGACAAAAGAGGAAAGACAGGATCCTTCCATACTGAACGGCCCGAGAAAGAAACGTATCGCAAACGGTTCGGGCAGAACCATTGCAGAGGTCAACAGACTGCTTAAACAGTTTGAAGAAATGAAAAAAATGATGAAACAGATGAATATGATGGGAAAAATGGCAAAAGGTAAAAAGGGCCGCTTTAAAATTCCCGGAATGTTCAGATAATATTATTCAGGTATAAATGCCGTCAGGCTAAAACATACAATTATAAAATAATCTATATGCTAAATTAATAGGAGGACAAACAAAATGGTAAGAATCAGATTAAAAAGACTCGGAGCTAAGAAGGCACCCTTTTATAGAATCGTAGTTGCTGACCAGAGAACATCAAGAAACGGTAAATCTATTGATGAAATCGGATACTATGATCCTACAAAGGAACCCGCTGTATTAAAGGTAGATGCTGATCAGGCTAAGGCTTGGATTGCTAAAGGTGCTCAGATGTCAGATACAGCTAAGGCTTTATTAAAGAAAGCAGGAGTTGTTGACTAATCCTTGCCGGAATCGGAGGAACATCTATGAAAGAATTACTGGAGGTAATAGCCAGAAACCTTGTTGACAATCCCGATGCCGTAACCGTATCAGAGGTTAAGGGTGAGCGTTCTATCATTCTTGAGCTTAAGGTTGCTCCGGAGGACATGGGCAAGGTTATTGGAAAGCAGGGCAGAATTGCCAAGGCTATCAGAACTGTTGTTAAGGCCGCAGCTATCCATGAGGATAAGAGAATTGTGGTTGAAATAGTACAGTAAATATCTTGGAATTGATATAAGAAATTTTTAAGTTAGGAGTAGCGGAGTTTTGCTCCTAACTTTTTTCTGATATGGGAGATAAAATGGATAATTATTTTGAAATCGGAAAAATAGCAGGCACACACGGCATAAAGGGAACTTTAAGAATATTTCCCACAACAGACGAGCCGGATCGTTTCAGTCTGCTTAAAGAAGTTATTGTTGAATATAAAAATGAGAAAAAAGTGTGTAAGGTGAATAAGGTTGCTTATCACAAGAACTTTGTGCTCCTTACGCTTGATGAATATAACGATATAAACGATGCCGAAAAGCTTAAGGGCGGCAGAATACTTATTCCTGCCGAAAAGGCACTTCCGCTCGGTAAGGACGAGTATTATACAAGAGATTTGTATGACCTTGACGTATATACGGTTGAAGGCGAATATCTCGGAAAGCTTACGGAAATATATACAACGGGAGCAAACGATGTTTACGCCGTAAAGGGTGAAGGCACAGGCGGAAAAGAGCTTCTTATTCCGGCAATAAAGCAGTGTATTATTTCTGTGGATATAGCAGAAGGAAAAATGACAGTCAGTCTTATGGAAGGTCTGAGAGATTAATGGGCTTACTTAATTTTCATATACTTACACTTTTTCCGGAAATGATAAACGATACGCTTTCCCACAGCATAACGGGAAGGGCAATAAAAGAGGAAATAATCGGCATAAATGCCGTAAATATAAGAGATTTTACAAAAAATAAGCACAGACATGTTGACGATTATCCCTATGGCGGAGGTGCCGGAATGGTTATGCAGCCTCAGCCTGTTTATGATGCTTATAAGAGTATTGTGGATAAGGAAGGCGATATGCGTGTTGTGTTTATGACACCACAGGGAAGAAGGTTTGATCAGTCCATAGCCGAGGAGCTTTCCGAAGAAAAGAATATAATGCTCCTTTGCGGACATTACGAAGGCATTGACGAGCGAGTTGTCGAAGAGATTGTCACCGACGAGATTTCGATAGGTGATTTTATTCTGACAGGCGGAGAGCTTGCGGCAATAACGATTATTGATGCGGTTTCAAGGCTTATTCCGGGCGTTCTCGGCAAAGAGGAAAGTTTTGAGGACGAAAGCTTTTCAGACGGACTTCTGGAATATCCCCAGTATACAAGACCTGTGGAATTTATGGGAAGAACGGTTCCCGATGTGCTTATGTCGGGACATCATGCAAATATAGATAAGTGGCGGCACGAAAAGGCATTGGAAAGAACACTTCTTAAGCGTCCGGATTTGCTCGAAACAGCGGCACTTACCGATAAGGATAAAAAATATCTGGCAGAATTCAGCAAAAGGCTGTCGGATAAAGAACAGAGGTAACAAAAATGGATATAAGAATTTTTGGAATACAGGGAGATTCGATTGTTGATGGTCCGGGAATAAGAATGGCTGTGTTTACACAGGGCTGTATTCATAACTGTGAAGGCTGTCATAATCCAGAAAGCCATGATCCGAACGGCGGAAAGGTTATGACCACAGACAGAATAATTGAGCTGGCGGCAGAAAATCCGCTTTATGACGGTGTAACACTTACCGGCGGAGATCCTTTTTATCAGCCGGAAGCATGTGCGGTTATAGCCGAAGGTGTTAAAAAGCTTGGGCTTAACGTATGGACATTCACCGGCTATACCTATGAGCAGATTATAAACAGCGGAAGAGAAGACTTCATGCGTCTGCTTAAGTCATCAGATGTCTTGGTGGACGGACGCTTTGAATTGGATAAAAGATCGCTTGAGCTTAGGTTCAAGGGCAGCAGCAATCAGCGTACAATAGATGTGCAGGCAAGCCTCGCAAAGGGAGAGCCTGTGCTTTGGGAAGAAAAAACTTACTTTTAAATATTATGGGCATTACCCCAATGTTTTCACAGTATTTTGATTGAAGAAAGGAAAAACAATATGGCAGCAACAAGTATTGAAGCAATAAATAAACGCCGTATTTTCGGTATTATATCACATCCCGACGCAGGTAAAACAACACTTACGGAAAAGCTTCTGTATCACGGCGGTGCTATCCGTGAGGCAGGCTCGGTAAAAGCAAGAAAGACAGGAAAAGCCGCAAAAAGTGACTGGATGGAAATAGAGAAACAGCGTGGTATCTCCGTTACATCATCTGTAATGCAGTTTGAATATAACGGCAAGGTTGTATCTATTATGGATACACCGGGACATAACGACTTCGGTGAGGATACTTACCGTATACTTACCTCTGTTGACAGTGCCGTAATGGTTATCGACTCCGCAAAGGGTGTCGAGGCACAGACACAGAAGCTCTTTAAGGTATGCAGTATGCGTGGTATTCCCATATTTACATTCATAAACAAGCTCGACCGTCAGGCAAAGGATCCGCTTGAGCTTCTTGAGGATCTGGAGGACGCACTCGGACTTCCTTCGGTTGCTGTAACATGGCCGATTGGCAGTGGCCAGCTTTTTGAAGGTATATATAATCGCCAGAAAAATTATGTACGTCTTTACAGAGAAGAAAAGGTTATTGAGCTTGGTGAAGACGGCGTTTTCGGACATGAGCTCGAAGGCGTTATAAGTGACGCAAACCTTGAAATCCTCAGAAATGAAATTGAGCTTGTTGACGGTGCCGGAAATGAATTTGATATTGACCTTATTGACAAAGGAAAGCTTTCTCCGGTATTTTTCGGTTCGGCTCTCGTTGACTTCGGTGTTACCGATTTCCTTGAGCATTTCCTTGATATGTCACCGGCTCCCGGCCCAAGAAAAACAACAACGGGCGAGGTTCTTCCTACTGATGATTATTTCAGTGGATTTATATTCAAGATACAGGCAAATATGAATCCCGCACATCGTGACAGACTTGCATTCCTTCGTATATGCTCCGGCGTTTTTGAAAGAGGTATGACCGTTACACTTACAAGAACAGGAAAGCAGATGAAGCTTGCACAGTCAACACAGCTTATGGCAAACGACAGAGAAACCGTTGATGTTGCTTATGCCGGAGATATTATCGGTATATATGATTCCGGTAATTATCAGATTGGTGATACACTTACAGACAGTAAGGAAAAAATATTCTTTGAGCCGCTTCCTACATTCCCGCCGGAGCTTTTTATGCGAGTTCGTCCGGCAGATACAATGAAGGCAAAGCAGTTCCAGAAGGGCGTTGAACAGCTCGCACAGGAAGGTGCTATCCAGGTTTATACAAATGAATATAACGAGGTTGTGCTTGGTGCGGTCGGACAGCTCCAGTTTGAGGTTTTTGAATATAGACTTCGTAATGAATATAATTCAGAGGTACGTATGGAAAGCCTTGATTACAGCGTTGCACGCTGGGTGCTTGATATGGAAAAGGATGATATTAAGGAGCTTCTTAACACAAGAAGTACGCTTGTGTTCGACCACTTTATGCGTCCGCTTATACTTTTTGCAAATCAGTATACACTCAATGCGTTTATGGAGAAAAATCCCGATGTGAAATTAATCGAGGCACATGAAGTAAAAGCGTTGGTCGAAGATGAGAAATAATTGATTATTTAGGTAAAATCCAATAAATAAGTCCGGTATTGAAGTTAATTTAGTATCGGGCTTATTATTTTTTGTATTAAATCATGAATAGGAAAATTTGAATTTTTTGACTTGATTTAATCAACTTGACTAAATACGTTGCACGTTGATTTCATTTAACTTCAAAACAATATGGTATATAATTCAAATCAGTTAGAAAACCGATACAAATACAATCAAACTTATGTAGGAGGATAAAATTATGGATTTTGAATTTAATGAAAATCAGCTTGACCTTCAGAAGATGGTAAGAGAGCTTGCCGAGAAGGAAATCGGCCCCAGAGCAAAAGAAAACGATGAAAAAGACGTATTCCCCGTAGATGTATTCAAAATGATGGCAGATATGGGACTTACAGCAATCGGCGTTCCCGAATCATACGGCGGACCCGAAGCAACAGACATCGAAAGAATGATAGCTATTGAAGAAATTGCTAAAAAAGACGGTGCGGTAGCAACAATCCTTGCTGTACATGGTATGTTTGTACAGGCTCTTGAAAAATATGGTACAGAGGAGCAGAAAAAGAGATTCTATCCTCGTATCGCAGAAGAAGGATACTACACAGCATTCGCACTTACAGAGCCTTGTGCCGGATCAGACCCTGCATCAGCAAAGACAACAGCAGTTTATGATCCTGCAACAGATGAATATGTACTTAACGGAAACAAATGCTTCATCACAGGCGGAGCAAGAGCAGATGCTATCTTAGTATTCGCACTTACAGATCCTTCACTCGGTGCAAAGGGTATGTCAGCATTCATTGTAGAAAAAGGCATGAAGGGCTTCTCAACAGGTAAGATTGAAGACAAAATGGGTATCAGATGCTCAGAAACAGCAGAGCTCTTCTTCGATGACTGCCGTGTTCCCAAGGCAAACCTTGTAGGCCAGGAAGGCAAAGGCTTCGGAATCGCAATGAACTCACTTGACGGAGCAAGAATCGGTGTAGGAGCAATCGCACTCGGACTTGCAGAAGGCGCTCTTGATGAATCACTTTCATATATCGAGCAGAGAGTACAGTTCGGAAAACCTATTTCAAAGCTTCAGGGAATCCAGTGGTACATTGCAGATATGGCAACAGAAATCGAAACAGCAAAATGGATGGTATACCATGCAGCATACCTTCGTACAGTAGGCAAACCTTATACAAAAGAGGCTTCAATGTGCAAGCTTCATAACTCAAAGGTAGCAAGAGAGGTAACAAACCTTGCAATGCAGATCCATGGCGGATATGGTTACATGAAGGAATATCCTGTTGAAAGAATGTACAGAGATGCAAAGATCACAGAGATTTATGAAGGTACTTCAGAAATCCAGAAGGTTATCATCGCTAAACAGGTTATGACAGCTGCTAAAAAGTAATTAAAAGATAAATAAATATAAATTTTACTCTTACAGGAAAAGCCTGATACCGGATTAATTCGGTGTCAGGCTTTTTTGTTGTGTTTTAAACTTTATTTCTTTTTGTACGGGCTCTTAATATCACTGAGTGAGAGCATACGGTAAACCATTGCACCATACTGCGACATAAAGCTTTCCAATGCGGTACATGGGAAGTTCATGCAGAAATCCATGTGCTTGATTTCTTCGTAGCATTTTCCTATTTCGGCTATCATTGTTTCATTCAGAACAGTATAGAACTGCGGTCCCGAACCACCGGTAAATCTGCGGTTATTTTTAAGGAACAGCTTGCTGTGGTTGTTAAATATAGAGAATGAGAACAAATTATTCGGATAAGGTATGTCCTCATCATCAATAACGTAAAAATTGATATTCGGATTGACCTTTGCGATATTCAAAACATAATTAATATGCTCTTTTCGTTCATCTATTGTCATACGGTAAATAATATCCGTAAAATAAAATTCGCCATCATCTATGTATTTAAGTAAGCCAGACTTTGTGAAGAAAAAATCCATTTTTCCGTTGTGAGATATTTCGTCCCAACGGTCAAAAAGTGTACGGAGTATCTTTTCTGTTGAGCTGTCGTAGCCCTGTTCATAGGCTGCTGCTACTATTTTTTCAACAATATTCGGCGGCAGCAGATATTCAAAGCCTCTTGTAAGGAATATCTGGTAATCGTCAAAGGCGTAGAAATTACTCCTATATCCGTTTAGATTAAGCTCTTCGGAGGTTGTCGCCATAATAAGTACGTGATGTATTTTGAATAATGCCATTGTCTGTGTGAAAAGTGTGTTAACAATATCTTTGTCATGTATAACGGTTACTATTGTCGGATTGCCTCGGTTATCAAGTGAGAGCAGAAGTGCAAGCTTGTTTTTAACGACTATAAGATTACGTTCACCAAAGGCAGTGTTGTCATAAATATCAAAGGATACCCAATGGTATTTGTTTATAAGGTAATAAAGCTGCAAGTATTTTTTACCGGTGAGTGTTTTGGGATTAACACCCATGCGTATGCGTATCTTTCGGTCGGAAGTATAATCTTCATTAATTAAATGCTGTGCATTAACCATTGTTGAAATGTCCATGGTACAGAGAATTTCTATCGGCTCAGAATCGCTTGCAATAAGTCCGGGGAGTTCACTGTCCATAAATCTTGTTATTTCCGATGGATTATATAGTATTTTTGTTCTAAGTTCTTCACTTTTTTTAACATCCTTGTCATTTAAGGACAAGGTATTTTTAAATGTATCCTTTAACAATGTGTGGAGGTATGCCGAAAGCTGTTCCTCCGTAACTATTACGTTGAATTCATTGCAGAAGTTTTCCAGCTCTCCTTGTGATATTATTTCCGATGCGAAAATTTGTGAAAGATTTTTGTTGATTGAACCGGCAACTCTTGCTGCCGGCAGCTTGGATTGATTGCACCATTTGCTTATATATGAAACATCGTATCCGGCGGCGTCTGCAACAGTGGATAGTTTTACATTAGTGAATTTTATTAACTTTTTCAGAGTAGCACCGTAGTTTTCCATTTTTTCAACCCCTTGATATGTCAATGTGCTATATTCATCGATGTTATTGTATAGTAAAATATGCATTTTGTAAAGCAAAAAAATGCAAAGAAATGCTTGAAATTGACGAAAATTTAATCAGAATGAAAAAAATTGACGAAATTTACGGAATATTGATTTCATTTAACTTCAAAACAGAAGAGTATATAATTCAAAACAGATAGTTAGTTAAATGTTAAACATCCAAAAAACATAAAAACATCTATTTATTTTACAAATTAATTTCTCAAACTTATTTCTCAAGGAGGTAAACAGATAATGAGAACAGTTAAGGTATTAACCGGTGCCGAAGCTGCAATGCTTGTTAAAGATGGAGATACAATTACAACAAGCGGATTCGTAGCTTGCGGACTTCCTGAAACTCTTTCAAAGGCTCTTGAGCAGAGATTCCTTGAAACAGGTTCACCTAAAGATCTTACATACATTTATGCAGCAGGTCAGGGAAACAGAGATGGCAGCGGTGCTGACCACTTCGCACATGAAGGAATGACAAAGAGAGTAATCGCAGGTCATTACAACATGGCTCCCAATCTTGGAAAAATGATTGTTGATAACAAAATCGAAGCTTATAACTTCCCTCAGGGCGCTATTTCCCAGATGTTCAGAGATATAGCTGCACATAAGGTTGCAACTGTTACTCATGTCGGTCTTAATACATATGTTGACCCCAGAGTTGAAGGCGGTAAACTCAACGAAGTTACAAAAGAAGATATTGTTAGCGTAGTTGACATTCTTGGCGAAGAAAGACTTGCTTATAAGACAATGCCTATCAACGTAGCATTCATCAGAGGTACATATGCTGATACAACAGGTAATGTTACACTTCATAAGGAGGTTACACCTCTTGATGCAACATCAATGGCTCAGGCTGTTAAAAATAGCGGCGGTATCGTAATCGTTCAGGTTGAAAGAGTTGTAGCAGCAGGCACACTTGATCCTAAGCTTACAATGCTTCCCGGAATTTATGTAGATGCAGTTGTTGTTTCAGAGCCCGCTGACCATGAACAGTGCATCGGACTTCAGTATGATCCTACATTCACAGGCGAGGCTTCAGCTCCTGCAGGTGCAGTTGGTGCAATTCCTCTTACAGTTAAGAAAATCATCGGAAGAAGAGCTGCTATGGAACTTACAGAAGGCTCAGTAGTAAACCTTGGTATCGGTGTTCCCGAATACGTATCAATGGTTGCTAACGAAGAAGGTATCGGCGATTACATGACACTTACTGTTGAGGCCGGTCCCGTAGGCGGTATCCCAATGGGCGGTTCAATGTTCGGTGCAGCAGTAAACGCTGATTGCTACCTCAACCAGAACTATCAGTTCGACTTCTACGATGGCGGCGGTATCGACCTTGCATTCCTCGGACTTGCACAGGCTGATGCAACAGGTAACGTAAACGTAAGTAAATTCGGTCCCAGAATCGCAGGTTGCGGCGGATTTATCAACATAACACAGAATGCTAAGAAAGTATTCTTCTGCGGTACATTCACAACAGCAGGTCTTAAAACAAGCATTAAAGATGGTAAGCTTGTAATCGATAAAGAAGGTTCAGAGAAGAAATTCATCAAGGACGTTGAACAGATTACATTCAGTGGTACATACGCTAACAAAACAAACCAGCCTGTAATGTACATCACAGAAAGAGCAGTATTCGAGCTTAGAAAAGACGGTGTATACCTTACAGAGGTTGCTCCCGGAATCGATGTAAAGACACAGGTTATCGACCTTATGGGATTTGAACCTAAGACAGACGGCGAAGTTAAGCTTATGGATGCAAGAATCTTCAAAGATGAGCCAATGGGACTTTAATTAAAAGCCGATAAGCTACATTAAATAAAAAACAGAACGGGATAACCGTTTTGACAATATTAAAACATCTATTTAAAACATTAATATTTAAGAAGAGGAGAGAAATATTATGGCATTATTAGATTTAAAAGACAGCATCAAATTCATCATTATCGAAGTTGAAGAAAACGGTACAGCAGTTCTTACATTAAACAGACCTAAAGCAAACGCTCTTTCAACAGAAATGCTTGGCGAAATCAAAACAGTATTTGAAGCAATCGCTGAAGACGACACAGTTAAGGGTGTTATCGTAACAGCTCCCGGCGAAAAGTTCTTCGTAGCTGGTGCTGACATCAACGGATTCCTTGCTCTTGACGGTATGCAGGGTAGAGCTGCTTCTAAGTTTGCTCAGAGCTGCTTCCAGGCAATCGAAGATCTTGAGAAACCCGTTATCGCTGCTGTAAACGGATATGCTCTTGGCGGCGGAAATGAAATCGCTATGGCTTGTGACATCAGAATTGCAAGCACAAAGGCTATCTTTGGCCAGCCTGAAGTAAACCTTGGTATCATGCCTTGCTTCGGTGGTACACAGCGTCTTACAAGACTTGTTGGTGCCGGAATTGCTAAAGAGCTTATGTTCACAGCAAGAAACGTAACAGCTGAAGAAGCTTACAGAATCGGTCTTGTAAACAAAGTAGTTGAGCCTGCTGAACTTCTTGACGCAGCTAAAGAAATGATGAATGTAATCCTTACAAAATCACCTCTTGGTGTTGCAGCTTGTAAAGTAGCAGCAAACAAGGGCGGAGACCTCAGCATCGCTGACGGACTTAACCTTGAAGCTGACCTTAATGGTCTTCTTTTCTCAACAGCTGACAAGAACGAAGGCGTTGGCGCATTCATCGAAAAGAGAGCTGCTAAGTTCACAGGTAAATAATTTAAAAACAATAATTAACTGATATTTAACACTGCATTTGGCGGATTCGCTCAAATCCGTTGAATTATAAAATTGCTCATATTTATTGTAAACACAGGGAGCCCGGAGCAATCCGGCTTCCTGTGGATTAAAAAAATTTTTATATTATGGACTCGATAGGGGACCGCTCCTGTCCGGTTCAATCAGACAGACAACCAAAATTTAAAATTTATTTAAGAGGAGAAGAGATTATGGATTTTGAATTTAATGAAAATCAGCTTGACCTTCAGAAGATGGTAAGAGAGCTTGCCGAAAAGGAAATCGGCCCCAGAGCAAAAGAAAATGATGAAAAAGACGTATTCCCTGTAGATGTATTCAAAATGATGGCAGACATGGGACTTACAGCAATCGGCGTTCCCGAATCATACGGCGGACCCGAAGCAACAGACATCGAAAGAATGATAGCTATTGAAGAAATCGCTAAAAAAGACGGTGCGGTAGCAACAATCCTTGCTGTACATGGTATGTTTGTACAGGCTCTTGAAAAATACGGTACAGAGGAGCAGAAACAGAGATTCTATCCTCGTATCGCAGAAGAAGGATATTATACAGCATTCGCACTTACAGAGCCTTGTGCCGGATCAGACCCTGCATCAGCAAAGACAACAGCAGTTTATGATCCTGCAACAGATGAATATGTACTTAACGGAAACAAATGCTTCATCACAGGCGGAGCAAGAGCAGATGCTATCTTAGTATTCGCACTTACAGATCCTTCACTCGGTGCAAAGGGTATGTCAGCATTCATTGTAGAAAAAGGCATGAAGGGCTTCTCAACAGGTAAGATTGAAGACAAAATGGGTATCAGATGCTCAGAAACAGCAGAGCTCTTCTTCGATGACTGCCGTGTTCCCAAGGCAAACCTTGTAGGCCAGGAAGGCAAAGGCTTCGGAATCGCAATGAACTCACTTGACGGAGCAAGAATCGGTGTAGGAGCAATCGCACTCGGACTTGCAGAAGGCGCTCTTGATGAATCACTTTCATATATCGAGCAGAGAGTACAGTTCGGAAAACCTATTTCAAAGCTTCAGGGAATCCAGTGGTACATTGCAGATATGGCAACAGAAATCGAAACAGCAAAATGGATGGTATACCATGCAGCATACCTTCGTACAGTAGGCAAACCTTATACAAAAGAGGCTTCAATGTGCAAGCTTCATAACTCAAAGGTAGCAAGAGAGGTAACAAACCTTGCAATGCAGATCCATGGCGGATATGGTTACATGAAGGAATATCCTGTTGAAAGAATGTACAGAGATGCAAAGATCACAGAGATTTATGAAGGTACTTCAGAAATCCAGAAGGTTATCATTGCTAAACAGGTTATGTCAGCTGCTAAAAAGTAATTAAATTAGTCCAAAAAGTTCCTATTATATATTAACCGGCGGTTGTCCGCTTTGTCCGAATCGGACAGCCGCCAAATAAAAACTAAATACAGATTAAAGCATTAATTAAGGGTTTTCATACTTTAACTAAGTGAAACAAATTCAGTCTAACAAATTAATTTACAATAAAAAATAATTTAAAAGGGGGAAACTAATTTGTTCGGAATCATAGTTCTGCTGGTAGCACTTATTTTATTCAGCTTACTGGCATTCAAACAGCTTAATGCACTTATACTTGCTCCACTTGTAAGTATCTTCGTAATCGTTTGCTTTAAACTGCCTATTCTTGAAACTCTCAAGGGAGCATTCATGCCGGCAGCAGCAAATTACGTATCAAACTACTTCTTAGTATTCTTTGTTGGTGCGCTCTTCGGTGCTGTATATCAGTTCACAGGCGCAGCTGCATCAATTGCTAAGACACTTTCAAAAGTATCAAGAGACAAATTTGTTGCACCTATCATCATGTGCATCACAGGTCTCCTTACATTCGGTGGCGTTAGTGGTTTCGTTGTATTCTTCGTTATCTATCCTATCGCTCTCCAGATGTTCAAACGTGCTAATATCACAAGAAGACTTCTTCCCGCTGCTATATCAGCAGGTTGTTGGACATGGTCAATGACAGCACCCGGTTCACCTTCAATCCAGAACGTTATCGCTATGACAAACCTTGGTACACCTTCAACAGCAGCGTTCACACCTTCATTAATTGCTTCAATCGTTGAGTTCGTACTTATCTTTGTATGGCTCGAAATGAGAGCAAAACAGTTCACAAAGAAGGGTATTGTATTCGATGATCCTACACTTAGAGCTCTTGATCCTGAAGAACTTGAAGGTGCTGACGAAGATGATCTTCCTAACTTCATCATCTCAATCATCCCTATCGCTGTTATCCTTATCTGCTTCAACGTAATCAAGCTTCCTGTTGAAACATCAGTTATGCTTGGTGTTATCGTTGCAACAGTTACAATGTTCAAGAGAGTTAAGGGCGGCATAAATGAATGGGTTAAAGTATTCAACAAAGGTGCAGCAGACTCAGGTGTTTCTATCCTCAACACAGCTATCGTAGTTGGTTTCGGTGGCGTTGTTCAGAACACACAGGGCTTCGCAGACCTTATCGCTAAGGTTCAGAACATGAACATCAGTCCTCTTGTATTCGTAGCAGTTGCAGTTGCTATCTGCGCCGGTGCTTGTGGTTCAGCTTCAGGTGGTATGGGTGTTGCATTCAACGCTCTTAAGGACCTCTTCGTATCACTCGGTGTTGCTCCCGAATATATCCACCGTGTTGGTGCAATCGCAGCAGGTACACTCGACTCACTCCCTCATCAGGGTGCACAGATTACTCTTCTTGGAATCTGCAAGGTTACACATAAAGAAGCTTATTTCGATATAGCTATTACACAGATCATAATTCCTATCATCACACTCTTCGTATTTATTCCTCTTGCAAACATGGGAATGATGTAATTAATTGAGTGTAGATACTAAAAGGGCGGCTCAAACGCCGCCCAAATATATTACAACTTTTTAAGGAGGAAAAATAATGGTTGGTTTTGAATTAACTAAGACACAGCAGTTATGTAAGGAATTATTCCATAACTTCGCTGAAAACGAAATTAGACCTATCGCAAGAGATATGGACGAAAAAGAGGAATATCCCAGAGAACTTCTTGACAAACTCCAGAAAGCTCATATGTTTGGTATACCTTATCCCCAGGAACTTGGCGGTGCAGGTGCCGACGTTCTTACATATACATTAGCAATGGAAGAACTTTCAAAGGTTGATGCTTCAACAGGTATCACACTTTCAGTTCATACATCACTTTGCTGCCCTTGTATCTATGAAAACGGTACAGACGAGCAGAAGGAAAGATTTTTAAGACCTCTTATCAGCGGTGAAAAAATCGGTGCTTTCTCACTTACAGAGCCCAATGCCGGAACAGACGCTTCAGGTGTTCAGACAACAGCTGATAAAGACGGAGATTACTATATCCTTAACGGATCAAAAATGTTCACAACAAACGCAGGTATCGCTGATACATTCGTAGTATTCGCTCTTACAGATAAGTCAAAAGGACCTAAGGGTATGTCAGCTTTCATCGTTGACAGAACAATGGAAGGTATCACAGTTGGTACAAACATCCCTCGTATGGGTATCAGAGCGGCTTCAAACTGTGAAGTTGCATTCACAAATGTAAAAGTTCCCGCAGACAGACTTCTTGGTAAAGAAGGCGGCGGATATAAAATCGCTATGACAGCTCTTGGCGGCGGCCGTATCGGTATCGGTGCTCAGGCAGTTGGTATTGCTCAGGGTGCAATCAACGAAGCTATTAAATATGTAAAAGAAAGAAAACAGTTCGGTAAGAACATCAGCAAATTCCAGAATACACAGTTCAAGCTTGCAGAAATGCAGACAAAGGTTGATGCAGCAAGACTTATGGTTTGGAGAGCTGCTGTTGAAAAAGATAAACATGGTAACTATGCTCCTCTTGCAGCTATGTGTAAACTCTTCGCTTCTGAAACAGCTAACGAAGTAACAAGAGGCTGTGTACAGCTCTTCGGTGGCTATGGTTATTCAAGAGAATATCCTGTTGAAAGAGCTATGAGAGATGCAAAGATCACAGAGATCTATGAAGGAACATCTGAAGCAATGAAGATGATCATTTCAGGAACAATGAAGCTGTAATTAACTGGAGAAAGGAGAACTACAATGAAAATAGTAGTATGTATCAAACAGGTTCCGGATACAACGGAAGTAAAACTTGATCCTAAAACAAATACACTTATTAGAGATGGTGTCCCCAGCATCATCAACCCCGACGATAAAGCAGGTATCGAGGCTGCTCTTACATTAAAAGAGCAGCTTGGCGGTACAGTTACAGTAGTCTGCATGGGACCCCCTCAGGCTGATGTAGCATTAAGAGAAGCTCTTGCTATGGGCTGCGATGACGCAATCCTTATGAGCGACAGAGCATTCGGCGGTTCAGACACATATGCAACAGCACATGTTATCGCTGCCGGACTTAAGACACTTGATTATGATTTAATCATCACAGGACGTCAGGCAATCGACGGTGACACAGCTCAGGTTGGTCCCCAGATTGCTGAACAGCTTGGAATTCCTCAGGTATCATACGCTGCTGAGGTAAAGACAGCTGAGGACGGAGCTGTTGTTGTAAAAAGACAGTTCGAAGACAGATACCAGTTACTCAAGGTTAAAACTCCTTGCCTTATAACAGCACTTTCAGAGCTTGCTCAGCCCAGATACATGACAGTATCAGGTATCGTAAATGCTTACAATAAGGAAGTTAAGGTTCTTACATTTGAAGATGTAAAGAACAACCTTAATCCTGATTTCATCGGACTTAAGGGCTCACCTACAAATGTTAAGCAGTCATTCACAAAGCAGGTTAAGGGCGCAGGTACAGTTATCAACGTATCAGCAGACGAGGCTGTTAAGACAATCATGGATAAGCTTATTGAGAAGCACATCATTTGATGAAGGGAGGATATAATACAATGAGCAAAGATATATATGTAATCGCAGAACAGAGAGACGGCGTACTTGCTAAGGTAGGCAAAGAGCTTATTGGCGAGGCAACAAAGCTTGCGGCTGATCTCGGAGAAAAGGTTGTAGCAGTTGTACTCGGCAGCAAAATCAAAGAAGAAGCAGCTAAGCTTTATGCTTACGGTGCTGACGAAGTAGTTGTAATAGATAATCCCGTACTTAAGAGCTACACAACAGAGCCTTATGCAAAGGCACTTACAGAATTAATCGCTAAATGCGAGCCTAACATCGTACTTTTCGGTGCAACATCAATCGGTCGTGACCTTGCTCCCCGTGTTGCCGGCAGAGTACATACAGGTCTTACAGCAGACTGCACAGGCCTCGCAATCGACGAAGAAACAAAACTTCTTTTAATGACAAGACCTGCATTCGGTGGTAACATCATGGCTACTATCGTTTGTAAAGATTATAGACCTCAGATGGCTACAGTTCGTCCTGGCGTTATGAAGGCTCTTGAAAAAGACGCTTCTAAGACAGGCGAAGTTAAGGTTCTTGACGTTGCTCTTACAGCAGCAGATATGAACGTAGAAATCCTCGAAGAGGTTAAAGAAACAAAGAAAGCTGTTGATATTACAGAAGCTAAGATCCTTGTATCAGGCGGTCGTGGTATCGGCAGTGCTAAGGGCTTTGATATGCTTAGAGAATGTGCGGCAGAGCTCGGCGGTGAGGTTGCTTCATCAAGATCATGCGTTGACGCAGGTTGGATTGAAAGCGACAGACAGGTTGGACAGACAGGTAAGACTGTTAGACCTGAGCTTTACATTGCTTGCGGTATTTCAGGTGCTATCCAGCACGTTGCAGGTATGGAAAATTCAGAGTTCGTTGTATCAATCAACAAGAACGATACAGCAGCTATCTTCTCAGTATCTGATCTCGGTGTTGTAGGCGATGTTAATGTTATCATTCCTAAGCTTACAGAAGCACTCAAAAAATACAATGCAGAAAAGAATAATTAATTTATTCCTGTAAATAAAAGGTACCTACACAAATTTGTGTGTACATAAATTCAATAAACTTCCTCAAATAAATTTATTTCGATATTAGGTCTGAGATAAATTTACTCCCCAAAACAATCCCTCAAGCGCCTACTTGAGGGATTACTCATAAATATATAAAAATATTTGAATATAAAGGATTTGAGAAAAATGGAGACAAAAAGGGCATATACTGTTGATATAACACAGATACGCCAGATAAGCATAGATGTTTATGCCGAAAACGAGAAAGAGGCACTCGTTAAGGCGAAGAAAAAATATCTTGACAATGAAACGAATTTCGACAATAGCACAGTTGTTGCTACTGAATTCGATATTAATAAGTAAAAATTAAAAAGTGGGTTAAAAAGAAAAAGGGCTTGAAAAAGCTCTTTTTTGGTGCATAAAACCTCATTCAAACGCCTTATTTATATCAGTTATTCCGGAATCAATAAGCATTTGAGCAAATTCTATTCCGCCGATAAGGCGTACATTATTATTTTGTGCCATTACGACTGCCTCATTGGAAAAGCTATCTGCTGTGGATATTACCCATGGAATGATGAAATAATCTCCTGCCGCAAATTCATGCTGATTTTTATATTTTGAAATCTGTTCAACAGCCCATTGTGAGGTTCTGCCGTCATGTAATTTAGCCTGAACATAAAATATTATTTTGAGCGGCTCAAATTCCGCAACTATGTCTGCATCGGCTCCGTCGTATTTGTCAGAACTGTTTTTTGCCGGACGGTATGTGTTTGTTGCACCGATTTTGTTGAAGTACCATTTTACAAGAAGCTCGAATTTATCGGGATTAAGCTGTGTTTTTATTATATCGAGCAATTTCTCCGCAAGTGTGTCAATTAACGAAGCGTATAAATTTATCGGAGTATCGGCATTTATTATTTTGTTTATGCTTTCGGCTAAATCGGAAATGTCGGCATTTGTCTGGCGTATTTTCATTCTTGCCGTAAGCTTTCCATCGGCGTATTCATTTCTCGAAAGCTGTGTTTTTATAGGCTCAACCTCTATCATAAAGCCTAAATCTACATTTTCGGAGCTTTCCGGGCGGTATAGCAAACCGTTGCTGTCATGCGAAATAATGTCGTTGTTTTCAGATTTGAAACTGTCGAAATTCGGAAGCTCTGTGATAGGCAAAGCCTGTCCTTTTATTCTGTAAACGGAAAATTTTCTGTTGAACAGAGGTACAACAACATAATCGTTATATCCGAAATTCAGAAAATTCCATAAGCTCCAACGGGAACGATATATGTTGTAGTTATGTTCAGTCATTATTTTTTCAAATTCTTTTACATCTTTGACCTTGTCTATTCCGCTGTCATAAAGCGATGACCAGCCGATTGTGAGCCAGCCTTCCGATAAAAACTTATAAGCTGCGTCCCATTCGTGTGAAATTCTGTGAAGCCAGTATTTGTTGTTTTCCATTTAAATGCTCCTTTTTTGACTGTAAACGTCTATAACATAAAAAAACTGCCTTATTTTATACAAAGGCAGTTAAAATTTGTATTATTAATCAAATGCGAATATAATGCCGCCGTTTCCGGCATAAAGGCTGGAAACGCCTCTGGTTGCGTTGATTACTATTTTAAGATTGGGAACAACGGCAAGTATTCTTTCACGAATATCCAAAGCTCTGCCCATGCAGTTGCACTGTGCAATGATGAGAGTCTGCGTTTTCTTTTTCACACATTCCTCGCAAATGAGATTTATCAGCTTTGTAAGTGCCTTATTTATGCCTCTTGCCTGACCCACCTGATAAATAGTGCCTTCTTTGCTTCCTGCCATTATCGGAACGATATGCAGAAGGTTTGCGGCAATCTTTTTAACACCGGTAAGACGACCGTTTCTTTCAAGAAAGCTTAAATCCTCAAGAACAAAGTAGGTAGATATGCTTGAAATATATTCTTCGGTTTTTTTGACTATTTCTTCGAAGGAAAGCTCCTGTTTTTCGAATTCCATAACCTTTGCAGCTTCTATTGTTTCGCCGGCAGAGGCTGAACGACTGTTGAAAACATATATTTTAACATATGGATTAATTTCTTCATAAAGCTTTTTTGCAAGCATTGCACTGTTATATGAGCCGCTGAGCTGTTCCGAAAGAGTAAAAACATAAATACGAGAGCAATCGCAGTCGTAAGCTTTCATAAACTGTTCGGGAGAAGGACAAGCCGATTTCGGGCAGGCTGTTGTTGAAGCAACCGCATTGAGAAACGCAGCCTGATTGAATGTTTCGTCGTCAACAACTCTATATTCACCAACTTCGAGAGTAAGAGGTACGTTGGTAAAATGTCCGCTTAAAGCCATTTCTTCGGTTAATTCGCCGCAGCTGTCAAGAATAATCTTATATGACATAGGTATATTACTCCTTTAATTATACAATGTTCTATTATTAACTATATATAATTATACAATGTTTTATTATTAACTATATACCCTTTATCGGTTGGATTTCAATAGACAAATGTGCACACATTGTATCAAAATCAACACTTTGTTGACACTTTGTTGATTTTCTTATATAATTTTAATATAATATTCGGAGGCTATTATAATGAAAGAAAATATAAAAGATAATAAAGAAAATAAAGAAAATAAAGAAAGCAGACGCGTACAGATGACCAAAAAGCTTCTTCGTGAGAGCGTTATTGAGCTGATGGATAAAAAGCCGCTAAATAAAATTTCAATAAAGGACATCTGCGATAATGCTGATGTGAACAGAACAACTTTTTATAAATATTACGGAGATCAGTTTGAGCTTGTTAAAGAGGCAGAAGACGAGGTACTTGAAAAACTCGGTGAGTTTCTCGGAAACTTGAAATCGGATACGCTTGTAATATCCATGCTTGAAACATTTCTTTACTATATAAAAGAAAACGGTTATGCTTATCATATACTGCTCAATAATAGCTCGGATTATTCTTTTAGTTACCGTCTTATGCACGTCACGCTGGACAAGCTTATGGCAGAAAGATTTAATCTCGGTCTTGATGAAACTAATAAAAAGTATGTTTATAATCTGATTGTTATGGGTGCAATAAACACAATAGACCTGTGGATAAACAGTGATTTCGATACTTCGGTTGAAGAACTGGCAGAACTGATGTATAATTTCATAAATAGCGGAATACATGCAATATCAAAATAAATTTATAAAAGTTTGGGACAAATGTTTTAATAGTTTTTGAATATTGGTGAAATATATGCTTTTAGGAGGTCAATCATGAGAACACTTGAGGAAACAAAAGAACTTATCGCCTGTGGTCTTGGAGAAATTCCATGCGACTGTAAGCTTCAAAATGTTAAGCTTGTTGATGTATTTTCCGGGGAGATATTTGAAACTGATGTGTATATAAAAGGCAAAAGAATTGTTTCAATAGATAAAAATGCAAATCTCAAAGCGGATAAAATTAAGGACTGTACCGGACTCTATGCAGTACCGGGCTTTATTGATGCTCATATGCACTTTGAGTCTACAATGCTTTCGCCGGAGGCGCTTGCGTCCGTTGTCGTTCCATGCGGCACAACAACCATGCTTGCCGACCTTATGGAGATTGCCAATGCCGCCGGAGAGGACGGTCTGCGAGAAATGCTTAAATCCATTGAGAAACTGCCTTATCGTATGCTTATCGAGGTTTCCTCAAGAGTTCCGACTGCTCCCGGATTGGAAACAACAGGCGCAGTTCTCGGAGCTAAAGAGGTAGACGGTCTTCTTGAATGGGACAAGAGCATAAGCCTTGGCGAAATGGATTCGTCTAAAATACTGATAACAAGAGAGGATCAGTATATAGAAAAAATCCTTTCCGCATTGAAAAGAGGCAAGGTTGTAAACGGCCATGCAATAGGCAGACTCGGACAGGAGCTCAATATATATGCCGCATCGGGCATTTCCGATGACCACGAATGTGTTACTGTACAGGAAATGACTGAAAGACTTCGTGTCGGAATAAAGGTGTTTATACGTGAAGGCAGTACCGAAAGAAATGTTGAAACGCTTGTTAAGGGCATTGTTGCCAACAATATTCCTACCGATAATATTATGTTCTGTACAGATGATAAGCATATCGACGATATTAAAAACGAAGGACATATAAACTATAATGTAAATAAATCCATTGAGCTTGGTCTTTCGCCGATGACGGCTATCCAGATGGCAACAATTCATACAGCAAAGCATTTCCGTATGGAGGAAGAAATCGGCAGTATAACTCCCGGACGTCTTGCGGATATTATTCTCTGCGACAGTATCGAGAAAATTGTGCCGAAGGAGGTCTGGTTTGAAGGAAAACCTGTTGCCGATAACGGTGTGCTTACCGCAAAGCCGGAAATAAGAAAATATCCTGATTGGATTAAGGATACGGTTCATCTGCTTAAGCCGGTTTATGCGGAACGCTTTGAGCTGGAATGTCCGGAAGAAAAGATACATAACGGCAGAGCTAAGGCAAGAATAATAGAGCTTATTGACGGCCAGATAGTTAATAACGAGCTGCACGATACACTTCCGGTTAAGGACGGAAAGCTTGTGTGTGATATAGACAAGGACTATCTTAAGCTTGCCGTTGTTGAGCGTTACGGAAAGACGGGAACAATAGGCGTTGGCTTTGTAAAGGGCTTTAAAATAAAGAAGGGTGCAATGGCATATTCAATGTCACATGACCATCACAATATAGTCGTTGTAGGAACAAATGATGAGGATATGGCACTTGCGGCTAACCATATCGCAGAAATAAAAGGCGGTCTGTGCGTTGTGGATAACGGCAGAGTTACAGCAGATATGGCACTCACAATAGGCGGACTCATGAGCGAAGGCACTGCGGAAGAGGTAGCCGAACAGCTTGATGTTATGAATAATGCGGCAAAGGCGCTCGGCTGTGAAATGGATGCACCGTTTATGGCACTCAGCTTTATATCACTGCCGACTGTTCCGGAGCTCGGTCTTACGGATAAGGGACTTGTGGACGTAATCAATCATAAATTAATAGATGTTATTTTGTAAAATATAGTGTGAAAAATAGCTGTCACTTTGGAAACTCGGTGACAGCTATTTTGTATAAAAAATTTTAGATTTATGGTGATTTTGGCTAATTTCCGAATATAATAAAAGTAGGGAAAATCCTATTATCCCTACTTTATGTAAGGAGGAACATATTATGGCTTTAAATACATTTTTTGATAATGCTAAGGTTATGTCCAAAGGACAGGTTACAATTCCGAAGGATATAAGACAGATACTCGGAGTTGAAAGCGGTGACAGAATTACATTTATAGTGGAAGGAAATACAGTACGAATTGTAAATTCCGCAGTTTATGCAATGCAGATGCTTCAGAATGAAATGCAGGGTGAAGCCGAAAAAGTTCTGGAATCTGTTTCGTATGAGAAAAGCAATAATGAATAATTGCTTATAAAAAATACCGCAATTCCGGTAAAGAAATATTATATGAAAAAAGTTGTTATTTTTGGAGCTGCTGGACATACCGGAAAGTACATTACACGCAAAATGCAAAAACAGAAGGTATTGAGCTTTCGGCCTTTGTGAGAAATCCGCAGAAGTTTTCGGATATGGATATGACGGGCGTTAATATAATACAGGGCGATGCACTTAATGAGGAAGATGTACTCCGAGCTATGGAAGGGCAGGATATTCTCTTTTGCTCACTTGAAGGCGATGTACTGACAATGGCTAAAAATATTGTAGCTGCATTGGATAAAACCACTGTTAAAAGAATTATATGGATTACAGGAATGGGAATTCATCACGAAATCACAGGTGTACGTGGAATGATGCTGAACCGATATGCGAAGCAAAGACCGGAGTATATCGAGGCCGCCGATGTTATTGCGGCAAGCAATGCAGTTACTACATTACTGCGTTGTCCCGGAATACAGAACGGTGATAATGAAAAGTATGAACTGACAAAAGAAGGAATACAGCCGTCCAATAGAAATGTGGATCGTGCGGCTATTGCACAGTGCATGGCCGATATGATTGCCGATGAAAGCATGGGCGTGAATGACAGCTTGGCAATTACTAACGCAAAATAATTTATATGACAAAAGAAAAGACTAAAAGTGATTGTTGGCTTTTAGTCTTTTTTAATATATTATATTTTCACCTCTTTAATAGGTTTTAAAAATTCCTCCGGTTCAATATAAAGATTTTTAAGTATGGGTATTAAATCGATATATTCCTCCTCATTTTTGTCCGATTACGGTATAAATGAACCCTTTAAGCTGTTTGCTTTTTACCTTTCTGAAGCCGTTTTTCTCCATACGCCTTGCCAAGTCCTTTCGGTTTCCGGTGTGGCAGTCGCCGCTTTGCATAAGCTTGAAAAGAATGTTGTTGTCAAACCAAGCACCTATGCCGCCGACGCCTGTGTCCGAAAGTATGTAAAGTCCGTTTGGCTTGAGCACACGATATACCTCACGCATTGCCTTGTCCGGATCGGGATAATGATGAAAGCTCTGTATGCAGGTTACAATGTCGAAGCTGTTGTCATCATAGGGCAGGCTGTCGGCATAGCCCTGTACAAGCTCTGCGTTTTTGATGTTTTTTGATCTTGCAATTTCAAGCATATTTTCTGATAAATCCAAGCCGTAATATTCGGCGTTTTTGCAGTTGGAGAGATGCTCAAGTAGACAGCCTGTTCCACAGCCGACATCAAGCAGAGTTTCGTATTTTTGGTTGAGCAGAAATTTTTGGACATCGGCACAGCTTATCTTTGCTGGGCCGGAATAATATTCGCTTGTGTTGCTGTCGTATTGGTTAGCCTGTTTATTAAAATGCCGTCTTGACAATTCTACATAATTTTTCATTGGAATATCACTCCTTGTTAGTATATACTAACATTATAGTTTTGTACAAAATTAAAATCAATATGGCAGATAATTATTGTAAAAAAACCTTAAGAAACACTTAATTGACTTTTGGTATATTTCAACATATGATAATTTCAGATTACAATTAGTGTGGGTTTATGCCAATAATTATGGCTTGGCATAAAATATACATAATTGTTTGACGATTAAATAAATACGGGGAGGTAACAAAATGGAACAGACAGGACTATTATATTCAGAATTTATTACTCAGTATAATTTTGAGCTGAAGAAATATCTTACAAATTCCGGCATGCCTTTTAATCAGGCAAAGGCATTGATGCTTATAGGCGTTTTCGGCGAAGAAGACCTTTCGCAGAAAGAACTGGCAGAGCTGTGCGGTATTGATACTCCGGCAATGTCAAGGGTTATTGATAAGCTTTCTGAGGAAGGATATATAATAAGGGAAAAACAGACCGTGGATTCAAGGCGCGTTAATCTTGAGCTTACCGATAAGGGCAGAGAGAAAAGCAGTGCAATAATTGATATGTATAACGATTATAATGCGGAATTTCTTTCGCCTTTGAGTAAAGCGGAACGCAGACAGCTTTCGGGAATATTGTCCAAGATTACACATAAAAGTGAACTTGTCAGAAGATTGAAAAGCAAAAAATAAATAGAAAGGATTTCTGAAATGAAGAATAAAGTTGGGGCTAAAATCTCTCAAATGTCAAAAAAGAAAAAGATTATTTCGATAATAGCAATTATTGTCGTAATATTTATTGTAGTTAAACTTGTTCCGAAAAACAATGCTACCGTTGATGATACATCACTTTACAGCTATGCGACAGCCGACCGAATGGATATAACCGAGTCACTTACGGGCAGTGGTACATTACAGCCGGCCGACCAGTATACTGTTGCAACACTTATTGCCGGAGATATTGTTTCCGACAGCTTTGAAAAGGGCGATATTGTAAAAAAAGATCAGGTGCTCTATCAGATGGATTCATCAGACGCACAGTCAACAATAGAAGAAGCGGAGCTTTCCGCAACAAGTGTACAGAGAAACTATGATAAGGCATTAAAATCACTTGATGACCTTAATGTTAAAACAAAGGTTACCGGTACGGTTATGTCCATTGATGTGAAAAAAGGCGATACGGTAAGTTCAGGCCAGAAGGTTGCTACTATTCGTGATGATTCGGAAATGACTATTAAGCTTTCGTTCCCGGCTGATGAGGCGGCTTCTTTCCATGTGGGACAGGCGGCAGTTGTAACTCTTTACGGTTCTTTTGAAACAATCAACGGTACTGTTTCGGAAATCAGCGGTGCATCATATGCGGTAGACGGAAATATGATTGTACGTGATGTAAAAATAACGGTTAAAAATCCCGGAGCTATAACAGAAAGCCAGATTGCAACGGCTGAGGTTGGTTCAAGCGGTTCCACATCAAGCGGTAAATTTGAGTTTAAGGAAAACAGAGAAGTACTTGCCGAGGTAGGCGGAGACGTAGTTTCAATTCCCGTTAAAGAAGGTCAGAGAGTTTCTGCCGGAACAACACTCGTTGTTCTTCATAGTGATGATTTAACAGACAATGTACAGTCTGCGGCCGACAGCGTTAGGTCATCACAGAAGGCAATAGAAAAGCAGTATAACAATCTTAAAGATTATTCGATAAAATCACCAATCGACGGTACGGTAATCACAAAGGATTATAAGGCCGGAGATACAATCGAATCAGGCACAAAGCTTTGTATTATCTATGACCTTTCTTACCTTAAGATAACAATGAATGTTGATGAGCTTGATATAGGTAAGGTTTCGGTAGGCCAGAGCGTTAAAATAAAGGCGGACGCACTTCCCGATCAGGAATTTACGGGAAAAATAACATCGGTAAATCTTGCCGGAACAACAAATAATAATGTAACAACATATCCCGTTGAGGTACAGATAGACGATTTCGGAGATCTTCTTCCCGGAATGAACGTAAGTACGGAAATCATTGCAAACGAAGTTCATAACGTAATCGGCGTTCCTGTTTCCGCTGTATCAAGAGGCAACCAGGTGCTTGTTTATACAGGAAACAAATCCGATGATCCTTCCGTTCCCGAAGGCTATGAATATACAACTGTTGAAATCGGCGTAAGCAATACGGATTACATAGAAATAAAGAGCGGTCTTAACGAAGGCGACCAGATAGCATACATAATGCAGAGTAACTATGATGACAGTATGAACTATGGTGACGGTGTGTATTATGCCAGTGCCGGCTGATAAGGAGGAGTAGAAAATGGAAAATACTCCGTTAATTGAATTTAGGGACGTATCTAAAATTTATCACATGGGTGATGAAATAATTAGAGCTGCGGATCATATCAGCTTTAAAATATATAAAGGCGAATTTATAGCTATTGTCGGTCAGTCCGGCTCCGGTAAATCCACCTGTATGAACATAATAGGCTGTCTGGATGTTCCAAGCGAAGGTGAATATTTTCTCGGCGGAAAAAATGTCGGAAAGATGAACACAAATCAGCTTGCGGAAATACGAAACGAAATGCTTGGATTTATATTCCAGCAGTACAATCTTCTGCCTAAGCTCAATCTTGAAGAAAATGTTGAAATGCCACTTATGTATGCCGGCGTAGGAAAGGCGGAAAGATTGAAAAGAGCAATAGAGGCTCTGGCAAGCGTAGGTCTTGCAGAAAAGGCAAAGCACCTTCCCAATCAGCTTTCCGGCGGTCAGCAGCAAAGAGTTTCCATAGCAAGAGCTTTGGTCGGGCACCCGTCGGTTATACTTGCCGATGAACCGACAGGTGCTTTGGACTCCAAAACTGGTCGCGATGTACTTAAAATTCTCCAGGAGCTGCATAAGGCAGGAAACACCGTTGTGCTGATTACCCATGATAACTCAATCGCCGCAACGGCACAGAGAATAATAAGGCTTGAGGACGGAAGAGCAGTATATGACGGGCCTTCCGATAATCCAGATGCTTTTGTTCATTCCGAATTCGGCATGCATGCAGGCGATGGAGCAGAGGAGGAGGAAGAATGAATTTTGCACAATGTTTTTCGCTTGCCATTAAAAATATAGCGGCGAATAAAACAAGATCAATACTTACCATGCTCGGCATTATCATCGGTGTTGCCGCCGTTATCGTTATAACCGGTCTTGGAAACGGTATGGATATATATATGAGAGAATCCTTCGAAAGTATGGGAACAAATTCTTTTTCAATTTATGTTTATGGACGAGGTGACAAATATCTTACTGCTGATGATATGCAGGAGATAGTTGATGATAATCAGGATTTGCTTGATAAAGCATCACCGGAGCTTTCCGGTTCACCCGGTACAATCAAGATAGGCACAAGTACACTTGGTGCAACACAGGTGGCCGGTGTAAATGAGCAGTATTTTGATATAAAAGGTTTAAAGGTAGATAAAGGAAGAAATATACAGTACATAGACTGCGAAAAAAGAATGCAGGTGTGCGTTATAGGTACATATATAAATCAGAGCTTTTTTGCCGGACGAGGCATAGGCGAGTCTATAAAAATAGCGGGCTCTGATTATAAGGTTATCGGTATAATGGAAAAAAAAGGTGACGGTTCGGAATATTCGGCTGATAACTGTATATTCCTTCCGTATTCGACAGTGTCAAGGCTTTCGGGCAAAGGAAACATAGACAGCTTTGCGGTTTCCTTTAAGGATAGCGACAAAGCGGCTGATGCCAAAAAGCTCATAGAGGATAAGCTTACGGAATATTTCGGAAGCAGTGATGCATTTTATGTTTCGAGCATTTCCGAATATCTTGAAGAATTTACACGAATGAGTAATATAATGGTTACGATACTTACACTTATTGCAGGTATATCACTTGTTGTCGGTGGTATCGGAATTATGAACATAATGCTCGTATCGGTAACGGAAAGAACGAAGGAAATCGGTATAAGAAAAGCACTCGGTGCGAAGGAGCGGTATATACTTGCGCAGTTCGTAATTGAAGCCGGAGTAACGAGTGCTTTGGGCGGTCTGATAGGAATAGCGCTTGGCTATCTGCTTTCGGCGGCTGCCTCACAGGTAATAGTCCGAATGTTCCAACAGCAGATGAGAGTTCAACCATCTATAAATTCTGTTCTTCTTTCTTTCGGCATATCCGCCGGAATAGGCATATTCTTCGGTTTTATGCCGGCGAAGAAAGCAGCAAAGCTCAATCCTATCGATGCACTTCGTTATGACTAAAAGAGGAGGTAGAAGAATGAAGATAAAGGTTAAGAATATAATCAGTAAAATAGCCGCAGTC
>NZ_JAHLPX010000005.1 GCF_018918145.1 Anaerotignum sp. MSJ-24
CGTCCGCCGCTAAGATATTCAAAAGCAAGCTTCTAAATATCTCCGCTCGACTTGCATGTGTTAAGCACGCCGCCAGCGTTCATCCTGAGCCAGGATCAAACTCTTATGTTAAAATCCTTTGTCAGTTAACTCTGACTTTTTTGTTTCCATTTATTACTTGGTAGTTTATCTCAATCTCAATAAACTCGTTATTGACTTGGGTTTAATTTTTTACCATCAACTGTTCAGTTTTCAAGGATCAATTCTTTTCTTACTCACTGTCTCACCAGACAGCTTATTTATAATACATTATTTTGTTTCTTTTGTCAACACCTTTTTTCGACTTTTTTAAAATCTTTTGTTATCAGCAATTCTTTTAAATCCATCTCTTTCGGTTGACTTCGCCGCTCTCAGCAGCAACGTTTATTTATTATACTCGGTTTATTTGATTTGTCAACACCTTTTTTCATTATTTTTAATTTTTTTCATTCGGTGTATGTTACTGTTGCATTTACATAGGAAATATGCTCCTTCATAACCGTGTATGCTGTTGCATAGTCCCTATCCTTTATTGCTTTTAACAAATCTCCGTGAACCTTTATTACTACATCCATAAAGCCCCATTTTTTGCTGTAAGCATTAAGTCCTGCCTGCTTTACATCTCTTCTTATTGTTCCATAGGCAGCCTGCATAACATTATAAAGCAAATCATTATGTGCCGCCTTAGCCACATTCATATGAAACTCAACATCATAATAAGAAAACTTTTCTATATCATTTTTACATTCGATCATATTATTGTAGGACTCTGTTATTTTTTCTATATCTTCTTTTGTTGCTCTCTTTGCCGCATAGCTTGCATTTTCTGCCTCAAGCATAAAACGAAATTCAAGTATATCCGCCGGCTTTGAGCTTTCAACTATCATATTAAAAGGAGCCGTGTTTATTGTGTCCTCAGATTTATTTATATATGTACCAGATTTTGACCGTACTATAAATCCTGAAAGCGCAAGTGCAGTATATGCTTCTCGCAAAGAGCTTCTTCCAACTCCGAGCAGCTCACTCATAACATTCTCATTCGGAAGCGCCATTCCTGCCGGAAGCTTTCCCATAACTATAAGATCTCTGAATTTTTTAAACAATGAATCAGAAATATTTTTACCGTCATTATTTTTAAGATACTCTATGTTTTCAAGCAATAACTCGTTTATAACAATCGCCTCCCCTTGTCTGACATTTTAACATTATGAAATTTTTGTGTCAATAAATTATTATCTGATTTAGATTTATATTACTGATAGGAATATTTATTTCGATATATGCAAATATTTATCTCGATATTATTTGTCCCAAAAAGGAGGGCTTTAGATAATGAAGGATAATAAAACTTTCAGTACTCTTCAGCGAATAGGCCGTTCATTCATGCTTCCTATCGCTATTCTTCCGGTTGCCGGACTCTTTTTAGGCTTCGGCAGCTCATTTACCAATGCAACAATGATCAACGCATACGGACTCAACTCCATACTCGGAGAAGGAACATTATTAAATTCATTTCTTACAGTCTTAAATGACTGCGGTTCTGTAATTTTCGATAACCTTCCTCTGCTTTTTGCAATCGGCGTTGCAATCGGTATGGCTAAAAATGAAAAAGCAGTTGCGGCACTTGCCGGAGCTATTGCTTTTCTTGTAATGAACTCGGCTATAAGTGCAATGATAGACATTACAGATGCGGCTAACACACTTCCGGATGGCTCGCTTACAGTATCTTTGGGAATAACAACTCTGCAAACCGGTGTATTCGGCGGCATAATCGTAGGTCTCGGAACAGCATATCTGCATAATAAATACTACAAAATAGAGCTTCCTCAGGTATTGTCATTCTTTGGAGGCACAAGATTTGTTCCCATCATATGCTCCGCTGTTTATCTTCTTGTCGGAATACTGCTTTTCTATATATGGCCGACAATACAGCTCGGAATATCCGCAATAGGCAGTCTTGTTCTTCGTTCCGGCTATATCGGAACATTGATATACGGAATAATAGAAAGAGCATTAATTCCATTCGGTCTGCACCATGTTTTCTATATACCGTTCTGGCAAACCAGTGTCGGAGGAACCGCTATCATAGACGGAACGCTTGTCGAAGGTGCTCAGAATATTTATTTTGCCGAGCTTGCGTCACCTTCAACAACAGCCTTCAATATAGAAGCAACAAGATTTATGGCAGGAAAATTTCCTTTTATGATTTTCGGTCTTCCCGGAGCGGCATTAGCCATGTATAAAACAGCTAAACCGGAAAAGAAAAAAGCCGCCGGAGGACTTCTTCTTTCTGCCGCTCTCACGAGCATGATAACAGGTATTACTGAGCCACTTGAATTCACATTTCTTTTTGTTGCCCCGATACTTTATATTGTTCACTGTGTGCTTGCCGGTCTTTCATTTATGCTTATGCACATATTTAAGGTTGGTGTCGGAATGACATTTTCCGGCGGTCTTATAGATATGTTTCTGTTCGGTGTTTTGCAGGGCAACCCAAAGACACATTGGATCCGGATTGTAATAATAGGAATAATTTATTTTATCATATACTATTTTGTATTTTATTTTCTTATCAAGTCCAGAGATCTCAAAACTCCCGGCAGAGAAGAATTATCAGAAGAAACAAAGCTTTATACAAGAGCCGACTACAACAAAAAGGATAATCCAGACAAAAACAAATCCAAAAACTCTGATAATACCGTTTCAGAATTAATCTGCTCAGGCTTGGGCGGAATAAATAATATTTCCGACGTTGACTGCTGTGCCACAAGATTAAGATGTACAGTATATGATTCGGGAAAAATAGATGAATCAATACTTCGTGCCAGCGGAGCTGCCGGAGTTATAAAGAAAGGAAACGGAATACAGATTGTATACGGTCCGAAGGTAACCGTTATAAAATCAAATTTGGACGAATATATAGAGCATAATTCGGATGAAAACATTTCTGAAGTTGAACCGGACAGCAAAAAAACTATCACAATCGGCTGTCCTGTAAACGGCCGTGTTGAAACAATAGACAAAACACCTGATGAAGCATTTTCACAGGGCTTTATGGGCAACGGCGTTGTTATTTTTCCTAAAAACAATATTGTATATGCTCCCGTTGATTCAACAGTAATGAATATATTCCCGACAAAGCATGCCGTTGGTCTTGTAACCGACGAAGGCATAGAAATTCTTATTCATGTCGGAATTGATACTGTAAAGCTTAACGGAGAAGGCTTTGATGTATTTGTAAAGGAAGGTGACAAGCTTAAGCGTGGAGATAAAATACTTGCCTTCAATATGAAATATATAAAGGAAAATGCTGCATCTGATGCAATTCCTATTGTATTCACCGATAACAATGACATCAGATTAATAAACGGAAGTGCTGTTTATAAAGCAAACGAGGATATGCTTGAAATAGAAACCGAATAAAAATATATAAACAAAGCCGATATATCAAATTTGATACATCGGCTTTGTTTAAAAGGATTAGGAAAATTCAAAATATGCTGTAAGCATAAAATTAAAAAAAGGGAGTTATTTATATCAATCAGCATAAGCTGAGGATTTCAAAAATCCGACAGTTTGCGAGGATGCCGGATTTATTTAAAAGGAGCAATATAATCGCTTTATTACCTACTTGCTTGGCTGAGTAATTTAAAAAAATTATATTTTAATGTTAATTAAGCTCCTTATAATAAACTCATTTAATTCTGTTGTCTGATTTCAATTTGAATTATATAACTAAAGAAATTAGATGTCAATATAAAATTGCTATATTTTTTCAAAAATTTTATTAGTTTTAGGTAACTTAATCAGCATTTATCATAAAAAACATACTATAAAATTTAAAGTAACTCTTTTTGAGATAAGACAACAAATTTATTTTTATATATTTACATGTCAGATTTTTTGTTGTAAAATATTTGCAAGGCAATATATATCTGGGGGATAAAAAATGACTGAAGATAAAATATGTGAGTTTCCTTATGAACTCATTATCGGTGATACAAACAAGCTTACTTCTGATTACCTTGTAAAACAATTTAAAAACGCTATTGTTACCGGAGCTCTTTCTTCCGGATGTATGCTTCCAAACGAAAATACTTTGTGCGAAAAGCTTGGTGTCGGAAGAAGCACATTGAGAGAGGCCTTTAAGGTGCTTTCCGTATATGGGCTTATTAAAAGAACAAAGCATGGAACATATGTAAATTCAATAAAGGATTTTAATACTTCATTTCTTATCGATTATAATTTTGAAGAATCCGATACAAATGAGCTTATGGAATTCCGTATTATATTTGAATCCGAAACAGCCTTCATTGCGGCACAAAAGGCAACAACAGAGGATATTATGGAATTAAAAAAGCTTATTATAAAAATGGAAGGCTGTCGTGATAATATTTCCGCTCTTTCTTACTATGATGCTGAATTTCACTCAAGAATAGCTTACAGCACCCATAATAAGCTTATAATGAGCATTATGAAATTAATCTCCGATACCTACTATAAAGGCATAAAACATCAGTTTGAAAAAATCGACCACATCGGTGCATTATCTACATATGATGCCACTATGCAGTTCCATAACAGAATATTTGACAGCATACTTCTCAAAAATTCCGAAGAAGCCTCAAAGGCTATGCGTGAACATTTAAGCTGTGTTATGGACGAACTTGTATAACAAAAAGTCAGTTCTCAATAACGAGGACTGACTTTTCTTTTTTATTCAAATGTTTTTATAAGATTAAATATCTGTGTTACCGTTTTTCTTATATTTTTCTTTGTTGTTTCCTTACCCATTGCCTCTTCAAGCGACATTGCTTTGTCCGTAACGGCAAATATTGCATCTATTCCGGCGGCATTGCAAAGATATGCGTCATCAGCTACACAGCCGGCAATTCCTATAACCTTTGCACCGTATTTTTTCGCTCTTTTTGCCACACCGACGGGTGCTTTTCCCATTGCACTCTGCGAATCTATTCTTCCTTCTCCTGTTATAACAAAATCCGCGTCCGCAAGCACCTTATCTATTCCTATTTCGTCAAGAACTATTTCTATTCCCGGCTTAAGCTCACCGTTGAGATAAGCTCTGAAAGCATAACCGAGTCCGCCTGCCGCACCACTGCCTTCATCATTGGCACAATCAATTCCGAGTTTATTTTTAGTTACTTCGGAAAAGCTTTTCAGTGCATTGTCAAGAAACTCGACTATTTCCGGTGTTGCACCCTTTTGTGGGCCGTATATATATGACGCTCCTCTTTTTCCGCAAAGCGGATTATCTACATCACAGGCTATTCTGAATTTGCAGTTCTTTATTTTCGAATTTACATTGTCTGTATTTATTCCGGTTATATCGGCAACATATTTTCCGCCTGTTTTCACAGAATTGCCGCCTTTATCGTAAAATTCAAAGCCGAGTGCCTGCAACATTCCTACTCCGGCATCATTTGTTGCACTTCCGCCTATACCGACAATAAATTCATTACAGCCATTTTCAACTGCGTTAAGTATAAGCTCACCAACACCGTATGTAGTTGTATAAAGCGGATTTCTTTTTTCAACCGGAGTAATCGGAAGTCCTGCCGCCGCTGCCATCTCGATTACGGCTGTGTTTCCTATAATTCCGTATTCCGCTGTTATTTTATCTCCTGTCGGGCCGGTTACCTCTGCCTTTACAAGCTTTCCGTTCATTCCCGAAACAAGAGTTTTAACCGTACCTTCGCCGCCGTCTGCAAGCGGCATAACAACTACCTCTGCATATTTATAAACCGATAAAACAGCGTCCTTTGCCGCATATCCGGCTTCAAGAGATGATACACTGCCTTTAAATGAATCAATAGCCGTTACTACTTTTATCATATGCTTACTCTCCCTTACAGTTCGATTACCTCTGTATTTTCAATGGCTTCTTCAAGATATTTGTCAAGCGCTGTAAGCTTAGATTCTATTTTTTCGATAATGCTTGTTTTCGGCTTTGTTTCCGGGTGCTTTGCAACAAATATGGTACAGCAGTCCTCATAAGGTCTTATTGAAATATCAAATGTACCTATCTTTCTTGCTATATCGACTATTTCCTGTTTATCAAAGCCGGCAAGCGGTCTTAATATCGGCATTGTCGCAGCGGCACTTATCGCATGAAGTCCCTGCATTGTCTGGCTTGCAACCTGTCCGACGCTGTCGCCTGTTATTACCGCAAGAGCCTCATCTCTTTCTCCGAGAGTACAGGCAACTCTTGTCATTGCACGCTTAAGGAATATGGTAAGCTTATCATGCGGCACATTATCAAGAAGATAAAGCTGTAAATCCGTAAACGGCACAACATAAAGCTTAAAGCCACCTGTAAATACCGAAAGTCTTTCCGCAAGGTCAACAACCTTCTGCTTTGCTCTTTCACTTGTATAAGGCGGAGAATTGAAATAAACTCCTTCCACCTCAACGCCTCTTTTTGCCATCATAAATGCTGCAACAGGGCTGTCTATTCCTCCGGAGAGCATAGCAATGCCTTTTCCCGATGAGCCTACCGGAAGGCCTCCAAATCCTTTTATAAGCTTTGAATAAATATATGCGTCGTTTCTTAACTCCACATTCACCGTCAAATCCGGCTCATGCACATCAACCGTAAGCTGAGGAAATTTTTCGAGTATATATTCTCCGACGGCCGCCGAAACCTCTCTTGAACCGAGTGGATAACGCTTGTCGGAACGCTTTGTTTCCACCTTAAAGGTTTTGTAATCATCAATTCCGATTTCGTTGATATGCTGTTCGCATACTTTTTTGATGTTTTCTATATCCTGTTCGGTCGTCTTTAATGCAGGGCATACTCCGGTAATTCCGAGTATACAGACCACTCTCGGTATTACCTTGTCAAAATCCATTTCTCCGCCTCTGTCCTCAACAATAAGACGTCCCTGTTCTCTTACGACATAGTAATCACCCATATCGTCAAGATTTTTTCTTATGGCATTAACAAGCCTTGTAACAAACAGCTTTCTGTTGTTTCCTCGCATTGCTATTTCGCCGTATCTAACTATAAGAACCTTTTCTTCCATACAATTTACCTCATATATTTTCTGAGAAAAGCTGCCTTTTCCTTTAAAATCTCAATGCACTGTTCAGCCTCTTCAACCGTATTGTATCGGCAAAAGCTGAATCTTATGGCACCTTCGATACGCTTTTCGTCTATTCCGAGAGCCGATAAAACCGTACTTGCTCCTTTTTTCTTGCTGTTGCAGGCACTTCCTGCCGAAACATATATCTCCTTCTCCTCAAGCGAATGAAGAAGCACCTCGCTCCTTAAGCCCTCAAATCCTATATTGAGCACATAAGGACTTCCTTCCTCGATCGACGGGCCGTTTATATATGTCATCGGTATGCTGTTCAATATTCCTTCTGCAAGAGTTTTCTTAACAAGCTTAACATGCTCCACAGCCTTATCCATTTCAGCCATATCTATTTTTACCGCTTCCGCAAGTCCAACAATAGACGGAGTATTTTCCGTTCCGGAACGCAGTCCTCTTTCGTGACCGCCGCCGAATATAATAGGTTTTACCTTAAGTCCTTTTTTCATATAGAAAAAGCCTACGCCCTTAGGACCATGCACCTTATGTCCGCTTACCGAAAGCATATCTATACCCATTTTTTTGACATTGATAGGATATTTTCCGTATGCCTGCACTGCATCTACATGATAAAGCGTATGAGGATTTACGCTTTTTATAGCCTTACTTATTTCTTCGGCATTCTGTATTGTGCCTGTTTCGTTATTTATAAGTATCGTGCTTACAAGAACGGTATCCTCTCTTATTGCCGCCTTAAGCTCATCTATATTTATATAGCCTTTTTCATCAACGCCGAGAATTGTTATGTCCCAGCCGTTTTTTTCAAGCTCACGCATAGGCTGTAAAACCGCCGGATGCTCGATAGCCGTTGTTATCATGTGCTTTCCGCTTCTTATATAGCCCTTTGCCGTTCCAAAAATTGCCCAGTTGTCCGATTCTGTTCCGCCCGATGTAAAATAAATTTCGTCCGGCTCTGCATTTATTGATGCGGCAATTATTTTTCTCGCTTTTATTACCTCGTTTTCGGCATTTACTCCTGCCATGTTCTGTGACGAAGGATTACCGAAATTTTCAAGCAACATATATTTTACCTTATCGGCAACCTCGTCCAAAGCTCTTGTCGTTGCCGCATTATCAAAATAAATCATTTCAATTCTCCTTACATATCAAGATAAAACAGAGTATTGGCAACAGCGGTAAGTCCGGCTGTTTCCGTCCGGAGTATACGTTTTCCCAATGTTACCGGAACAACACCGGAAGAAACCGCTTTTTCTATTTCCTCTGCCGAAAATCCGCCCTCAGGGCCTATAAAAATACCGAGAGTTTTTTTATTTTCAAGCTTTTTGTATTCATCAAGAAAAGCCTTTATTCCTCTGTCCTGCTCCAGCTCATATGGTATCATTGCCATATCCATATCGGCCGCTTTTTTTAAAGCCTCCGAAAAACTTATAACATTGCCTATCTCCGGTATAATTCCTCTTCCGCTCTGCTTTGCCGCAGATTCGGAAATTTTCTGCCAGCGTTCGATTTTTTTCTTTTCCTTCTTTGCGTCAAGCTTAACTATGCAACGCTCCGTATTTACCGGAATTATAGAAAATACTCCGAGCTCTACGCATTTCTGTATAATAAGTTCCATTTTTTCGCCCTTCGGCAGACCTTGGAAAAGCGTTATTTTAACCATTGGCTCGCTTTCCGTAAAAGTGGTTTTCTTTATTTCAAGCTTAATATTATCCTCCGATATTTCGGTTATTTCCGCCTCATAATCATTTCCCGTTCCGTCACAGACCGTAAGCATATCTCCCGGCTTGCTTCTCAGAACTCTTGAAATATGTCCGGCATCATCCCCGTACAGCGTAATAATATTGTCTTTTATGTTATCATTCTCAACAAAAAATCTCGGCATATTTTCACCCGTTATATCTCGAAGCGATTGCTGACCAACCCTTCTTTTTCTTAACCTCAAGCACCTCAAAGCCATGTCCCTTAAGTGCCTCAAGAACGTCATCAAGTCTTTCCACAATAATTCCCGAAGAGATAAATACTCCTCCGTCCTTTATATACTCCGGAATTTTATCTGTAAGAGCAATTATTACATCTGCAACAATGTTTGCCTCAACAACATCATATTTCTTTCCGCTGTATTTTTCGTTTAAATCTTCATCTTCAAGTATATTTCCGCTTACAACATCATAGGTTTCCCTGCCTATGTCGTTCATTCCGGCATTTGTATATGCAATGTCTATGGCATTCGGATCAATATCGACCGCATCTGCATATTTTGCGCTGAGAAGAAGTGAAGCAATGGAAAGTATACCGCTACCACAGCCAATATCGAGGACCATATCGTCCTTCTTAAGATAGTTTTCTATAAGCTCTATACAAAGCTGTGTTGTTTCGTGTGTACCTGTTCCGAATACATGACCCGGATCTATTTTAAGAACAGTCTTGTTTCCGTCGTCGTTATATTCCTCCCATGAAGGACGTATAACAATTTTGTCGCCTACGGCAAAAGGCTTGAAATATTTCTTCCAGTTATTTGCCCAGTCGTCCTCTTTTATGTTTTTAACCGTAATATCAAGGCTTCCGAAATCAATTTCTTTTTCGTTTTCTTTGGCATTTTTGAGCATTTCTTTTACAAGTTCGAAAGTTTCCTTACCGTTCATGTTATCTCTTACGAAGAAGGTAATTCCGTTTTTGGCATTGTGCTTCTGCTCAACAAGCTCGTCCTCGATATAATCCCAATCTCTTGCAGGATTTTCGAGAAACTCTTCAAAATCATCAGTGTCCTCTATCATTACTCCGGTAATTCCGCACTGATATATAATTCCGCTGACAGGTTCAAAACCTTCCTTTGTTGTTTCTATAAAAATTTCAATCCAGTTACATTCGTTTTCAGTCATTTTCATACCTCATTTTTTTAATTATCTCTGATAAAAAATATATTCATTCTGAATTTCTTCAAGCGGTATATCCCTGTTCAACAGTGTCTGGGCTGTTTCATGGTGAATATCCTTTAATCTCAGTATATCCTTTTGTCTTACTGTTTTATTAAGCTCATCTTCTGGAAGTGTAAGCATTTCGTAAACACTTCTCACGACAAAATAATTTCTGCTGTTATCCGCAACTCTGAACTGCGTCCATATGGGAATATACGAAACCTCTGTTATTTCTGTTTTATTATTTTTCTTTTCCAGCTCAATATTCAAAAGAATACTTGCATTTCTCGGCGGCGTTGTCTGCGACGATATAAAATTTCCCATTGAGTACATTACAAAGCCTTTTCTCTGAGAGCCGTCATCATCAGTTATATCAACCATTTCCATAGGCTGTAATATATGCGGGTGACTTGCCACAACAATATCCGCACCGGCATCAAGCATCATATGAGCCCAGTTTTTGAACGTATCACGAACATATTCCTCATATTCGTTTCCCATATGCGGAAGAACAACAATAATATCCGGATTAAGCTCCTTTGCCCTTGAAATATCAGACTTAACAAGCTGTTCGTCAAGTATATTCACAAGCCAGCTTTCCGGCACAGGTATGCCGTTTGTTCCATAGGTATATGACAGAAAAGCAATATTTATTCCGTTCACATTTTTCATGTATATATTGCTACGCATTTCTTCCGAGGCATATGTTCCTATGTGGTCAATACCCTTTTCATCAAGCACCTGAATTGTTCTCAAAGCACCCTTCATTCCTTTATCCATGCAATGGTTATTCGCCGTTGTAACAAGGTCAAAGCCGGCATATTTAACAGCGTCAACAAAGCTGTCCGGTGTATTGAACATAGGATAATCACTTATGCCAACATCTTCTCCGGCAGTTACGGTTTCAAAATTTCCGATTACAAAATCGCTTTTGTCAAAGTATTTTTTCATATCGGTGAAATTGTGCATAAAATCGTATTCACCTGTCTGCGGATTATATGCCTCTTCATACTGATAGCTGTGAACCATCAAATCGCCTGTAAATGTCAGCTCTGCATCATTTACAAATGTACCTATAACTCTTTCCGTATTGCATTTTGCCGGAGCATTTTTAATAGCCTCAACGACTTTTTCTGAATTTATTGTTTTAAATCCGACTGCAAAAAGCACCGCCACCACAAATACCGGCACAAAGCCGTATTTAATTTTTCCTGTACTTCGCCTTTTCCGTTTCATACAAATTATTTCCTTTGCTGTCTATAATAACAACCAACGGTAAATCCTCAACATAAAACCTATGTATAGCCTCTGTTCCGAGGTCTTCATAAGCAACAACCTCAGACTTTTTGATGTGTCCGGCAATAAGAGCTCCGGCTCCGCCTGTCGCTCCGAAATAAACCGCTTTATTTCTCTTCATTGCCTCAATAACCTCTTTTGTTCTTGCACCCTTGCCTATCATTCCTGTTGAACCGTTATCAAGCACAGTCGGTGCATATGCGTCCATTCTTCCGGAGGTAGTAGGTCCTGCCGAGCCTGTAACCTGTCCCGGCTTTGCAGGAGCAGGGCCGACATAATATATAATCTGATCCTTTAAGTCAAAAGGAAATTTGCCTGTTTTTTCAAAGCCTTCCACCATTCTTTTGTGTGCGGCATCTCTGCCTGTATATATTGTTCCGGTAAGGCTTACTATATCTCCGGCTTTAAGCTCTGCGGCTTTTTCCTTTGTAAGCGGTGTAGTTAATTCTATTTTCATAATATCACCTCCGCATGTCTTGTTACATGGCAGCTTATGTTTACCGCTATCGGCATTCCGGCTATATGTGTCGGATATGATTCAACATTAACTCCGAGTACAGTCGTTCTTCCGCCGAGTCCCTGAGGGCCTATTCCGAGATTATTCATTCTTTCAAGCAGCTCTTCTTCCATTTCTCTTAAATGCGGCTTGTCCGAATGTGAGCCTATTGGTCTTAAAAGTGCTTTTTTTGCGAGATATGCCGACATTTCAAAGTTTCCGCCGACTCCTACGCCTACAACCATGGGTGGACATGGATTAGGACCTGCCTCATCAACTGCTCTTACTATTGCATCCTTTGCACCTTCAATTCCGGCAGACGGCTTAAGCATGAATATCTGGCTCATGTTTTCACTTCCGAAGCCCTTAGGTGCAACTGTTATTTTCAATTTATCACCTTCAACAATATCGTAATGTATTATTGCCGGAGTATTGTCCTTTGTATTTTCTCTTATAAACGGATCCTTAACAACAGACTTTCTGAGATAGCCCTCTGTGTATCCCTTTCTTACGCCTTCGTTTATTGCATCCGTAAGCTTTCCGCCGGATATATGAACCTCCTGTCCAAGCTCAACGAATATAACTGCCATTCCGGTATCCTGGCATATTGGCATATTTTCGTTTTTGGCAATATCCGCATTTTCCGTAAGCTGGCATAAAATTTCTTTTCCTATTTCCGATTCTTCCGTTTTTTTAGCATTTTCAAGTGCATTGTAAACATCACTGTTGAGCTTGCAATTTGCGTCTATGCAAAGCTTTGCAACGGCATTTGTTATTTCCGATACATTTATCTCTCTCATTTTTAAATCTCCTGTTATGTATAAAAAGCCCCGTTTTAACGGAGCCTAAAAATATTAAAAAACTAGAACATTTTAAGCGGAAAGGTTCGGAAAACAAAGAGTTTTCCGAGTGGAATCCGCAGACGGAATTCACTTCCGTCGAGGAGAACGACGTGTTTCAAGGCTTTTGATGTTTTTTTCAAAAGCCGATGGAATAGTCGTTCATACATTAATTTAACCAAGTCGAAAACCTGTTTTCGACTTAGGGCGTACACGCCCTATAACGGGGCTTGTATTTTATTCTTCGGTTTCGTCCGTATTTTCTTCGGGAATAGAAAATTCACCTATCACATTTTCCGTTTCGGCCTCTTCCTGCTCCATAATATCGTCCTCCGATATTTTTGCAACACCGGCAACAGTTATTCCTGCACCGAGATTAATCAGCTTAACGCCCTGTGAAATTCTTCCGAAGGTTGAAATTTCTTTTCCTCTGAGTCTTATTATTACACCTTCAGATGTAACAATCATAAGCTCCTCGTTATCTCCGACCTTTATTACTCCCGAAAGCTTTCCTGTCTTATCGGTAATCTGATGTATTTTTACACCCTTACCGCCTCTGTGCTGAACAGAGAAGTTAGCCTCGTCGGTACGTTTTCCATAACCTTTTTCGGTTACGTTGAGAAGCTTATCTCCTTCTCTAACAATGTCGGCAGAAACAACGTAATCATCATCACTGAGAAGAATTGCTCTTACACCTGTTGCCGTTCTTCCCATAGGACGGACCTCTTCTTCATTGAAACATATTCCCATACCGTTTCTTGTTGCAACGATAATATCGTCCTTTCCGTCGGTAACGAATGCCGAAATAAGCTCATCGCCTTCACGGAGATTTACTGCCGTAAGGCCTGCTTTTCTTATATTTGAGAAGCTTTCCATGCTTGTTTTCTTTATTACGCCGCTCTTTGTTATCATAACGAGGTATCTGTCGTCGTTAAATTCCCTGACGGGAACAACAGCGGTTATCTTCTCACCCTGTGATATGTTGAGAAGGTTGACTATTGCAAGACCTCTTGCTGTTCTTCCTGCCTCCGGAACCTCATATCCTTTAATCTTATATACTCGGCCAAAGCTTGTAAAGAACAACAGATAATCATGGGTTGAGCATACAAACAATCTTGTTACTGCGTCCTCTTCCCTTGTCTGCATTCCGATTATTCCTCTTCCGCCTCTGTTCTGGCTCTTGTAGGTTGCAAGAGGTGTTCTCTTGATATAGTTAAGGCTTGTCATTGCAATAACGCTTGCCTCTTCCTCAATAAGATCCTCTATATCAATTTCACCGGGATTCTGTATAATCTGGGTTCTTCTTTCATCATTGAATTTATTTTTGATTTCGATGATTTCGCTCTTTATTACATCAAAAAGCTTATTTTCATCGGCAAGTATTTCCTTGAGTGATTTAATGAGTGCCATAAGCTGTCTGTATTCCTCATCAATCTTTTCATGTTCGAGTCCCTGAAGTCTTTTAAGCTGCATATCAAGAATAGCCTGAGCCTGAACATCTGAAAGACCGAATCTTTCCATCAATCTTTCTTTTGCGTTGTCATAGCTTGTTCTGATAATCTGGATTACCTCGTCGATATTATCAATGGCAATTCTTAAGCCTTCGAGTATATGGGCTCTCTTTTCCGCTTTATCAAGGTCAAATTTTGTTCTTCTTGTTACAACCTCTTCCTGATGCTTTAAATATTCCTCAAGTATTTCCTTGAGGTTAAGTGTTTTTGGCTTTCCGTCCACAAGTGCAATCATAATTGCGCCGTAGCTTTCCTGGAGAGATGTAAATTTATAAAGCTGGTTTAAAATAACATTGGCATTAACGTCTTTTTTAAGCTCAATAATTATTTTTATGTCATCACCGGAGGAAGCGTCATAAAGATCGCTTATTCCTTCGATTTTTTTATCCTTAACAAGCTCTGCAATCTTTTCTATAAGACGGAGCTTATTCACCATATACGGAATTTCCGTAACAACTATTCTTTCTCTTCCGCCGTGCATAGGCTCAATTTCCGTAAGAGAACGGACTATAAGCTTGCCTCGTCCTGTTCTGTACATTGCTCTTATGCCGCTTTTTCCGAGAATTGTTGCACCGGTAGGAAAGTCGGGACCTTTGATGTATTCCATAAGCTCCTCGACATCTGTTTCTTTTCCGGCTTTTTTGTTGTCTATCATGCAGACAATACCGTCCATAACCTCACCGAGATTATGAGGAGGTATATTTGTTGCCATACCAACGGCAATACCGGTTGTACCGTTCAAAAGAATATTGGGTATTCTCGACGGAAGAACAACAGGCTCCTTTTCATTGCCGTCATAGTTTGGTTCAAAATCAACCGTATTCTTTTCAATATCGGCAAGCATTTCCACTGCTATTTTGGACATTCTTGCTTCTGTATATCGGCTTGCGGCTGCGCCGTAGCCGTCGATTGAACCAAAGTTTCCGTGTCCGTCAACAAGCATATATCTCATTGAGAAATTTTGTGCCATACGAACCATTGCCGAATAAATCGAGCTGTCACCATGAGGGTGATATTTACCCATTGTATCGCCGACAATACGGGCAGACTTACGATAGCCCTTATTGGGATCGAGGTTCATCTCATTCATCGCATAAAGAATACGTCTTTGAACAGGCTTAAGTCCGTCACGAACATCAGGCAGAGCTCTGGCAACAATTACGCTCATGGCATAATCTATATAACATTTTTTCATTTCGTCGTTAATATCAACGGAAATGACTTTATCTATCTCATTAAATCCTTCACTCATCTTTTTCTATTCCCTTTCCGAACCATTAGAAATCCATTTCAGCATACTGTGCGTTTTCGGCAATGAACACTCTTCTCGGTTCAACGCTGTCGCCCATAAGCATACTGAATATTTCATCAGCAAGTACAGCGTCCTCAAGCTTAACAACCTTAAGTATTCTGTGCTCTACCGCCATTGTTGTATCTCTGAGCTGGTCAAAGTCCATTTCTCCCAGACCTTTGTATCTCTGTATATCCTTTATGCCTGTTCTTCCTATTTCATCATAGAGCTTTTCAAGCTCTACATCGTCATAAACATAATAGTGCTGTTTGTTCTTCTCCACTCTGTAAAGAGGAGGCTGTGCTATATAAACCTTGCCTTCTTTTATAAGCTCCGGCATATAGCGGTAGAAGAATGTCAAAAGCAGCGTTCTGATATGTGCTCCATCGACATCGGCATCTGTCATAATGACAATTTTATGGTATCTGAGCTTTGATATATCAAAGTCCTCGGAAATACCTGTGCCAAAAGCGGTTATCATGTTTTTGATTTCTTCACTGTTTAATATTCTGTCAAGTCGTGCCTTCTCAACGTTAAGTATTTTACCTCTTAACGGAAGAACCGCCTGTGTTTTGGGATTTCTCGCCTTTATTGCGGAACCGCCGGCTGAATTACCCTCAACTATATAAATTTCGCATTCCGTAGGATCCTTACTTGTGCAGTCAGTAAGCTTTCCGGGAAGCTTTGTGTTTTCAAGTCCTGTTTTTCTTCTTACAAGCTCTCTTGCCTTTCTTGCCGCTTCTCTTGCTCTTGAGGCAATAAGTGCTTTCTCGAATATTGTTTTTCCAACAGAAGGATTTTCCTCAAGGAAATATTCAAGCTTTTCGGAAAGTACAGCTTCAACAGCGGATTTCGCCTCACTGTTTCCGAGCTTTGTTTTTGTCTGTCCTTCAAACTGCGGTTCACTTATCTTTATGTTTATTACGGCTGTAATTCCTTCTCGTATATCGTCACCGGTAAGACCCTTTTCTCCGTCCTTTATAAGTCCGAACTTTCTTCCGTAATCGTTTACGGTTTTTGTAAGACCGGATTTAAAGCCGGCAAGATGAGTACCGCCGTCGATTGTGTTTATATTATTTACAAACGAAAATATTGTTTCGTTATATTCATCGTTATGCTGAAGTGCAACCTCAACAAGCACTCCGTCCTTGCTGCCTTCGGCATAGAATATTTCCGGATAAAGCGGAGTTCTTGTTCTGTTGATGTACTGAACAAACTCCTTTATTCCGCCCTCATAATGGAACGAGAAATTCTTGCCGACATCTTTCTTGACATCATCAGGATCTCTGTCCTTATCCTCTCTGAGGTCCTTTAAATTTATTTTAAGACCTTTTGTAAGAAAAGCAGTTTCACGAAGATGATTTACAAGGGTGCTGCATGAAAAAATAAGAGTTTCAAATATTTCACCGTCCGGCTTGAAATGAACATAAGTACCATGCTCATCGGTATCGCCGATTACCGTAAGAGGCTGTATAACGTCGCCTCTTTTATATTTCTGCTCATATATCTTTCCTTCGGAAAAAACTCTTACATCAAGCCATTCGCTCAGTGCGTTTACAACTGACGCACCTACGCCGTGAAGACCGCCGGAAACCTTATATCCGCTTCCGCCGAATTTTCCTCCGGCATGAAGAATAGTGAACACGACCTGAACAGTCGGTATTCCCTTCTGCGGATGAATTCCTACCGGAATTCCTCGTCCGTTGTCCTTTACCGAAATCGTATTGTCGGGGTGAATAGTAACATCTATTTCACTGCAGAATCCGCCAAGTGCCTCATCAACCGCATTATCAACGATTTCATAAACCAGATGATGAAGTCCTTTCGATGAAGTTGAACCAATATACATACCCGGCCTTTTTCTTACCGCTTCCAGACCTTCCAGTACTTGAATTGAATTTTCATTATATTCTGCAGACATTATTTCTTCTCTCCTCAAAACTACTATTTACGCAATACATAAACCAATGTATTAATTATACCACAAAATGCCTGTTTTAACAAGAAAACAGGCATTTAAATTCTAAAAATCTTTATTGAAAATAAATAAAAAGCATAATACTTATTCTATAAATTTTTATTAATTAATCTTTGTAAATTCTCCGTTTTTAACATTAAAGACAGTGCTTTCTTTAATATATTTACCAACAGTGTCCTCAACTCCGGTACAGGTGATAAATGTTTGAAGTCCTCCTATGTTCTCCATAAGAAAAGACTGTCTGTTTTCGTCCAGCTCACTCAAAACATCATCAAGCAATAAAACAGGCGTTGTTCCGGTTTCTGCCTCTATAAGTTGAATTTCGGCTAATTTAGCGGACAATGACGCCGTTCTCTGCTGTCCCTGCGAGCCGAAAAACTTCGTATCATTTCCGTCTATCATAAATACCATGTCGTCCTTATGCGGTCCGTTTGATGTTGAGCCGAAGATTATATCACGCTCTCGGTTATGGAGCAGCTTATCGGCAAAAGCATTTTTTTCTGCATTCGGTTTATAGCTTACGGAAAGCTTTTCCTTTCCGCTTGTTATGCTGTTGTGTATTTCCGAAGATATATCATTCAGCTTTTCGACAAATTCAGCTCTTTTATCTATTATTTTTTCCGCATAAACAATAAGCTGTTCGTCCCATACGGATATTGTATCTGCAAGCTCTTTATTCTTCTGGACATTTTTCAACAGATTATTTCTTTGCTTAAGCACTTTATGATAATTTTGGAGATCACGGCAATATATATTGCTGAGCTGACAAAGCTCCATATCCATAAAACGCCGTCTTTCGGAAGGACCGCCCTTAACAAGCCGCAAATCCTCCGGAGAAAACATTACAACGTGCAATGTTCCGAAAAAATCCGACATTTTTTTGACCGCAAGGCCGTTTATCGCCATTCCCTTACGGTTATCCTTTTTTACATGGACATCAATACGGTCGTTGGAACACTCTCCGCAAATAAAAGTGCGGATATGAGCCTCATCATATCCGAACTTTACAAGCTGTCCTTCTATATGTGTTTTATGCGACCTTCCGGTCGAGCATATATACACAGCCTCAAGAAGATTTGTCTTTCCCTGTGCATTATCACCATACAGAATATTTATTTTTTTGCCGAAAGAAATCGTCGTATCCTGAATATTTCTGAAATTAAGGAGTGACAAATCTTTTATATACATAAAACCACTCTTTTATAATTATTAATTTTCAAGTATAAATATACGCAAATGTATATTATTCAGCTTCTACCTCAACCGAGCCCATGCCTTCGACCTCTACAACATCGCCCGGATGAATTTTTTTGCCTCTTTCTGTAACAACAACTCCGTTTACCTTGACTATACCGTCGGCAATAAGCATTTTTGCATCTGAACCGTTTCCAACTATTGATGCAAACTTAAGGAGCTGACCGAGTTTTATAAATTCCGTATTTATAGCAACTTTATCCACAACCATTACCTCCGATTATATTCTCAACGGGAGTATAAGATATTTATAGTTATCCTCTTCTCCGTCTGCCGATTTGAAAACACAAGGACTGAGCGGAGTGTTCAAAAGCATATAAATATATTCATCATCGATTACCTTCAATGCATCAATAAGATATTTGGGATTAAAAGCAATCGAAAGCTTATCTCCGTCAACCTCTGCAAATACCTCTTCGTAAGCCGTACTTGTTTCGGCATTCGCGGTAATTATTATATTTTTGCTGTTAATTTCCATCTTAACAGGAATTTTTCTTGAATCTCTCGATATCAAAGAAGCTCTTTCAAGGCAGTCAAGCATTTCAACTCTGTTAATTTTTGCCGAAGTTTTATAATCATTTGTAAATGACTGCTGATATTTTATAAATTCACCCTGAATAAGACGTGAAACAACAATATTTCCGTTAATATCAACCATAATATGGTTATCTGTGAAATAAATTATAGCTTTTTCCTCTTCATCGGCAGAAAGAATTTTGCTTATTTCATTAAGGGATTTTCCCGGAACTATCGCCTTTCTGCTACCTGAAGCAAGTATAAGTTCAGCCTGTTTATAAGAAATTCTGTAACCGTCAACAGACACAAAATCTATTTTGTTATCATCAATTTCTATAAGCTCACCTGTAAGAACCGGCTTTGATTCGTCCATGGAAATCGAAAAAATGGTCTGTCTGATAAGATTTCTGAGATCGTTTTGACCGACAACAAAGCGTACATTTTTCTCAACCGTCGGTATGGGAGGAAAATCTTCGCCGTTCTGTCCCGGCATTTTAAATTCGGAGCGACCGCATTTTATTGTTACGGAATTATTTTCATCTGCTGTTATATAAACAATATCTCCGTTGATTTTTCTTATAATATCCGAGAAAAATCTTGCATCTAAAGCTATACTGCCGGTTTCTTCTATTTCTGATTCAATATTTGCCGATTCAATGGCAAGTTCCATATCATTTGCTGTTAATTTAAAGCTATTTGTATCTGCTGTGAGCAAAAGGCATTCGAGAATGGGCATTGTTGTTTTTCCCGAAACAGCTTTAGAAGTTATGTTTATTGCATTAAGCAATTCATCTCTGCGACAATTTAGTTTCATTGTTGAAAACTCCTTTCTGTGTTTATATATATAAAAATAAATAAACAACTTAGTAGTCATAGTAATAGTGGCTGTTGATATGTGGAAAACGCAATAATTATTGAATTTACAAGGTTTTTAAGTTATTAACAACTATGTAGACAACATTTTTAAACCGAAAAAGTTATCAACATGTTTAACAGCCTAAGCCAAAACCTAAAATTTATCAACAATTAAAAAACGAATATCAACAGGCAATTAACATGGTTATAAACTCTGAAATTATAATTTTTAAAGTTAAAATAATTCCGAAAATCATTTCAAGAAATGATTTTCATAAAATTTACGTCCACGCTTTTTAAAGGGTGGTAGGGTTTGGGGCAAAGCCCCAAGGTTTTAACTATTTTTACTCACCTTTAATTCTGTTTTCAAGCTCAAATATAACCGACTGAAGGTTTTTGTCCTTTTTAAGATTGTCGTCTATCTTATTTATTGCGTGAATTACCGTTGTGTGGTCACGGCCGCCAAAGCTTTCGCCTATTTTAGGCAGTGAAATATCGAGCATTCGTCTTGTAAGGTACATTGCTATCTGTCTTGGATAAGCAATATTGCTGCTTCTCTTTGATCCGGTTATATCTTCCGGTCTTATATTATAGTAGGCAGCGACAACCTCCTGTATTCTGTCGGGCGTAACCTCAATCGCAGCCTGATCGCTGAATATATCCTTTAGTGCGTTTTCCGCAAGGCTTTTCGAGATTTTTTCCTGTGTAAGCTGGGAATATGCAACAACTCTTGTAAGTGCGCCTTCCAGCTCTCGTATATTTGATACGATATTTTTGGCGATATATTCGTATACCTCGTCGTTTACAACAATATTATCGTTTTCGGCTTTTTTCTTGAGAATAGCAATTCTTGTTTCATAATCCGGCGGATTTATGTCCGCTATAAGTCCCCATTCGAATCTTGAACGCAGTCTTTCTTCAAGTGTTTTTATCTCCTTCGGCGGACGATCGCTTGATATGATTATCTGCTTATGAGCGTCATAAAGTGCATTGAATGTATGGAAAAATTCCTCCTGTGTACGCTCTTTTTGAGATATAAACTGAATATCGTCTATCAGAAGAACGTCAATATTTCTGTATTTTCTGCGGAATTCTTCGTTTTTGTCATCTCTGATTGAGTTAATAAGCTCATTTGTAAATTTTTCGCATGAAACATAAAGAACCTTAGCATTCGGATTGTTTTCGAGTATGTAATGTGCTATCGAATGCATAAGATGTGTTTTTCCGAGACCGACTCCTCCATATAAAAAGAATGGATTATATGCCGTTGCCGGAGATTCCGCTACCGCAAGCGCTGCCGCATGAGCCAGTCTGTTGCTGTTTCCGACAACAAAGGTGCTGAAAACATACTTAGGATTAAGATTGCTTTCAAATTCGGATTTTTGTTTTTCGGGTTTGTTAGACTGAGCTTTTTCTTCCGTATTAATATTTTCTGTTTCTGTAATGGCAATTTTATAATTACTGCCCATAAGATGCTTTATTGTGTTTTCAATCAAATTATAATATTTTGTTTCTACTGTGTTTTTTATAAACGAATCATCTATTTTTAATATTACGGTTGAATTGCTTACAGCTATCGGCTTTATCGGAACAATCCAAGTTTCAAATGATACCGGGGCAATTTCCTGTCTGAGTATTTCCAGGGATTTTTGCCATAGTTCTGTTAAGTCCATTAAATGACCTCCTATAAATATGTGAATAGTGAAAAAAGTTATCAACAGGCTGTTAATATTTTTGTTGATAAAAATAAAATCAAAAACATCCGGTCATTAAATATTAACAGTATGTTAATTTCATTTATCACAACTATAAACAGCGTAAAAATGTTGGATAATTTAATAAATTTTTGAGTTTTACAAAAGTTATACACAGAGTTATCAACAAATTGTTGATAACTTCTGATGATAAATTTATATTGTGAATATCTTCATAAACAATACGATGTTCAAAATGTGTATTAATAATATCAAAAAGAAAAAATTTTATCAACACGCAACATTAACAAACCTTTGTTCTGTGGATAATAATATTTGGTATTGTGCCGAAATATATGTTTTTTTGCCGAAAAATGATACTATATATTGTGGTTTAAAAATATACAAAAGAATATTACCGTTTAAAACAAAATTAATTACGAATTTTCTTGACGAAAAGCGGTTTATTTAATATAATTGTAACAGTGCTTGCTAAGAAGCAAGGATTTCTTATGCGATAAAGAAGGAGGTGCTTACCGTATGAAAATGACATTCCAGCCTAAAAAAAGACAGAGAAGCAAAGTTCACGGCTTCAGAAAAAGAATGGCTACAGCTAACGGCAGAAAGGTTTTAGCTGCAAGAAGAAAAAAAGGCAGAAAAGTATTATCAGCATAATTTTGAATTAACAATCTTTAGCAAAATGTATATAATACAGATATAAAAGGGCCGCTGAGAGTGGCCTTTTATAGTATATACTGTATTTGACTTTATCCGACATCAGATCCTAAATTCTCGGAAAGAGGGACAATCATGGAATTTACCGAATCATTAAAGAAAAATTTTCAGTTCAGATATGTCTATAATAAGGGAAAGTCCATTGCAAACAGACAGCTTGTTATGTATGTCAGAAAAAATGGTAAAAAAACCAACAGACTTGGTATTTCGGTGAGTAAAAAGGTCGGAAAAAGCGTAACAAGAAGCAGGGTTACCAGATTGATTCGTGAAAGCTATCGTCTTATGGAAAATGAAGTTCTAAGAGGATATGATATTGTTGTTATCGCAAGAGTTTCTGCCGCCGAGGCACAATATGCCGAGGTTTCCAAGGCTCTGCGACATCTTTTCAAAAAACATGGGCTTTTAGCAGACAAAACGACGGTTGAAAAGAGCTGATCTAAGTTGAAAAAAATACTGAAAAAATTATTTCTTATGCTGATAAGATTTTACCAGCTTTGTATTTCACCACACTTTCCGCCTACATGCAGATTTACGCCAACATGTTCACAATATGCCTATGAGGCAATAATGAAATATGGTCCTTTTAAGGGAACGTATCTCGGTATAAGACGGATTCTTAGATGTCACCCTTTTAACAAGGGCGGCTATGACCCGGTACCTTGATCGAAGTTTGATTCTTATTTTTGAAGTCTTAAGGAGGACTATTAAAAGTGCTAAATTCAATTTTTGGTATGATGAATTCACCGATACTGCTTGCTGCAGCTGAAAGATCACCAGGAGTTATTGTTGGTCCCATTGCAAAGCTTATGGGAATTATTTTTAACTGGGTATTTAATTTTATTTACTCATTTACGGAAACAGGTTCGCTTGTTTTAGGAATTATCGTATTTACTTTACTTGTAAAGCTTGTACTTTTCCCTCTTTCTTATAAGCAGGTCAAAGGTACATACAAAATGCAGAAGCTTCAGCCTGAGCTTAATAAAATCAAGGCTAAGTATGCAAACAAAACAGACGAGGAATCTCAGAGAAGAATGGCCTTTGAAATTCAGGAATTTCAGAGAGAGAACGGAGCAAGCATGCTTGCAGGCTGTTTACCTATGATTATCCAGCTTCCCATTCTTTATGCTCTTTTCTATATATTCCAGCAGCCCTACAACTATGTAGAGGTTATCAATAATGTATACACTTCGATAGCGAATGCAATTCTCGGAATTGATGTTGCACAGAGAGTGGAAGTATTTAAGCCTATTATTCTTTCAAAGAATATGACAATGGATCTTGCTGTTTTCAGTGATGTATTCAATCTTGTAAAGCATATGGGTTCTGCAGATTGGAATACAGCTCTTTCAACACTTGGTACAAGCGGAACGGAGCTTGCATCTCTTATCGCACAGAAGCATTCTATTGAATATTTCTTCGGTTTGAACCTTGTAACAACAGCGGGACTCGGTTTCCCGGGAATACTTGTACCTATATGTGCAGGTCTTTCAACATTCCTTTCATCTAAGTATATGATGAGCAAGCAGCAGAATGCAACCGGCACAGGCGATGAAGCTGATATGGCTGCGGGAATGACAAAATCAATGAATGTTGTTATGCCTATCATGATGGGTGTAATCACTATAAATACTCCTGTCGCTCTCGGTATTTATTGGACATTAAGCAACCTTTTCTCAATATTCCAGACATGGACCGTATATAAGGTTCTCGGAGCAAAGGATGAAAAAGGTGAGCTTGATTTAGAAAGCAAAAGCGACAAAAAAGCAAAAATTGCCGATAAGAATAAGAAAGGAGCCAAATAACAGTGGACGCAATTCAGAAAACAGGCAAGACAGTTGAGGAAGCTGTTAATGAAGCGCTTAAAGAGCTTAATATAAGCCGTGAAGATGCCGAAATCGAAGTTATCGAGGAAGGCTCAAAAGGATTTCTTGGTGTTTTTGGAGCAAAAAATGCTGTCGTAAACGTAAAGAAAAAATTCAATCCCGAAAAAATAGCATCTGACTTCCTTCGTGAAGTATTTATATCAATGGGTCTTATTGTAAAGATTGATACAAAGCTTAAGGATAAACAGCTTTCAATAACAATAAGCGGCGACGATATGGGTATCATAATCGGAAAAAGAGGACAGACTCTTGATTCTCTCCAGTATCTTGTAAACCTTGTTGTTAATAAGGGTAATGCACCTTATGTAAGCATAACGCTTGATACCGAAAATTACAGAGAGAGAAGAAAAGAAACTCTTGAATCACTTGCTTTCAATCTTGCAAAAAAGGTTAAGCATACAGGAAAGAACATAGTTCTTGAGCCTATGAATCCTTATGAAAGAAGAATTATCCATTCTGCACTCCAGAATGACAGATATGTTACAACATACAGCGAAGGCGAAGAGCCTTACAGAAATGTAGTAATTGCTTTAAAAGAAAAATAAGATTTACATTACCCGATAGTTTTCTATCGGGTTTTTTAAAATATCAAAGGAATGATATATATGAAAAATATTGCTCTCAATGATGTGATTGCCGCAATTTCAACACCTGTCGGCAGCGGAGGAATCGGCATTGTCCGTATAAGCGGAGAAGGTGCAGTCGAAACCGCCGATAAAATATTTGTTTCTGCCGACGGCAAAAAGCTTTCGGAAAAAGAAAGCCATACAATAACTTACGGACATATAAAGGACGCAAAAACGGGTGAAATAATAGATGAGGTTCTTGTTATGCTTATGCTTGCACCGAGAACCTATACTGCCGAAGATACGGTTGAAATCAACTGCCATGGCGGTATGCTCGTTACAAATAAGGTGCTTGAAACAGCCTTGAATAACGGAGCAAGAATGGCAGAACCGGGCGAATTTACAAAAAGAGCTTTTCTTAACGGAAGAATAGACCTTTCTCAGGCAGAGGCGGTTATGGATCTTATTGATTCAAAAACGGAGCTTTCAAGAAAAACTGCCTTAACGCAGCTTGAAGGAAGTATAAAAGAGAAGGTTCATGGACTCAGAGATGAGCTTCTGGATATGATTGCCTCAATAGAGGCCGCAATAGATTATCCGGAGCACGATATTGAAGAAGAAACATATTCGCAGATGAATATAAAAATAACTGCCCTTAAAGAAAAAATAAATGAACTTCTTAAGTCGGCAGATACGGGAAAAATAATAAGAGAAGGCGTTGAGGCCGTAATACTCGGAAAGCCTAATGTCGGAAAAAGCTCACTTCTTAACCGTATGCTTATGGAGGAAAGAGCCATTGTTACGGATATTCCCGGAACAACAAGAGATACTGTTGAGGAATATATGAATTTGGGCGGAATTCCGGTTAAAATAATAGATACTGCCGGAATACGAGATACCGGCGATAAGGTGGAAAAAATCGGTGTCGAAAAATCAAAGAAATGTGCCGAAAATGCAGATATAATATTTATGATGCTTGACGCATCAAGACCTCTTGATGAAGAGGACATGGAAATACTCGATTTTATTGAAGATAAAAAAGCAATTATTATAGTTAATAAAACGGATATTGACAAAAAGATTGATTTTGATACACTTTGTAATTATACGGAAAAAGAAAATATAATATATACGTCTGTTAAAGAGGATAAAGGAATTGACGAGCTTACCGAAAGATTTAAGGAAATATTCTTCGGCGGAGAAATTCAGACCAATGATAATGTTATTATAAGCAATGTCCGTCATAAAAATATGCTTTATAAAGCTATCGAGGCTTTGGACAGGGCATTGGTTACAATAGAAACAAGAATGCCGGAGGATTTTATTTCTATGGATCTTCAGGAGGCACTTTCCGCATTGGGCGAAATAACAGGCGACAGCGTTGATGATGAAATAATAGACAGAATATTTACAAGGTTCTGTCTCGGTAAATAAGGAGGTTTGGGTTCATGTCTTATATAGCGGAGGAGGCTGATGTTATTGTTGTCGGCGGCGGTCATGCCGGCTGTGAGGCCGCTCTTGCGTCTGCAAGAATGGGATTAAAAACAATAATATTCGCTATAAGTCTGGACAGTATAGCAATGATGCCATGCAATCCGAGCATTGGCGGCAGTTCAAAGGGTCATCTTGTAAGAGAGGTTGATGCCCTTGGCGGCGAAATGGGAAAAAATATTGATAAAACTTATATTCAGACAAAAATGCTTAACACAGGTAAAGGTCCTGCGGTCTATTCGTTAAGAGCACAGGCAGACAAAGGGCGTTATCAGCGTGAAATGAAAAGAACGCTTGAAAAAACCGAAAATCTGTATATAAGACAGGGCGAAGTAACCGATATTATCGTTGAGGATAATGTTGTTAAGGGAGTTAAAACATCTTCCGATGCAATATATAATGCAAAGGCGGTTGTTTTGTGTGTCGGAACATATCTTAAAGCACGCTGTCTTTATGGCGAAACCATAATTCACAGCGGCCCCAACGGACTTATGCCGGCAACAAAGCTCAGTCAGTCATTGCTTGATCTTGGTATAACTCTGTATAGATTTAAAACGGGTACTCCGGCACGAATTGACAGAAAAACAATGGATTTTTCCAAAATGATTCCTCAGTACGGTGATGAAAATATAGTTCCGTTTTCATTTGAAAATACTCCTGAAGATATTAAACGTGAACAGGTGCTTTGCTATTTAACCTATACAAACGAAAATACACATAATCTTATAAGAGAGAATTTACATCGTTCTGCCATGTATGGCGGACTTATACAGGGAACAGGCCCGAGATACTGCCCGTCCATAGAGGATAAGGTTGTTAAGTTTGCCGATAAGGAAAAGCATCAGATATTTATTGAACCGGAAGGCGAAAATACAGACGAAATGTATATACAGGGTATGTCCACATCACTTCCCGAAGAGGTTCAGGTTCAGATGTACAGAACAGTTCCCGGACTTGAAAACTGCCGTATAATGCGTACTGCCTATGCCATTGAATACGATTGTATAGACGCAACACAGCTTAAGCTTTCTCTTGAGTTTAAGAATATACACGGCCTTTTCGGTGCAGGCCAGTTTAACGGAAGCTCCGGTTATGAAGAGGCGGCCGCACAGGGACTTATCGGCGGAATAAATGCCGCACAGTATGTAAAGGGTGAAAAACCGCTTATTCTCGACCGTTCCGAGGCATATATAGGTGTGCTCATTGATGACCTTGTAACAAGAGGAAGTAAAGAGCCTTACAGAATGATGACCTCAAGAGCGGAATACAGACTTCTTTTAAGACAGGATAACGCAGATGAAAGACTTACCGAAAAGGCTTATAATATAGGACTTATTTCGGAAGAAAGATATAATAAATTCCTTGAAAAGGAACGACTTATTTCAGAAGAAATAGAACGAGTTGAAAATGTCCGTATAACGCCGAAGGAAAATGTTCTTGAACTGCTTGATAAATATAACAGTACAAGAATTAAATCCGGTGTAAAACTTTCTGATTTAATAAAAAGACCCGAACTTGACTATTTTAAACTTTCGGAAATAGATAACGAAAGACCTGAGCTTGCTTATGCCGTTCAGGAAGAAGTAAATATAAAAATAAAATATGAGGGCTATATAAAACAGCAGATAAATCAGGTAAATCAGTTCAAAAAGATGGAGAATAAGCTTCTTCCGGCTGACATTGATTATAATGAAATAAAAAATCTGCGTATTGAAGCAACACAGAAGCTTAATGCAATCCGTCCTGCCTCAATAGGACAGGCATCAAGAATAACAGGTGTTTCTCCTGCCGATATTACGGTACTTCTCATATATCTTGAACAGATGAAGCATTCAAAAAGGAGCGAATAAGGTGTCCCAGATAGAAGAGCTTTTAGCAGAAAGCTGTAAAAAAATAAATATAGAGCTTACCGAAAAGCAGATAAAGCAGTTTATAGATTATAAGGATATGCTTTTGGAATGGAACGAAAAGTTTAACCTTACGGCAATAACAGACGAAAGAGAAATAATACTTAAGCATTTTGTTGACTGCCTTGCAATATCTGCCGGAGCAGAGCTTGCCGGAAAGAAAATTATTGATGTCGGGACTGGAGCAGGCTTTCCCGGAGTTCCGGTAAAAATTGCTTTTCCCGATACACAGATGACATTGCTTGATTCGCTAAATAAAAGAATTACATTTCTTGAGGAGCTGAAAAATAAGCTTGGTCTTGAAAATGTGACCTGCATTCATTCCAGAGCAGAGGACGGAGGAGCAGATAAAAATTTGCGAGAAGGCTTTGACCTCTGTATTTCGAGAGCTGTTGCAAATCTTGCTGTTTTGTCGGAATATTGTTTGCCTTTTGTTAAGGTCGGAGGCTGTTTTATTTCAATGAAAGGCCCGGATGTAAAGGATGAGCTTAAGGAATCCGAAAAAGCGATAAAGGTTCTTGGTGGTGAGGTTAAAGAAATTAAGCTGATTAATATTCCCGAAACGGATATTAACCATAGTCTTATAATAATAAAAAAGATTAAACCGACTCCGTCAAAATATCCGAGAAAAGCCGGAAAAGCGAAAAAAGAACCTATTATGTAATATTTATCTGCAAATATTATGTAGTAATATATAAGAATATTGTATGTATAAATAAAAACCTTCTTGGAAATATATGGTATAATTTAACTGTAAAATATTAGAAATAGTCAAATTATTCCGTAATATAGTCTTTTTCAAGGAGGTTTTTTAATGGCTTTAAAACAATATGATATAAATGATTCGGCATTTATAAATATATCAGAGCTGCCGATAGATAAAATTAAACCAAGCCCGTATCAGCAGAGAAAATATTTTGATTTTTATTCACTTAACAGGCTTGCGGATTCCATAAAAAAATACGGAGTTCTTCAGCCGATAACGGTTCGGCTTATGAATGGAAACAGCTATGAGCTTATTTCCGGCGAGAGGCGTCTGAGAGCGGCAAAGGCTGTCGGCTTAAAAACAATACCTGCGGTGCTTATGTCGGCAGATGAAGAAAAAAGTTCTTTAATGTCGTTTATTGAAAATATCCAGCGAAAAAATCTTGATTTTATCGAAGAGGCAGAAGGCTATGGTTCTTTTATAGAGGATTTCGGTATGTCTGTCGAAGAGATTTCCGAAAAAACCGGAGTAAATATATCTGTAATAAGAAAAAAGCTGAAAATTCTCGATTTGTCGGAAGAAGATATAAGGCTTGTAAGGGAAAATAAGCTTACGGATGGCCATGTGCTGTCGGCATTGAAAATACATGATGCTGATATACGGAGTACTGTGCTTTACGATATGGCCGAACAGGATATGACGGTTAAAAAAGCAGATGATTATGTAGAAAAAATATTGCTCTGTATGAGATTCGGACATCATGGGCAGAAGGTGAAAAGTAGCTTTAATGATTTTAAGCTGTTCACCAATTCAATAAAACAGTCGGTTGATGCCGTAAGAAAGGCCGGAATACCGGCATATTATGATATTTCGGAAAAATCCGATGCAATAGAAATAAATATAAAAATAAGAATACCTGAAACAGAATAGTAAAAATGGGCGGTGAAAACCGCCCGATAAATTAAAGATTCACTTTCTTATTTAACATCATAAAAGATGATTGAGAAGTAGCCATAAGGACATTGTTTGTCAAATTGAATACTTCACCGCTCATATTTACTATTGTTTTTCCGTTGGATGCCGCTTTTACTTTAACCTGTATAATATCGTTAAGTCTTCCGGGCTTTAAAAATGTTGTGTTTTCGCTTATTGTAGAAATAAATCTGTCACCGGCAAAATAATGGCATAAAAATCCGTAGGCATTGTCAAGCATTGAAACCGTAAGTCCGCCGAAAAGTATTCCTTCCGGATTAAGCTCCCATTCGTTTACCTTGAATTCGATTGTAAGTGATTTTTCTTCGTAATTACAGTTAATAAATTTCGGAGCAAGTGTTGGAACAAGTCCGTTTTTTCCGTCGGCAAGTATTACTGATAAAAGGTCGGAATAATAGTGCTCCATTTCCTGTTGTTTTAGTTCGTTTTCTGTCATTTAATCTTGTTTCTCCTTAATCTTGTTTCTCCTTAGTTTTGTTTTTCTTTTGAATGCCGATTACTTTAAAAAGTTTTTTACAACCGAATTAAAGGCTGTCGGATTTTCATAGTTAGGAAGCTCTCCGGTTTCCTCAAATACTGCAAATTCGCCGTTTGGAATAAGTTGCTTTATCGTTTCCATATTGGCTATGGGATTTGTTTTGCATTTTTCACCCCATATTACCATGGTCGGTATAGTTATTTCGGATAAATAATCCTTAATGTCCATGTTCATAAAGCCGGTAATATATGAAGCATATACAAATCGGTTGTTGCCACCGCCGATATGTGCTGATACATAAATATTGTCGGCTATATATTTTTTGCTCTTTTCGGAAGAAAAAAGTCTGTCGTTATAAATATCCCGTATGCGGTGCTTTGTCATTTTATAAAGATATATGCTTTCGCCGATTACCGGAAGCTCATATAATTTTCTTTTCTTTGTATCGCTGTTGTCTGTGATTTTGTCTGATATTCCGTTGGGATTTATCAAAATAAATCTTTTGAAATTGTCCGGATTTATTTTATATGCAACAGCCGCAAACATTGCACCTTCGCCTACTGCACATATTGCTGTCGGTTTTTGTATTATGTCGCTTATAAAATCGTTTATAAGCTTTCCGAAGGTGTAAGCAGTGTAGGTTGTGTTTACTCTTTCCGATGTTCCGTAGCCAAGAAGGTCGAGTGTATATACCTTGTAGCTTTTTGCAAGTTCATTTGTGTTTTTGCCCCATATTTCAGATGATGATCCTGGAAAAGCATTGTGTATCAGTAAAAGCGGTTTGCCATTTCCTTTTACGCTGTATCCGATTTTTCCCAGACGCCATTCGTATATGTTTTCTGCTTCGTTGAACATATTTATTTTTTCGGTTAAATAAAATATAAGCTTGTTTACCGCAAGCGGTGCAAAAAGCAGTGTTCCGAGTATTGCTGATGATTTGATGTTTTTATTTTTCAAATTAATCACCTCATAATTATTATTGCATAAAACGGCGGAAAAATAAAACATTTTATTATTAATTTTTTCTTTCTGTAACCTTTTTGAGTTATTTTTTGTATTATTAGTGAAAGGCCTTTTAAAGAATATAGAATATGAGGGATCACTCATGAGAATGAAAATTGAAATACTGATGAAAAAGTATAAGGATAATCTGTTTGCGACAGCTTTTAATATATGCAAAAGCTCGGCAGATGCAGATGATGCCGTTCAAAATACATTTATTCAGTACTACACAACTGATAAGCAGTTTGAAAATGAGCAGCATATTCGTGCATGGCTTTTAAGGGTAGTAATCAATAAAGCTAAAAATATAAATATATCCTTCTGGCGAAGAAAAAGCGTTCCGCTTGAAGATTATATAGAAAGCTTAGTTTTTAAAACACCGGAGGAAAAAAATTTATTTAAAGAGGTTATGAAACTGCCCGAAAAATATAGGATAGTTATACATCTGTTTTATTATGAGGATTATTCTGTAAAAGAAATTGCACAAATACTTAATTTAACTGAAAGCAATATAAAGGTTCGGTTGAACAGAGGAAGAAAGCTGCTTAAAAAGAGTTTACGGGAGGAATGGATTGACGATGACGAATAAGGAAAAATATAAGCGAGCATTTTCGGCTCTTCATGCCTCCGAAAATATTTCTTTGGAGGTAGATAAAGATATGAAAAATAAAAGAGTATTCAATAAAAAAATAATGGCAGTATGTACATGTTGTTTGGCTATGTTCGGAGTAGGAGCAACGGTTTATGCTCATAACTATCAGATTATAAATAAAATCTTTGGCTGGGGCAATAATCTTGAAATTACACAGGAGGTAGATGAGAACGGAGAAACATCATCAATTTCAATATTACATACGGATAATCTGACCGAGCCCGTAAAAATAGATGATGGAAAAATTTATTTTGTTGTTAATGATGAAAAAATTGATATTACCGACAAAATATCCGAAACTACTGCATTCGAATATGAGTATACAGATGATGAAGGCAATACACATATATGGCTTGTAGGATTAAATTCTGATAATATTAAGGATTATGGCTATGCCGAGTATATTAAAAATATTGACGGCGATTGGACAGGAGGGTATTCCGCAAGAGTTAATATTGAAAGCGACGGGAAAACAAATGCAGAATGGCTTGAAAATGCTAAAAGTGAAAAAACTATTCCGTGGTAAAAGTAATATTGAAAAATCGTCTCAAAGCCTGTATTTAATTGACTTTTTAACATATATTTAATATAATATCAACAGAGTGTGAAGGTCACATGAAGGGGTACACCACCTTGGGTGTAGTTTTTCGTGTGCCTTTTTTTGTACTCGATTATAAAACAGAAGGAGATAATAAAAATGAAGAAAAAATTATTGGCAGTTGTACTTGCTGTAACCTGTGCAATAGGTATGTCAGCCTGCTCATCATCAAATAATCAGCAGACTTCTGACACCACAGCCGTAGATGTTCAGGTTATTGATGAATTTAACATTGCGTTTGCACCTTATGATGCATCGGAAACAATGCTTGCCGAAACAGAACCTCTTAAAGGACTTTTACAGGAAAAGCTTCTTGAAAAGGGCTATGATGTGAAGGATATTAATCTTACAGTAGGTGCGTCATACGAGGCAGTCGGAGAGGCATTAAGTGCCGGAACAGCCGACGCAGGCTTTATTTCCGGTGGTACATATGTGCTTTATGATGAGGACTGCGATGTACTTCTTACCGCTCTTCGTGCGGCATACAGCAAGGATTCCGATAATCCGGCCGACTGGAATGACGGAACAGAAGGAAAATATACAGATGAGATGTCAAAATACTATAAATCAATAATCATTGCAGGCCCCAGTGCAAAGGGACAGGAGCTTGCCGCTAAGGTAAATAACGGTGAAGAGCTTACATGGGACGACCTTAATTCTGCAACATGGTCCGTAATGAGTGCATCATCTGCATCGGGATATATTTATCCTTCACTTTGGCTCTATGATAACTATGGCAAAACAATCAGTGATTTAAGCAATGTTGTTCAGGCCGATTCATACAGCACATCAATAGCAAGACTTGCTTCGGAACAGGCTGATATTATGGTTGGTTTTGCTCATATGCAGTATAAATATGCTGACCAGTGGACAAGCGAATTCGGAAGAACAGAGCCTATCTGGACAGAAACAAATATACTCGGCGTGACAAAAGGAATTTATAATGATACAATATGTGTAAGTAAGGCTTCTCCCATAATGACAGACGAATTTAAACAGGCTTTCGGCGAGGCTATGATTGAAATTGGTGAAACAGACGCAGGTCTTGAAATAGTTGATAAAACTTTCTCACACAAGGGTTACGAATGGGCTGATTCTTCGGATTATGACGGAGAAAGAGAAGCTGAAAAATTAATAGTAAACGCTGAATAACAGGATTTGATATTGTGATAGAAATTACTGATTTAAAAAAAGAATATACGCTTAACGGCAGAAAAAAATATGCACTTGACGGCATTTCCGTTAAAATACCGGAAGGCTGCTTTGTGTCGGTAATCGGTCCCAGCGGTGCCGGAAAATCAACGCTTCTGAGGTCGATTAACGGTATGATTTCCGTTGATGGCGGAAAGGTCGAAATTAACGGAAAAAATATATCCTCTCTTAAGGGCAAGGAAAAAAGAGAGGTTCAAAAAAATATTTGTATGATATTTCAGGATTTCTGTCTTGTAAAGAGCAGTACTGTCATTAAGAATGTTCTTAATGCCTGTCTTGCTGATATGAATTTGTTTTCCGCAGTATTCGGTATTTTCGGTACGGAAAGAAAAGCCAAGGCTGCGGAAATACTCGAAAGAGTCGGTATGGCTGAAAAAATAAATCAGCCTGCTGACAGCCTTTCGGGCGGTGAACAGCAAAGAACCGCAATAGCAAGGGCGATTATGCAGGGCGGAAATATTCTTCTTGCAGATGAGCCTGTGGCATCGCTTGATCCGGCCAATGCGGAGGATGTGCTGGAGCTTATGAAAAGCTTGCAAAAGGAAAAAAATATAACAGTCATTATGAACAGCCATAATATTGAACAGGCTGTTAAATATTCGGACTGGATAATAGGACTTAACAGCGGAAGGATTATATATGAAGGAAAGCCGGAAAATTTAACGGCTGAAATAAAAGAGGATATATACAGAAGGGATAACAGCAATGGTTAAATCAGAGAATAGAAACAAAATTACAATATTTCTGATTGCCGCCGCTGTTATTTTTTCGTTTTGGTTTACCGGCTTCAGCTTACCAAAGCTCATAAGCCGTGGCAGTCAGTTTTTTGTTATTATAGGAAAAATGTTTCCGCCGGATACAGGCTATTTGGGGAAAATAATATCTCCTTTGCTTGAAACAATAAAAATGTCATTTGCCGGAACCTTTATCGGTTCACTTCTGGCATTGATTGTTGCTCCGTTTTGTGCCTATAACACCGTTGCACCGAAATGGCTGTGCGGTTTATTGAAGGCGGTAATAAATATATTGAGAGCGATACCTGTTTTAATAATTGCTCTTGCGGTATCGTTTATTTTCGGAATAGGCTCCTTTGCCGGAGCTTTTGCAATAGCCTTGTATACCTTCGGAATTATTGCGCGACTTACATGGAAGGATGCGGAACAGCAGTCGCATAAAACCATGGATGCACTTGTTTCCGCAGGAATAGGAAAAACAAAGGCTTTTGCAAATACTGTGTTTATTGATATATTTCCCGAATATCTTTCAAATTGTCTTTATGTGCTTGAAAGCAATGTGCGTCATGCGGCAATACTCGGTTATGTAGGTGCAGGCGGTCTGGGACTTATATTAAATGAAAAAATATCATGGGGCGATTATGCTAAGGTCGGCATGATATTGATTATGCTGTTTATAGTTGTTTTTATTATAGAAACAATAAGCAGTTACTTAAGAAGAATATTAAACGGAAGTGTTCAAACAACCGTTTTAAATAAAAGAATTATATTTATAGTTATTCTCGCTGTTGCGTTGCTGTCAATGGCGGCAATAGATGCTCCGCAGATAACTGATTTGGGAATAAAGGTATTTAAAGGCATTATATACGGAATACTTCACCCGGATATGTCGCTTATTTTCACAACATCACAAAACGGTGTTCCGTATCTCATGCTGGAAACAATATGTATAGCGGCCGCAGGAACATTTATCGGTGCGGTAATATCCGTTCCGTTGGCATTTCCGGGCAGTCGAAACGTAAGCGGAAAGCTTTCTGCCGGAATAATGAAGATATTTATACTTGCGATCAGAACAATGCCGGCTGTAATATACGGACTTATATTTATAAGAGTAACCGGACCGGGAGCTTTTGCCGGAGTTATGACATTGGGTATATTGAGTATCGGAATGTGTACAAAGCTTTACATAAATACATTGGACAGCTTTGATATGAAAACGGCGAATGCACTTAAGTCAATGGGTGTTTCTCATACTGCGGCAATAACCAACTGTATACTTCCGGAGGTAAAAAATAAGTTTTTTGCGTCTGCGATATACCGTTTTGATGTAAACTTAAGAGAAGCATCTGTTCTTGGTCTTGTAAGTGCCGGTGGAATAGGCACAAAGCTTATATTTTCCATGAACGGCTATCTCTGGAGCTATGCCGGAGCTTATATTTTGGGCTTAGTCATATTGATTTTGCTCGTAGATAAATTAAATTCATTAATAGTTTGATTTTTATTCGGCTATATGATAAATTTATTATGCTTAACAAATATTGAAAGGATTGAAATTGATGGATTTTAAATATGAGGCTGCAAAGCTTATCGCTAAAGCGGCGGATATGGAAATAGATGAAGTTTTGGGAATGATTGAAGTTCCTGCAAATAAAGAAATGGGTGATTATGCTTTTCCTTGTTTTAAGCTTGCAAAAAAATTCAGAAAAGCTCCCAATTTAATTGCCGCTGATATTTGTGGTAAGCTTGAAGGCTCTGACAGCTTTACAAAGATTGAATGTGTAGCCGCATATATTAACTTCTTTACAGATAAAAGCAGTTATGCAAAAACAGTAATCGAAAGCGTTAATAATGCCGGAGCTAAATATGGCGAAAGCAGCGAAGGTGAAGGCAAAACAATAGTTATCGACTATTCATCACCTAATATTGCAAAGCCCTTCCATGTAGGCCATCTCCGTTCAACAGTTATCGGCAGTGCTTTATATAATATTTTTGAAAAGCTTGGCTATAAATGCGTTGGCATAAATCATCTCGGCGACTGGGGAACACAGTTCGGAAAGCTTATCGAGGCGTATAAGCTTTGGGGCAGTAAAGAGGCAGTAGAAGAAAAAGGTATCAGTGAGCTTACAAGAATATATGTTAAATTCCACGAAGAGGCTGAAAAAGACGATTCACTTAATGACAGAGCAAGAGCATGGTTCGTTAAAATGCAGGACGGTGACGAAGAGGCAATTTCTCTTTGGAAATGGTTCTATGATATTTCGATAAAGGAATTTGAAAGAGTATATGAAAAGCTCGGAGTAAAATTCGATTATTATACAGGCGAAAGCTTCTATAATGACAAAATGGATGCTGTCGTTGAAGAGCTTAAGGCTAAAAATCTTCTTGTTGAGAGCAACGGAGCTATGATTGTTGATCTTGAAGATGCAAAAATGCCTCCATGCCTTATATTAAGAACAGACGGCGGAACACTTTATGCAACAAGAGATATAACAGCGGCTTTATATAGAAAGAAAACATATGATTTCGATAAATGTATATATGTAACAGCCATTGATCAGAATCTCCACTTCGCACAGTGGTTCAAGGTAATCGAAAAGATGGGCTATGATTGGTCAAAGGATTTGGTTCATGTTCCTTTTGGTCTTGTAAGCCTTGAAGACGGCAAGCTTTCAACAAGAAAAGGCAAGGTTGTTTTAATGGAAGACCTTCTCAATGAGGCTGTTAAGAAAACAACAGGAATTATTGATGAGAAAAATCCGGACCTTCCCAATAAGGAAGAGGTTGCAAAGCAGGTTGGTATCGGTGCAGTAATTTTCGATGACCTTTATAACGGACGTATTAAGGATATTGTGTTCTCATGGGACAGAATGTTAAACTTCGATGGAGAAACAGGCCCTTATGTTCAGTATACTCATGCAAGAGCATGCAGTGTTCTTAAGAAAGCCGGATATGATAAAAAAGCAGAAAACATTGATTATTCTGTACTTGCAGACGATGCGGCGGCAGATGTTTGCAAGACAATAGCTTTATTTAATGATAAAATTAAGGAAGCCGCAAACAGATATGAGCCTTCTGTAATTGCACGTTATCTTGTCGATGTTGCGCAGTCGTTTAATAAGTTCTATCATGATAATATTATTCTTGCTGATGATGAAAATGTCAAGAACGCAAGACTTGCTCTTGTTGATGCAGTAAGAACAGTAATCAAATCAGGACTTGCAATTCTCGGAATTGACGCACCTGAGCAGATGTAATTGAAATTAAATAGTATAAACGAATTTTAAGCCTATGTTTCACGTGAAACATAGGCTTTTGTATGTTAAAAAATGATATAAAATTGAATGTTTCACGTGAAACATATAAATTTCTGTTTTTTTTAGCTATAAACTATGGTATCATAATAAAAAGCAGTTAAAGAAATGAGGCAGTATATTATGAGTAAAGTAAGAGTAATTGCGGTTGTAAACCAGAAGGGCGGCGTTGGAAAAACAACGACAGTTGTTAATTTGTCGGCTTGTCTCGGTGAAGCAGGCAAAAAAGTGCTTGTTATTGATGCCGATGCACAGGGAAACACAACGAGCGGACTTGGTTTAGAAAAAAATAAGCTTGAAAATACATTATATAATGTACTTTTGGGTGAAATATCTATATCTGATGCAATACAGCAGACGGTTGCCGAAAATGTTGATATTGTTCCTTCAAATATGAATTTGTCAGGTGCGGAAATCGAGCTTGTGTCGTTAGAGGATAGAGAGAGTATTGTTAAGGAAAATCTTTCAAAAATAAAAAATAATTATGATTTTATTGTTATTGATTGTCCGCCGTCATTGGGAATTGTAACAATAAATGCACTTGTTGCTGCTGATACAGTGCTTGTACCGGTTCAGTGCGAGTACTTTGCACTTGAAGGCATGGAACAGCTTTTCCATACAATAGGCCTTGTGCAGAATAATCTTAATGCAGACCTCCAGATTGAAGGTGTTGTGTTTACAATGTATGACAGCAGAACAAACCTTTCTATTGAGGTTGTTGAAGAGGTTAAAAAGGTATTAAAGCCGGATATGTACAGTGCTATAATTCCGAGAAACGTACGACTTGGCGAAGCACCGAGCTATGGCTTGCCGATAACTATATATGATACAAAATCCAAAGGTGCCGAAAGCTATAGACTTCTGGCAGAAATGGTTATAGATAAGGAGTGGAAATAATGGCGTTACCTAAAAAGGGTGGACTTGGCTCAAGAGGCAGAGGTCTTGAGGCTGTTATATCTCAGCAGGTCGATTCCATACAGGAAAAAGGTGTAACAGAGATAAGTATAGATAAAATTAGTCCCAACAGAGAACAGCCCAGACGTATATTTGATGAAACGGCTCTTGAGGAGCTTGCGGAGTCAATGAAACAGCTTGGCGTCATTCAGCCTATTGTTTTGGCTAAGGACGGAGATTATTATAAAATAATTGTCGGAGAAAGACGTTGGAGAGCCGCAAAAATAGCCGGATTGAAGAAGATTCCGGCAATAATAAAGGATCTGGACGAAACCTCGGCATATGAAATAGCTCTTGTTGAAAATCTTCAGAGAGAAAACCTTAATTTAATTGAAGAAGCAAGAGGATATAGAAAGCTTGTTGATATTTTCGGACTCAGCCAGGAGGAAGTGGCACAAAAAGTCGGAAAAAGCCGTCCTACAGTTACAAATGCACTCAGATTACTCAATCTTGACGAAAGAGTACAGCAGTTTGTGCTTAATAATGAGATAACCGGAGGTCATGCAAGAGCGCTTCTCAGTATAGAGGATAAGGACGCACAGTGCCAGATTGCCGAAAAAATCATAGAAAACGGACTGAGTGTAAGAGCGACGGAAGCTCTCGTAAAAAATTATAATAATCAGAAACCTGTAAATAATGATAATAGGGTAAACTTTGATACAACAGGCTATAAATCCATAGAGAAAAATCTTAAGGAGCTCTTCGGAACAAAGGTTAAGCTTAATTGTAAGAAAAACAAAGGAAAAATAGAGATAGAATATTATTCCGATGCGGATTTGGAAAGAATTCTCGAATTAATAACAAAAATTGAAGAATAATGGGGTAATATAGTATGAATGAAACAAATACAAGCTTTTTTGCACAGAATTTAGATTTGTGGATTTCCGTAATTCTTGCCCTGCTTATAGTGTTTATTGTGCTTGTTGTTATAGATATGTATAATAACAAGAAAACAATGTCAAGATATGAAGCCTTTATGGGAATAAACAAAAAATATAAAAATGCTGTTGATCTTGAAAAGCTTTTGATTGATTGTGTCGGAAAAGCAGATGCTATTGACGAAAAATATTCCAAACTGCTTGAAATAGTTCAGGATATGGAGAAAAATATGCAGTTCTGCTGCCAGAAGGTCGGCATTGTGAGATATAATCCATTTGAGGAAATGGGCGGAAATCTCTGCTTCGCCATTGCGATACTCGATGCCGAGAATACAGGCGTTGTTATAAACGGTATCCATAGCCGAACAGGTACATTCACCTATGCAAAGCCTGTTGAGCTTGGTGTTAGCACATATATATTGTCAAAAGAGGAGCAGGAGGCAATAGATAAGGCTAAAAACAGTGCATATCAGGCTGTTAAAAACACTGTTACAGCTAAAAAGCCATCAAAAATGCTCAAAGCAAAGAAGAGAAAAGAAAAAGAGGAAGAAATAAAAAACAAGGTTGAGGTTTATAAAAGTGCGGCGGCAAGAACAAAGCGTAAAAGAAATTCACGACCTGTTGATAAACAAACAAAATAATAACATAAATCATAGAGTTATCCACAAATACACTGGGTTATCAACAGTTAAATGTGAATAACTCTTATATTATAGGTAGATTGGTGGTAAAAATGAGTTATAAAATGATTTTTTTGGATTTAGATGATACACTGCTTTCGAGCGATCTGTCAATTTCCGAAGAAAACCTGCTTGCTATCAGAAAAGCCTCGGAAATCGGTGTTAAGGTAGTAATATGCACAGGCAGAGGCATTTTCAGCGTAAAGCATATAGCGGAGCAGTTCAAAATTGATTGGGATAATTGCTATATAATATGCTTAAACGGCGGAGCGGTTTATAAAGGCTTTCCGCCACTGCTTGTTTCGGAAAAGCTTTTTGATAACAGTATAGCCGGGATAGTGTATGAAACAGCTGAAAAATATGGTGTTGACGTGCAGATATACCGTGGAGATAAGCTTATAGTCGAAAAAGTTACCGAAAGAGTAAATATGTATATACAAAAGCTGAATGCAGATTATATTCTTGTTGACAGTGTAAAGAATTATGACGGAAAGCTTGCTAAAATGCTTCTTAACGGCCCGAATGATAAGCTGCTTAAGATAGAAAAAGAGCTTGCACCAAAGCTTGAAGGAAAAATGAATGTGTTTTTTTCAAATCCGAATTATCTTGAATTTACGGCATTTGAGGCTACCAAGGGTAAAGTACTTGTGGAGCTTGCGAATAAAATGGGTGTTGATGTGTCGGAAACAATAGCAATGGGCGACAGCTTTAATGATATTTCCATGGTGAAAGCCGCCGGACTTGGTGTTGCTGTAAGAAATGCGGTTGAACCGCTTAAAAAAGTGGCTGATTATATAACAAAAAATACCCATGACGAAAGTGCCGTAGCCGAGGTAATAAACAGATATATGCTGAATACCTCTGAAAAAAACGAAAATAAATATAAATTCAGATTTCCCGTATTGATATTTGCGGTTTTATTTATAATCGAACAGCTTTTGGCAAGTGCATTTAATATGCAGGCATTGAAATTTATAAGATATATGTATATAAATGGAAATGATACTTATAAAGTACAAATATTAACAGTGCTTATACCTTTTGTATTATGTTTTGCTGTTGATTATATTAACCAGAAAACCAAGAAAGAGGATGAAGAGGAATTCTGGATAAATAAATACGGAAAAAAATAATAAAAATTTTAATAAAATGTTTGACACGCCTCTGTTTTTATGATATTATAGATAGGCAGTAGGCTATGGAGAAGTACTCAAGTGGCTGAAGAGGCGCCCCTGCTAAGGGTGTAGGTCGTTTGCGCGGCGCGAGGGTTCAAATCCCTCCTTCTCCGTATTATAAACCTTGATTTTTCAAGGTTTATTTTTTTACAAATTTTCAATTTGAAATATTATTTTTATCTTAAAAAACTCTTATACAAGCCACTTTGTCAAAGCAAACAAAGTGGCTCGTAAATATCTATTTTATTTTTCTGTTATTAATTAAATTTTCAGTAGCACTTTTTACATGGTGTATATCCGCTGCTTTCTGCCTTAGATAATGTTATAGCTTTTGGAAATTTCATATTACTGCAATTAGGATTGCTATGATATTTTTTACCATTGGCTGTAATGTACACGGTTTTTTCGTTTGTATTAATTGCGTTTTCGGGATGGCCAGAGTCGTTTGCCTGTACCTGTTCAGTATTTTTCGCAGAATTATTGTTTGAGTTTTCATTTTTGACATTATTGTTGTTGTTCGTTGATTTTGAAGAACTTATCTTTATAAGCTGATTGGCTGAATCCCAATTAACATTACATCCGAGAGCTTCGGCAACAAAACGGGCAGGAACCATAGTTCTGCCGTTTACAGATTGTGCAGGAACATCAAGAATAACGGCATTATTGTTGACATAGGCATTATTTGAGCCAAGTGTTATTTCAATATTTGTTGCACCTTTGGTGGCTGAAACGGTTTTTGTTTCGTTGTTCCAGATAACATCTGCACCGAGCTCTTCAAAAATACTTCTAACCGGTACCAGTGTTCTGCCATCAATTATGACCGGTGAAACATCAGTTGTAAGCGGTTTGTTGTCAACTGTAATGTTTATAGCTGCAAAAGCAGATGTTGAAATTAATGCTGATATTAATACTGAAAGTGTAAAAACTTTAAATTTCATAAATTATCTCCTTATATTATATTCCATATTTTCCAGAAAATTTTATATTATAAGCATAGCATTTGATTACTTAAAATTCAAGTACTCATTAATTTTGTTTGAATAATAAAGGTAAACCGGATAAATTTGTGAACAATAGTTCCAAGATAAAGCCTACACGTTTTACAAATTATGATGAGCATGAATGGGATTACGACGAATTGAGCCGTATTAAACAGGCTGAGCTTTTACAGAAAATCATGTAGTTATATTATCTCCTTGCAGAACATATCCAAACAGGCTAAAATATAGTTATTATTTGATTATACAGTTAGGAACGATATTATGAAACAGCTTGTGATAGGAATAATTGCACATGTAGACTCCGGAAAAACAACGCTTTCGGAAGGAATGCTTTATTGTGCGGGACAAATAAAAAAATTGGGTCGTGTCGATCATGGAGATACGTTTCTTGATTCATATGAGCTTGAACGAAGCCGAGGAATAACCATATTTTCAAAACAGGCTATTATCGATTATAAGGATACGCATATAACATTGCTGGATACTCCGGGGCATGTGGATTTTTCGCCCGAAACCGAGAGAACCTTTAAGGCTATGGATTATGCTGTGCTTGTTATAAGCGGAACAGACGGCGTCCAGAGTCATACAGAAACGCTTTGGAAGCTTCTTACACATTATGAAATACCGACTTTTATATTCGTAAATAAGATGGATATTGACGGTGCAGATAAGGCTGCCGTTCTTAAGGAGCTTAAGGAACACCTTTCGGAAAGCTGTATAGATTTTTCCTCTGATAATACCCCGGAATTTTATGAAAATGCGGCAGTATATGATGAAGAAATGCTCGAAAGCTTTTTGGAAAACGGCGATGTAGATATACAAATGCTTGCCTCGGCAATAAAAAGCAGAAAAATATATCCATGCTGTTTCGGCTCTGCACTCAAAATGGACGGGGTAAAGGAATTTATGGACTGCCTCGACAAATATACCGTTGAGCCCGAATACGGCGATATTTTCGGAGCAAGAGTGTTTAAAATAACCGAAGATGAGCAGAAAAACAGGCTTACACATATAAAAATAACAGGCGGAAGTCTTAAGGTTAAGGCTATGCTTTCCGGTTTCGACAGAAACGGAGATAAATGGTCGGAAAAAATAAATCAGATAAGGATATATTCCGGTTCAAAGTTTTCAGCTCTGGATGAGGCTGTTGCCGGAACGGTCTGTGCCGTAACAGGACTTACAAAAACATATGCCGGCGAAGGTCTTGGCTTTGAGCTTGATGCCGAAGCGCCGTATTTAGAGTCTGTTTTGACTTATAAGCTTGAAATTGAGGACGGAACGGATATACATACCGTTTTGTCAAAGCTCAGACAGCTTGAGGAGGAAGAACCGGAGCTTAATATAGTCTGGAATGAGCAGCTTCAGGAAATCCATATACGTCTTATGGGCGAGATACAGACTGAGGTGCTTAAAAAACTTATTTATGACAGATTTAATATTTCGGTCAGCTTTGGACAGGGAAGTATAGTATATAAGGAAACAATAGCCGATGCAGTTGAAGGCATAGGCCATTATGAACCGTTAAGACATTATGCGGAAGTGCATCTTCTTCTTGAGCCGGGAAAACGTGGCAGCGGACTTAAGTTTTTTACAAGATGCAAAGAAGATATGCTCGATAAAAACTGGCAAAGACTTATATTGACTCATCTTGAGGAAAAACAGCATATCGGCGTTCTGACCGGTTCGCCTATAACCGATATGAAAATAACACTGCTTGCCGGAAAAGCCCATAATAAGCATACGGAAGGCGGAGATTTCCGACAGGCAACCTACAGAGCCGTAAGACAGGGTTTGAAATCGGCAGAAAGCATACTTCTTGAGCCTTGGTACAGCTTTGTGATAACTGTTCCGACCGACAATATCGGCAGAGCAATGTCAGATATACAGAAAATGAACGGTACTTTTTCACCGCCGGAAACCTCCGGTGCGGTTTCTGTGCTGAAAGGCAGTGCACCTGTTTCGGAAATAAGAGATTATCATAAATCGGTAATCGAATATACAAGAGGCAAGGGAAGAATATCCTGTGTGTTTAAGGGCTATGAGCCATGCCATAATGCCGATGAGGTAATAGAAGAAATCGGCTATGACAGCGACAGTGATATGTATAATTCGGCAGATTCGGTTTTCTGTTCACATGGAGCAGGTGTTATCGTAAAGTGGAATGAAGTGCGTGAGCATATGCACGTTGACAGCGGATGGAGTCCGGTGAAAAAAGAACCGATTAATGCCGAAACAAGGAAACGAATATCCGATTATTGTGCAGGGCTTGCCGATGATAAGGAGCTTATGCAGATATTTGAAAAAACCTACGGCCCGGTTAAGCGTGACTTAAGGACCGCTATGGATTCGGCAAAAAGCAAAGAAGCGGCAAAAAAGCTTAAAACGGATTATATATCCAATGGACCGGAATATCTGCTTGTAGACGGATATAATATAATTTTTGCATGGGACGAGCTGAAGGAGCTTGCAAAGGATAATCTTGACGCGGCAAGACAAAGATTGATTAATATTATGTGCAACTATCAGGGCGTAAGACAGTGCAATCTGATACTTGTTTTTGATGCATATAAGGTTAAAGGTAATGTCGGCGAAATCGAGAAATATCATAATATAACAATCGTATATACAAAAGAGGCGGAAACAGCCGATATGTATATCGAAAAAACAACAAATCAGCTCGGTAAGGACTATAGGGTTCGTGTTGCAACATCAGATGGGCTTGAACAGCTTATTATACTTGCACATGGTGCGTTGAGAGTGTCCGCATCGGAATTTAAGTATGAGGTTGACGCAGTCGAGAATGCCATAAGAGAATTTATAACAGAGCAGAATACTTAAGGATATTGTGTGGATTTGCTGCATGATTTGGATATGAAAAAGGCTTGTTCATCTGATTTGAACAAGCCCTTAATTTTTTTATTTACCTTTTCCGAGATATAACTCCTTAACCTTTTCGTTTGCAAGCAACTCTTGGCCTGTGCCGTGCAGAGCAATGGTTCCTGTTTCAAGAACATATGCAAGGTCGGCAATATGAAGTGCCATGTTTGCGTTCTGCTCGATAAGAAGTATCGTAACGCCTCGTTTATTGATTTCCTTTATAATATTGAATATTTCCTTAACTATGATGGGAGCAAGACCGAGTGAAGGTTCGTCCATCATAATAAGCTTGGGACGGCTCATAAGTGCTCGTCCGACAGCGAGCATCTGCTGTTCACCACCGGAAAGTGTACCGGCCTGCTGCCAGTTTCTTTCCTTAAGTCTGGGGAAAAGTGAATATACCCATTCAATATCGTCATTAAGATTATCTTTTCTTAAATATGCACCGATTTTAAGATTTTCAAGAACAGTCATATCGGGAAATACATGACGTCCTTCGGGAACAAGTGTAATGCCCTTTGTAACGATAGTGTGTGTAGGAAGCTTTGTAAGCTCTTCTCCGTCATATGTTATTGAGCCGGAAGCCGCATGTACAAGCCCTGTTATTGTACGAAGGATAGTCGATTTTCCGGCACCGTTTGCACCGATAAGAGTAACTATCTTTCCGTCGGGAACCTCGAAGGATACGTTTCGTACAGCCTTGATACCGCCGTAGTTTACAGAAAGATTATCAATTTTCAGCATCGTTGCTCACCCCCAGATATGCCTCAATAACACGAGGATTGTTCTGAATTTCTTCCGGTGTTCCGCTTGCGATTGTTTTTCCGAAGTCAAGAACATAAATACGGTCTGAAATCTGCATTACAAGATCCATATGATGCTCAATCATAAATACCGAAAGATTGTAATTTTCTTTTATTTCTTTGATAAAATCGGTAAGCTCAAGTGTTTCCTGAGGATTCATACCGGCAGCCGGTTCGTCAAGCAGAAGAAGCTTTGGATCGGTTGCAAGAGCTCTGGCTATCTCAACTCTTCTTTGAAGACCGTAGGGAAGAGAAGAAGCAATTTCGTCCTTAAGATGAAGCATGTTCTGCATATCGAGAAGCTCCATAGCTTCCTTACGCATTCTGTTTTCTTCCTTCATGTTAAGACGGAAAGTAGCGGAAAAAATATTCTGCTTTGCTCTCATATGCTTTGCTATAAGTACGTTTTCAAAAACCGTAAGGTTTGAGAACAGACGAATGTTCTGGAATGTACGTGCAACACCGAGCTTTGTAATCTGGTCGGGTGTTTTACGCATTATATGTTTATATTTATCTGCATTTTCGCCCTTATACATTGAAACCATTTTTCCCTGAGGATGGTTTTCGAGTATTGTTTCTCCGTTGAAGGCTACAAGACCGTTTGTCGGCTCATATACGCCTGTGATGCAGTTGAAAGCTGTTGTTTTTCCGGCACCGTTGGGGCCGATAAGAGCAACGATTTCGTTTTTGTTTACATCAAGAGAAAGATTATTTACGGCAACAACACCGCCGAACTGCATTGTTACGTTTTCTACATGGAGTACGTTTTCGCTCATTATTTATCGCCTCCACTTTCTTCAGCATTTACTTTTTGTTTTTTTCCGAACCGCCCCGGTATACTTCGTATCAGCCGTCCCAGACCGTCCCATGAGAATTCTGATGTTCCCATGATACCTTTACGATAGAAAAGGACGACAACCATAAGGAGTATTGAGAATATAACCATACGGAAGCCTGTACGGAAAAGAGGAATCTGTACACCGGCGATTGTAAGCGGTGTATCGAAGAAACGGAGCCATTCCTGACCGCAGTTTACAAGGAATGCACCAATTATACTTCCTGTTATCGAACCGATACCGCCGATAACAACCATAAGAAGTATGTTATATGTAAGTGATACCTGGAATGTCTTTGCCTCGATTGAACGCATGAATACCGCAAGAAGTCCGCCTGCAATACCTGTGAAGAATGAGCTTAATATAAAAGCAAGCTCTTTGTGTTTGAATAAGTTTACACCCATTGCCTCGGCTGCTATCTCGTTTTCTCTTATAGCTTTAAAAGCACGTCCGTATGATGAATTTATTATCAAAAGCATTATTCCTATACATATTACCGAAATTATAAACGGAGTGAATATAGAGGAAAATCCGGGGATGTTTTTAAGTCCGTAAGAACCGTTTGTTATTCTGTCCATCTGAGGACAAGCAAGAAGCGCTCTGATGATTTCGGCAAAGCCGAGTGTTGCGATTGCAAGATAGTCGCTCTTAAGACGGAGTACGGGAATACCGATAAGTGCTGCAACAACTGCCGCTAAAACACCGCCGAGTATAAGAGCAGCCCAGAACGGCATATGAAGATTTGCTATTATCGGGCTTATACCGCTCATGTAGTATACACTGGGACGTACATCAACGGGAATTGTTAATATGGCAACTGTATATGCACCGATAGCCATAAAGCCTGCCTGACCGAGAGAGAAAAGACCTGTAAATCCGGTAAGAAGGTTCATTGATACGGCTACAACGGCGTATATAAGGCTTCTTTCGATAATTGATATTGCATAGCTGTGCTGTGCCTTGTTTGTGTCAAGATAGAAAAGTATGGCAACAATTACAGCAAGTGCAACGATTGATAAAACCAAATTTCTTTTTTTGTTTGGTGAAACTGTCTGTATATTTTTCATAGTAATCACCTCAAACCTTGTCTGTTGCTTTTTCGCCGAATATACCTGTCGGTCTGAATAAAAGCATTATTATAAGAAGTACGAATGTAAATGCGTCGCTGAATGTTGAATATCCTGCGGCAGTAAGTATTGTTTCACCGACACCGAGTATAAATCCGCCGACAACTGCGCCCGGAATACTTCCGATACCGCCGAGAACGGCAGCTACGAAGCACTTAAGACCGGGAAGAGAGCCGCTGTAAGGATAAACGGTCATACGGTCTGTGAAATAAAGTATTGAACCGATACCGGCAAGAAGCGAGCCGATAACGAATGTGTAGCTGATTACGTTGTTTATTTTGATACCCATTATCTGTGCTGTGTCATAATCTTTTGAAACGGCACGCATAGCCATACCCATTTTTGTATGATTTATAAGCTGCATAAGTATGATAACGAGGACGATTGTAAGCACCGGAGTTATGAATGTAACGAGAGATGCGGATACATCGCCGAACTGATATATTTTTTTGAGTACGGGTATTTCGGGATAGCCCTTAGGAAGAGCTGTGAAAAGATATGTTGCAAGATTCTGAAGCAGATATGAAACACCGATTGCCGAAATCATAATAGACATTCTCGGAGCTGTACGTAACGGCTTATAGGCAACTTTTTCGATAACTACGCCAAGGGCAACTGTTGCCAAAAGCGTTATCGGTATAGCAATATACCAAGGAAAGCTTGCCATTGCGAAAATCATAAAATAACCTGCCATCATGAATATATCACCATGTGCGAAGTTAATAAGTCGCAATATACCGTAAACCATTGTGTAACCAATGGCGATAAGTGCGTAAGCACCACCCAGAGAAATGCCTGTCAGACAGTGCTGAATTATTGTTGATATACTCATAAATAAAGCCCCCTGTTGGTTGTTCTCTTTCTTACTTAAAAATTTAAACTGATTTTAAAAAAATTAGTGGGGAGAGAAGACTCTCCCCACTTAAAATTCACTTATTTATTACTCATCGATTGATGTTGTTGTTAAGAATACGATTTTACCGTCTTTGATAGTCTTGATATAAGCCATATCCTTATTAGCATCGCCGTTTTCATCAAATGTGATGTCACCTGTAACGCCTTCTACATGTACGTTCTTGAGAGCATCTTTGATTGCTGCGGGATCAACTGAATCAGCATCTTTGATAGCCTGAACGGCTGTGATGTAAGCATCATATCCGAGAGCTGAAACTGCAGGGATAATGTCTGATTCACCAATGCTTGTAAGGTAAGCTTTGAAACCGTCAACGAAAGCTGCAGCTTCGTCGTTTGCAGGAGCAGCTTCATCATAGAATGTTGAGAATACAGCGCCTTCTGCGTCAGCACCTGCATTTTCGATGATTGTTGCATTTTCCCATGTATCTCCGGCAGCGATTACTGATGTGATACCCATTTCACGAGCCTGCTTAAGGATAAGCGGAGCTGTTGTGATTGATGAAGGAGCAAAGATAAATTCAGGGTTAGCTGATTTGATGTTTGTAAGGATAGCCTTGAAGTCTGACTGGTTTGTCTGGAACTGTTCTTCAGAAACGATTGTTCCGCCGAGCTTTTCGAAAGCTGCCTTAAAGAATGAACCAAGACCTGATGAATAATCATCACCGAGCTGTGTAATAACAGCAGCTGTTTTGTATCCGTTCTGGATAGCATAGTTAGCCATTACAGTTCCCTGGAAAGGATCAAGGAAGCATGTACGGAAGTACCATTCGTTGCCGCTTGTAACCTGAGGGTTTGTACATGAGCAGCCGATTGCGGGAATTCCTGCTTCTGCAAAAATATCACCGGCAGCGATTGAAACGCCTGAGCCGTATGAACCGAGAACAGTAACAACGCCTTCTGAAACAAGCTTCTGAGCTGCTGTAACGGCTTCTGTCTTATCTGATTTGTTGTCAACTTCTACAAGCTGAATTGTGTATTCTGTTCCGCCGACCTCAACTGTAGGATAAACCTGGTTAGCGTAACGGATACCATAAACCTCCTGAAGACCGCCGCCTCCGTTTTCACCTGTCTGAGGCTCGAATACACCGATTTTAATTACATTGTCACCGGAAGCTGATGCGTCATTTCCTGATGATGTAGAACTTGAGCTGCTGCTTCCGCATCCTGCAAGTGCACCCATAACGAGGCATGCAGATAAAGCGATTGATAAAAATTTCTTCATACTTTCTTCCTCCAATATTATGTTTTTGTGTTTACACTATGAACAAATGTCCATGTGATTTACGAAATTATTATACATTAATACATGATTAAATGCAATACTTTAATTTAATAAGTTATAATACAAAATAATTATGCTAAATGAGCAAAAATATGTAAAAATAGCACGAAAGCCAGAGATTTCGTGGCACTTGAAAAAATATGACGAAAAGTGTTATATTATCTAAATATATCGAAATATTCGGAGGATTAATATATGGATAACTTTTATTGCGTAAAAGGAAATACGTGGTGTATTGATACCGGTGCAACTCTTATGGCGGTATACAGACTTAATGAACATGATATTGTTATGATAGATACCGGACTTGCATATGGCAGACCGGAAACAAAGTGCATTATGCACGTTCTTGACGGTTTTCAGCTTAATGTAAAGGCAATAATTGCGACACACGGACACCTTGACCATATAGGAAATAATAATATATTAGCAGGAAAATATGACTGTAAAATATATATGTATGGCTCTGAAGCTTATGATTGTATGAGTGTTGAGTCGATGAGAATACAGCATACCGGTGTTGCCTATGAAGAGGTGAAGGACGCTCTTGTTAAAATGACCAGCCGGGTTGATGTTTTTATAACGCCTTGGGAGAAAAAGATAAATATTTTGGGTGCGGATTTTGAGATTGTGCATACTCCGGGACACAGCCCTTCGCATATATCCATTATAACTCCCGATAATGTTATGATGGCAGGAGATGCCCTTATGTCAAAGGACGAAATAGTCAAGGCAAAAATACCTTATGCCTGCAATTTTGCCGTTGATTTTGAGTCAAAGAGAAAAATCGCCGCAATGAAATGTGATAAATACATAATTTCGCACAGAGGCATTTGCGACAGCGAAAGTATAGCCGATGAGGTAGAGGCAAATATTGAATATCTTAAGAGCAGAGCTGAAATAATCCATGGTTATATTGAGGACGGAATGTGCTTTGATGATATTGCTGCCGCAGTCTTGACTTTGATGAATATAAAGGTAGCGAACAGATATTATTTCTTTGACCTTCACGGAATGGTAAAGCCTTATGTGCAGTATCTTGAGGAATGCGGAGAAATTCAGGCATATTATGAAAAGGGCTATATAAGATATAAAGTACTTTAAAAACTTTATTGCGGTAATTAATTATTTTAATAGTGAATCAACAAATCAGAAGAGGAAAATTTATTAAATTTATACATTTTGTAAAATAATATAGGAAAATCAGACGTTATGTATATTTTACCATATATAACATAACCTGTATAAAGAAAAATATGTAGCAAAAATCAATATATAATAATCAATAATGTAATAAATAAATCAAACCTTAAATACAAACAGGCAGTTGTCAAATTCGATTGCCTGTTATTTTTAATTTTAACCGAATTGAATATTAAATTATCTAAAAATATGTTGACGGATTAAACAACTGATGATATAATAAACACAAGCTTAGAGTTTAAATATTTATATTGGTGGTGAAAAAGTGACTCCGAGAGAACATGAAATACTTGAAATAATAAAAACAAAGCCTACCATAGAACAGAATGAGCTTGCGTCAATGCTTGGCATAACAAGAAGCTCGGTTGCCGTACATATTGCAAACCTTCAGAAAAAAGGTTACCTCATCGGAAGAGGTTATATCATAAATAACGGTAACTATATAGTAGGTATCGGTGCTGCCAATGTGGATGTGCATGGAAAATCCAAAAAAGCAATAAATTTACATGACAGTAATCCGGGACATATGAATACCTCTGCCGGAGGCGTTACAAGAAACGTATCGGAAAACTTCGCAAGACTGGGCGGAAATGTAAAGCTTATAACCGCTGTCGGAAACGACGTTTATGCGGATAAAATAAGAAACGAATGTATTTCTGCCGGAATTGACATAAGTCACATACTTAAGGTTGAGGATCATGCTTCATCTACATATATATCGGTTCTTGATGAAAACGGAGATATGTTTGTTGCTCTGTCTGATATGTCGGTACTTCAGGAAATGACAGTTGATTTTATCCATTCAAAATCAAGCATTATAAAAGGAAGCAGACTTATCACCTGCGATCCTGCTCTTCATCCTGATGTAATGGAGGAAATACTTAACCTTTATTCAGATACAATACCTGTTTTTGTCGATCCGGTTTCATGTGCATATGCCGAAACAATAGTTGACTTTATAGGTAAGTTCCATACCGCAAAGCCTAATATACTTGAAACAGAAATATTAAGCGGCATGAAAATCAAAAGCAAAAAGGATCTTTATAAGGCTGCCGAAAAGATACTTGATAAGGGACTGAAGAGAATTTTTATCAGTCTTGGCGCAGACGGCTGTCTTTATATGGATAGAGAGGGCAAGCATATCGAAAGAAAGCTTGCACCTGTCGAGCATATGGTCAATGCTTCCGGTGCCGGTGATGCATTTATGGCAGCTGTTATATATAGCTATATTAACGCATTTACATTAGATAAAACTATCGATTATGGTCTTGCCGCCGGAATTGTGGCTATTTCACATGAAAAAACAATTAACCCGAATATGAGTGTTTCACTTATTGAAAATATTTTAAAGGAGAGAAAAATATGACACAGAAAGATTATTTATCAATCACACCCGAAATTGAACAGGCAATCAAAGAAGGCAAACCTGTTGTTGCTCTTGAAAGCACAATATTAAGCCATGGTATGCCTTTCCCTCAGAACGTAGAGTTCGCTCATAAAGTAGAAGAAATCGTAAGAGCAGAAGGTGCTATCCCTGCAACAACAGCTATCATCGGCGGCAAGCTTAAGGTAGGTCTTACATCAGAAGAGCTTGACATCATGTGCAAGGCTGAAAACGTAGGTAAGGTTTCACGTCGTGACGTTGCTGTTTATCTTGCAACAGGCAAGACAGGTGCTACAACAGTTGCTACAACAATGATGATTGCTGAAATGGCAGGAATCAAAATCTTCGCAACAGGCGGTATCGGCGGTGTTCACAGAGGTGCTCAGGAAACAATGGACATCAGTGCAGACCTTCAGGAGCTTGCTAACACAAAGGTTGCAGTTGTTTGCGCAGGTGCAAAATCACTTCTTGACCTTGGCCTTACACTTGAATATCTTGAAACATTCGGTGTTCCCGTACTTGGCTTAAGAACAGACGAATTCCCTGCATTCTACTGCAAGACAAGCGGCTTCAAGCTTGATTACAGAGCAGAAACAGAAGCAGAAATCGCTAAGATTGCTAAGACAAAATGGGATCTCGGTCTTAAGGGCGGCTTCGTAATCGGCAATCCTATTCCTGATGAATATGCTCTTGACTATGACGAAATGGAAAAGGTTATCGTTAAGGCTCTTGAACTTGCTAAGGAACAGGGTATCCACGGTAAAGACACAACACCTTTCCTTCTCAGCCATATCAAAGATATGACAGAAGGCGTTTCATTTGCATCAAACCTTCAGCTTGCATATAACAATGCTAAGGCTGCAAGTAAAATCGCTGTTGAGCTTGCAAAGCTTGAAAAGTAATTTGAATATCATATAAATACAGAAAGCCTCCGTAATGAACTGCGGAGGCTTTTGTGGTATCAGACGTAAACAGATTTTTGTAATTGTCTATTTATAACATAAATTTATTCAATTATAATAGGTAGCAAAGTTTTTATTACAGATACAGACATAAGGAGATACAAATGGCTGACATAATAACAAAATTCGGACAATATGTAAATAAGGAAATGCTGAACCACCCGGACAGAGCGAGAAAAGAGCTTATTTTCGGATTCAGTGCTTTTAATTTAAAGCTTAAATATTCACCGGACAAGGAGCTTTCGCCGGCAAGAAAATATCTTGCACAGGTTTGCATGAAGGCACATATTGATTCGCTTAAAAATGTTGAAAATGCAGCACTTATAAGTATTTTTCTTCCTTGCGAAATATTGCAGTCCTTTGGTATTACTCCGTTTTTTGCGGAAGGCTTTTCCGGCTATATAACCGGAGCATACGCCGAAAAAGGTTTTATAGAGGCGGCAGAGGCAGCTGGAATTGCGGAAACCTATTGCTCGTATCATAAAACCATAATGGGTGCGGCATTCAGCGGTGTTCTTCCGAAGCCAAAATTTATTATAAATACATCAATAGCCTGTGATGCAAATAACCTCACATTCAGAGCATTGTCGGAATATTTTGATGTTCCTCAGTTTTATATTGATATTCCGCCGGAACAGAGCGAAGAAAGCGTCGAATATGTCGCAGACCAGCTTAGGGATATGGTTAAGTTTATCGAGGAACAGACAGGAAAAACTCTTGATGAATCCAGGCTTAAGGCGGCAGTTTCAAGAACTGCACAGTCGCTTAAAAATATGGACGAAAGCTTCCGTCTTAAAAAGAATGTGTGCAGTCTTAACGATATAACAAGCGAAATGTATGAGGTGTTTATGACGCATCCGCTTTTGGGAACGGAGGAAATGCTTAAATATTCAGGTATGCTTGTGGACGATCTGAAAAAAGCACCGCCCAAAAAAGGAATAAGACTTCTCTGGATGCACACCATTCCGTATTTTCAAGAGCCACTGAGAGAAAGACTTAATTTCAATGAAAAATGCCAGATAATTGCCTGTGATATGAATTTTGAAAATATTGTGGAAACCGATCCGGAAAAGCCCTATGAAAGCATGGCAAGAAGAATTGTAATGAGCAGATTTAACGGTTCGTCAGATAACAGAATAAATAAAGCTATTGAAATGTCGAAGCTTATGGATATTGACGGCGTTATTTATTTCTGCCATTGGGGCTGTAAACAGACAATGGGGGCGGCAGTTAATGCCAAAAAGGCACTTGAAAAAGCAGGTTTTCCAACACTTATATTAAACGGCGACGGTGCAGACCGAAGCAACACAAGCGACGGACAGGTGCTTACAAGACTTGATGCTTTTATTGAAATGCTGGAGGATATGAAGAAATGATATATTATGTCTGTAAATATACGCCCATTGAGCTTATAGAGGCATTGGGCGGTAAATGTGCAAAAATGGAGCCGCTTCCCGATAATTTCGATACGGCAGACAGCCTCGGACACCCTAATATGTGCGGCTATGGAAAGGCTGTCATAGAAGAGGTGTATTCAAAAAATATAACCGAGCTTATACTTGTTGACTGCTGTGATGTAATACGAAGAGTTTATGATATTCTTGCGGCAAGCGGAAAAATGAAGTTTTTATATCTGCTTGAATTGCCGCATAAAAATGGAAGTACCGAGGTAAAGCTTTTTTCAAAAGCACTCAAAAAGCTTGCGGACGCTTGTTCGGTTTACAGCGGAAGCAAATTTGACGCCGATTTGGCTGTGAATGCTTTTAAGGAAGAAACAAAACCGGAAAATGAAAAATATATAAGCCTTATGGGTGCCCATGGCGGTAAGTTCCTTTATAATGCTGTTGATGAAAAATTCGGACTTCCCATACATGATGATACCTGTACAGGCAACAGATATTTGCCTAAGCCGGATAAAAAATATACTGATATAAATGAATTCATAGGTTATTATGCGGAAAAACTGCTCGACCAGACACCTTGTATGAGAATGCTCGATAATAAAAAGAGAAAAAGACTTGCCGACGGAGCAGTCGGAATTATATATCACACAATGAAATTCTGTGATTATTACAGCTTTGAATATATGGGAGTAAAGAGCAATACCGATACACCGCTTCTGAAGATAGAAACCGACTGCACAAGCCAGAGTGAAGGTCAGCTTTCGACAAGACTTGAGGCTTTTGCGGAAACCATCGGAGCGGTAAAGAATGAGGAGAAAATAAAAATGCGTACAGACGGAAAGCTTTATTCGGCAGGAATAGACAGCGGTTCAACAAGCACCGATGCCGTAATTATGGATAAAGATAAAAATATAATAGGAAAAGCGATAGTCGCTACCGGTGCAGGTGCTACCAACGGAGCAAAAAAGGCTCTTTCACAGGCTCTTGAACAGGCAGGACTTACCGAGGACGAGCTTACTATGGTTGTTACGACCGGCTACGGAAGAGAAAACATAGGCTTCGGAAATTCTTCCGTAACAGAAATAACCTGTCATGCAAAGGGTGCACATTTTCTTGATCCTTCGGCAAGAACGGTAATAGACATAGGCGGACAGGATTCAAAGGTAATCAGAATTGATGACAGCGGAGCGGTTGTCAGCTTTGTTATGAACGATAAATGTGCGGCAGGAACAGGACGTTTTCTTGATATGATGGCAAGAACAATGGAGCTTTCTCTTGATGAAATGGGTGAACTCGGTTTAAAATGGAAGAGTGATGTAACGATTTCAAATATGTGTACCGTATTTGCCGAGTCGGAGGTAGTTTCGCTTGTTGCACAGGATACGCCTCCGGAGGATATAATACATGGACTTAATAAATCCGTTGCCGGAAAAACGGTTTCGCTTGTTAAACGTGTCGGCGGAGAAAGCGGATATATTATGACCGGCGGAGTTGCCAAAAACAGAGGCATTGTTGCCGCCATAGAAGAAAAGCTCGGAGAAAAGCTTTTTATATCCGAGGATGCACAGTTATGTGGAGCGATAGGTGCGGCACTTATAGGAATGGAATCTGTTGCCGAATAATAAATGGGGTGGCTGTATGGATATATATGATAAATATAAAAACGGACGGGATATGGCATGGAAGGCTTTGCTTGAAAGCGGTGTAGGCCGTCTTCCGGTGAATCTTAAGGCTGTTGCCGATGCCTACAATATAGAGATATATTCATACGATACTGCCGTTAAAAACGGACTTATATCGGAGGAAAATGCCAAAGGCAGCGGCTTTTCGAGATTTTATAACGGCAAAAAGCAGATATTTGTTGATGGAAGCAATGCCAAGTCATTTGTGAGATACGAAATGGCAATACAGCTCGGACATTGTATTATGGGGCATTATCTGACAGGAAAGCCTTGCGAACGTAAATCAAAAGAAAAGAAAAGTATGTCTGCAACCGACTATGAGGCATATATATTTGCAAGAGATCTGCTCATGCCGGCAACGGTTTTGTACGGACTTAAAGTACATTCGGCAGAGGAAATAGAGGAGCTTTGCAATGTTCCGCATAAATTTGCGGTAAAGAGAGCCAAACGCATGGAGGAGCTTTATAAACGTGATAAATTCAACAGTTCCGAAACAGAAAGGCTTGTGTTTGACCGGTTTATAGAATTTATATATAAGTATGCAAATTAAAAAGACGGCTGTTTTAATGAGTTGATTTAAAACAGCCGTCACTTTTGGTTATTATTCAAATTTGTTTATTTCATCAATGAATACATCTGCCATAGAGCAGTTAAGGTGATAATTAAGCTTCTTGAATGTTTTGTCAAGAGCCGAAAGTGTTTCGGCAACATCTCTTATATTTGCATTTTCGCCCATATGACCTATTCTGAATACCTTTCCGGCAAGAATATCGAAACAGCCGGCAATGAGAATGTTGTAATCATCTCTCATTGTGTCGAGTATCTGTGTATCGGTAAGACCTTCGGGAACATTTATTACGGATACCGTATCGGAATATCCGCCCTTTGCATAGAGTGTAAGTCCTGCCGCAGTTACGGCTTTTCTTACAGCCTGTCCGATTATATGATGTCTTTTTAATATAGTCTTGTCATGCAGTACATTTGATATTGCTTTGTTAAGACCGATTATGTCGCTTATAGGCATTGTATAAGGGAACCATTTGTCTTTATAATAATTTTTAAATGTAAGTATGTTGCAATAGAAAGAAGCGATAGGTGTTTTTCGGTTTTCCATTGCTTTAATGGCATCGTCGCTTACAGAAAGCATTGTAAGTCCCGGAGGTGCCGAGAGTGCCTTCTGTGAACCCATACAGCAAATATCTATTTTTGCCGCATCTACATTAAGAGGTACGCCGAATGATGCCGATACGGTGTCAACAACCGTCATTATTCCGTATTCCTTAAGAAGAGGACATATAGCCTCAACATCATTGAGCATTCCGCTTGGTGTATCACAGTGGACAACCGTTGCATATTTAAAATCGCTGTCGGTGTCAAGATATGCCTTAAGCTCTGTTACATCGATGGGCTCTGTGTAGTCCTTTGTGTAATATACAGGTGTTCCGCCGTATATTTTTACAAAATCGCCAAAGCCTTTGCTGTAAATTCCGTTGTCGATTATAAGAACTCTGTCGCCGGCCTCCGTAAGAGAAGCACAGGCTGCCTCAAGACCGAGTATGCCTTCGCCGGAAAGAATATATATATTTCCTGTCGAATGGATTATTTCTCCGAGCATATCGCATGTATGCTTATAGTATTCCGTAAAGCTTGTGTCTATGTCCGGATTTGTTGTTATAAGGCTTCTTGCCGCACGTACGTTGTCCTTGACCTGTGTAGGTCCCGGTGTCATTATTTTATACATTTAATATTTCAACTCCTTGTTATTGCTGAAAGCTGTTTCTTGAGAGGTTTTGCAAGCGGAAGAACAATAACGGCTGCTGTAAGAATCTGTACAATGTTTCCGGGAATGCTTGCTGCGGGAGCAACCCAGTTGCCGTATATAATTCCTTCTGCTATATAATAGCCTACAATTTTGATTGCAAGAGCCGCAAGAATTGCGATTACATACCATAAAATTGTGTTGTGGCTTTTATCCTCTGTAATTTTTCCTACTACCCAACCCATTATTCCTACTATTACGAATGTGAACGGGGCCCAAAGTGTCCAGCCGGAGAAAAGATCGAAAAGAGCCATTCCGACAGCACCTGAAATAGCGCCTGTTTTCTTGCCGAAAATGATTGCCGCAAGGAAAAGAGGAACATTTCCGAGATGGATAAGACCGCCGTTTGCTACAATGGGAAGTCTGAGGTTTATAAATCCGGTTGCTATAAATACAAGAGCAATGGAAATACCGTTTATTGCTACCTGTTTTGCCGATGATGTATTTGCTGCTGCTGAGTTGTTCATTTTGAATTACCTCCATAAGTTATACGATTTTATACTTATTGACCGGTTCAATTATGTGGATTATAATACTATCAAACTGACCGTATTAAAACAACCAGTTTATGATTTTTTTATAGTACCAGATGGAGGCTTTATGATAGCGTTAGAGGATAAGAATAATCTCGGTTCACTCTATTTTCAGATATATTCACAGCTTAAGGACGATATTCAGTCCGGAAAGCTTAAGGCCGGAACAAAGCTGCTTTCCAAAAGAAAAATGGCGGAAAGGCTCAGTGTGAGCGTGAATACTGTGGAAACGGCATATTCACAGCTTGTTTCGGAGGGCTTTATAGAGGCAGAGGCAAAAAGAGGATATTTTGTCTGCAAAATAGACAGACTTAATATAGATAATAAACCTAAAATAGAAAATGAACCGGATAATGAATATAACAAAGGAAATAATATAATCGTGGATTTTGCGACAGACGGCGTTGACGGCGATAACTTTCCTTATAACACATGGCGAAAGCTTATGAAAAACTGTTTTAATGAATATAATCCGGATATATTGAAAAGTGCGCCGCCGGAAGGCGATTATAAGCTGAGAAAAGCCGTAGCCGGACATATATATGCCTCAAGAGGTGTAAACTGCTCCGTAAATCAGGTTATAATAGGTGCCGGAGTCGATAATCTGCTCAATATCATAAGCGGAATTATAGGAATAAAAAGTAAAATTGCCATGGAAAATCCCGTATACTATGAAGCATATTCATTGTTTAAGAGTCTTGGACATGAGATAATATCCATACCTGTGGACGATAAGGGAATGAGAACGGATATGCTGCCGGAAGAGGATAGTATTATTGTGTATGTAACTCCGTCACATCAGTTTCCGCTTGGTATAACAATGCCTGCCGGAAGACGGGTAAAGCTTATGAATTGGGCATATGAAACGGAAAACAGGTATGTAATCGAGGACGATTATGACAGCGAATTCAGATATAATTCAAAGCTTATTCCGTCGGTTCAGAGCATAGACAGAAAAGGAAGGGTTATATATCTCGGAACGCTTTCAAAAACCATTGCTCCGTCGGTCAGAATAAGTTATATGGTTCTGCCAAATGAGCTGCTTAAACGCTATAACGAAAAATACAGAAAATTCAGCTCTGCGGTTTCCGTTCTTGAGCAGAATATGGTTACGGAATTTATAACCGAAGGCTATTACGAAAGACACCTTAACCGTATGAGAAAGCTTTACGGTGAAAAAAGAACGGTACTGCTTGCGGAGCTTAAAAAATTCGGCAGTGCTGTAAAGCTCAACGGCGAAAACGCCGGGCATCATATGGCGGTAAAGCTGACAAACGGAACATCGGAGGCAGATATGGTAAGGCTTGCGGAAAATGTCGGAGTTAAGGTCTATCCTCTGTCGAAATACTTTGTGGATAAGGTTCCCGATAAATATAAAAGTACAGTGCTTATCGGTTATGCAACGCTTTCTGTGGATAAAATTAAAACAGGTGCGGAGCTTTTGAGAGGTGTATGGACTGATAATATATAATTAGGTAGAAAATTTTTGTAAAATAGCTGTAAATATTACAAAGTTTTATGATTTATATTGACTTTGAAGCCAATAGGTGTTAGTATTCAACTGTATATATTCTTGTTTTGAATACGGAATATGGTAGAGGTGCAGAAAACATCAGTATTTTGTGCGTAAGACGGGCGGTCGGCACAGAGGAAAGGGTTTTTTGCCGAAGCTTGTATAATTTCTGCCCGAGGTTTGCAGGCTGGGCCGGCTGTAAAATATGCAGCGGACTGTCACTTATGTGGAGAGCTATCATTTAATTGTGACTGTGGTTTTTATATGCCGAATCTTCACCTGAGTTGAGATTGGGCATTTTTTAATTATGTAAATATTTTATTTATCTACAAAGGAAGGTATGTGTATTATGAAGAAAAAATTATTATCAGCAGCAGCACTTGCTATGGCATGTATGCTCTCATTTGCAGGCTGCTCATCATCAAGCAGCAGCTCATCATCAAGCGATTCAGATTCATCATCAGATGCTTCGGGAGTATTAAACGACAACGTACTTACAGTAGCTATGGAATGTGGTTATGCTCCTTATAACTGGACACAGCCCGATGATTCAAACGGCGCAGTTCAGATTAAGGACAGCCCGGACTATGCTTACGGCTATGACGTTATGATGGCTAAGCATATCGCAGAAGAGCTTGGTATGGATCTTGAAATCGTTAAGCTTGACTGGGATTCACTTGTACCCGCTGTTCAGTCAGGAACAGTTGACTGTGTTATCGCAGGCCAGTCAATCACATCAGACAGACTTGAAATGGTAGACTTCACAGAGCCTTACTACTATGCTTCAATCATTACACTTGTTAAGGCAGACGGCCCTTATGCAAACGCAGCAAGCGTTGCGGATCTTGCCGGAGCAACATGTACTTCACAGCAGAATACAGTATGGTATGATACATGTCTTCCTCAGATTCCCGATGCAAACATTCTTCCTGCACAGGAATCAGCACCTGCTATGCTCGTTGCACTTGATGCAGATAAATGTGACATCGTTGTAACAGACCAGCCCACAGGTCTCGCTGCCTGCGTTGCATATCCTGATTTCAAACTTCTTGACTTCTCAGGCACAGACGGAGCTTTCCAGGTATCAGACGAAGAAATCAACATCGGTATCTCAATCCAGAAGGGTAACACAGAGCTTAAGGATAAAATCAACAGCGTTCTTGCAGAAATGACACCCGAAGATTACACAAACATGATGAACGATGCTATCGCTGTTCAGCCCCTTAGCGAATAATTTTTAAAAGATAAATCTATTCTCAAAACTTATGCGGAAAGGAGAGTGCTAATATGCCCGCAACATTTTGGGGAAGAGTTGCTTATATACTGGAACGAAACGGCGAATCCTTTCTGCGTGGAGCTGGGAATACAATGCTTATTGCTTTGGTTTCCACCTTTATCGGATGTATAATCGGATTTGCTGTCGGTATAGTTCAGACAATTCCCACAGACAGAAAGAAAAACCCGATAAAATGGGTACTTATAGGCATAGTTAAATTTATACTTAATGTTTATGTGGAGGTATTCCGAGGAACACCTATGATGGCACAGGCGATGTTCATATACTTCGGTTCTGCCGCTCTCTTTAACATAAACATGGGTATGTGGCAGGCAGCCTTCTTTATAGTTTCTATAAACACAGGTGCTTATATGGCAGAAACAGTCCGTGGAGGTATTCTTTCAATAGATCCCGGCCAGACTGAAGGTGCCAAGGCTATCGGTATGACACATTTCCAGACAATGATAAATGTCATACTTCCTCAGGCATTAAGAAACATTATGCCTCAGATCGGCAACAACCTTATTATCAATATCAAGGATACATGTGTACTTTCGGTAATCGGTATCGTTGAGCTCTTCTATACAACAAAGGGTGTAGCCGGAGCATTGTATACTTACTTTGAAGCTTTCACAATAGCAATGGTAATATACTTTGTGCTTACATTTGCCTGCTCAAGAATACTCCGTGTCTGGGAAAACAAAATGGACGGACCGGATAACTTTGATCTTGCAACAACAGATACGCTTGCACACACAAGCGGTATGTATAAATTCAATGATAAAAATATGGTCGGCGATTTAAACAGCGACAGCAGGGAAGGAAGGTAAGTTAGATGGCAGATAATCATGTATTTGAGATAAAGCATTTAAGCAAAACCTTCGGAACCAACGCTGTTCTTAAGGATATTGATTTCAGAGTTGATACAGGCGATGTTACCTGTATAATCGGTGCTTCCGGTTCCGGTAAGTCAACACTTTTAAGATGTATCAATCTTCTTGAAACACCTACAAGCGGCGAAATACTTTATCATGGAAATGGTATTACGGGAAAGAATTTCAACCAGTCCGCATATCGTGCAAAGGTTGGAATGGTGTTCCAGAGCTTTAATCTTTTCAGCAATATGACCGTGCTTGAAAACTGTATGGTCGGCGTTGTAAAGGTACTTAAAAAGAGCAAGGAAGAGGCAAAAGAGCTTGCCATGAAATATCTCGAAAAGGTTGGAATGGCGCCTTATGTAAACGCAAAGCCAAGACAGCTTTCCGGTGGTCAGAAGCAGAGAGTTGCCATTGCGAGAGCGCTTGCAATGCAGCCGGAGGTTATTCTTTTTGATGAACCTACATCGGCACTTGACCCTCAGATGGTCGGCGAGGTTCTTGCGGTTATAAGAACTCTTGCAGAGGAAGGCTTCACAATGATAATCGTTACACATGAGATGGCGTTCGCAAGAGATGTATCGAGCCATGTCGTATTTATGGCTGATGGCGTTATCTGTGAAGAAGGAACACCGCAGGATATATTCGAAAATCCCAAAGAATACAAAACAAAGGATTTCCTTTCAAGATTCAGAAATTCATAAAAAATTTGAGCGGTTTGCATTTGTGCAGACCGCTTTTTGATGTACATATTATGATTGGTATTATTTTCCATAGCTGCATTCGTAGAATATAGCTTATCAAAGTTTTAATCAAAACTTTTTAAAGTTTTGTAGGGTTTGGGGCAAAGCCCCAAGGTCTTTGTAAAAGTATTATAATTGATATTGACCTTATTATGTTTTTATGATAGGATTAATAGCAATACTTAGTGTTAATTATAATTATTGTTTTTTGAGGAGGATTGGTTAGACAATGGACGACTGTAGCGGTGATAGTTGCGGCGACGATAATTGTCGATTGTTTAAACTTAATAATAGTATAAACGGCATACCGGTATTTATGGTTTTATAGCTTTGTAAATACAGGTGTGCCTTTTTGCGATTTTTTAAAGTTTTTGTTTTGTGTTTTTTAGGAGGATAAAATTGAAATCTTTGATATTACAGATCATTCTTATATTTCTTAATGCGGTGTTTGCTTCTGCCGAAATTGCGGTTATTTCCGTAAATGAGGCAAAGCTTTCAAAGCTTGAGGAGCAGGGCGATAAACGAGCCGGAAAGCTTAAAAAGCTCACAGCGGAGCCGGCAAAATTCCTTGCGACCATACAGGTTGCCATAACACTGTCGGGCTTTCTTGCCAGTGCCTTTGCCGCAGATAACTTTGCCGGAAAGCTTGTGGATATGCTTGTTGCCGCAGGTGTAAGCATTCCTCGTGCAACGCTTAATTCTATTGCGGTTATTGTTATCACAATAATTCTTTCGTACTTTACGCTTATTTTCGGTGAGCTTGTGCCTAAAAGACTTGCTATGAAGAAAACAGAAATCATGGCTCTCGGTATGGCGAATATGATTACCGTTGTGTCCAAAATATTCGCACCGATAGTATGGCTGCTTACTGTTTCCACAAATGCTGTTTTAAGACTTATCGGTCTTGATCCCAATGCGGACGAAGAGGATGTAAGCGAAGAGGAAATCCGTCTTATGGTCGATGAAGGCGGCCAGAAGGGTGTAATTGATGTTGATGAACAGGTAATGATTAATAATGTTTTTGAGTTTGACGATTTGACTGTTGACGAATTTGCAACTCACAGAACGGATATATCCCTTCTCTGGGCAGATGAAACACTTGACGAATGGGCTGAAACAATACACGAAAGCCGTCATTCAAGATACCCGGTATGTAATGAAACAGTCGATAATGTAATCGGTGTGCTTAATGTTAAGGACTTCTTCAGGCTTATGAATGAGCCAAAAGAGGTTATAATGAAAGAAGCTGTTAAGCCGGCATATTTCATTCCGGAAAGCATTCATGCCGATGTGCTTTTCAGACAGATGAAGAAATCACATAATTATTTTGCGGTTGTTCTTGACGAATATGGCGGAATGAATGGCATTGTAACAATGAATGACCTTATTGAGCAGATTGTCGGTGACCTCGATGAAGAACCTACACCCGATGAGGAAGAACCGGAAATCGAAAAAATCGATTCACAGACATGGAAGATACAGGGCGGTGCAGATCTTGAAGAGGTTGCAGAAGCACTTCATATTGAATTGCCTGTTGATGAGTATGACACATTCGGTGGATATATATTCGGAAATTACGGAACTATTCCCGATGACGGAACAACATTTGAAATAAGCCTTCCTCCGCTTAATGTGAAAGTTACGGAGATAAAGGACCACAGAATTAAAAAAGCGTTGGTATGCTTTGATAAAGAAGTATAAATTGTTTAAGCTATGATATTTAGGTATCATAGCTTTTTATTTAAAAAGCAGACTTTATTGCGTTAAACTGTTTAAAGTGTTAAAATAATACATATACTTTGGTTGCAGACATAATAGAAAGGACATAAAATATGGAAACTATAAATCTGAAATACGGAAAAGGTTCGGTTGAAATACCTGTTAAGGGCGCAAAAAGCGTAGAAATGCTTCTTGAAAACCCTATGAGAGAAATATCGGATATTAAAAAGGAGTTTATTAATTGTGTTACAGATGGCGTTATAGGCACAAAACCTCTTAATAAGCTTATTAATGCCGATGATAAAATAACGATTGTAATAAGCGATTTAACACGCTTTTGGATGCATCAGGATGTAATCTGTGAGCTGCTGGTTAAATATCTGCACGATGAAATAGGTGCAGCTTTTGAAAACATTATGGTTGTTGTTGCGCTCGGAACACACAGAAAAAATACACAGGACGAGCTTAAAACACTTGCAAGCGAATATGTTTATAATAATGTCAAGGTTGTTGACCATGACTGTGATGCACAAAACCTTGTGAATGTAGGAAAGACAACATATGGCACAGATGTATATGTAAATCGCTACGCAGTCGGAAGAAAAGTTATTGTAATAAGCGGAACCGTTCATCATATCATGGCAGGCTATGGCGGCGGCAGAAAGAGCATTATTCCCGGAATAGCAGGCAGACAGACAATAAAAATGAATCATTCAATGGCACTTGATCCCAATGAGAAGAAATCCAATGTACTTATAGGCAGTGGCAAGCTCATCAAAAATCCCATTAATGATGATATGGAACAGGCAGGCAGAATGGTAAATCCTGTTTTCGGAATAAGTATATGCGTAAATTCCGCATCAAAGCATAGCGCTCTTTTCTGCGGTGATTTTGATATGGCATGGAAAGAAAGCTGTATGTATATACAGAAATCCTACGGACTTCCGATAAATTATGAAGCAGACGTTGTGTTTGTCAGCTGTGGAGGATTTCCGAAAGACTTAAATTTCTATCAGTCGGTTAAAAGCCTTTTGAATGCCGTAAATGCTATGAAAAAAGGCGGTACACTCGTATTGCTTGCACAGTGCAGTGAAGGCAGTGGAGCAAAGGATTTCTTTGATTGGATTATACCGCTTAGGGAAGGACATCTTGATGAAAGCCTCAGAAAGGATTTCACAATAGCCGGTTATATTTTTTATGCCGCTTGTGAGGCAATAAGAAAGGGTAATGTAGTTCTTCTTTCCGAGCTTGATCCGGAAGAGGTAAAGGCAATGGGTGTTACGGCATACAGTGACATTAATGAGCTTATGAAACATATTGATATAAAGGACAAGGATGTATATGTTATGCCTTACGGAGGAAGTGTTTTGCCGCAGTTGAAGGAAACATATGATAAGCTGGTTAACGAATTAAAGTAAACAAAAAACGGAGTGAATACCGGATTATTAAGTATTCGCTCCGTTTTAATTTTAATCCTTTATTATTTCATCTGCAAGAGACTCAATTTCTGACCAGTCGTTTCTCTGCATATTGTCGTATACGGCAACAAGCTTACAGCCGGCGGCTTTTGCGCTTTTTGCGGCATAAAGAGCGTCCTCGTAAACATAGGTTTCGGAGGGCTCAAAGCCCATTATTTCACAGGTTTTCAAAAATATTTCCGGCGTACGCTTGGAAAGCTTGAGCTGTTCCGGAGTGTATACATCTGTAAAGCAATGAAGTATACCGTTTCGCTTGAGTGCGGCAACGGCAAGCTCTCTTGCGGTTGTGGTAAGTATACACATTTTGGATCCGTCTGCATATTCCGAAAGCACAAGCTCCTTCATGCCCGGCTTCATTCCAAGCTCATTGAAATATTTGTCACGGATAATGCCGACAATTTCGCTGACAACCTGCTTTACCGTTCCTTCAAGATGAAGCTCGTTTATGAAATATTCGGCGGCCTCATCGAGAGTTTTTGCTTCTATAATCTCTTTTATATCATCGGGCGGAGTTATGTTTCGGCTTTTGAGATAAATTGTTCCGAGATTTTCCCACATTCCCATTGAATCGAGAAGTGTTCCGTCCATATCAAATATTATATTCTTCATTATTCCCATTCTTTTTCGTTGTTGCCTGCAAGATATTTGTCTGTCTTTTCGTTGATTGTAAGAACTCCGTCGGTAGGATTGAAGTCAATCTTAACATAGCTCATTACGCTGGGAGCACCTGCTTCGATGGCGATATACTGGCACTGCTTAACAATGTCGATAAGCTGGTCAAGCTCGCCTTCGATTGTTGTTTCAAAAGGTGAAACGAATGTCTTAAGTCCCTGAGCCTTTATGTATTCAATACATTTGTCAACGATGGGACATATTTTATCTTTTTCAACACCTGGTAATACCTGAATTGCAACGCTTGCTTTCATAATAAATTCCTCCTTGTTTTTATAGCCTTAATATTAACAATAGAATAGCACAATACTTATTCCAATTCAATTAAAAACATATGGATGGTAATAAGGATTTTTGTCCGTAAACTATAAAGAAAGCCGACAGAAGAGAGGTTTTCCGTCGGCTTTATCCATGGAACTATTTGCAGGCGTTTCATGGAAGTTAAATATTTATGTAGTTATAAAAACATTTCAAGTACAAAAACTGTAAGGCATGCAAATATTGTTACCTTTATAAGACTGCCGCCTTTGTATGCTATTATCACAGCAACCACAAATGCCGCAAGAGCCGACCATATACTGTCCGTTGCTGAAAGTATTGCCGGAAAAGTCATAAGCGACAGCGTTACATACGGCACATAATAAAGAAAGGAACGAACCGTTACGTTTGTTATTTCTTTTTTAACAAGTAACATTGGGAGCATTCTTATAAGATATGTAACCACAGCCATTATTAATATGTATAAATATATATTACCTGCTTTCACAGCTTACAGAGGCCTCCTTTTCGACAGCTTTTTTATCGTCCTTTTCTTCGATAGGGAATAAAACAGCGGCTGCCAGCGAAATCACAACAGTAAGAATTATTATCATTGTTCCGGAAGAAAGCTGCTTGAGTCCCGGAAGATATGTAAATAATGTACTTGCCGCCATTGATATTATTACGAGAAATCCGACAATTTTGTTTTCCTTTGCCGGAGGAAGAACTATTGCGATAAACATACAATAAAGTGCTACATTCATCGCACTCATAACACTTGCGGGAAGAATACTTCCGCTGAGTGTTCCGAGAAATGTTCCCATTGCCCAGCAGGGCAGTGCAGCGGCAATGATTCCGTATGTGTAGTAAGGTGAAAGTCCGTTTCTCTGGCATACGGATAATGCAAATATTTCGTCTGTAATATCGAATGATATAGCAAGACGATGGCCTATGCCTGTTTTGGAACCGAGCTTTTGGGACAATGCACAGGACATAAGAATATATCTTAAGTTAAGGATAAGTGTTGTAAGAGCTATTTCGATATATGCACCGCCGTTTTTAATAAGGTTGATTGCTGAAAATTCACTTGCGGAGGCATTGCTTGTAAGTGACATAAGCATTGCCTGGATCGGTGTAAAACCTGCTCTTTTTGCAGCTATTCCCAGTGTGAACGATACCGCTAAATATCCGAGTGCAACGGGTATTCCGTGATGCATTCCTTTTAAAAATAATTGTTTCTTGTCCTGCATATTTATAAAACTCCTTTGTTTTATTATGTATTCTTTTTTTGGATAGATTGAAGTATAACACTTAAATTGACATAAGTAAAACAAATATATATAATAGTATCATTAGAAAAACTTATTTAACTTTTATGAGGTGCATTATGATTCGATATGAGGCATTTGTTAAAATAACGGAAAACGGAAGCTTTACAAAAACGGCGGAAGATTTAGGCTATACGCAGTCTGCCGTAAGCCAGATGATAAAAAATCTTGAGGAGGAGCTGGATACTTCTCTTGTAATACGTTCAAGAAAGGGCGTAACTCTTACACCGGACGGCGAAGAATTTCTTCCTTATATAAAAAATGTATATAATGCACACAGAGAGCTTATTGAAAAGAGAAACGAAATGAGAGGCCTTGAAAGCGGAATAATACGAATGGGCACTTTTTCGAGCGTTTCGAGCAACTGGCTGCCGGGACTTATTAAGAAATTTAAGGAAACATATCCTTCGGTGCATTTTGATATTAAGCAGGGAGAATATACAAATATAAGCAACTGGGTAAAGGACGGAAGTGTTGATTTCGGTTTTGTTACACCGGAGGCAACGGATGGGCTTACGGTTGTTCCGTTAAAAACTGATGAAATGATGGCAGTAGTGAATATAAACCATCCGCTTGCACATAAGGCAGAGGTAACAATGGAGGAGCTTGCGAAGGATTCCTATATACTTCTGGACGAAGGCGAGGTCAGCGAGCCCATGGAGTATTTTAAGGCTAATAATATTGAGCCAAATATACAGTTTGTTGTATTTGATGACTATACGATTATGTCTATGGTTGAACAAAATCTTGGAGTATCAGTTCTTCCGAAGCTTGTTTTGAGCAGACATCCGCACCATATTGCGGTAAGGCAGATTAAGCCGGCAATAAAAAGAACCATTGCAATAGCCTACAAAAATAAAAATGTATTGCCGATAGCCAGCAGATATTTCATTGATTTCATAATAAGAGAAATGGACAGCTTCAGATATTAAAAAACCGCTGTGACTGAAATGTCACAGCGGTTTTATCGTTTGCGCGCCATGGGCGCGCTCTAACAGGTGAAAGTCCCGAACACGCCCAGATAGTGGGAAGTGTATAGCTGAACAGCAAGGGTGTCCATCGTGAGATGGAATCTGAAGGAAGCTGTAAGCAAATCTCTGGTCCGACGGACAGAAATCACATATAAGGCTAGGCTATGAGAGATAAGTTGGCTATAAGCAACGAAGTCTAATAACTATCACTTTTGTAGTAGCAGAGTAAATGTGGCGGATATATGGAGAGAAAGAGCGTGCACCTTAAGCGTGGAGGTCTCACAGAGGTTCCATTAGCCTAGTAACAACGAACTGTGAGAAGTCAGCCGAGCCCATAGTAGTGAAGAAGTTTCTGTAATGGAAATGGAGCGAAGGGGCGAACAATCAATAAGTTTGAGTATGTCTCGTATTGCAGAAATGGCAACATCTGCCGTAACCAATCGGGTAAAAGATGGTCAAATCAAGCGAGACGGAAAGGAAAGAACGCATGGACACAAGTAGTCTAATGGAGCAGATTTTATCTAGCGATAATCTCAACAGAGCGTATCTGCAAGTCGTACGAAATAAAGGTGCAGAGGGAGTGGACGGAATGAAGTACACGGAACTCAAAGAACATCTTGAAAAGAACGGCGAAATCATCAAGGAACAGTTGAGGACAAGAAAGTACAAACCTCAACCAGTACGAAGAGTGGAGATACCAAAGCCTGATGGCGGTGTCAGAAACCTAGGAGTACCAACAGTAACAGACAGATTCATACAGCAAGCCATTGCACAGGTATTAACACCAATCTACGAGGAACAATTCCATGAACATAGTTACGGATTCAGACCGAATAGATGTGCACAGCAAGCAATCCTAACAGCACTTGACATGATGAATGATGGTAACGATTGGATTGTAGACATTGACTTGGAAAAGTTCTTTGACACGGTAAACCATGACAAGCTTATGACTATCATAGGCAGAACTATAAAAGATGGAGATGTTATCTCTATCATAAGGAAATATCTTGTCAGTGGAATCATGATTGACGATGAATATGAGGATTCTATTGTGGGAACACCGCAAGGAGGAAATCTTTCGCCGTTATTGGCAAACATCATGCTCAATGAACTTGACAAGGAAATGGAAAAGCGAGGGCTTAACTTTGTGCGATATGCAGATGACTGTATTATCATGGTTGGAAGTGAAATGTCTGCAAATCGGGTAATGAGAAATATATCTCGATTTATTGAGGAGAAACTAGGTCTCAAGGTCAACATGACAAAGAGTAAAGTAGACAGACCAAGCGGACTTAAATACCTTGGGTTTGGGTTCTACTTTGACACAAGAGCACATCAGTTTAAGGCAAAACCACATGCAAAATCAGTAGCGAAGTTTAAGAAGAGAATGAAAGAACTCACCTGTCGTAGCTGGGGTGTTAGCAACAGCTATAAAGTGGAGAAACTTAATCAGCTCATAAGAGGTTGGATAAACTACTTCAAAATAGGTAGTATGAAAACACTTTGTCGAAAATTAGATGGTAACATCAGATATAGACTTCGTATGTGCATTTGGAAACATTGGAAAACTCCACAAAACAGAGCAAAGAACCTTATGAAGTTTGATGTACCAAGATGGGCGGCATTTAAAATAGCGTATTGTGGAGATAGATATGCAAGACTCGCCCATAATGGATGGATACAAAAGGCTATAAGTACAAAGAGACTAACCTCATTTGGATTAGTCTCAATGTTAGATTACTACACCGAAAGGTGTGTTACTTGTTAAGTTGATTGAACCGCCGTGTACCGAACGGTACGCACGGTGGTGTGAGAGGTCGGGAAATTTAGTTAAATTTCCCTCCTACTCGATTTATTTCATGGATTCGATTATTGCGTCTGCAAGTGCGTCAATGTTCTGCACATCGGAATCCTTTCCGGCAGATTTGATAGTTACTTTAGGCTCAAGCAAGGTCATGTTCTTGAGATTGTTGTTTATAAAGTTTGTCATATGAGATGCGGCTCTCGGTCCCCATGAGCCGTTTTCCATTAATGCAATAGTTCTGTTCTGAACCTCAAGTGCCTTCATATCCTCAAGATAATCAAGCATTGCGGGGAATAAGCCTGTGTTATAGGTTACAGAGGCAAGAACGATATTGCTTAATTTGAAGGATTCTGATATAAGCTGTGATACATGAGTGTTTGAAACATCATATACCTTTACGTTTGTGCAGCCTTTTTCAACAAGCTTTGCTGCAAGGCACTGTGCGGCTGCTTCTGTGTTTCCGTACATTGAGGCATAGGCAATAAGAACGCCTTTTTCTTCCGGCTCATATTTGCTCCATTTATCGTGCTTGTCTATAAAGTATTCAAAATTATTTCTCCATACCGGGCCATGGAGAGGGCATATCATCTTTATATCAAGACCTGAAGCCTTTGTAAGGAGCTTCTGAACGAATACGCCGTATTTTCCTACAATATTTGTATAGTATCTTCTTGCGTCATCAATCCAGTCACGGTCAAAGTTAACTTCATCGTTGAAGAGTTTTCCGTCAAGTGCGCCGAATGAACCGAAAGCGTCGGCAGAGAAAAGAACGCCGTTTGTTGTGTCGAATGTAACCATTACTTCCGGCCAGTGAACCATGGGAGCCTCAACAAATGCTACTGTGTGCTTTCCGAAGCATCTTGTGTCGCCTTCCTTAACAGTATCAAAATCTTTATTAACTGCTATGTTGAACTGCTTGATTATGTTTACAGCCTTTGTTGAGCAGATTATTGTTGCCTCCGGGTGACGGAGAATAACCTCTTCAAGTGATGCACCGTGGTCGGGCTCAAAATGGTTTACTACTATATAATCAAGAGGTTTTCCGTTTAATACGTGTTCAAGATTTTCAAGGAACTGACGGCATACGGACCAATCAACCGTATCGAATAAAACTGTTTTTTCATCAAGAAGTACATAAGAGTTATAGGACACACCGTTGGGAATTGGATGTGCATTTTCGAAAAGTGCAAGACGGTGGTCATTTGCACCTATCCAGAAAAGATCTTCTGTTACGTTTCTTATACAATACATGTTTAATCCTCCTTTATTTTCACTGCTGATTTTCAGTCAGATGAATTGCATTATTGTAAATAAAAGTATAATCTGATAATATAAGAATATACTTTTATTTTTATATAGTCAATTAAAAAAAGGAGGCACATTTTTCAATGAATGGTGCAGATGATAACAAAGTTATTGTCCAGGTGGACAAAACGGTTGTAAAAATTACAGGAGTTGACGTAAAAGGTCTTAATATACAGGAGCTTGAGTCACTTCTTAAAGATAAACTTAAAAGCATGGTAAGAATAATCGGTGTAACAGGTTCATCTCTTGAAATGGACGTTTACGGAATCGAAGAGGAGGACGTTCTTAAGGAAGAAAACGGCATAATTAAGGCTGTTGCTCTTGCCGATGGAATCACTCTTACCGACCTTGCACAGATTTCTTCTGTTAATAAGATAAAGACAGTTGATATTAATGACGTTCCTTCATATTCAGAGGGACAATGTATGAAAGAGAGGTGGCTTTGATGTTTACAAAGGCTATGATTATTCCGACAGGTGATGAGCTTGCGGCAGGCATTGTGCTTGATACAGACGCTCCCGAAATAATGAAAAATCTTCTTGCCATTAACGGCTCGGCAGAGGTTGTAAGAATTGCTCCCGTTATTGATAAGGAGGAGGCTATTGTCAGCAAAATAAAGGAAAGTGCAGCAAACGGCTATGACCTTATCGTGCTTATCGGCGGCTCAGGCGGCGGACACCGTTTCAGCACAACTCTCGGTAAGGATTATACACATTCTTCTCTCGATATGATATTGAGTGATAAACAGGAAGGCGCTCTTTACGGCAAGAACGGACATATGTGGAGCAAGCTCGTTATCGGCAAGCTCGGAGATACACTTGTGTTTAATGTTCCCGGACCTTATGAAGAGGCAACCGCTACAATAAAGGCATTCAAGGACAGCTATAAAAAGGACAGCCATAATCTTGAAGAAATAAATAAAAGTATGCTTGAGGCACTTAAAGCTAAATACGGAGCATAAGGTGATTTGAATGGAATCTTTTACATATTCTCTTTGCACGAAGGATAAAGTTCCGATTGCGGTAAGCTGTCTTTGTAAGGACGGAAAAACTACAGAGTGCATTGAAAGACTTAACAGCCTTAAGGAATATGATTTTGGTGAATATAAATCCGAATATACCATTGATTACAGACTTCATACAATAATAGATGGCTGTATGTCGGATATAAAGGAAGATATAATATGTATCGGTGCGTCTGTCGGCGTTGATGATGCGGAAGGCAGAACCGGAGGAATATTCGGAAGCTGTAACAACGGAGCAAGCTCGGCAACGGAAAGTGTATTTTTCGAAAACGGAATGGTTTTCGGCGTAAAGCCGGGAAAGGGTGCTTTTGCCATTGAAGAGGAAAAGGAAAAAGCCGAAAATATAATAAATTTCTTTGCCGACGAATTCGACGGAAGCTATGAAAAAAGCATAACGCTTTATAATAAGCTTTGCGAAAACGGAAATATTTTTATTCTTATGACCGATGGCAGCGGAGAAGGCTCTTACGGCATTGCGGCAGACAGAAAAAATATTGTTACCGTTGCGGAAACGGCCTATAAAGGCATTGAAAGAACCGATTATAAGGGCTTTAAAAGAATAGGCATAATGGGCGGCACATTTGATCCTATACATAACGGACATCTTATTGCGGCACAGACAGTCTGCGATAAGCTTAAGCTGGATATAGTCGTGTTTATGCCGACAGGAAACACAAGCTATAAAAATAAAAAGTTTGTTACCTCCGGAGATATGCGTTTTGCCATGACAAGCATTGCCGTAGAAAGTAATGAAAGATTTTCCACGTCATCAATGGAAACAGAATTTGATGGTATTTCCTATACGGCGGATACAATGGAAAAGTTCAGAAGGTTCTGTGATTATGATGCGGAAATATATTTCATTGTCGGTGCTGATGTTCTCAAGGATATGACCTGTTGGAGAAATTTCAGAAAGCTTATTTCTCTCTGCGGCTTTGCCGCTGTAACAAGACCGGGTTATCCTTCGGTAGACCGTAATAAATATACGGAGCTGTTTGAAAATGACGGTTCGGAAATAAAATTTATTGAAGTTCCGGCATTGGATATTTCTTCGTCATATATAAGAAAAGCCGTAAAGGACGGTTTAAGCGTAAAATATCTTCTTCCGGATTCGGTTGAAGAATATATAAAGGTACATCATTTATATGAAGACAACAAAAAAGCCAGAAACGAAAGTGAGCTTGACAGAATACTTAATCTGATTAACTGACCACATAGATGAAACGGAGATGCGGCAGGTGGAAAATAAAAACTGCAAAACGCTTGAAATGCTGAAAAGATGTCTTGACTATTATTACGGAAACATATTGATTTCCGATGTCAGCGGCAAAATATTGTATGTTAATGATACGCTTGTAAAGTCATACGGTCTTACTATGGAGAAGGCATTGTCTATGTCAGTGTATGACCTTGTTAATGACGGAGTTCTGGACAGATCTGCCGTAATAAATGTTCTAAAAACCGGAGAGGCATCACTTACCAAAATAGGAATAAACTCCGGTGCAAAAATAGACTGTGTGGCAAAACCTGTCTATAACGATGATGGCAAAATGGAATATATAATCGCTTTCAGCTATGATGAAAGCTTTATGTCTGAACTGCAAAATGAGCTGCGTATAGAAAAGAAAAAGAATGAGGAAATAAAGGATACGCTTTTGTTCATTCAGCAGGCAAACAAAAAGTACAGACCTATAATAACAGCCGATGACCAGATGAAAAACATATTTGACAGCATGAGTTATCTGGCAAAGACCGACAGCTCTATAATACTTTATGGTGAATCCGGCGTAGGCAAGGATGTGCTTGCAAATTATATACATAATAACAGCTTACGGAAAAACGAAATTTTCATTCCGGTGAACTGCAGTGCAATTCCCAATGAGCTTATGGAGTCGGAATTTTTCGGTTATGAAAGAGGCTCATTTACCGGTGCGGATAAAAATGGACATAAGGGCATATTTGAAATGGGTAACGGAGGAACGGTATTTCTTGATGAAATAGGCGATCTTTCCGCGCTTATGCAGGCAAAGCTGCTTAGGTTTTTGGATTCGGGCGAAGTTAAACGAATAGGCAGCACAAATATTATTTATACGGATGTGCGTATTATTGCCGCAACAAACAAAAATCTTAAGGCGATGGTTGATAATGGTACATTCAGAGAAGATCTGTATTACCGATTGAATATTATTCCGGTTTATATTCCGCCGTTGAGAGAAAGACAGGATGATATAGGGGCATTGGCAAACTATTATCTTAAGGAATACAATCAGAAATATGACCATAATGTTCAGTTTACCGACAGCCAGATAAAAATGCTGTATGAGTATTCATGGCCCGGAAATATAAGAGAACTGAGAAACGAAATAGAACGTTACGTTATTACGGACGGAAATGTGGATATATTAATAAACAGAATTGCACCGACCGAGGAAAAGGCTTCGGTCGTTAAATCCGACACTTCGGCGGATTTAAGAACCGCAAAGGATAAATTTGAAAAGGATTATATCAAAAATGTTCTTGAGGAATGCGACTGGAAGGTGCAGAAAGCGGCAGAAAGGCTCGGAATACACCGTTCTGTTTTGTATACGAAAATAGAAAAATATAATATTAAGAAATGTAAGTCGTGATTCTAAGACATATGTCTTGAAATCACGACTTATTTTGTTTTGAAAACAGGAAATTTCAATTTAATTAAATTGAAAAACAGCGTAAAATAATGATTTTTTGTATTTTGAAAAGTTGGCACGGATTTTGCTTATTATATATAGTGAAACCTTATATTATTATAAGAAGAGAGGATGAATAATATGAAATTATTACACACAAAGTTACCGGAATTCATCAAGAAGATGCAGGTAGCGGCTGCAACAAAGGGCAGTACACCTAAAGAAATTAACATTATGGGTCTTGAAAACTTAAGATCAGCTAAAATGCAGAGCCTTCGTACAGGTCGTATTGAGCATGCGGTAGGCGAAATAGCTGCTCTTGACAATGTAGAAAGACTTGAACTTATAATGATCCCTCGTGTACCCGAAACAATGCAGACAGTTATTGTAAAGGGTATTGATAAAGAAGGAGTATGCCAGAAGGCAGTTCTTGAAATTATCAATGTTCTTCATCCCACAGAAGAAGCTTATCTTCTTGACTGTGATCCCGAAAATGTTGAAGACAGAAGACCTGCAATCGGAAATCATTGATTTAGTTATTTAAGGAGGGAATTGTTATGGCACAGTTAAAATATAGAATGATACCGGAGGGAATGCTTAACGGAAAGCTTATTCCTCTTAACATAGTATTAATTGATTACAAAGACGTAAAAGAATGCGGACTTGAGCCTAAGGAAGCTTTTGAGGCAGTTGCAAAGACAATTGATGGACCTGCCGGACTTAACATTATTGACCTTGATGCAGTTACAACAACAAGCGATGGTATCGTTGTTGAAGGTACAATCATAAGAATGGCTGCATCGGACAGAGGCAGAATCAACAAAGACTTCGGTTATCTTGAAATGATTCCTCTTAACTACACAGACGAGGATGTTAAGAGAGAGCCTCACTTAAAGGTATGGAGAGAAAAATATCCTGACAGAACACTTTACATGGGCCCCGATTACAAGAAAAAGATTATTCCCGTACATAACGTAGTTATAACAGGCCGTGCATCAAACAACAACTCTGCAACAGAGATGATGAACATTGTAACAATGGAAGAAATCCTTCTCCCTATCCTCGGACAGCTTGAAATCCTCAGAGGCGGCAAGGTTCTTCTCGGCTACACAGGCGAGGTTATCTCAGTTGGTATCGGTATGGTTGTTGCTGAAGAATACGGACGTATCGTTCCTAAGAGACAGTATAGATGCGGTGATACAGCACACGGTTCAGGAGAATATGCTAAGACACTTAAGAAACATATTCCTATCATCTGCGCCGAAAAGCCTGTACTTGCTAAATATATTATCCAGGCTCTTGAATGCGGTCTTGTTCCCGGACGTGACATCGGCGGTTCACCTGCAGTTCTTACAGTAGCTAAATATCTCCATAAGGATATTGATTTCGATAACATTACAGATCGTGCATATGAAGAGCTCGCAAGCATCGGCTTCACAAAAGAGTGGATGCATTCAGAATTCCCTCTTCTTACACCCGAAGAAATCATTGCAAGAGCAGACGAGCTTATCCCCGGATGTGAGGATTATGAAATCTATGATTCAAAAGACCTTGTACAGGTTAAATATGCGGAATGCTGATGAGGTGAGTTACAATGTATCATGTTGAAAGTAATTTTACATATCCAAAGATGTATAAGGTTCGTCAGCATTTAAACTCAGAAAAGCTCGCTGACATCAACAAGACTGTTTATGACGAGCTTGATGCAATCGGGATTGGCGAAAAGATTAAAAAAGACAGTGAAATAGCAGTTTGTGCCGGTTCAAGAGGTATAAACAATATTGATAAAATCGTTAAGGCTGCCGTTGATTACGTTAAGGATCACGGCGGAAAGCCTTTCATTGTTCCCGCAATGGGCAGCCATGGCGGAGCAACAGCAGACGGACAGATTCATGTTCTTGAAAAATACGGCATAAGCGAAGAAACAATGGGCTGTGAAATCCGTTCGGATATGGAGCCTGTATATCTCGGAGATGCTGAAAACGGTGCTCCCGTATACTTTGATAAAAATGCTTACGGTGCAGCCGGAATTATTGTTGTAAACAGAGTTAAACCTCATACAGACTTCCTTGCCGAAAACGAAAGCGGCGTTGTTAAGATGTGTACTGTCGGCCTTGGCAAGGAAAAAGGCGCAACAGCTATGCATGGCTATAACCTCGGAGAAACCATTCCGCTTTCCTTCAAGGTATCGCTTAAAAAAGCACCTTATCTTGCAGGTCTTGCAATAATCGAAAACTCAATGGACGAAACATATATGATTAAGGCTCTCAAGCCCGAAGATTTCCTTGAGGAAGAGAAAAAGCTTCTTAATATTGCAAAACAGCAGGTTCCTCATTTCCCTGTAGATCAGCTTGATGTTCTTATTGTTAAGGAAATGGGTAAGATGTTCAGCGGCACAGGCGTTGATACAAAGGTTATAGGCAGAATTATGGTTAAAGGTGTGCCCGAACCCGAAACACCTAAAATCAATAAGCTTGCTATATTAAGACTTTCACCTAATTCTTACGGCAATGCGGTAGGAATCGGCCTTGCAGACTTAACAACACAGAAGCTTGTGGATATGATTGATTACGAGGCTATGTATATTAACCTTGTTCCTACAACATATCTTGAAAGAGGAAAAGTACCGCCTCATTTTGCAACAGAAAAAGAAACCATTGCCGTTGCTCTTAAGACACTCGGCAAGGTTAAACCCGAAGAAGCAAGAGTTATTGTATGTGAGAACACACTCCATATAAGCAAGCTCCTTGTTTCGGAAGCAGTATATAATGAAATAAAAGATAAGGTTGAGCTTCTTGAAGAAGATGTTCAGTGGACATTCGATGACAAAGAAGATTTAACAATGGAATGTTAAAATGTTAATGAAACCTTAAATTTCTATCCTTTTGCCGTCTGCACAGTTGTGCAGGCGGTTTTTGGTTACTATGAGTTGTTAATATTATATAAATAAAAAATTAAAAGTTTGCAATAAAACTAACGAAAATATTCCGCAATATTGACATTAAATATATATAAAAAGTTAGTTTCAACTAAATACAAAGTGATAGCATACAATGTGCACAGATTATTTTGTATAAAAAATAATATTAAGTATAAAAAATGAGACTCGATAAAAATGGCATAAATTATAGAATAATATTTAATATGATGATTATTTTATAAAAAATAAGACTATATTTGCCATTTTAAATATAGATTGTGATTATTAACAGACTACGAAAATATGTTTTAGTAAAAAGTTATAACGGAATTGTTAAAAATATTGCAAATTTCCCAAAAGCTATTGACGTAAAAATAACAAATGTGATAGAATGTTTACCATAAAGAATAAAGCAGATGAGATATTGTAAATATCCCGCTCATTCTTTTAACGGACACTCTTTTATTCATGTATAGTTCTTTCTCCGCACAGCGACTTTGCGGAGAAGGAATTAATTGATTAGATGAGTAATAAATAATGTAAAATATTTTATTTTAATTATAATAGGAGGCTTAAAAAATGGTTGGTTTTAATTTATCTAAAGAACATTTACTCCAGCAGCAGCTTTACAGAAAGTTCGCTGAAACTGAGGTAAAACCTAAAGCAGCTGATATGGATGAGGCTGAAAAATATGATGTTAGCATCATGGATAAGATGGCTAAGTTCGGTATGCTCAGCATTCCTTTCCCTAAGGAAGACGGCGGTGCAGGTGCTGACACACTTTCATATGTTCTTTGCATTGAAGAGCTTGCTAAGGTAGATGCAAGTACAGCTACAGCTTGCTCAGTACATACATCACTTTGTACAACAGCAATCGGCAGATTCGGTACACCCGAGCAGAAGGAAAAATACTACAAACCTCTTGCATCAGGTAAGAAATATGGCTGCTTCGGTCTTACAGAGCCTAACGCAGGTACAGATGCTGCCGGTCAGCAGACAGTTGCTGTTAAGGAAGGCGACCATTACGTATTAAACGGAGCTAAGATTTTCATCACAAACTCTGGCTTCTCAGATATTTTCCTTGTATTTGCCATGACAGACAAATCAAAGGGAACAAAGGGTATTTCAGCTTTCATTCTTGAAAAGGGTATGCCCGGATTCACAATCGGTAAAGACATTCCTCGTATGGGTATCAGAGCTGCTTCAAACTGCGAGCTTGCATTTGAAAACGTAATCGTTCCCGCTGAAAACCTTATGGGTAGAGAAGGCGAAGGCTTCAAGATCGCTATGCAGACTCTTGACGGCGGACGTATCGGTGTTGCTGCTATCGCTCTTGGTATCGCTCAGGGTGCTATCAACGAAACAGTTAAATATGTTGGCGAAAGAAAACAGTTCGGTAAGAGAATTGCTCAGTTCCAGAATACACAGTTCAAACTTGCAGAGCTTCAGGCTAAGGTTGACGCAGCAAGACTTCTTGTTTGGAGAGCAGCTTGTGCAAAAGATAACCACGATCCTATTTCAGTTCCGGCTGCAATGGCTAAGCTCGTTTGCTCAGATGTAGCTAATGAAACAACAAGAACTTGCGTACAGTTATTTGGTGGATATGGCTACTCAAGAGAATATCCTGTTGAAAGAATGATGAGAGACGCTAAGATTACAGAAATCTATGAAGGTACATCAGAAGTTCAGAAGATGGTTATCTCTGGAGCAATGAAGATTAAATAATTCGGGAGGAAAATAACAATGAAAATAGTTGTATGTATTAAACAGGTTCCGGATACAGCGGAAGTAAAACTTGATCCTAAAACAAATACACTTATCAGAGATGGTGTTCCCAGTATCATCAACCCTGATGACAAAGCAGGTATTGAGGTTGCTTTAAGACTTAAAGAGCAGGTTGGCGGTACAGTTACATTAGTATGTATGGGACCTCCTCAGGCAGACGTTGCATTAAGAGAAGCTCTTGCTATGGGTTGTGACGATGCAGTTCTCATCTCAGGCAGAGAATTCGGTGGTTCAGATACACTTGCTACATCAACAATCATCGCAGCTGGTATCAAGACACTTGACTATGATGTAATCATCACAGGTCGTCAGGCTATCGATGGTGATACAGCTCAGGTTGGTCCTCAGATCGCTGAGCACCTTGGAATTCCTCAGGTATCATATGCTGAAGAACTTACAGCAGACGGTGACAGCCTCATCGTTAAGAGACAGTTCGAAGACAGATACCAGAAGATCAGAGTTAAAACACCTTGCCTTATCACAGCTCTTTCAGAAATCGCTGAGCCCAGATATATGACAGTAGGCGGAACAATCGACGCTTATGCTAAAGAAATCAAGGTTCTTGGTTTTGAAGAACTTAAGGATAAACTTAATCCCGAACACATCGGTCTTAAGGGATCTCCCACAAATGTTGTTAAGTCCTTTACAAAACAGGCTAAGGGTGCCGGTGAAGTATTAAAAGATGCTTCAGCAGACGATGCAGTAAAGGCAATCATTGCTAAGATGGAAGAAAAACATATTATTTGATGAGGGGTGAACTAAGATGAGCAAAGATGTTTATGTATTAGCAGAACAGAGAGACGGAAATATACAGAAGGTTGCATTCGAGCTTGTTGGAGAAGCAACAAAGCTTGCTAAAGACCTTAACGAACAGGTTGTTGCAATTCTTTTAGGAGACGGTGTAACAGCTAAAGCAGAAGAACTTATCCAGCACGGTGCTGATAAAGTTATCGTAGTTGATGATCCTATGCTTGCAAAATATGCAACAGAGCCTTACGCAAAGGCAATCACAGCTATCATTAAAGAATTCGATCCTGAAATAGTTCTTTACGGAGCTACATCAATCGGCCGTGACCTTGCTCCCCGTGTATCAGCAAGAGTTCACACAGGTCTTACAGCAGACTGCACAAAGCTTGAAATCGCTGAAGACACAAAGCTTCTTAACATGACACGTCCTGCATTCGGTGGTAACATCATGGCTACTATCGTCTGCAAAAACCACAGACCTCAGATGGCTACTGTACGTCCCGGCGTTATGGCAGCACTTGCAGCAGATACAGCAAGAAAAGGCGAAGTTGTACCTTTCAAGGTAGAATTTACACCTGCTGATATGAATATTGAAATCATTGAAGAAGTTAAGGAAACAAAGAAGATCGTTGACGTTACAGAAGCTAAGGTTCTTGTATCAGGCGGTCGTGGTATCGGTTCACCTGAATTCTTCAATACTCTTAAAGAACTTGCTGACCTTCTTGGCGGTGAAGTTGCAGCTTCAAGAGCAGTTGTTGATGCTGGCTGGATCGGTAAGGAATATCAGGTAGGCCAGACAGGTAAGACAGTTAGACCTAACCTTTACATTGCTTGTGGTATCTCAGGTGCTATCCAGCACGTTGCAGGTATGGAAAGCTCAGAAGTTGTTATTTCAATCAATAAGAACGACGGAGCAGCTATCTTCGACGTATCAGACCTTGGTATCGTAGGCGACGTTAAGACTATCATTCCTAAGCTTATTGAAGCATTAAAGAAGAGATAATTAAAATAAAATATTCTTTCTTAAAGGAGCTCTGCATATGCAGGGTTCCTTTTTGCGTGTATGTATGTTAAACTATAAAATGGTAACGTATGAAAATATATCTGTATCGAAGTATGATGATTTGTGATATAATTAATTATTAGGTTAAATTTGAGGTGTATTCCGATGAAGGGAAAGTTTATAACTGTCGAAGGAACCGACGGTTCAGGTAAAAGTACACAATTAAAGCTGCTTATGGATTATCTCGGAACAAAAAATTGTGATGTTGTTTTCACAAGAGAGCCGGGCGGCACTGAAATAAGCGAAAAAATTAGAGATGTAATACTTGATATAAATAATAAAGAAATGACGGATATGACCGAGGCTCTGCTTTATGCAGCGGCAAGAGCACAGCATGTGCAGCAGAAAATAATTCCGGCAATAAACGAAGGAAAAGTTGTTATCTGCGACCGCTTTGTTGATTCGAGTATTGCATATCAGGGTGCGGCAAGAGGTCTTGGAACGGATAATATAATGCAGATAAACAGCTTTGCTCTTAACGGAATTATGCCGGATTTGACATTGTTTTTCGATTTGCCGCCGGAAAAAGGCATATTGAGAAAGAAAAACGAGAAAGAGCTTGACCGCCTTGAGTCGGAAAAGCTTGATTTTCATGTTAATGTATACGAAGGCTATAAAAAGCTTTGCAGTCAGTATCCCGACAGAATAAAAGTCATTTCTGCCGATGATACTGTCGAAAATATAAACAGACAGGTTATAGAGATAATCGACGGTCTGCTTAAAGGAAAATATTATGAATAATTTCAGTGACATAATCGGAAATGAACAGATTATAAAAAGTATAAGGCGTGTATTGAAAAATAAAATGATTTCACACGCATATATAATTGCCGGAGAAGAAGGTGGCGGCAAAAAAATGCTTGCCAATGCTTTTGCAAAAACATTGCTTTGCGAAACCGGTGGTGATGAGCCTTGTGACCAATGTATATCGTGCAGAACCTTTGACGGCGGAAACAATCCGGATATTATATATGTCCATCCGGTCAAAACCAAGGGCATTTCCGTAGACGATATAAGGGAACAGGTTACATCAACGGTAAATATAAAGCCTTATAACCATAGATATAAAATATATATAATGCCCAATGCCGACACAATGACACAGCAGGCACAGAATGCACTTCTTAAAACGCTTGAAGAACCTCCCGAATATGCGGTGTTCTTCCTTCTTGCGGAAAACATATATGCTTTCCTGCCTACAATAATGTCGAGATGTGTGTTGTTTAATATCAAACCGGTTCCGGCCTTTAAAATAAAAAATTATCTGCTTGAAAGAAAGCTTGCGGACGAACAGGCAGATATGGTTGCCGAATACGCACAGGGGAGCATAGGAAAGGCAATCCGTTTTGCCGAGTCCGAAGAATTTTCCGCTATGCGCCAAAAGGTTATCGAAACGCTTTCGGGAATAAAAAATGCACCGTATTATGTTTTGACCGAGGCGGCTAAGGAGCTTGCGGCAAATAATGATGCGGCAGATATAACGGATATGATTTATCTTTGGCAGAGAGATGTTCTTGCTTATAAAATTACCGAAGATAAAAATTGCATAATAGAAAAGGATATGACAGACAGAATTGTTGACGAGGCAAGAAATAATTCCTATGAGGCCTTGTGCGGTGTACCCGAATTTATAATGAAAACAAAGAAGTATCTTAAACAGAATGTAAACTCACAGTTTGCACTTGAGATGCTTTTTATAAATATAAAAGGAGAGTTAGTTAATGATAGAAGTAGTAGGAGTTAGATTTAAGAAAGCCGGAAAGCTCTATTATTTCGATCCGGACGGTCTTAAAATAAATGAAGGCAATCATGTAATTGTCGAAACAGTACGTGGAATAGAGTATGGTACTGCGATAAAATCAAACACAATGGTTGCCGATGACGATGTTGTTCAGCCGCTTAAAAAGGTAATAAGAGTGGCAACAAAGGAAGATGATGAATGCGAAGCCGAAAACCGCAATAAAGAAAAAGAGGCTTTTTCGGTATGCGAGGAAAAAATAGCAAAGCATGGTCTTGATATGAAGCTTATAGATGTTGAAATAACATTTGACCATAATAAGCTTATATTTTATTTTACATCTGATGAAAGAGTTGACTTCCGTGAGCTTGTTAAGGAGCTTGCGGCTGTGTTCAGAACAAGAATTGAGCTTCGCCAGATAGGTGTCCGTGATGAAGCAAAAATGATGAATGGTATAGGTATCTGCGGACGTCCGCTTTGTTGTGCCACATTCCTCGGCGATTTTCAGCCTGTAAGCATTAAAATGGCGAAGGAACAGAGCTTGTCGCTTAATCCTACAAAGATTTCCGGTATCTGCGGAAGACTTATGTGCTGCCTTAAATATGAAGAGGACGTTTACGAGGAGCTCAATAAAAAGATGCCAAGTGTAGGCGATATAATAAGTACTGTTGACGGAACAGGCGAGATACTTTCCACAAATGTGCTTATGCAGGTTGTAAAGGCGGCAGTAAGAAAGAAGGAAAACGATCCTCCGACAATAGATTTCTATTCCGTTGAAGAAATAACAGTTATTAAGTCAAAAAAACAAAGACAGAAAAAGGAAGAATCGGCTAAAAATAAAGATGTGGTTGAATAATTATGGAGTACTCTGTTGAAATAAAAGAATATGAGCGTGTTGACGATTTGCATAGAAACGGATATATGATTATACAGGATCCCAAGAGGTTTTGCTTCGGTATAGATGCGGTTATATTAAGCGATTTTGCCAAGGTGAAAAAAGGTGACAGAGTTATTGACCTTTGTACAGGTACGGGAATAATACCTATACTTATGGAGGCAAAAACAAAGGCAGCGTCATTTAATGCCGTTGAAATACAGCCCGAAAGTGCTGAAATGGCAGAAAGATCGGTAAGGCTTAACGGACTTCAGGACAAAATTACGATAAATGTAGGCGATATTAAAAATATTGATGAGCTGTATAAACCTTCAAGCTTTGAGGTTGTTACCGTAAATCCGCCGTATATGAATGAAGGCGGCGGTTTGCAAAACGATTTTTCTCCGAAAACCATTGCCAGACATGAGGTGCTCTGTACGCTTGAGGACGTTGTTTATGCCTCGGCAAGACTCCTGGTTACACAGGGCAGATTGTATATGGTTCACAGACCGCACAGGCTTGCGGATATTATCGTTACGCTTAGAAAATATAAGCTTGAGCCTAAAACGCTCAGATTTGTACATTCATATTATGACAGAGAACCAACTATGGTGCTTATAGAGGCCGTTAAAAACGGCAGACCGATGACAAAGGTTATGGCTCCGCTTATTGTTTATAATAAAGACGGAAGCTATACAGAGGAAATACACAGGATATATTATGAGTAAGGTGGATATATGAGCGGAACATTATATTTATGTGCTACACCGATAGGTAATCTCGGAGATATTACGCTTAGAGTTATTGAAATACTCAAAACCGTTGATATAATTGCGGCTGAGGACACAAGAAATACACTTAAGCTGCTTAATCATTTTGAAATAAAAACGCCTATGACAAGCTATCATCAGCATAATTATGCCGTAAAAGGCCCTCAGCTGATTGAAAAGCTTAAGGCAGGAGAAAATATTGCACTCGTTACCGATGCCGGTATGCCGGGAATATCGGATCCCGGTGAAGATATGGCAAAACGCTGTCGTGAGGAAGGCATACCCGTAACAATAGCACCGGGAGCGTCTGCCGGAATATCGGCACTTGTGCTTTCGGGAATGGATGCAAGAAGATATGTGTTTGAAGGCTTTCTTCCCGTTGATAAAAAGGAAAGAGCCGCTGTGCTTAAAAATCTTGAAAAGGAAACAAGAACAACGGTGTTTTATGAAGCACCGCACAGACTTACGGATACATTAGCACAGCTTTTAAAAACAGCCGGTGACCGTGAGGCGACAACTGTAAGAGAGATAACAAAACGATATGAAGAGGTAAGACACGATACTCTCGGCTGTCTGCTCAGCTGGTATAAGGAAAATCCGCCGAAGGGCGAGTTTGTTATAGTTGTCGGCGGAAAAAATGAACAGGAGCTGCGACAGGAGGAAATTGATAACTGGAATAGCATAACAATAGAGGAGCATATGAAAAAATATATGTCCGAAGGAATGACCGAAAAAGAGGCAATGAAGAAGGTTTCTAAGGACAGAGGAGTTTCCAAAAGAGAAATATATGCTTATCTTAATAAGGATTGAGACGTAAATATGGAAGATAAGGAAAAAAGAACCTACGATTTTCTTGATAAGCTCGGCGTTGAGTATACAAGATATGAGCACGAGCCTCTTATGACGATAGCTGCGGCAGAGGAGCTTGATAAAAAGATAGGTCTTGAAATATGTAAAAATTTGTTTTTGAGCACAAGACACAGTACAGAGTTTTATCTTCTTGTAATGGTAGGCTCTAAAAAATTCAATACCGGAAAGGTTTCAAAGCAGATAGGCGTTCCGAGAATGACCTTTGCCGATGATGAGCATATGCTTGAGTTTCTTGATATAAAGCCCGGCAGCGTAAGCCCGTTGGGGCTTATCAATGATAAAAATAATAATGTAAAGCTGTTGATTGATTCGGATGTGGTAAATATGGAAAAGATAGCTGTGCATCCGTGTGTCAATACAGCAACGGTAGTTCTAAAAACAAAGGATCTGCTTGAAAAAATTATTCCGGCATGCGGACATGATTTTACTGTTGTAACTGTGGATTGAGAATATATCATAAAAGATGTATAATAGCATAATATCACGGAAAGGAGTTGACAGCTATGCTTGATAAGCTTGCGGTGCTTAGCGGTTATGATTATTTTTATGCGGCTGTGCTTGCATTTCTTATAACATATCTTATTATGAGAGTCAGAAATTTCAGAAACAATGTACTTAAAAAAGATGAGCTTGAAATGGACATAAAAAATGCCGATAGAAAATCCATTATGGACAGATGCTCAAAAATGTTTCCGATAGAAACAATGAGCTTCGGTGGAAATGTGTTCAAAAAGGGCATGATTGTAAGAATAACAACAATGCAGCAGAAGGTATTCCAGGGTGAATTTGTAGGAAAAAACGATATGGATATCATATGTATCGTTACAAATAAGTGTATTGTTGCCCATGAAATAAGAAAAATAACCGAAATGGTTTCTATGAATCAGCAAAAAGATATTCTTTAATATAATGAGGTGTATTATGAACAGTGTTTACATTCCTGAGGGATATAAAAGCCCTTTAACAATTTATGAAATGCAGAGAGCTATTGAGTTTATAAAGAAAAATTTCCAGTATCATCTCAGCAGCCAGCTTAATCTTAAAAGAGTTTCGGCTCCGTTGTTTGTTGACGAAGCATCGGGACTTAACGATAATCTTAACGGCTATGAACGCCCGGTAAGCTTTGATGTGCCTGCAACAGGCAAAGAAGGACAGGTTGTCCATTCGCTTGCAAAGTGGAAAAGATTTGCCCTTAAAAAATATAATTTCTATGTAGGCAAAGGTCTTTACACAGATATGAACGCTATCAGACGTGATGAAGAGCTTGACAACATTCATTCAATATATGTTGACCAGTGGGACTGGGAAAAAATTATTCGCAGAGAAGACAGAAATATTGAATATCTTAAAGATACGGTAAAGAGAATTGTCAATGCTATCTGTGATACTCACGGACAGCTTCTCAATGAATTTCCTATACTCGGAACAAAGCTTAACAGAGATGTTTTCTTCATAACAACACAGGAGCTTGAGGATATGTATCCTGATATGGACGCACATGAAAGAGAAAATGCCATTGTTAAAGAGCATAAAACAGTGTTCCTTATGAAAATCGGCGGTGCATTAAAGTCAGGTAAGCCACATGATGGCAGAGCACCAGACTATGACGACTGGGAGCTTAACGGAGATATTCTTTTCTGGAATGATGTTCTCGGCAGAGCCTTTGAGGTATCTTCAATGGGTATCAGAGTTGATGAAAAATCTCTTGACAAACAGCTCACAATAGCAGGTTGTGATGACAGAAGAAACCTTCCATTCCACAAAATGCTCCTTAACGGCGAGCTTCCGCTCACTATCGGCGGTGGTATCGGACAGTCAAGACTTTGTATGCTTTTGATAGGAACGGCTCATATCGGTGAGGTTCATTCAAGCATGTGGGACGATAAAACAGTTGAGGCATGCGAAAAAGCAGGAATTATGCTGCTGTAATTGATTAGAGATAATGAAGAAAATAAGCATCTTTACTTTGCGGTTGGGATGCTTATTTCTTTTTGATGTTAAGGTATAGTTACAAAATTAGTAGAGAAAATCATATGTTTAGTGAGGTTCGATATTATGATAAAAATACTTTTTATCTGCCACGGCAGGACTATGAAAAGCCTTATAAATCAAGGAATAATGTGGCAAAACGGGGTATAGTCTGGTAGTTAGAGCATTTGGGGACTACAGTAATACTACGAATGAGGGAATGCAAATGAGCCGATGTAGAAGTGCAGATTTTAACGGTAGTAGCAATCGTTAAATTGTAGGGGCTATCGTTATATAGTGTGCAATCGTTGAATAGTATAGCAGTATCGTGTAAAATGAATATCTAGTTGGATACGGACATATAATATTAATGCAGCCGCAAGCTGTGATTTGAACTTATATTTGACCTTGACAGGCGGCACATTTGAATGTGTACTTTAAGTACAGTAAGAGATTACTGCAAATGTTTGTTGCTACTCGGTATGCAACTCAAACAAGGTCGAGTTCAAATGTTTGTCGCTACTCGATATGCGACTTAGAAAAGGTCGAGTTCAAATGTTTTGAGGTTCCGTTCGAGAGGACGGAGCCTCTTTTTGACGATAGGAGAAGAAATGGAAATAGGACATTTTTATTATATTGATGATCAATACTTTAAAGATTTTCCAGATTCTTATTTGATGCAGAATAAGGAAAAGGTAAATGGACAGTTACTGTATTGAGTTATAAAATTAGCACTTAGGCAGAAATGCCTGGGTGCCTTTTTGTGTTAGCACCACTTAACGATTGTGGGTGTCAAAACACCTGTTTAGTGATATAATGAATTTTGTATATTCATTAAAATGGAGGTGCTTATCATGGCAGTCCCAAAAGTTGACGGACAATTTATAGCAGAGGCTATTAAATATATTGATGAGAATGGAGTTCCTTGGCACAATACGCGTACCAAGTATGAGCTTGTATGGGAAAACGGTAATACCTATCCACCAAAGTATGTCATCGCAGTAGCAAATCATTTGCAGAATGGTGCAGAGATAGATGTATCTGGATATAATGCTGTCGAAGCAAAAAACTATCTTACTGCAAAAGGATATGAGATTCAGATTAAGCAGACAAAATACGAGATTACTATAACATCAGATTCTGTTACTTCTACTGATGATTCATTCACTATGGATAATATTAGTGCAGGAGATGTGTTCAAGCCTTTGGATGCATCATTTGTTGCTGTCGATGGAACTGTTATCAAAAGAAATTATGGGAAAGGTGAGAGACGGAATACAAACCAAACTTTACCACGTATTGCATTTCAAATTTATGAAAAACAGATTGCAGCCTTGCCAGTAGAAGAAAAAGAACAGTTTCCAATTTGTCAATACGCTCCAGACAAGGAAATGATTCGTGGAATTTATTACAGCAAGGACGAAGCAGAAGCACACAATATAAATCCGTTCAATACAATGTCGTATGATTATGATGATGGCAGACAGTTTGTAATTTATTCATGGAATATCTTTACAACTCTTAGATTTGTTCAGGAGTGTTTGACACGTTTCGGTAATCCGGGAGATTCCTTCAAATTGGTTTATCGTGAGAAGGACGAGAAGGAAAATGCGGAGGAAAAGGCAGCAGTTGTAGAGAAAGTAAAACCAGCAGAATTTAATGGCTATCTGAATCCATATTCTACTATGCTTGTGGAATCTAAAAACATTATATTCCGAGGTGCTCCAGGAACGGGAAAGACTTATCTTGCAAAAGAAATTGCTGCTGACATTATTAGCAATGGCTATTTTGATGATTATACGATGCTCACAGATGAGCAAAAGCAACAGGTAGAGTTTGTCCAATTTCACCCAAGTTATGACTATTCGGATTTCGTAGAAGGACTCCGTCCAAAGACGAATGAAGATGGTTCTATGGGTTTTGAATTGCAGGATGGCGTGTTTAAGAAATTCGTGGATAAGGCTAGAAGAAACTATGAGAATTCTAAAAAGTCCACAGAGGTCATTGCAAAGGAATTATCTGTTCAAGAAGCAATGAAAGAGTTCTTTGATGATGTGGACACAGGAAATAACATATTCAAGACCAAAACGGGTACAGAATTTACAATCACAGATGTCAATGATGAGCATATTTATCTTTCAATACCACAAAATGCATCCATCAACAGTATCCGATTGAATATTTCTGAAATTAGACAGATGTTAGAGTCTGGAAGAGAATTTAACAAATTAAAAGATATTACGGAATTTTTTAATATCAATTTTACACAGCAGAGATATTCCTACAATCTTGTTATTTTTAACGAGATTCAGAAAAAGAAAAAGGCTGCAAGGATTATAAGACAGGAAGAGTTGAAGAAATATGTATTTATCATTGATGAGATAAATCGTGGTGAGATATCTAAGATTTTCGGAGAGTTGTTCTTTGCTGTTGATCCGGGATATAGAGGTGTGGCAGGAGAGGTTTCCACCCAATATGCAAACCTTCATGCTGATAGCAATGAAAAATTCTATATTCCAGACAATGTTTATATCATTGGTACGATGAATGATATTGACAGATCTGTAGACAGCTTTGATTTTGCTATGAGACGAAGATTCCGTTTTGTGGAGCTTCGTGCAGATGAGCGTCTTGAGATGCTTGCTAACTTGAACAACGAAGAGAAAGAGGCTGAGGCAATTGCCAGAATGTCAGCTTTGAATGTGGAAATTGCAGCAACAGAAGGTCTGAATGAAAACTATCAGATTGGTGCATCCTATTTCTTGAAGCTGAAGAATATTGACTTTGACCAGTTATGGTCAGATTACCTACATCCGTTGTTACAGGAATACATAAATGGTATGTATGATGAAGAAGGTATTATGGAGCGATTTAAGAAAGCATATAACCAAGGAAAGTCGGATGGAGTTGATGTAGATGAGTCGAATTAAAATAAAAGATAATTCGAGAATACCTAAGGCGTCATTGTCTGGCATATCACTTCTGACAAGCAAAATTGCAGATAAAACTTTGGAGCAGTTGGAGAATGAGGGGGTATTTGTATTCCCGGAAATTCTTAGAGATGCAGATGATATTACAAAAGACCAGATGATTTTACAAAGTGTAAACAATTATTATTTGTCGAGCAATGTCATGGGCTTCATGGGACTTGGAGATGAGAAACTCATAGTTGAATCAAGATTTAGTGGTAATGAGCGGGACTTCCTATTTCAATATTTGCTTGAGAGAGTATTTGATGTCCCGAATATTGTAGATTTGGAAACAGATGCGAACAATGATGATCGTGTTTTCAATCTGCTTGTTTTTATCTTCCCATATTACTTAAAGAGTGCCATGCGTAAGGGTGTCTTTAAGACTTATGTGAGAAAAACATACAATGACAGCAATGTTAAGGGAACGATAGAAATAGCGAGACACATTGTTAAGAATACACCGTTTGTTGGTAATGTAGCATATTCGCAGAGGGAGTATTCCTTTGATAATGATTTGATGGAATTAATCCGTCATACGGTGGAGTTTATCAAACACAAGCCATACGGACATAAACTGCTTGCACAGGCTAAGGATGAGGTCAAGGATGTTGTAGCGGCCACTTCTAACTACGAGATGTGTAACCGACAGAAGATTATTGATGCAAATAAGACCAATACCATTAGACACGCATATTACCGAGAATATTGTGAACTGCAGAACTTGTGTCTACTTATCTTACAGCATCAGAAACATCAGATTGGAATGGGAAGCAAGAAGGTATATGGATTGCTCTTTGATGGCGCATGGCTTTGGGAAGAGTATATGAATTCGATTGTGGACGAGATTTTCTATCATCCGATGAACAAAGCTACAAAAGGTTCTCAGCGTTTGTTTGACCATAATCGCGGACTTATCTACCCAGACTTCATCAGCAGAGACTCAGAGGCACGAGTGATTGCAGATGCGAAGTACAAACCGATTGATAATATTGGAAACAAGGACTATCTGCAAGTATTGGCATATATGTTCCGATTTGATGCCAAGAAGGGATTTTATTTTTATCCTGAAATGGGAGAGGAAGAAGATGCTGTTATGTGGCTCAACCGTGGTTCGACTTATGAGAAGAATGTAGAGGCTCGAGAGGATATTTGTCTCATCAAGCACGGATTTCAGATTCCTACAGGGATAGATGTATATAGTGCTTTCACAGAGCAGATGCGATGTAATGAAATCAAATTCCTTGATGGAATTTTAACGTCCGTGAAATAGGAAAAATATACCTTTTAACGATGCACCCCCTCGGTTTAGAAATACTCCAAAGGGGGTGCAAAATCCAGAGTAGTAATCCTGAAAATTTTGACTACGATTTTACTACGAATGAGGTGTGTGAATTGCACTGTTTTGTCGTATTTTGCAAAATCGGCACTTAAAATGTAACTTTTATATTAGAAGAAACAAGTCGGTAAAATGCCCCAAAACACGGCATTTCTCGGCTTTTTATGATAGGAGAAATTTATGATTAGAGTTTTATTTATCTGCCACGGCAACATCTGTCGCTCGCCAATGGCGGAATTTATATTTAAGAAAATGGTATCTAACACAGGTATTTCCGACAAATTTTATATTGCCTCTGCGGCAGTCAGCAATGAAGAACATGGAAATCCCGTATATCCGCCATGCAGAAAGCTTTTGAACGAGCATGGAATTGATTGTTCGGAAAAAAGAGCTGTACAAATCAAAAAATCGGATTATGATAAATATGATTACATAATTGCAATGGAGGCCTATAATTTGATTGGCTTGAAACGCATAATCGGCGATGATACCGAAAACAAAGTTCATCTTTTGCTGGATTATACCGAGAATCCGGGTGATATAGACGATCCATGGTATTCGGGTGAGTATGTGACTGCCTATAATGACATTGAAAGAGGCTTAAAAGGCTTTTTAAGCAATGTTTCTAAGTTTGAAGATAAAATGTATAAATTCTTATTTTAAGAACTGCATGAAAGATTTATTCTAAAGATATATTTAAGATTATTTTATAAAAAATTGATAATTGTGAGATAATAAAATTAATAGATTTTAAGTTCATATATCTTGTTAATTGTTTACTTTTGTATAGATAAGTGAAGGACAATAAAATACAAAATAATAAAAAACTATTTAGTATAAATAAATTATAGAATAGAAAATAGTATATTTAAAATTAATGAATGGATAACTTTTTTGAATAATTATGTAATAAATTAATATTTATTATAGGGAGGTTTTATATAATGGATTTTGATAGTTATTATTTTATATCAGCTAATTTTGAAGCTATAAAAACGAAGGAAGTATTTGAAGCAAAATTTGAAAAAAATGATCGCTTTTATAATTATTTATTACCATTTTTACAAAAAGGAAAGGCAGAGGGTATGACTCCTTTAACTATAGATTATTTGTGTATACCAACTTTTGCCTATTCAAATATAGAAAATAAAACATTTCAAATGACAGCAAAAGTCATATTTCAAAAAAAATATAAGGATAGGGAAAATATTTGTCGCCATGGCTTTGTAACAATAGATAGATTGTGTATAGATAATATCGATCCAAGAAATATTGAAAAAAATGGAGATGAAATGGTAATAAAGATGTGTAATTTAGTTTTACAATATCAAACAAAAATTAAATATGTTGAAATAGAATAATTTACTAAATAAAATAAATAGCATTCAATTATGAAATGCTATTTATTTACATAATATTGTTAAAATTGTAATGATAAGGACATAAGAAAATGACAAATTTGATAATCGGAAACATAATTTCTTTTATATCGGCAGTATTTCTCGGAATGAGCTGTTATGCGAAGGAAAGAAAAAAGATATTTCGCTTACAGCTTTTGAATTGCTTTACATACGGTGTGGCATCATATTTCTTTGGTTCGTATGCCGCAATAGCAACGCTTGTTTGCTGTTGTCTGCGTTGTATATTTATTATGAAGGATATGTTCACCAAAAGAACTGCATATCTGCTCACTCTTGTGGTTATTGTATCGGGAGTTATGACCAATAATATGGGCTTTATAGGCATTTTGCCGGTTATTGCTACTGCTGAATATACCTTGTGCTGTTATTATATCGAGGATCCGCACAGAACAAGATACAGCATAATGGTAAATGAGCTTATATGGGTTATATATGCAATCATAATAAAGGACTTTTCAACAACTGTATGTGATGCCGTTGTTATCGGTGCGGATATAATCGCTATAATAAACTATCACAAGACTAAAAAAGTAGAAACTGCACATATAAATTAAAGGAGATAAATAATGAAGTGGTTGATAGCGTCAGATATACATGGCTCTGCCTTTTATTGCAGAATGCTTATAGAAAAATTTAAAGAGGAAAAAGCGGACAGGCTGTTGCTTCTCGGCGACCTTCTCTATCATGGACCGAGAAACGACCTGCCAAAAGAATATGCACCTAAAGCGGTTATTGAAATGCTTAATTCTGTTTCCGATGATATAATCTGCGTAAGAGGCAACTGCGAGGCAGAGGTTGACCAGATGGTTCTGAATTTTCCGGTATTGGCGGATTATGCCGTAATATGTGTCGGCGATAAAACGATATATGCAACACATGGACATCATTTGGATAATTTCAAAAATATCCGTAAGGATTCAATCCTTCTTTTCGGACATACACATATACCTGAAAATACGGAAAAGGACGGGATACTCCATGTAAATCCCGGCTCTGTGTCAATCCCGAAGCAGAATTCGCCGCATAGCTATATCGTTATGAACGATAACGGTCTTGAATGGAAAGACCTTACTAACGGCGAAGTCTATATGAATCATAAGTTTTAAACTATACTTTTGAAACGGGTTGTGAGAAAATCATAAAAATCATTTACCGCACTTTGCTCGTCATAAAGTCGGTCGGAATTTTTTACTATTATAATTTCTCTGCTGCATTCCGGTGATATGACCGGGAGCAGTTTAACTCCGTTTACGGTTGTTCCCCATGTATGTTCCGGCCAGAAACCTATGCCGTTTCCCGATGCAATGAAGTTTTGCACTGCGGCATAATTGTCGCTCTCAAATATAACATTGGGAACAAAACCGGCCTTTCTGCAAAAATCATCGCATAACATGCGGAATCTTCGTGTTCCGGCAAGACTTATAAAGCCTTCCGAGCCAAGCTCGGACAGTATAACGCCTTTTTTATCCGTCCATTTGCTGTTTTCCGGTACGGCAAGCATTATTCTTTCCGTTACCGTTATTGAAGAACCATGCGTTTTCTCATCATTTTTATTATAGTTTCCTATGCTTACGTCCCATAAATCCGTTTTCTCGTTCTGCACGACTGAAAATGATACGTTGGGATTTTTTCTTTGGTATTCAATTATGCACTGAGTGACAAATGTTGATGCCGCTAATACGTTTAATCTTACTGCGGAGCGGTTTTGGTCTGCAAGCATTTTTATTTCGGACGGCAGTGTTTCAAATACATTTAACGGTTCAATAATTCTTTCATAAAGGTATTTTCCGTATTCTGTGAGAGCTATGTTTCGCCCTTTTGGGGCAAATAACGGAACACCGAGCTCATGTTCAAGCTTGTGTATTGATTTGGTTAATGCCGGCTGTGCGATATGAAGAATCTCTGCGGCTTTTGTTATATGCTGTAATTCGGCTGTTGTTTTGAAGTATTTAATCTGTGTAAGTTCCATGATAAGCCTTTCATAACTAAAAGTTATTATTTTTATATAAATTATATATTTGTATTTATGATTGGTCAATGCTAAAATATGTGAGGTTCAACAAAAATAGGGGGTAGTAATAATGAATAAAGATTTGACGGTAGGTAAGCCGAGTACGATACTCTGGCAGTTCTGCCTGCCTTTGGTCGGAAGTATTTTGTTCCAGCAGCTTTATAATATAGCGGACAGCCTTGTTGCCGGAAAATTTATTGGTGAAAATGCTCTTGCAGCAGTAGGAAATAGCTATGAAATAACGCTTATATTCATTGCATTTGCTTTTGGTTGCAATATAGGTTGTTCAGTCATAGTTTCCCAGCTTTTCGGAGCAAAGGATTTTAAAACAATGAAAACAGCAGTATATACTACGCTTATCGCTTCTGCGGTTTTATGCGGAGTGCTTATGCTTTGCGGACTTACTTTGTGTGATTCATTGCTTAATCTGATAAATACACCACCGGAAATAATTGCCGATTCAAAGCTTTATCTCGATATATACATATTTGGTTTGCCGTTTATGTTTTATTATAATGTGTCAACCGGAGTTTTCTCGGCAATGGGCGATTCCAAAACACCGTTTATTTTCCTTGCCGCTTCGTCAACTTCGAATATAGTTGTGGATATTTTGTTTGTAAAAGCTTTAAATATGGGTGTTGCCGGTGTTGCATGGGCAACGTTCCTTTGTCAGGGCGTAAGCTGTATACTTGCGGTTATATTCGTTTTACGCAGACTTGCCAAAGTAGAAACTGAAGGTAAAATACAGAAATTCTCTTGGACTATATTGAAAAATATATCTATAATAGCAATTCCCAGTATTCTTCAGCAGAGTTTTGTTTCTGTTGCAAACATAATAATACAGAGTATAATCAATTCCTTCGGTGCAAGCGTTATTGCCGGATATGCGGCATCGGTAAAACTGAATAACCTCGTTATAACCTCGTTTACAACACTCGGAAACGGTATGTCCAATTATACGGCACAGAATGTAGGTGCCGGTAAGCTTGGACGAGTTAAGGAAGGCTTTGCGGCAGGCTTAAAGCTCATATGGCTGCTCTGTATTCCTGTTGTAATACTTTATCTTGTCGGAGGCAGATACCTTGTATATCTGTTCATGGAAAGCCCGACAGGTCCGGCAATGGATACGGCATTGCAGTTTATAAAAATAATAACTCCCTTCTATTTTGTAATATCAGCTAAACTTGTTGCCGATGGTGTCCTCAGAGGCGCCGGAATGATGAAGAAATTTATGATTGCAACATTTACCGATATGATATTAAGAGTTTTGCTTGCAAAAATACTTTCAGGCACCGGTTTCGGCACATCGGGTATATGGATGGCATGGCCTATTGGCTGGTCGATAGCAACGGTTATATCCATACTTTTCTATCGTACTGGAAAATGGAATAAAGTGCCGAAAGAAGCCGAAAATTAAATAATAATGCTTGAAATTAAGTGCCTTCATTCAACAAAAAGAATGAAGGCATTTTTCATAAATTCAGACAGTAAATTTGTTTGGCATAATTGTATATTTTTCTAATTTACAAAGACTTTACATTTGGGATTTATATGATTGTTTTTTCTAAAAAAGCTGTTATAATGATTTATGCAATCAGCATAATTTAACCTTAAAAATGATTTTTCAAGGGAGGATAAATCGTGAACATTATTATTGCAGGCAACGGCAAAATGGGTTCTTCTCTTACACGCCAGCTTTCGTCTGAGGGATATTCAATTACCGTAATTGATTCCAATGCTACGGTGCTTGAATCAATTGCTAATGATTATGATATTATGACTATCCAGGGCAACTGTGCGTCTATGGACGTTCTTTTGAAAGCAAATGTGGAAAGTGCAGATCTACTCATAGCGGTTACCAATCAGGATGAAACAAATCTTTTGTGCTGTGTTACGGCACATGTTTTAAATCCCGATCTTCATACCATCGCCCGTATACGTAACCCGGATTACAGCGAACAGGTATACAAAATGCATGAAATGTTTGCTCTTAATATGACAGTAAATCCGGAACGACAGGCGGCTAAGGAAATAGAAAGTCTGCTTAAATATCCGGGATTTTTACGCCGTGATACATTTGCAAAGGGAAGGGTAGAAATTGTGGAGCTCCGTATTGATGAAAACAGCAAGCTTTGCAATCAGCCATTAAGTTCCCTTCATTCAATAACAGGCTGTAAGGTGCTTATTTGTGCGGTACTCAGAGGTGGTACTGCGGTTACACCGAATGGCAACTTTATATTACAGGAAAACGACAGAATTTTTGTAACAGCTTCAATCGACAACATCAGTACACTTCTCGAAAATCTCGGTCTTATCAGACGAGAGGTTAAAAAGGTTCTTATATGCGGTGGCGGAAGAATAAGCTATTATCTTACACAAAAGCTCATAAAGAGCAGAATGGATGTAACAATAATAGAAAAGGACTTTGCCCGTTGTGAGTATTTATCGGAAAAGCTTCCGGAGGCAACTATTGTCCATGGTGACGCCAGCAGACAGAGCCTTCTTGACAGCGAAGGAATATTCAGCAGTGACGCTATTGTATCGCTTACGGGACTTGATGAGCAGAATATGGTTATATCCATGTATGCGTCTACATGTGATGTGCCAAAGGTTGTTACAAAGCTTGCACATCTCGAAAGCAGTCCGATGCTTAACCGTCTGCCGCTGGGAAGTACAGTAAATCCCATGCAGCTCTGCTGTAACACTATAATACGTTATGTAAGAGCGTTGCGTAACCAGACCGGTGCAGCTTTAAGCGTACATACCATTGCGGATAACCAGGTTGAGGCGTTGGAATTTCTTGTTGACGAAAACACAAAGCATTGCGGTGAACCGCTTAAAAATCTTAAGTTAAAACGCAATGTCCTGATAGCAAGTATTGTATATGCCACTAAAACCGAGATATTGAGCGGTGACTCAATATTCCAGCCGGGCGATACGGTTATTGTTGTTACCAGCAGACAGAATCTTATAAATAAGTTTAACGACGTTTTTGAGGAATAAGACTATGAATTATAAAATGATTGCACGGTTTATGAGCCGTATTCTTCTTATGGAGGCGGCATTTATGCTGCCGGCTTTGATTATAAGTGCAGTTGACGGCGTAGGAGATGCCGTTTTCGGTTTTGTATGCGGAATTTTGATTACTCTGGCTGTATCGGCTGTTATGGGTTTGGTCAGCCGCAATGCACAGCTTAAGTTTTATGCAAGAGAAGGACTTATTTGTGTAGGTCTTTCGTGGATTGTTCTCAGTATAATGGGCTGCCTTCCGTTTGTTATTTCCGGTGAAATACCGTTTTTTATTGATGCACTTTTTGAAACAGTTTCCGGCTTTACAACAACGGGAGCATCTATACTTCCGGAGGTGGAAAAGCTTTCAAGAGGCATTCTCTATTGGCGAAGCTTTACCCATTGGGTAGGTGGCATGGGAGTACTTGTGTTTCTTCTTGCCTTCAGCCCCGGAGGAGAAAAGGGCATCGGCTTTACAATGCATCTTCTTCGTGCGGAAAGCCCCGGACCGGATATAGGGAAGCTTGTGCCGCATATTAAAGATACGGCAAAAATACTTTATATTCTCTATGTTATTATTACACTGTTGAATATATTGTTCCTTGTGTTAGGAAAAATGCCATTTTTTGAAGCAATATGCACTGCTTTCGGAGCAGCCGGAACAGGTGGATTTGGTATTAAAAATGATAGTATGGCAAGTTACAGTCCGTATATACAGAATGTATGTACAGTGTTTATGCTTTTATTCGGCGTAAATTTCAGCTGTTATTATCTTGTAATGCTCAGACATTTTAAGAGCGTAATTAAGGACGAAGAAATCCGTATGTACTTCGGAATTGTTTTGGTAAGTATCATATTAATATCCTTAAATATAAGAGGCTTGTATCCTACCCTTGAAGAAACAATACGTCATGCGGCATTCCAAGTATCAAGTATAATAACAACAACAGGCTTTGCCACAACGGATTTTGATTTGTGGCCGAGCTTTTCAAAGGCTATTATATTGTGTCTTATGGTTGTCGGAGCCTGTGCCGGAAGTACCGGCGGTGGGCTTAAATGCGGTCGTGCATTGCTCATATTAAAGAGTCTTCGCCGTAACATTCATCAGGCATTAAGACCTAATCAGGTTCAGGTTGTAAGAAACAACGGAAGAAGAGTTGATGAGCGTGTTCTCAGAAATGCGGATGCTTATCTTGCGGCATACGTGGTTATAATAATCGCAAGCTTTATAATAGTGTCGCTGGATGGTTTCAGCATTACAACCAACTTTTCGGCAGTTCTTTCATGCTTTAACAATATAGGTCCCGGTCTTGATGCTGTCGGCCCGACCTGCAATTTCTCGATATACAGCGTTCTTTCAAAGCTTGTGCTCATTGCGGATATGCTTGCGGGACGTCTGGAAATATTCCCTATACTTGTACTTTTCTCAAAGAGTTCATGGAAACCAAGGTAACAAAAATGCCGCAGAAAATTTTCTGCGGTATTTTTTAAAGCTTATATTCATCTAAAAAGCTGTGTTCAACGCCTTTTGTTTTATATCCAACGAGTGTATCAACATTTACATCGTGTATACTGTTGAAAATGTTTGTTTCTATGAGCGGATTGTTGACTTTAAGCTGTTTTATAAGCTCTTTTGTTTCTTTTCTTTTTGACTTGCTTTCTTTGTTATCCACAGCTATGCTCTCGGTAAATTTACAGGCACACTGAAGAAATTCAAGCTCATTATAGTTTCGCCATGCAATGATGGAATCCTCATGTACACAGTATAACGGCCTTATTAATTCCATTCCTTCAAAATTGGTGCTGTGGAGCTTTGGACGCATTCCCTGTATCTGTGCTCCGTAAAGCATTCCCATAAGCGTTGTTTCTATTACGTCGCTGAAATGATGTCCCAGTGCAATCTTGTTACAGCCGCATTCCTTTGCTTTGCTGTATAAATGGCCTCTTCTCATTCTTGCACATAAGTAGCACGGATTTCTGTCCGTATTGTTTGCCACATCGAAGATATCCGTATCAAATATAGTAAGCGGTATATTGAGTATTTCGGCATTATCAAGTATTTTCTGTCTGTTTACCGCATTATATCCCGGATCCATTGCTATATATTTTACCTCAAATGGATAATCGCTTATTCTCTGGAGCATCTGCATCATTTTTGCAAGCAGCATGGAATCTTTTCCACCGGATATGCAGACCGCTATGCGGTCACCTTCCTGTATAAGCTCGTATTTTTTAACAGCTTCGGTGAACGGACGCCAAAGCTCTTTTCTGTATTTTTTGTTTATGCTTCGTTCTATCTGCTGACATCTTGTAAGCTCTCTTGCCATTGTTATTCTCCTAAATCAATTAATTCCGGAAATGTCTTTTATAACCTCGCCAGCAACAATAAGTCCGGCTACCGAAGGCACAAAAGAGATACTTCCGGGTACGGAACGCTTTGAGGTGCTTTCGTCATAGCCTTCCGGAACAGATGCTTTTATTGCCGGCTCTTTGGAATAAACCACTTTGACATTTTTAATTCCACGTTTTTTCAGCTCATACCGCATAACCTTTGCAAGTGGACAGACCGATGTTTTTGATATGTCGGCAACTTCAAACATTGTCGGATTGAGCTTGTTTCCGGCACCCATACTGCTTATGACGGGTACATTACACCTTTTTGCCTCTTCAATTATCGATAGCTTTGCGGCAACGGTATCAACCGCATCAACAACATAGTCGTATTTTGAAAAATCAAAGTCGTCTTTGTTTTCCGGAAGATAAAAACAGTTGTGTACTTCTACGACTGCATCCGGATTTATGTCGGCTATTCTGTCACGCATGACCTCTGTTTTATATTTGCCGATTGTGGAATGAAGGGCAACTATCTGACGGTTTATATTTGTAAGGCTGACGGTATCGTTATCAATAAGCACAAGATGGCCTATTCCCGCTCTTGCAAGCGCTTCTGCAACAAAGCCGCCGACTCCGCCGATACCGAAAACGGCAACGGTCGAGTTTTTAAGCTTATTAATATTTTCACTTCCTATAAGAAGCTCTGTTCTTGAAAACTGGTTTATCATAGTTCCTCCGTATAATCAAAGCTTTTCCCTTAATGACACTAAAAGCTCGTCCTTTGTTTTTGGTGCAAAGTGGCCTTCGACAGCGATAGTGAAATCAAGCTTTTCAAGCTCGGCTATTAATTGACTAAGCTTGTCACTGTGACCTATCCACTGATCCCTTACAAGCTCTTCGTATATGCTGTCACCGAGAAATACAACCTTTTCATTTGGGATATATACAATAACGCAGTCATCTATATGTGGACTTACAACATTTTTAAGTATACAGGGCTGATTGCCTAAATCTATTGTCATTTCTGACTTAAATTCAATATCGGCAGGCTTAACCTTTATTTCGCTTAAATCGGGATATTCCAATCTGATATGAGGTTCGCAGAATAAAGGAATTTTGTCCTCTGCAACATATTCGGTGAGCATATTTTCAGACCATTTCCACTCAGCCATTTCTCGGAGAAGAGCATTGGTTTTGTCGCAGGCAATGGATACGGCATTGAGATATGACAAGCCGTAGCTGTGGTCCCAGTGTGAATGGCTTATTGCGACAAAATCTGGCTCTTTTAATCCGTTTTCCTTAAGATGCTTTAAAAACAGGTTTACATTTGCCTTTGAGTTTCCCGATTCAACCATAAGAGAATATTTATCGCCCTTTATATAGCCCATTGCAGGTCTGTCGGTAGCTTCTTCGTGGTCGGTATAATAAACATTTTCGGATATTTTATGAAACATAATCTGTACTCCTTATCATTTGAATTTGGCATTAACACATTTCTCGATTAAAAAGCCTCTGAATTCTTCTGAATTGTCTGCTATAAAACCGTTTTTAGCGGCAACAATAACGCTTTTGGATTTTATTTTGAGAAGATAAAGGTTTGCGGTTTCGGTTACGGTTGTAACATCTGTGTAGTAGGTTTTTACGGCACCTTTAATCTGTTTTGTTGAGCCGATTATTTCGTTTTCATAGAAAAACAGGTGAGTTTCAAGATTACTGCCGTACTGTTTCTGATAGTTTTTGTACATCTTCTTTGCCGTTGATGATGCTTTTGTTGAAACCATGTAGAGCATGAATGCACAAGCGGCATAAAATATTGCGGAATAGACCATCTGACCGGTACGGTTATATACAAGACCGAGAACAAAAAACACGGCTGCTGCGGCAACACAGTATATTCTGTATCCGACCGATACTAAGGCTCTGTTCATTTCCTGCAATACACTCATTGTATATATACATGTATTAGAAAAAAGCGGTTCCATAAATTATACTCCTTTTGTGTTATTTATTAATTTTGTTATATAAAAAATATTTATTTAAATTATGCGAATTAAAAATTAAACAATATTGTTCTTATGTAAAGACACAATTTTTACACACGTTACACATTATACCATAAATATATATTTTGTGCATTTATTTAATGGACAACAAAAAATGCGTTTGATATAATTTAATTACAATAAATATGAGAAAAGTTAATATTAATATATATCGAAAAAGAGGAGTGATAGTAATGAGCAGCAAACTTGATCCTAACAGCTTAAATATGAGCGGTTACAGTATCGGAGAAATTCATCTTGGACAGAAGGCAAGCGTAACAAAAACTATCGAAGCAGCAGATGTATATACATATGCCGGCATTATCGGAGACATCAATCCCGTTCATGTTAATGCAGAGTATGCAAAAACAACACGTTTCGGAAAAAGAATAGCTCACGGTATGCTTACAGCATCATTTTTCTCAACAATCGTAGGTATGCTTATTCCCGGTGCAGACGCAATTTATTGCGGACAGACACTTAAGTTTACGGCACCCGTATACTTCGGCGACACAATTACAGCAGAGGCTGAGGTTACAAAAATTATTCCCGAAAAGAGAATGATTGTTATGAGCACAATCGTTAAAAACCAGGACGGAAAAATTGTTGTTGAAGGCGAAGCAACAGCAATGGCAACAAAACCCGAAGAAACAGCAGAATAAAATCTGATATGTTTACAGCTCTTTGAGATTACTCAAAGAGCTGTTTTTTGCCGAAAAAAAGCCCTTCCGTTTATACGGAAGGGCGAATAATTATCAATCTTTGAATGTTGCAATCTTCTCAAATAATATTTTGTTGAATAAATCTCTGTCTGCATCAAGTGCAACATAGCAGTTATCGGGAAGGTTATGGATATGACGAGTATCAACGATAGTCATACCGTCGGCAAAACCACCGCCCATATCAACATCAACTCTTGTATGGATTACGTTCTTAAGAACTGCCGGATTTAAGAGATATGCAACGCAGAGAGCGTCATGGATAGGGCATAAATCGGGCTCTGCAAGAGGCTGAAGAATGTTGTATGCTCTTGTACGGATTTCGATAAGCTCTGCAAAAAGATCGCCGACAGATGTATGTAAATCACGATACTGCTGTGCTTCGCTGAGTCTTGTAGATGCCGCATGTGTTGCGTCAAGAGGAACAAGAGTGATTTTTGCACCGCTGTTTAAAACGATTTCCGCAGCTTCGGGATCCTTCCAGATATTGAATTCTGCGGCAGCAGTTGAGTTTCTTACGTCATGTCCGCCACCCATGATAACGATTTCTTCGATGTTGTCAACTAATGAAGGTTCTGCACGAAGAACGATAGCAATGTTTGTAAGAGGTCCTACGGGTACGATAGTAACCTTTTTGGAGCTGTTCTTGATTGTGTTTATATACCATGTTACGAAGTTTTCATCAACAGGCTTTAATACAGGCTCGGGAAGGTTGAATTTTTTAGGATGGTAACAGATCTCCTCTCCGTTTTCATCAAGCTGGATTTCAGCAGTCTTTGGATTTTTGTTTCTTCCTGCAAGAAGGTCACGTACAAGCGGCTGGGCTGCACCCTTAACAACGGGAATTTTATCTTCCATCTTAAGAAGTTCGATAATCTTAAGTGTGTTTGTAAGTGTATCGGAAAGAGGTCTGTTTCCGTTTACCGCACATACACCGAGTACATTGAGTTCTTCTGAGAGAGCTGCAAGCATTATCGCACAAGCGTCATCTGAACCTGTGTCAACGTCTAAAATTACATTTCTTGCCATAAATAATTCCTCCATTTTAAAAATTAACAGCGGTTGCTGTTTAGTTCACATCAATAATTCTATTATAAAACAAAATATCGTTTTCATCAATTAATTAAAAAAATCACAATATACATTTTGTTTTTTGACCGAAAAATTACGCATATATTTCCGGCTTTTATGCACAGTATTATGAATTTTATTAAGTGAAGATTTTTTTGGACGGCTCTTAAACCTTGATTTATCGGGAATTTAAGGTTTTTGGCGTTAAAGTGCGTTGGTATAAAAATGTATAGCTTAATGAAAAAAAGAGAGTTGTATTTATATAAAATAATTATTTTTACAATATCAATATACGGATTGTACAAGCATATGTGCATTTTGGTTTTTAAGTTCTTTTATTTTGCTTATTACAAACGAAATTTTGCGATAGTAAAATTTATATAAAGAAATGAGGTGCTTTTATGGATTTATTTTCAATTATACTTATACAGATGGTTATGCTTGCCATATATGTACTTGTCGGAATAATAGGTATTAAAACCAAGGTTATGAACAGAGATGCTCTTGAGTACATATCGAGATTTATTATGAAGCTGTCTTTGCCTATTATGATATTCACAAATACACTAAATGGAGCAACATCAAGAGAAGTAATAGAAACTCTGCCTATGCTGTTGATTGCATTTTGTATGTTTGGATTTATGTTCTGCGTCGGAACGGTTGTCAGCAGAATATTTAAAATGAAGGGCGACAATAAACAGCTTTATAAGGCACTTATTATGTTCGGAAACGTCGGTTTTATCGGAATACCGCTTATTGCATCAATTTTTCCGGAAAGAGGTATGCTTTATATTGCTATATTTACAATCGCAGATCAGGGTCTTCTTTGGACGGTAGGAATGCAGCTTACTACACCGGAGGCTAAAAAGACAAAGGGAAGCATTGCACAGACTGTTAAAAAGATGATAAATCCGGCGATTGTCGGAATACTTTTGGGTGTTGTCGGAATATTTGCCGGAGTAAAGCTGCCGACTGTTATTGATTCCACACTTACGAAAATAGGAGCAACAACAACTCCGCTTTCAATGATTTATATAGGCGGTCTGTTTTGTTATGTTGACATAAAGCAGTTTGTTAAGAAAGCGGAGTACTATGTTATTCTTTTGCTTAAAATGATTGTATTTCCCGTTTTGCTCTATCTGGTTATAAGAAATATGTCGTTTATAAGTGAAGAAATAAAAATAACGCTTCCTATTCTTGCCGGACTTCCGTGTATGTCATCTGTTGCCATGTTTGCAAATGCCAACGGCGCAGACGGAGATTATGCGATAGGTGCTATTTTTGTAACGACAGTTGCATCGATGGCGACTCTTCCGTTTGTAAGCTATGTCATAGGAACAGTATTTTAATATAAACCGAATAATTAATTTTAATTGCCGTATGCAGTATATTGTATACGGCTTTTGCCTTAATTTTAAGAAAAAAATAAAATATAAAATGTTCTCATATAAAGACTAATATGTTATACTTAATTTAGAATATTATTTTGCGTCTGCCGGAGGTGATAGGATGGAGGACCAGAGCCTTAGCTCAATTTTAAGAACGTTGAATTTTGCAAATATGACTAAGCCCGAAATGAGCATAGTTGACATAATTGATATTTTAATAGTTGCCTATATAGTCTATAAAATAATTACATGGGTAAAGGAAACAAGAGCGTGGACATTGTTTAAAGGTATCGTTGTTATCTTTCTGCTTTATGCGGTTGCGACAATGCTCCAGTTGAATACTATACACTGGCTTTTATCAAAAACTATTTCGGTAGGTATTATTGCTTTCGTAATACTTTTTCAGCCGGAAATGCGTAAAGCCCTTGAACAGCTCGGTAACGGACGAATGATAAAAGGCTTGTTTAAATTTGAATCGCAGGATATGGACAGCAAATTTGAGGAGCAGATAATAGAGGAAGTTGTTACTGCGGCAGAAAAAATGGGCAGTGTAAAAACAGGTGCGCTTATTCTTATTGAGCGTCTTGTTCCTCTGGGCGATCATATACGTACAGGTATACAGATTGACGGTATTGTTACAAGTCAGCTCCTTATAAATATATTTGAACATAATACACCGCTGCATGACGGTGCGGTTGTTATCAAAAACGGTAGAGTTGCTGCTGCGGCATGCTTCCTTCCTCTTACAGATAATAAGGTGAGCATGGAGCTGGGAACAAGACACAGGGCAGCTATCGGAGCAAGTGAGGTTTCCGATGCCGATATAGTTGTTGTATCCGAAGAAACAGGATATATTTCTTTGGCAAGGGGCGGTACTTTATATAGAAATATTACTCCCGATGAGCTGAGAAAAATGCTCACGACCTCCAAAATGGAAACGACGGGAGTACGAAAAAAAATAATACAGTGGAAAGGCAGGCGATCTGATGATGAACAAAAGTAAGTTTACCAAGGATATCGGCTGGAAACTGCTTTCCCTCATTATTGCAATAGGCTTGTGGTTTACTGTAATCAACACCGAAAATCCTCTTGAAACAAGAACATATACGGCGGCTATACAGCTTCAGAACAAGGAATCGCTTTTCGAGAGAGGTTATGTGGTTGTAAATAATGATGAGCTTACATCTACCAGAGTTACGGTAAGACTGAGAGGACAGAGGCTTGCATTGGACACTCTTTCAAAGAGCAATACAAGAGTGCAGGCGATAGTTGATCTTGAAAACGTAATATATTCCTATGACGGAAATCCTGTTTCCGTTCCGGTAAGCATAGTAATTCCCAGTGTTGTGAATAACAGCTTTGAAATACTTTCAAAATCGCTCCAGAGCGTAACGGTTGATATACAGCCTTATGTAAATCAGGATTTTGAGGTTGAGCCGGTTGTAGAATATACACAGGAAGGCAGCTCCAATACTGGCGAGCTTATAAATGCGGTTGCTTCTCCGGGAACGGTAACTGTATACGGTGCAAAAAGCATAGTCGGAAAGATTGCTTCGGTTAAAGCAACGGTAAAAACAGATAATGTTTCTAATGATCTTGTAATAACTGCACCACCGGTTGCATATGATGAAGATGGTGTTCCTATAAATGATGTGACATTCAGTGTTTCCGAGGTATCAATTAAGATAAGTCTTGATGATATGAAAAATGTGGATATAAACGAAAACATTGAAGGAACTCCGGCTTCGGGATACAGTATTTCCGGAATATACATTGCTCCGGACAACATTGATGTTGCCGGCGATGAAAGTGCGTTGAGGTCAATAAGAAGTATAGAGCTTCCCGAAATAGATATAAGCGGTGCATCTAATAACATAATAAGAGAGTTTAAGCTGGAAGATTATCTTCCTGACGGAGTAAGAGTTGTCGGAAGCAGTAATTCAACCGGTTATGTTACGGTTACAATAATTATGGAAAAAGATATTCAGAAAACAATTACTATACCGACAGATAATATTTCCGATAACGGAACAACTCCGGAAGGCATGATAGCTCAGATAGAAAGTGGAAATATTGTGTTCTCCGTAAGCGGCACACAAAGCGATGTAAACGATATAAGTGCCGATGATGTTAAGGCTTATGTTGATTTGAGCGGTTACAGCGAAGGTACCTATGAGAATGTACCGGTGCAGATAGTGCTTCCGGACGGAGTTATGCTCGTCAGTGATGAACCGGTATATGTAAGTGTAACATTGTCATAATTATTATGAGAGGAAAGGCTGATGGTATTTTCCATAGGCTTTTCCTCTTTTGGGTTTTGGAGGTTTTTATGCTCAGGGAATGGGTACAGTCCATAGTTGAGGCTGTGATTATACTTTTGGTTTTGTTTGTTTTTCTCTGGCCTGTCAGCATAAACGGAACATCAATGCAGTCTTCGCTTGAAAATAAAGACAGAGTTTTTATATCAAGATTTTCAGCATGGACTGACAGCTTTGGAAGAGGCGATATAGTTGTTTTTGATGCAGAGGATTTTGATGAAAATATGGTCAAAAGAGTTATAGCTGTCGGCGGAGATTATATCGAGATAGCAGACGGCAATGTTTATGTAAACGGAGAAATGCTTGACGAGGATTATATAGCAGGCAGTACATACGGAGATATAAAATTGAATATTGACAATGACCAGATTTTTGTTATGGGCGATAACAGAGAGAAAAGTACAGACAGCAGATATTTCGGAACGGTAGACAGAGATGACGTTTTCGGAAAGGTTATAATGCGGTTCTTTCCTCTTAATAAAATAACAATATTTGAATAAGCAGTCATAAAAAGCCTCCCGGTGACTATATTATAATAGATTATACTTGGGAGGTTTTTTATGTCGTTAGATACCAATACAGATATATTAAAATTTGACAGCAGAGGCAAAGGAGAAACAATACAGATAATGACGGAAGGTGAAATGATTGTTCCGGACATTAACCCCGACATTTATCAGATACTGAAAACAGAGGAAGACGTAATTATCGACAGAGTGAGAGCTGAACAGGGACGTATAAATTTTGCAGGACGGATATGCTGTAATGTGCTGTATTACGGAAGAAAAACACAGTATCCGTTAAGCTCCATGAAATCTGAGCTTACCTTTGATGATTACATAATGTCGGAGGATATAACCGAGGAATCCGATGTTGACGTTTCTGCCGAGCTTGTACATACGGATTACAGAATGGTTAATGACAGAAAAATAAGCGTAAGGGTTGTTACGGCTATAAAGGCTGTATGGAATAAGAAAAATACGGTTTATGCCGTTACTGATATAAGCGGAAACAATGCAGTTCAGTGCCAATACGGTTCTATCGGCACAGGAGGAATAAAGGAGCGTAAAACAGAAGAGTTTAATATACATGAAGAGCTTGCGATACCTTCCATAAAGCCCGATATTATACAGATACTCGAAGTGTCGGCGGCTATACAGCGTAGGGATATGCGACCAAACGGAAACAGCCTTGCCGTCAGCGGAGAAATAAAAATAAATGTGCTTTATATTTCCGATTCGGAGAATAATGCCGCAGAGTCGGCAGAGTTTATTGTTCCGTTCAACGGTTCTGCGGAAATCGAAGGCAGTGAAAACGCATTATATATGCCGAGATTGCAGATTAAAAAGGTATCGGCGGATATAATGGCTGATGAAAACGGAGAACCGAGAATTATTTCTGTTGATATACCTGTTGAAATAACGGTCAAGGAATTTTCGCATGAGGATAAAAATATACTTGAGGACGCATATTCTCTGTCGATACCCATTGAAATACAGCGTGAGGATATAAGCTATACCGATGTTGTCGGAAAAAATATGGCACAGGGAGTATATCGTACCGTTATGACAGCCGAAGATTCACAGCCTGATATAATGCAGGTAGTTAAGGCTTGGTGCAGTTTGAGAGGAATAAAAGCCTCATGTGCCGAGGATAAGGCTCAGGCGGAAGGAATCGCGGAAATAAATGTAATGTATATAGCAAAAGACGATGAAAGACCGCTTGATGTTATAGAAACAATACTGCCGTTCAATCAGGAAATAGAAATAAATGGACTTAATGAGAATTCGCAGCTTGATATAAATGCAGTTGCAGAAGATTTAAGCTTTTCGATGCTTTCGGAAAAAGAGGTGGAAATAAGACTTACCGTAAGCTTTGATGCGGTTGCCACCGATATGAAAAATGGGAGTATAATAACGGCTGTGACCGAAAGCGAAAATGAACAGCCGTGTCAGCTTAAAGGCGGTGCGGTTATATATACTGTTAAGAAGGGTGATACACTCTGGAATATAGCGAAAAAGTACCATACAACGGTTGAGGATATTGTAAAAATAAATAAAATAGAAAATCCCGATTTAATTTATCCCTGCCAAAGACTTTTGATTTTTAAGAAATTTGTATAACTATTTTAATCGAATTAAAAGACATATCGGTTGTATAGATTATTTTAAAAGTATATAATAAACGTACACATAAGAGGTTTAATTTGAAATACCGAAAGGAAGGAATAACGTGAAGAAATTACTTTATATATCCGTATGTGCGGTTATGCTTTTTTCTATGGCAGGCTGCAAATCAAACGGAAATTCAAATAATGCGGACAATAATACAAACAATGAAATACAGCAGGACACCGAGCAGAATAACGATGCTGCTTATGCGGAAACAGTAGCGGAGTATTTTCCGACAGATTCAAAATACAGATTGTATAACGGCTATGCAGAGGCCGGTTTTGAAATTAAATATTCCGGAAAAAGTGAAAATAAGGAAACCGGCAGTGTAACGTACAGCTATGACGGTGCAATGTGCGACGGAATGGGAAGTGAAGGAGAACGAGTTTTTAAGGCTGTTTATATTGTAGAGGATAACTCGGTTATAGAGAGTGTTGAAAACAGCGATACAAATGCCTCAAGCTCAAGAAATGTGTATTCTATAATTCCCGATTTTATAGTTCTTAAGGGTGATATTCAGGTTGACAACAGCTGGGAACAAAGAGTTGATATTGACGGAAAGGGCTATATTGGCACAACAACAATAATCAATGTTACAGATGACAGCTTTACAACAAGAACCGAAATACCTATGGCAGGTTATAAAAACAATACCTATACAGAGGAAAGAACATATAAAAAGGGTGTCGGAATAACTGCATTCAACAATACACCCTATGGTTCTGACGAAGACGATACACTTATATTCGGATATGGTTTTTCAACCGAAAATGACAGATCGGTAACAGGCGAAATATAATTATTTAAGTCGAAATTTTGTCATTGCAACCGCACCTTCTTGTGCGGTCAGCGATTTCGACTTTGTTGATACTGAAAACGGCAATACGTTTGCCGTTTTATTTTTTTGCAAATTTCTGCCTAATGTCCGATATTAATGATATAATTAAAGCATTAATGTAGAGGAGCCGTCTGCCATGGAAGATAGAGATTGCAAATATATACTGGATGAAATACTCAAGATGACCGATGATGGTTTTCTTATAGTTGATAAAAACGGGATAATAATAGAAATGAATGAACAGTACTGCCGTTTTATCAAAAAGGCTAAGGAAGAAATCATAGGTAAACCGGTCGAAGAAATACTGAAAACAACAAATCTCAAAAAGCTAATTGAAATAAAGGGAAGAGAACAGGGACAGATAATAAAAATCGGCGAAGATACGGGTTTTTCACAGGACATGCTGACTATTGTCAACAGAGGAGCCGCCTGTGACGAAAACGGAAATGTTATCGGAGCTGTTGCACAGGTGAAGTTCAGAATACAGACTGTTGAGTCTGCCGAAAAGCTTACGGAAAAATATAATGAGCTTGAATTTTATAAAAACGAATATTTTAGAATACAGAACGAAAGAAAATATTTTGAACAGGCAATAGGAAACAGCGATGAGTTTGAGGCAGTCAAAAGACAGGGCCTGAAGGCCGCAAAAACCTCTTTTCCGATATTTCTTACAGGTGAAACGGGAACAGGAAAGGAAACCTTTGCGTCTGCAATACATAATGCCAGTGCAAGAAATGATAAACCCATGGTAAGCGTTAACTGTGCAACAATGTCACCGGAAATGCTGGAGGCAGAGCTGTTCGGATACATCGACGGCAGAAAAGGAAAAATGGAGCTTGCTGACGGAGGTACTCTGTTTATTGATGAAATAGGCGATATGCCGCTTAATGTACAGGCAAAGCTGCTTAATGTTCTTCAAAACGGAGAAATGGAAAGAGCGGACAGAAGCAAAACGGTAAAGATTGATGTAAGAACAATAACGGCGGCGAGAGAAAATATTGAAGAGATGATAAAAAACGGCGAATTCAGAGAGGATTTGTATTACAGGCTTAATGTAATAAATATAGAAATGCCTCCGCTCAGAAACCGAAAATCCGATATACCGCTTTTGGCAAAGCACTTTCTCGATAATTTGAACAATGAATATAAAACAAGAATAGTGCTTTCGAAGGAAGTTCTGGATTGCCTGAGAAATTATTCATGGCCGGGTAACATACGTGAGCTGGATAATGTAATAAAAAGTGCATATGCTGTGTGCGACTCATTCAGAATAAAGATTGTTGATCTTCCGCACAAAATAAAAATGTCAGAAAATGATAAAAATGCGTTGGCAGGCAACAGAAAAAATCTCAAAGAATACGTGAACGAATATGAAAAAAGCATTATAATGGAGGAGCTGTGTAAAAACGGCTGGAATTGTAGGGAAACGGCAAATGAGCTTGGTATTCACAAGAGTTTGTTGTATAAAAAGATAGAAAAATATAATATAGACCTCGGAAAAGAGCGTTATGAAAGTAATAAATAGATATATTTTCATTTCGATTTGTAACAATTTTTGATTAAATATATTTGCGATTGATGCTTAGAAAGCAGTACATATAATTATAAACTTTACAGAATGAATTATCTATGTTAATTTTATATATATGGTTTTTATACATATATATACATCATTACATTATAAGGGAGGATTTTTTTAAAAGTAACCTAAAACTAAATTAAAACAAACATAATTGTAGAAAGGAAACGTCATGAAGGAAATTGGCTTGAAAGACAAACTGAAAGGTGAGAAACTTAGCAGCCCCAAAACATTGACGGGTGCAGCAATGCTTGTTGCACTGTATACCATATTATCATTTTTTACATTTAAACTAAGCACAACGCTTGAAATAGGCTTTGCATATCTTGCACTGGCTGTATGTGGAATGATGTTCGGTCCTGTTATTGGGGGAATTGCCGGTGCAGTAGGAGATACGCTTGGATTTATTGTAAGCCCTAACGGAGCGTTCTTCCCCGGATTTACGCTCAGTGCATTTATCATGGGCTTTATTTACGGAATTGTGCTTTATAAAAAGCCGCTTACACTTAAAAGAATAATGCTTGCGTCATTTATTGTAATGTTCGTATGCAATCTCATTCTTACACCAATCTGGCTTAATATGATGTATGGAACCAACCTTATTGCTCTTCCCAGAATAATAAGAAATGTAATTATGTATCCGATAAACACAATTTTAATGTATGCTGTTCTCAAATGTGTATGCAGCGTAAGAAAGTTGGAAGCCTGAATATGGTTTTAAGCCCTGAGATTTTAGAGAATCCCGGGGCTAAATTTATATAATTATAAGGATAAAGGAGAATTGTTTATGTCAGAGTATAAAAGCGATATTGAAATTGCACAGGAAACAGAGCTTCTTCCCATTGAAGAAGTTGCCGCAAAAATCGGTCTTACAAGAAAAGACCTTGAGCTTTACGGAAATTATAAAGCAAAGCTTGATTATACCGAATTAAGCAAAAAAGAGGATAAAGCAAAGCTTATTCTTGTAACAGCTATTACACCTACTCCTGCCGGAGAAGGAAAGACAACAACTGTTGTCGGCCTTGGCGATGCACTTAACAGAATCGGCAAAAAAACCGTTATTGCACTCAGAGAGCCTTCACTTGGACCTGTTTTCGGTGTTAAGGGCGGTGCTGCCGGCGGCGGATATGCACAGGTTGTGCCTATGGAGGATATTAACCTTCATTTCACAGGTGATTTCCATGCAATCGGTGCGGCAAACAACCTTCTTGCGGCTATGATAGATAACCATATTTTCCAGGGCAATGCACTTGGACTTGATGTAAGAAAAATCACATGGAAACGCTGCGTAGATATGAACGACAGACAGCTCAGAAGTATTGTCTGCGGTATCGGCAGCAGAGTAAACGGTATTCCCAGAGAAGACGGCTTTGATATTACCGTTGCTTCCGAAATTATGGCTATCCTTTGTCTTTCAAAGGATATAACAGACCTTAAGGAAAGACTTTCAAAGATAATTGTAGGCTACACAAGAGACGATAAACCGGTTACAGCCGGACAGCTTAATGCACAGGGAGCTATGGCGGCTCTTCTTAAGGATGCAATTAAGCCCAATATCGTTCAGACACTTGAGCATAATCCCGCTTTAATACATGGCGGTCCCTTCGCAAATATTGCTCACGGCTGCAACAGTATAACAGCAACAAAGCTTGCACTTAAGCTTGGCGATTATGTTGTAACAGAGGCAGGCTTCGGTGCTGACCTCGGTGCTGAAAAATTCCTTGATATTAAATGCCGTAAGGCCGGCTTAAGACCTGATGCGGTTGTAATCGTTGCTACTGTAAAGGCACTTAAGATGCACGGCGGAGTTCCTAAGACAGAGCTCGGAGCAAAAAATCTTGAAGCACTTGAAAAGGGTATTCCCAACCTTCTTAAGCATATCGAAAACATTACACAGGTTTACGGACTTCCGGCTGTTGTTGCAATCAACAGATTCCCCAATGATGATGAAGAAGAGCTTAAGCTTATTGAAACAAAATGCAAGGAGCTTGGCGTAAACGTAGCTCTTTCTGAAGTATGGGGCAAAGGCAGCGAAGGCGGCGTTGAACTTGCTAAAGAAGTAGTAAGACTTGCGGAAACAGCAGAAAACAATTTCAGATTTGCATATGACGATGATATGTCAATCGAAGAAAAGATAAATGCCATTGTAACTAAGGTTTACGGCGGTGAAGGAACAGACTTTACACCTGCCGCAAGAAAAGAAATGGCAAGACTCGAAGAACTCGGATTCGGAAAATATCCCGTATGTATGGCAAAAACACAGTATTCATTCTCTGATGATGCCACAAAGATGGGCAGACCGACAGGCTTCCGTATAACAGTAAGAAACATGAAGGTTTCTGCCGGAGCAGGCTTTATCGTTGTTCTTACAGGCGATGTTATGACAATGCCGGGCCTTCCCAAGGTACCTGCCGCTGAAAAGGTTGACGTCGATGCAAACGGCAAGATCAGCGGATTATTCTGATAACGGACGGTGTAAAAATGACTTTAATAAATAAAGACTGGTTTGAAGAGCTTTCGTCGGGAGCGCCTGTTCCCGGCGGCGGCGGAGCATCGGCAATGGGCGGAGCGGCAGCAGCCTCTCTCGGTATGATGGTAGGTAATCTTACCGTAGGAAAGAAAAAGTATGCGGCTGTCGAGGCTGACGTAAAGGAATATATGGTTAAACTTGAAAAGCTCAGAGATGAAATGCTCGTACTTATAGAAAAGGACGCAGAGTGCTTTAAACCTCTTGCGGCGGCATATTCACTCCCTTCATCAACCGATGAGGAGAAAGCCGAAAAAGAAAAGGTTATGGCAGAGGCTTTGGTGACAGCCTGCTCGGTTCCTTTGGAGATAATGGAAAAAGGTCTTGATATATGCCTTATTCTTGAGGAGCTTGCTGTTAAAGGCAGTGTTATGGCTATAAGCGATGTTGCTGTCGGAGTTGAATTTGTCCGTACGGCAGTGCTTGGTGCATCCATGAATGTATATATAAATACAAAATCCATGAACGATAGAGAGACTGCCGAAAAATATAACGCACATGCGGATGAATTAAACAAAACCGTTGCCGAAAAGGCGGATGCGGTATTCGATAAAATAAAGGAGACACTTAAATGTCGATAATAAAGGGCGCACAGGTTGCTGAGGCAGTCAGTGCCGAAACAAAGAAAAGAGCCGAAAAGCTTAAGGCTGAAGGCACAGAGCCTTGTCTTGCAATTATCCGTGTCGGTGAGGACGGCAGTGAAATTGCATACGAACGAGGTGCAATGAAAAGAATGGATAAATGCGGCATAAAATGTGTGTCGGTTGTGCTTGATAAAAACATCAGTCAAGCGGAATTTGAAAAGAAGTTTGTTGAAGTAAACGATGATAAAAATGTTCATGGAATACTTCTTCTCCAGCCGCTTCCCAAACAGCTTGATATTGAGCCGATTAAAGAGCTTATCAATCCGATTAAGGACGTTGACGCTCTCAGTGCGGTAAATCTTTATAAGGTTTTTGTCGGAGATAAAACAGGATATGCGCCTTGTACGGCAGAGGCTGTTATGGAAACTCTTGATTACATGGGAACGGATTACACAGGAAAGAAATGCGTTGTTATAGGACGTTCTCTTGTTGTCGGAAAACCGCTCGGAATGCTGCTTCTCGGAAGAAATGCAACAGTAACCTATTGCCACAGCAGAACAAAACAGCTTGCCGAAGAAGCAAAACAGGCAGATATACTTGTTGCGGCAGTCGGTGTGCCTAAAATGGTTAAGGCTGATTTCGTAAAGGAAGGCATGACAGTTATTGATGTCGGTATAAATGTAGATGAAAACGGCAATATGTGCGGCGATGTTGATTTTGAAAATGTTGAGCCTATTGTTGAAAACATAACTCCCGTACCCGGCGGAGTCGGTGCGGTGACTACATCGGTGCTCGCAAAGCACGTTGTTATGGCGGCTGAAATGCTTAAATAATCGGATAAATAAATTGTGATAATGCAGATTTGAATGTATAATTTAAGTCTGCATTGTTTTTATTGTTAAATTTAGCCACATTGTATACGGTAAACAGACTTAAAATATGTTAATATAAAACAGACAGAGAAACTGCGGCGGTTGTTCCACCCTCGAAAGGTGGGATGTTATGAGCGATTTTGAGATTATAATGATAATTTTAACTATCATTAGCATTTTAATTTCCGTACATAAAAAATAACCGCCACGTTGGCCCGTAACGGTTAAAAAATAAAAACCTGCTATTGGAGCAGCCTAAGCCGTTTCTTTGTTTTATACTGTATAACGGAGATATTCAGAAGTCAATAGATTAAAGATATTAATAGAATTTATGACAGTGCGGCAGATCAGACGTACTGTTTTTATTTTGTTGCAAAATCAAGACGAGATAAGTATACTAAAGCAGGAGGTGTTTTAATGAATTTAATACCCGATTACTTGAGAGAAATATGTATGCAGTCTATAATACTCAGGTTCATTCTTGCGGTTTTGGGCAGTGGATTGATAGGCTTGAGCAGAGGAAAAAGGCATCATGCCGCCGGCTTCAGAACGCATCTGCTTGTTTGCGTAGGAGCGGCATCTGTTATGATGATAAACCAATATATTTGTGAGTTTCTGGATTATAATGGTGATATGGGACGAATGGGAGCACAGGTAATAAGCGGAATAGGCTTTCTCGGTGCAGGAACAATACTTGTTACCGGAAAAAAGCATATCCGAGGACTTACTTCTGCGGCAGGTCTTTGGGCGTCTGCATGTATGGGTCTGGCTGTCGGAATCGGTTTTTATGAGGCGGCTGTAATAATGTCTATATTGCTTTTTATTATACTTTCGTGTCTTGAAAAGCTTGATGAAAAATATATAAAAACCTCGGCAGACCTTACAGTTTATATCGAATATGATTCAAAGGTGCTTTTCAGCCGTATTATAAGATGTATAAGAGATAACGGCTGGCACATAAACGATATTGAACAGCTGAATAATTCTGTCGATAATGTAAATTCGCTTATATTGGTGCTTGAGGTTCAAGACAGAACTATGAAGCATGGCGAATCGCTTAAGCATATTTCGGATATTCCGGGAGTTTTGTTTGTTGAAGAAATATAAAGCAGGTGGTTAATTTAATGAAGCTTAAAAATTTTAGAATGACCAAAAGCGGAAATTATCTCAATAATTACGAGCTTACCTATATAAATAAAGCCGGAAATGACAAGGTTTATGAAATGGTAAGCCGTGAAAAATATAAAGACGTCAACGATGTAGGAAAAAAGACAGCCGGAGTTATAATTGCGGCGTTTACAAATGACGGTGAAGAAGAAAAAATTCTCCTTGTCAGAGAATTCAGAATGGGCGTAAATGAATATGTCTATGCTTTTCCGGCAGGACTTTCCGATGCGGACGAAACCGTAGAGCAGACTGCCGCAAGAGAGCTTAAGGAAGAAACCGGCATGGAAATATCGGAAATAACGGATGTTTTAAGGCCTGCATATTCCTGTACCGGCATAACTGATGAAAAAACTGTTGTTGTATTTTGCAAATCCAAAGGAAATATATCCGAATGTACCTTTGATGATGAGGATATAACGGCAGGATTATACACAAAAGAAGAAGTTAAAACATTGCTTGCGGAGAAAACCTTTTCGGCAAGAACACAGGCAGTGTGCTATTTATGGATAAAAGGTGGAAAATTATATGACTGAAAAGCTTTTTTATAATGATGTTTATAAAAGTGAATTTAATGCCAGGGTTTTAAGCTGTAACAAAAACGGTGACAGATATGACGTTATTCTGGATAAAACTCTTTTTTATCCGGAAGGCGGCGGACAGCCGGCAGATAACGGAACAATAAACGGAATAAAGGTTTTTGATGTGCATGAAGACGGTGATGATATTGTGCATTATATATCCGAGCCTGTGGAAGAAGGCACGGAAATAAATGGCGTTGTCGATATGGAAAGGCGAGTACGTCTTATGCAGCAGCATTCCGGTGAGCATATTGTTTCGGGCATTATACATCATAAATTCGGCTACGATAATGTTGGCTTTCACATGGGCAGTGAATTTATAACAATAGATTTTAACGGAGTAGTACCTAAGGAGTCTATTGATGAAATTGAAAAAGAGGCAAACGAGGCTGTTTATAAAAATTTTGCCGTAAATATATTTTATCCTACACCGGATGAGCTTGAAAAGCTGGAATACAGAAGCAAAAAAGCTCTTGAAGGTGCGGTGAGAATTGTTCAGTTCGGAGAATATGACATATGTGCCTGCTGTGGACTTCATGTTGTTAAAACAGGCGAGATAGGAATAATTAAAATACTTTCTCATCAGAATTATAAGGGTGGCACAAGAATTTTCATGCTTGCCGGAAAACAGGCATATGAGGATTATGTGGCTAAGAATAAAATAATATATAATATTTCAAATATGCTTTCGGCAAAACCTAACGAAACCGATATTGCGGTCGAAAGACTTATTAATGAAAGAAATTTTATAAAGGAACAGCTTGTTGCTGTCAAAAAACAGCTTTTTGCACTCAAAGCCGAGGCAGTCAAAGAAAATACCGATTGTGTTGTTATGTTTGAGGATAATTTAGAATCCTTTGAATTACGCCAATTCTGTGAACTGCTTATGGAAAGAGTCGACTTTGCGGCGGTTCTCTGCGGAAATGAGGAAGAAGGATATAAATACGCAATCGGCGGAAAAAATAAAGAAATGATGCCGTTCATAAAAGAGGCAAATAAAGCTCTCAACGGCAGAGGCGGCGGAAAAGGCGATATGGTTCAGGGCTCGTTTAAAGCCGCAAAGGAAGATATTGAAAAGTATATTAGGGATAATGCCTGATGGATATATTAAAAATATTTATTTCTGCCGTTGTGATAGGCATTATGGCTGGTGTGGCATTCAGAAGCTTTTTTGAAGGAACATTTAATAAGAGAGGAAACGATATGTATATAATAGTAGGACTCGGAAATCCGGGAAGAGAATATGAGCAGACAAAGCATAATGTCGGCTTCAGGGTAATAGATAAGCTTGCGGACAAATACAATATAGATGTAACCAAGTTTAAGCATAAGGCTTTTACCGGAGACGGAATGATAAACGGAAAAAAGGTCTTTCTTGTAAAACCGCAGACATATATGAACTTAAGCGGTGAAAGCGTAAAAGAGGTTATGAGCTTTTATAAAGTGCCTATTGAAAATCTTATTGTTGTGTTTGACGACATAAGTCTTCCCATGAGCATGATACGCTTAAGGGAAAAAGGAAGTGCCGGAGGACATAACGGCATTAAAAACATAATATCCCATATGGGAACAGACGGCTTTGCAAGAGTTAAGGTCGGTATAGGCGAAAAGCCAAACGGCTGGGATCTTGCGGACTATGTTCTTGCAAAATTCAACAAGGACGAAGAGCCTCTCATAGAGGCCGGCATAGATAAGGCGGCAGAAGCGGTCGAAATGATGCTTGACGGAAAAATGAGAGATGCAATGAATAAGTTCAACAAAAAGGTTAAGGAAGAAAAGCCGGAAAAGAAAAACAAAAACGAAGAAGAAAACAATGACGGCAACGAAAACAGATAAGAGGTGATGTCCGGTGAAGTGGTTTATAAAACCGCTTGAAGAGATTGCGGATTATCGGTATATGCTTGAAAATATAAAATCGAAAAATACTCCTGTTTTGGCAACAGGAGTTATTGACGTGCAGAAAACACAGCTTATATATTCCCTGTGCGAGGAGCTTGACTGCGGTGCGCTTATAATAACGGACAGCGAAACCTCGGCAAAGGAAATCCATGAAAATATGGAGTTTTTTGATGACAGGGCCGTATATCTGCCGGCAAAGGATTTTATTTTTTACAGTGCCGATGTCCATTCAAGCGATATAACAAGACAGCGTTTTATGGCAATGGATAAGTGCATAAAGGGCGAGGCAAGATTTGTTACGGCAACGGCAGAGGCACTTTTTGAAAAGCTTATGCCTAAAGAACTGCTTGAAAAAAATATAATTGAGCTTTCGGCAGGAGATGTTATAGAACCGAATGAGCTTATTAAAAAGCTTGTTTATATGGGCTATGAACGCAGTGAAAGTGTTGAAGGTGTAGGTCAGTTTGCGGTAAGAGGCGGAATAGTCGATATATTTTCGCCTGTGCATGATATGCCCGTAAGAATAGAGTTCTGGGACGATGAGGTCGATCTGATAAAGACCTTTGATGTAATGAGCCAGAGATCACAGGCAAATATCGAAACGGCAAGAATATTCCCGGTAAAGGAGATACTTGCAGACAGCGGTATGCTTTTGAAAGCTGCCGACCTTATGGAAGCCGATATGAATAAAGCGGCGAAAAACTACGAAAAGAAGGAACGCTTTGAGGCTGCCGAAAACATAAGGAACACAATAGGCGAAATTGTCGATAAGCTCAGAAACGGAGCCGCCGGCGGAAACAGCTGTACAGGCTACCTTGACATTGCAACCGAAAGCTTTTTTGATTATATTCCGAAAAATACGCTTGTTTTTTATGACGAGCCTAAAAAGATAAAAAGCCATGCGGAAACGCAGTATTCCGAATTTGCAGAGAGCATGAAGGAAAGACTTGAAAACGGTTATATACTTCCCAAACAGGCAGAGCCGATATACGGAATTGACGATATTTACAGCTTTTCTTCTAAATTCCGAGAGGTGCTTTTGTGTGCGGTAACGCAGAGCATAACCGACTTTAAAATAAAGGCAATAGCGAATTTTAAGGTTAAATCTTCACTTTCCTTTAATGGAAAGCTGGATATGTTCTATGATGAAATTAAGTATCTTAAGAGTGAAAATTATCGTGTTATTGTTTTTGGAGGCGGCGAAAACAGATGTGAAAGAATAGTTTCCGAAATGCGAGATGCCGGAATAGAGGCGGCTCTTATTGATTACGATAAGGAATTTGAGCCTGTTGCCGGCAGTATATATGTCTGCCGAGGAAAAATTTCAAAGGGCTTTGAATATCCCGATATTAAATTTGCTGTTTTTTCTTTGAGCGAGATAACCGGAGAAATGGCTGTAAAACGCAAACGCAAGCGTGCAAAAAAAGGCAAGGCAATCGAAAGCTTTACCGACCTTAAGATAGGTGATTATGTTGTTCACGAAAGCCATGGTATCGGTGTTTACAGAGGCCTTGAAAAAATAACCGTTGACGGAATAAACAAGGATTATCTTAAAATATCCTATAACGGCGGAAGTAATCTTTTTGTGCCTGTAAATCAGATGGATATGGTGCAGAAATATATAGGCAGTGACGGAGCAAGACCAAAGCTCAGCAAGCTTGGCGGCCAGGACTGGAACAAAATGAAATCTAAGGTAAGAACGGCGGTTGCTATTCTTGCGGAGGATTTGATAAAGGTTTATGCAAAACGAGAGGCGGCTGAAGGTTACAGATATTCCCCCGATACGTCATGGCAGAGAGAATTTGAGGAAAGCTTTGATTTCACCGAAACCGATGACCAGCTTAGTGCCGTAGAAGACATAAAGCATGATATGGAAAGTGGAAAGGTTATGGACAGACTTGTCTGCGGTGATGTCGGTTACGGAAAAACCGAGGTTGCCATAAGAGCCGCTTTTAAAACCGTACAGGACGGAAAACAGGTGGCATATCTTGTGCCGACAACAATTCTTGCACAACAGCATTTTATGACCTTCATTAAAAGAATGGGACATTATCCTGTGCATATAGAGCTTCTCAACCGTTTCAGAACGGCAAAGGAGCAGAAGGCAACAATCAAGAATCTTGAGGCAGGCCTTACGGATATAGTTATAGGAACGCACAGATTATTATCCAAGGACGTTAAATTTAAGGATCTGGGACTTATTATTGTAGATGAGGAACAGCGTTTCGGTGTTGCTCATAAAGAAAGACTTAAAGCAATAAAGGAAAATGTAAATGTTCTTACGCTTACGGCAACGCCTATTCCGAGAACTCTGCATATGAGTCTTTCGGGCATAAGGGATATGAGCCTTCTTGAAGAGCCTCCGATGGAAAGACTTCCGGTTCAGACATTTGTTATGGAAAGCAATGAGCAATCTGTAAGAGATGCGATACACAGGGAAATATCGAGAGGCGGACAGGTATATTATCTGCACAACAGAATAGACAATATATTTGAAACAGCCGCAAAAATATCCAAGCTTGTGCCGGAGGCAAGAGTGCAGTACGCACACGGAAGAATGAGCGAGCGTGAGCTTGAAGGCATTATGACGGATTTCATTGAAGGCGAAATAGATGTTTTGGTATGCACAACAATAATCGAAACAGGTCTGGATATTCCGAATGTAAATACGATAATAATACAGGACGCCGACAGAATGGGACTTTCACAGCTTTATCAGCTCAGAGGACGAGTCGGCAGAAGCAACAGAACATCGTATGCTTACTTTATGTACAGAAAAAACAAGGTTTTGCAGGAAACGGCGGAAAAGCGTTTGCAGACGATAAGAGAGTTTACTGAGTTCGGTTCGGGCTTTAAAATAGCAATGCGTGACCTTGAAATAAGAGGTGCAGGCTCTCTGCTTGGTGCTGAACAGCATGGACATATGGAAACCGTCGGTTATGATATGTACTGCAAGCTTCTTGAGGAGGCCGTTTCAAAGCTGAAGGGCGAAGAGTATACGGAAAACTTTGAAACGACAATAGATCTGAATGTAAACGCTTTTATTCCGGATTATTATATTCAAAATGAAGAGCAAAGACTTGAAATTTATAAGAAAATATCACTTATAAACAGCATAGACAGCTTTAATGATGTTCAGGAGGAAATAGAGGACAGATTCGGAAACATTCCGAAAAGTGTTCAGACATTACTTGATGTTGCACTTATTAAAAACGATGCACATAATCTGGATATAACCGCTATATCGGAAAAGAATAAAAATATAGTTGTGACATTCAGAACAAATGCCGACATAAATACGGAGGTTCTCACCGGACTGCTTACGCAGAAGAACAGCCCATATCTGTTTACTGTGTCTGCCGAGCCATATGTCACTATAAAGACATCGCCAAAAAGCGGACTTAATTCCATGGAATATATTAAAAATTTCATAAATGAGCTGCAGAAAAGTTGAAATTAATCTGTTTTTGAGTATTATTATATAATAATGCTCTTGACCTAAGGAGGAAAACAGGTGAAAAAGACTTTTATTATAACAATGGCGGCGGCAGTTATGGCTTTTTCCGGCTGTTCGTCACAAAGCAAAACAGATATTAAACAGGAAGATACAACGGAATATGCTTTTTCAATAGGCGAAACCGATGTTTCCAAAGAAGAATTTAATATATATCTTTATGAAACACAGAAAAGTTTTGAACAGCTCGGCGGTACGGATATATGGGAAACTGACTTTGACGGAAGAACAGCGGAAAGCGTAGCCATAGACAATACGCTTAATTCAATACAGCTTGTCAAGTTTGCCGTTGAAGAGGCAGAAAAAAGAGGCGTAACTCTTGATGACAGCATGAAAAATCAGGCGGAAGAAAGAGCAGAAGAAATGTATGACGGTCTTTCGGACGATATACGCAGTAAAATAGGTGCGGATATATCGCTTTACGAAAGCGTTTTTGAAGAAAATATGCTTTATAACATAATGTATGAGGAAATAACCGGAGATTACAGTGTCAACGAAAAAGATTTTGAAGCATATTACAGCGAGCATAAGGACGAAATATTGTCGGCATATAAAACAAATGTAGATTCAACCGAGCCTGTAAATGACGATGCGGTTAAGGATTATGGTTTGGAATATTATACCGATGTTATGAAACAGGATTATTTCAACAGTGAATATAATAAATGGATTTCGTCAAACGCCGTTGACAAAAATGACGAGGTGTGGAATACAATAGCTCTAATTAAATAACGAAACGAAAAAGTATTATGCGGTTTTTGTATCTTACAAAAAATTAGACAAAAAATCTAATTATTAGAGGCCGGTACAAAACACATAATGCTTTTTTTATTGAATTTATCCAATTTAGTTTAGCCTGGTTTTATGATATATTTATATATACATCACTTATATCAGGGAGGAAAATAATTATGCAATACAGAGAGTTTGGAAAAACAGGCGTTAAGGTTTCGCCTATCGGTTTCGGCATGATGCGACTTCCGTCGGATAATGAAGGAAATGTTAATGAAGCAGAGGCAATAAGAATAGTACGTGAGGCAATAGACAACGGACTTAACTATGTTGACACTGCATTTAACTATCATGGCGGAAACAGTGAGAAGATAACCGGAAAGGCACTCCTTGACGGCTATCGTGACAAGGTTTATCTTGCAACAAAGGCACCGGTATGGATGTTCAAAGGCCCGGAGGATTTCGATTCTATACTCGAAAAACAGCTTTCACGCTTACAGACAGACCATATAGATATGTATCTTCTTCATTCATTAAATGCAATATCATTTGAAAAGAAGGTTCTCAGATACGGTGTTCTCGACAAAATTAAGGCGGCAAGAGATGCCGGAAAAATAAAATATATCGGTTTTTCATTCCATGACAAGCTTGATGTATTCAAAAAAATCTGTGACAGCTTTGACTGGGATTTCTGCCAGATTCAGCTTAACTATATTGATACAAAATACCAGGCAGGACTTGAAGGACTTAAATATGCTGCAGATAAAGGACTTGCTGTGTCAATAATGGAGCCTTTAAGAGGCGGTTATCTTGCGAATGTTCCCGATGCCGTTCAGAAGGTATTCGATGGAACAGGAAAATCGGCTGTTGAATGGGGACTTGATTATCTCTGGAACAGACCTGAAGTATCTGTTGTATTAAGCGGTATGGGTTCAGAGGAGCAGATTAAGCAGAATATTGAATTTGCGTCACGTTCTCATGCTGGAATGTTTAGCCCGGAAGATGAAAAAGTCATCGAAAAAGCACAGGAGATATTTGCATCTTATGACACAATTCCCTGTACAGGCTGTTCATACTGTCTGCCATGTCCTAAAGGTGTCGGAATTCCTTATAACTTTGTTGTATACAACAATTATCAGACTAATAATAACTATGAACAGGAGAAGGAACGCTATAAAAACTGGGTGACAATGTTCGGAAAACAGGCATCAGAATGTGTAAGCTGTCGTACATGTGAGAGTATCTGTCCTCAGCACATAAAAATATCAGATGAGCTTAAAAAGGTTGCTGAAACTTTCTCGAAATAAAATTGTACAAATTTCATTGGGCGATGTCTAAATCAGACAAAAAGTGTAAGATAATTTGTAATCTCTTAGTAGTATTAATAATTGACTTTATATAATCCGGTAGATTATAATTAATATACAAGTTTGTCAAATTAAGTATGAAGGGCTTGGTTTGGCAGTTGTAAAAAAACAGCATACGAATAAAAGGAGGATTTAGGAATGAGGAAATTTTTAGCAGTTCTTTTATCTGTTGCTATGGTGCTTGGCGTTGCAGGATGCGGTAGCAGCAATTCATCAACAAAGGCTGATGATACTAAAGATGCAGCAACAACAGAAGCAGCAAGTGACATCAAGGTAGGCTTTATCTTTATCGGTGACGAAAATGAGGGCTATACATACGCTCATGTTATCGGTGCAAAGGAAATGCAGGAAGCACTCGGTCTTTCTGACGATCAGATTATTTACAAATGGAACATACCCGAAAATGAACAGTGTTATGATGCGGCAGTTGACCTTGCAGAGCAGGGATGCAACATAATCTTCTCAAACAGCTTTGGCCACGAGGATTATATAATCCAGGCAGCTCAGGAATATCCTGATGTTCAGTTCTGCCATGCAACAGGCTACAAAGCAGCTTCATCAGGTCTTTCAAATATGCACAACTATTTCACATCTGTTTACCAGTCACGTTATGTATCAGGTGTTGTTGCAGGTATGAAGCTTGCAGAGCTTTACGGCGCTGATACAGATGTTAAAATCGGTTATGTAGGTGCTTATTCATATGCAGAGGTTATCTCAGGCTTCACAGCTTACTTCCTCGGTGTAAGATCAATCTGCCCTAACGTAACAATGGAAGTTAAATACACAGGCTCATGGGCTAATCAGGCTCTTGAAAAAGAAACAGCAGAAGCTCTTATCGCTGACGGCTGCGTTCTTATCAGCCAGCATGCAGATACAACAGGTGCAGCTTCAGCTTGTGAGGCAGCAAAGGTTTATGATGTTGGTTACAACGTATCAATGATGGAAGCAGCTCCTAACTATGCGCTTACATCAGCTTCAATCAAATGGGGTCCTTACTACACATATGCTACACAGTCAGTTATCAACGGCGAATCATTTGAAACAGACTGGTGCCGCGGACACGAAGACGGTGCTGTATGGATTACAGACCTTAACGAAGTAGCAGTAGCTGAAGGTACAAAGGAAAAGGTTGACGAAACATGGGCAGCAATCGATGATGGCTCACTCAAGGTATTCGATACATCAAAATGGACTGTAAACGGTGAAACAATCACATCAACAGCAAATATTGATGGATACAACGGTGTAGAATACATCAGCCCCGACGGATACTTCATGGAATCAGAGCTTGCTTCTGCTCCTTCATTCCAGTTTATCGTTGACGGTATTACAGAGCTCAACACAGTATACTAATTTTAAAATTTGGTTCAACAATTCAGGGCAGGGTGGTCTACAAACAAGGACAGTCCTGCCCTTGTTCCGTTTTAATTGAAAAGAGCAAGAAGGAGGTATATTTTTGGACACAAATAATGCAATAGAACTAAAAAATATATGCAAACGCTTTGGCGACGTATTTGCAAATAAAAATATTACACTTGAGGTAAGAAAGGGTGAAATTCTTTCTCTTTTGGGCGAAAACGGAAGCGGCAAGACAACCCTTATGAATATGCTTTCGGGAATTTATTTTCCCGATGACGGACAGATATTTATTGACGGCAAAGAGGTGTCAATAACAAGCCCCAAGGATGCCTATGAGCTTGGAATAGGTATGATTCACCAGCACTTTAAGCTTATTGAAACCTTTACTGCGGCAGAAAACATTATTCTCGGACTTCCCGGTAAGGAAGTGATACAGATGAACGCCGTTGTTGAAAAAATAAACGAGCTTATAAAAAAATATGGTTTTGAGCTTGATCCGACAAAGAAAATTTATGATATGTCCGTATCAGAAAAGCAGACCGTAGAAATTATAAAAATGCTTTATAGAGGCGCAAATATACTTATTCTTGATGAACCGACCGCAGTTCTTACACCTCAGGAAACAGACAGATTGTTTGATGTACTCCGAAATATGCGTAATGACGGAAAGGCAATCATAATCATTACACATAAGCTGCATGAGGTATTGTCACTTTCCGACCGAGTTGCGGTACTCAGAAAGGGCGAATATATAGGAACGGTTTTAACAAAAGAAGCTACCGAGCTTTCCCTTACGGAAATGATGGTAGGCGAAAAGGTCAGCCTTAATATAGGAAGAAAGCCTCCTGTTAATGTACATAAAAAGCTTTCTATTAAAAACCTTACATGTGTGGATAAAGCGGGAGTAACAACGCTTAAGAATGTATCCTTTGAGGCAAATGCAGGAGAGATACTCGGCATAGCCGGTATAGCCGGAAGCGGACAGAAGGAACTTCTTGAGGCAGTTGCAGGTCTTCAGAATATACAGGAAGGAAGTATAGTTTTCCATGATGATAAGGGCGATATAGAGCTTGTCGGAAAAACATCTACCGAAATACGAAATATCGGCGTTGCACTTTCATTTGTTCCGGAGGATAGACTCGGTATGGGACTTGTCGGAAATATGGACCTTGCCGATAATGTAATGCTAAGAAGCTATATGGACGGCAAAGGAATAGCTGTCAATCGTAAGAAACCAAGACAGAAAACAGAAAAGATTGTCGATGAGCTTAAGGTAGTTACTCCGAGCATTTCAACGCCTATAAGACGCCTTTCCGGCGGTAACGTACAGAAGGTACTTGTCGGACGAGAAATATCAAATGCTCCGGCAGTGCTTATGACGGCATATGCGGTTCGTGGACTGGATATAAACACATCATATATCATATACAATCTTATAAATGAGCAGAAGGAAAAGGGCGTTGCTGTTATATATGTAGGCGAAGATTTGGATGTTTTGCTTGAGCTTGCGGACAGAATACTGGTTCTTTGCGGCGGAAGCGTCAGCGGTATTGTTGATGCACGAACTACGACAAAAGAGCAGATTGGTCTTATGATGACTAAGCATTCAACGGAGGTAATGTAATATGGCTAAAGATAATTTAAAAAAAGAGCCTTTAATGCGTATTGTCAAGCGAACCAAGAACAGTACCATTTCAAATAAAATGGCTGTGATAGTAAGAGTTGTGGCCATTCTTCTGGCGCTTATTGTCTGCGGTATATTTATATTTGTACTCACAAAGACAAATCCTATAAAGGTTTATTACGGCATGATCGAAGGTGCAATGGGAACCAACAGACGTGTCTGGAACACACTTCGTGATACTATGATACTTCTTGCGGTTTCACTTGCTATAACACCGGCATTCAAAATGAAATTCTGGAACATTGGTGCAGAAGGACAGATACTTGTCGGAGGTATTGCAACAGCAGCGGTAATGAGATATATGGGAGCAACAATGAATGGCCCGGGACTTTTTGCCGTTATGATTGTTGTAAGTATAGTTGCCGGTATGGTATGGGGAATTATTCCTGCTATATTTAAGGCACAGTATAATACAAACGAAACATTGTTCACTCTTATGATGAACTACATCGCTATACAGCTTACATCATATTTTTGTATTGTATGGGAGGCCGTAAAGGGTAGCGGTACAATCGGAACAATAAACCAGGAAACAAGAAACGGCTGGATTTCAACATCGTTTTTAGGAAACATTTTCGGACAGTTCAATTACAGCATAAATGTAATACTCGTTATTATACTTATGGTTGTTATGGCTTATTATCTCAAAAAGACAAAGCATGGCTATGAAATAGCCGTTGTAGGTGAAAGCGAAAATACAGCAAGATATGCCGGAATAAATGTTAAAAAGGTTATTATAAGAACAATGGCAATTTCCGGTGCATTATGCGGACTTACAGGCTTCCTTCTTGTAAGCGGTTCAAGCCATACTATTTCAACAAATACAGCCGGAGGACGAGGCTTCACTGCGATTATCGTTTCATGGCTTGCTAAGTTCAATCCGTATATGATGCTTCTGATTTCCTTCTTCCTTGTATTTCTTGATAACGGAGCAGTGCAGATTGCCAGCCAGTATGGACTTAATGAATCAGCATCGGAGGTTATGACAGGTATAGTACTGTTCTTCCTTATCGGCTGTGAATTCTTTTTAAATTACCGTGTCGTTTTCAGAGGAAAGCATGAGGAGGCTTAAGATATGAATATTATACTGATTATTCTTAAAAAAATATTTACGGTAACATTTATTCAGAAAGCCGTTACTCAGGGTATTCCTATTCTGTACGGTGCTACCGGAGAAATTATGACAGAACGAAGCGGAAACCTTAATCTTGGTATTCCGGGAATTATGTATATGGGCGGTATAGGAGGTCTTGTAGGAGCTTTCGCCTATGAGCAGAGTGTGGCTGTTCCCAATGGCTGGGTAGGCGTTATATGTGCACTTGTTGTATCAATGCTGTTTGCTCTTATCGGTGGACTTATATACAGCTTTTTAACAATAACACTCAGAGTAAATCAGAATGTAACAGGTCTTGCTCTTACAACCTTCGGTGTTGGTTTCGGTAATTTCCTTGGCGGTTCGCTTTCAAGAATTGCCGGTTCAGCCGGTCAGGTCAGTGTATACATTACAGGACAGACATTCAGAACGAAAATACCGTTTTTAAGCACAAAGCTCGGCGTTGTAAGTGATATAGTATTTTCATATGGTTTTCTTACATATTTTTCTATAGTTCTTGCAATATTCCTTTCATGGTTCCTGTTTAAAACAAGAAAAGGTCTTAACCTCAGAGCTGTCGGAGAAGATCCTGCCGCTGCCGATGCAGCCGGAATAAACGTAATAAGATATAAATATGTTGCAACCTGTACAGGTGCGGTCATAAGCGGCCTTGGAGGACTTTATTTCGTAATGGAATACCTTGGCGGTACATGGCAGAACAACGGATTTGGTGACCGTGGATGGCTTGCTATTGCGCTTGTTATTCTTGCTCTTTGGAAACCGGCAAGAGCTATATGGGGATGTATACTTTTCGGTGGTCTTTATATACTTTTTGCATATGTTCCCTTTGGCGATGCTATGCAGGAGATATTCAAAATGCTTCCGTATGTAGTAACTATTGTCGTTCTTGTTATTTCGAGTGTAAGAGAAAAGAAGGACAGTCAGGCACCTAAGAGTCTTGGCTTGTCATACTTCCGAGAAGACCGATAAAGTCATGTTTTTTGAATAAATTGCGTTAAAAAACCACTTAAAAATACCGTTTGATTGGCGTTTTTGAGTGGTTTTTATGTTTATATTATAAAACATTATATATTATTTAATGAATATTGTTTACTTTGTATAGTACTTATAATTATATGGATTGACTAAAAAGAATATATAGTATATTATTAATATAAATATATGATTTATTTTGTATCTTTTAGGGGGTTGGTCTGGTGGGCAGATTTATTATTAAAAAACTTGATGAAGGTATACAGTTTTTTCTTGCTGCCGGAAACAGAGAGGTAATTGCGGCATCAGCTAAGTATAATTCAAAAGCATCATGTATGAAAGGCATTTCAAGCGTTGTCAGAAATGCTCCTGTTGCATCGGTAGAGGATAAAACTTGCAGAAAATCAGAAAAAGAAATAAACCCGAAGTTTGAAATATTTAAAGATGAGGACGGCTTATTCAGATTTGTACTGAGAGCAAAAAATGGCCAGACCGTTATTTCTTCCGAAGGATATAAAGCAAAAGCAAGCTGTAAAAACGGAATTGAGAGTGTAAAAAAGAACGCATCGAATTCAGAAATAGTGGATATGTGTGTTTAAAAACCGTAAAATTAAAATAATACCCGATTGATATTATGTCAGTCGGGTATTATTTTTATAAATTTTTAAGGAGATTTTATGTAAGTATTATGTGGAATTTAATGCTGAAGTAATGTATAATGCTAACATATGTGTCGAAAAATAAAAATTTATGCAGTATTTGATGAAAAGGAAAAACATATGAAAAAAATTATAACAGCTTTAATTGCTGTAATTATGCTTATTACTTCGGTATTTACGGTTTATGCACAAGATGATGATATGGACAAATACAGAATAGATGTGAACTGTGAACAGAATATAGTCATTGTCTACCGTAAAAATAATGACAATTCCTATGAACCGTACAAAGCCTTTGTCTGCTCGGTCGGAACGGATACACCGCACGGTACATTCCAAATATCCGAAAAATATGAATGGAGAAATCTTTTCGGAAATGTATGGGGACAATATGCCACAAGAATAACGGGACATATTTTGTTCCATTCTGTTCCTTATTTTACGCCGAATAAAGACGATTTGGAGTATGAGGAATATAATAAACTCGGAACAGTTGCATCAATGGGATGTATAAGATTAACCGTTAAGGACGTAAAGTGGATATACGATAATTGTCCGGAAGGAACAGTTGTTAGGATGTACGCAAGCAGTAAAAAAGAGCCGCTTGAAAAACCTATTCCGATAAATATAGATGTCGATAACGAAGAACTCAGAGGCTGGGATCCGACAGATCCGGATGAAAATAACCCTTGGAAAGATGTCTTCAATTCAGATAACATCGATGATGAAAAAGATGACAGCGGACAGTATATTTTTTCTGTTGCCGGAAATCAGCTTTTGCTGAAGAAAACAAATAATTTAATTTACATAACGAAAATATCAAAATATAAACAGGAGAGTTTTGGCATAAGGAGCATTAAGCCGGTTGAACAGGCCGAAACATTTGAGTTATACGGAGGAGTTCTTGTCCATGTTAAAAATATTGATGATGACGGAAATGTGAAATGTAATCTTACGGAAATTTCAGAGCTTGCAGGTTTTAGTCCGTATGGAGAAAAAACAATGTTTATATATTAATATAAAGTATAAATGCCGCCGATTATTATAATTAATAGTCGGCGGCATTATTTTTTGATGTGGGTTAATAAATTAAACCGTTTTTCTTTGCTTCAAATGTAAGTTCATCTCTGAAATCCGGATGTGCGATGCTGATTAAGCGTTTTGCTCTTGTAGGTACGTCGCAGAAACGTAAGTTTACACAGCCGTATTCAGTTACGACATACATGATTTCGGCACGAAGTGTTGTTACAATACTGCCGGGTGCAAGACTTAAGCAGATTTTTGAAACAGGGCCGTTTTTGGTGTTTGCAACAGATGACATGGCTATGAAGGATTTTCCGCCCTTTGATAATGTTGCACCGCGGATATAGTCAACCTGTCCGCCGGAGCCTGAGAACTGACGGAAACCTATGCTTTCGGAGCAGAGCTGTCCGGTAAGATCCATTGAAAGACCTGTGTTTATTGAAATCATATTGTCGTTTGCGGCGATGTTTTTTACATCGTTTACGTACTGATAAGGTTCATAATATACTCTCGGATTTTTGTCTATGTAATCGAGAGTTTCTCTTGTTGCCATTGTAAAACCGCATACGGAACGGCCGGGCATAAAGGTTTTTTGGCTGTTGTCTATTACGCCGAGCTTCTGGAGATATGCCATTGAATCTCCGTACATTTCGCTGTGGACACCGAGATGCTTTTTGTCAACAAGACCGTAGCCGACAGCGTTGGCTGTTCCGCCTATACCGAGCTGAATACATGCACCGTCGGGTATCTGCTCAAGTATGTATGATGCAATCTTTTTATCTGTTTCGGAAGATTCCCCTGACGGAGGAATGTCGATAGGTTCGTTGTGCTCAACAAAAGCAGAAATTTCGCTTACGTGGAAATCGTGCCTTGAACCGCATACTCTCGGAATGTTTTTATTTATTTCGGCTATGATTTTCTTTGAATTAACTATGCCGGCCGGAATGTATCCGGCAGGTCCTATGTTGCAGAAGCCCTGTTCGTCAGGCGGTGACATAGGTATAACGGCAACATCGGGACTTACAAATTTCATATATTCTTCAAACTGGTTGAGATGAAGAGGAACATTTGTTACCGAACCGTATTTTGCACCTGAACGCTCATATCCGCCATAAAAATAAGCATAGTATCTGAATTTATCCGGTGTAAGACGTTCGTCATCAAGGCCTATATCATTGAGAATAAGATTGCCATAGGCTGAAATGCCGCTGTATTCGCCTTCCTTTATTTTGTTGAGAAGTGTTGTGAATGTTTCCTTTGCAATGCCAAGACCGCCTAAAAACAGCTTGTCGCCGTTTTTTATGTGAGCCTTTATGGCTTCATTGGCTGTCATAAGCTTTGATTTGTAGATTTCATCATAGGTCATGTAATTTTGCTCCTTTCTTGTGTAAAACGTGGTGCACATTATTTATAGAATACTTCCATAAGCATAAGTCCTTTTGCCGGTGCAAGAGGTCCGGAAGAGTTTCTGTTTTTGTCTTCGATTATCTGTGTAATGTTTTCGGGAGAAAGCTCGCCTTCACCGACTTTTATCAGTGTTCCGCTTAATATTCTGACCATGTGGTATAAAAAGCCGTCGCCGGTAAAGTCGATGTTTATTTCATTTCCGCTTTGGAAAATTTCAATGCTTTCTATTGTTCGGACAGTGGATTTGTTCCCTTTTTTGTTATCGGTAAAGCTTTTAAAATCATGCTTCCCGATAAGATATTCCGAGGCCGAACGCATAAGTTCGATATTAAGGCTGTCGGTATGTCTGAAAGCGTATTTTTCGGTAAACACGGCAGGAATTTTTCCAGTCAGTATTTTATATCGATAGGTCTTTTTTATTGCATTAAGACGGCTGTGAAATCTCGGTTCGGCCTCCCATGCGGATATAATACCTATGTCGACCGGAAGAAATTTGTTTATGTTGTCCATTATCTCTTCGGCGGTCATATCGGTTTTTATCTTGAAATTGGCAACCTGTCCGTAAGCATGAACTCCTGCGTCTGTGCGTCCTGAGCCATGAACTTCGATTTCTTCGCCAAGCATTTTGAATAATATTTTTTCAAGCTTATTTTGAATTGTGTTTCCTGTGTTGCCCTGTTTTTGCCATCCGCTGTAATTTGTTCCGTCATATTGCAGCTTTATTGCAATGTTTTTTATCATAAAAACCGTCCTCCGAAAAAATAGGTAATTAAAATGATTATATACTTTTTGGGTTAAATAATCCACTGCTTTATAATTGCAGATTGATTTTTTAATGATATTATCTGATTTATGTACGGTTATTTAAACAATAGCCTTAAAATATGCGATATAGATACTTTTTTTAGTATAAAAGCAGGTAAATGAGCAAAAAAAGCTTTCCTACATAAAATTTTGGTGTTATAATACAACATTATAAAATAGATTAATTATGGGCAGCTGTATTGATTTTCTTTACGGCTGTATTGTTAGATATATTTGGGAGGCTTTTTGCTTATATGGAAAAGTTGGTTATTACCGGTGGTAAACGTCTTAACGGAGATGTTTTTATCAGCGGTGCAAAGAATGCGGCTGTTGCCATAATTCCTGCGGCTATTATGTCGGGCGGAGTATGTATAATTGAAAATCTGCCTAATATTGAGGACGTCGCAAGCCTGCGTTCAACGCTTAACAAAATGGGAGCTGTCTGCGAATATGTGGATAAGCATACACTTAAGATTGATAGCAGCGGAAATATAAACACTTCTGCTGTATTTGAGGAAGTAAGAAAAATACGTGCTTCATATTATCTTCTCGGAGCTTTGCTCGGAAAATATAAAAAAGCAGAGGTTGCAATGCCCGGCGGCTGTAACTTCGGAACACGTCCGATAGACCTTCATTTAAAAGGCTTTAAGCTTTTGGGAGCAAAGGTCAATGTATCCAACGGAATTGTTACTCTTTCGGCAGAACACCTTAAGGGTGCACAGATTTATATGGATCAGGTCAGCGTCGGAGCAACAATTAATATTATGCTTGCGGCATCAATGGCGGAAGGAACAACTATAATCGAAAATGCGGCGAAAGAACCGCATGTTGTTGATACGGCAAACTTCCTTAACATGATGGGAGCAAACATAAAGGGTGCCGGTACGGACATCATAAGAATACGTGGCGTAAAAGAGCTTCATGGTGCGGAGTATACAATTATTCCGGATCAGATTGAGGCCGGAACATATATGATTGCAGCCGCAATGGCAGGCGGAGATGTTACCGTAAGAAATATCATTCCCAAGCATATGGATTCGCTTACGGCTAAGCTTGCGGAGATGGGTGTAGAAATAGAAAAAAATGATGACAGTATCAGGGTTATTTCATCTGGACAGCTTGAAGGAGCTAATATAAAGACTATGAGTTATCCCGGTTTCCCTACGGATTTACAGCCGCAGATGACGGCACTTTTGAGCGGCTGTCACGGAATAAGCGTTGTTACGGAAAACGTATGGGATAACAGATACCAGTATGTTGACGAATTAAGACAGCTCGGTGCAAGAATTACCGTTGAATCGAGAGTTGCCATGATTCAGGGTGTTGAAAGACTTAAGGGTGCAAAGGTTTCTGCAACGGACTTAAGAGCCGGTGCGGCAATGGTTGTTGCCGGTCTTTCGGCAGAAGGAGTTACGGAGATAGATAATATAAAATATATTGACCGTGGCTACGAAGATATAGAAGAAAAGCTTTCAAATATCGGAGCAGATATTAAGCGTGTTAATGAAGATTAAGTTGGGTGGGTGTGTTTTGTTATGGATGTAAAGTTTTGTCCTCTTGTTAGCGGAAGCAGTGGGAACAGTACTTACATTGGTACGAAGCATACCCACATTCTTATTGATGCAGGAGTAAGCTGCAAGCAGATTGTCGAGCATCTTAACGAGCTTCATGTTAATCCGGAAGATCTTGACGCTATTTTTGTTACGCATGAGCATATCGACCATATAAAAGGCGTCGGAGTGCTTTCAAGAAAATATGATATACCGGTTTATGCAACTCCGGGAACATGGGAAGGTATAGGCTCAACCGTAGGAGAATTTTCTCATAAGAACATACGCTATGTCTATAAGGACGAGCAGTGTGTTATAAACGACATATGCGTAAAACCTTTTGAAATACCGCATGACACAATCGAGCCTGTGGCATATTCGGTGTTTGCCGAGGATAAAAAAATGACTGTGGCAACGGACATAGGGCATATAACCGATACAATAAAGGAAAACGTATATGAATCGGACGTTCTTCTTCTTGAGGCTAACCATGATATAGAAATGCTCAAAAACGGAAGCTATCCATGGCCGCTCAAAAAACGTATATTGGGCGATAAAGGACATCTTTCCAATGTTGCGGCAGGAGAAACACTCAGCGAGCTGATGAGCGGAAAAACAAAATTTGCTTTTCTCGGGCATTTGAGCAATGAAAACAATGAGCCTCATCTTGCTTATGAAACCGTTAAGAAAATACTTGAGAAAAACGGTGTGAAGGTCGGTACATATTTCAAGCTTGATATGGCGGCAAGATACAGCAACAGCCTTGCCGTTGAGCTGTAAGGCGGTTGATATTATGAAGGTTACTGTTATAAGTGTCGGCAGACTTAAGGAAAAATACTGGCAGCTTGCCATAGATGAATATTCCAAAAGACTGGGAAAATATATTAAGCTCAATATAATCGAGGTTGCCGATGAAAAAGCACCGGAAAACCTCAGTGTGGCAGAGGCACAGATAGTAAAAAAGAGCGAAGGCGAAAGAATACTAAAAAATATAAAAAGCGATATGTACGTTATTGCACTTGCCATAGAAGGAAAAATGCTTACCTCAGAGGAGCTTTCCGGCTTTCTTAATGAAAGAATGGTAAGAGGTGACGGAAACATTGCATTTGTGATAGGCGGTTCACTCGGTTTAAGCTCCGAGGTGATGGAGAGAGCCGATTATAAATTAAGCTTTTCAAAAATGACATTTCCGCATCAGATGATGCGAGTTGTTCTTCTTGAACAGATATACAGAGCCATAAAAATAATGAAAAACGAACCATACCATAAATAATATTACGGATAGGGAGAAAGCTATGGAAAAGCGAAAGGAAATAGACTTTATAAACGTTTTATTGTGTCTGCTCGTTATGCTTATACATATTTTATCCTATTCGATTTCTACCCTGGACAAGACAAGTGTCTGGTATGCGGCGGTGCTTATGCCGTCCAGACTTGCCTCTTTTGTTGTTCAGGGCTTTATTTTTATCAGTGCATTGAAATATTCGATGAGATATTGCGGAAAACAAAACAGCGGTTTTAAGTATCCGTCATTTATGAAATCAAGAGTTAAAACGGTTATAGCACCGTATATTTTGTGGAATATAATATTTTATCTGGCACTTATACCGCTTGGATATTTCATTTTGTCAACGGGTTCAATAAAAGCAATATGCACCTATATCGTCAAAGGCGACATGATAAGCCATTTTTATTTTGTTGTTGTAATAGTCCAGTTTTATCTGTTAATGCCGCTGTGGCTCAAATTAACGGATAATTTCAACGGCATGATGCTGTGCGTCATATCAATGTGCATAATGGTGCTGTTTGGGCGGTATGCGTCCGGATTCCGGTATAATGACAGAATATTTTTAAAATATATTTTTTACTGGATATGGGGCTGTACAGCCGGCAGAAATTATGAAAGGTTTATCCACATGTTAGATAAAAATAAAGGAAAATTGTTGATAACATTTTTAATTTTTGCGTTTGCGGATTCTTTTGGACTATATATAAACAATACCGTAGGAATTATCCCCGTTATGGAATATATACACATTGCTTACTGCATTTTTGCAATAATGCTTGTGTTTATGTTGGGTATAAAATTCAGCGGAATTGTGGATAAAACGGTTTTGTCTTTTGTAAACAGGCAGAGCTATAATATATATCTTTCACACTGTCTTATGCTGTACTATTGCAATTATCTGCTGAATTATTTCGGAATATATTCCGCAAAGGCAATGCTTTTGGCAAGATTTGTGCTTTGTTATGCGGTTACATTGATATTCTGGAGCATATATGATGTCGTAAAAAGAAAAATAAGCTGTTAAAAACGCTGTTGATAGTCCTGTGGATATGTTTATAGGCAAAAAACAGCTCAAATTGCGGAATATATATGTTAAGTATAAGACAAAGAATATTTTAATGAAATATGCTGAAATTTATTGTTGAATTTAATAAAAATACCTCTTCTGTGTTGTCTGAGAAGAGGTATTTTCTACGTTATGACGAAATTATTTTTTTTCTGAAAAATTATTGACAGTTGGAAAATGTGTGTAAAACCTGTTAATAACTTTGTGGACACTGTGGATAACTTAGTCCTCAACCAGTGCTTCGCCTATTAAATAGACATCTCCGGCACCCATAGTTATCAACAAATCGCCTTCCGAACAGTTTTTGCGTACATAATCCTTAATGGCCTCGAAATCGCCTACATATTCGGCGTCCTTTCCGTTGGCTCTTATATGCTCGGCAAGCTGTTTTGAGTTTATAAGGCCTGTATCCTTTTCTCTTGCGGCATAAATATCGGCAACGATTATTTTGTCCGCATTTTCAAAGGCTGTTGAAAACTCGTTGATAAGGTTATAGGTTCTTGAATATGTGTGAGGCTGGAATATACACCAGAGCTTATTTTTCTCAATGTTCTTTGCGGCAGCAAGAGTAGCCTTTATTTCTGTCGGGTGATGTGCATAATCGTCAATTACGGTTACGCCGTTGAATTTTCCTTTGTACTGGAAACGTCTGTCCGTGCCTGTGTAGCTTTCAAGTCCGGCAACAATGGCACTGTTATCGACATCAAAAGCTTTTGCGGCGGCAAATGCGGCAAGAGCGTTGTCAACATTGTGTTTTCCGGGAACCTTGAGTGCAACATGGCATTCGGGTTTTCCGTTTCTTACTATATCAAAATGATATGCACCCTTTTCGGTTACGGTAAGGTTGGTTGCCGAAACATCGGCATTGCTGTCTGTACTGCTGTATGTTACTACCTTTGCCTTTATTCCGTCTGTTAATTCCTTATAGTTATCAACAGCTGTGTTTATAACAAGAGTTCCGTTGTCGGCAATATTTCCGGCAAACTTATGGAATGAATGTCTTATGTTTTCGAGATTTTTGAAATAATCAAGATGGTCTGCGTCTACTGTAAGTATTACTCCTACATAAGGCTTGAAATGAAGAAAGCTATCGAAATATTCGCAGGCCTCGGCAATGAAATAATCCGATGAACCAAGACGGATATTTCCGTTTATGGACTGAAGTATTCCGCCGACTGTGATTGTCGGATCAAGCTTAGCGGCCATTATTATTTCGGAGATCATAGATGTTGTTGTTGTTTTTCCGTGTGTTCCGGAAACGGCGATACTGTTTTTGTATCTGTCCATTATTGCACCTAAAAGTGTAGCACGCTCGATTACGGTTATGCCTTTTGCTTCTGCCGCAAGCATTTCGGGATTGTCGTGCTTAACAGCGGCGGTGTAAACAACGAGATCTGTTCCGTTCTCTATGTTTTCTGCCTTCTGTCCTATGCTTACTTTAATGCCCTGTGCTCTAAGGCTGTCGGTAATTCCGGATTCTTTTATATCCGAACCGGTTATTGTAAAGCCTTCGTAATTGAGTATTTCTGCAAGACCGGACATACTTATGCCGCCAATGCCTATGAAATGTATATGCTGATTGTTGTTTGATAAATTAATATTCATATTTAAGACTTCCTCTATACGATTTTTTTCAGATTGATATTTAAAGAAAGTATACTACAATAAGCAAATAAAATCTACTCTGTTGCATTAAAAGAAATTAAAAAAAGGCTTATTAAAATATATAAATATATTTTGGTGAAATAATACTATTTTTTATTTATGTTATATATGGTAAAATTAATAGATAAATTAAATATGTAATATTGTTACAGAAATAATATTATGAAGTTTATCACCGTTGGAATTACATTAAGGAGGCGGTATATTTGGAAAAGAAGGAAATAATGGCACTTCTGCTTGCCGGAGGACAGGGAAGCAGACTTGGAATTCTTACTAAAAACACAGCAAAACCGGCAGTAAGATACGGCGGAAAATATCGTATAATTGATTTTCCGCTCAGCAACTGTATTAACTCGGGTATTGATACGGTAGGCGTACTGACACAATACCAGCCTCTGATGTTAAATCAGCATATCGGCATAGGTATTCCATGGGATCTGGACAGAAAAAGCGGCGGCGTTACCATACTTGCTCCGCACGTTAAGGGCGGAGAAGAAATGGGCGACTGGTTCATGGGAACGGCAAATGCCATTTATCATAATCTTGAGTATATCGACAGATATGATCCGGAATATGTGCTTATTCTTTCCGGTGACCATATCTATAAAATGGACTATTCAAAAATGCTTGAGTTCCATAAGGCCAATAACTGCACAGCTACAATAGCTGTTCTTGAGGTTCCCTTTGAAGAGGCAAGCCGTTTCGGAATTATGAATACTCTCGATGATGATAAAATATATGAATTTGAAGAAAAACCGGCGAATCCAAAGAGCAATCTCGCATCAATGGGTATTTACATATTCACATGGAAAAAGCTCAGAGAGGCACTTATAGAGGATAATAAGGTGCATTCAAACAGTGACTTCGGTATGCACATTATTCCTAAAATGCTTGCCGACGGAGAAACATTATATGCTTACAGATTTAATGACTACTGGAAGGACGTCGGAACAATAGAATCCTATTGGCAGGCAAATATGGAGCTTATAAAAACAGTTCCCGAATTCAATTTTTATGATAAATTCTGGAAAATATATACCAAAACCGATAATCAGCCGCCTCAGTATGTTGGCAGAGGAGCAAAGCTCCAGCAGTCCATTGCATCGGAAGGCTGTGAGGTTTACGGAGAGGTTCATTCTTCGGTACTTGGTCCTGATGTGCTTATCAAAAAAGGTGCGGTCGTAAGAGATTCAATACTTATGGAAAATGTTGTTATCGAAGAAGGTGCTGTTGTTGACAGATGTATAATCGATAGAAACAACATTATAGGAAAGGGTGCTGTTCTCGGTGAAGGCGAAAACATTCCCAACGAGCTTAAGCCCAATATCTATAATACGGGAATAACCGTTGTCGGAGAAAATTCCGTTATACCCGACGGCGTGCATATAGGCAAGAACTGCGTTATATACGGAAAAACCTCTGCTGAGGACTATCCGGACGGTGTTGTTGCAAGCGGAAAATCCGTTATTAAGGAGGAGAGCAGATTATGAAAGCAGTCGGTATTATTTTAGCCGGAGGAAACAGTGAAATGCGTCTCGGCGATTTAACGGCATTCAGGGCGGCAGCAGCTATGCCCGTTGGCGGCAGTTACAGAGCCATAGATTTTCCGCTTACAAGCATGACAGCCTCCGGAATAGGAAAAATTGCGGTTATTACACAGTATAATTCAAGATCGCTCCATGACCACCTTGTTTCATCAAAATGGTGGGACTTAGGAAGAAAAAAAGGTGGACTTTTCGTTTTTTCACCTTATACAAGCATGGATAATTCATCATGGTTCAGAGGAACTGCGGATTCAATTTATCAGAATCTTACCTTTTTGCAGAGAAGTAATGAGCCTTATGTTGTTATTGCCTCCGGAGATTCGGTTTACAAAATGAATTTCAAGAAGGTTATAGAATATCATGTGGCAAAAGGTGCAGACTTAACAATAGTATATAAAAATATAGAAAATGAAGATTTGTCCAAATACGGCGTTATGCAGATGGACGAGGACAAGCGTGTTATTGATTTTGAGGAAAAGCCACTTGAGCCTGTCGGACACAGCGTATCGCTCGGAACATATGTCATAGGCAGAGAAATGCTCATAGATCTGCTTGAAACAATAATTGCAGAGGGCAGATATGATTTTGTAAGAGATATTGTTATACGACTCAGAAAGAAGCTCAAAATATACGGCTATGAATTTGACGGCTACTGGAGAAGTGCCGGAGCAAGCATAAGCGAATATTATAGAACAAATATGGACTTTCTTGATAAAGACGTAAGAGATTTGTTCACAAAACAGGAGCCGTATATCGATACAAAGCCGAAGGACGAGCCTCCTGCAAAATACAATATGAATGCCGATGTTGAGGATTCGCTTATAGGCAGCGGAACAATAGTAAACGGCAGAGTTGAGCATTCGGTGCTTTTTAGAAGAACATTTATAGGCGACAGAGCGGCAATTAAAAATTCCATACTTATGGAAGGCTGTTATATCGGCAACGACTGTGTTGTTGAAAATGCAATTCTTGATAAAAATGTTGTTGTTACCGAAGGAAAAAGTGTTATAGGTCTTGCGGATACGCCATTAGTTGTAAAGAAAAATGATGTAATATAATAAAAGACTACTGATTTAGTAAAATTTGTGTTATTATTAGATATACAAGGAGAGAATAAAAATCAGAATAACATCAGAATAACTGAAATAAAATACAGATGATATAACATCATTGGTATTCAGAAAGGAAAGGGCAGAATGGAAGTAACAGATATAAGAGTCAGAAAGGTAAATAAGGAAGGAAAAATGAAAGCAGTTGTTTCGGTTACATTTGATAACGAAATCGTTATCCATGATATAAAGGTAATCGAAAGAGAAGAAGGTCTTTTCATTGCTATGCCGAGCAGAAGAACAGCAGACGGAGAGTTCAGAGATGTTGCTCATCCCATAAATGCGGAAACAAGGAACAAAATACAGAAACTTGTGCTTGAAAAATACGAAGCCGCACTCCTTGAAGAAGAGGCTTTTGAAAGAGAACACAACATGGAATAAGTAATTAGGCGGTGTCTGATAACCAGATGCCGCTTTTTACGTGTATATAATAATTATTTTTGACAATTCGTTAATAAAAAAATATAATAGCGTTAGAAACGGATTTAAAAATTTAATTTTGAGCAAATGGAGAGATTTTTATGAATAAACTTAAAGCTGTAATCCTTGCCGCCGGCGAAGGCAAAAGAATGAAGTCTAAACTTCCTAAGGTTCTTCACAAGGTTCAGGGGAAAACAATGGTTGACTGGGTTATTGACACAGCAAGAAGCTCCGGTGCAGATGATATATGTGTTGTTATCGGTCATGGCGGAGAACAGGTAAAGGAAACATTAAAGGATAGAAATGTTAAATTTGCCGTACAGAGTGAACAGCTTGGAACAGGCCATGCGGTAATGCAGGCAGGAGATTTTATAGAAGATAATGCCGATATTATTGTTTTTTATGGTGATACACCGCTTATTACCGCAGAAACAATCAAAAAAATGCTTGATTATCACAGAAAAGAGGATAACAGCATAACAATTATTTCTGCTATTGTGGATAATCCGGCCGGTTATGGACACATAATAAGAGATGAAAACGGACTTTTTGTTAAAAATGTTGAACATAAGGACGCAACAGATGAGGAAAAACTCGTAAAAGAAATAAATACAGGAATTTACTGCTTTAAGGGAACAGCTCTTAAAAAAGGCCTTTCGTTGTTGAAAAACGACAATGCACAGAAGGAATATTATCTTCCCGATACATTGGAGATAATTCTTTCCGACGGCGGAAAGGTAAACGCTATGGTCGTTGACGATGCGGACGAATTTGCCGGAGTAAACTCAAGAGTGCAGCTTGCAGAGGCAGAAGCTGTTATGAGAAACAGAATTAACAGATACCATATGGAAAACGGTATTACAATAATTGATCCTTCAAGAACATATATCGATGCCGACGCGATAATAGGATGTGACACTGTGCTTTTGCCCGGAGTTGTTATCGAAGGAAAAACTGTTATCGGAGAGGACTGTGTTGTCGGTCCGGATTCAAGACTTACCGATACAAAGCTCGGAAACGGCGTTAAATTCCAGTATTCAACAGCTATCGAGTCTTCTGTGGACGATAATACAACAGTAGGCCCTTATGCCTATATCCGTCCCAACTGTGCAATAGGAAAGAATGTAAAAATCGGTGACTTTGTTGAGGTTAAGAACTCAAATGTTGGTGACGGAACAAAGGTATCCCATCTGACATATATCGGTGATTCCGATGTCGGAGAAAGAATTAACTTCGGCTGCGGAACGGTTACGGTAAACTATGACGGAAACAAGAAATTCAGAACGGTTATTGGTGATGATGTATTCATCGGCTGTAACACAAATCTTGTTGCACCTGTCAAAGTGGGAAAGGGAGCATATATAGCCGCAGGCTCAACCATAACGGACGAAGTACCGGAAAATTGTCTCGCTATTGCCAGAGAAAGGCAGATAAATAAGACAGGTTGGGTTAAAAAGTAAAATTTTGTGGTATATTAAAGTAAAAATTTGAATAGTTTTTATGTTGAATTTTGATATATTGTGTTGTACCATATATAGTGGAATGGCTATGTGAAGCCGAAAATGACTGATTACCGAATAGGGGGACAAATTGAAATGATGTACACAGGCAGAAGCAATATTAAAGTTTTTTCCTGCAACTCAAACCCTGAACTTGCAAAGGCAATAGCAAAGAATCTTTTCCTTTCACTTGGAGAGGCAGAGGTTACACAGTTCAGTGACGGTGAAATTTCCGTAAAAATTAACGAGACAATCCGTGGTGCGGATGTTTATATTATCCAGTCTACATCACAGCCTGTTAATGACAGCCTTATGGAATTACTTATTATGATTGATGCAATGAGAAGAGCATCAGCCGGAAGAATTACAGCTGTTATTCCTTACTATGGCTATGCAAGACAGGATAGAAAGGCAAGAGCAAGAGATCCAATCAGTGCTAAGCTCGTAGCTAATCTTATAACAACAGCTGGAGCAGACAGAGTCCTTACAATGGATTTACATTGTGCTCAGATTCAGGGCTTCTTTGATATTCCTGTGGATCATCTTCAGGGAAATCCCATACTTACAAATTACTATCGTGAAAAATATGCTGACCAGCTTGATGAGTTTGTTGCAGTTTCACCTGACCTCGGAAGCGTAGGCAGAACAAGAAGCTTTGCAACAAGAGTTGATATTCCTATCGCTATCATCGATAAGAGAAGACCTAAAGCAAATGTCAGCGAAATTATGAATATTATCGGTAACGTAGACGGCAAGAGAGTAATCCTTGTTGACGATATGATCGATACAGCCGGAACAATCTGCAATGCCGCAAGAGCACTCGTTGAAAGAGGAGCTATCGAGGTAGACGCCTGCTGTACTCATGCCGTATTATCAGGCCCTGCAATCGACAGAATTCAGGATTCACCTATAAATGAGCTTGTTGTGCTTAACACAATACAGCTTCCTCCCGAAAAGAAGATTTCTAAGATTAAAGAGCTTTCGGTTGCACCTATTTTTGCCGATGCAATTAATCGTATCCATGAGGGTATTTCAATTTCTACATTATTTGACTAATATATGTATAATTCACAGGTCGGTTTCGTTTGAAATCGGCCTGTTTTAAAATTGAGGACAGATAAAAATTATTTTTTGGATATACCTGATAGGAGTGATTTTATTATGAAATATGATTTTCCGAAGCTTGATCTGCATTTGCATTTGGACGGTTCTATGTTGCCTGAGTCCGCATGGGAAATGGCAAAGGAACGTAATATAAAACTTCCTGCTGACAATATAGACGATTTTAAAAAATTTATTGTGGTGACAGCCGATTGCCGAAGTGTAAACGAATATCTTGAAAGATTTGAAATGCCACTTCAGATAATGCAGGACAGTTCGGCAATATCCAGAACCGCAAAAGAGCTTGTTGAGCTTTTGGCCGGACAGGGGCTTGCATATGCAGAGATACGTTTTGCACCACAGTTACATACAAGAAACGGACTTACACAGAAAGATGCAATAGAGGCGGTTATTGACGGAATAAACAAAGGTATAGAGAATTGTCCGTCGATTAAAATCGGTGTTATATGCTGTACAATGAGCGTTGGCCCGGAAACCGCAAATATGGAGGAAAATCTAGAAACGGTAAGACTTGCAAAGGATTATCTCGGAAAAGGCATTTGCGGAATAGATCTTGCCGGTGCGGAAGGCATTGTGCCGCTTAAAAATTTCCACCCGATATTTGATCTGGCAAAGGAGCTTGGCATACCGTTCACATGTCATGCCGGTGACAGTCAGGGTCCTGATACCGTAAGAGATGCAATGGATTTCGGATCTAAAAGAATAGGACATGGACATCATATATTTGATGATAAAGAGCTTTGCAAAAGCGCCATTAAAGAAGGCGTTACTCTTGAAATATGCCCGACAAGCAATATACAGTGTCAGTCACAGCCGAGCTATGAGGAGCATCCGGCGAAAAAGCTTTTTGATATGGGTATGAATATAACCATAAATACCGACAACATGATATTGTCGGATATAAACCTTGATAAGGAATATGACAGATGCCTTAATCAGATGGGCTTTGAATATAAAGATCTTATCAAGATGAACATAAATTCCGTAAAAGCATCATTTATGCCGGAGGAAGAAAAACAGCCGTTAATAGAAAGACTTGAAAAATATTATAAATAATCCAAATAAGCAAAAAATATTCCTCTGTCATTGCGGCAGAGGAATTGTTTTATATTTTGTATTTCTTTCTATTAGAAATTATAAGGCTTAAGCAGGCCATAATTACCTGGACAATCGGTGTTGCCGCCCATACGCCGTTTATTCCGAAAATATGAGGTATAAACAACAATATAATAAACAACAGAACAGGCTCGCCGTATATGAGCACATAAGCCGGAAGAGAATGTTGTGTTGCATAAAAATATGATGTTGTAACTCTTGTGAAGCCGAAGAATATCAATCCGGCAGAGAATATTGGAAAGGCATTTGCACAGGCCTCTGCAACGCTTTCAGATGTTCCGAAAAGTATAGGTATCTGACTGCGCAAGACAATCATAAGCACGGTACATACCAGAGAAAGTGCAAATGTAAATCTGTAGGCTATACTTCTGTTAAGCTTTAAAAGCTTTTTGTTTCCTTCTCCGTAATAACGGCTCAATATGGGTTGACAGCCATCGCCGACACCCTGTAAAAGAAGCTGTACAACACAAAGAATATAAGCAATGACCGCATAGCATGATACGGCAACATCTCCGCCATTTACTATTGCGCTTTTATTTATTACTATAAGTGTAATATTCGGTGAAAACGTAAGGCCGAATGGCGAAAGTCCGACAGCAATTATATGTTTTACAAGATCTATAAATCCGCTTAAGCTACCTATTGCCGTTACCGAAAAATAGTTTGATTTTTTTGCAAGTATTCCTATACATATTGCCATTGTAAGTCCCTGTCCGGTTATTGAAGCGATTGCTGCACCGGCAATGCCTAAGGAATAAATATATATAAGTGTGTAGTCAAGGATTATATTTGTTGCAAAACCGACAAGCATGGCGAGCATTGCAGCTGATGATGTAACTACATTTCTTATGAGCGGAACAAGTCCCGTACCCATTATCTGAAATACTGAACCCAATATTATTATACTTATATAATCCATTGCATAGGAATGGAGCTCACCTTCCGCACCGAAAACAGTCAAAAGCCTCGGTGATGAAAAATATAATATTGCGGTACAGAGTATACTTGCCAATATAAGCATAAATATTGTGGCTGTAAAATAGCTTTTTTGAGCCTTAATATCGTTTTTTCCGATGTTTATGGAAAGCTCCACCGAACCTCCTATTCCTATTCCGGTTCCTATTGCCTGAATAAATGCTGTTATGGGATAGGCTATGTTTATTGCGGCAAGACCGATGTCGCCGACACTGTTTCCGATAAAAAATCCGTCTACTATTGCATATACGCCGGATAAGGCGAAGGCAAGAACAGATGGAATAACATATTTATAAAACTGTTTTCGCATTGAAATTTCTCCATTAAAATATTTGATGTGCCTATGAATTGTAGCACTGTATGAGCTGAAGTGTCAATGTTTGACACAGATAATTTTTTATACTAATATTTAGGAATAATAAACTTGAGAGGTATTGAAAATGAAGTTTATAAATATATATAAAACGTTGGATAAAATTGCATATATACAGAAAAAAGGCAAGGCTGATATTTCTAAATCGGCAGTTGTTATTATGTGTGCCGACAACGGAATAGCCGACAGCAGTATAGCGGAAATTGCGGTAAAAACAGCCGGAGGCGAATCGGAGTACAGCCGAATGGCAAAAGCGGCTGATGCAGACGTATTCACATTGAATGCAGGCATAAGGGACAAAGCAATGAGTGAATGGCTCATAGACAGAAAGACGGCTGACGGTACGGAAAATATAATGTATAAACCGGCAATGTCCGACGAAAGTATGGCGTTTGCGGTAAGAAGCGGCATAGAAATGGTTAAGTCGTTAAAAATCGGAGATTATAAAATTATCGGTGCATCATCGATAAACAGCGGCGGAAATATTCCGATGGAGGCTGTGCTGTATGCTTTGACAGGGTATAATGCTATATCAGATTGTGCAAAAGAAATCGTATCGAAATATAGCTTTAAGTCGGTAAACAGGATATTGAGCACAGTAGGAAGCTTTGAAATTGCGGCAATGTCCGGACTGTTTCTCGGAGGAGTGCTTTGCGATATGCCGGTTATGATTGATGATGATATATCTGCCGTTGCGGCGTTTATGGCATATGCAATAGAGCCTAAGGTTAAAAATATAGCTGTTGCAGGTTGTTGTCAATCGGAAATAAGCCGACAGATATTTGAAACAATGAATATTGAACCGATAACGGATATTCAAACGGAAAGAACGGTGGAAGGTGTTTCTGTGGCACTGGCAGTTATGAAAATTGCATTAGCAGCTTTTAAATTTTAGATAAAGTTATTTTGTACAGCAGAAGGTATTAGGAAACAATAGTCATGACTTTCGTAAACGAAAGTTGCTTCGCCACCATACTATCTTGCATGGTCAATAGTTTCAAGGCTTTAGCCGATGGAATGAGCTATTCATGCCTCTGTTTAAACAAGTCGAAATTGCTGACCGCACAAGAAGGTGCGGTTGCGTAGCAACTTTTGCAAAGCAAAAGTCATGACAAGATTTCGGCTTAGTTGTCGACTTTGTCGACAACTAATAAGGCATATGGGTTTGACACCCATATGCCATTAATTTTGCGGTTAATTTATTTTGCAAGCATCATACGGTCGTTTGAAAGCTCTTCGCCTGCCGCCTCGCTGAATTTAACGAGAAGGTCATCAACCGTAAGGTTTTTCTTTTCATCTCCGGCAACATCATATATTATTTTGCCGTTGTTCATCATTATAAGTCGGTTTCCGATTGCAATAGCATCTTTCATGTTATGTGTTACCATGAGTGCAGTAAGATGTTCGCCGGTTACCATTTCGTTTGTGAGTTCAAGAACCTTTGCGGCTGTTTTAGGGTCAAGAGCCGCTGTATGCTCGTCAAGAAGAAGAAGCTTAGGCTTTTTAAGAGTAGCCATGAGCAGAGTAAGTGCCTGACGCTGACCGCCGGAAAGAAGTCCTACCTTGCTTGACATTCTGTCCTCAAGACCAAGACCGAGTCTTTTGAGCTGTTCGTGATATATTTCCTTTTCTTCTGATTTTATGCCCCAGCCAAGACCTCTTTTTTGGCCTCTTCTGAGTGCAAGAGCAAGATTTTCCTGTATTTCCATATCGGCGGCTGTTCCGAGCATAGGATCCTGGAACACACGGCCGATGTATTTGGCACGTTTGTATTCAGGCTCTCTTGAAATATTAATGCCGTCGATTTCTATTTTTCCCGAATCAATGGGATAAACACCGGCTATCATGTTAAGCGTTGTTGATTTACCGGCACCGTTTCCTCCGATTATAGTAACAAAGTCACCTTCATCAAGATGAAGATTTACACCGCGTAATGCTTTCTTTTCATTTATGGTACCTTTGTTGAAGGTTTTTCTTACGTTTACAATGTTAAGCATTATTCTTCGCCTCCTTCTTCCGAATATGCCTGCTTCTCTTTTATACGCTGTGTTACAACAGGGATACAGAGTGAAACGGCAACGATTATAGCAGAGAGAAGTTTCATGTCGTTAGCATTCATACCAAGACGGAGAACTACGGCACGAATTATGAAATATACGATTGCACCGACAACTGCCGAAGTAAGCTTTAATGCAAAGTTTCTTGCATATTTGAAGAAAACTTCACCGATTACGATAGAGGCAAGAGCAACAACGATTGCACCTGTTCCCATGCCGACATCGGCATATTTCTGGCTCTGTGCAACGAGAGCGCCGGAGAATGAAACAAGGGCATTTGAAATCATAAGAGCAAGAAGCTTTGTGCGGTTTGTGTTTACGCCGAGAGCTCTTATCATAGCTTCGTTGTTACCGGTTGCTCTTAAGGCACTGCCGATTTCTGTTCCGAAGAACCAATATAAAATAGCTACTATTACAACAGCAATAACAATACCGATAATAAGTGACGCTGTTGACTGTGTCATACCGAGAGCCTTTGCAAAGCCCGATGCCGATTCAATAGTTGAGCTTCCGGAACGACCTACAAAAAAGCTTATTATTGTTTCGGAGTTAAGAAGCGGAAGGTTGCTTTTGCCGCTCATTATTCTTAAGTTGATTGACCAAAGAGAAATCTGTGTAAGTATACCGGAAAGTATAGCCGGAATATTGAATACCGTGTGAAGAATACCGGTAACGGCACCTGCCGCAAGACCGGCAATTATAGCAATAAGAGTGGCTAAAGCCGGACTCATGCCGCCTAAAATAAGGACTGCACATACACAGCCGCCGAGAGCAAAGCTTCCGTCAACCGTAAGGTCGGATATTTTAAGAAGCTTATAAGTAATGTATACACCGAGCGCCATGATGCCCCATAAAACGCCCTGTGCAGTAGCACCCATAAGGGATGTAAGTAAACCGTTCATTAAATAACCCCCATTTTTATAACCTTTTATTTTCTTTGTTTTTCATACCTGATTGATAGTTTATCAGGTATAAGAGGTATACTATTTTACTGTATACACCTTATACCTGACAGACTGTTTTTAAACGTACAGAAGGCTGTGCCTCGGCTTTGTGCCGGACACAGCTTCTGTAATTAATAGTTTTTACTTCTTATTTTTTAAGACCTGAAACGTCAATACCTAAAGCGGCTGCTGTTTCATCGTTAACAGAAAGTTCGCACTGATCTGCTGAAAGATATCCAATAGGCATTGTTGCAGGATCTGCACCGTCTCTGAGGATTTCTACTGCCATCTGGCCAGCCATGTAGCCAAGCTGATAGTAGTCAATTCCGTATGTAGCAAGACCACCTGCATCAACCATACCCTGTTCGCCGCAGATGATAGGAAGGCCATTGTCTGTTGCAATCATGCTTACTGTAGGCATACCGGCAGCGATTGTGTTGTCAGTAGGTGCATATATAACGTCTACTTTGCCAACCATTGATTCAACAACTGTCTGGATTTCATTTGAAGATGAAACTGTGAAATCGATGTGTTCAAGACCGTTTGCTTCGCAAGCCTCTCTTGCCATAGCAGCCTGAATTTCTGAGTTAGATTCTGATGAGCAGAAGAGGATACCTACTGTCTTAGCATCGGGAAGAATCTGTTTAAGAAGTTCGATCTGTTCTTTTACGGGTGTAAGGTCTGATGTACCTGTTACGTTTCCGCCGGGTGCATCGTTAGAAGCAACAAGACCGCTTTCCGCAGGGTCAGTTACGGCTGAAAGAACGATGGGAATTTCTGATGTAACACCGGCAACAGCCTGAGCTGCAGGTGTAGCGATTGCATAGATAAGGTCGTTTCCGTCGTTTACAAGCTTTTCAGCGATTGTCTGGCATGCTGACTGTTCGCCTGATGCGTTCTGCTGGTCAACTTCGTATTTAATGCCTGATTCGTCAAGAGCAGCGATAAAGCCTTCGTTTGCTTTGTCGAGTGCCGCATGCTGTGTAAGCTGGAGAACACCGATTTTATATGTTGTATCGTCTGTGGTTTCTGTGTTTTCTGCTGATTTGTCATCTGTTGTTGTGTTTGTTGAACTGCTTCCGCATGCTGTAAGAGCAAGAGCAGTAGTAACAGCAACAACTGTCGCTAAAAATCTCTTCATAATAATTTCCTCCTAAAAAATAAAAAATTTGCTCCGTTTGCCTCACAAACGGTTAAGCTTATTATACAACGCTTGTTTAAAGCTTTCAATCGCTAAATTGTCATAGAACGGTTAAAAAATGTATAGATTTTTGCGCTTTTAATGGCTTTTTGCTGTGAAAAAATATAGATTGTTCAAATAATGCTGCTTAGTATAGGAATTTATAACAAATTAACAGTAGATTTTTTATGACATATTTTAAAACTTTAAACTGCAACAGTGATATAAGCAGATGTATTAGCATATCGGTCTGTCCGAATATTTATATACAGTTTTTCATATAAATAACTGAAATATATTTAAAACAGGAGTGTTATTTTGAAAAGTTATATAGAACAAAGAGCAGTAGAGGTTGCAAATTTTATTATCAGTTCAAAATCAACAGTGAGAGAAACGGCGAAAAAGTTCGGCATAAGCAAAAGTACCGTTCATACGGCAGTAACGAAAAAGACATTTTTAACCGGCGGTGATTTTTATGGCAGCATTGCGAGCCGCAGCCTATTGCCGGGTTTCTACCGATAAAGACGCTTTTATGGATAAGGTAAAGGCAGAAGTAATACGGCAGACAGAAAAACAAAACAGTATGAATAATGATGTCGATATATCTAAGCTGAAAAGACAGAGAGTCAAGCTTATTAATATGTATGAAAACGATATAATAGAGTTGCATGAGCTTAAAGAAAGGTTGTCGGAAACAGACAAGCTTATTGAAAAAAATAAAAATCAATATGACAGTTATGAAAAAATGAAAAACATAGTAAACGAATATCTGACGGATATAAATAAGCTGATAGATATGGCATTGCAGGAGAATGTATTTATAAAAAATGTCGTAAAAGGCATATATGCGGAGTCAAGCGGATTAGTTAAAATTATTGTATGATTTCAACTAAAAACTGGTATAAATGTCTTTTGAGAGGTAAGTATTTATTGACGTACATGTCGTAAAATGGTAAAATATATTCGGTAACAGTGCTTTCATATATACAAATGAAACAATATACAATCAATGTATTGATTATACACTAAAGATATACGATTTGAGGAGAGATGAATTTTGAAAGGAATAATATTAGCGGCAGGAAAAGGAACAAGATTATACCCTATGACTAAGCCGGTTTGCAAACCGTTGCTTCCTATTTATGATAAACCGATGATTTATTATCCGCTTGCGGTTCTTCAGCATGCCGGAATAAAAGATGTACTTATCATAGTTCCGCCTTATGACCTTGAACAGTTTGAAAGACTTTTCGGTGACGGCAGTTCATTGGGAATGAACATAAGCTACAAGGAGCAGTTTGTTCAGAGAGGTATAGCGGACGCATTTATTGTCGGCGAAGAGTTTATCGGTGACGATTCCGTATGCCTTGTGCTCGGTGACAACGTATTCTATGGCGACGGACTTAAGGAATGCCTTGATAAAGCACAGCAGAACACAGTCGGAGCAACAATATTCGGTGTTTATGTAGATGATCCGAGAGCCTTCGGCGTTGTTGAGTTTGATGAAAACGGAAAGGCAATAAGCATTGAGGAAAAGCCGGAAAATCCTAAGTCAAACTATATTGTTCCCGGACTTTATTTCTATGATAACAGAGTTGTAGAGATTGCAAAAAATGTTCAGCCTTCGGCAAGAGGCGAGCTTGAAATAACATCGGTAAACAACGAATATTTAAAGCTTGGCGCTCTTAATGTTGTAACTCTCGGAAAGGATTTTGTCTGGCTTGATGCCGGAACAGAGGACAGCCTTCTTGCAGGTGGAGAGGTAATAAGAAAAATCCAGGCAGAAACAGGCAAATATGTGGCTTGTATCGAGGAATGCTCATATGATAACGGCTGGATTTCAAGAGATGAGCTCCATAAGCTTGGCAAGGAGCTTGAAAAAACAAAATACGGAAAATATATAATGAATAAGCTTTGATTATTTTTCAGCTGGCAAAAAGGCTTCCGACGATTTCGTCGGAAGCCTTACTTTTTGTATTATAGCTTATTTATTAAAGAATGCCTTTAATGTTCTGTGCTGTTATTGCAGCCTCAGCCTTTGTGATGTTATCCTTAGGAGCGATTGTGTTGTCCGTTCTTCCTTTGTATATTCCCTTTGCAACTGCCCATGAGATATTATCAATAGCATATTCGGAGATTGATGAATAATCGTTGAAGCCTGTAACTGCGGCTCTGTCTGATGCATCAATGCCCTTGAATGTGAAGTATCTGTATATGAAGGCTGCCATCTGCTCACGGGTTACGTTTGCTGTCGGAGCAAATAAACCGTCGCCGATACCGCTTACAATGCCGTTTTCATATGCCCACATAATAGCGTCTGCATAAGGATTGTTGTTGTAGACGTCTGTGAATACAGAGTTTCCGCTGTAATCCGCACCGTCAAGCATATAGAGCATATAAACTGCCTCCTGTCTTGAGAGTGCTCTATCGGGATTGAAAGCTGTTGCTGTGTCGCCCTTTATAAGACCTTCTTCGATAGCGTCCTTAACATATGTATAAGCATAGTGGTTAATGATGTCTACATAGTTTGAAGCGTCCTTAGGATCGTATGCATTGTCGGGCTCTTCTGTTGAAGGCTTGTTGTTATTGTTGTTCTTATTTTCACCTGTTATGTTGTCAAGTGTGTAACTGCCGCCGTGACTACCGCTGTTGTTGTCCTTCTTTTTGTCGTTATATGCTGTTGTTAATGAATCAACCGCATTGTTGAACTCTTCCGGTGTAACTGTGTCAAGCTTTGAAAGAATATCCTTTGCATTGTTGATTTCGTTTACAAGAGTTTCGTATTTATCTGTTGTGTAGCTTGATTTCTTAGCGTTTTCGGCTTTTTTAAGAATGCTTTCAAGCTCATCTGTTACGATTATTTTATCCTTGCTGATGTTTCCACCGCTTATAAGCTCGTCCTTTGCAGCATTGTTTTTAACAACGAATACTGCTTCGGGTGACACATCGTTGAAAGCGTTTGCTCCAACCTTCTTAAGTGAGCTTGTTTCGATTATAACTCTTCTGAGATTTTCGCAGCCGTTGAATGTGTTCTTGCCGATGGTGTTTACTCCCTTAGGAATAACGATTTCCTTGAGTGAAGTGCAGCCGGAAAATACGCCCTTAACATCTTCTTCTGCGTCCTCGCTGATAAGGTCGCCAAGCTTAGTAAGCTTTTCACTTAATTTTACTTTCTCAAGTGATGAGCAGCCATAGAATGCAGCATCGTTTAATTCTGTTACATCATTTGATAATATTGCTTCCTTGAGTGATGCACAATTATAGAAAGCATACGCACCGATTTCATCAATGTTGCTTAAATCAATTTCAATTAAGGCCTTGCAGTTATAGAAAGCTTCGTCGTTTATAACTGTTACTGTTGAAGGAAGAGTAATTGAAGAGAGAGCCTCATCTCTGAATAACATTCCCTTGCCGATGTTGTCGAGAGTTGTTCCTTCTTCGAATTCAACTGTTGCTAAGCTGTAATTCCAACCGAGTATGTAATCACCGATATTTTTAACGCTTGCGGGAATTGTGATTGCTTCAAGCTTTCCGTTGTCGGAAAGAGCACCGTTTTCGATTGTTGTAAGCTTGCTGCCGGTCTCAAATGTAATTGATTTAAGGTTTAAGTTTCCGGCAATAGCATTTACTCCGAGCTTTTCAACTGTGTTGGGAACTGTGATTGATTCAATGTTGTCACAACCGTTGAAAGCACTTGCTTTGATTTCTTTTACTACATAGTTATAACCGTTGTTTCTTACTGTTCCGGCTATTGTGTAATCTCCGGCTTTGTTAACAACTGTTTTGTCAACGCTTTCGATAGAAACTACGCCGGGCTCTGTTTCGGTAGGATCTGCCGTAACTGTGTATGAAATACCGTTCTTTGTGAATGAAGGCTCTTTAACGCCGTCCTCAAGAAGAGTATCGTCAACTGTTATGTTTGCTTCGGGAACTCCGTATTCAACAAGCTTTGCTTTAACGGATTCTGTAGCAACTCTGTATTTAGCAGATGTGTTGGCTGATTTTACAACTAAGCTTTCGCTTGTTTCGCCTGTTGATTTGATTGTTACATTTTCAACCGATGAAGGAATCGAATCGCTGTCGATAAGCTCAACGCTCTTAGGAATTGTTAATTCCTCCAATGAGTTGCAGCCGCGGAAACAATACTTCGGAAGAGATTTAAGCTTTTCGGAAAGAGTAACCGATTCAAGCTTACTTGAGCTGCTCCAGCTGCTGAAATAGAATGCCATCTCTCCTAAGGATTCAACGGAGTTTTCCATAGTTAATGTTGTGAGAGCACTCATGTTTCCGAAAGCATTTTTGCCTATTGTCTTTGTATTCTTACCTGTGTTGAGTTCGATAATTCTTGTGTTTCCGTAGAATGCCTTGTCTGTGATTGCTTCTACCGAATCGGGAACAGTGTATTCTGTTGTTGTCTTTGCAGCAGGGTAAACTAAGAGAGTTTTGCCTCTGTCTGATAAAAGAACGCCGTCTTCGCTTGTGTATGCTCCTGTTCCGGAAACATTTATTGATTTAAGGCTGTTGCATTCGTAGAAAGCATCTGTGCCGATTGTCTTTAATGTTGCGGGAAGGTTGATTGATTCAAGACCTGAACGCTTGAAGGCTTCTGTACCGATTTCTTCAAGAGTATTTCCGACTGTAGCTGTTTTGAGAGCCTTGCAGTCGGCAAAAGCGGCTTCTCCGATTGTTTTAAATCCGTCTGGAAGTGCTATTTCTTTAAGACTTGTGCAAGTATCAAAAGTGTTTTCTCCGATAGATGTAAGCTGACTGCCTTCGGCAAATGTGATAGTTTCAAGATTACTTGCGTTATAAAAGGCATTTTTGCCTATGCTTGTTACGGTCTTTGGAATAGATATATTTTTAATTCTTGACGGTCTATTATCTTCCCAACTTGAATCCCAAGCTGCGGCAAAGGCATTTTCTCCGATAGCAATGACTGTGTATGTATTTCCTGTTGCTTCTTCCGTAACTGTTTCGGGAATTGTTACTAAATTAGCCATTTCCAATGTTACTTCGAAGGAACCTGAATATCCGCTTCCGACCTGAACCGTTCCGTTTGCAGTGTCTGTCGGATCGGAAAGAACCTTGTAATATATTCCGTCAAGTGTGAAGTTCTCGATTGATGGCTTGGGATCTTTTCCTGCCGAAGTTATGTTGTCCGCCGATACACCACATGTGTCAATAAGCATATTTTTGATTGCGTTTGTTTCGACATCAAATTCAACATCGTCGGGAGTACCGCTGAAGGCTGATGAGCTGATTGATGTAAGCTCAGGTGACTTTATTGTTACCTTTTCGAGGCTTTCACAGCCGTAGAGTATGCTGGTACCGATTTTCTTAACTGAAGCCGGAATTTCAATCTCCGAAAGTGATGAGCAGTTATAGAAAATATAGTCCAGAATTTCTTTTAAGTTTTTGGAAAGAGTAATTTCCGATAATGATTTGCTGTTGTAGAAAGCTAATTCGCCTATTGATGTTACCGAGTCGGGCATAATGACCGTTTCAACACCTGCACCCTGGAAGGCTGAACGTTCGATTGTTTCAACTCCGTCAGTTATTGTAACATCTCTTAAACGCTGGTTTTCTTCAAATGCGTAAGCACCGATTGTTTTTAAGCCGTCCGGAGTTGTGTAGGAAGAACCTGTTTTTGCGGCCGGATATAAATAAAGAGTTTCTTTGTTTTTGTCATAAAGAATACCGTCTTCGCTTGAATATTTGCTGTTTTCTTCATCAACATTGATTTCCTGGAGCTTTGAGCATCTTGTGAAAGCATTTTTATTTATATCAGTGCATGTTGACGGAATTGAAATTGACTTAATCATAGTTGATGAAAAAGCTTCGGTTCCTATGCTTGTAAGATTGCTTGTGCCGGTTTCAAGTCCTGTTGTTTTAAGAACTCCGCAATGCTGGAAAGCCTGTTCTCCGATTGTTTCGATTGATGACGGAATGTTGATGGTCTTAAGTGATTCGCAGAAAGCAAAAGCAAGGTCATCGATTTCCGTAAGGCTGTTGCCTTCGATTGTTACATTTGTGAGAGCGGAGCTCCAGAAGGCCTGTTTTCCGATGTATTCTACGTTTTTAGGTATTGTTATCGTTGTAAGTGAGCTACAGCTGTTGAAGGCATATGTTTCAATTTTTGTAACACTGTCGGGAATAGTAACTTCTCTGAGGTTAGGGCAACTATTGAATGCTCTGTCAGGGATTGTTCTAAGCTTTGAAGAAAGTGTTACGCTTGTCATTGTTGCACCGGAAAGCACGTTATCTCCGAGTGTTTCAACTGAATCCGGTATTGTGATTGTGTTTACGTTCAAGTCCGCAAGAGCAAGTCTACCTATTGCTGTTACAGTATCGGGAATTTCAAGAAATGTAATATCCGAGCATCTGAGAAATGCTTTGTCGCCGATTGCTGTAACATTGTAGGTTGTTCCGCCGTATTTAACGCTTGAAGGAATCGTTACACTTCCGGAAAGACCGGTCATGGCTGTATCGCCATCTCCGACCTGTACTGTGTCAGCGGATAAAACTTTATATGTGAGTGAACCGACTTCGAATACATCATCAACTGCATAAAGTGCAATATCAGCGTCCTGTAAATCCAATTCGTTTTCATAGGAAATGTCGTCGATAGACTCGTCTAAATCGTCTGAATTGTTTTCATCATTGATTTCTTCTTCGTTGTCGATTTCATTATCAACGTCCTTGTCAACTTTGTCATTAACTTCTTCTTCGTCATTGACTTCGTTTTCGCCGTTGATAACATCATTATTTTCGTCGAGATTTTCAATGTTGTTGCTTTCTGCCATAGCTGTAACGGTAGGGCAGGCGGTGCTCATTGAAAGTATAGCTGCAACGGCAGCCATGGCAACTTGTTTTCTTCTGTGTTGTGATTTCATAGCTACTCCTTTGTAAATTTAATAATATTTTTAATAAATTTAGGTTAGGACATCCTAACAGCGATATTATTAAAATTTTATTTAGTTGTCAATAAAAAAATAATCCGATTTCCGCTATACGCAAAAATCGGACCATTCGAGCTAAAAAATCCAATCGGTTCAAGGTTTTATTTGTATGAGATATTAAAATCATCGTGACAAAACAAGCGATAAATTTTTATCCTCTGAAAAATTTGACAGACTGTAGCATATAATTACACTGTCTATATTGTTATCCGCAACATAATCCGCAACAGATAACTTGTAATATCTTGGATCCAGTAAATGTATTTCCGAAAAATTCTGTGTCAGAAATGGAGCAAGAGAGTCGCTGTAAGAATCTCGGATAATTAAAAGCTTAGGTTTGTCGGTATTTTCTGTGTTTATAACTATCAACGGTTCGTTCTGACCTAAGAAATAGGTGTACTTATCCTTTATGTTGAGATTTTCGTCAAAATAAAGTTTTGAGTCCGACCAGTCCTTTCCGTTGAAGGATTTTACGTTTACTCCGTTGTCGGAAACATAGGTATGTATTTCGTCACCTTTAAGCCAGAACAGAGGTACTTTGGAATATAGTGTTCCGTAAAAATCGCTGTTTACCGTTGTGTCGGACATTTCGGAAATATCTTTCGCCTCTAAATTCATTGTATCGGCTATCGTTCTGTAACCGTAGTAAGCACCGAGGCTTGTCCAATGGTGGTCGGTTTTGTAATAAATATATTCATTGCTGTGAGAACTGAGTGCATCATAAATATCTATACATTCAGCATCGGACATTTCGTACAGGCTTTGAATAATCGATTTTTCATCTGATGACGGAAAGCTGTTTCTGTGTTCTTCGGTGCATATGTCATAGGCACTCGGTATAAGTGCAAAATATACAGGTACATTGGTTTTTTCGGCAAAGCTGTTTATTGCCGAAACGGTATTCTGCATATTCCCGATGCTTTCCTCGGACACAGGTGCACCCATGAGAGTTCCGTCTTTGCCGATAAATACGTTGTTTATTTCTCTCTGGCCAACGACATATTCGGAAAGAGTGTTGAGCTTTACAAAGAGGTTTCTTCCGGCAAACTGATCGTTTATATAGCTTTCGAAATCCTTTGCGAATTTGCCGCTTTTCAATGCCGATAATGAAAAATCGGGCTTTTGTGCCAAATATCGGTTTTCGGTTTCCGAAAAGCTTTTATCAGGCAATGCTATTATGGCAAGCATGAATACCGCAATCCATGCGATGAATATTCCTGTTAATATTTTTGAGAATTTCTTCATTTAGTTTTTCACCTGCCTCAAAATCTGAAATACAAAAACGGATTATAACCGGAGCTTATTATGGATGCTGTGCATAATATCAGACCGAATAAGCATAAAATCAGAGTCAGTACATTGCGGCTCTTTTCCGGAATGCACAAGAAAGCGTTTTTAACTAAAGGTGATGATGCGATTATAAGTATCACAAACAACGGCATATAGCTCACAAGATAAAATATATCCGACTGCGAAGCCAATGCCGATACGCCTATTCCGAACATTGAGCCGATAAGCGTTAAGCCTTCCGACAATGAGTTGCAGGCGAATAATGCCCAGCCGAGCATTGCAATGAGTATTGCATATATGTGCGGAAGTATTCTGCCTTTTTCAAGGTGTTTGAGCAAAAACAGCTTTTCGATTATGAGCCAGAAGGCATAGAATAATCCCCATGCAATAAAGTTCCAGCTTGCACCGTGCCAAAGACCGGTTGCCGCCCAGACGATAAGTATGTTTATATACCAACGGAGTTTACCTTTTCGGTTGCCGCCGAGAGGAATATAAACATATTCACGAAACCATGTGGAAAGGGATATATGCCAGCGACGCCAGAATTCCGTTGCGGATTTGGATATGTACGGATAATCGAAATTCTCTTTAAACTCAAAGCCGAGCATTTTTCCCAAGCCGATTGCCATGTCCGAATATCCGGAAAAGTCGAAGTAAATCTGGAAGGTGAAAGCGGCAACGGCAAGCCATGCACCGAGAACGGACAGATTTCCGCTGTTATAAAGCGTATCCCAAAGAATACCGATACTGTTCGCAAGTAATACTTTTTTGCAAAGACCGACAATAAAAACACATACGCCGTCGGAAAATTTGTCAACCGATGTATTTCTCGTTTCCATCTGCTCGGCAACATCACGATATTTAACGATCGGGCCGGCAATAAGCTGCGGAAACAGGCTGACATATGTACCGAAGGCAGTAAAGCTGTGCTGTGCCTTGCAGTCGTTTCTGTAAACGTCTATTACATAGGACATTTTCTGGAAGGTGTAGAAGGATATGCCTATGGGCATTACTATATTCATTTTTAAAGCTATGTTCAAAGAGAACAAAGCGTTTAATGTGTCACATATAAATGTAAGGTATTTAAAAAGTACAAGAAGGCCTATATTTATTATAATGGATATTATAAGCCATTTTTTGCCTTTTTCGCCTTTGTTGTGTGAGCGTTCAATCATTAATGCAAGAAAATAATCCACCGCAACCGATGCAAGCATAAGAAAAACATAAACGGGTTCGCCCCAGCCGTAGAAAACAAGATTTTCTATGAGAAGAACCAGATTACGCCATTTGAACGGAGTTATGTAATAAAGCATTAATGCAATGGGGAGATATATAAAAATAAATATTGTGGAGCTGAAAACCATAGAATATTCTCCTGTCTGCCGTTTTATTTTTGCTAAAAATTATCCCAAACCGAAAGGCTCGGTTCGGGATATTATTATAACAGATATTTATTCGGTTAAAAAGTTATTTACCTATTGCTTCTTTAAAAATTTCAGTCATTGCAGCGGAATCATCGGAAACAAACATAGCAACATAGTTTCCTTCGGAATATACACTGCAGGCATTAATTTTTTCGTATTCATCGGGAAGATAATCACGCATTTCATTGAGTTTTGCTTCGTATCTGTTATCTACCTTTTCTTTTAAATCTGCCGCCGCATTGCTGTCGGTTGCTTCAAGCATAATGATTTCGTCGCTTGATGTGCTCACCATTGTTATGGAACCGGCATACTGCTTTACCTCATCCATATCTATTCCGTAAAGAGAGGTAAGCTCACTTTCGGAGATTTCGCTCATGTCGCCGGGAAGAGTTACGGTTTCGGTTATTTTTGTATATACGTCGTTAAGATCAACGTCCTTTGCTGATGTTTCATTGCTTGATGATGAAGAGCAGCCTGCTGCAATTAATGTAAAGCAGGTGATAATTCCTGCGAGTAATATTCTTTTTTTCATGATTTATTCCTCCTGTTTTGTATGTGTAAGTAAAAAGTCTATCCATTTCTGGCATGCGTCGTTTGTAAAATGCAGTCCCATTGTGTCGGCGTCATAGCAATAAGAGTCCGGAAGATTTCCGTTTTCATCTCTCATAGCATATGCGACGTCAACAAAGTTATAACCGTTTTCTTCACAGAATTTTGCAAGAGCAAGGTCAAAGGTGAATATCTCCTTATTGGTAGGTATTTTTGTTCTGCTTGCTATGCAGGGAGTTATGGACTGGATATATATTTCAACATTAGGCGACTGTTCCTTTATTAATGATATTAACGTCTGATAGTTTTCCAGATAGCGGTCAAGGCTGTATGACGGAATATCGTTTATTCCAAGCATTATGTAAACCTTGTCAACATCCATTTTTGCTATTGCGTCCTGTATGAGCATATGCTCGCCGTTGTAATATGGGTGCTTTGATTCGTCGGTAAGCTCCCATAAGGCGTTTCCGGCACTCAAGCCCTGTGTTGTAAGAAACTGAGCGTTGCCCATAAACGAGCCGTTTATTTTGCGCATATATTCAGCGTACATTCTCAGCTTTACAGATATTGAATCGCCGACAAAGACGGTATTGTTGAAATAATCCTCTGTCTTTGCTTCGCTTTCCTGTATGCCGAAGGGCTTGTCGGTTACATACTTTTCATAGCTGTTTATATCAAAGCGTTTGTCGTTCTCATCAATTTTGATTACTTCCGTACTGCTTTGGCTGTCTTTTAAATCTGCAACAGAAACAGCAGAAAAGCCTTTTTCGGAAAGAGCCTCAGCCATAAAGCCGACTGTATTTATAAGGCTGTCTGCGGCAGAGTCCTTATTTTCGTTGACAATATCAAAGGAAATTACAGAGCCTTTTGTAGTTCTGTGCAGAAGCATTACGGCATCTTCCTTAGATGAAAGACCGTCGGCCTTTATTGTGCACACAGGAGAAACGGCTCCGTCTATACCGCTCAATGCGGCGGCCTTAAGCAATTCCTCGGAATATTCTCCGTCGTCTGACATTATGTATTTAGGCTCGTAATTCAGTGAAGAAAAAGACTGCTTTACGTTATATATTTCTTCAACGGCTTTTTTGACATCGATACTTTTTAGCATAATGCCAATATCAAATCCGGAATTTACTATTTCCGCAATATCTTCCGAACGCTTTTCGGTGTCTGAGCTGTCGGTGAAGAATAAAGCTGAAATTCCTCCGTCCGAAAGCATCTGTATAACCTGTGGCAATAGGTCTTTGTCCGGTAGGCCGTTGAACAGAATTGATATTTTTTTGTCCGCTACCGTATAGCTGCTGCAAATTTCGGCAGAGCTTTCGGCTGTTTCGAGTTCGGACATTACCGCTGCTACGGCATCTTCACCGGAATCCTTTTTTGAAGAACAGCCGGTAAAGGCAAGTATTGCGGCCGAAATTATAATAAAACGTCTGTATGACCGTATATTCATGTTGTTAATACCTCATTATTATTTATACTATACCATAAAAGAAAGTAAAATTTTTAATATTAATAAAATCGACAGAATTATGTAAATTATTCCTAAATATTTGGAATTAAGTTTTTAGCGGAAAGGTTCGGAAAACGAAGGGTTTTCCGAGTGGAATCCGCAGGCGGAAATCGCACTTTTCGCCGAGGAGAACGGAGAGTTTCGAGGATTTTTGGTTTTTAAAATCCGATGGAATGAACCGTTCATGCTCTAATTTAAACAAGTCGAAAACCTGTTTTCGACTTATGACATCGTAAAACGATGTCATAAATTATGTAAATATTATTTACGTAATCGTATTATATCAGCATTGCTTGAATAATCAATATATAATCAGCATAAACCGACAAATTTATTATAGCAGTTGAAAATAAAAATTTACATAGATTATTTATGTATACAAGCTAAAAATTATTTCCATTTGTTTAAAGAATATTTGTTTAAGATTTATTGACAAGTCAATAAAGTAATGCTAAAATTCGTTAGGTAAAGCTAATAGACGGTTTTTATTTTTTTTGATTTAAAGTTAGATTGAACTAACTAAGTTAGTAAAAACTAACAAAATTTGGATTAAATTCGGCAGGAGGTGCGTTTAACAGGATGTGTGCAATGGAAAGATATGAGCTTTATAATTACAATAAGGACGTATTCAACAGACAGCTGGAACATAAATTATGCTATAACGTCCTTCCGGGTACTGAAATAATTGTAAATGAGGCTGAAAAAAATCATTCCTATAAATTTAAAAGCAAAGGAAGAGGATATTTTGAAATATATCACTGCATGAAGGGCAGGCTTGAATACACAAGAAACGACGGAAAGTGCGTGTGCATAGAAGCAGGAGATATAATGCTTATGTATTCCGATTATAAAAGGTATATAAGCGTTCCCGAAGGTGACGGATATTACGGAATATCGGTTGAAATAGAGATAGGTACAGCGGAAAAGGCTGTATATGATGTTACATCTTCAATATTCGGGTATCCGATAAGTGTAAAACAGCTTGCCGAAAGACTGTGCCAGACAGAGTGTATGGTTATCCGTTCACATGAAGCTTCCGGATATATATTCTATGATTTATATAATGTAAGGGAAGCTGCTGTTGAAGGATATTGCAGACTTAAGGTTCTTGAGTTATTGCTTTTCCTTGACGGATACAGTGGAAATGAGTTTGTTTCGGATAAGATGTATTTCTATAAGGATCAGGTTGAAATTGTCAGAAAGGCAAAGAAGTATCTTATAGATAATCTTGACAGGCATATAACGCTGGAAGAGCTTGCGAAAAAGTTTTATATTTCACAGACGGCACTCAAGAGTATATTTAAAAATATATATGGTGCACCGGTTGATTCCTATATGAGAGAATACAGAATGAATACAGCCGAATATCTTTTAAAAACTACGGAACTGAGTGTGTCCGAAATAGCCGCAAAGGTCGGTTACGAAAGCCCGAGCAGATTTTCGGCAGTGTACAAAAAGTACAAAAATCAATCTCCGAGCGGAGTTCGTAAAATTGCGGTTAGCATAAGCTAATAAATTTGTATAAAAATACAATAGAATTTCAGCGAAAAAGTAGTAGGTTAGCATAAACTAATAAAAATCAAGAGTTTTTATGTCGAAATTAGAATAAAAAACGAAAATAAATATTTTTTGACTTTTGGGGATAGTCAAACGGAAAAAAATTGTGTATTATATGGGTGTAAATTTTTAAAACCAATTTAAAGGTGATTTAACAATAAAACATAAATTTAAAATAATATGGACATAAAACAGCGAATCACCAATATACACAATTATGCTAAGGAGGAAAAAACTATGATTAAAAACTGGAAAAAACCTACTATCTTTATCAGCGGTATTCTTATGGGAACTGCCGGAATTAAAATACTTACAAGCAAAGATGCAAAGAACGTATATGCACATACAACTGCTGCTGTTCTTCGTGCCAAAGAATGTGTTATGAGCGTTGTAACAAAGGTTCAGGAAAATGCAGGCGATATTCTTGCTCAGGCTAAGGATATTAACGAAACAAAATATGTTGATGAGGTAATCGACGACGAAGAAACAGAAGAAGCTGAAGCTGAAACAGAAGAAACAGCTGAAGAAGAAAAGTAATTTAAAAAACAGAATAATATAAGAGTCGTGTACCTCAGGGTGGGCGGCTCTTTTTTTCAGAAAGAAGGACTGATTACCAATGAAATGCACAATTCTCCATGAGAGTAAGGGAAGAATAAGGCTTCATATCAATAATAAAAAAAGAATGACAATAAAAGAAGCCGATGTACTTTCATATTATCTTAACGGTATAGAGAATGTACATCAGGCAACAGTATATGAAAGAACATGCGATATTGTGGTTTTATATAATGACGACAGAAATGCGGTTCTGGCTGCTCTGAAAAACTATAACGGACAGGACGAAGAGCTTATTAAACAAGTTCCGGAAAACACAGGACGAGAGCTCAACAGAATGTATCAGGACAAGCTCGTAAATATGATTTTGTTCAAAGCAGCAAGAAGTATATTCCTTCCTGCACCAATTATAGCTGCATATACTGCTGTTAAATCGGTTAAATACATATGGAAGGGCATTAAATGTCTGTTTAATAAAAAGCTTGAGGTTGAGGTGCTTGATGCCGTATCAATCGGTGTGTCAATAGCAAGATTGGATTTCTCGACTGCCGGTTCGGTTATGTTCCTTCTCGGAATAGGCGAGCTTCTTGAAGAATGGACAAGAAAGAAATCGATAGATGACCTCGCAAGATGTATGTCACTCAATGTTGACAGAGTATGGATGAAAAAGGACGATACAGAGGTACTTGTACCTGTTACTCAGGTACGTCCCGGCGACCTTATTGTTGTACATACAGGCAACCTTATTCCTCTTGACGGTAAGGTTGTTGAAGGAGAAGCATCTGTAAACCAGGCATCTCTTACGGGCGAATCAATCGCAGTTATGAAATCAAACGGTGCATATGTATATGCCGGTACTGTTGTAGAGGAAGGCGAATGTGTAATATGTGTTGAAAGCCAGCAGGGCTCAAGCAGATATGATAACATCGTTTCTATGATTGAAAATTCCGAAAAGCTTAAATCGGCAACTGAAAGCCGTGCAATTAATCTTGCCGATAAGCTTGTGCCTTACAGCCTCGGCGGAACAGCACTTACATATCTTATAACAAGAAATGCAACAAAGGCACTTTCAATACTTATGGTTGACTTCTCATGTGCGCTTAAGCTTTCAATGCCTCTTGCTGTATTATCGGCAATGCGTGAATGCGGTACATATAAGATTACGGTCAAAGGCGGAAAATATCTTGAGGCCGTTGCAAAAGCAGATACAATAGTATTTGACAAGACAGGTACTCTTACATATGCTTCACCTACCGTTGCAGAGGTTATTCCTTTCGGCGGTATGGACAGAGATGAAGTTCTTAAGGTTGCGGCATGTCTTGAAGAGCATTATCCTCATTCAATGGCAAATGCCGTTGTTAAAGAGGCCGCAAAAGAACATATTAACCATGAGGAAATGCACTCACAGGTTGAATACGTTGTTGCACACGGTATTTCAAGTATAATTGAAGGTAAAAAGACTATTATAGGAAGCAGGCATTTTGTATTTGAAGATGAACATGCAACTGTTCCCGAAGGTGAAGAGTATAAATTCGAAAATCTTCCCGAACAATATTCACACCTTTATCTTGCAATCGGCGGCGTTCTTGCCGGAGTTGTCTGCATATCCGATCCTCTGAGAGAAGAGGCTGCGGCTGTGCTTACAAGCCTTAAAAAGCTCGGTATAAAGAAAACTGTTATGATGACAGGCGATAATGAACGTACCGCTGCGGCAATAGCTAAGCAGGTAGGTGTTGATATGTATTATGCCGAAGTTCTTCCCGAGGACAAGGCAAACTTTGTAGAAAGCGAAAAGGCAGAAGGCAGAACAGTAATTATGATTGGTGACGGTATCAACGATTCACCGGCACTTTCTGCTGCCGATGTCGGAATAGCCATCAGCGACGGTGCGGCAATAGCAAGAGAAATTGCCGATATAACAGTCGGTGCGGATAATCTCTTTGAACTTGTTATGCTTAAAATGATTGCAAACGGACTTCAGAAGAGAATTAATTCAAACTATCGTTTTGTTATAGGATTTAACTCAATGCTCATTGCTCTTGGTGTAGCGGGAATTCTTCCTCCGGCAACATCGGCTCTTTTACATAATGTTTCTACTCTTGGAATAAGTGTAAAGAGTATGACAAATCTTGTTGGATAAAATATAGCTTATATATCAAAAGGCTTATTCGCAGTATGTGGATAAGCCTTTTTGACATTTAGAGATAATATCGGCAGTATTAAGATTAAGTTGGTTAAGTAGGTTGTTTAGTGGATTGTGTAAAAATTTATAAAGAACTTTATGATACTTATTCGGAAATAAGGCCGGGCTGTCTTAAATTCAAGGCCGAGTAAAGCCGTCGGACGACAGCTTTTGGATTTATATGAATGAGGAATTGCTTCCGGATGCACGTAAAAATATAGAAGGCAAAGAATGGAGTGAGATTCCAGGAGTAAAGGGAAGTCGTGCGGCATACAAGGCTTTCGGAAGAAATCTCGGACGTTATAGAGTATCTTCGGAGGCGTTGCTAAGAAGAGTTTGTGGAAATGACGAGCTTTATCATATAAGTTCATTTGTTGATGTGAATAATCTCATATCTGTTGAAAGCGGACTTTCGGTTTGCTCATATTACCTCGAAAATATCCATGGAGATATAATTTTCCGTAAGGCAGGAAACGGCGAAGGTTATAACGGAATAGGCAAGTATTTTATATATATGAAAATATGATTGTTCTTGCCTATGATGACAGTATTTTAGGTTCGCTAATGTCTGATTCGACAAGAGCAATGGTAACGGAGAAAACAAAATATATTCTTGGAGTGACATATTGCTTTGAATGAACTTTTAGAAAAAAGAAAAACCGCATTCGAAAAATATTCAAATGCGGAATGATTGGAAATCCGGACTGTTTAACAAGGCTTAATAAAACTGTTTGCCTCGGAGTGATTGTTTATAAAGCGTTTTTCAAGTATTTCGTAGGATGCCGTTTTGTTGATTATTTCTTTTATAAGGATGTCAAGCTCACTGTCTTTGCTGTAATCAGCAGGTGCAAAATATCTTATGCGATTGGTGTCTATCATTTTGTAGACCTTTTCTTTTTCCTTTGTTTCGGGATTATAAACGCCTATTGAATGGCCGCCATTCATGTTGACAAGACGCATACATGGAATGTCTGTATCGCTGTCGCCTATGTATACAATATTTCTGAACGGTATGCGTATATCCTCCGGCTTTATGTATTTATTTACATCGGGATCGTTTATATCAAGAAAGCCTTTTTGTATTCTGAAAAGAAATTGTGTCTTAGTTGTATAATTTATTACCTGTGATGGCCATTTGACTTTTCCGCCTTCGTCAAAATAAAATGAGCTGGCATATATTTTTTCAAATTGTCCGGTTCTTGCCATTAATGTGCCTTCTATCATTTCTTTAAGGCCTGACGATATTATGTAATGCTCGACTGTTATTCCTTTTTCTTCGCCGTATTGCTTTACTCTCGAAAACCAGTCCTCAACGCCGTTAAACAGTTTAACCTTTGAGCCATAGTTGGCAAGAGCTTCTCTGGAGAGCACAAAGTTGTTTTTGGCAGCTTCAACCATTTTATACATATATGCAAGATTTCTGTCCATGTTGTGGGCCTTTGCAAACTGGTTGGATTCTGTCCAGAACTTATCCACATCATAGCCGACGTCCTGTATATAGCCTTGTGCCTGCATATCGTCCGGTGACAGTGTTCTGTCAAAATCGTAGCATATTGCAAGTACGGGCTTGCTGTCTTTGGTTTTTCTTTCGTATTCAGCCATAAGGCATTCACCGCCGTTCTTTTTATTATAATTATATCATAAATAATATTGTAAATAATATAATTAATAAAAACATATTGGAGAATAGAAGTTGGATATACATTTTGTGGAGCAGTCGGACTTTTCCGAACGTATTTCGGACATACTTCCGAAGGTCATTGCTGACATAATAGTGAAGGATATTAAAAGGCGTTTTAAAGAGGATTTTAACAGTAAATATGCCGAAAGCAACAATGATATTCATTCCGGTACATAATGTCTGTTGCAAAAATGCTAAAAAAAGCTGTTGACAAAGATTTTGTTTTGTGTTAACGTAATTAGCATATTAATGAATTGAATAACTTTTACAACACTATGAAGAGGAATAGTAGGTTGTCGGAAGTTTTCAGAGAGCAGGCGGTTGGTGCGAGCCTGTAACGGAAGAGAACTGAACTCGCCTTGGAGTGATTCGCTGAAAATGCTTTTTGTATATAGGTGGAATCGGAGAGTCAACCGTTATAATGACAGGGTATCGGCAGTTGTTTAGCCCGTACCTATATGAGAGTATTCCTATGGAATAAATTAGAGTGGTACCACGGAAGTTCAGCCTTTCGTCTCTTAACAGAGACGGAAGGCTTTTTTATTTGCTTTTCGACTGTGGTAATTTTTGTTGTAAGAGAAGTTCAAAATAAATTTATATTGCAAAGGAGCAAAAAAATTATGATGAACTACACTAAGTACAGACCTTATCCCCCTATGAACATGCCAAACAGAAAATGGCCGAACAATGTTATTAAAAAAGCACCTATCTGGTGCAGTGTTGACCTTAGGGACGGCAATCAGTCGCTTGAAATACCTATGAACATAGACGAAAAGCTTGAATTTTTTAACTTTCTGGTTAAAACTGGTTTTAAAGAAATAGAAATCGGTTTTCCGGCAGCAAGCGATACAGAGTTTGAATTTGCAAGAAGACTTATTGATGATAACCTTATTCCCGATGATGTAACTGTACAGGTGCTTACACAGAGCAGACCGCACATAATCAAGAGAACATTTGAGGCACTTAAGGGAGCAAAGAGAGCAATCGTACACCTCTATAATTCAACATCGACACTTCAGAGAGATGTTGTTTTCGGAAACAGCATGGAACAGACAACACAGCTTGCCGTTGACGGAGCTAAGCTTATGATTGAAGAGGCTACAAAAATTCCCGAAACTGATTTTATGTTCCAGTATTCACCGGAAAGCTTTACAGGAACGGAAATGGAATATGCTGTTGAGATATGCAATGCAGTGCTTGACGTATGGAAGCCGACTAAGGAAAAGAAGGTTATAATCAACCTTCCGTCAACGGTCGAAATGGCAACACCGAATGTATATGCAGACCAGATTGAATACTGCTGTGAAAATATTAAATACAGAGAAAATGTTATTATTAGCCTTCACGCTCATAACGATAGAGGAACAGCAGTTGCAGCAACAGAACTTGCATTGATGGCAGGTGCGGACAGAGTGGAAGGAACACTTTTCGGCAACGGAGAAAGAACAGGAAATACAGATATTATGAATGTTGCAATGAATATGTTTTCACAGGGAATTGATCCTGAGCTTGATTTCAGCAATATAGATGAAGCTGTCGAGATATACGAAAAATCAACAAGAATGGCGGTTCATCCAAGACATCCTTATGTAGGAGCACTTGTTTATACAGCATTCTCCGGTTCACATCAGGACGCAATAAGAAAAGGTATGGAAAGAATGAAAGAGCACCCCGATAGATGGGAGGTTCCTTATCTTCCTATCGATCCTAAGGACGTTGGAAGAAGCTATGACCCTATCGTAAGAATAAACAGCCAGAGCGGTAAGGGCGGAGTTGCATTCATACTTGAACAGAACTTCGGATTATTCCTTCCCAAAGCATTTCAGCAGGATTTCAGCACAACAACAACCGGCATAAGTGACAGAAAACACAAGGACCTTACTCCTCAGGAAATTTACGATGCCTTTATGGATAAGTATGTGGACATAAAAGAACCGGTACAACTTGTTAAATACAATGAAATAGCCGGTGACAGAAAGGATTATGCAGAGGTTGAGGCAGTTATCAAATATTATGGTGTAGAAATAACCGTAAGAGGCGTTGGTAACGGTGTTATTGATGCTTTCTGCCATGCACTTGAAAAGAAGTTCAATGTCAACATGGAAATTGTGGATTATCGTGAACATTCAATGGAATACGGTACAAAAGCAAGAGCTATTTCATATATACAGATTTCAAACGGCAAGGGCGGTAGATTTTACGGAGCAGGAACTTCAAGCAATATTACAAAATCATCACTCAGAGCAGTTGTCAGCACAGTAAATAAAATGATTACAACGGAGGCGGAATAAAAATGGGAATGACAATGACACAAAAAATTCTTGCGGCACATGCAGGACTGGACAGCGTAAAGGCAGGACAGCTTATTGAAGCAAAGCTTGATATTGTTATGGGCAACGACATTACAACAGCCGTTGCGCTTAAGGAATTTAAGAAAACAGGAGCAAAGAAAGTATTTGATAAGGATAAGGTAGTAATTGTACTTGACCACTTCACACCAAATAAGGATATTAAAGCGGCTGAACAGTGCAAGGCCTGTCGTACCTTTGCATGGGATATGGGAGTAAATAATTTCTTTGATGTTGGTCAGATGGGCATTGAACATGCACTTCTTCCCGAAAAAGGAATTGTTGTTCCCGGACAGGTTATAATCGGAGCCGATTCACATACATGTACATACGGTGCGTTAGGTGCATTTTCAACAGGTGTAGGAAGTACAGATATGGCAATCGGAATGGCAACAGGAGAGGCATGGTTCAAGGTTCCCAGTGCTATTAAGTTTGTACTTACCGGCAAGCCTGCAAAATGGATAAGCGGAAAGGATATTATACTTCATATTATTGGCATGATCGGTGTTGACGGTGCATTATACCGTTCGATGGAGTTTGTCGGTGACGGTATTCAGTATCTTTCAATGGACGACAGATTTTCAATGGCTAATATGGCTATTGAGGCCGGAGCAAAGAACGGCATATTCCCTGTTGATGAAAAAACTATGGAATATGTTAAGGAGCATTCGGTTAAAGAGCCTGTTGTTTATACAGCAGATGATGATGCGGAATATGATGAGGTTTATACAATCGACCTCAGTAAATTAAGACCTACGGTTGCATTCCCTCATCTTCCCGAAAATACAAAGACAGTTGACAATATGCCTAAGGTGGAAATTGACCAGGCAGTTATCGGTTCATGTACAAACGGCAGAATTGAGGATATGCAGATTGCGGCCGAAATACTTAAAGGTAAGAAGGTAAATCCTAAAGTAAGAACAATAATTATTCCGGCAACACAGAAAATATATCTTGAATGCGTTAAACGCGGATATACAGAAATATTTATTGAGGCCGGAGCTGTATTCAGCACACCTACCTGCGGACCTTGCCTTGGCGGATATATGGGCATACTTGCGGCAGGTGAAAAATGTGTTTCAACAACAAACAGAAACTTTGTAGGCAGAATGGGACATACCGAAAGTGAAGTTTATCTTGCAAGCCCGGCAGTTGCGGCAGCATCGGCCATAGCCGGATATATTGTTGATCCCGAAGAAATAGCAGGAGGTAAGAACTGATATGGAAAACGCAAAAGGAAAAGTTTTTAAATATGGTGATAATGTAGATACAGACGTAATTATTCCCGCAAGATACCTCAACGTATCAAGCGGTGAAGAGCTTGCAAAGTACTGTATGATAGATATAGATAAGGATTTCGTTAATAATGTACATAAAGGTGATATAATTGTTGCAGAGAAAAATTTCGGCTGTGGCTCATCAAGAGAGCATGCTCCGCTTGCAATCAAGTGTGCCGGTGTATCCTGTGTAATTGCATCAACCTTTGCAAGAATATTTTACAGAAATGCAATCAATATCGGACTTCCTATTCTTGAATGTGACGAAGCCGCAAGGGACATTAAGGCCGGAGATGAGGTTTCGGTTGATTTCAACACAGGCGTTATAACAAATGTCACAACAGGAAAAAGCTATAAGGCAGAGCCGTTCCCTGAATTTATGCAGAAGATAATGGCTGCCGGCGGCCTCGTTAGCTATACAAGCAGTAAAATAAGTGAATAAATACTAAATAAAACTTGCCGGAGGAAAAAACAGGACAAGTGATAAAATAAAATAGTAAATAAGATTGGAGGAACTGACATGGGAAATTATAATATTACGGTACTTAAAGGCGATGGAATAGGCCCGGATATAGTTGCGGAGGCGATGAATGTTCTTGAGGCAGTAGGAAAGAAATATAATCATAAATTTAATTTTAATGAAAAGCTTGTCGGCGGAGCGGCACTGGATGCTTGTGGAGTGCCTCTTCCCGATGATACACTTGAGGCCTGCAAAAACTGCGATTCGATTTTGCTCGGCGCGGTAGGCGGTCCTAAATGGGATAACCTTCCTTCAAATATGCGTCCCGAAGCCGGAGCATTGCTCAGACTCAGAAAAGAGCTTGGTCTTTATGCAAATCTCAGACCGGCTATTATACATAAGGCACTCAGCTCAGCAAGCCCGATTAAGCCGGAAATAATCGGTGACAGCCTTGATATTCTTGTTGTAAGAGAGCTTACAGGAGGAATTTATTTTGGAGAAAGAGGTCACAGAGAAGGCAAATACGGCGAAGAGGCTTATGATGTTGAGGCATACAGCGAATTTGAGGTAAAAAGAATTGCCAAAACGGCCTTCGAGGCGGCAATGAAGAGAAATAAGAGAGTAACAAGCATTGATAAATCCAATGTTCTTGAAAGCAGTAAGCTCTGGAGAAAAGCTGTTATAGAGGTTGCTAAGGATTATCCCGAAGTAGAGCTTGACCATATGTATGTTGATAATGCGGCAATGCAGCTTGTAAGAAATCCTAAGCATTTTGATGTAATTGTTACATCAAATATATTCGGAGATATTATTTCCGATGAGGCAAGCCAGATAACAGGCTCAATCGGCATGCTTCCTTCGGCAAGCCTTTCGGATGGTGCATTTGGTATGTATGAGCCTATACATGGTTCTGCTCCCGATATTGCGGGAATGGATATTGCAAATCCCATTGCAACTATACTTTCTGCCGGAATGATGCTTAGATATTCATTCGGACTTAATGCAGAGGCAGACGCTATCGAGGCTGCTGTAACAGAAGTGCTTGACGCAGGTTATAGAACACCGGATATTTACAGTGAAGGCACAACAAAGGTAGGAACAAAGGAAATGGGAAGAATAATATCTGAAAAAATTAAGTAAAAATGTTGTAAAATGCAAATTTAATGTTACATTTTCGCAAAAGTGTTTAATTTGCGGTGCTGTTATGGTATACTTAATATAAATGATATAAGTTTATATGAGAGAGGTATACTGAATGAATAAAAACATAGTTATTGTTGCAGAAAGCGGTTCGGATATAACGCCGGAGGTTGCGGAAAAATACGGAATAGAGATTGTGCCTATGCACGTATCAATGGGAGATAAGGTTCGTGCGGACGGAACATTTCCGGTTGACGAAATATGCGAATATTACGATACAACAGGTAAGCTTCCTAAAACAAGCGGAAGTTCACCGGAGGATTTTAATAAGGTATTCGATCGAATCCATGAAAAATATCCGGACAAACATATTTTATATCTGGCTTATTCCGCATCAACAACTGTTTCATATGCAAGTGCGAATATTGCGGCAGAAGGCAGAGATTATATAACTATGCTTGACACAAAGCATGTTTCGGTCGGTCAGTATGCTGTTGTTACAACCGTTGCAGAAATGCTCGAAAAAAATCAGGATATTACAGTAGACGAAGCATTGGCTTATGCCGAAAAAGTGTGTAAAAAAACAAGAATGTGTTTTGTTCCGAATGATCTTGAATATTTAAAGGCAGGCGGAAGAGTAAGCAATGTTGTTTTCATAAGCGGAAGACTTTTAAAGATACATCCGAGAATAGAAATACTTGACGGAAAGCTTATTGCAACAAAAAAGCATAGAGGAAATTTATCTAAAATAGCTCCTCAGCTTGTATATGATTATGCCGAAGAAAATAAGCTGAACAGAGATAAGCTTTGGCTCATATGGGCAATCGGCACAACCGATGCGGTTAAAAAAGCGGCATATGATGCGGCTGTTGACTGTGGCTTTAAGGAAATAGAATGGGTAAAGACAGGCTGTGTAATTACTTGTCACGGAGGCCCCGGCGCATTCGGCGTAGTCGGAATGGCAGAATAAAAATGTCTTTATTGCTACATCTGTTCATACGGATGTAATGGAAATGGACGTTTTATTTGGGGACTAAAAATCTTAATAAAAATATATGAAAAAAGCAGATAAATGAAAAATACTCGTTTGTCTGCTTTTTTTATGTACTTTGCAGAATATGGATAAATTAAGTGTGATAGAAATCAAGTAAATTTACAGAGAGGATTTTTGACGTAAAATATGAGATTTTATCTCAAATATATATTGTAAAAATGAAAAATAAGGATATAATAAAAGAAAGAAGATTATATAAATGGAGGTAAAAGAAATGTTATGTCAATTTACAGTAAGGAATTTTAAGAGTATACGGGATGAAGTAACATTTGATATGCAGGCTGCCGCCATTTCCGAACATGAAGATAGAATTATAAAAGATACAGACGGAGAATTATATTTGCCGGTATCTGCTGTATATGGCCCAAATGGTGGAGGAAAATCGAATGTACTTGAGGCGTTGCATAGTTTGGTTACAAAGGTATTAAGGCCACTATATGCTACAAGCAACAATGAAGAAATAGCAATTAGGATGAAAAAGTTGGTAATAGAACCTTTTGCGTTCGATAAAGAAACAGTAAATGAGCCGACAGAGTTTGAATTATTTTTCAGAACGGCATTAGCTGAGTACAGATATGAGTTGGTTGTAAAAAAAGATGTGATTGAATATGAAAAATTGGATCGCATCAAATTGGAAACAGGACGTAAATCAGCACTTTTTGAGCGTGATAGAGATGCTATTCTTTTGAAGGGTGGGTTTGCACGTTTGAAAACAAGTGATGAATTATCTGATACATTACCTTTGTTATCATATCTTGGAATTACCTATAGAAAAAATGAAGTGGTTCGGGATGTAATAGATTGGTTTGATGAAAAAATTGATTTTTTGAATTACGGAAATCCTATACAGGAATTGGGAATGGCTGTTTCGGACTCTGAAGCAGTAAAGACACTTATGCTTCAGATGATTCAAGAGATGGATTTGGATATTGTTGATTTTCGTGTAGAAGAAAAAGAAAATGAACGTCTTGAGATATTTACAAAGCATGTGGTAAATGAGTATGAAGCAGAATTAAATTTGTTTGACGAATCCAGTGGGACTAAGAAAATATTTGGGCTCTTACCATTTATTGCAGAAAGTTTATTGCATGGTACAACCTTGGTAATTGATGAATTGGATGCAAAAATACATCCGGTATTGCTTAAGTATCTTATAATGACTTTCAGCAATATGGAAAAAAACAAAAAAGGTGCACAGTTGATTTTTACATCACATGATTTATCAACTATGAACAATGATGTTTTCCGCAGAGATGAAATATGGTTTGTAGCAAAAGGAAATCGTCAGAACTCAAAATTATATTCTCTTGTAGAATTTAAAAATGAAAACGGAGAATCTGTTCGTAAAGATGCTAAGTTTGATAAGCAGTATCTGGAAGGAAAGTATGGAGCAGATCCTTACCTCAAGAAAATCATAGATTGGGGGAAGGTAAATGGCTAAAAGGTCTGAAAAGAATAATTGGAAGAAAAAACGCCGTCAAGAATATTTGGAGAAAAAAGAATTTCGCTATTATATTTTTTGTGAAGGTCAGGCAACAGAACCATTTTATTTTCAGGGATTTAAACAGTATATAGAAGATAATCCTATTTATCGTGATATGGTTTTGATAGAAATAGAGCCATGTCAGGCGGAAACAATGCGAGTTATTGGCAAAGCAGAAGAATATGTAAGAAAGAATAAGTTGGAAAGAGGACAGATTTGGTGTGTATACGATAAAGACAGTTTTCCAGCGAGTGATTTCAATGGAGTTGCATTGCGTGCGGAGCAACTAAATCAGCAAAATCCTGATATTCAGTATCATGCTGCTTGGAGTAACGAATGTATTGAGATTTGGTTTATATTGCATTTTGCCAATTACACTTCTAATAACCATAGGTCTGAGTATGTAAAATTTTTGAATGATAAATTTCAAAAGTTAGGTATCGGAAAATATGAGAAGAATATGAAAAATATTTTTGATATTTTATTTGAAAATGGTAATCCAAGATTAGCAATTCGATATGCAAAGAGCATTATTAAAAATGGCAGCGGAAAAACACCGACGGAGATAGCACCGGGAACGAAAGTTTATGAGTTGGCGGAAGAACTGGCGAAGTATTTGCCGGAGAAGATAAAGATCAAGTTTATAAGATAAAAGAGGGAGAACATATGTTAAGTGGAAAGTTTTCAAATTGTTATGGCTTGAAGGATTTCGAATTGCCAAAGATTGATTTTTCAACAAGTAACAGGGCAATTATTTATGCGCCTAATGGTGTGATGAAGACGTCTTTTTCAAAAGTAATGGATGACATATCGAAGGGGATAGCGCCTGTGGATAGAGTGTTTAAGGATGCTAGAACAAGCTATTCCCTAACTTATTATACATCACAATATATTTATAGTTCTGCAATGCCAGAAGATATACCATCATCAACTGATAGAATTTATGTTGTAAATACTTTTGTAGATAAATTTGATTTTACAAAAGAAACAGTAAGCACAATTTTAGCAGATGAGCAAACAAGAAATGAATATAATATTTTAATGGCAGAAATGAATGGTGAAATTCAACAGATATTAGAATCGTTGAGATTGGCAACCGGACTTACAAAGCCCAAAATTAAAGGGCAATTAATAAATGATTTTAAATTATCAAATATTGCAGATTGGCCAGATATATTTGATGCAATAAAAAGTGAATTAGATAGATATGAACATTTGTCATTATTTGATGATATTCTTTATACAGAATTGATTAATGATAAAGCACTTGCGGTTTATGCGAAGCCGGAATTTAAATCATCTATAGAAGCGTATATTGATAGCTTGAATATTTTTTTGGAAGAAAGCAATCTGTTAAGTAAAAACTTTACAGATAAAAGTGCAGAAGCACTGGGAAAAGCATTTGTTGGTAATAATCTTTTTGCTGCTGAACATTCGATTTTGTTACGTGATGGAAGAACACGTATAAGCTCAGTTGCCGAGTGGAATAAACTGGTTGATAAAGAATTAGAAGAAATTTATTCAAAGCCTGAAATGAGTACTGCATTTAAAAAATTAAAAACTCTTTTGACAGCAAATGCGGATGTTAATAAATTGAGGGATATTATAATTGCTCACAGAGAAATTATTCCATTTTTTAGTGATATTGACAAATTACGAAAAATTCTATGGCTAAATGCTATGTATGGATTGAAAAAGCCATTCAATGAATATTATGAAAAAATCTCATCTTATTCAGTTCGAATTAGAACACTATATGAAAAGGCATCGGAACAGTCACAAAGATGGCAAGATGTGGTTTCTGAATTTAACAGGAGGTTTAGAGTTCCATTTGAAGTAAAAATCAATAATAAAGCGAACTTTTTATTGAAAGATGAAGCACCTAATTTATCATTTGATTATTCCAGAGGAGAAGGAACTGAAAAACAAACGGAATCATTAGCTAAGGATGATTTGATGTTGACTTTAAGTACTGGAGAAAAAAGGGCACTGTATTTATTGTATATACTATTTGACTTAGAGCGAATAAGAAAGTTGGCTTCTCAAGGAACGGGAAAATATTTAGTAATAGCAGATGATATAGCAGATTCTTTTGATTACAAGAATAAATATGCTATTATTGAATATCTATCCGATTTGGCAAAGACAAATGGAGTTGAATTGCTTATTTTAACACATAATTTTGATTTCTATAGAACGGTAAAGTCAAGATTAGGAATTGAAAGATCTAAATGCTTTGTAGCCCAGAGAGAACCATCAGGAAAAGTGGGAATAACAGAATTTAAATATCAAAAAGATTTTTTCAAAAATGTTGTTATTAATGGAATAAAATCAGGTTGTATTACAACAGATGAAAAAAAGAAATTATTAATTTCAAGTATTCCTTTCTATAGAAATTTGTGTGAATATAGCGGAGATGAGGAATCTTATCTGAAATTAACGTGTTTTCTACATATAAAGACGACACCATTAAATACAAAAACAATAAGATTACAAGACTTGTGGGATATAATTAAAAACTTTGTTGGGGGTGTAAGTTTTACAGGAACAGATGAAGAATTTTATACAGCAGTAAAACGAATAGCAGCTGGTATCGTAAATGCATCGACAACAGATGAAGTTTCTTTAGATAATAAACTTGTGTTATCTATTTGTATTAGATTATTAGCAGAAGAATTTTTACATCGTGTAATTACTGATAATATCGGTTCATGCGAAGACAGTACAAGCAATCAAACAAGAGAATGGTTTGATTTGGCACGTCCATACATGACAGTTGAAGAAATTGCGGTTATAGAGAATGTTAATCTGATTACACCAGAAAGTATACATATTAATTCATTTATGTTTGAACCGTTGATAGATATTTCAGATTGGACTTTAAAAGAATTGTATGGTTCGGTGAAGAATCTATAAAACAAGTGCAGAGAATTATAGACTCAGTTGTACATTGATTTTTCATAAAATTTTCTATATTTTATAGAGATTTTAATATTTTCAAAAAAATTCGATTTTTTTAAATTTCTGTCGGGATATTATATGGGAAGTAAAATTTCCGAGCCTATTACAACTGAATACAAAACTTGCAGGCAACATTTAAAGAAACTTCCGTTCAGCCACAGTCCGAGCGTGATAACAACCGTCGCAGGCAATGGGAGCAGGTCGCCAAGAGGGGATAGGTAGGATTCCTATGGGTTTAGGAAACTCAGATTTAGTCATTGGCACATATATCAGCAGTCTATTTTACATCATATTTTACAAAAAGCCTTGGAAATACCATTTTAGGTATTCCCTGCATTTTTTGTTTTATCTGACGAAAAATATTTTTGCTGCTCTATGCAACAGAATAAATCGGAGTTTCCTTTGCCGTCTGTAAGTATAAATAATGCTTGTACTATTTTGCAAGGTATTTTCATAGGATAAGAAAAAGGAAAAATAAGGAGGTGCGGATTCCATTGTGAAAAAGCGAGAATTGAAATATATCTTTCACAATCCCAATTCAATGGAAGCTACCGCCAATCATTTACTGAAAGTTCTCATTGAGATGAACACAAATAAGGTGGAGGAATTGATTATAACTGCCGCAAAGCAGGATAGTACATAATAAAATTCGGAAACATACAGGTGTTCTGTGCAGGCTGCGTAGAATACCTTTTCTTTATATAAATAAAAATAAATTTGCCGGCAACTTTTTTGCGAAAAAAGAACTTTTCCATTACACTCTGGTTGCAGGTTGGCAATGTAAATATAACGGAAAGGTTTGATGATATGAATATAGCAGCTTACTGTCGAGTTTCTACCGATAAAGAGGATCAGCTTAACAGCTTGGAGGCACAGAAGGAATTTTTTGCGGAATACACAAAGCGAACAGGTGATACCCTTGTGGGACTTTATGCCGATGAAGGCATTTCAGGTACGAAAATCAAGAACCGCAAGGAATTTCTCCGTATGATGACAGACGCACAGCATGGATTGTTTGACTTGGTTGTGGTAAAGGATATTTCCCGTTTTGCCAGAAATACCGTTGACCTTTTGCAGAATGTCCGCAAGCTGAAATCCTTAGGCATTGAAACACAATTCCTTACCGCAAATATGACCAGCATGGGGAACAGTGAGTTTGTACTTACCATCTTCGGTGCATTGGCACAGGAAGAAAGTGCGAATACGTCCAAGAGAGTAAAGTTCGGCAAGAAAATGAACGCCGAAAAAGGACGGGTTCCAAATATTGTCTACGGTTATGATAAGACAATCGGTGATTATTTTAATCTTTCTATCAACAAAGCAGAAGCTGAAACCGTTCGTCAGATTTACAAATGGTATCTGGATGATGGCTATGGTGCGGCTAAAATTGCAAATATGCTCAATGAAAGCGGCTCCAAAACAAAGCGAAACTGCAAGTGGAGTCAAAATGCCATTTGCCGTATCTTAACCAATGAGCTTTATACGGGAAAAATAATTAACGGCAAGCAGGAAGTCAGCGATTTTCTGACGGGACAAAGAAAAGCGAAGGACGAAACGGAATGGTTTGTTGTGGGACGTCCGGAACTGCGCATCATTGACGATGAATCCTTTGAAACTGCACAGGAGATTTTACGAGGCAGGCACGATGCCTTTCATATGAAACATGAACGCCAGAGCAATAAGCACCTGTTTTCCACGCTGATTAAGTGTAAGGAATGTGGGTGGTCATATCGGCGTATTGTTCGCCAATATAAAAACACCTATATTCGTTGGGTATGCTCCGGTCGCAACGGAAAAGGAGCGGACAGTTGCCCCAACAGTGTTGTTTTGGATGAAGATGAACTGATTGAAACCTTGCAGAAATATTTTGTAAACGTCTTAAACAGCAAGAAGAAGGTAACGGAATATGTTGTAAAAGAATTTCAGCGTATTTATAAGGCAAAGGACGAAAATCTGGAGTATGAAAAGCAGTTGCAGGCACAGCTTGCAAAGCTGCAAAAATCCCGTGAGAAGTACATGGAAATGTATACGGATGATTTGATTTCCCGAGAGGAACTGAACCGGAAAATCGGCGGTATGCGAAAAGAAATGGAGCGGCTGGAAAATGACTTAAAGCTGGTATCCTATCATCTGACCAAAGGCGAGCAGTTAGATGGTATCTTAAACAGCACCTTTAAGAGAATTGAAGATGTTACGGATATACGACAGATGACAAATACACAGTTGAAACGAATCATTCAAAAGATTGAAGTGGACAAGTCCGGAAACGTGGAAATATTCTTAAATCCGTTGGGTGAGGTCGGTATGGACAAAAACGTTCTGATAAATCACCTCAACACACAAAGATATAACGGACAGAGTCGAGAAAATAGATCCTGAGCTTGCCCGTTCTGTCAGATGTGTTCTGGAGATAAACAAGGCAGAAAGGCATATCAGAGGCGGAATGGCGACAAGAGAAAAATATCTGCATTGCGGACACAAAAGGAAATGAAATATGTGCAAAATGGATATAAAGTATATTATATCCATTTTCTTGTTGACAAAAATAAATAAAAAGTATATACTTGCATTGTTTTTAATTGAATAAAACACTAGGGGTGCTTGTTTAGCAGGCTGAGAGAAGCAAAATTAGCTTTAACCCTTGGCAACACATATTTGTGTGCCGAACCTGATTTGGATAATGCCAACGTAGGAAAGTGAATGCTGTATATTTTAGGTGCTTTCCGGCGAAAGCACCTTTTTTGTTACGAGAGAAGGAGAGATTAAAATGGATGTTCAGAAGATAAAAGAGCTTGCGGAAGGCTATCTTGACGAACAGGTCGAACTGCTCAAGACATTTGCGGCTATCGACTGTGAATCAAATGATGTGGAAGGCAACAGAAAAACGGTTGATGTTGCTGAAAAGGTTTTAAGAACAATCGACGGAATAAAAATCGAAGAAATGTTCTTTGAAGGAACCGGAACCCATATCATAGCAACTATCAAGCCGGAAAATCACGACGGAAAAATTGTGCTTAACTCACATCTTGATACCGTATTTCCGAAAGGCTTTGCGGAAAAATATCCTCCGTTTATTGATGATGAAAACTGGCTTCACGGACTCGGAACAGGCGACTGCAAGGGTGGATTTGCGGTTTCCGCTTTCGCCGTAAAAATTGCATCTGAGCTTGGACTTCTTCCGAATAAGGAAATAGTCATGATATACAGCTGTGATGAAGAAATCGGTTCAATAACAAGCAGAGAAGTATTTGAAAAAGCCGCAAAAGGTGCGGAATGTGCATATGTTTTTGAAAGCTCGGTAAGAACGGACAATGGCTTGGGCGTTGTAAACGAAAGACGAGGAGTAATTCTTGGAGCACTTGACATAAAGGGCGTAGAGGCTCATGCCGGCGGTGCATATCTTGCCGGACACAGTGCAACAAAGGAGCTTGCTCATAAAATACTTAAGCTTTACAGCTTTAATGATTATGACAGAGAAATTTATTACAATGCGGCACCTGTTTCCGGCGGACGCCCCAACGGAGTTGTTGCAGGAGATGCAAGAATGGAATTCTGCTGTGCAGGTCTTCCGACGAATGATTCATTTGCCGAAGCAGAGGCCAATATCCGTTCACTTGCCGAAAGCAATGAAGATCCCGGATGCTCATCGGAGGTTACATACAGAACTCTTTTCCCGGCACTTGAAAAGAGCGATGCAGGAGATAAGGCCTGCGAAATAGCGTCAGAAGCAGGAAAGCTTTTAGGACTTACGGTTGAGGCTGTTGCAGAGCCTACGGCAACAGATGCAAACTGGTTCTGCTATTACGGAGTTCCGGCGATAGATGCACTCGGTCCTGTACAGTTCGGTATGCACACAACGGAAGAAAAGGTTTATATCCCGTCAATCAGCGAAATGACAGAGCTTTTCACTGTTATGCTCGCAATAATGAAATAATAAAACAATTACACAGGAGGAAATTTTATGAAGAAAATACTTGCGGTAATACTTTCGGCGGCTATGATGCTTTCAATGGCAGCCTGCTCATCAAGCTCAAGCAATACTCAGCAGAGCAATGATGACAGCAGCACAAATACAGCCGAAGCAACAGGTGATCTTGAAAACTTTGACATAGTTCTTGACTGGTATCCCAATGCGGTACATTCATTTATTTATGTAGCTATGGAAAAGGGATATTATGAAGAAGAAGGACTTAAAGTAAATGTACAATTCCCTTCAAACACAAACGACGCAATCTCTCTTACAGCGGCAGGAAAAGCAGATGCAGGCTTATATTATCAGCCTAACATTATTTCTGTTGCGGCTAACCAGAACATTCCTATAAAGGTGCTTGGTACAGTTGTTCAGCATCCTCTTAATGTTGTTATGTCACTTAAGGAAAGCAACATAAACGGCGCAAAGGATCTTGCCGGAAAGGTAGTAGGTTATCCCGGAACAACAGATAATGAATTCTTCATTAAAGCTATGATGGAGCATAACGGACTTTCATATGATGATGTAACAATGCAGGACGTTGGCTTTGACCTTAACACAGCACTTATTACAGGCAATGTTGATGCGGTAATCGGTACATATATCAACCATGAATATCCTACACTTTTACAGGAAGGCTATGACGTAACATATTTCAATATTACTGACGAAGGTGTTCCCGATTATGAAGAGCTTGTTCTTATAACAGGTGAAGATCAGGTTAAGAATGAAAGCGATAAGCTTGAACGTTTCATAAGAGCATCAAAGAAGGGCTTTGAAGATGTTCTTGCCGATCCTCAGGCGGCACTTGATATTCTACTTAAAAACCAGGACGAAGCAAACTATCCTCTTGATCCTAATGTTGAACAGGCAAGCATGGAAATACTTCTTCCTCTTATGACAAGCGATGAACATGGCTTCCTTGAAATAAACAAGGACAGCTGGACAGAAGATATTGACTGGCTCAAGGAACAGGGACTTCTCGAAGGAGAAATTACTGCCGACGATTTAATTGCAAACTTAGAATAAAATAAATATTTCAATGCCTCTTGCGTTTTGCGGGAGGCATTTTATAATTTACCGTAGAAGGTGATATTATGGATTTGGACAGAGTGAAAAAATTAAGATATGAGCTTCACAACATACCTGAGATTTCGGAAAACGAAATAAAAACACAGGAGCTGTTGAAAAAATATATAAAAAACAATTCAAAGCTTAAAATAGTCGAAAAGGACGGATATTTTTATGCGGTGCATTACGAAGGCGAAAATCTGAAAAACATAGCTTTCAGAGCCGATATGGACGCACTGCCATGTGAAAACGGAGCATACCATGGCTGCGGACATGACGGACATTCGGCTGTTTTGGCTGAATTTGCGGTTGATACGGACGGAAAAAGCTTTGGTAAAAACCTGTTTTTCCTTTTTCAGCCGGCAGAAGAAATCGGCAAAGGTGCGGAAAAATGCTGTGAAATGCTTAAGAAAGAGAGTATAGCCGAAATATATGGCTGGCACAATATTCCCGGACATAAGGAAGGCAATATACTTATACATAAGGGCTCGTTTGCCTGTGCATCTAAAGGCTTAAGACTTATTTTTGAAGGAAAGCAGTGCCATGCGGCATATCCGGAAACGGGAATAAATCCATCGTTTGTTATAGCCGATATTGTAAATAAGCTTAAGGATTTTATTAATGCGGAATATAAAGCACCTGTGCTTGCAACCATTGTCGAAATAAAGGTAGGAAACCGTAATTTCGGTATTTCTGCCGGAACAGGTGAAATATCCATGACCATAAGGGCACAGTATACCGAGGATTTGCAGAAATTACAGACATTGCTTTTGGATTATTCAAAAAGTTTGTCAGATAACAGCAGAATATCAATGACATATGAGGTTTATGATGAATTTCCGGCAACTGTGAACAGCAATAAGCTGTATTATGGCTTTAAAGATATGCTGACCGAAAACAATATTGCCTATGAAGATCTTGCCGAACCTTTGCGGTGGTCGGAGGATTTCGGACATTATTCAAAATATGCCGATACGCTGTTTTTCGGAATAGGCGACGGCGAGGATTATGCGGCTCTGCATACTTCAGGATTTGAATTTAATGATAAAATAATTGAAAATGCGATAAATGCGTTTAATATGATAGCAAAAGCTCACTTATAACTAAGTGGGCTTTTTTCTTACAAAATTATTAATTTAACTATTGATAGATTTTTAGTACTTGACATTACAAGGTACTAAACGTAATATAGTAATCAAGGAGGCGATAGTCATACATGAACGTGCAGTTTAAAAAGGGTGTGCTTGAGCTTATTGTTCTTGTGGCCGTTAATAAAAAGGATATGTATGGGTATGAGCTTGTTGCGGAGGTTTCCAAGGTAGTCGATGTAAATGAAGGAACGATATATCCGTTGTTAAAGAGATTGACCAACGAGCATTATTTTGAAACATATCTGAGAGAATCAACCGAAGGACCTCCCAGAAAGTATTATCATCTTACAGATGCCGGAAAAATATATAAACAACAGCTGGAAAATGAATGGGACGGTCTGCAAAGAAGTGTAAACAGCTTTTTAAAGGAGCATGAATATGAATAAAAGTGAATTTTTAAGTGAACTGGAAAAAAGAATACGGGTATTGGATAAGAGCGAAATAAAGGATATACTTGCCGAATATTCACAGCATATAGATATGGAAATGTCCAACGGACAGACTGAGGACGAGGCAATAAAAAGCTTTGGCTCTATAGATGAGCTTACATCTGAAATATTGGTTGCTTACCATGTCAACCCGGAATATGAATATGATGCGGAAATATCAGAAATAATTGATTCGGACAATATTGAAAACAAAAGTAAGGGAAAGAAAGCCTTTTCCGAGGCTAAGGAAGGCATTAAGGAATGGCAAAAGAAGCTGCATGATAAAAGGCTTGCGAAAAAAGCGATAAAAGCAGAGCAGAAGGCTTTGAAAAAGGAAAAATCAAAAGATGAATTTGGCGAATTTATCGAAAAAGGCAAAAACAACGGAAAGGCTGTCGGCAGATCGGTCGGTAACGGTGTAAAAACGCTTACATCAAAAATATGGACATTATGCAAATGGATATTTGTTATTCTCTGTATAATTCCCGATGCGGCACTGGCTGTAATTTCTATATTCGGTATAGGCATACTTGTCGTTCTTATGTTTCAGGGCTACCCTGTTATCGGAGTGCTTATAGCATTAATAGGTATGGCGATTGCATCTGTGGCATTTGGTGGCTTACTTATATCCATTGTGGTAAAGAAAAAGGTTGTAACGGTTGAGTCTGTTGAATATGATGATATACCGAATGATACAGATGATTTCACTGGGGAGGAATAAAGATGAACAGAAAAAAGCTTGGCATAGCCTTCGGAATAGGAATTCTTTTATGTGGCTTAGGCTGTGGAATAGCCTTTGCACAGTATTCGGATTTTGAGTATGCGGGAGAACGAAAAATAGGTGAAGAAACGCTTAAAACCGAAACTGTTGAAAGAGATATAGATGCAGACAGCAAGATATTTATAGGACATCCGGATTACGGCTGTGACATAACTCTGGTGGCTGATGAGAGTGTACCGATCGATAAAATAGATTTTGATGTTACATATAATACAAACGAGATAGATTTGCGTATATCAAAATATAATGATGTATATACAACCTATACAGACGATTATTATGATGATGACGGAAATTTAATAGATGGCAATGAGGTTGAAAAAAAGGAAATTAAATTTGTGTTTGGCACTCATAAAGACGATAGGGATATAGACACAATGTTTAAGATTAAGGACGAGCTGTTAAAGGATATTAAAAATAAGAAAATAGGAAATTACTATGTTCCCGGATTTGAGTCTATTGTAATAAGAATAAATCCGTCAAATTATGATAGAGTAGAAATATAATAAACAGGGAGAGCCCGCTTTTATCGGCTCTCCCTAAGTTTTTGTTATTTTCCGCTTTCACCGTAGTTTGAAAGAACTCTTGCCGAAGGATCCTTAACGTCACAGCCTTCCCAACTGCTGTTCGGCATCCAGAAGTCCTTGACCATTTCTGCCTGTCCGGGATAATATTTTTCAAAAAGATCTCTGTAAAGAAGAGATTCCTTTGTGAAGGGTGTTGCAAAATCATATTTTTTACAGCCTGCTTCAAATTCTTCATCTGTATATACTGTTTCGGCATATTCTTTAAGGTCGTCAACCATTGAATGACCGACAGCATCGGAAAATGCAGCCTTTTCTCTGTAAAGAATGCTATGAGGAAGAATATCGCCTTCAAAAGCATGACGAAGAAGATATTTGCCTTTGTTGTATTTGTTCATTTTCATTTCGGGATCAACTGTCATGACATATCTTGCAAAGTCGAGATCGCCGAAGGGAACTCTTGCTTCGATTGAGTTTGCCGATATACAGCGGTCTGCACGAAGAACGTCGTACATATAAAGCTCGTCAACTCTTTTCTTTGCCTCGGCCTGGAATTCTTCGGCATTGGGAGCAAAGTCTGTATATTTATATCCAAAAAGCTCGTCAGAAATTTCACCTGTCATAAGTACACGGATGTCTGTATTTTCATGTATATATTTGCATACGAGATACATACCCATGCTTGCTCTTATTGTTGTTATGTCGTATGTTCCGAGTATTGAAATTACTTCTTCAAGTGAGTTGATAACGTCATCTCTTGAAATAATTACCTCTGTATGGTCGCTTCCGATGTAGTCGGCAACCTCTTTTGCATATTTAAGGTCGATTGCGTCAACGTCCATTCCGATAGCAAATGTTCTGATAGGCTTTTTCAGAAGCTTTGCCGATACGGCACATACAAGTGAGCTGTCAAGACCGCCGCTGAGAAGAAATCCGAGAGGTGCATCTGCATCAAGACGTTTTTCGATACCGAATACAAGCTTGTCGTGAATGTTTTTGCATACTGTTTCAAGGTCGTCCTTGCAGTAGGTATCTACTGTTGTAAGGTCACAGTAGCGTACAAACTCGCCGTCCTCGTAGTAATATCCGGGAGGAAAAGGAAATACCTTTTCCACAAGACCTACAAGGTTCTTTGCTTCGCTTGCGAATGTAATTGAACCGTCAGCTTTAAGATAGCCGTAGAAAAGAGGCCTTATTCCGATTGGATCTCTTGCGGCAATATAGCTGTCCTTTTTGCCGTCATATATAACCATTGCAAATTCCGCATCAAGCTTTTTGAACATTTCTGTGCCGTATTCTTCATATAAGGGAAGAATAATTTCGCAGTCAGAGTTGCTTTTGAAAGTATATTTTTTGCTTAATTCTTCTTTTATGGGACGGAAGCAGTAAAGCTCTCCGTTGCAGATAGCTGCGTTTCCGTCAAGCTCAAAGGGCTGCATGCCTCTTTCTGTAAGTCCCATTATCGCAAGTCTGTGAAAACAGAGATAACCTGATTTTGTTTCGATAACTCTCGACATATCCGGTCCTCTTGAAATAGTCCTGTCAAAAAACTCCTGAAAATCCTTCTGTGATAAAGCTTTTGTTGTTAAACCCATTATTGAACACATAAAAAAACACCTCCGAATTATTAAGCAGCTTCATATCCTATCGTTTAGGACGAATAGCTGCAAATCCGCGGTGCCACCTAAATTACTGTACTGACAGTCTCTTTCAAACTCAAACAAGTTCACGCAGTTTAACGCACTGTTTACGTCTCACCTACTGACCGAAGTGTTCGGATCGATGCTCCGGAGTGTTATTCATTCCGCCTCTTGTACAGGTTTTCCACTATCACCTGCTCACTGTAACAGAACCTCGCAATTACTTCTCTCCATCATAGCCGATAATGTATTTCGTTTCGTTGAAATGATATTACACCATGAAAAAAGATATGTCAACAACTATTTTTCAAAGTATTAATATTTATCATAATTTGTGATAGTAAAAATTTACTAAAACATAAATGCAAAATCGAGTATATATTTTAATGTTTTGTAAGTCGAATTTTGATAAAATTTAAAGTGTACACCATATTGACATATTTTTGGGTGTACTGTATAATTAAATCATATTAGGGCAAAGGTGCTTATCTAATGAGATAAAGTCATTCTTTGCCCTTTTTTACATACTTACGGAATTTTGTGAAAATGTTATAAATTTTAAGGAGTGAAACGAATGCCAAAGTATACAAAAGAGGACATAATAAACCTCGTAAGAGATGAAGACATCAAATTTATAAGACTTCAGTTTACGGATATTTTCGGACAGCTTAAAAATGTTGCCATTATGGCATCACAGATTGAAAAGGCTGTTAATAACCAGATAATGCTTGACGGAAGTTCAATAGAAGGCTTTGTACGTATAGAGGAATCCGATCAGTATCTTTATCCTGATCTTGACACATTTACAATACTCCCTTGGAGACCTCAGCATGGCAGAGTAGCAAGACTTATCTGCGATATATATAATCCCGACGGAACACCTTTTGTCGGCGATCCCAGAGGTGCACTTAAGAGAGTGCTTAAAAAAGCCGCTGATATGGGCTATACATTTAATGTAGGCCCTGAATGTGAATTTTTCCTTTTCCAGACAGATGATGAAGGCAGACCTACAACAAAGACAAATGATGAAGCAGGATATTTTGACCTTGGCCCCCTTGACCACGGTGAAAGCACAAGACGAGAGGCTTGCCTTTCATTGGAAACAATGGGCTTTGAAATCGAGGCGTCTCACCATGAGGTTGCGGCAGGACAGCACGAGATTGACTTTAAATATGCGGATGCACTCACAGCAGCCGACAATATTATGACATTTAAGCTTGCGGTAAAGACAATAGCACAGAAGAACGGACTCCATGCAACATTTATGCCTAAGCCCATATATGGAATAAGCGGTTCGGGAATGCATACAAATATGTCGCTTTTTAAGGACGGAGAAAATATTTTCTTTGATCCAAACGGAGAAAAGAAGCTTTCCAAAGAGGCATATAGCTTTATTGCGGGAATTCTCCACCATGTTAGAGGTATGGCAGCAATAACAAACCCTCTCATCAATTCATACAAACGACTTGTTCCCGGATATGAAGCACCTTGCTATATATCATGGTCATCATCTAATAGAAGTGCACTCATAAGAATTCCGTCATCAAGAGGAAAAAGCACAAGAGTTGAGCTTCGTTCACCCGATCCGGCATGCAATCCTTATCTTACGATAGCGGCTTGTCTTGCGGCAGGACTTGACGGAATAGAAAAGAATATGACTCCGCCGGCCGAAATAACAGACAATATATTTGAAATGTCAAGTGAGGAAAGAGAAGAAAAGAATATCGGAAATCTTCCCGGTTCACTCCACGAGGCCATTGCCGAATTTGAGAATGATGAGGTTATAAAAGAGGCTCTCGGCGATCACATCGTTACACAGTACATTGCCGGAAAGAACAGAGAATGCGAAGAATACAACACAAGAGTAAGCAGTTGGGAAATTGAAAAATACATTTTTTCTTATTAAAAATTGTAATATTTTTGAGCTTGAATGGGCATATTAAATTGATTAATATGCTCATTTTTATATTATTTGATAATAAATATTGTCAAATAATAATTATTATGATATAATAAAAAAATCAAAAATATAAAGGAGGAACAAATATGAAAAGATTAAAGGACGTTTATCGTTGTGTTGTTTGCAGCGGAGATATGCAGGTAGTTAAAATAGATTTAAAAGAACGTAAGGTATATTACCGTTGCGAAAGATGCGGCTATGAAGAAACACTTACATTTGAAGAGGCACTTGTTGAAGATGAAAATTATTCCTTCTTTATATTAAAGGAAGACGGAACTCTTACATGGGAGTGCCCGGAAAGCGGAATAAAGACAGAACAGGCTGACGAAAATACCGATTTTTCGCAGTATTACAACATTGAGCATCTTTGTCCGGAGTGTTGTGAGGATTGATAGGGACTATAAAACTTGGCTGTGAAAACAGCCATTTTTTTATAAATAAAATTTTTTATAAAAATAATAAAATACCTCTTTACTTTAGTGTGCTACTATGATAATATATTAAAGAAATAAGACAGAAGGAAACTGTTTTAAACTTTAGGAGGAGATTTTTATGAAGAAATTTATGGCACTTGCACTCAGTGCGGTTGTTGCTCTCGGTGTTATGACAGGATGTTCAAGCAGCAATACAACAGATGATAAAGAAACAGAAAATACCGAAACAACAGATACAGCAGACAGAACACAGCTTATTGTCGGTTTCGATGCTGAATATCCGCCTTACGGATATATGGACGCTGACGGAAACTATGTTGGCTTTGACCTTGACCTTGCTCAGGAGGTTTGCGACAGAAACGGCTGGACACTTGTTAAACAGCCCATTGACTGGGATACAAAGGATATGGAGCTTAACTCAGGTTCAATCGACTGTATCTGGAACGGCTTTACATGCACAGGCCGTGAAGATAAATATACATTCAGCGAGCCTTATGTAGATAACAGTATCGTATTTGTTGTTCGTGCAGATTCAGACATTAATACAAAAGAAGACCTTGCAGGCAAGGTAGTTGTTACACAGGCTGATTCATCAGCTCTTACAGCACTTACAAACGAAGAGGATAACGACGAAAACCTTGCTCTTGCCGCTTCATTTGCTTCACTTGAACAGGTTGCCGATTACAACACAGCATTTATGAACCTTGAAAGCGGTATCGTTGATGCAATCGCAGTTGACATCGGTGTTGCACAGTATCAGCTTACTTCAAGAGGCGACCAGTTCAGAAAGCTTGATGAGCCACTTTCAACAGAGCAGTATGCAATCGGATTTAAGCTTGGCAACACAGAGCTCAGAGATCAGGTTCAGAACACACTTAATGAAATGGTTGAAGACGGAACATTTGATAAAATAGTTGCTAATTACTCAGATTACAACCTTGATCAGATGGTTTGCCTCGGTAAATAATTTATAGATATTAATTGTTAATACGCATTTACGGCGAAGATGTTTCTTCGCCGCTTTGTGCGTTATTGGTTAAATGAAAGGAGTCACTGTTAATGTCCTTCGGAATGATAGTACAGCAGCTTGCCGGCGGTTTTACAAAAACGCTGCTCATATTTGTTCTTACTCTGCTTTTTTCTATGCCGCTCGGTCTGCTTGTAGCATTTTGCAGAATGTCTAAATTTTCTCCTCTCAGAGGAATTACAAAGGTGTTTATTTCAATATTGAGAGGAACGCCGCTTATGCTTCAGTTATTGGTTGCGTTTTATGGACCTTATTATATATTTAAGGTTCAGCTTACAACAAGCTATAGATTTGTTGCTCTTATATTGGGCTTTGTTATAAACTATTCTGCGTATTTTGCGGAAATATATCGTTCGGGAATAGAATCTATTCCGGTAGGACAGTATGAGGCTGCCAATATACTCGGATACAGCAAAAGCCAGACATTTATAAGAATTATATTTCCACAGATGGTTAAAAGAGTAATACCTCCGGTAACAAATGAGGTTATAACACTTGTTAAGGATACATCGCTTTCCTATGCCCTTGCTTATGCGGAAATGTTTACTCTTGCAAAGCAGATTGCAGCCGCAAAAACTAATATTATGCCGCTTTTTGTAGCCGGTGTGTTCTATTTTATATTTAATGCGGTTGTGGCATTTGTTATGGAAACAATAGAAAAGAAATTAAGCTATTATCGCTAAGGAGGTAAAATAATGAAAATACTTGAAATAAATCATTGCAGAAAGCACTTTGGCGATAATGAGGTATTGAAGGATATTTCGCTTTCTGTTGAAAAAGGCAATATAGTGTCGATTATAGGACCTTCCGGCTCCGGTAAATCAACACTTTTAAGATGTGCAACACTTCTCGAAACAATGGACGGCGGCGACCTTGCCTATCTTGGCGAATATGCCGCAAAGGATAACGGAAACGGCTCTGTATATGCCTCAAATGAGGAGCTTAAAAAGATAAAATCCAACTTTGGTCTTGTGTTCCAGAATTTTAATCTGTTTCCGCATTATTCGGTTCTCAAAAACATAACCGAAGCACCGCTTATAGTGCAGAAAAGAGATAAAAAAGAGGTAATGGAGGAGGCTAAAATTCTTCTTGAAAAGATGGGGCTTTCCGATAAAGCCGACTCATATCCTCATCAGCTTTCCGGCGGACAGCAGCAGCGTGTTTCCATAGCGAGAGCGCTTGCTATGAATCCGAAAATGCTGTTCTTTGATGAACCGACCTCGGCGCTTGATCCGGAGCTGACAGGCGAAATACTTAAGGTTATAAAGGATCTTGCGGCAGAGCATATGACAATGGTTATAGTAACGCATGAGATGTCATTTGCGAGAGATGTTTCCAACCATATCATATTTATGGACGGCGGAGTTATTGTTGAACAGGGTGCACCTAATGACGTTATCAACAATCCACAGCAGGAAAGAACAAAGCTTTTCCTCAGTCGTTTTCAGCAATAAATAAAGCTTTCGACAGAATTTTATTAAATATACTCAGAATAGGTGAAGACAATGAAGCTCGATTTTGTTAAAATCAGTCCGACAGAAAACATGACAATACTCGTAAAAACAGCCGTTCCGACCGAACAGCAGCTTGCTGTCGGAGCAAAGCTTATAGAATATTCTTCTGTTTATGCGGAGCAGGCAGGCTTCATTGAAGAGCCTATAAACAAAAATGCCGCAGCAAGGCTCAGAATGATGGCAGGTGAATTTTGCGGAAACGCAACAATGTCATTGGGAGCGTATATTGCCTTCAAAAACGGACTTGAAATAGGAAATGAAACGGATATTCCGCTTGAGGTTTCGGGAGCAGAAGGCATTAGAAATTGTCATATTAAGGCGGTTGATGGCGGCTATATAGGAACGGTAAGCATGCCTCTTCCTGTGTCGGTAAAGGAATGTACGCTTAACATAAATGATAAGGAATATTATGTTACTGAAATAGCCTTTGAAGGAATTAAGCATTATATACTTCCGAAAAACAGCATTGGAGAAGGCTTTAAAGCAAAGCTTGAAGGCTCGCTTGAAAACTTAAAAAATGCTATTGAAGATGATGTTTTCGGAATAGTTGTGTTTGACGAAGAAAATATGCGTATAGATCCGTTGGTTGTCGTTAAATCAGCCGGAAGTGTTTATTGGGAAAGAGGCTGCGGCAGCGGCAGTGAGGCAACGGGAATATATCTTGCATATAAAAACAAAGAAAGCATTAAATGCGGACTTAAGCAGCTGGGAGGAATAATAACGGTTGATGTTGAATACGATAACGGCATTAAAAAAGCCGCTATTACAGGAAAAGTTAAAATAGCTGCGGAAGGAACCGCATATATCTGAAAACATTGCTCCGGTTGTAAACCGGAGTATTTTTTTGCTATAATTAAGTCGGTGATGATTGATGAAGGTTTATTTTGACAATGCGGCAACAACCTATCCGAAGCCGGAGAGCGTTGCAGACGCAGTTTATGATTATATTAAAAATAACGGAGCAAACATAGGCAGAGGCATATATAAATCGGCTTTGTCCGCCGCCGAAAAGGTATACGAAACAAGAGAGCTTGTTGCAGAGCTTTTTAATGCGGAAAACCCCGATAATGTCATATTTACCGCCAATGTGACAGAGGCGTTGAATATGGTTATAAAGGGATATCTTAAGGCAGGAGATCATGTTATAGTTTCGTCGATGGAGCATAATGCGGTAATGCGTCCGCTTACACAGTTGTTAGATTACGACATTACATTTGACAGAATACCGTCTGAAAAAAACGGCACAATGTGCGAGGACATGATAGCTCCGCTTATTAAAAGCAATACGAAGGCGATTATAACAACTCATGCGTCCAATGTCTGCGGAACAATTATGCCGATTGAAAAAATCGGCGGTATATGCAGAAAATATGGCTTGAAATTTATTGTTGATACGGCACAGACAGCAGGAATGGAAAAAATAGATATGCAGAAATGCAATATATCGGCACTGTGTTTTACAGGCCACAAAGGGCTTTACGGGCCACAGGGAACAGGCGGTTTTGTGCTTACTGACGAGATGGCAGAAATGCTTGAGCCACTCATAAGCGGTGGAACGGGAAGTATATCCGATAAGGAAACAGTACCGGATTTCTGCCCGGATAAATTTGAGGCAGGCACACTCAATATACCCGGAATTTACGGCTTGAACGAAGGAATAAGGTTCATAAACAGTGTCGGCATTGATAATATAAAACGGCATGAGCTTATGCTTACCGAGCAGTTTATAAGGGGCATAAATAAGTTGGATATGCTCAAAATTGCGGGGATAAATGGCATAGAAAACAGAACGGCAGTTGTTTCGATTGTCGAAAACAATATGAAAGGGGATATGTCTGAGCTTGCGGCATATCTTGAAAAATGTGGAATAATGTTGCGTATAGGAATGCACTGTGCACCAAATGCGCATAAAATTTTGGGAACATTTCCGTCGGGAACGCTGAGGTTTTCATTTGGGTATTTCAACAAACCTGAGGAAGTGGACTATACGCTTGAATGTATGGAGAATTTTGAATAATATAGCTCAAAAATATCTTGGGCTATGCCCTAAACCATATGAGCCTTTAATAAAATATATTCTGTGAACGTAGTATTGGAAAAATATTAATAATTAATCACAAAAATCATTTGTTAAAATGATTTTTAGTGAATTTAGGGCAAGCCTTTTTAAAGGCTTGCCGGGTATGGGACGGAGTTCCATGGTTTTGAAAAGTATACTAAAAAGCTCTAAGCCGATTTGGTTTGACTCAGAGCTTTGTTTTATTTTATGATGTAGTTCAAAATGCAGACATACTGTAATGCTGTTCCGATAACAACAAATATATGGAATACGAAGTGCATATAGCGTTTCTTTTTGCCTATGCCGTAAAGAACAGCACCTATCGAATAGCTTATTCCTCCGCCGATAAGATACATAACGCCCCTAAGCCCAATATAGGCAACAAGCGGCTTTATTATAAATATTGCAAACCATCCGAGTATAAGATAGCACGCCATGGAAAGTTTTGAATATTTGTCAAGGTCAATCATGTTGAACACTGTTCCGGCGATTGCCGCCGCCCATATCAATGAAAGCATTACTATTCCTTTTACGGGTGAAACTCTGTATATTACATTGAGAATCACAGGTGCGTATGAGCCGGCAATGAATATAAATATCATGCAGTGGTCAACTATACGCATAATCTGTTTTTGAAGCATGCTTTCGGCAGACATTCCGTGATAAAGGCTCGATACGGAGTACATAAGTATCATGGAAATGCCGTATATAATGCTTCCGGTTATGTTTACGTAATCCTTTGATGCTATTAAGCAGGTTATTAAAGCAACAAATCCCAAGGCTATGCCTATTGCATGGGAAATGGTATTCATAAGCTCTTCGGTTTTTGTATAATTTGGTAACGGTTTTGCTTTTAAAGCTGCTGCTGTCATTTTTTTCACCTCATATCAATGGTTGTTAAACTATTACAAGTGGTTTTGAATACTATATTATGATTATATGTATATTATGTGTTGATGTCAATATAAAATACTAAATAATCTGATTTTTAATACTATGTATTGAAGTTTGATAAATTGAATGATATACTTTGATCATAAGGAGAGATTTTTATGAACGAAGAATTGAAAAACGGTCTTGAAAAGGCTGCGGCAGATATAAAAAACATAAACATACCGACATGGGACGAGTTACCGTCCTTTGAGCTGTATATGGATCAGGTTATTACGCTTATAAACGAATATCTTGATGTAATGCGAGATAATGAAGATGAAGGCGTTATAACAAAAAATATGATAAATAACTATGTCAAAATGAAAATAATGCCGCCTCCGGTAAGAAAAAAATATTCCCGTCTGCATATTGCCTATTTAATAATAATATGTATGCTTAAGCAGATATTCAGTATTTCGGTAATAAACAGCATACTGATAAGCGATGCAGAGCCGGAGGAGATAAAGCGAATATATACAGCCTTTGCATCAAATGTGCGTAAAGCCGCCGATATAGATATATCAAAGTACGCTAAGGACGGCGTTGCGAGCGAAGAAAGCTGTGTAATAAGATTTTCGGCAGAGGCAATAATATTAAAGACATTGGCGGAAAAAATAATAAAGAACGCATAAAAATAACAGGTATCTATCTTCGGAATAGACACCTGTTATTTCTGTTTACTCGGATTTTTTGTTTTTATGTCGAACTATAAGCTTAATCGACCGAGAGCTTCGGGAGTGCTTTTTCTTATTGTGGTTTTCGTTAAGAACTGCATTTATTGCCATTGCACTGTCCTTGAACAATGCTCCGACAATTTTCATCATTCCGTTACGCTGTTCCTCGCTCATGTTTTTGATTGTCTTTATAACTCCACTTGCGGCTTTAAGCTTATTGCTGTTAAAGCCTGTTAATGTCGTTGCGTCTGTGCATTCCAGAAGGTCGAAAAGCGTATCGACAAAAAGCAGACGTTCTTCACCGTCAAGGCTGTTTATCCATGTGCGGAGTGCCATATCCGCAATTTCGCTGTATGTCGAGCGTTCCTCTGAAACAACAAATCTTGGGCCGAGAACCTCCCATGTAAAGGCGTCGTGCTGGAGAATACCGAGCTGTTTGCTCTTTACAATGGTGTATTTTTCATCGTGTTCAAGCAGCATTCCGACAACGGAGGATTCGGGAATTATTGTTTTTACTCTGTCACTTATTCGCAAATAATCCGGAGTGGTAAGTATGTCGTTTGTAAAACCGGGGCCATCGTTGTTATAAATTTTTATTATTCTGTCCTTAACGTCGCCCTTGCAGTAAATTCCGGAAAATACGGCGATATTTCCGCCTTTTGAATGGCCGCCGAGTATTAATTCTCCGCTTAAGCTGTCGGCAACTCTGTTCACATATTCAACGCCGGAAATCTGCGAAGGAACAGGCGTTATAAAGCTCATGTTAAAATCTTCTTTCCAGCCGACTATTGTATCATCTGTTCCTCGGAAGGCAATGTAATTTGTTCCGTCGCCGAGTATTATCGTAACAGCCGAAAATTGCTGCTGCTTTTCGCTGTCTATTTCATCTATGTATTTTGCAAGCCTCATATTTTTATAACGCTCGCTCTGTGCCATTTTCAAAAATAAATCCACAACATGGTTGGGAACAAGAACACCCATATTTACGTTTTTATCTCTGCCGAATTCAAGAAACTTCTCTGCGGCATCGGCTATGGAAATTGAGCCGTACTGTGCCTCGGTCGGAACAATCTCGCTGAAATCCGCAAAGCAGAGCTGTGTAAATATAAGATTATCCACATCATTGAAGGGGATTTTATCCAGTGTGAAATCACCGTACCAGTCAATATAATCAAGAATATAGGCCATATCGAAAAACCTCCTTTTATGACTAAATTATACGGGCAAAAGCCACATCTGTAAATAGCACGATTTGTTGCGGCTGTAACAAATGATACACCGTTTTCATATACTTAGACTAAGACCGGAAGGAGGGGAAACTACATGGAGGTATGCAGGCTTACCGATTTGAAAGAAGGAGAAAAGGCAAGCGTTGTACGTCTGGAAATGGATGGAACAATAAGACGGCGTATGCACGACATTGGCCTTACTCCGAACTGCTGTATAGAATGCGTACAGAAAAGTCCCTTGGGCGATCCGGTTGCATATAACGTATGCGGAGCATTAATAGCCATCAGAAATTCTGATGCGGATTTAATATTTGTCAGTAAAGGGTGATGCAGATGGGGCTTACGGGAAGGTCAACCGGAGCAGAGGCTATTGATAACGGACTTATTATAAAAAAACAATCCGAAAGCGACAAAATAATTGCTTTGGCAGGAAATCCTAATGTCGGAAAAAGCACGCTGTTCAATGAGCTTACCGGAATGAATCAACATACGGGCAACTGGCCCGGAAAGACGGTTGCCAATGCACAGGGCTGTTGCAGTTATAACGGAGTGAATTATATATTTGTGGATATACCGGGGAGCTATTCACTTTTTCCTCATTCGGCAGAGGAGGAGGTAGCCGGAGATTTTATATGCTCGGGAATACCGGACGCCGTTGCGGTTGTGTGTAGTGCATCATGTCTTCAGCGGAATATGAATCTTGTTATGCAGATAGCCGGAGTGACGGAAAACATAATCATTTGTCTTAATCTTATGGATGAGGCAGAAAAAAAGGGAATATCGGTTGATTATAGGCTTTTGGAGGAAAGACTCGGCATTCCTGTAGTGCCGATGTGTGCAAGAAACGGTGTCGGCAAAGATGAATTCCTGAAGGAACTTGAAAAATTGGTCAAAAACGGAGCAAAAATAAAATATCACATCAAATATAATCCCGAAATAGAAAAAGCGGCAGAATTAAACGGAAAAAAAGGTTTTAATGCTCTTCGTGAGCTTGACGGCTTTGATGAAGAGAATGACGGAGTTAAATATCTTTTGTCGCAGGGCATTGACGCGGTAAAATATCGGGACATGACCGCCTGTGCGACGATAGAGGCGGCTGACGAGCTGTGCAGAGATATTATAGACAAAAGGGACAGTAAGTCGGACGAAAAGGACAGAAGGCTCGACAGGCTGTTTACGAGCCGAAAAACAGGCTTTCTGATAATGGGAATGTTATTAATAGCGGTTTTCTGGATAACTATTGTCGGAGCAAATATACCGTCAAATATGCTGAACGGTCTTTTTACCGATATAGAGGTACGGCTTTTGGCATTTTTCGAAAAAACGGAAATAACACCATGGATTTACGAAATGCTAATACTCGGTATGTATCGGGTTGTTGCATGGGTTGTTTCGGTTATGCTGCCGCCTATGGCAATATTTTTTCCGCTGTTTACTATTCTTGAGGACTCCGGCTATCTGCCGAGAGTAGCGTTTAATCTCGACAAATGCTTCAGAAAGTGCCGAACCTGTGGAAAGCAGGCCCTAACCATGTGTCAGCGGAACAAAAACAGCCTCGGAAATTCCGAGGACACCTAAGTCGAAATCAGGATTTCGACTTGTTTAAACAGAAGCATGAATAGCTCATTCCATCGGCTAAAAAGCCTTGAAACTCGCTATTCTCCTCGACGGGAGTAAATCCCGCCTGCGGATTCCACTTAGGAAACTCTTCGTTTCCTAATACCTTCCGCTGTACAAAAATAACTTTATCTAAAGTTATAGCCTCGGAAATTCCGAGGCTATGTTTTCGAATTAAGAACTTAGTTTTTTTCTATGAATGTAATTGTAAGGCTGACCGTTACCGGACTTGTTGCGATGGACTCGTTTGACGATGATTCCGGTTCAATGCTTACACTGTCAATCATACAGCGGTACTGACAGTTATTTAAGTTTAAAATAATGTTCTTTGCGGCGGCATAGTTAGCGCAGTCAAAGGACATATTTATAGGTCTGTATACAAGTCCTTCGTTTGTGGTAATCTGCGAGAAGGATATGTTATAATCCGTTGTTGCGGAGCCGACAATGTTGTCAAGCTGTACCATTACGTTCTTTATATTGTTATACTGCGGTATCTCGGCTTTAAGGGTGTTGGAATCTGCCGCATCAATAACAGCCTGCATTTTTTTCATTTTTGTTGCTTTTGCCGATTCTATAACCATATTGTCCTCTGCATCTGCCTGGAGTGCCTGTGCCGCTGTTATTCTGTCGGTAACAGGAACCTGAACAACAAAGTAATAGAAAACGCCGATAAGCATACAGGCAAGGATAACAAGCAATACCTTTTCACGATTGTTAAATGAATATGTAAACATATGTATCCCTCCTGTTTATTCCGCTGATGATGAAGTATCATCTATTGCCAATGAATCATCAACCAAAAGCTGAATTGTCATTGTTGCCGTTGTAAGTGAGTTGTTTTTGTCGTTGGTTGATGCGGTATAGACCTGCACGTTGTCTATAAGCGGATCGCTCATAAGGTTGGCATATATGGTTGAAATCTGGTTAAGTGTTACACCGGAAATCTGTGCGGTTATAACATCGTCCACAACATCGAAGGAGTTCACCTGTGATGCGGATATAAGGTATCTTTCCACAAGACCGAGTCTTTCCATGGGCGTTGCAACAACATTGAGAGAGGACTTTGATGCAAGAAGTGCATTGTATTCTTCAAGCACCTTAGGATAATTGTTTGTGTATTCCTTAAGTGTTTCAAGCTGCTGCTGTGCAACTGTGGCAGAGTTCTCTGCCTCGCTTGCCTGCTCAAGTCTGTTGATTACAGCAAACTTAGAGAAAATGGCAATTGCAATAACAAGAATGATGAATGTCGGAATGGTTGTAGACAGTTTGTTTTGTTTCTTTTCACGAATGGCAAGGTTAATGTCGGTTTTAACCGGATATTTGTTTGAATTTTTCTTCATTTTACCTGCCTCCTGTTACTGTAATGTTATGGCAATGGCCGCCGTTGCTATTTCAGCCTCGGATTTTTCGCTGTCATATTTTTCAGCATCATAACCGGGAATAAGCTCTGCAACATTATGTATGTTTGCATCAAGCGTTGACTGTATTATCTCCATAAGCGGCTTTATTTTAACAAGACCGCCGCAGAAATAAATGTCGTTAAGAGTGCTTTCCGGGTTGTTATAATGATAGAAGTTTAAGGCTCGCAAAAGCTCAACAGCTATCCTGTTGTATAAATCATGACAGACATCAAGAGATTGAACATCATACATATTTGAAATTTTGTAATTAGATGCAAGATGAATGTCTACGTCCATATAGTCGGCAATAAGTGCGTCCAGTGCGGCACCGCCGTATTCGATTACACGAGTGGTATCATATATTGTGCCGTTGAACATGTGCATTCTTGTTGCGGCATGACCCAAATCAACAATACAGTATTCATCGGGATGGTTTTCGTTATTTTTCTGATATGTTCGCAGAAGATTTCTGTATGTAAGCGGTTCGGGAATGGCAAGCTTAAACTTAAGTCCTGCCTTTTTTAACATGCCGGTGTATTCATCAAGAATATCGTTTCTTGCCGCCGCTATAAGAAGGTCGAGCGACTCAACCTCGCCTTTTTCGTTTTCAAACTTTCCGATTACGGCATAGTCATAATTATATGATTCCTTTTCGTTCTGTATGTAATCGTGAAATTCGTAAGGAAGATTGATTTTAAGCTGTTCAATAGGCATATAGGGCATAGTGGTACGTCTTGCAAAGCTTACGTCTGATGAAAGAACGACAGCGGCGTTTTTGCATTTTATCTGATTGTCTTTGACAATGCCTTTTATAAGCTCGGATATTGCGTCAATAGATAAAATACGTCCGTCCTTAACAAGGTTTTCAGGAAGGGGTGTTACAGATATTCTGTCGATTTTGTCATCGGTAACCTGAGTGAGCTTTACGCTGTAATTACCGATTTGTATTCCGGTATAAACTTTAGACATGAAATCCCTCCTACGGGTTATAATTTTCTGCAAAAGGCTGTGCCTTTAAAACCAATGTTTCACACTCTTCAAGTGTGGGAGTATGTACTTTCCGCCGGGAAATATTGACCGCACTGTCTTGTGAGGTCAGCATTCGCAATTTAAGAGTTTACTACCTCACAAAATAAATTCCTAAAACTGCCGACAGACAGTTAATTTTATATTTTACTGAATTAAATCAATTCAGACTATTTTCTTCTTTAAGGCTCAAAAGAACAAGCCGAGGTACAAATTTATTATCGGTTCTGCAACAATCAGCGAGATAACAGCCGAAGCGGCAATCGAAGGCCCAAAGGGAAACGCCATTGGGTTATCCTCATCATTCGCCTTTATATTACTGAATATAAGTGTAAACACTATTCCTATTATACATGAAAGAAGCACCATAAACAAACTATATTTCCAGTTGAAATACATCGAAACCATGAAAAATAATTTTATATCGCCGCCGCCCATGCTTTCTTTCTTAAGAATCTTATCCATTATAAGTACTATTATAATAAGCGGCACGGCAATAACAAGACCGTTAAAAACTCCGGTGAGTATATTTTTTATTATATTTCCGCCGCCAAGAACGGCAAAAACAACATAATCTATTATTCCGGCTAAAATAAATCTGTCCGGTATTATCGCAATATCAAGGTCAATGAGCGATATTGCAAGAAGTATAATTACAAGAATCAAATATTGAATTGTATTGAGGCTTATATCATAACGGAAAAGCACAAGCACAAATGCAATACCGGTTATAAGCTCTGTTAATGGATAGCGTACGGAGATTTTTTCACCGCAGTAGCGGCACTTGCCTTTTTGGAAAAGCCATGAAAAAACAGGCACTAAATCCTTTGCACCGAGCTGATGTCCGCAAGCGGTACAATGACTGTGGCCATGCACAAAATCCTCGCCATGGGCAATTCTCCAAGCCATGCAGTTGGTAAAGCTGCCAAGCACCGTTCCGAGTACAAATGTAAGTATAAATATGTATGCTTTAAAAGCAGGAGTCATATATAACAACATTTCTGCCTCCTATTAATTAACAGGAGCCGCAACCCATCGGCTCCTGTATTTTTTGGGTTGAATCCGACTAACCGGTGTATGTCGGACTAAAAATTAATTACTTAATAAATTCAAACTTAAACAGATTGATTAGTGATCTCCACCTACAACGAATGGATCAGCATCCTTTAAAGAGTCATTTGTGTATGTAAGCTTGAAATCATCAACTGTTGTACCTGAAGCTGTTACGTCAGCACCTTTAGCCTGAAGTTCATAGCCGGCTGTTTTCATTGCTCCTTTAATATCTGTGCTTGGAAGTGTAGGATCTTTTTCTGTCATATTCTTAACCATAATTTCTGCATAGTAAGAACGAACATTAGCCTCGTCAGCTACTGTCTTAGCCTTGTTAAGAGAGTTGTTGAATGAAGGGATAGCTATTGCAAGAAGAATAACGATGATTGCGATTACAATAAGCATTTCCATTAATGTGAAGCCTTTTTTGTTTTTAAGTTTCTTTCTAAGTTCTACTAATTTATTCATAGTGAACGTCCTCCTTAAATATCTTTATTTAGTTCTTTTATATATCGGATGTGAATGGGTTGGATTTCACATGGGATAACATATTAATTGTTACATACTTCCGTACATTGTGAACATAGGCATGTAAACCGAAAGCAGTATGAATAATACAAGGAATGCAAGCACACAGATGATTATAGGTTCAAGGAGAGCAAGCATCTTTGTTGCGGCTGTATCGGATTCGTTGTCATAAAATGTACCTATTGTATCAAGAGTTGATTCAAGAGTACCGGTTTCTTCGCCGACAGCGGTCATTTCGATAAGCAGCTCCGGAAGATATTCGCAGCTTTGCAATGCACTTCCGAGAGTACGTCCCTGTTCAAGCTGAGGAACAGCGTTTATTATCTGTGAGCCGACATAATAGTTGTCGATTACCTTTCCGGTTATATTCACCGCCTCCATAATAGGAAGTCCGGCGGAAATAAGCGTAGACATTGTGTTTGCAAACTGTGACGCTGTTTTCATTCTTGTAAGTCTGCCGAGAATGGGATTTTTAAGCTTCATCTTGTCTGTTTTCAGCCTGCCGTCCTCACGCTTTCTGTAAAGCTTGTATAATATTCCACAGCTCGCCATAATTATAATCATAAGCCACCACCAATGAGTGAAGAAGTTTGATGTGGCTATGAGTGCCTTTGTTAAACCGGGCAAATCTGTGCCGAGAGCGTCAAAGCTTTCTGTAAATATTGGTACTGCAACTACCATTATAATTATTACAACAATAATTGCAACAACTATTGTAAAAATTGGATAAATCATAGCACTTTTTATCTTATTTGCTATTTTTGATGATTTGTCATAATACCTGTGCAGACGTTCAAAGGACGCTTCCAATGTACCGGATTCCTCACCGGAACGAATTGTTTCGATAAAGGTAGCCGGAAGCTTAGGGCCTTCGTCCTCAAAGCTTTTGGCAAGCGGATGTCCGTCGCCTACGTCGCCGGCAACCGCAGTAAGTATTTTCTTAAGTGGTTTGAATTCAGTCTGCTTTGCGATAAGGTCAACGGCACTGACGATAGGCAGACCGGCACCGAGTATTATCGAAAACTGCGAACACATTATTGAAAGATCCTTTTCCTTTATTCGTCTTTCAAAGGTTATCTGGTTTTTTTGTTTAACTTCTTTTATTTCCGTAACAACGGAGCAGGTTTCTTTTATTTTGGAAACGGCGTCAAATTCATTGATTGCCTCAACATAGCCGTCTACATCAGCTCCGTTTTTGGATTTGGCTTTATATTTGTAGGTAAGCATAAGAAATTCCTCCTGCGGATTATGTCCGGATATTATAAAACATTTCCGCCCGTTTAATTTTGCGATTTGTTAAAAGCCGAGATTTTTCTTTATATAATCCTGGTTTCTTGCGTAAATTCTTGCCGATTCATTGGAAATTTGTTTGCTTCGTGCAAGACGCAAGAGTGAATTATCCATAGATATTGCACCGATGTCGGCAGATGTGGCTATTGTACTGTCTATCTGTGCTGTTTTGCCTTCACGAATGAGGTTTTTGATTGCCGGATTGACAATCATAAGCTCACAGGCAACAACACGTCCCGAGCCGTCTTTTTTGGGGATGAGCTGCTGGGAGATAACGCCGACAAGCGTCATGGAAAGCTGAGAACGAATCTGATGCTGTTTTGCCTCCTCGAACGAATCAACAATACGGTCGATTGAATCTGCCGCAGAACCCGTATGGAGCGTAGCAAAAACAAGATGTCCTGTTTCTGCCGCCGTAAGTGCGGTTTCGATTGTTACGGGATCTCGCATTTCTCCGATAAGAATAACATCGGGATCTTCACGAAGTGCGGCACGAAGTCCGTTTGCATAGCTTTTTGTATCTCTGCCGATTTCTCGCTGGTTGACGATTGCCTTATCGGGAGTATAGATATACTCGATAGGATCTTCAAGAGTGAGAATGTGGTCGCATCTTGTGTGGTTTATTTCGTTAAGTATTGCGGCAAGCGTAGTTGACTTACCGGAGCCTGTCTGGCCTGTTACGAGAACGATTCCACGCTTAAGTAATGTAAAATTGGTTACAGCCGGAGGCAGTCCGAGTGAATCCAAAAGCGGAATGTTGTCGTTCAAAAGACGGAGAGCGATAGAAGTATGGTCCTGCTGACTGAATATATTGACACGGATTCGTGTGTCGCAGAGAGTTACCGCAAGGTCAACCTCGCCTTCGTCAAGATATTGCTGATAGCCTTCCTCGCCTGCAAGCTGTATTGCAAGGGAGTCGCACTCATCATGTGTGAGTATGTGGTCTGTCATGGATCTAAGCTCACCGATAACTCTGTATTTCGGCGGAAGTCCGCAGATTATATGAATATCGGAGGCATTATTTTCTTTTGCAGCTAAAATAAGATCTTCAATCTTCATAGTCGTAATCACCTGTGTTTGTTATACGTCTTGCCTCGGAAATAGTTGTTGTTCCGTCAAGAATAAGCTTGCGGCATCCTTCGGCAAGAGTTGTGAAATGACCGCTTTCGTTTGCTATTGCGGTTATTTCGTCACGTTGTTTGTTCTTTGAAATTGCGGTTCTGAGCTTTCCGTCAAGAAGAAGTATTTCAAAAACACCTATACGTCCACGATAGCCTGTGCCGTAGCAGGCAGAACAGCCTTTGCCATGATAGAATTTATGGCCGGCGGCAGTTTCCTTTGTAAAGCCTACGCTTTTTAATTCCTCTTCTGTTGGAGTATATTCCTCACGACATTCGGGACATATTTTTCTTACAAGACGCTGTGAAATAACGCCGTTTAATGCACTGGAGATAAGATAAGGCTCAACACCTATATCCAGAAGTCGCTCTATGGTTGCGATGGCATTGTTGGTATGGATAGTAGAAAGAACGAGATGTCCTGTTATGGCGGCACGCATTGCTATCTGTGCGGTTTCACCGTCACGTATTTCGCCGACAGCGATAATATCCGGGTCCTGACGGAGTATGGAACGAAGACCGCCGGCAAAGGTCATGCCTGTTTTTTCGTTTATCTGTACCTGGTTTATGCCGTGTATGTTGTATTCGACGGGATCTTCAAGAGTAACAAGGTTTACAAGCTCTGTGTTAAGCTCTCGGATCATTGAATACATAGTTGATGTTTTACCGGAACCGGTAGGGCCGGCTATAAGTATAACGCCGCCGTTTTTATTATTTATCAGATAGTTGTACTTTGCGAGATTTTCGTCCTTGAGACCGATTTTTTCCTTGCTTAAAAGCTGTGAGTTCTTGTCAAGAATACGGATAACGAACTTTTCGCCGTTTATTGTAGGTATGGTTGACATACGAAGGTCAATATCGGAATTTTTGATTCTTACGTTTGAACGGCCGTCCTGCGGAACCTTACGCTCCGTAATGTCCATGTTTCCCATTATCTTAAGACGGGAGATAACGGAAGACTGAAGGTTTTTCGGAACAGACATAATTGTTTTAAGAAGTCCGTCGATACGCATTCGCACACGAAGCTCGTCCTCTTCCGGCTCAAGGTGAATATCGCTGGCGTGCTCAACAATAGCACGCTCGATAAGAGAGTTTACAAGTCGGATAGTAGGAGCGGACTGGTTATCGTTTTCCAGTGAGTTTACGTTATCCATAGCGAAAGAAGGTGTGTCGGAAATCTCTCGCTTCATTTCCTCGATAGCTCTTGCGGCACCTTCGTTTCCGTAAAGTGTGGCAATTTCACGCTCGATAGAATCGGCGGTTGCTATCATCGGGATAACACGTTTTCTTGTAGCGTTTTTAACGTCCTCTATCGCAACGAAGTTAAGAGGGTCGCTCATGGCTATGTATAAAGCGTTACCGATAAGCTTAACGGGAACCAGGCCATGCTTTTTAGCAATGTTTTTAGGAAGAATTTCAGTAAGCTGAGGCGATATGGATGCGGTAGAAAGGTCGATTGCTTCAACACCGAGCTGCATCTGAAGAGCCTCGATTAACTGGCTTTCTGTTATTATTCCTTCTTCTATAAGTTCTTTACCTAAACGGTTTTTGGTTATTTTCTGATTTTTTAATGCCGATTCGAGCTGTTCCTGCGTGATAAGTCCGGCAGAAATAAGCAGGTCACCGAGTCTTGCGTATCTCATTATATTTGTCACTCCTTAATGTCAGGATATAGTTCTGAAGCTGAAAGTAAAGGTTTTTGATAAATCGGAATACATTTTGCTCTGCAATGTATAGCTTCCGGTAAATTCTCCGTCGTTGTAATTTAACTGAAAATCAGTCATTTTTGATGCTGTATATGTGCTTCCGCCTATAAGAGGCTTAAGATGGTCGCCGATAACGTCGTCGGAAATGTCATTTGTTGTGTTTATGTATAAAAAGCCTTGCTTTATTACAAAATGTCCGTCATCAATGCTGTAATTTTTGTTTGAGAACGATGAAACTGTGTTTGTGTCATCTGCACAGTTTATATCATAAGCATATCTCAAAACATCGGAGAGAGCTATATCTATCGTTGATGCGGTCAGGTCGCTTTCCGATACGAAAAGAGATCTTTTATATACTCGGTTTGATGCACTTATTCCTATGGTGACGCATGATGCAACCAAAAGGACAATTATAAGGGCAACGAGCGTTTCCAGCAGAGAAAAGCCTTTAGAGGACTTAAGCTTATCCATTGTTTGTCACCTCCGAAGGAATACGGTAAGAACGAAGTCCGTCTTCTTTTCCGTAGTATTCAACCGAATATCTATATGTTCCGGATTCACTTTTGACAGTTATCTGGCCTTTTGCCGGATTCTGCAAGCCTTCTGCGGCGGCAAGCTCATCACGGAAGTTTGTATCTGAGCTTTCAACCTTTCTGTTTATATTGGTTGACGCTATTGTCATGTTTACAAGTATGATTGCCGAAAAGGTGATTATTACTATTGCAACAAGTGTTTCCACAAGTGTTTCGCCTTTAGAAGCTCTTTTGCGGATATTACGCATTTGTCGTTACCCCCTTTGTTATTGTGCCTGAATCGTAGGTAACTGTTGTATTCAAAGTATATATAGTTACATCAAAACCACGCTCTACTTCGTGTTCTTCATCGCCTTCATCGGTTTTAACAATTTCAAGAACCAAATGCTTATCTGAATTCGGTTTGTACTCGATTTGTTCATCGACACTTCCCTTGTTTGGAGAAATGACTACCGGATTAAATCTGAGAGTTAAGGCATAGTCCGAAACAGCGTTTTCGGCTATTGTAAGATAAAAGATAGTTCCGTAGGTTTGTGTATTAAAAATCATTTTTACTTTTACATCGGGTATATCGGTATCTGCCGATGATACAGTAAATTCCTTTTCTATTTCCGAAGGCACTATTGTAGGTGCATAGTATTTTGTATGTGAACGATATGCGGTATAAACTACATCGGCTATATCAGCCTTTAAACCGGCATCATCGTTGTTTTCGTAGGTCATTTCATCGCATACATCTGCTACGTCGGTATGTTTTTCCGGACTCATCCAGTCATAATATCCGTAGCACTGGTATACGGTGTTGTTTTCCCATGCGGAATAAACCGTTCCGCCGAGAGAAGTTCTTATTAATTCGGCAGCAGAGCTTAATGCAAGATATTCCTGCTGTTCTGCTTCACGTTTTCTCATCTTGTCTGCATTTCCTGCGGCTGATGAAAGGATTACCGAGCCGACCATAACGCAGACAAGGAGAAGAACAAGTGCAATTATAAGTGAGGCACCACTCTGGCTTTTAAGTTTTTTAGATATTCTGTTCAAAATAGTGATGCCTCCTTGAGTAGTTAAAAGTTAATTGTAAGTAAAAGTCTGATCTGTCGTTGAATACTTAAATGTATAAGCGGCATTATATTTTTCGTTTTTGATAGTCAAGCTATCCATTGTTATAGTTCCGAGTTTAAAGTTGTTTGAAATATTTATAGCATATAAATCGCCGTCAATATTTTCAATACTTAAATATTGAGTACTGTTACCCCATGGTATTTCCTTTGAACGTAATTTGTCATTTCCGTCCTTATAGTTAAGTGATATTGTCCAGTCGGACAGATGTCTTTGAATATCCGAATCACACAATACAGCAAGTGATGTAGGGTAAGATGTACTATATGAATAATCATTGTTGATATATGTTGTTACTTTTCCGTCAGTTGAGTCAACGCATACGCCGTTTCCTTTATAGCTTCTGCCGTTCGTGAAATATTTTACAACACCTATTCTACCACTATCCAGCGATTTTGCCCAGTCTCCGCAGTGGTCTAATGAAGAAATTCTCGGATAAGGATATGTTGTATCATCAATATCCGTATCTTTAGGCCATGTATGACCGGCATTGTTTGTTGTAAATGCGGTTGATATATTAAGGCTCTTTATTTCTCTTAACGATTTTCTTGTTCCGGCACTTGTTCCTGTAACGGAATAATTTATGCCGGCCGCACTGTAAGCCCAATAGCATGAATTTGTTGCTATCGAATTGCTTGGCGGTGCAAAACCATATGAGGTCTTTGCGTTTATTTCGGATATTGTATAGCAGTTGCTTATTGAACCGTTTTTGTCGTTCGCTCCGACAAAGCCTGCGCCGGTTGCCTCTGCCGAATTAACCTTGCCTGCCACATAGCAGTTGGATATTGTTCCTGTATTGGAACGGGTGAAACCGGAAGCAAAGCCGTAATCCGATGTTACGTCACAGTTAGCATAGCAGGAAGAAATTTTTCCGCTGTTAAGAGCGACAAAGCCGGATGCGAATACTGTTCCGTATGCCGTTACAGAACCTTCTGTGAAACAGTTATTTATTGTTCCGAAGTTCGATACTGCCAACGGAGCTGTGCTTACCGCTGATGATTCAACGGCGGCATCAATTATTGCAGTGTTTGTTACCGTTCCGTTTGCGGCTATTGTGTTAAATAACGGTTTAGTAAGACCGATTATGTAATTACCTTTATTTCCTATGCTGTTGTAGCTTCCGTAGTGAGCACCGCTGCCTCCCGAAACATAACCGCCATCAAAATTATAGCCTTTATTATCGATGTTTCCGGTTGAGTCGGAAGCATATATGTTGTGAGTAACCTTTATATACCATCCGGCAGAGGCGTTGCTCATGTTCTGGAGCTGTTCGGCTGTTCTGACCTGGAAACGGTTTGCGGTTGAATTTGTGAGTGCTTTATCCGATATTGCATTTGCAAAGTAAGGATTGATATATACTGTTACCGATTTACTTGATGAAATATTATAATCTACAATATTATAATCAACTCTTACCGAACTGTAAATATTTGTTCCGTTCGGTTTGATACGGTTTACTGCGGCAGCTGTAAGTTTATAAAGATTATAGGTGCCTTTACCTATCTTTATATTTGAAAGAACCTCGTCACCGTTTGAAACCTCAAGTCCGTTGAGAGATATTTTATGTGTATCTCCGCTGAGATGGAATAAACCATAGCCTGCTGATGTGATTCTCTTTGAATTTGTCGTATCCATGGTTCCGACTGAAACCATTTTCCCTTCATCGTCCATGTAATTATAGAAGTAGGTATCATCGGAATATTTTTCATAGTACGCAATATATCCGGTAGGAAGAGGATTTGCCTCCGCATACCAGTCACCGAAGTGGAGATAATCTCCGTAGGTCTTTGTTTCCGGATCATAATCTCTTACAACGGCAGGGAACGGATAATTCCTTCCCTTAAGGTCGTCCGACCAAGGATATGTGTTGTCAGCCGAAGCTTTTCCCGAAGCGGCGGCGTTGCCATACTTAGGAAGCGTTACTTCGGTGAGTTCAGTGTAATCACACGCAGTATAACCAAGACAGTTGGGATAGCCCGACCATGGTGTCCTTACTGTTGTATTAACGATAGTGTTTTTAAGATAATAACAACTGTTAACGGTAAGTGTTTTGTAATCACTTGAAATACCATAAGCACGTACATCACCCTTAAGGTTTTCGCCGTTTATCGTGCAATAGCTGTAGCTCTGTGTTATTTTCTGAGCTCTCTTACTTTCGTTATTATTACCCCAGTATGCACCGTAAATATTGTCAAAGCCGCCGGCAATACCTCCGACGTATGCAATACCTCCTCCGTATGTAACGGAGATTTCGCCTCCGGCATAGGAATTTATTATTGAGCCTCGGCCGTTTAAACCTCCGACAAGACCGCCAATCAGCTTATATTGGGGATTAAACGAAGAATTTGTATCTGCTTTGACAATTTTGGAAACAGCAGAGCAGTTTTCAATCTTACCAAAGCACTCTCCGACAAGACCACCAATAGCATAAGGATTATGCTTTTTTCCGTTTGAGTCGGATTCTATTCCCTGTGCAACTGTATATCCGGAAACGGAGCAGTTGTACATTGTAGAATATGTATGACTGTATGGGTCAGTGTTGCCGTAATTCTTTATATACTCCTTATCACTTTCGCATTCAACATAGAGCAGACCGACCATTGCACCGACACCGGAATGTTTTTCATCGGTAGCACGATAGTATGATTTTACATATCCGCTTTCGTTATCGGGATCTGATGCAATCATATGAATGTTTTTAAGAGTCGCCTCCTGAACCTCTCCGAAAAGGCCGGTGAACTGATAGTTGTCTTCCTCGTATGTAACACATCTATAATCGATAATAACCTTATTCTGTCCGTCATAAGTGTTACGGAAGTTGCTCGGTGAATACTTTACACCGCTCGGAGTTGTGAACGGCTGTGAGTTAGGTCTTCCGATAGGAACATTTCTGTATGTATTTCCCTTTGATGTATCCATAAGGTCATATGTTTTACCGCAGTAGGTTTTTACATATGTTCCGAAGTTAATATCGGTTTCCTGTAAGAAATACATTTTTTTACTTCCGTTAAATGTGTTCCAGTAATATGATGCATGACCTAAAGCGTTTATATGTCTTGCACTTCTTACATAAACCGGATTGTCTTCTCCGGTAGGGTCATCGGGACATTTTGCATTTGTAACGCTTATGTCGGGATTTATTGCATTCTTTGCAAAGTCCGGGCAGTAGAAGAATGTGTAATTTTCGAATTTAGCCTCTGTATTTATATAGCCCGTAACTGTGATTTTATCGTAAAATCTTGCGGCATTGTTTCTCTCGGTCATCTGGAGAACATACGGAAGCTGGAATATTTTACAACTTGTTACCGTATAGGAAGAACCGTCATTTACGTTTTTAAATTCCAATGTTGCATTGTTATCAATTCTTACAGATAAGCCGTCGCCTGCTGTTTCGCTTATTTTAACGGTATTAAGCTTTGCGTTTTTGTCTATATCGTCGTTAAGCTTATATGTATAGCTTGATAAAGAATAAATACTCATTATTGCATAGCCGTCTTCTATACAGGTTTCATCTCTTAAGGTATCGACCTTCCAGTTGTTAAGACCACCTGTATCAAGATCGGCATTAACAGCCGTAAGGCTTGTTTCCGCATAGTAGCCGAAATATTTTCCGTCGGCATCGGGAGTTGCATATTTTTCATAATATACAAGCGATGTCTGAAGCTTAAGCTCTGCCGGCCAGTCGCCGTAATGATCCATAAGAGAACCGTTTGAATCGTTAAGCATAGCAAAAGGGAATACCGCATTGGCAAGCTCTGTTGAGTACGGATGGCTGTTTGCCTTGCTGTTTGTTATGCCTTTCTTTAAATCCGTATATCCGTAAGCGAAAGCACCGGAAGGAATATAATAATCCGAGTTGTAATTTGCCTGGCGAAGGAATTTACAATCCGTAAGACCTATGCTGGTTGCGTTTCTGTTTCCGCAGATTGCCGCAGATGTGTTTAAATCAACGGAATCATCTTCTCTTGCTACTCGTCCGTAAGCGTTACATCTTGTTATAAGTCCGCTCGTTGCATAGCCGACAATTCCGGCTGAATAGCCCTGTGCGGTAATATCGGAGGTTGAATAACAATCTGTAAGTGAAGCCGATCGTGCAAAACCGACTATACCGCCTGCGTAGTTGAGTGTTGTTGTTATATCTCCGGAGGTATAGCATTTACCGATTATGCCGCTTTCGTGATAGCCTATAAGACCTCCGGCATAAGAAGATGCCTTGACATTTATTGCACCGAAGGAATCGGTGAATGTAACGCCTCTTGAAGTTTTGCCGACAAGTCCGCCGGCATTACTGCCTCTTGCTGTTATCATGTATTTTTCAACTCTGTCAGCCATATCGGGAAGATGTCTTCCGTATTCATCGACATTAGTAAGATAAACGCCTGTTGATATAACACTTCCGCCATTCATTTCTCCGGCAAGAGCACCGACATTGCTTATACCGTCAACATCGATATTCACAAGACGGGTATTCTGAACGGTACAGTTGTTAAGCGTTTCAAAAAGTCCTGTGCTTGTCGATGACGATGTATTTGCTATTTTGAAGTGGTTAATGCTGTTGTTGTTGCCGTTATATGTTGTTCCGTTGAAAAGAGTTGAGTTGTTTATAGGTTTAATACCTGTTTCTGCATAAGGGTTTGCCAACGGCTTTCCTTTTATAATTGCGTCATCATCCCAGTTCTTTGAACCTACATCGGTGCTTTTTACTTCAAAATCTATCGGTGCGGTTTGCGTTATTGTTATTCCGCCTTTTTTAGCGTCATAAATTGTGCTTCTGAGGTTGTTAAGATGACGTACCGCATGGACGGTGATATTTCCGTCTGCATCTCTTGAACCGAATAAGCTGTTTACATTTGAAACTTCTCCGTAGCCGGTAAGAGTCATTCCGTCATATGAATATGTAAGGCTTATTGCTACTTTAAGATTATCGCCGGGATTAAGTTTTCCGTTAGTAATCTTTTCAAAGGATTCGCGATCGCCACGAATACTGTCAAACAGAGTGTTAAATGAAAGCGTATCGTTTCTGAGCCAGAAATCCGTACCGCCTCGTAAATCGGTTGACCATATATGCTCTGTTTCGTTCCCGGAAACATACTCTTCGTCTGTAAGAGTTACCGTAGCGATTATATAACGCTGTGTTTTAAGGAGTTTTCTTACACCTGAGCATGTAACTTTGGCATATAAATCTTCTTTGTTGATTATATCTATAGTAGGATTCAAATTTTCGGGATAATCCGATTCGGCCGAAAGACCGATTGAACCGCCGTAATAGCCTATCATTACAGGTTTTCTGTCCGAACGGTCTCTTGAAGGAAGTCCGTTGAAATTAACTTCGTCATAAACAAAGCTCTTTTTGGCATAAAATACACCATAGACGTCACCTGATTCCGGATTAAGTTCGATTATGAAATGGCCGTTCTGGTCAAGCGAAGATACAAGTATTGAATCGTCGCCTATTATATAATCCTGTAAAATAGAATCGTTATTGTTCAGTACATAAAGTTTTTTCCAGTCATCGTCGCCTAAATCGTAATCCTGCGGACACATATCCGTTTCACTAAGTCTTCGTCCGAGATACCCGGCTTCGAGATCGTCCTGGAAATTAGCGAGAGATCCCGTTGCTTTCATGGTTGTAAGCTTGTTTTGCGTTACAAGATATATCTGCCGGGCTGTGTCGTCAAGCTCCGCAATCATAAGATTTTTTCTGAGTGAGGATATTGCCGGAATGGCAATAGCAAGCGTAATTATGATTATTCCGATTGTAATAAGAAGCTCTTGGAGAGTGAAGCCTTTTTTATTATTTATTTTTTTCATAGCATTTCCGCTCCGTTTTATTAAAAATTTGGTTGATTAAAAAAGCAGACATATACTTAAATTATAATACTATTAGGGCATGTAAACAACATTTTTTAACAATTTTTTGCCGAGAAATCTATTAAAGGCAAGTTGTATTAAAAGACGAATTTATACTTTCAAAAAGGGGATTTTGATGAAAAAATATGTTGCGGCCTTATACATGAGGCTTTCAAAAGATGACGGAAAAATTGAAAGCTCAAGTATTTCAAATCAGAGGAAGATATTGAAAAGATATGCAGAAGAAAACTGTTTTGATATATACAAAGAATACATTGATGACGGTTACAGCGGAACAAGCTTCGACAGACCGGCATGGAATAAAATGATAACGGATATAGAGAATGGAAGTATCAATACGGTTATGGTAAAGGACTTATCGAGGATAGGCAGGGACTACATAATTTCGGGACAATATACGGAAATTTATTTTCCCTCAAAAGGAGTAAGGATAATTGCAGTCAATGACGGATATGATTCATTCGGCGGATTTTCTGATATGATACCGTTTAGAAATGTATTAAATGAAATGTATGCAAGAGATATAAGCAGAAAGATAAGAAGTTCGCTCCACAGCAAAATGCTTGAAGGCAGTTTTATAGGAAATTTTGCACCGTACGGATATAAAAAAGATGAGAACAACAAAAATCATTTAATTATAGATAATGCTTCGGCAGAAATAGTAAAACGGATTTTTGAATATGCGTATTCGGGCTTAAGACCGACTGAAATTGCAGAAATGCTTAATAAAGAAAATGTACTTACGCCCAAGGAATACAGAAAATACGGTTTTATAAAAGGATACGTGAAAGATAAGCTTATGTGGAGAGCATCAACCGTGTGTAAAATAATTTCCAATGAGGTATACATAGGTAGTGTTGTACAGGGAAAATCAAAGAAGGTATCATTCAAAAGTGATGTAATGATACGGAATCCTAAGAATGAGTGGATAAAAAGTGAAAATAGACATGAAGCGATAATCGATAGAGAGACATTCGAGAAAATATCGGAAGTAAGGAAAAGAAAATAAATAATTCCGCTGACATGTGCATGGGATTCGGGTGCAATGCCGCCGGAGTAACCGGGTGCAGAATCATTGATTCGGAAAGAGAAAGACTGGTTGCGATAATAACAAACAGCTTTGTTCCCTGTAACGGGAGGTTTCCAATGCTTATTTCGATAATAACAATGTTCTTTACGGGCTATGCTGTCGGATTTAGGCAGACTGCGGCTTCGGCTGTTATACTCTGTGCATTTATTGTGTTCAGTGTAGTAATGACGTTTATTGCATCGGGAATACTTACGAGAACGCTATTGAAGGGGACGCCTTCGTCATTTATTCTTGAAATGCCGCCGTATCGAAAGCCGAAAATAAAAACCGTTGTGTTGCGGTCGGTAATAGACAGGACAATATTTGTTCTCGGAAGGGCGATAACTGCGGCAGCTCCGGCAGGTATACTCATATGGTTAATGGCAAATATCTATATCGGAGATATTACCTTGCTTTCTATGTTATCCGGAGCGTTAGACCCGATAGGGAAAATAATGGGATTGGACGGAGTTGTTTTGACTGCATTTATATTGGGATTTCCGGCAAATGAGATAGTTGTGCCGATTATGATAATGGCTTATATGGAGAATGGCGTTATTGTAAATATGTCGAGTTTAGCCGAGCTTAAGGCGTTGTTAATTTCAAACGGCTGGACATGGATAACTGCGGTAAGTATGATGCTGTTTTCATTAATGCACTGGCCTTGTGCAACAACGCTTATGACGATAAAAAAAGAAACCGGAAGTGCAAAATGGACTGTGATTTCGTTAATAATGCCGTTGGCGGCAGGTTTTATAATATGCACTTTATTTTCAAATATAGCGAGGTTATTTATATAAAAACAGGTCGGAAATTTTTCCGACCTGTCAGTTACTTTTATTTTGCAAGATATTCCTTGTTTTTCTGAATAAGTGTTTTGATGTATTCCGGTGAAGGTCCGCCGACAATGTTTCTTGCCTGAACGCATTTTTCAACGGATATAGCATCATATACCGTTTCATCAAAAACAGGCGATATTGCTTTGAATTCATCAAGTGATAAATCCTCAAGCGAAGTATTGTTGTTTATGCAGTAAAGCACAAGCTGACCGAGTATTGCATGGGCATCTCTGAAAGGAACGCCGTGCTTAACAAGCCAGTCTGCCGCATCGGTTGCGTTTGTAAAGCCGCCCTTTGCTGCATTATACATATTATCTGTTTTGAAAACAGCAGTTTTAATCATATTTGTGAATACGGGAACACACATCTTAATTGTGTCGATTGCATCGAATACGCCTTCCTTATCCTCCTGCATATCCTTGTTGTATGCAAGCGGAAGTCCTTTCATAACTGTGAGCATTCCCATAAGGTCGCCGTATACACGGCCTGTCTTTCCGCGGATAAGCTCTGCCATATCGGGATTTTTCTTCTGAGGCATTATGCTTGAGCCTGTTGAATATGCGTCATCAAGCTCAACAAACTTAAATTCGTGACTGCTCCAGAGAATTATTTCTTCGCAGAAACGGCTTAAGTGCATCATTATTATAGAAAGCGTTGAAAGAAGCTCAACACAGAAATCTCTGTCGGATACACCGTCCATGCTGTCGAGAGTTATTGCCGCAAAACCGAGAGTGTCTGCAACCATGCTTCTGTCGAGCGGATAAGTTGTTCCGGCAAGAGCGCCTGAACCGAGAGGCATTACGTTTGTTCTCTTGTATGTATCGTCAAGTCTTTCTATATCACGCTTGAACATTTCGCAGTAAGCAAGAACATGGTGAGCAAGTGTGACAGGCTGGGCACGCTGAAGATGTGTATAACCGGGCATAATTGTGTTGATGTTTGCTTCGGCTATATTGTTGAGTGCCTCAATAAGCTCAAGCATAAGCTTTCTGATGTCTGTAATCTGTTCCTTTACATACATTCTTATGTCGAGAGCAACCTGGTCGTTTCTGCTTCTGCCGGTATGAAGTTTTTTGCCGACATCACCTATTCTTGAAATAAGTATTGTTTCGACATTCATATGAATGTCTTCTGCTTTTTCATCAAAAACAACTTTGCCGTTTTCAATATCGTCAAGTATTTCAAGAAGGGTTTTGTGTATAAGTTTTGCGTCTTCAACAGGAATTACGCCCTGTTTTCCGAGCATATCGACATGTGCCATACTGCCGGTTATATCTTCCTTATACATTCTCTGGTCAAATGAGATTGAAGAATGGAAGTGGTCAGTAAAGCTGTCGGTTGATTTTGTAAAACGTCCGCCCCAAAGCTTCATAATGCGACTCCTTACTTATTGTTTTTTTCTACGTTCTGTAACATCATTGCACGAACCTTAAGAGGAAGACCGAAGAGGTTGATGAAACCGTCAGCATCCTTGTGGTTGTAAAGTTCACCTGTTGTGAAGCTTGCGATTGATTCGTTGTAAAGTGAATAAGGTGATGTTGATCCGGCAGGAATGATGTTGCCTTTGTAAAGTTTAAGTTTAACTGTACCTGTTGTTGTTTCGTTTACGCTGTCAAAATATGCTGAAAGAGCTTCACGGAGAGGTGTGTACCATTCGCCGCTGTAAACAAGCTCTGTGAATTTGTTGCTTGCGATTTCATTGAAAGCCTGAGTTTTCTTGTCGAGTGTAAGATATTCAAGCTCTCTGTGTGCATACATAAGGATTGATCCGCCGGGAGTTTCGTATACACCTCTTGACTTCATACCTACAACACGGTTTTCGCAGATGTCTTCGATACCGATGCCGTTTGCTCCGCCGATTTCGTTAAGCTTTGTAAGAAGTTCAACAGGGCCAACCTTTTCGCCGTTAAGTGTTGTGCAGATACCTTTTTCAAATCCGAGTGTTACATATGTAGGTTTGTCGGGAGCCTTTTCGGGTGATACACCAAGCTGGAGAAGGTGCTCATAGTTAGGCTCGTTTGCAGGATCTTCAAGCTCAAGACCTTCATGGCTTAAGTGCCAGATGTTACGGTCACGGCTGTAGCTGTCACCTTTCTTAACGGGAGCGGGAATTCCTCTGTCTTCAAGATATTTAACTTCTGCTTCACGAGAATCCATCTTCCATGTATCAAGTCTCCAAGGAGCGATGATTTTAAGATCGGGAGCAAGAGCCTTTATTGTAAGCTCAAAACGAACTTGGTCGTTTCCTTTTCCTGTTGCACCGTGGCAGATAGCTGTTGCGCCTTCCTTACGAGCGATTTCAACAAGTCTTTTTGCGATGATGGGTCTTGCCATTGATGTACCGAGAAGATATTTTCCTTCGTAAACAGCGTTAGCCTTTACACAAGGGAAAATAGCGTCTGTAATAAATTCTTCTGTAAGATCCTCAAGATAAAGCTTGCTTGCACCTGTTTTAAGTGCTCTTTCTTCAAGACCTTCTGTTTCTGAGCCCTGTCCTACGTTTGCACATACGGCAATAACCTCAGCATCGTTGTAGTTTTCTTTTAACCAAGGGATGATAACTGTTGTATCAAGTCCGCCTGAATAAGCAAGTACGATTTTTTCTTTCATAATTATTCAAACCTCCGATTTATAATAAATTTTATATATGTTTTTCAATATAAAGAAGTATACATTGATGTTGTGAAAATTGCAACAACTTAATCCAAAAATAATTAAAAACGTGAATATTTATGCAGTACAAACAAATTTTAATACATGATTGTGCATAATAAGTTGCTTTTTGGTATTTTTAGTGCTATTTCTGACAAAATATACAATTAAAATATACTATACCAATAATAGTGTTGCAATAATATATAAAAAGATGATATAATATGTCAGAGGAAGATATTAATGTTGGGGGAGTTTTATATGGCAAGCTTTTATAGAAATGAAAATTTAAAAAAATGTTTGTTGATTGTCTTATGGGGAGTTACTCTCTTTGCAATCGGTTTCGGCATCCAGTTTTACCGAGGACTCGGTCAGAAATTTGATGCTGTTCAGAATATTCCCATAAACGAAGTTAAGCTTGATACTGTTGCAGACGGTACATATGAAGGAGAATATACATTTGAAACCATAAGTGCCAAGGTTACTGTAATAGTAAAAGACAATGAGATTAAGAAAATAACTCTTGATGAATTTGAAACAGATAAGGGTGAGGCTGCTGCCGATATAGTAGACACCATTGTTTCGGATCAGAGCGTTATGGTTGATGATGTTACAAAGGCAACCGATTCCAGCCGAGTTATAAAGCTTGCTGTGCTTAATGCTCTCGGCCAGTAATTTAATATTAAAAAAATAAAGGGCCGCCTTTGGTGGCCCTATTTTGGTGAATAAAATGGAAAAATGGTTTATAGCAAATAAAAAAGCGGATTTTGATGCAATAGGAAAACACTTTGGTATTTCTCCTATATTGGCAAGAATAATAACGAACAGAGGAATAATAGGCGAAAAAAATATACATGAATATTTATTCGGTACAATAAATAACCTTTACTCACCGTATCTAATGAAGGACATGGAAAAGGGCATAAATATTCTTGTGAACGGAATAAATGAAAACAAAAAAATAAGGGTAGTGCAGGACTATGATGTTGACGGCTGTATGTCCGGTTACATACTTGTTACGGCATTGAAAAGATGCGGAGCTGATGCGGATTATGATGTTCCGGACAGAAAAAGCGAAGGCTACGGAATTAATGAAAGAATAATAAGAAACGCAAAGGCTGACGGTGTTGATATACTTCTTACCTGTGATAACGGCATAGCCGCAATAAATGAGGTTAAGCTTGCAAAACAGCTTGGACTTACGGTTATTGTAAGTGATCACCACGAAGTGCAGTATGAGCATACGGAAAACGGTCCGAATTATATAATTCCGGAGGCAGATGCGGTTATAGATATAAAAAGACCGGACTGCGATTATCCGTTTAAACAGCTTTGCGGTGCCGGAATTGCCTATAAAATAGCCGAATGTCTTTATGAAAAATTCGGAATCGCTAAAGGTGAGCTTTATAAGCTTATGCAGTTTGCAGCAGTTGCAACGGTGTGTGATATTGTTGATTTAACGGGTGAAAACAGAATAATTACCAGAGAAGGCATGAAGATACTTGATAAGACCGAAAATTTCGGAATGAGAGCTTTGCTCGACAGATGTCTTAAGCCCGGAGAAAAAATTTCGGTCGGAAGAATAGGCTTCTTCATAGGACCGGTAATAAATGCCGGAGGCAGAATGTCAACTTCTATACTGGCAATGCATCTGTTCTTCAGCAAAAGCAGAGACGAGGCAGAAAATATACTTGATGAACTTATTACATATAATAATGAAAGAAAAAAAGCAACAGAGGACGCTGTAGGGAAAATTGTATCGGAGCTTGGCGACGATGCCGAAAATTCAAATGTTATAATAAAGTATATTCCCGACTGTCACGAAAGCGTTGCCGGAATAGCGGCAGGACGAGTTAAGGATATTTACCACAGACCTGTTATAGTACTGACGGACAGCAGTGACGAAAACAGCATAAAAGGCTCGGCAAGAAGCGTTGAGGGCTTTGATATATTTGAAAGAATAATGACCTGTCGTGATCTGCTTTCCAGATTCGGAGGACATCCTATGGCGGCAGGGCTTACGCTCGAAAAGAAAAATTTCGATGAATTTGTAAGAAGAATGAATGAACCGGGCTGGCCCGAGGGTGCTGATAAATTTAAAAGAATAGTAATAGATGCGGCTGTTCCGTTTTCAAAAATCAACAGTAATTTAGTTAATGAAACGGCACTTATAGAGCCATGCGGAAAGGCAAATACAAAGCCTGTTTTTGCGGCTAAAAATGTTTCGATACGAAGGGCAATGATATTGGGAAAAAACAAAAATGTTCTTAAGCTGTATCTTGACGACGGAACAACGGAGCTTGAAGCTATATGGTTCGGCGATGTTGATAAGGTTGTTGAAAATATAAAAGCCAAATACGGTGACAAACAGGTGTCAAATATGTTTGCCGGAAAAGAAAACAATGTATACACTGACATTATTTATGTACCAAAGATAAATAAATATAATGGGTTTGAGCGAATACAGCTTGATATAACGTCATTCCGGTGGTAAAATAAAAATGTTGTTTATAAATAAATTCACTCGGCTATTGAGGAGGAATAATAATGGATTTAAAAGATACCATAAGAAGCATTAAGGATTTTCCGGAAAAGGGTATTATTTTCAGAGATATAACTACACTTCTTAAAGACGGAAATGCTTTAAGACAGGCAGTTGACGAAATGGCAGATGCTCTTTCTGATGTTGATTATGATATTGTGGTAGCACCGGAATCAAGAGGATTTATATTCGGTATGCCTATTGCTTATAATAAATGCAAAGGCTTTGTGCCTATAAGAAAGAAAGGCAAGCTTCCTGCCGAAACAGTAAGCAAGGAATATGCTCTTGAATATGGCACAGCAACAATCGAAATGCACGTTGATGCACTTCAGAAGGGACAGAAGGTAGTTATCCTTGATGACCTTCTTGCAACAGGCGGAACAGCAAAGGCTATGATCGAGCTTGTTGAGTCGGTAGGAGCAGAGGTTGCAGGTCTTTGTTTCCTTATTGAGCTTGAAGACCTTAAGGGCAGAGATGTACTTAAAGGCTACAACGTAAAGAGTATACTTAAATATTAAAAAATGCTTGCTTTTCGGGAAAGTATCTGATATAATAGCAAATGCGTTTGACCTGAAAAGGTCTTGTTGGTTATTACCGGTGCTCCGCTGTTACGAAAATAAGTAGTATTTATGAACACCGTTGGAAGGAAGGAGGAACGAAAATGAACGAATTAATCAGACAGATCGAAGCTGAACAGCTTAAGAGCGACATTCCTCAGTTCAATGTTGGTGACACAGTACGTGTTTATGCCAAGGTTGTAGAGGGTTCAAAAGAAAGAATCCAGATGTTTGAAGGCGTTGTTATTAAAAAACAGAACGGCGGCGTAAGAGAAAACTTCACAGTAAGAAGAATTGCATCAGGCGTTGGTGTTGAAAAGACATGGCCTGTACATTCACCCAGAATTGACCATATCGAAGTTGTAAAACGTGGTATTGTCAGAAGAGCTAAACTTTACTACTTAAGAGACAGAGTTGGTAAAGCAGCTAAAGTTAAAGAAGCAATCAGATAATTTTTTACAGCGTGCAGATTTTCTGCACGCTGTTTTCACAGTTGCGTAATTTTGTTTCGGAGGTAGCTTTATGAGCAAGGAAAAAGTTAAAAAAAGCCCCAAACAGGAATTAAAGGAATGGCTTACGGTAATAGTAATCGGAGCAGTACTTGTTATCGGAATAAGAAACTTCGGTTTTAGAATCACTACGGTTAAGGGTGTTTCAATGGAGCCGAATTATATACACGGAGAATTGGTGTTTACGGATATGTTTACATATAAAGTATCTGCACCAAAGAGAAATGATATTGTAATATGCGAATATGACAGCGGAATGGATAACGAGCTTTTTATTAAGCGAGTTATTGCAGGACCCGGTGATGAAATAAATATATATTATAATGAAGACGAAAGCTGTTACAATGTGGCAGTAAACGGTGAAACAATTAATGAAGATTATATAATGGAGCCTATGCTAAGTGGCGGTGACTGGCAGTATCCCATAAAGCTTGTTACAGACGAGTATTTTGTTATGGGTGATAACAGAAATATAAGTGCGGACAGCCGTGACAGCTATATCGGTATATTTGACCGAGATAAAATAATAGGCAAGGTACGTTTTAAAATAATGAGTAAAGCATAACAGAGGTGTAATATGAATATACAGTGGTACCCGGGACACATGACAAAAACCGTACGAATGATGTCGGAAAACATATCGTTGGTTGATGTTGTTGTAGAATTAATAGATGCTCGTATACCATACAGCAGTAAAAATCCCGATATAGATAATCTTGCAAAAAACAAAAAAAGAATTATAGTAATGAACAAAACCGACCTTGCGGATCCGGCAAAAACAGAGGTCTGGAAAAAATGGTTTGAGGCAAAGGGTTTTACGGTTATACTTGCTGATGCGGTTAAAGGAACAGGCGTAAACAAGGTTGCTGATACGGCAAGAACGCTTATGAAGGATAAAATTGAGCGAGAAAAAGCAAGAGGCAGACTTTTTGTTCCGGTAAGAGCTATGATAGTCGGAATACCCAATGTAGGAAAATCTACATTTATAAATAAAACGGTAGGAAAAACAACCGCAAAAACCGGAGATAAACCCGGTGTTACAAAGGGAAAGCAGTGGATAAGGATTAAAAAGGACTTTGAGCTTCTGGATACTCCCGGAATACTCTGGCCAAAATTTGAGGACGAAGAGGTCGGGCTTAAGCTTGCCATGATAGGCTCAATTAATGATAATATACTCGATACGGAAACATTGTGTACCGAATATATCAATCTTATGATGGTTGTTAATCCGAATTTTATAAAGAACAGATATAATGTTGAATTTGATACTATTGACGAACCGCATGATGTTCTTGAAAAAATAGCCGTTTCAAGAGGCTTTATCAAAAAAGGCGGAGAGCCTGACTGCGAAAGAACGGCAAAAATAGTTCTTGATGAATTCAGAGGCGGAAAAATAGGAAAAATTACATTGGAAATGCCTGAGGATATTCACGAAATGGAAGCTAAAATGGTTCGTGAGGAGAAGGAAAAGAAGGCAAAGGATGCCGCAAGAAAGGCAGAATACAAGAAAAAGAATAACAGATAACACAAATGATAATGAGTCCATTGGAATAATACACAATGGACTTATTTTATTTACGGTAATTTTATACATAGGTAATTACAGAAAAATATGCTAAAATTTTATGTATACTATTATATAGGAGGTTTGAATATGAAAATAAGTCTTTTGGAACCTATAGGAATTGATGCGGAATTAATGGATAAGCTTTCAGCTCCTTTAAAAGAAATGGGACATGAGTTTGTTTATTATAACAATAAGACTACGGATAAGGATGAGCTTTTAAAAAGAGCCTGTGACAGCGAAATAGTTATGATTGCAAATAATCCGCTTCTGGACAGCGTAATAGAAAAATGCGATAAGCTTAAAATGCTTGATGTTGCCTTTACGGGAATTGACCATGTAGGCCAGACTGCCTGCAAAGCAAAGGACGTTATGATATGCAATGCGGCAGGATATTCAAACGAAACGGTTTCCGAGCTTGCGGTGGGAATGGCAATAGCCGTTCTCAGAAAAATAGCCGAAGGTGATAAAGCGGTAAGAAACGGCGGAACGCTTGCAAGTGCCGGACTTATGGGAACAGAGCTCAATACAAAAACCGTCGGTATAATAGGAACGGGAAGAATAGGAATAATGACAGCCAAGCTTTTCAAGGCATTCGGCTGTAAGGTTATCGGTTACAGCAGAACAAAGAAGCCCGAAGCTGTTGAGGCCGGTATCGAATATATGGAGCTTGATGATGTTCTTAAGACAAGTGATATAGTATCTCTCCATATTCCGGCAACGGCAGAAACTAAGCAGTTTATCAATAAAGAAAAAATAGCTCTTATGAAGAAGAGTGCTATACTTATAAATTGTGCAAGAGGAGCTGTTGTTGATAATACGGCACTTGCGGAGGCACTTAATGTCGGAGATATAGCCGGTGCGGCAATAGATGTATTTGATATGGAACCGCCTATTCCTGTGGATTATCCTTTACTTTCGGCTAAAAATACACTCCTTACACCTCATGTCGCATTTGCGTCAAAGGAATCTATGATAAGAAGAGCTAATATAGTGTTTGATAACTTATATGCTTACTTAGAAGGCAAACCTATTAATGTTGTTAAATATTAATTTAACGATCTGCCTTTTGGATAGTTTGTTTTGTTGTCAAGTTTTATAAATTTTTAACAATCAAATTTAAAGTTTATTTAATCTCTGTCGGTAAATCCGGCAGAGATTGTTTTGTGCAATTTGTTCAATATGACATAATGATATGATGAATAACTCTGCATATGTATGAAAAATACGGTCGGATTTTGATACAATTTTTTTGCGGTTCGTTTCTTTAGGGTAATTTTTATAAATTTACGGTAACAAATACGTAAAAAATTACGGTTGACACTTTGTACTATTTTTAGTACCCTTTTAAATAACTTAAGCAATTCTGTAAGACAGCATGTGTAAAAGATTTTTAGGGCGGAAAGAAAGGAGTTGTCATGGAACTCAAGACTGTCCAAACCCAAAAAATTTACAAAAACATCGTTGAACAGATAGTAGACCTTATCCATGACGGCAGCCTCAAATGCGGAGATAAGCTTCCGCCGGAGAGATCGCTTGCGGAGATGCTAAATGTAAGCAGAACTTCCGTAAGAGAAGCACTTAAGGTTATGGAAATAATGGGTATAATCGAAATCAGACCGGGCGAAGGCTCGATAGTGTCGGATTTCAATGTACAGCCGTTTTTATCAATGGTCTGGCCCGTTATTATAGCCAATGAGAACACGGAAAGGGATTTGCTGGAGTTCAGAAAAATACTTGAAGAAGGCTCTATAAGGCACTTAGCACTTAAAGGCAACAGTGTGGAGTTTTACAAAGGTCTTAAGGATATAATCGACGAGATGGCTTGTGCCGGCGATGATATCGAAAAAAGCGTTCAGCTTGATATTCGGTTTCACAGGCATATATTTGAGCTTACCGGCAACAGAATGCTTGTAACGGTACAGAATTTTGTTGAGTATATACTTGAAAAAACAGTCAACTACAACAGAAGTGCCGCACTTGAAGAAAAAGGTTCCAATGTGGCGATATTCAACCAGCATAGAGAAATTTATGATGCGTTGGTTGCAGGAGATAGCTGTACGGCAGTTCAGAAAATGTCTGATCATTTGGACTACGTACAAAATTTAAGTTAATTCCGTCAGGAAAATTTTTTTTAGCATGACTGGTTAGACCATCATACCGATAGTTTATTAACAAACAATTTAATCGGTAGCTTCGGTCAGAACATAATAATCAGCACCAAATTAAGTAAATGCATCACAATGTCTTAAGTAAACAGATAATTTGATTTTTAAAAAGGAGGAAATTTAAGATGGAATTTAATAAGGTTACACCTGAAATTATTGAACAGCTTAAAGCAATCGCACCCGGCAGAGCGTTTGCAGGCAGCGAAATCAACGAAGACTACGCTCATGACGAAATGAGATTTTACGGAACAAAGCTTCCCGATGTAGTTGTTGAGGCTACTTCAGCTGAAGAAATTTCAGCTATTCTTAAACTTGCTAACGAGAACAATATCCCCGTAATCCCCAGAGGTGCCGGCACAGGCCTTGCAGGCGGTGCTGTTGCTAAATACGGCGGAATCATGGTTTCAACAGTAAGAATGAACAAGATCAAATCATATGACCTTGGAAACCTTACAGTAGTTGTTGAACCCGGTGTTCTTCTTAACGATCTCGCTGAAGATGCAGCGAAACAGGGTCTTATGTATCCACCCGATCCCGGTGAAAAGTTTGCAACACTCGGTGGTAACGTTTCAACAAACGCCGGCGGTATGAGAGCTGTTAAATACGGTTCAACAAGAGATTACGTTCGTGCTATGCAGGTAGTTCTTCCTACAGGCGAAATCGTAAGATTCGGTTCAAACGTAACAAAGACAAGTTCAGGTTACAGCTTCATCAACCTCATCTGTGGTTCAGAAGGTACACTTGGATTTATTACAGAGCTTACACTTTCACTTATTCCTATGCCTAAGGAATTCGTAAGCTTAATCGTTCCTTTCGAAGATCTTGAATCATGTATCGCTACAGTACCTCAGATCTTCCTCAACAAGTTCGAGCCTCAGGCACTTGAGTTCATGGGCAGAGATATTGTTGAAATGAGTGAGAAGTATCTTGAAAAAGAAAACTTCCCTAAAGTTATCGATGGTGTTGAAGCAGGCGCTTACCTTCTTATGACATTCGATGGTAACGACAGAGATCAGCTTGATGCAATCTGCGAGCAGATCAGTGAAGTATTATTCGAGAACGGTGCTCTCGACGTATTCGTTGCTGATACACCTGACAAGAGAAGAGATGCTTGGGCTGCAAGAAGCCAGTTCCTTGAATCAATTCAGGCTGCAACAGATGAACTTGACGAATGTGACGTAGTTGTTCCCAGAGATAAGATTGCTGAATACTTCAACTGGGTACTTACACTTCAGGATAAATACAAAGTTACAATCAGAGGCTTTGGTCATGCCGGAGACGGTAACCTTCATATCTATGCTTGTAAAGAAGGCGATATGTCACTTGATGAGTTCGCTGAAAAGGCTCACGATGTTATGCAGGAAATGTATGCAAAAGCTGTTGAAATGGGCGGCGAGATCTCAGGCGAGCATGGTATCGGACATAGTAAGGTTGGCTTCCTTGAGGATGCTGCCGGAGAAACAAAGATGGCTCTTATGCAGGGTATCAAGAAAGTATTCGACCCTAACAACATCTTAAATCCCGGTAAGGTTTGCGAGAAGTTTGACTAATTTGATAAATTTAATTAAAATTAAAACGGAAGTTAATTTTGAATAAACAGTAGTTATTTGTAATAATTTGGGGAGGAAATTAAAAATGGCTTATATTTTAGATGACGACGGACGTGCTTTAGTTGCTGACGTTAAGAATTTCTGCGATAAAGAAGTAAAAGAACAGTGCAAGGCTTATGATGAATCAGGCGAATGGCCTAAAGAAATTTATGACAAGGCTATCGAACTTGGTTACCAGATGCTCGAAGTTCCCGAAGAATACGGCGGACTCGGACTTCCCGGAGAAACAATCCTTGCAATGTATGAGGAAATGGCTTGGTCAGATGCAGGTTTTGCTGTAACAATGGCAGCAAGCAACCTTGCTCTTAAACCTATTCTTATTTCAGGTACAGAAGAACAGAAACAGAAATACTGTGACATGGTTGTAAACGGTAGCCTTGGTGCTTTCGGTCTTACAGAGCCCAATGCAGGTTCAGACCCCGGTGCAGGAAAAACAACAGCAGTTAAAGACGGCGATGACTATATCCTTAATGGTAGAAAATGCTTCATCACAAACGCACCCGTTGCTGATTTCTTCATCATCACAGCTCTTACAGACAAATCAAAAGGTCTTAAGGGTATGAGTGCATTCATCGTCGACAAGGGTACACCCGGATTAAGCACAACAAACCATGAAAACAAAATGGGTATCAGAACATCAATCACAAGTGACGTTGTTCTTGAAGATGTAAGAATCCCCGCAACACAGAGACTTGGTGCAGAAGGTACAGGCTTCGCAACAGCTATGAAGACTCTTGACCTTGCAAGAATGTTCGTTGGCGGACTTGCAGTAGGTATCGCTCAGAGAGCACTTGACGAAGGTATCGCTTATACAAAGACAAGATGCCAGTTCGGCAGACCTGTTGCTAAGAACCAGGGACTTCAGTTCAAGATGGCTGATATGGCTATCCAGATTGAAACAGCTCGTCAGCTCGTATTACATGCTCACAAGCTTTATGAACTTGGTCTTCCTTATGGTAAGGAAGCTGCTATGGCTAAATGCTACGCAGGCGACATCGCTGTTCAGGTTGCACTTGACGGCATCCAGTTATTCGGCGGATATGGATATTCAAGAGAGTATCCTGTAGAAAAACTCTTAAGAGACGCTAAGATCTTCCAGATCTTCGAAGGCTCAAACGAAATCCAGAGAGTTGTTATTGCAAACCACATTCTTGGAAAATTCTAATTAACTTAAAATAATAAACAACTTGACAGTAGACGTGCACAATTATGTGTACGCCTACTGCTGTTATAAAATACTATGAGGAGGAATTTCTAAATGGAAATTTTAGTTTGTGTTAAACAGGTTCCCGATGCAGACGTTGAAGTAAAATTAAACGCTGATGGCAAACCCAATGTAGATAGCATTGCACCTGTTGTTAATGCATTTGATGGATATGCATTAGAGATGGCTACAAGATTTAAAGAAGCTAACGGCGGTACAGTTGTTGTTATGTCAATCGGATCTGACAATGTTAAGGATTCGATGAAGAACTGCCTTGCTGTTGGTGCTGACGAAGCTTATATCATCAGCGATGTTATTGCTGATGCAGATACACTTGCTACAAGCGAAGTTCTTGCTGCTGCAGTTGCTAAGCTTGAAGAAGTTAGAGGTAAAAAATTCGATATCGTTTGCTGCGGTAAAGAATCAACAGACTTTGCTTGCGGACAGATTTCACAGGAGCTTTCAGAAAAGCTTGGCTATGGTGAAGTAGTTGACGTTATCGGCTTCGAGCCTAAGGACGGCGTTCTTTCAGTTAAGAAAGAAACAGAAGAAGGCTACAACATGCTTGAAATCGGAACACCTTGTGTTCTCGGTATCATTAAGCCCGATTACGAGCCCAGATACCCGACCATGAAGAGCAAAATGGCTGCAAGAAAGAAAGACATTCCTGTAGTTGAAACAGGCGTAAACGCTGCTTCTCCCGTAAAAGTTGTTAAGGTTTATACACCTGCTAAGAAATCAGCCGGCGTAAAAATCAAAGAAGAAACTAATGAAGAGTCTGCACTTAAGGCATTCGCTATGTTAGTTGATGCAAAAGTATTATAATAAGGGAGGAGGACTATTCAAATGAGTAAAAATATTTTTGTTTATGTTGAAGCTGCCGAAGGAAAGGCTAAAAATGTAGGTCTTGAAATTCTTACACCTGCAAGAGTAGCTGCTGACGGCGGAGAAGTTACTGCTGTTGTAATCGGAAACGGTGTTGAAGAGGCTGCAAAACAGGCTATCGCTTTCGGTGCTGATAAGGTTATCGCTGTTGACGATGCTCAGTATGCAACATACAATACAGATACTTATGCAAACGCACTTGTAGAACTTGTTAAGAAATACAATCCTAATGCTGTATTTGTTGGTGCTACTCCAGACGGAAAAGATTTTGCTCCCGTAGCTGCTGCAAAATTAGGTTCAGGCTGTGTTGCTAACGTAACAGGCGTTGCTGTTGAAGACGGAAAAATCGTTTACACATCACCTGTATATGCAGGTGCTATCCTTAACGATGCAGTTTGCGAAAGCGACGTTGAATTTGCTGTTCTTCGTTCAGGTGCTTTCAAGAAGGCTGAACCCGATGAAGCAAAGGCAGGAGAAATCATTGCTGAGCCTATCACATGTGCTGCAGATGCAATCAGAGCTAAGGTTGTTGACGTTGTAAAAGAAATTTCTGAAACAGTAAACCTTGAAGAGGCTGACGTAATCGTTGCCGGCGGACGTGGTGTTGGTTCTGCTGAAAACTTTGCAATCCTTAAAGAGCTTGCTGATGCACTTGGCGGCGTTATCGGTGCAACAAGAGCACCTATCGAAGCTGGCTGGATTTCAAGAGCTTACCAGATCGGTCAGTCAGGCAAGAGCGTTGCTCCCAAGCTTTACATTGCTTGCGGTATCTCAGGTGCTACACAGCATGTTGCAGGTATCACAGGTGCTGACTATATCGTAGCTATCAACAAAGATGAAGATGCTTCAATCTTTGATATTGCTAACGTAGGTATCGTAGGAAACCTTCTTGAGGTTGTTCCCGTACTTACAGCAGAAGTTAAGAAGCTTAAAGGCTGATATAAAAATTGATTTTAGCAGTCCCATGATTGAGTTCATGGGACTGTTTTTGTTTTGTCCAAAACTAAAAGTGAGCATAAGTTGCAATAATATGGCGAATAAATACAAATATATATTATCTTTCCTCGGTGGAGATTATGCCAAAAATTTCAAAAGCTATTGAAATTATAATTTGTTCTATGTATAATTATATTTGTTACAAGTTATATTTTATAACTCAAATAATAAATTATATTTTAAAGGGAGGATGCTTTATGCGAAAGCGCATAATAAGCACATTGCTCTGTCTTGTAATGGTATTAGGATTGGTTCCAGCCACTACTTTTGCGACAGGGCTTGATGCGGAGGACGATGGCGATTCAATAATATATGTTGATGCCATTGACGGCGATGACGACAACGAAGACGTAGGTACAAGCTGGGAGACAGCTTACAAAACGCTGAGCACGGCGGTGGAAAATGCGGAAAGCGGTTCAACTATTATGCTTTCTGCTACAAAGTACACACTCTATGGTTCTGTCAGTACAGAAGGCAAGGATTTGACTTTTGTGGGACAGGGTGCCGATGACGAAGGAACAATATGGAATATCGGCGCAGAAATCGACGAGGATGCCGATTTTAACAGCGATAACAGCTTTGACGGTGCAGGAACTGTTACTTTCAAAGATATGCTCATGCAGACAGGCGATACTGACGGCCTTGGCTTTGTCGGTGCTGACGAGACAGTTGTTGAGAACTGTGTTATAAACGGCAAAACATCATATTGGGGAACAACAGCAACATTTACAGATACAGAGTTCAACTGTCCCAAGGATGATTATTGCATTTTGACAGAAGGCTCGGATGAAATAACATTCGATACTTGTACTTTCAATGCTGACGGTTATCTTATAAAGGCTTATCGTGAAAGCGTTGATGAGGACAGTGTAGGCGAGTCAGCCGAAAATCCTATCAAAATCAGCCTTGAGAATTGCAATGTAAAATCAGATAAGGCCGAAAAGGCAGTTGTTGATATTAACGATAGCACAGCTTTCTATGAAGTGAGCTTTTCGGGCGAAAACACTGTAAAGGGTCTTGATGTCAACGAGTATACTTGCTCAAAGCTTTTCTCTGTTGAGGGTCTGACAGATGGATATAACCTCACAGAGGCTGCAGAAGGAAATGATATAAGCAAGCAGGCAACGGTTATTGTTGACGGCGAAATAGTTTGGGAGAATGGAAGAATGACTTCCCATGAGCTCACAGACGGCGAAAACGACGATGCCTTCACAGTTGCTTGGGGCGAGTGGAGCGAAGGCGAGGACGGCACACAGAGCCGTGACGGAAAACGTGTTTGTGATTACTGCGGCTACAGCGAGGAAGTTAAGGATACAATAGACGCTGAGTCTGAGGACAACAAGAATGAAAACGATGCTATATTGGACGACGAACCGAGCGTTTTAGATGGCGAGAACGGCGAGGACGGCAAGGCTGAAGCATCGGTTATATATGTAGATGCCAAAAACGGCAATGATGACAACGAAAATGTAGGTACAAGCTGGGATACAGCTTATAAAACATTGAGCAAGGCAGTAGCAAACGCAAAAAGCGGTTCAACAATTATGCTTTCTGCTGCAAACTACACACTTTACGGAATAAACAGTGCAGGTTCAACAAAGGGCAAGGATTTGAAATTTGTTGGACAGGGAACAGGCGAGGGTGGAACATCTTGGAACATCGGAGCAGAGGTTCCCAATCCTGATTTATACGGAACAGAATACAACGGAGACTATAGCTTCGACGGCGCAGGCACAGTTACATTTAAAAATATGCTGCTCCGTTCGGGAAGTACCGGCTATCTCGGCTTTATACGAGCTGACAAGACAGTTGTTGAGGACTGTGTTTTAAATGGCTTAACATATTATTGGGGCTATTCTTCGGCAATGTTTAAAAACTGTGAGTTTAATTGTCCTAAAAAAGATTATGTTATATTCACAGTTTATGATTATGCCGTAGATGCGTACAGCTCAGATGAAATGACATTTGATAATTGCACCTTCAACGGTGGCGGAAAGTGCGTCAATGTTTATGCTGACTACCTAGAAAAAGATAAGCCAGGTCTTTCTGCTGATAACCCCAGAGTTATCAATTTGATAGATTGTACGGTAAATTCAAGCACATCGGGTAAAGCCGTTCTTAATATTAAGGACAATAATGCTTACTATGAGGTAAATATTTCAGGTAAGCACAGCATTACCGGCTTAGAAACTGATAAGTATACATGCTCAAAGCTTTTCCAGGTTGAAGGCGTGGCAGACGGCTATAACCTTACAAAGGGAGCAAAGGGCAATGGCAACAAGACACAGGCAACCGTTTCTATTGATGGCGAAATCGTTTGGAAAGACGGAAAGATGGTTTCTCATGATTATACAGACGGCAAAAAGGACAACAACATTATAACAACATGGGGTGCATGGATCGCAGGACGTGACGGAAAAATGCACCGTTACGGTGAAGAAAAATGCGGCTATTGCGGATACTCAGGCTTAATAGAGGATACAAAGGATTTAGAGCTTGATGTATCACGTTCAAAAACAGCAACAGAGCTTAATTCAAGAAAACAATCTAAGGTAACATTATCAATGCCGAGTGCGGAAGAACCATTTGTGAGTGACGTAGTATTTGTTATTGACGGTTCTTCTTCAGCGGAAACAGATGCGGTCAAGAAGGCGCTTGGGCTTCTGGATGATCTTAAGGAATCCATTGAAAACAGTGAGGCAACGGTAAATGTTTGCGTTGTTAAGTTTAAAAAGAGAGCATACAAATCCGAGTGGTATAATCTTGCCACAAACTATAGCGATATAGAAACAGCCATGACAACAAAGCACAGCGAAGGCTCAAATATTCATTCGGGACTTCTTGCGGGTCAGGAGGCTTTGGAGGAGCATACGGCTGTTCCGGCAAAAAATAAATATCTTATTTTGATATCTGACGGTTCAACCTACCTCTATAATAAGGATTGCAACTGGGATAGTGAAACACCCAATACACGTTCATATTACACATTAGATAATTATAAATTTTTCGCCGGAAGCTTTAACGATGATGGACTTTATAACCCCAATAACTACGCTTGCAATGTAAGCCGTCCTAAAAACACATCTGACGTAATTGCATGGAAAGAATACTTTAAGGATGTTGAGGACAGAAACAAGGAAAACAATGGTGACAATTATGATTACCATTGCGAATACGACAACAACTTTAATAATGGAATTCCCAGTAAAGACTTTAAGTCACAGCCGGCTAAAGAGCGTAGTGCCAACAACCGAGATATGGCATATTACTATGCAAATAATACATGGCAGGAGATAAGAGAAGCAGGATACAATGTATTCTCAATTGCAACAAAGGACGGTTCTGCCGGAGCGGGAAATGCAGATGATTCAAAATGCTTTATGAATTATCTCAATGACGGAGCAAGTCTTAATTTTGATGATATTAAACGTGAAATGCTCTATGCTGTCGGCGAGGGTACAACTGTTGAGGACAAGATGGGCAGTGAATTCGATTTTGTTTCTGATTCAATGACTCTTACAGTTGGCGGAAAAGAGCTTGAGTCCAAGACAGTGGATAACGTAACATATTTTGGTAACAATAAGGAAGAGCTTGACGAATCCAACTATCGCTTTAAGGTAGAGTATGATTCTGATGAGGATAAGTTCACATGGTTCATAGGCGAGACAGTTTATGACTATGCGCCCGTTCAGCTTTCATACAATATTAAGCTTGCTAAGCCAAGCAAAACAAAGGGCAAATATACAGTACCCACAAACGAATATGCTAAGCTTACACCCGTTGACAGCTTAGGAAATAAGTATAATGCACTTCTTTTCCCCGTGCCTACGGTAACATATAAAGTAAGTGGTGGCAGCGGTGGCGGAGAAGGTTCTTCAACATATTACTACTTTGCCATTGAAAAGATAGACGGAGAGGACAACAGCACGCTTAAGGGTGCCAAGTTCGGTCTTTATCTCAACGGAAACCAGATTGCAACAGCAACATCGGACAAAAACGGTATTGCATTATTCACTGTTGCTGAAAGAGATTATAAAAAGATAAATGAAAACAGCGATCTCTATTATAAGGAGCTTAAAGCACCTGCGGGCTATGCACTTAACGAAGATAAGGAAGAGCTTGAAAAAACTGATTTCTATTGCAACGATATGGACAAGGCCGTTAAAAATGCGGAAACAGTAAAGAACTCTTTGGAGAATATCGATACAGGCTATAAGGTTCCCGAGGGCTTAAACGGTGATGACCATGTGGCTTATGTTCATGGCTACACAGATGGTACAGTAAAACCTAACAACAATGTTACACGTGCGGAGACAGCAACAATGCTTTATCATTTGCTTACTGACAGTCGCAGAAACGAAATCCAGACAGTAATCAATGGCTTCAGCGATGTTTCGGCTGATAATTGGTATAACGAATATGTTTCATCAATGGCAAACGGCAAATACATAATGGGATATCCCGACGGAACATTTGGCGGAGATAAGACCATTACCCGTGCCGAGTTTGTGGCAATGCTTGTACGTTTTATAGGCGTACAGGAGGATGAATGCAGCTTTACGGATGTTTCAAGAAGCCATTGGGCATACGGCTGTATTGCAACAGCAACAAAGGCAAATTGGATAAGCGGATATCCCGACGGCACATTCAAGCCTGAACAGCCCATAACACGTGCCGAGGCAATGTCTATAATAAACCGTGTTCTTAACCGTGGTGTCAACGAAAACAGTGAGTTGTTGAACTTCAAGGTTTGGCCGGACAACGAGCCTTGGGCATGGTATTATTACGAGGTTATAGAGGCGTCGAATGAGCATGAATATACAGGCGCACGTCCTTCGGAAAATTGGACAAAGGTTGGTATTAATTAATATTTAAAGGTATACAAAAAAGCCCGAACAATTAAGTTTGGGCTTTTTATTACAACATAAAAATTCAATAGTATACATAATTTTACTCAATCGTTTTAACGTGCGTTTTTACGTTAATAACCTTATTTCGCATTAAATAACTAATTTTTTATTAGAAAACAAAAGTGCCGGGAATCCTTAAGATTGCTGGATTTTCGGCACTTTTTTATAATCGGGGTAACAGGATTTGAACCTGCGGTCTCTGCGTCCCGAACGCAGCGCTCTACCAAACTGAGCCACACCCCGACACAGTATTTATATTATAACCAGTTATTAAGAAAAAATCAAGGCCTATTTTAGAAAATTTAATCAAACCGAATTTTTAAAACAAACCGATAAAATTCTTAAGAAAAACTGACTTTTGTGACAAATGTGATTTTTTATGATATTATGGTTGTACAAATAAATAAAAAATATTATTTGAAAGGAAGATTTATATGAAAAAATATTTAGGAATTTCAGCGATGGCTCTTTCAGCTCTTATTATATCAACAGTTGGGGTTACAGCATTTGCAAATGAGCCCGTACTCATCAGTGCAAAGGACACAACAACTGCGGTTGATACAACAAAGGTTGCCGCAGAAGCATATTCTGCACTTACAGGCAAAATTACAGCTTGCGAAAAGAACGAGCAGGGCTATTCAATCACTTTCGAAAGCAACGAAATGGGAACAATTATTTTAAACGAGGCTGAAAACGGCTGTTTAGTATTTGATGGTTCAAAGCTTGCTGATTTTACAGCACTCAAAGCAGATACAGAGGTAACAGTTGTTCTTGACAACAATGCACCTATGACAATGAGCCTTCCCGGACAGACTAACGGCGCTGTTGCAATAGTTATGAACAACAATGCTTTTGTAGGAAAGTTTAATGATAATCTTGAAAACGATAAGCTTAAACTCGAAATCGGTGACAATACACAGATTCTTGATGTAAGAGGAACAAAGCAGATTCTTAAGGCTGACGATATTAAGGGCAAAGAGGCTATCGTGGTTTACGGAGTATCAACAAAGAGCATTCCTGCTATTACAACACCTGACTTTGTTGTTATTCTTGACAATGATGCTGATGTTAAAGTACCCGAAGAAACAAAACCTGAAGAAACAAAACCCGTTGAAAAGGTTACATTAAGAAAAGCATTTGAAGAAAAAGGCTATAAGGTTGAATGGACAGCAAATGATAAGCCGATCGTTATTTCAAACGATAAGGTTAAGGCTGAAGTTACAATCGGAAGCAATAAGGTTGTAGTTGACGGAGATATGGCTTATGAAATTTCTGCTCCCGTAGAATTAATTGACGGTGTAACTTATGTAACAAGCGATGCTTTAGAACTCTTTTAAGCTAAAAAATATTTCAGGTATCCGCATTGAATGCGGATACCTGTTTTTTATATGTTCAGTTCATTTGGAAGGATATAGCCGGTTAAATCTGTATTCAATATAAGCTCCTTTACCGGGAGCAGATAGCCGGAGGAAACCGAAAATTCATCTATACCTATTGCTATAAAAAGCTTTAACAGCTCATTGTCTGCGGCGGCTTCTCCGCAAATGCCTATCCATTTACCTTCCTTGTGTATATTGTCGGCAGCAAGCTTTATAAGCCGGAGTATTGCGGTATGATGTGCGGTATAAAGCTTGGACAGATGTGGATTTTGTCTGTCGGCGGCAAGCGTATATTGTGTTAAATCATTTGTGCCTACACTGAAAAAGTCAACATGCTTGGCTAATTTGTCACTTATTATTGCGGCAGCAGGCGTTTCTATCATTATGCCGACGGGTATTTCTTTAAAAGGTATGTTTTCGGCCTTAAGGTCAGAGCATACTTTTTTAATTATTTCCTTTGCTCTTACAACTTCATCAACCGATATAATCATGGGAAGCATTATATATATGTTTCCGTATGCCGAGGCTCTGTATATTGCCCTTAACTGTGTTTCAAAAATATCAGTGCGTTCAAGACATATTCGTATTGCTCTCCAGCCCAATGCAGGATTCTCTTCATAAGGTAAGTCTAAAGCATCTGTCTTTTTGTCTGCACCTATGTCGAGTGTTCTTATTATAACAGGCTTGCAGTCCATTTTTTCCGCAATGGATTTATACATTTCAAAAAGCTCATTTTCAGAAGGCAGTGTTTTTCTGTCCATATACAAAAATTCACTTCTTAAAAGCCCTATTCCCCTTGCATCGTTGTCTATAATTCTGTCTACATCGGCCGATGTGGTTATGTTTGCAAAAAGCATTATTTCCTTACTGTTTTTTGTTATATTGGGTTTGCCTTTGAGCTTATTCAATTCTTCAAGCCGCATTTTTTCATGTATGCGTTTATTTTCGAGCATTTCGGTTGTGGTTGTATCCGGTTCAATGTATATTTTTCCGTCAGAACCGTCTATATAAGCGGTTTTTCCGTCATAATCCGGAGTTAAAGCGTCACCTATATTTATTATTGCAGGTATATTCATTGTTTTTGCCAGTATTGATGTATGAGATGTGGCAGAGCCGCCCTTGAGTATAAAGCCCATAACGTGTCCCCGGTCAAAGCCGGCTGTTTCACTTGGCGAAAGATCATCGGCGGCTATTATTACATTTCCTGACGTAAGACTGTTATATTCTGTATCGGAAAGAATGTTTATAAGTCTTTCGGAAATGTCGGCAACATCTCTTGAACGCTCACGTAAATATGCGTTATCCATATTTCTGAAAAGCTGTACATATTTTTTTGATATTTCGGATACGGCATATTCGGCACAAACCTTATTTTCGGTTATATAGCTTTTTATGTCATTGGTGAAATCATCATCGGAAAGCATAAGAATATGCGTATCGAATATTCCGGCAGTATCGGCGTCTGCCGATTTTTCGGTTTTCTTCCGAAGCTCTTCAAGTTCCTCTATGCCTTTAGTTACAGCATTTTCAAGACGGTTAAGCTCTTTGGGTATATCGTTTGCCGGTTTTCTTTCGATATTGACGGATGATTTGTTTATGAAAAATATTTTTCCACAGGCAATGCCGTTACATACGCCGTTTCCTTTAAGAGTCTGCATATATACGACCTCCTTTAAAGATTTTTGCCTATAAATTCGGATATATGGGCTTTTGCCTCAGCTTCGTCCGAACCGTCAAAGGTGAGCGTTATGGTATCTCCGCTGCGTACACCTAAGCCCATTACTGCAAATATCTTTTTTGCGTCGGCGGTTTTTCCGTTTCCGTCAATGGTTATGGAGCAGCTATATTTTGCACATTCCTTTACAAGCATTCCGGCAGGGCGTGCATGAATACCGTTTGGATCTTTTATAGCATAAGTAAATTCAGTCATTTTGATTATCCTCCGAGTTAAAATTGTTTATGGAGTTAATCTTTGCAATATGGAATTTTTTATGCGTGAAAAAAATTCCTATGACAGATAAAGTCATAGGAATGAAAAATTCAGTATTGATTATGCAAATGTAAGAACTATATATCCGATATATATAATCAAAATTACGAAAAATGCCGGAGTAAATACTTTTTCCGCAAAGCCGTCCTGAGGTTTGTAATCAAAAACCGTTTCGTTATATACGGGAAGAAATTCGTTGTCCGTTAAAATCATATTGTCGGCAGGAAGAGAAACAGTCCTTCTTCTGCCCATAAACTTCAATATGATGTATATAAGCGGTATTGATATTACAGTCATAAGTACATAAGGCAGAACGAGCTGGCCTATTGTCATTTCGGAGGCTGCCGCTGCTTCTGTAATTGTGTTTGTGAGTTCTTCTGTAAATTCGGTATCGGTTGTAAACCTTGAAAAAATAAGCTGACTGAAGTTTATAGTAAAATGAACAACGATTGTCGGTATTATTGAGTTTGTTTTATAAACAACATAGCACATCAACGCACCCATTGCAAAAGCATAAAGAAACTGCTGTGCATCAAAATGGGCGATTCCGAAAAGAACGCCGGTAAGCAGACAGGCTGTTTTTAACGGAATATTTTTAAACTGTGAAAACAATGCACCTCTGAAAAACATTTCCTCGCATACAGCCGGAATTAATGCTGTTGATATAACGGATATTATCAGCGGTGAATCATAGGTAACAGCCATATATTCCGATACTTCATTTGGAAATATTATCGTCGAAAGCATGGATAAAAGCGACATTGCCGGTTCAATGGCAAATGCAAGGAATATAGCAAGAATAATATCTAAAACAGGAACTTTGTTGAATTGATATATATTTTTCACACTGTCCTTTGAAACCGCAATACATATCAGAAGAAGTGGAATAAACATAATAAGCTGACCTATTATGTTATAGAGCATTAAATCGATATTCTCTAAGCCGGGTATGGAAAACAATACGAAACTACTTCCAAAATATAAAACTATGAATATAAAAAACATTATATAAGCTCTTTTTACTTTAGACAAAATAAAAACTCCTTTATTAAATAGTGCTGTCTGTGTCATCAATATCATTATTGATTTCGGTATCAATGTCATCTTCATCATATGACCAGTCGTTTGAATAGTCATCGGGAATATCGGGATTTCCGTTAGGATATTTTTCACGATAACGACGGTTTATGGCCTCAGATAAGAAAAGCTTTACGGAAGCAACAACCGGAACGGAAATGAACATACCCAATGCACCGCCGAAATATGCACCAATAGCTATTGCAAAAAGCACCTGCAACGGCGAAAGACCTGTCGGATCACCGAGAAGTCTGGGACATATAAGATAGTTGTCTATCTGCTGGATTACCAGTATGTAGATCAAAAGCCAAAGAGCTTTTATTGGGCTGACAAGCAAAACGATAAATACAGCAGGCACTGTTCCTATGAACGGGCCAACATATGGTATCATATTGGTTATGCCTATTACAACACTTATTACTAAAGCGTAAGGTATTTTTAAGATTATCATGCCGACAAAGCACATAAGACCGAGAACTATTGCATCAAGAAGTTTTCCGAGAACATAATTCTGGAAAATAATATTAACACGCTGCATATTGTGGATATACCCTTCCGCACGATCTTCCTTGAACATTGCAAGACACAGCTTTTTGCATGAGGCGGCAATACTTTCCTTTGTTGAGAGCATATAAAAGCTTATAATTATTCCGATTATAAAATTAATAACAGTCGAGAATATATTCACTGTTCCGTTTATAAAATCAGATATGTTCTTGCCTTCTGACATATATGTTTCCATAAGCTCCGGAAGATTTGCAAGCTTTTGTCTTAGAGGAATTATAAGCTCCATTATTGTGTTTATAATGGTTGTTCTTGTTTCCTCATCAAGCTTTGCGAGATAAACCGGCAGTTTTTCGGAAAGAGAATCCAGGTTATCCGGCAGAGTGTAAATTAGCATTGAAAAGCTTTTTCCTACCGTAGGTATCATATAAACCATAAGCCATATAAAACAGCCTATGAATATTGTATAGGTTATTAATATAGTAAGATTACGCAGAGCTTTAGGACGCTTGCGTAAGCCGTTTATATTGTTTCCGAGAAATTTTTCAAGAAAATTAACGAGTGGCGTAAAGAAATATGCAATGCAGAAACCGTATATAAAAGTAATAAGAATATCCTTTATTCTGCCAACAAAGCTTTCGGCAGATGCAAAAAATACATCGACATTGTCAAGAAATTTTGAAAGAAGTATACAGGCAGCAAGAACGATAAAGCTGTATATTGCTATTTTGGTATACTTTTTATCCGGTCTGAATTTACGCAAGCTTATCACCTCTCGGAAATATTTTCAATTTGATTGTACCATAATGTACAGCTTATTGCTATATAAAGAAAATCCATTAATCGTATTAAAATCTTAAATAAATGTTAAAGAAACCTTAAGCCGATTGACTACAAAGTGGATATAAGGATATACTGGAAATACGATAAATAAAATTTTAAATGTCATTAAATAATTCGGGAGGATAAGAATATGGCTGACCGCATAGATGAAGATAAAATAAAAGGCTTTGCATCGGATTTTAAAAAAATAGAAGATGAAATATCCAAGGATATTATCGGACAGAAGGATATAATACATAAAATAATTATTTCTATGATTGCAGACGGAAATGTACTTCTTGAAGGTCTTCCCGGAACAGGAAAAACACAGCTTGTAAAGACCGTTGCAAGAGTAATGGATTTAAGCTTTTCGAGAATACAGTTTACGCCGGACTTAATGCCTGCCGACGTTACCGGTACAAACATGATGGACGCCGAAACAGGTACGGTTTCCTTCAAAAAAGGCCCTGTATTTGCAAACATTGTGCTTGCCGACGAGGTAAACAGAGCAACACCCAAAACACATTCGGCACTTCTGGAGGCAATGCAGGAGAAAACGGTAACAGCCGGAAACACAACATATAAGCTTCCCGATCCGTTCTTCGTTCTTGCTACACAGAACCCGTTGGAGCTTGAAGGAACATATCCTCTTCCTGAGGCACAGCTTGACCGATTTATATTTAAGCTTGACGTTAAGTTCCCTTCAAAAGAGGAGCTTTTGAGCATTGTAAATATAACGACCGGAACAAGAGGAGCGCAGGCACAGAAGCTTTTTAATGCAGACAAAATAAAAGAAATGCGAGATATGGCACTTGAGGTTCCTGTTGCCGACGCCGTTGCGGAATATGCAATGAATGTGATAATAAAGAGCCATCCGGAGCTTGAGGCATCACCGGAGGCGGTAAAGAAATATGTACGTTACGGCTCAAGTCCGAGAGGCGCACAGGCAATAATAAAGACAGCAAGAATAAATGCACTTGCATCGGGAAGATATAATGTTTCGTATGATGACATTAAGGCAGTTGCCTATGATGTTTTAAGACACAGAGTTTTCCTCAACTTTGACGCACTTTCGGACGGAATAACGGTTGAAAACATAATTGATGAGCTTATTAAGGAATAAGGTGTAAGCTATGCTTAGAGATATACTTACAAATGAATATCTTTCAAGGCTTGAAGTGCTGGATATGTCCATACGCAAAAGGCTTTCGGCGGCACCTTCGTCCGGAGCACGAAAATCCTCCTCAAAGGGTTCGTCAATAGAGTTTTCGGATTTTCGTGAGTATGCACAGGGCGATGATTTGAGAAGGGTTGACTGGAACAGCTATGCACGATTCGGAAGACTGTATACAAAGCTTTTCAATGAAGAAAGACAAGCCTCGATAAATATAATACTTGACGGAAGTACGTCAATGCGGCTTTTTGAGAAAAAGCTTGATTTTGCACAGGCAGTTGCTGCATCGGTTGCATACATAGCACTGAACAATTCCGATAAGGTAAATATATTTATTGCTGACGGAATGAATCTGGAAAAATGCACCGGACTTGTTTCGAAACAGGCGTTTTCCAGATGTGTAAATTTCATAGCAGAGGAAAGAAAAGGTGGGGAAACTTTTCTCAATAAGTTTTCCGAACAGCTTGCCAATGAAAGACTCGGTGACGGTGTTTCAGTTATAATATCGGATTTCTTTTCCAATGATGGATATGATAAGGCTGTTAAGCTGTTAAAAGGAAAGAAACAAAATGTTATAATGGTTCAGATTTTGGATTTCAGCGAGGTTGAACCACAGGAAAAAGGCAATGTAAGGCTGATTGACAGTGAAACAGATGCAAAAAGAGAGCTTGAAATAACGCCGGAGGTTGTTGACAGATATAAAAAAGCTCTTGACAATTATAGAAATGAACTCAGAGAATTTGCGGTAAGGAATGAAACTGCATTTTATAGCTTTGATACATCTATGCCGATTATGGCGGCGGTTGGAGAAATAATAAAATAATTTAAGTTGAAAAAGCTCGTATTTTAATATACGGGCTTTTTAGCATATTTTTTGACTGAATGAAATTGAAATTAGTTTATTATGTTAGTATAATATAACAGAATATGTTAGCAAATGCTAATGTTTAAGCTTTAAACCTTAGTTTAACAATTCTTATGCAAAAATGTCGTAAAGAAGATTTTTATTGCGTAATAGGGATTTGTTGACGAAGGTTTTTTAAAAGATGCAATGTTAGCTAAGACAAACAAAAATCTAAAGAAAGAAGGGGTATTTAAAATGCAGAATTTCCAAAAGCAGATTGGAAAAAAGGTTTTAAGCTGTGTAATTGCATTGCTTATGGTTGTTTCAATGCTTCCGTTTGCGGCATTTACAGCTTTTGCCGAAACACAAAGTATATCATTTGTTACAGATACGATAACACCTGATACAAAAAAGGTTGAGGTAAATATCGGACAGGCAGTAACAGGTGGATTTGCAAAAATAATTCAGATTGACGGTGATGAAGAGTATAATCCGGAGAAATTATTTCAATATGACGGATTAAGTGGTGTTATCGGTTATAAAAACATCACCGAAGGAAGCAATACATTTGATTTGGTGTCAGAACCGACAGAAGGCATGGATGTATATGCAGTTCTTCGTGATACTTCATCCAGAGAATCACAGGAATATGTTGCAGGGCCTATTAAGGTAACAGCATCACATGGCGGTGGAGAAGAGGAAGCACCGACTACCGATCAGATACTTAAAGGCTGTGAAGTAACAATAGACGGCTATGAAGACAGCAAGATAACAGAGGACGCAACATCTTTAACAGCAAATGTAAAGCTTCATAAGAGCGTTGAAAGCTGCTATATGATAGTTATTTCATATCCTGCAAATGTCGAGTTTGATCCCGACAGCAGTGCAGTAAAGGTGCTTTACAGCGGAAGAGTAGTAGACGGCGAAACATATACATGCAATTTTGCTAAATCAAATCTTCCGTTACAGGTAGGCCAGAAGGTAAGTGCATATCTTAATGTTCCCATCGGAGATGACAATTACAGACAGGTACGTTCCAGAGAGCTTGTCGTTGTTGACGAAAATGGTGAAGGCTTTAAAGAGTATGTATGGCCAGAAGTAAGTATAGCAGATACAGAATTGAAGGCAGGAGATACAAAGCTCCACATCAACTTTTCGGCAGATGACAGACTTCTTGCATATGCAAAGGATGAAAATGTGGATTTCCACATGACTATTTCAATTCAGCAGTATCCTAAGGACGAGAAGTTTGACTTTGAAGGAGATTATATGCGCCAGATGATTTCGCCCATGCAAGTGAGCGAAAATCTTGATAATTATGAAGTAACTCTCAATGAGCCGCTTCTTGCAGGCTATCGTGTTCGTGCGGTTGTATATTGGTTACAGAATAAGGAGCTTTTCATTCCGAAAGGAAATGACTATGAGGCAGCCGGAATACACGATGATTCAGTGCTTATTCCCGAAGAGCCTGTTGCACCTTCATTAAAAATCAATGCAGAAAAAATCAAAGCTGGAGCAACAAATGTAAGCATTGAGGTTGCCGGTGACATAGAATCGGGCACTATGCTTATAGTAAGACAGTATGCTACATTAGACGATGTAGGAACAGATAATTGGAATTTCTTCGGAAGCACATCTGTTTCGGAAGCAGGAAATGTTTCTGTTGATAAAAATTCAGTTGCTCAGGAGCTTGAGGCAGGCGAATATGTTGCGGCTGTTCTTATGAAGAGCGGAACAGTTATTGCAACTTCAAATGCGGTGCCTGTTGTTTCGGAAACAGAGGTTGATAAGCCTGTACTTACCGTAAACGGAAATGTTTTTGAAGGCGACAAAACAGTAAGCCTTAATGTAAGCAAAACAGATTTAATTCTTTCCGGAAAAGGCATGATAAATCTTTATGTAGCTGATTCAAACGGAGAAGTAGATGTATGGGGCGGTGCTGTTTCAGTAGGAAGCAAGAGTCCTGTTGTAAGCGGAGATAATGTTGAAATACCTGTTACAGGAGAATTAAAGGCAGGAGATATTATTGTTCCGTATATCTACTACTATGATGTTGATGCGGACAGACAGTATTATTATCCCGGAACAGCATTTACAGTAAAGGCTGCCGTTGAAGGAGATAACTTCACTGTTTCTCCCGAAACAATAACAGCAGACACAGAAAGCATTACGGTTTCTGTAAACGGATATGATTCTTATAAAGACGGTTATGTATTTGCTAAGCTTGCAAACAGTGAAAATACTGATCCCGATTCGGCAACATTCATTGGAGGCGGAAAGAAATATACAGGCAGTGGAACATATACATTTGATACAAAGGGCAAGCTTACTCCCGGAAAATATGTGCTTGTATATCTTTACAAATATGATGTTGATACAGACAGAACAAATTACAGCGATAAGCTTTATCTTCCCATAACAGGAAAGGTAGAAAAAGAGCCCGTTGTTGAAATAACATCATCAAAGACTCTTTCAACAGATAATGCAATTTATGTGAAGGCTGATTATGATGCAGAGCTTACTGGACAGTTAGATATTTATACATACAGCTATGCCGGTGAATTTGATCTTACAAATGAAAACAATGTTCTTTTATATACAGGAAATGTAACACCGAGCGAATATGGCAACAAAGTAAGCTTTACAGACGCACTCACAGCAGGCAACAAAATTGTTGCTGTTCTTACACTCAATGGAGGAGAAAGCAGGGTTGTTAAGGTTTCTGATTCTAAAACAATACAGGCACCTCCTCAGATTACAGAGCCTTCAGCATACATAAGAGAAGAGCATATTTCCGAAGGCGATACTAAGATGGATGCTTATATCAATTTCGAAAAATATTACTATGATAAAGTAAGCTATGTTGTTTACAACTATACAGGTGATACACTTGACGAAAGCACAGCCAAGATAGCTGCACAGGGCGATAATATATATAATCCCGGTCAGTTGTCAATAGGCTTTAAGTCAGAGGTTAAACCTCTTGAGGCAGGTTCAAAGCTTGTTATCAAGCTTATACTTGTTAAGGACGATAAAACAAAGACAGTATATTCAAACGTAAAGGTTGTTGAGGCTGCACCCGATTGGGCAACACCTACCGTTTCAATAGACGTTGCGGCAGTGAGAACAACAGATACAACAATTCCCGTAACAGTAACATATGATAAGGGATACACAGAGATGAGTGACTACTATTGCAATGTAACAGCTTATCAGTTCCCTTCAACATATACAGATGATGATTTTGAAAAGAAAGAGCTTCATGAAAATACAACAATAACAAAGCGTGTCGGTCAGTGCGATGCAAATAAGGAACAGAAGGAATACCTTACAACAATAAGCATTCCGGTTAAGGCTGATGTGCTTGAGGCAGGAAAACGACTTATTGTTAAACTCAGACTTCCTCATCCCGAATGGGCAGGCGAAGAGGCTGATTATCTTTCATATTCAGTACCTGTAATAGGTGCTGATGAAGAAGCTCCTGTCGCAAAGGTACTTCTCTTCAATCTCGGTGAAGACACTGTAAAGGGAAGCAAAATAAGAAATATCCTTAAAGAAATGGGTATTGAGACAGTAACGGTTGAAAAGAGTGAGATTAATCAGACAGTAGGTTATCTTGCAGGTTTTAAGGGATATAACGGAGATGCGGAGAAGTTTACAGGCGAAGGCTATACATCAGAGTTCATGCTTATGAGCAGCTTAAGTGAAACACAGCTTGACAACTTCCTTGCGAAGATGAGAGAAGCCGATGCGGTTATAGACCACAAGGCAATGGTAACAGAAACAAATAAAGAATGGAGCTTCAAACAGCTTATCGGCGAAATCGAAGAAGAGCATGAAACAATGCAGGCTTGGAACGCTTTAGGCAATGTAATAAAAGAGGCTGAAAAGTTAAAAGAGACAGATTATAAGGCTGAGGACTGGGCTAAGTTCAAAGAGGTTCTTGATCAGGCTAAGGAGCTTTACGGCTATGAAGCATCGGCTAAGGATTACAATGATGCGGCAGCCGCATTAAAAGAAGCTTATAAAGAGCTTACGGGAACAAGCCTTGATAAGGTAAAACACACAGTAACAGTAGAAGGCAGCAAGGCTTCAAACACAGGTGCCGGAGAATATCTTGCCGGTGAAACAGTAATAATTTCCGCAGGCAAGAGAAGCGGATATAAATTCAAGGGCTGGACAGCTGATGGTATTAAATTTGAAGATGAAAGCTCGGCAGATACAACATTCGTTATGCCTGATGAAAATGTAACAGTTACGGCAGAATGGAAGAAAGTAAGCAGTGGTTCATCTTCCGGCGGAAGCGGCAGCTCAGAAAAGGATTACAGTGTAGTCAAGTCAGACGTTGATAACGGAACAGTAAAGGTAAACAAAACATCTGCATCAAAGGGCAGCAAGGTAACAATTACGGTTACTCCCGATAAAGGATATAAGCTTGATAGCCTTGTTGTGACAGACAAGAACGGAAACAAAATTAAGCTTATAGACGAAGGTGACGGAAAGTACTCATTTGAAATGCCGTCATCAAAGGTAGAAATAAAGGCAGAATATGTGCCTGTTGAGGAAAGCACAGACGATGACCAGAGCACCTCAACAGACGGTTTCATAAATCCCTTCAATGATGTTAATAAAAACGATTGGTTCTATAATGCAGTTAAATATGCTTACGAAAACAACATTATGAGCGGCGTTGCCAATAACGAGTTCGGTGTAAACAGCAGTGTTTCAAGAGGAATGGTTATTGCCGTACTCCATCGTATTGAAAACGAGCCTGATGCAGGTTTATCAACATTTACAGACGTAAGTTCGGATAAATATTATGCAAAAGCAATCGCGTGGGCTAAGGAAAACAATATCGTAAACGGTTACGATGAATATACCTTCGGACCCGATGATGTTATCACAAGAGAACAGCTTGCGGCTATATTATACAGCTATGCACTTTACAAAGGCATGGACGTAAACGAAAGTGGAAACTTAGCGATATTTGTTGATACGGAAAGCATATCCGCATGGGCAAAAAAGGCTGTTACATGGGCAGTTGGCGAAGGCCTTATCTCCGGAAAAGGCAACGGAAACCTTGCTCCTCTTGCAACAGCATCAAGAGCGGAAGCGGCACAGATATTTATGAACTTTCTTGACAAATAATTTTAAGACAGAATAATATTTAAAATTAAGGGTGAATGGCTTTTTAACGGCTTTTCACCCTTAGTCTTTATAGAGTTGTCTGAAATTTTTCTGTACTTTTAAGCTTTTATATTAAGGAAGTCTTTTATTTATTTACGGAATCGAATTTGTGTGGTAAAATACTATATCAGAGTTTGTTTTAAAGGAGATAAATCGATGAAGCTTGGTTATCTTGGCCCTAACGGAACCTTTTCCGAACAGGCGGCAATGATATATGCTAATAAACAAGAGGATGTATGTGAATATAAAATATTTTCGACAATAACCGATGTTATAGAGGCGGTTACGGACGGAACTGTGGACGAAGGAATAGTTCCTTTGGAAAACTCAATAGAGGGTACTGTTACAAGTACTATGGATAAGCTGATTTTTGATGTTCAGCTGTATATAAAGTGCGAGCTAATACTTAAGGTAAATCAGAACCTTATGGTTAAAAAAGGCACGGAGCTTAAAAATATCAAAGAGGTTGTGTCACATATGCAGGGTATTGCCCAGTGCAGAAAATATTTAAAGGATATGGGATTTACACATACCTCTACGGTCTCGTCAACTGCTGAGGCGGCTCATATTGTTGCAGAAAGTGACGGAACGCTGGCGGCTGTTGCTCCCGAAAGAGCAGCTGAGGTTTACGGACTTGAAATAATCGGAAAAAATATTGCCGATGATGATACAAACTCAACAAGATTTGTTGTTATATCAAAGGCGGAAGGAAAACTTCAGGCTAATAAAAAAACAAGCATAGCTTTTACGCTTGATGATGACAACAGTCCCGGACAGCTTTACCGTGTTCTGGATATTCTTAATATATATGATATAAATATGGTTAAAATTGAATCAAGACCGGCTAAACATAAGCTTGGTACATATGTTTTTTATATTGACCTTGTTGCTGATAACGATGATGATCTTAATGATGCCATAAAACTTCTTAAAAGAAAGGTATCGTTTTTTAAATATCTTGGAAGCTATTTATCTATTGATTGAGGACTGACGGTGGCTAATATGGATAATGATGATTTTAAAAAAAGTAATGACTTTTTGATTATTCTTCTTTTTGCTGTGCTTGGTGCAATAGGTGTTATTGTCGGCGGAATTTTCGGCATAGTTATTATTGCGGCAGAGGCTGTCATTGCTACTGTAATAAAGAAAAGACGGCTTATGCAGCAGAAGGAAAAGATAGAAGAGCCTGCCGAAGAGGACGATGAGCCGGAGGTGGTCGTGAAAAACGATATACCTGTGCCATATGCGGTGATTGACGGCGAATTTAACCTTATAGGCTGTAATGAGGAGTTTTATCAGCTTATGGGGCTTAAATGCTTTAAGGATCTTAATATTAAAGAAAAAATACCGGAATACAATGAGCATCTCAATAATCAGATAGTCAGTCTTAATGACAGACAATACCGCATCTATTCTTCTCATGCGGAGCTTACAGACGGAAGCATAGCCAATTCTTTATGCTTTATGGATGTTACCGAGCTTACAACGCTCAGAAAAAGCCTTGAAAACGATAAAACCGTTGTCGGACTTATATATATTGATAACTATGATGAGGTTATCGAAAGTGTTGATGATTCTGTTATACCTATGCTTACTGCCATTGTGGACAGAAAGCTTACGGCAATGGTACATGATGCAAAAGGTATACTCAAGAAAACGGAAAAGGACAGATATTTTTTCTGTATTGCGGCAGAAGAGCTTACAAAGCTCCAGAAAAACAAGTTTGAAATACTCAATGAAATAAGAGAGATAACAATAGGTGAGCATATTCCCGTTACTTTGAGTATAGGTATCGGAATAGGCGAAGCTTCACTTGAAGCTGCAATGAAGAGTGCAAAAGCGGCTATCGACCTGGCTCTCGGACGAGGCGGCGACCAGGCACTTATCAAAAACGGAGAGAAATATATATTTTACGGCGGAAAAAGCGGAGAGGTATCCCATAATGCCAGAATCAGAGCAAGAGTTAAGGCAGATGCACTTTCGGAGCTTATTACTGAATCCGAAAAGGTATTTGTTATGGGACATAAAATTCCTGATTCGGACTGCTTTGGTTCTGCAATAGGCATATACCGTATATCAAAGGCATTGAATAAGGACTGCCATATAATAATTGATGAAGTTCCGACAATAATAAGCAAAACTGTTTCTAAGTTTACTGCCGGTACGGATTATGAAGGGCTTATTATCGATTCACAGACAGCATGGCAGGATCTTACCGAAAACACACTGCTTGTTATTCTTGATACGCATATAAACAGCAGAGTTGAATCTGTTGATGTTCTGAATAAGGCAACTAAGGTCGTTGTGTTTGACCACCACAGAAAGAGCACAGATTTCATTGATAAGGCGGTTATGGTTTATCATGAACCGTATGCTTCGTCAACGAGTGAGCTTATAACGGAAATGATACAGTATATCGGTGAAAAGGTTAAAATTAAGCCGCTTGAGGCTGATGCACTTCTTGCCGGAATAACTGTTGATACACAGAATTTCAGCATGAAAACGGGAACAATTACCTTTGAGGCTGCTGCATATCTTAAAAGATGCGGAGCAGATGGCATAAGAGTAAGAAAGCTTTTGCAGGAGGATATGAGTGTGTTCCGTGCAAGAGCCGCTGCTGCGGCAAATGCCGAAATGATAGCAGACGGAATGTATCTTTCCATATGCCCTTCTGATTACGGAAATTCAGCAGTTACAGCCGCACAGGCGGCAGATGAGCTGCTTGATGTTGAAGGTGTTAAGGCATCATTTGTGCTTTGTGACGACAGAAACACAATATTTGTCAGTGCAAGAAGCCTTGGTGAGGTCAATGTGCAGGTTATACTTGAAAAAATCGGCGGTGGCGGACATCAGACGATAAGCGGTGCCCAGTTTAAAAATACGAATATTGAGGCTGTAAAGGAGCTTGTGAAAGAGGCTGTACAGCAGTATATAGAGGAGGCAAATTGATATGAAACTTATATTACTTGAAGATGTAAAAAGCGTTGGTAAAAAGGGTGACATCGTAAACAAAAACGACGGCTATGCACTTAATTACCTTATTCCTAAAAAACTTGCGGTTGAGGCAACAAAGGCAAATATGAATGACCTTGAGCTTAAGAAAAAAGCAGAGGAAAAGAGAAAGAAAGAGGAGCTTGAAGAGGCTAAGAAAATTGCCGAACAGCTTAATGACAAGGTTGTAAAGGTAAGCGTAAAGGCAGGAGAAAACGGAAAGGTATTCGGATCCGTAACAAACAAGGAAATTGCCGATGCACTTGCAAAGCAGACAGGAATGGATATAGATAAAAAGAAAATTTCTTTTGACGCTCCCATTAAGATGGTAGGCAGAAGAATTGTTAAGATTAAGCTTCATCCTCAGGTAACGGTTGAGCTTGCGGTTGAAATAGCCGGAGAATAATAGATTTTTTGATACAAAGGAGAGATTATCATGGAGCAGTCACAAAATGACAATAATTTAATACAGAAGAGAATGCCCCATGATATTGATGCAGAACAGGCTGTGCTTTCGTCCATATTTATGGACAGAGATGCGGCCGCTGAGGCATTTGAAATATTAAAAAGCGAGGATTTTTACTCACCGGAAAACAAGGCTGTCTTTGAGGCGGCCTTTGAGCTTTATACAAAGGGGACACCTATTGATGTCGTTACCGTAAAAAATAAGCTCGAAGAAATGAATGTGTTTAACGAAATCGGCGGCGTTGAAACGCTTGCCAATATTGTCGGTGCGGTAGGAAGCTCCGTTAATGTAAGAAATTATGCGAAAATAGTTGAGGAAAAGTCCGTTCTCAGAAGATTAATCAAGCTTTCCGGAAACATTTCCGAAATGAGCTACAAAGGTGCGGAAAATATAAACGATATTCTCGATAAAGCTGAAAAGGGAATATTCGATGTTATGCAGAACCGAAATACGGACAGCTTTTCTTCAATTATGGACGTTGCCTATAATACGTTCTCAAAAATAGAGGAAATATATAACTCGAATGAGAAAATAACAGGTATATCAACCGGCTTTGTTGATTTTGATGCAAAGACAGCCGGACTTCAGAAATCCGATTTTATACTTATTGCGGCAAGACCGTCTATGGGAAAAACAGCGTTTGCGCTTAATATTGCCCAGAATGCGGCTGTAAAACAGCATGTTCCGGTTGCTATATTTTCTCTGGAAATGAGCAAAGAACAGCTTGTAAACCGTATGATGTGTGCTGAAGCACTTGTTGACGCACAGAAGGTAAGAACCGGTGACCTTAATGCCGATGACTGGAGCAAGCTTGTCGATGCAATGGGTGTGCTCAGTGAGGCACCTATATATATTGATGATACTCCGGGAATTACGGCAATGGATATAAGAGCAAAATGCAGAAGGCTTAAGCTTGAAAAAGGGCTCGGACTGGTTGTAATCGACTATCTCCAGCTTATGAGCGGAAACGGGAGAACCGATTCACGTCAGCAGGAAATATCGGAAATATCCCGTTCACTTAAGGCTATTGCAAGAGAGATAGAGGCTCCGGTAATAGCACTTTCGCAGCTTTCCCGTGCCTGTGAGGCAAGAGCGGACCACAGACCTATGCTTTCCGACCTTCGTGAGTCGGGAGCTATAGAGCAGGATGCCGATGTTGTTACGTTCCTCTACAGAGATGAATATTATTTTCCGGAGTCGGAAAAGAAAAATGTTGCCGAACTTATTATAGCTAAACAGAGAAACGGCCCTACGGGAACGGTAAACCTTACATGGTTGGGACAATATACAAAATTTGCAAATATGGCTCCTCAATATTAAGTGCTGTTATCTAATACTAACAAAATTTTGTCATGTTTTACGCAAATTTTTCTTGCAATTTTTTGTATTATGTTATAAAATAATAAAAGATTTTATTTGAGGAGGTGTATTCAAATGGCATACCATATTGGTTCAGAATGCATCGGATGTGGTGCATGTGCAGCAGACTGTCCTACATCTTGCATCGTAGAAGACGGTGGCGTTTTCAAAATCAATGAGGGAGATTGCATCGAGTGTGGTGCATGTGCAGGTAACTGTCCTGTAGGAGCTCCTAAACTTGCTTAATTTCCATTATAAAGTGAAATTTATGTAGATCTACATAAAAAAAGGAACTGCTTTCAGAAGTAGTTCTTTTTTTATGCCTTTTAACGGTGATGAATAGAATAGGGCGGAGAAAAAGGTTGTTGATACTTTTCTGATATATGCTGAAGTGTGAGTGGAAATGTTTGAGGCTTTAGGATATAATTTAGATAAGTAAAGATGAATATGATTGTAAAAAGGAATATGAGGGTATGGAGTCGCTTTTTGAACGATATAAGAAATTGAATATAAATGGTTCTTTGATAGGCCTTGAGCATATTGAAGATGTTTGCGGATACTTTTGTTATCCTATCAACGCAAAGGCGATAGGCTTTGAAGGGAATATTATGTATTGCTTTATTGAGCCTTATGGAGATATGGTTTTTGCTTGCAATCCCGATACCTGTGCCGATGCTTTTGTATATCCTTTGGCAAAAAGCTTTGAGGATTTTATGCGTCTTATTATTGCTTGCGGTTCAACTAATCCTATTGAGCAGATTGTGTGGATGGATAAAAATAAATTTATAGAGCATCTAAAAGAAGAGAAAGCGATCCGAACGGAGGAGCAGAAAGCAACAATAAAATATATAGAAACAGAGTTAGGTATTGCTCCTATGGATAATCCTTATGAATATGTAAAAGAAATACAAGCATATTTTGATAATAGCGGTATTGAGTATAGTGATGAATATTATGACATACTGGGGATTGAGAGAGAACAGAAAAAATAATTTTTGGTTTGATGAATAATGCTTTTATTTATAGATTTTAATACCATTCTAAGTGTGGCTGTGTTCTTAAATTACTTAAGTATTGACTACGTTGGCTGAGTTTTATTCAATGTATTTGAAATAATACTTGACTTTTGCTATTTAACGTGATAGTATTTGATTTGTTAAAACCTATGACGAAGAGTAGTAGACTTATTCCGGAACTTCAAAGCGAGCTGTCGGTGGTGAGAGGACAGTATTTTTCAATAAGTACGAATGGACTTCTGAGGGCAGAACGAACGGTTTTCTTAGTAGTTTCTGACGGGTGTTTCTGTACCCGTTATCAAAGAGAAATGTATGATTGTACATTAGAGTGGCTTTAGGGCAAATTGAGTGGTACCACGATTATAATTATGTTTATAACCGTCTCAAACGATTAGTTTGAGACGGATTTTTTTATTTATGAATGAATTTAAAATGTGTTTAAGGGGGAAATATTATGAAAAAGAGAATTTTAGCGATGGTATTTGCAGCAGCAATGGTGTTATCAACAGCAGCCTGCTCATCATCAACATCAAACTCAGGTTCAACAACAGATACAAAGGAAACAACAGATACAACAGACGGAACAACATACAAAATCGGTATTTCACAGTTTGCTGAGCATGGTTCACTTGACAACTGCCGTGAAGGCTTTATACAGGGACTTGCGGAAGAAGGCATTGTTGAAGGCGAAAACCTTGAAATTGTTTACCAGAACGCACAGGCTGACACAGGAACAGCCGGACAGATTGCAGACAGCTTTATTTCAAGCGGCGTTGATATGATCTGCGGTATAGCTACACCGGCAGCATTAAGCGCATACAATGCAGCAATGAAGACAGATATTCCTGTTATATTCACAGCTATAACAGATCCCGTAATGGCAGGCCTTGCAAACGAGGACGGAACACCTGTCGGAAATGTAACAGGTACAAGTGATAAGCTTCCTGTTGAGGCACAGCTTGAAATGATAAGAAAAATTCTTCCCGATGCAAAGACAATCGGTATTCTTTACACAACAAGCGAAGTAAACTCAGAATCAGCAATTAAAGAATATGAAGCACTTGCAGGAAAATACGGATTTGAGCTTGAAACAGTAGGTATCAGCACAATAGCGGATATTCCTCTTGCAATGGATAACATAGTTACAAAGGTTGACTGTATCTCTAACCTTACAGACAACACAGTTGTACAGGGACTTGCAACAGAAATTTCTAAGGCAACAGCAGCCGGCGTTCCGGTATTTGGTTCAGAAATTGAACAGGTTAAGAACGGATGCTTTGCAACAGTTGGTCTTGACTATGTAAGTCTTGGTGTTCAGACAGGTAAAATGGCAGCAAAGGTATTAAAAGGTGAGGCTAAGGCTTCGGAAATGAATTATGAAACAATCTCAGAATGCGGATTATACTTAAATACAGCAGTTGCAGATAAGCTTGGAGTAATAGTAGACGACGAATATGCGTCAACAGCAGTAGAGGTTTTTGATACAATAGCAGAACAGTAATAGGTTTTTATGGAAGGGGCAGTAAAGACATGGGTATACTCATAGGAGTATTGGAACAGGGCCTTATATACGGAATAATGGCTCTTGGAGTTTATATAACATATAAAATACTTGATTTTCCGGATTTGACAACAGACGGAAGCTTTCCGGCAGGTGCGGCTATAACAGCCGTTCTGCTTACGAAAGGTATAAATCCATATCTTTCACTGCTTATATCCTTTATATCGGGTATGGTGATAGGTGCACTTACAGGTATTATACACGTTAAGTTTAAGGTTCGTGACCTTTTAAGCGGAATTATAATGATGACAGCGCTTTACAGTATAAACTTAAGAATAGCCGGAAAGGCGAATGTACCGCTTTTCAGCCAGAATACTGTTTTTGACAACAGCTTTGTCAATTCAATATTTCCGCAGTCACTTGTTCTGTATAAAACGGTAATAATTGCACTTATACTCACTCTTATTACTAAGTTTATTCTTGACGCCTATCTCAATACAAAGAGCGGATTTCTTCTCAGAGCCGTAGGAAATAACGAAACACTTGTGACCACGCTTGCAAAGGATACAGGACTTGTTAAAATACTCGGCCTTGCCATTGCCAACGGCCTTGTTGCAATGAGTGGCTCAATAATGTGCCAGCAGCAGAGATTTTTTGATATATCAATGGGAACGGGTACGGTTGTTATCGGTCTTGCAAACGTAATAATAGGTACAAATGTGTTTAAAAATGTTTCGGCAGTTAAGGCAACGACAGCGGTTCTTTTCGGAGCTGTTGTATATAAGGCTTGTGTTGCTTTTGCGATATCAAGAGGCTTAAGTGCAACGGATATGAAATTTATTACGGCATTTTTGTTCCTAGTGATACTTGTAATAACTATGGACAGAAAAAAGAAGGTGAAGAAAAATGCTTGAGCTTAAGAATATAGATAAATATTATAATGTAGGTACTGTAAACGAAATGTGCCTTTTCAATGATTTTAACTTTACGGTCAATGACGGTGAATTTGTTTCGGTTGTCGGCTCAAACGGTTCAGGCAAAACCTCTATGCTTAATCTTATATGCGGAAGCACATATGTTGACGGCGGCCAGATAATAATGAATGGCGAGGACATAACAAACAAAAAGGAATTTTTAAGATATAACGATATAGGAAGAGTATATCAGAATCCTTCAATGGGAACATGCCCCGATATGACAATATTGGAAAATATGGCACTTGCCGATAATAAGGCAAAAAGCTACGGTTTAAGCCTTGGAATAAACAAAAAACGTATTGAGTATTACAAAGAGCAGTTAAGTACTCTTAATCTCGGTCTTGAGGACAAGCTTCATATAAAGGTCGGTGTTCTTTCCGGAGGACAAAGACAGGCTATGGCTCTCCTTATGGCAACAATGACTGATATTAAATTCCTTATATTGGACGAGCATACTGCGGCACTTGATCCCAAAACGGCAGACCTTATTATGAAGATAACCGATGATGTGGTAAGAGAAAAGCATTTGACCACAGTTATGGTAACACATAACCTCAGATATGCCGTTGAATATGGCAGCAGACTTATAATGATGAATCAGGGCCATATAGTTATGGACAAAGGCGGAGATGAAAAGGCAAACCTTAACGTAGATGATATACTTGATGTATTCAATAAAATAAGTATTGAATGTGGAAACTGATTGAAACTGTATTTGAATTAAAACCGTATCGGATTAATGACATTTGTGCGTTAATTTGGATACGGTTTTTGTTTTTAATGCTGGTGTTATGCCGATAACAGTAATATAATAAGGATATATTATTTAATCTTTGTGTATAAAGGAGAGTGTGTATAAATGAAGGTTTTGGTACTCGGCGGAGCCGGATACATAGGCTCGCATACCGTTAAGGCATTATGTGAGGAAAATATAGATGTTGTTGTTGCTGATAATCTTGTTACGGGACATATTGAGGCAGTTGACAGCAGAGCAAAGTTTTATAAAGGTGATATAAGAGATATTAATTTTCTTGATGATCTTTTTTCAAAGGAAAAAATTGATGCGGTAATACACTTTGCGGCATATTCACTTGTAGGCGAAAGCGTTACTGATCCGCTTAAATATTATGATAATAACCTTTGCGGTACAAAGGTATTGCTTGAGAGCATGGTCAAAAATAATGTAGATAAAATTGTATTTTCGTCAACAGCCGCTACATATGGCGAGCCGGAGAACATTCCCATTCTCGAAAGTGACAGAACAGAACCGACAAATCCATATGGCGAAACAAAGCTGTCTATGGAAAAAATGTTTAAGTGGACAGCAAATGCTCATGGACTTCGTTTTGTATCGCTCAGATATTTCAATGCCTGCGGTGCAGATGAAAGTGGAAAAATAGGCGAGGCACATAATCCCGAAACACATCTTATACCGATTATTCTCCAGGTGCCTAACGGACAGAGAGAGTTTGTAAGTATATTCGGTAACGATTATCCTACAAAGGACGGAACATGTATAAGAGACTATATACACGTTACCGACCTTGCACAGGCACATATTTTAGCAGTCAAATATCTTATGAATGGCGGAAACAGCGATATATTCAATCTCGGAAACGGAGTAGGCTTCTCGGTAAGAGAGGTTATCGAGACAGCAAGAAAGGTAACGGGACATCCTATACCGGTAAAAGATGTGGAAAGACGTGCCGGAGATCCTGCACAGCTCATTGCGTCAAGCGAAAAGGCTAAAAAGGTTCTTGGTTGGAAGCCTGAGCATGACAGTCTTGAAGAAATTATTGCATCGGCATGGAACTGGCATAAAAATCATCCAAACGGATATACACATTAATGTTAAAAACAACAAAGATAAAAACACAACGCAGAAGAAACTCTGCCAGAGCCGGTAGGTAGTCCGGCCGCATCTTAAAATTAACAGATGTAAGTAACCCTCCCTCCTTGGGCCGTCCGTTCTTTGTTCATATCAATTTATTTAAGGAGGAATTGTCGTGGACAAAGTATCTATTGAGCTTACAGTTTTATTTGACGGACAGTTTTGGATGGGAGTGTTTGAAAGCACATCTGAAAACAAGCTGTGTGTATGCCGTACCGTTTTTGGTGCAGAACCAAAGGACGGAGAGGTATATAATTTTATAATCGGAAAATATTATAAGCTCAAATACAGTCCGGCTGTTGCAGCTGTTGTAAAGGAAAAAATAAAAAATCCCAAAAGACTTCGAAGAGAGATAAGAAAAGCCGTTGAAAACAACGGAATAGGAACAAAATCTCAGCAAGCCTTGAAAATACAACAGGAGCAGGCTAAGCTTACAAGAAAATCAAATAGGCATGAGAAAAATATGCTTGAAAAGTATTTGAGGTTTAATCTGAAACAGCTAAAACGCAAGGAAAAGCATAAAGGTCATTAATAAAAATGCAGTCAGTGAATAAAACTGACTGCATTTTTGTTATTTGTTCGATTTTAAATAGGTTATGAAATATACCGCTGCCGCAATAAGAACCATTGTTGCTCCGGCAGCTGTTCCGGCGTAGAAGGATATAACAAGTCCGGCAATACCGCAGACGAGAGCGATAACTGTGGAAATTATATGATACTGCTTTGAATTTGAACATATGTTTCTTGTTGCCGCTGCCGGAAGAATGAGCAGGGAATTTATTGTAAGAATACCTATCTGCTTTATAGAAATCATAACGGCTATGGCTATGGTTACAACAAAAATATTTTCTATAAGTGCGTTTCGTATTCCTCGGCTTGCTGAAAGCGAAGGATTAATGCTTAAAAGCAAAAGCTGATTATATATAAAATACCATATTATATATACAACTATAAGGAATATAGCCATTATCTTTATATCAGCCGGTGAAATTGTAAGTATATCACCTATAAGATATGATGAGTATTTTGCAAAGCCTCCGCTTTTGGAAAGTATGACTATACCGAGTGCAATAGATGTTGACGAAAATACGCTGATTACCGTATCGGAAGAGGTTTTTGTGTTGCTTTTTACCTTTCTTATGGCAAGGCCGAATATTATTCCGAATATGATCATGCTTATTATTACGTTTTTTGTTCCGAGTATTACGCCTATTGCTATGCCTGTAAGAGCACTATGACCGAGTGCGTCTGAAAAGAAGGCCATCTTGTTGTTTACTGCCATAGTTCCGAGCATACCGAAAAGAGGTGTAAGAAGAATTGTCGCAAGCAATGCGTTTTTCATAAAGTCAAACTTTATGAAGGAAAACGGAATAATTGCTTCCATTATATTATATATTGTCTGCATTGTTTTCTGCCTCCTTTAAGGTATAGCCGAATATATTTTTGAACGCTTCGGTTTGAAAAACTTCGTTCGGTGTACCCTGTGCGATTACTGTTCTGTCCATTAAAACTATTCTGTCAGCATAGTGCTTTATAAGCCCGATGTCATGGGAAACGAGAAGAATGGCCATATGATATTTGCTTCTCAGCTCGGTTACTTTTTTATAAAACATATCAAGACCGTTTATGTCAACGCCCGAAACAGGTTCATCAAGTATAAGAAGGTCGGGCATAGGCTCTATTGCGGTTGCGAGAAGAACTCTTTGCAGTTCACCGCCGGAAAGCTCTCCGAGAGTACGGTCGATAAGATGTCCGGCATTAAAATCATCAAGTCTTTTTTGGATACTGTTTCTAAGCTCTTTTTTAACTCTGAGCCATACCGGACGTTTTGTTACCGTTGATGCCATAAAGTCCAGCACGGAAACAGGAGTGCTTTTGTCAAAAGCAAGTTGTTGCGGCACATATCCTGTTTTATGTGTTGTTATTTGATTGCTGTTGTTATCGAAATATTTTATTTCGCCGGTATGTGGACGTTCGTTAAGCAGGGCTTTTATAAGAGTTGTTTTGCCGGAGCCGTTTTTACCTATTAGTGCTGTAAGCTCTCCGCAGTGAAATTCCATGTTTACGTTTGATATAATAGGTTCGTTTCCGTCGTATACGGCGAGATTTTCTATGTTTACACGGTGCAGACCGCAATTATTGTGTATACTCATTTTAATCCTCCGTTTATTGCATTTTCCAATATGTTTGTATTGTTTATCATAGCTTTCACATAGCTGTCGGCAGAATAATCTCCGGTAAGAACAGGATCAAGTCTTATGACCTTTGCGTTTGTTTCTCTTGCTATTGTGTCGGCGATAAGCTCTCCGGCATCATCTGCCGTTATCAAAAGCTGGATGTTGTCCTCATTTACTGAATTTATTATTTCCGCAAGCTCCTTTGCGGACGGACTTTGGTTTTCATCAAGCTCGACACAATATGGAATGTCCATATTGTATGAAAGCTCAAAATATTCAAATGCTTCATTAAATACACAGGCTTTTATGCCACTGCCGTCAAATGAAGGAATTGAAGAAAGTGAATCAATAAATGCTTTTGTGTTATTTTTAAATACTTCGCTGTTTTCCGGCATTGCCTCGCATAAGGCGTTGCATATATTTTGTGCCTGTATTGCGGCATTTTCGGGATAAATCCAGAAATGAGCGTTTTCCTCATGGTCATGCTCATGCTCATCGAGATTGCCTTCATCGTGCTCGTCAATCTCGATTGTTCCTATTGATGTATCAATTATGTTCAAATCGGGATATAATGCAAGAGCATTATCAAGAAAGCTTTCCATACCGCCGCCGTTAATTATAAAAATATTGGCTTTATCAAGTTTTTTCATATCCGTTGTTGAAAGCTGATAATCATGCAGACAGCCGGTTTGAGGCGGTGCCATATTTTCGAGCGATATTCCGTCGGCATCTCCTATTACGTTTTCGGCAATGACATACATCGGATAAAATGATGTCATGACGGTTAAATTATTATCCTGAGTACTTTCGTCCGGCTTTGAAGCGGAACATGCGGAAAGCATTGACACTGACAGTGCAGACAAAATTATAATTGACAGAATGTGTTTGAGTTGTTTCATATATATAATTACCTCCGTAAGGCATTTTGTAAATGCAAATGATTTGCGTTTAAGTGCAAGGACTATTATATTATCATATTTGGTGATATGTCAATATTTTTTATTGCAGTAGTTAAAATATTGTGTTATATTCAAATGACGAAAAACGATATATTTTAAATTAATATAGAAAAGGATGAAACGCTATGAGATATAAATATGAAACAAAAGGCACTTGCTCAAGACTTATCGAGTTTACGGTTGAGGACGGAATACTTAAAGACGTAGTTTATACAGGCGGCTGCAACGGAAACCTTCAGGGAATTTCAAAGCTTGTCGAAGGCATGAAGGTTGAAGACGTAATTGCAAAACTTAAGGGAGTAAGATGCGGAATGAAGAGCACAAGCTGTCCGGACCAGCTTGCAACGGCACTTACAGCAGTTCTTGAAAAACAGAAAAACGCTTGATAAAATTTGTTGACAAAGGGCGGTACTTATGATAGTATCGATATGATTGGCATAGGTATGCTTGTTTTAGTGTGCCGTTTTTGCCTTTGAATTTAATAACAGGAGGTGGAAGTTGTGAGAACAAGAATTACCTTAGCATGTACAGAATGCAAGCAGAGAAACTACAGTATTACAAAGGATAAGAAAACTCATCCTGACAGAATGGAAACAAAAAAATATTGTAGATTCTGCAAAACACACACTCTCCATAAAGAAACAAAGTAATTTGAGCTCGAAGGGAGTGAAAATGTAATGGAAGAAGAAAAGAAAACCACAAACCCAAACGAAAAAAACGAAGTGAAAAAGACTGCGGCTAAAAAGACCGATAAGAAAAAGAATGATAAGAAGAGCTTATCTGAAAAAGCGGCTGACTGTAAAGCTGAATTCAAAAAAATTATCTGGCCTAATCGTGAAACAGTCAGAAAAAATACAATCACAGTAATTTGCACATCTTTGATAATCGGTGTTATTATTTTCGGAATGGATACTGTTTACACAACAGTTATTAATTTAATTGTAGGCCTTTTAGGCTGATTTAAAAAGGAAGATTGTTATGTCAGAAGAAATCAATAAGCCGGTTGAAGGCGAAAGCAGATGGTATGTTGTTCATACTTATTCCGGATATGAGAACAAAGTAAAAGCTAATATCGAAAAAATCGTTGAGAACCGTGGTATGCAGGATTATGTTCATGAGGTAAGCGTGCCTGTTCAGGAGGTTGTTGAAATGAAGAACGGTCAGAAAAAGACTGTTCAGAGAAAGACATTTCCCGGATATGTGCTTATCAAAATGATTATGAATGAGGATACATGGTATATAGTAAGAAACACAAGAGGCGTTACAAGCTTTGTAGGCCCCGAAAGCAAGCCCGTTCCGCTTACTCCCGAAGAAGTAAGAATGATGGGTATTGAAACTGTTTCCGAAAACTTTGATATGGAGGTTGACGATACTGTTAAGGTTGCATACGGACCTTTTGTTGATTCAATCGGAAAGATCAAAGAAATCAATGAGCAGAGAAAGACTGTTACGGTTGTTCTTTCGATATTCGGTCGTGAAACACCGGTAGAATTCGACTTTAACCAGGTTATCAAGATGTAATTGTTCGTTTTTGGAAAGCATGTCCGTTTTCGGATGTGCGTGGGAGGGACAGTTCCCCGTTAATTACCACATTTTATAGGAGGTGCCACAATGGCAAAGAAAGTAACAGGTTATATTAAATTACAGATTCCGGCTGCAAAGGCAACACCGGCTCCCCCGGTAGGTCCCGCTCTTGGTCAGCACGGTGTAAATATCATGGGATTCTGCAAAGAATTCAATGAAAAAACAGCATCTCAGGCAGGTCTTATTATCCCTGTTGTAATCACAGTATATCAGGATAGAAGCTTCACATTTATCACAAAGACTCCTCCCGCAGCAGTTCTTCTTAAGAAGGCTTGCAAGATTGAGTCAGGTTCAGGTGTACCCAACAAAACAAAAGTAGCTAAGATTTCTAAAGATGAAGTTATGAAAATCGCAGAAATGAAAATGCCCGATCTTAACGCTGCTAACCTTGATTCCGCATACAGCATGATCTGCGGTACAGCAAGAAGCATGGGTATTGTTGTAGAGGAATAAGGAGGGTACAGTAATGAAAAGAGGAAAGAAATATACAGAAAAAGCTAAGCTTGTAAACAGAGCTACGCTTTATGATACAGATGAAGCTATCAAACTTGTACAGGAAACAGCTGCTGCAAAGTTTGATGAGACAGTTGAAGCACATATTCGTTTGGGCGTTGACAGCAGACATGCTGATCAGCAGGTTCGTGGTGCCGTTGTTCTTCCACACGGTACAGGTAAAACAGTTCGTGTATTAGTATTTGCTAAAGGTGATAAAGCTGATGAAGCTTTAGCAGCAGGAGCAGATTTTGTTGGCGCAGAAGATCTTATCCCTAAAATTCAGGGTGAAAACTGGTTCGGTTTCGACGTTGCAGTTGCTACACCTGATATGATGGGTGTTGTTGGTCGTCTTGGTCGTGTACTTGGACCTAAGGGCTTAATGCCTAACCCCAAGGCCGGCACAGTTACAATGGATGTAACAAAGGCTATCAAGGATATTAAAGCTGGTAAGATTGAATACCGTCTTGACAAAACAAACATTATCCATGTTCCCGTTGGTAAGGTATCATTCGGTACAGAAAAGTTACTCGAAAACTTCCAGACTCTTATGAGCGCAGTTCTCAAGGCTAAACCTGCAACTGCAAAGGGCCAGTATCTTAAGAGCGTTGTTATTACATCAACAATGGGCCCCGGCATCAAAATCAACCCTGCAAAGATTTCTGAGTAATCAGTGCTTGACAGGCATTGACTTTTGAGATATAATCAAATAGTTGAATATTGCCGCAGACAGCAGGTGCGAAAGCATAAAAGGTGAAAACCTTGCCAGCCGAGGAGACTTGATTAAAAAAGAGTACTTGAGCCCCTTTGTCTGCAATGACGAAGGGGCTGTTTATTTACGGCAATCCTTATAAAAAACTTAAGGAGGTGTTAAAATGGCAAAGATCGAAGCAAAACAGGCCGTTGTTAACGAAATTAAAGAAAAACTTGACAAGGCTGTATCACTTGTACTTGTTGATGCAAGAGGACTTACAGTTGCTGAGGATACAGACTTAAGAAAACAGCTCAGAGAAGCTGGCGTTGATTACAAAGTATACAAAAATACAATGATCAACTTCGCAATTAAAGGCACACAGTTTGAAGGTGTTTCTCAGTATCTTGAGGGACCTACAGCAGTTGTTATCGCATATGAAGAAGCAACAAAGGGTGCTGCTATTGTTAAAAAAGTATCTGAAACAGCAAAGAACCTTGAATTTAAGGCCGGCGTTGTAGAAGGTATCGTTTATGATGCAGAAGGTATCAAGGCTATCGCTGACATCCCTTCAAGAGAAGTTCTTATTTCCAAGCTTCTCGGAAGCTTCAAGAGCCCCATTTCTTCATTCGCAAGAGTTATTCAGGCGATTGCAGACAAGGACAACGAAGCAGCAGCTGAATAATTTATTCGGCAAAGAACAGAAATTTAAACAGAGAAAAAAGTTTTAAAAATATTATCGGAGGTGCTATAAAATGGCAAAATTAACAATCGAAGAAATCCTTGCAGCTGTAGACGAACTTACAGTTATCGAACTTAACGACCTCGTTAAGGCAGCAGAAGAAAAATATGGCGTATCAGCAGCAGCAGGTGTTGCAGTAGTAGCAGCAGGCCCTGCAGCAGCAGCTGAAGAAAAGACAGACTTTGACGTAGAACTTACAGAAGTTGGTTCAGAAAAGATCAAAGTTATCAAGGTAGTTAGAGAAGTAACAGGTCTTGGACTTAAAGAAGCTAAAGAGCTTGTTGACAACGCTCCTAAGACACTTAAAGAGCAGGCTTCTAAGGAAGATGCTGAAGCTATCAAGACAAAACTTGAAGAAGTTGGCGCTAAAGTTACACTTAAGTAATTTTAATTTAAAACTTATAGCTGAAATTTCGAAGAACGGTCATTTTATGGCCGTTCTTTTTTGTGGCGGAAAACAGTATTTCTGTTCTAAATTTTGAAGATTGTTGAAATAGTGGTTTTCTTATGATAAATTAAAATTAATAAGGTTGTTATGTAATGACATTTGAGCTTGTTGGAAAGGTTGAGGTTTTATGACGAGATTTCTTGAATATTTCAAGGGCAGAAGAGAGTTATTTATGACCTACAAAATAGAAGATTTATCAAAAGTAATCAATACCCTGAATGAACATAACATAAAATACTATGTATTTACAAGATATGATGGAATTGCAAACAGAAGAACCGGTGCATGGGTTTCAATTTTTGAGAGAACCGAATATGAAACACAGTATTATGTATATGTGGACAAAAATTCACTTGAACAGGCAAGATATGTTCTTAAGGAAGTCGGTGAGAATGTAAGCTTATAATTTAATGGAGTTGACGCTATGAATATCAAAAAATCAGTATTAATCAGCTTAATTTTTATGGCTGTAACAACAACAGCATACGGAAAGGATATTTCGGTAAGGTTGAACGGAAATGACATTGGCACTTCGGCAATTATTGAAGATGACAGGTCTTTTGTTCCTTACAGAGCTGTGTTCGAAAAAATGGGCTATACGGTAGAATGGAACGACAGAAGAATTACGGCGAAAAATAAAGATACCGAAATGATTCTTGCGGTCGGCTCTTCCTTGGTGCAGATAAGAAAAAACGGAGAAACTACTGCTGTTGATTGCGGCAATAATGTGATATTGAGAAACGACAGAACCTATATGCCGTTGAGGTTTGTTACCGAAAATTCCGGTTATACTGTTGACTGGAATGGTGATAGTGTTGATTTGTGTAGCATTGCGGAAATCCCGGTGTATGACGGAAAGCATGAAAGAGAGATTAAGCTTGATATGCCGATTGCCTGTGATGCAGAAAACGAGGATTTTAAATATATATCAGAATTTATCAGAAGAAATATAGATGAAAATTTTGATATAAATAAATTTGCGGTATCTGAAAATTCGTCGGTTAATGTGGGCGGAATAACAAATTTAAGCATACTGTCTTTAAAATATAAGCTTAACGGTTTCAGAACCGACAGCGGATATGATTTTTATATATGCAATAATGAGGCAATAAAGCTGACAATAAAGGGAAATCCTTTGTGTATTGATGATGAAGAATTTCCGGATATAAAATATTATTCCGATGAAGAGCTTAAACAGATGGCACTTGAAGAAATCAAGCTTTACAAAAATGAAGTTGTGGAAAAACAAAGAGTATTAAAGAAATACAAAGACGGAAAATATGTTTATGGCGTTGTGACTGAAATAATCAATACAGCATCAAACATAGGTAGAGCAGAATATTTTGAAATAGAAGGATAAAGTTGAAGAACGGTTATTAAGGCCGTTCTTTTATGTTAATGTGTTAGTTGCTACTGTGTGGACAAATGTATTTTTATTAACATATATTTTCTTTAGTTTTACACAAAAAGAATTAAATGATTTTTTATGATTTGAACACATTTTACATATTTGAGAACTCCTATTAAAACAATAGGAGATTGTTTGATTAAAGTGTAACAACAATAATGTAAAAATAAGGTCAATTTATTGGAGTAAACCACTATACTTTTAGTAGGAATTAGACTTGACTTATTTCATAGTATATTGGTATAATATGCGGAACAAACACAAATTACTCTGAGAGAAATACTCTCAGGTATATCTATTATTTTAAGGAGGCTTATTTACAATGGAAAGAGTTTACAATTTTTCTGCCGGACCATCTATGTTACCGCTCGAAGTGCTCGAAAAGGCACAGAAGGAGCTTGTCTGTTACGGAGACACAGGCATGTCAGTAATGGAGATGAGTCATCGATCTAAGCCTTTCGAAAAGATAATTCAGAGCGCAGAGGCTACACTCCGTGAGTTAATGCATATTCCCGATAACTATAAGGTTCTTTTCTTACAGGGTGGCGGCTCAACACAGTTTGCCATGATTCCCTTAAACCTTATGAACAAAAATAAAAAATGTGATATTGTTCTTACAGGACAGTGGTCAAAGAAAGCTAAATCAGAAGCATCTAAATATGGTAAGGTAAACGTAGTTGCTTCTTCAGAGGATAAAGTATTCAGCTATATTCCCGAACTTGACAAGAGCAAATTCGATCCCGAAGCTGATTATTTCTATATTACATACAACAACACTATTTACGGAACAAGATATACACAGCTTCCTGATACAGGAAACGTACCTCTTGTAACAGATATTTCTTCAATCATTCTTTCAGAAGAAATTGACGTAAGCAAATTCGGTCTTCTTTTCGCAGGAGCACAGAAAAACGTAGGCCCTGCCGGTGTTACTGTTGTAATTGTTCGTGATGACCTTATCGGAAATGCTATGGACTTTACACCTACAATGCTTGATTATAAGACACATGCAGATAACGATTCACTTTACAACACACCTCCTACATTTGCAATTTATGTTGCAGGTCTTGTATTTGAATGGGTAAAAGAACAGGGCGGTGTAAAGGCAGTTCAGGAAATCAACGAAAAGAAAGCGGGAATACTTTACAATTTCCTTGATTCAAGCGATTTCTTCAAAGGAACTGTTGTACCTAAGGATCGTTCGCTTATGAATGCACCTTTCATTCTTCCTACAGAAGAGCTTAACGCTAAGTTCATTAAGGAAGCAACAGCAGCAGGTTTTGTAAACCTTAAGGGACACAGAACAGTAGGTGGTATGAGAGCAAGCATGTACAATGCAATGCCTGTTGAAGGCGTAGAAAAGCTTGTTGAGTTTATGAAGAAGTTTGAGCTTGAAAACAAATAATTCAAGCTTGTCGGATACGGAGGAATATAGCATGTATAATATTTTGACATTAAATTCAATTTCAGAGGTTGGTTTAAATAAACTTGAGCCGGAAAAATTCGCTGTAAGCGGAGAAATGGCTAATCCCGATGGTATAATTTTAAGAAGCTACGAAATGAAGGATATGGAGCTTCCAGAAAAACTTGCGGGCGTTGCAAGAGCAGGTGCAGGAACAAACAATATTCCCATTGATAAGTGTTCGGAAAAAGGTATCGTAGTATTCAATACTCCCGGTGCAAACGCAAATGCCGTTAAGGAGCTTGTTCTTACAGGTATCTTCCTTTCATCAAGAAAGATCGTTGCCGGTATCGAATGGGCAAAGGAATTAAAAGGCAAAGAAAATGTTGATAAGCTTGTAGAAAAAGGCAAAGGCCAGTTCACAGGCCCCGAAATAAAGGGCAAAAAGCTTGGCGTAATCGGCCTTGGAGCTATCGGTGTACTTGTTGCCAATGCGGCTGTTGCTCTTGGTATGGAAGTATACGGATATGATCCTTACCTCTCTGTTGATGCGGCTTGGAATCTTTCAAGCGATGTAATTAAGGCTGCAAGCATGGAGGCACTTGTTGCCGAATGTGATTATATTACTATCCATGTACCTCTTAATGATAATACAAGAGGAATGTATAACAAAGAGCTTTTTGCAGCAACAAAGAAAGGTACAAGACTTCTTAACTTTGCAAGAGGCGGTCTTGTTGACACAGAGGCACTTAAGACTGCACTTGCAGACGGAACAATTACAGAATATATTACAGACTTCCCTGACGGAGAGGTTATTGAGCTTGAAAATGTAATCTGTATTCCTCATCTTGGTGCATCAACACCCGAAAGTGAGGACAACTGTGCAGAAATGGCTGCTATCGAGCTTAAACAGTATCTTGAATACGGTATAATTAAAAATTCGGTAAACTTCCCTAACTGTGACGCACCTTACACAGGAAAGGCAAGAATTGCATTATTACATAAAAATGTATCAGGTATGGTCGGTGCAATCACAAACATACTTTCAGCAGACGCACTCAACATTGATAACATGGTTAATAAGAGTAAGGGTGCATGGGCTTATACACTTATTGACCTTGATACATTCGGCGGAAAAGCAGACAAGCTTGTTGAAGAGCTTGGAAAAATCGAAGGTATCTGCCGTGTAAGAATAGTACAGGAAGCATAAGAGAGGGCTGATAATATGGCTGTAATCAGAAAATTTAAAGCTATACGTCCCACAAGCGAAATGGCAGAGGCTGTTGCGGCACTTCCTTATGATGTTGTAAACAGCGAAGAAGCAAGAGAGATGACTAAGGATAAGCCTTATTCATTCCTTCATGTGGATAAAGCGGAAATAGACCTTCCTGTCGATACGGATATTTATTCACCTCAGGTTTATGCAAAGGCAAAGGAAAACCTTGATAAGCTGGTAAGTGACGGAATACTTGTACAGGATAATAAGCCTATGCTTTATGTATATGAGCTTACTATGGACGGCAGAAGCCAGACAGGTCTTGTCGCCTGTACATCTATTGACGAATATCTCAACGGCATAATTAAAAAGCATGAGCTTACAAGAGAGGATAAGGAGCAGGACAGAATACATCATGTAGACATATGCAACGCAAACACCGGCCCTATATTCCTTGCATACAGAACCGTTGATGAAATATCGGCGATCATCGAAAATGTAAAGAAAAATGCACCTGTTTATGATTTTACCGCAGAAGACGGAATAAAACATAGAGCATGGGTAATAGATAATGATGAAACGGCAAATAAGCTTATTGAGCTTTTCAAGGCTGTTCCCAATCTTTATATTGCGGACGGACATCACAGAAATGCGTCGGCGGCTAAAGTCGGTCTTAAAAGACGTGCGGAGCATCCGGATTATACAGGTAATGAAGAATTTAACTACTATCTTGCGGTTATATTCCCGTCAGACCAGCTCAAAATCATGGATTACAACAGAGTTGTAAAGGATCTTAACGGAATGACAAGCGAAGAATTTATGAATAAGCTTGCCGAAAAATTCGATATACATGAGGCTGAAGGCAAAGCGAAGCCCGAAAAGCAATATGATTTTGGTATGTATCTTGATAAAAAATGGTATATGCTTACTGCAAAGGAAAATCTTCGTGTAAACGATGCCGTTGCCGGACTTGATGTTTCGATTTTACAGGACAATGTGCTTATTCCTATTCTTGGCATCGGCGACATCAGAACCGATAAAAGAATTGACTTTGTCGGCGGAATAAGAGGACTTGGTGAGCTTGAAAGACGAGTTGACAGCGGAGAAATGAAGGTTGCCTTCGCAATGTATCCCACATCAATCGACCAGCTTATGACAATAGCGGACGAAAACAAAATAATGCCGCCAAAATCAACATGGTTTGAGCCAAAATTAAGAAGCGGTTTATTTATTCATTCGTTGGATTAAAAATATAAATATATGAAATACTAATAGCGTACCTGATTTTGAGGTACGCTATTTTTTATGGAGGTGGCTGTATGGGCAGATTTGTCAATGGATTGATTTTAGGCGGTATCGGTGCAATGGCAGGAGCTTATTATCTGGATAAAAACAAGGATAAGGGCAGACAGATTGTTCAGGACGGTAGAGATGTGCTTGAAAAAGCGGAAAACTGTCTGGATAAAGCAGAGCAGAAAATGATGTAAATTACTGATTTTACCGGCAGGAGGTCTGCGATTTATGCAGGCCTCTGCTTTTTTTGCTTTACAATTATAACTTAAAAGTATATGATATTATAGAATAAATATGAATACTATCGGAGGTAAAACAATGGAGATAAGAACCAGATTTGCACCAAGCCCGACAGGTTATATGCACATCGGAAATTTAAGAACAGCACTTTATGAATATCTTATTGCCAAATCACAGGGCGGCAAATTTATACTCAGAATAGAAGACACCGACCAGGGAAGAAAGGTTGATGGTGCGGTTGACGTTATTTACAATACACTCAAAATGACAGGTCTTCAGCATGACGAAGGTCCCGATGTCGGCGGAGATTACGGCCCTTATGTACAGAGCGAAAGAATGGGAATGTATATGGATTATGCTTTACAGCTTGTGGAAAAAGGCAAAGCATATTACTGCTTCTGTACAAAGGAACGTCTGGACTCACTTAAGGCAAGCAATGAGCATGGTGATGCCTTTGCAAGATATGACCGTCACTGTCTTTCACTCAGCCAGGAAGAGATAGAGGCTAATCTTGCGGCAGGAAAGCCTTTTGTTATACGTCAGCTTATGCCTAACGAAGGCACAACAACATTCGAGGACGTTGTATACGGCTCAATTACTGTTGACAACAGCGAGCTTGATGACCAGATACTTATTAAATCCGACGGTTTCCCGACATACAATTTCGCAAATGTAGTTGATGACCATACAATGAAAATAACCCATGTAGTAAGAGGCAGTGAGTATCTTTCATCAACACCTAAATATAATCTTCTTTATGATGCTTTCGGTTGGGAGGCACCTACATATATCCACCTTCCGCCCGTTATGAGAGATGCACAGCATAAGCTTTCAAAGCGTCATGGAGATAAGTCATTTGAGGATCTTATAAACGAAGGTTATCTTGTAGATGCAATAATGAACTACATTGCACTTCTTGGCTGGAGTCCTTCGGACAACCAGGAAATATTCACAATGGATGAGCTTATAAAGAAATTCAATATATCCGGAATAAGCAAGTCACCTTCTATTTTTGATATTAAAAAGCTCACATGGATGAACGGTGAATATATTAAGGCTATGGATTTTGATAAGTTCTATGAGCTTGCCGAAAGCAGACTTAAGGACGCTGTTAAAACTCCGGGAGTTGACCTTAAATTTATTGCACAGCTTCTCAAAACAAGACTTGAAACACTCAATGATATAGCAGAAATGGTTGACTTTGTGGATAAGCTTCCCGAATATTCAACAGATCTCTATGTTCATAAAAAGATGAAAACAACACCCGAAATTGCACTTAAAGCACTTAAGGCTGTTGTACCTGTTCTTGAGGCACATGAGGACTGGACAAATGACAGTCTTTATGAATGTCTTATGGGACTTGCAAAGAGCATGGAATTTAAGAACGGTCAGATTTTATGGCCGGTAAGAACAGCTCTCTCCGGCAAACCTTCATCACCCGGAGGAGCAACAGAGCTTGCTGTAATTCTCGGCAAAGAGGAAACAATAAGAAGAATAGAAGAAGGAATTAAGCTTCTCGAAGCGGCAGAATAAAAATTGATTTAAACGGGATATGTACTGTATTTGTGCATATCTCGTTTTGCTTTTAACCGCATTATATGTCTTATATAAAAATTACAATATACTTAAATAAAAGCCTCGGATGTTGACACATCGGCTAAGGAAATGTAAAATAAGACAATAAAGTATCTTACAGTGGATAACTATGTAAACATACAGTTGTTGACACATATATATTGTCAGGAGGATAATAAAAATATGGACGATAATATGAATAACGATAACCTCAACAATGAGGAAATTGATGATGTGCAGAAAGATGAAAATTCAGAAACAACTTTCGGCTCAAGCGAATACTATAAAAAGCTTTATGACGATATGCCGGAAGATGTAGCGGAAATGCTTATTGGAACACATCCGCTTATGAAAAAAGAGGTAAGTGATGAGCTTACTCACAACATGAGAATAAGATCCGCAAGAGCAAAAAACAGAAGAGCTATGGAGGAACCGGAAGAAACGGAATACGCAGAAGAACAGAATACAACAGAGGAACCTGTTCATGATGTTGCACCTTCAAAGGATCCTGTTGATGAAATTCCGGAGGAACCGGCAACAGATGATTTTAACGAAGATATTGATGATGTAACAAGCTTCACAAAAGGCCTTGTTTCCGCATCAGCGGCAAGTAAACACGGTGCTGCAGAGGCTGCACAGGAGGAATCGGAAGAGCCGGAGGAAAAACCTGCCGAAAACAAGAGCGAAAACGACATTACAGCCGAAAAAATAGCACAGATGCTCGGCGGCGGCAATGTTACACCTGTTGATGAGTCCGAATATGATGATTTTGAATTTGAGGACGAAAACGAAAATGAAAATGCTCCGGAAGAAAGAGTTGAAGAGGAAAAGCCTTTAAAGAAGCATCATTCTAAAAAAGAAGCAAAGAAAGAGCATTTGAGAGAAGAAAGACCTGCAAGAAAGAAACGTAAACGTATCGATGAAAAGGATCTTGAGCTTTCAAACATTGATAAACAGGCTAATCTCAATGAGCTTTTCCGTGAAGATGATGATTATTATGATGAAAAGCATTCCGGAAACAGCGTTGTAAGAATAGTTATAATTGCTGTTGTTATCGTTGTATTTGCATTCCTTATTTATAAGGCTGCATCGCTTTCGGGACAGGTTTCTAAGCTTAATGAGCAGATTGAAACATATAAGACTATGGAACAGGAATATGAACAGCTTAAGCTTGACAACCTTAGCCTTACAGAACAGGTTGAAGCTCTTGGCGGTGGACAGACAACAAACGGCACAGACAGCAATGGTGAAAACGGAGATACAACAAACGCTTCAACAACAAACAACAGCCAGACCAATACTAACCAGAGCTCCAATTCAACATCTGCCGGTTCAACAACATATACTGTTCAGAGCGGCGACACATATTGGGGAATCGCAACAAAGGTTTACGGAAACGGCTCATACTATACAAAGATTCTTTCTGCCAACGGTCTTACTGAAAAAGATACAATCCAGGCTGGTACAGTCCTTACCATACCTGCGTTATAATTCGGAGGAATGAATAAATATGTACCTTGACTTAGAGGGCAAAACGCTTGCAGAGCTTAGAGAAGAAGCGAAAAAGCTCGGTATCAAACGCATAAGCGGAATGAAAAAAGACGAGCTTTTGAAAAATATTAAAATAGCAATACATGAAATAAATGTAGCGGAGGCGGCCGAAAAGAACGAAAAATCGGCTGCCGAAGGTGCAAATAAACAGGATAAATCCGAAAAAACGGAGAAAAACGAGAAATTCGAAAAAAACAATAAACCTCAGCAGTCTGAATCACAGGAAAATGAAAAATCCGAAAAAACGGATACGTCGGATAAGAAAGAAAAACAGCCCGATCCGGCATCTGCCGAAGGCGAAATAAGCCACGGTATTCTTGAAATAATGGCTGACGGTTATGGTTTTCTCCGTACGGAAAATTTTGAACAGGGCGATAATGATATTTACATAGCGCAGTCACAGATAAAAAGATTTGGGCTCAGAACCGGCGATAACGTAATGGGTGTTACCCGTGCGGCAAGAGAAGGCGAACGCTATGATGCAATACTTTATGTCAAGAGCGTAAACGGAGATAATCCGGATAAAGCTGTCGGAAGACCTGTTTTTGAAAATCTTACACCGATATATCCCTGTGAAAAGCTGAAAATCGAAACAACAAGGGACGAAATAAGCGGAAGAATTATAGATCTGGTTTCACCGATAGGCAAAGGTCAGAGAGGAATGATTGTTGCTCCGCCTAAGGTAGGAAAAACAATTTTGCTCACAAAGCTTGCCAATGCGATAACCAAAAATCATAAGGAAGTAAATCTCATAATGCTGCTTATCGATGAGCGTCCCGAGGAAGTAACGGATATTCAGCGTTCAATCGAAGGCGATAATGTGGATATTGTTTATTCAACATTTGACGAAAAGCCGGAGCATCATAAGCTTGTTGCGGAAATGGTGCTTGAAAGAGCCAAAAGAATGGTTGAACAAGGTAAGGATACGGTTATACTTCTGGACAGCATAACAAGGCTTTCGAGAGCTTATAATCTTATTGTTCCTCCCAGCGGAAGAACTCTTTCGGGCGGTCTTGATCCGTCTGCATTGTATTTTCCTAAGAAATTTTTCGGTGCAGCAAGAAATATAGAAAACGGCGGAAGCCTTACTGTTCTTGCAACAGCACTGATAGACACAGGAAGCAAAATGGACGAGGTTATATTCGAGGAATTTAAAGGAACAGGCAATATGGAGCTTGTTCTTGACCGAAAGCTTGCCGAAAGACGAATATTCCCTGCCATAGATGTGAACAAAAGCGGCACAAGACGAGAGGAACTTCTTTTAAGCAAGGCAGAACTTGAGGCAATGTATGCAATGAGAAGAATGGCCGGTATGTCCAATGCGGCTGAAACAACTCCGTTTGTTATCGAAATGATGACCAAGACAAAAAACAACAAAGAATTTGTGGAAAGATTGTCACAAATGGAGAAAAATATTGTAAAGTAGTATATTGCAAGATGAAAAGCAGTATGTTATAATCTATTTGTTGTCTATAAATAGAGATAGAAACTATTGATCAACGAGTATACAGAATGAGGTGAATAACAATGAAGAAAGGTATCCATCCTGAGTACAAACAGGTAAAAGTAAAATGTCATTGCGGCAATGAATTCGTAACAGGTTCTACTAAAGATGAAATCACTGTTGAAGTTTGCTCAAAATGCCATCCGTTCTACACAGGAAGCCAGAAGCTCCTCCTTGAAAACGGCGGACGTGTTGAGAAATTCAACAAGAAATACGGCAGAAAGTAATTTTAAAAAGAGAGAGGGCGGGCATTTGTTGCCAGCCCTTTTTGCGTATTTGACCAAAATTTGGAAATATACAGAAATAAAAATAACAGGCTACTACACTTACATTTAAAAAGTAAAGAAGGAATACAATATGCCTAATGAAAATACAAAAAACAAACCTACTTTCTATTACGGCGGACAGGCAATAATAGAAGGAGTTATGATGAGGGGCCGTAAAATATATGCGGCAGCTGTGCGGACAACCGATGAAGAGATTACCGTCGAAAAGAAAGAAAATGAAACGGTTCTCGGAAACATAGGCCTTTTTAAACTGCCAATTTTCAGAGGAATGTCGGCTTTTATAGATTCGCTTGTAACCGGAACAAAAATACTTATGAGAAGTGCATCTCTTGCCGGAGAAGAAATAGAGGAAGAACCGTCTAAATTTGAAAAAATGCTTATGGATAAATTCGGAGACAAGCTTACTGATTATCTTATGTATTTCAGTGTCGGTGTTTCCATGATTATTGCACTTGTGCTGTTTTTTCTTCTTCCGGTAGTTCTCGGAAGCTTGTTTAATAAATTTATATCCGGCACATATCTTCTCGGTGTTATAGAAGGTTTAATAAGAATAGCAATATTCCTTGTGTATATATTCATAATATCAAGAATGAAGGAAATAAAACGTGTTTATGAATATCACGGAGCAGAGCATAAAACAATAAACTGTTTTGAATCTGGAAAGGCACTTACTGTTGAAAACGTAAAGAAATGCTCAAGAATGCACAAGCGTTGCGGAACAAGCTTTTTGCTTATAGTTATGCTTGTCAGCATGATTGTGTTTGTTTTTATAAGAACCGACCATATCGGCTTAAGACTTTTAAGCCGTATACTTCTTGTGCCGTTTGTATCCGGTATAAGCTATGAAATAATTAAATGGGCAGGCAGAAGCGACTCAACATTGGTAAAAATAATAAGTGCACCCGGTATGTGTCTGCAAAAGCTTACTACGGCAGAACCGAAGGACGATGAAATAGAGTGTGCAATAGCCGCACTTGTGTCTGTAATTATGGAGGAAGAGCCGGAGGCTGTACCGGAATATCATGTTAAATGGAAATATCTTGAACCGGAAGAAACAGTAAAGGAAACGGTGTAAATATGGAAACAGGCAGTATAAAAATGCTGTTATATAATGCAAAAAAGATATTGAAGGAAGCCGGAATACAGGAATATGCACTTGATGCAGAGCTGTTTATGATGAAGGCTGTCGGAATGGACAGAATTCATATAATAACCGAAGGAGACAAAATGCTTACTGAGGAACAGCTTGAATATTTTAATCGGTGTGTAAACCGAAGGCTTAAAAATGAGCCGACTGCGTATATAATCGGAAGCAGAGAATTCATGGGCTTGGATTTTTATGTTGAAAACGGTGTTCTTATACCTCGTCCGGATACGGAAATATTGGTTGAAAGAGTTATAGAAGAGGCAAAAAAGAGAAACGGAAAGGCTCTTGTTGCGGAAGTCGGTGCAGGAACCGGTTGTATTTCAATAAGCATTGCAAAATATACAAATGCCGTATGCCGTTGTACAGATATAAATCCGACTGCTGTTAAGCTTGCAAGAAAGAATGCGGAGCTTAATAATGTTTCGGACAGAGCTTTTTTCTATGACGGAGATATATTTAAGGGTTTACCCGAAAATGGAAAATATGATATTATAGTATCCAATCCGCCGTATATAAATAAAGCGGATATGGAAACACTTATGCCGGACGTTAAAGACTATGAACCGTCAAATGCACTTTTCGGAGGCGATGACGGTATGGATTTTTACAGAAAAATAGCATCTGACGGCTTTGAACTGCTCAATGCCGGCGGCGGTATATTCTTTGAAATAGGCTATGATGAGGCTGAAGGCGTAAGTGAGATATTAATAAATAACGGATATACAGATATAGAGGTTTTGAAAGATTTAAGCGGACTTGACCGTGTTGTTTCGGCATACAGGAGGAAATAAATGTTTGATCGTTTAGCTGAATTTATAAACAGACATGAGGAGCTTTCCTCACTTATAAATGATCCGGATATAATTGCCGACCAGACACGCTGGCAGGCACTTATGAAGGAATACAGCACAGTTACGCCCATTGCGGAGAAATATCGTGAATATTGCGATGCAAAAAAGGCTGTTGAAGAAGCGATAGAAATGCTTGACGATAATCCGGATGAGGAATTTCGTGAGCTTTTAAAGGAAGAACTGGCTGAAAACAAGACTAAGCTTGCGGAAACCGAACAGGAGCTTAAGCTTATGCTTATTCCGAAGGATCCAAATGATGATAAAAACGTAATTATGGAAATAAGAGGCGGTGCCGGCGGCGACGAAGCGGCACTGTTTGCCGGTGACCTTTTCAGAATGTACACAAGATATGCTGAAAAGCATGGCTGGAAGACAGAGTTTATGAGCGCCAGTGAAAGTGACCTCGGCGGATTTAAAGAAGTATGCTTTATGATTACCGGACAGGGTGCATACAGCAGACTTAAATATGAAAGTGGTGTACACCGAGTTCAAAGAGTTCCGGAGACTGAGTCTGGCGGAAGAATACATACATCAACGGTAACGGTTGCAGTTCTTCCGGAGGCAGATGAGGTTGATGTAGACCTTAATATGAATGATGTAAGAATTGATGTTTTCCGTGCATCGGGAAACGGCGGACAGTGCGTAAACACAACCGATTCGGCTGTGCGTGTAACGCATATACCTACAGGCATAGTTGTTTCATGTCAGGACGAAAAGAGCCAGCTTAAAAATAAGAATAAGGCTTTGAAGGTATTGTATGCAAGACTTTACGACATGGAGCTTGCAAAGCACAATGCAGAAATTGCCGGAGAAAGAAAAGCACAGGTCGGAACAGGCAACAGAAATGAAAGAATAAGAACATATAACTTTCCGCAGGGGCGAGTTACAGATCACAGAGTCAATCTTACGCTTTATAAGATAGATTCAATAATGGAAGGCGATATTGATGAAATAATCGATACGCTTACTGCCGCTGAACAGGCGGAAAAGCTTAAGACAGAAGAATAATAATTTTAGACAGGCGTTTGAATCATATAATGTAATAAGATTATATGTATATGGGAGAATGCCATGAGAGTTAATAAAAAAAGACTTACGGAATTTGCGGAAGGTTTGTTCGGAGGAGTATTTATTGCTGTCGGGGCATTTTCGGCAATAGGCTTTACGGAAAATCCGGATAAATCATTTGCGGCTGTTGCTTTTTTGATTGTCGGAGCTTTTATTGGAATTTTGATTGATATATTGAGAATAAACAGATATTTTGTAAGTATGTTGTCGGTGGTTATTCTTGCTGCCGCATATTTTTCAAAAATTGAGCTTTTAGGATATATTGTTTCGGGAACGGTGCTTTATGCAGGCTGTCTGCTGGCACTGCCGGAAAAAGAAATGTCCGAAAATACATTGACGGGAGCGGCAGCTGCCGTCGGATTCATCACAGCGGTTATACTGATTCTTTAAATTCCGAAGGGAGAAGGAAAATGGAGCAGAGCTTTTCAAAAGAAACTATTAAAAATGCTGTTGTAGAATGTCTTAGAAATTTGTTCAGAAAGACTGTGGAAACTGCAACAGATGTGGAGCTTTACGAGGCGTGCATATATGCGCTCAGAACGGTTTTTACTGAAAAATGGATAAAGACACATGATGAATATAAAGAGAAAGATGTAAAAATGGTATATTATCTTTCCATGGAATTTCTTATGGGAAGATTTTTCGGCAACGGTGTAATAAATCTCCAGATGTATGATACCATAAGAGAGGCTCTTGGGGAGCTTGGTATTGATTATAACCTTATTGAAAACACAGAGCCGGATCCGGGACTCGGAAACGGCGGCCTTGGCAGACTTGCGGCATGCTTTCTGGATTCCCTTTCTACAATGGAATATCCTGCATACGGCTGTGGAATAAGATACCGTTACGGAATATTTGAACAGAAGATAGAAAACGGTTTTCAGGTTGAAAAGCCCGACGGCTGGCTTGAATCGGGAGATTTCTGGTCAATAAAGCGTACCGAATATGAGGTTGAGGTAAAATTCGGCGGTGATGTCCGAATAGAAGCAAAAGAGGATGGAGAATATAAATTTATACAGGAAAATTATTCTTCTGTAATTGCCGTACCTTATGATTATCCGGTTATAGGTTACGGAAATAATACGGTTAATACACTCCGACTTTGGGAGGCAAGACCTAAAAATATGTTTGACCTTCAGTCCTTTAACGAAGGAAATTATGCGAAGGCTGTTGAAGAGGCAAACATAGCAAGAACAATAACCGAGGTGCTTTATCCTGCCGACGAACACATACAGGGCAAGGAGCTTAGATTAAGACAGCAGTATTTCTTTATTTCGGCAACGGTTCAGAGAGTTATTGCAAGATTTAAAACAAACCATACCGATTTCAAGGAATTGCCGGATAAGGTTGCTTTCCAGCTCAATGACACACATCCGAGCATTGCAGTTGCAGAGCTTATGAGAGTGCTGGTTGACGAAAACGATGTTCCATGGGACAATGCCTGGGACATAACAACAAATGTATGTGCGTACACAAACCATACTATCATGTCGGAGGCACTTGAAAAATGGCCTGTTGAGCTTTTCAGCAGACTTCTTCCGAGAATTTATATGATTGTTGAAGAGATAAACAGACGTTTCTGCATAAGCCTTGTTCAGAAATACGGAAACAATCCCGGAATTGTACACGATATGTCTATAATATCCGATGGACAGATAAAAATGGCGTACCTTGCCATTGTCGGAAGCCACTCCGTAAACGGCGTTGCAAAGCTCCATACGGAGATTCTCAAAAATCAGGAGCTTAAAAACTTCTATGACTTTTATCCGGATAAATTCAATAATAAAACAAACGGCATAACACAGAGAAGATGGTTATTGCACGCAAATAAAAAGCTTTCAGAGCTTATTACAGAAAATATAGGTGACGGCTGGATAACAAACCTTGATGAACTGAATAAGCTTATACCGCTTGCGGACAACAAAGAATTCAGAGATAAGTTTATAGAAATAAAGAAACATAATAAAAAAGAGCTTGCGGATTATATATTAAAAACAAACGGTATTGACATTAATCCCGATTCAATATATGATATACAGGTAAAAAGACTGCATGAGTATAAAAGACAGCTGCTTAATGTATTCCATATTATAAATCTTTATTTCATGCTTAAGGATAATCCTGATATGGACATTGTTCCGAGAACATTTATTTTCGGAGCAAAGGCTGCCGCCGGATACAAAATAGCAAAGGATATAATAAAGCTTATTAATTCCGTTGCTGATGTAGTAAACAATGATCCGGATATAAAGGGAAAAATAAAGGTTGTGTTTATGGCAAACTATTGTGTAACGCTTGCGGAAAAGCTTATACCTGCGGCAGATATAAGCGAGCAGATTTCCACAGCCGGAAAAGAAGCCTCCGGAACAGGAAACATGAAGTTTATGCTTAACGGTGCATTGACGGTCGGAACAATGGACGGTGCAAATGTGGAGATTTACGAAGAGGTCGGAAAGGACAATATATTTATTTTCGGACTTTCCGCACAGGAAACTGCAAGAATGTATGCAGACCACAGCTATAATCCTTGGACTGTTTATGAATACGACAACCGCATAAAGCGTATAATGAATTCACTGGTTGACGGCACATTTGCTCCCGAATATCCCGATATATTCAGAGATATTTATAATTCGATAATCGGCAGAGATGAATATTTTGTGCTTGAGGATTTCGCATCTTATGTTGATATACAGGAGAAGGTAAGTCAGGCATACAAGGACAAAGACAACTGGGCCAAGATGGCGGTTATAAATACAGCGAAAAGCGGTAAGTTCTCCAGCGACAGAACAATAAGAGAATATGCTTCGGAAATATGGAATATAAAGCCTCTTCATATTGAGATTTAAGCACTTGTGTGCTCCGGGCTGCATATAATAAAAATATATGGCGGCTTGGAGAGGTTTATATGTATAGTTTCGGCAGAGATTTTGATGAAGGACTGAAAATGGACGGCATTTTCAGAGAATATATTGAACGAAAAAACAGTGCTGATTTTATGGACAGAGCTTCGGAGGCTCTGTCCGGAAACGGCATTGAGATACAGAAAAAGGTTTTTGATGCGGTGAGCATAAAGCTCGCTCCGTTTGTTCAGGCGGCTGTAAACGGCATTGAAGGTGCAGGCTTTCTTGATATTGAGAATGTATGCAATAAACAGCTTATTGAGGCTGCGGCATCAGATGCCTGTGATGCAGCGTTTGCCTTTTATGGACAGTTTGAAGAATATGCCGATATGATACGATCCTTCTGTGCAAGAAGATTTCTTATCGAGTGCATATGCAGACAGATGATAATTACAGAATTTTTATATAGAATAAATTGCTTATGATAAGCACCTTTGGCTTAATGGATAGAGCGTTCGGCTCCGGACCGAAAGACTGCCGGTTCAATTCCGGCAAGGTGTATTAATAAAATACCGACATCGGCTTTGTTCCGGTGTCGGTATTTTTGGTATTATACTTCAACTATGCCTGTTGTTGTAAGTCGTATTTCGGGAATAACCGTAAGGCTGACAAAGCCTAAGGTCATAAACGGATCAATTTCGGGATTTACACCGAGCTCAGCGGCTGTTTTATGCAGATTATCCATTATTTCGGTAACTTCTTCAACACTCTTATCGCACATAAGGCCGGCAAGAGGCAGAGGCAGTTCGCCGATGATTTTTCCGTCGAGAGCTATGGCAAAACCACCGTTGTTGTTTCTTACGCAGTTTGCGGCAACAGCCATATCCTCTTCGGTTTTTCCGGCAACAATAAGGTTATGTGCATCATGTGCGATACTTGTTGCTATTGCGCCTTTTTTAAGACCGTAGCCGGAAAGATAGCATTTGCCGATATGTCCCGTTCCTTTATGGCGTTCCGCAACGGCAAGCATAACGCAGTCCGAAACATCCGATGTAACGATTTTTTCTGTTGTTATTTGCTTGTTATGCAGGCCGATAACTGTGTATTTATCCTGTTTTTCTATTGAAAAATCGGAAGGCTTTAATTCCTTTATGTTGAAGGTATGGTTAATTCTGAGCATAAGCTTTTTGTCAACCTTCGGCTTTTCAAAAGGAACAAGTCCCGTCTGCTTGTTGTAAATTTCCTTTCCTTCCTTGTATACTGACAAAATATTCAATGCACGAATATCATCAACGATTGAGAAGTTTGCTTTATAGCCTATGCCGATAGCACCTACATTGTCTATTCCGAAATGCTTTGCCGTATTTATTGTAGCTGTTTTGATAGCAAGTATAGGATTTGCGCCGAGAGAAACAGCTTTTTTGATTATATAATCCATATGTCCGTCATGGTATAAATCGCCGGGATGTTTGTCGTCGGTACAGGTCATACAGCGAAAATGATATTTTTCATCAAAAAGTCTTATGAGAGCCTCAAGATTTTTTGCGGCAGTACCTTCACGTATTATTACCCACATACCTTTGCGGAGCTTTTCAAGAGCTTCATCAAGATTTGTACATTCGTGGTCGCTTGTTACGCCGGCGGTTATATAGGCATTTAGTGCCTTTCCTCTTACTCCGGGAGCATGACCGTCGATTTTTTTGCCGTAGGCAAGTGTAGATGTAAGCTTTTCGATCATTTCAAAGTCTTTATTAAGAACGGCAGGGCAGTTCATAACCTCACCAAGACCGAGAACTCTCTTTTCTCTTAAATATGGAACAAGCTCATGGTGAGTAAGAACAGCTCCGTTTTCGTCATCGGGCATTGCCGGAACACAGGAAGGAAGCATAAGAAATACATCAAGCGGCATATCTTCTGTGCTCTGTAGCATATAGTCGATTCCGTCTGTTCCCATAACATTGGCTATTTCATGCGGATCGGCAACGACAGCTGTTGTTCCGTGAGGAATTGTTGCTCTTGCAAATTCGTAAGGCGATACAATGGATGATTCAAGATGAATATGGCCATCTATAAAAGAAGGAATGACGGTGTTTCCTTTAAGGTCAATTTCCGTAATACCTTCGTAATCTCCTATTCCCACAAAATAGCCGTCTTTTATGGCGATGTCGCCGTCAAGAAGCTCGTTTGTAAATACATTTATGTATTTTGCATTTCTGAGAACTATATCAGCCTTCTGGTATCCGAGTGCAGAATCAATTCTGTTTTCCATAAAATAACCTCCTTAAAATATATTTTATACAGTATACTATAAGAAACGGTCAATTTCTACTGCGATTTGAATTTCTGTACTATATTTTTTGACAAACAATATTGGCAAAGGATATAATAAAATATAAACAACAGGGAATTTAGGGGGCATTAATATTTATGACAAAAGTGACTTATCTGCATCACAGCGGATTTATGGTTGAAACAGAGAAAAACTGCCTTGTATTTGATTATTATACAGACGGCGGAAAGTTTGACAACATAGATTTGTCGGCGTTCAACGGAAAAAATGTATTTGTTTTTGTATCTCATTTTCATCAGGATCATTATGACAGAAATGTGATATTCAAATGGAAGGATATGAATGTAAGATATATTCTTTCAAAGGACTGTATGTATGATAAAAGTCTTGAAAATGTTACGGTTGTGAATGCAAATAAGGGTTACATAATTGACGGTGTTGCCATAGAAACGCTTAAATCAACAGACGAAGGCGTTGCATACATTGTTCATTCGGACGGAATAACCATATACCATGCCGGAGATTTAAACTGGTGGCATTGGAACGGCGAAAGTGATGCCTTTAACAACATGATTAAAAAACAGTATACCTCGGAAATATCGAAAATAAAGGGCGTAAGCATAGACATAGGCTTTGTTCCGGTTGATCCGAGACTTGAGGATAAGTATATTCTTGCAATAGATTACCTTATGCAGAATGTAGACATCAAGCATGTATTCCCTATGCACTTCTGGCAGGATTATGCCATATATAACAAGCTTATGGGTGATCCGAGAACAAAGGAATATTGTGAAAGAATAGAGAAGATTACTAAACCGGGACAGGTGTTCAAGTTATGAATAAACAGGAGCTGGACAAGAAGCTGAGAGAACTCGGCGATGAAAAATATAAAGCCTTTCATTCAAAGCTTAAGCCTTCCGAGTCGGAGGTCATAGGTGTCAGGTCGGTGGAAATCAGAAAGCTTGCCAAGAAAATAGCTTTTGATGATTTAGAGTATTTCGTTGATGAACTTACTGTGAATGACAGCTATGAGGAAAAAATAATAACAGGTATGGCTATATTTTATTCCAAGCTCGGCATAGATGAAAAAATAAATTTGTGCAAAAAATATGTTCCGTTTATAGACGGCTGGGCAGTATGCGACGGTGTATGTTCAACAATAAGATTGAAAAAAGCCGAAAAAGAGCCGTTCTGGAATTATATAAAGGAATGCTGTAAATCAGATAAGGAATTTATCGTAAGGTTCGGACTTGTTTCAGCAAGACATGACTACATAAATGATGAATATATAGAAGAAATACTTGCCATATGCAGAGATAAGGAATACATAGGATACTATGACAGAATGGCATCGGCATGGCTTATAGCCGACTGCATGGTGAAGTATCCTGAAAAAATTTATGAATATCTCAAAAATGAAAGCATTGATATATGGGTAAGAAATAAAGCGGTATCTAAAATAAGAGAGTCTTACAGGGTAAGTGACGAAATGAAGGAGAAAACAAATTTACTTACCAAGGCTTAAGGGAGGTGTTTTTATGCTCGAATACGAGATCAAACGAATGGTAAATAACGATATAGAATACTGTAAGCACGAATGGGACGAATATTCCTTTGATGTTGAAAAGATGGCTGTGCTTTTTGACAAAATGCTGTTCAGATATGAAAAAATAATAAAGAATTTTGATGAAGATATGAAGGTTGTTCTCGCATATGAAACGGACAGTGATGCCGGTGATGTTTACAGACATAATGTAAAGCTGATTATTAAAAAGCTTGAAGAATTCAGAGATAACGGTTATAAAAATGACGGACTCGGAGCAGAAAACAATCCCGAACAGGATATACTGCCTTATGATGCCAATGAATTTGATTCGGCCAGACTGTTTTTCGAGCAGTCCGAACAGCTTAGTGAAAGTCAGAAGAGCGAAGCAATACAGAAGATAGAAGAAATAGAGGAAATCTGTATGTCGGATAAGAAACCTTCATATAAGTGGGAACAGCTTAAACCATATGTTGTATGGCTTACAGGGAAAAATTTGATAATTGCCTCCCATATAATGCCTTTATTTATGCTTGTTAAGTAATAGTTATCAAAATATGATAAATTTAACGGTTTAAAGTCTCAAAACATATTGACAGGATAGGATATAAATATATATAATAGACGATAAAGCATACAGTCATTGAAAATCATAATGACTGTATTTTGATTAGGGGGAAATAAAAAAATGAAGAAAAATTTACTTAAAATCTGTACAGGAATTATGTCTGCTGTACTTCTGGTCGGAGCTTTTGCAGGCTGCTCAAGCTCATCATCAACAACCGATAACAAAACAGAGGACAATGCAGCAACAGATGAGGCTGCCGACGGAGAAAGAACACTTGTTGTAGGCGTTCCCGGAACACCCAAGCCTTATAACTATGTTGATGATTCCGGTGAGCTTGTAGGATATGAAATTGACATGCTCAACGCTATGGCAGAAAAGATGAATGTAAAGCTTGACTATCAGGTAACGGAATTTGAATCAATGTTTGCCGGTCTTGATGCAGGACGTTACGACCTTATCATCGGTAACATTTCAAAGAAACCCGAACGTGAAGAAAAATATCTTTTCAGCACAGAGCCGTATTTCAAAAACAAAATCGTTCTTGTAACAGCTAAGGACAACACAGACATCAAGAGCATTGATGATCTCGGTGGCAAGAGAGTTCCCGCAGGTTCAGGCCGTGCAAATGCACTTTTCATGGAAACTTATAACGAACAGCATCCCGATAATCCTATTGACATCCAGTATACAGATGCCGACGCAAGTGCAGCTCTTGTAGACCTTTACAACGGACGTTATGATGCTTGTATCTATAACCAGACATACGTAACAGGCGTTATGGACGAATATGGTTATGAATACAACGTATATGAAATACCTAATGCTGATGAGATCGAAATCCCTGAAGCTTGGATTCTTTTCAGCAAAGACAATACGGAATTAAGAGACGAAATGGACAATGCGCTTGCTGAAATTAAAGCAGACGGCACTCTTTCCGAAATAAGCGTAAAATACTTCGGAGAAGATTATGTTCCTAAAAACTAAGGCTTTTAAATCCTGCTGAAACAACGAAATTTAGCCACTGCCGAGATATTTCGGCAGTGGTAATTTGCTATAAAGACAGGTGTGAATTACAATGGAAAATATTTTTAAACCATCCGCAATACTTGAAGGTATAAAAGGAATTATTCCCAATATTCCGATTACACTTGAGATTGCGGTTGTTGCTGCTATTATAGGTATAATTTTAGGCTTTATTCTTGCACTGTTCAGAGTTAAAAAGCTTCCGGTGCTTTCCCAGCTTGCTACGCTTTATATATCTTTTATGCGAGGAACACCCCTGCTTGTACAGATATTCCTTTCGTATTACGGTATTCCGGTTATGCTCAACATACTTAATTACCGTTTCGGAACAGCCTTCAGCATAAATAAAATCCCTAATATGGTGTTTGTATATGTTGCTTTTTCACTCAATGAGGCGGCTTATATGGCAGAGGCAATACGTGCGGCAATTCTTTCGGTTGATCGAAAGGACATTGAGGCAGCTCATTCAATCGGAATGACAGGCGGACAGACAATGCGAAGAGTAATACTTCCACAGGCTATGATTGTTGCTATTCCCAATCTCGGCAACAGCGTTATAAGCCTTGTTAAATCAACTTCGCTTGCATTTACCATCGGTGTTATGGACATGATGGGACGAGCAAAGGTTATATCGGGAAGTAATATGCGATTTTTTGAGGTATATATAGGTCTTGCTCTTTTATACTGGGTAATGTGCATAATTATCGAGTTTGTTGTTAATAAGCTCGAAAAGAAATTTAATATTCGTGAGAGGAAAGTGGTGCAGAATGATTAAGCTTGAGGGAATAGAAAAATCGTTTGGCAATAATCATGTACTGCGAGGCGTTGATCTTACTGTTAATACAGGTGAAGTTGTATCTATAATAGGAGCAAGCGGAAGCGGAAAATCAACCTTTCTGCGTACAATAAATTTTCTGGAAAGAGCCGATGCAGGAAAAATAACTCTTGATGACATTTGCGTTGATGCGGCAAATGCGGATAAAAAGGATATACTGGCGTTATGCAGAAATACAGCTATGGTGTTCCAATCATATAACCTTTTTCAGCACCGTACAGCTCTTGAAAACGTAATGGAGGCTCTGACTATTGTACAGAAAAAGCCTGTACAGGAGGCAAGAGCCATTGCGGAGGAACAGCTCAGAAGAGTAGGTCTTTCGGACAGAATGAATTATTATCCTCATCAGCTTTCCGGCGGACAACAGCAGCGTGTCGGAATTGCGAGAGCACTTGCAATCAATCCGAAGGTAATGCTTCTTGATGAGCCCACAAGTGCGCTCGATCCGGAAATGGTCGGCGGTGTTCTGGACGTTATCCGTTCCATAGCTGAACAGGGACTTACAATGATTATTGTTACACATGAAATGGCATTCGCCAGAGATGTATCTGACAGAGTTGCGTTTTTTGCAGACGGAAATATAGTTGAATCCGGTACTCCGGAGGACATTTTTGTTAATACCCGTGAAACACGTACAAAGGATTTCTTAAAGCATATGCTTGCACGATGAAAGGAAGGAAAAAAATGCGTTTTATTGTTTGCGGTGATGCGTTGTTTTCAAGCCGTAATCTTGAAAACCGTTTAGATAAAAAAATTGTTGAAAAGCTTAAATCAGCCGACGGCGGCTTTGTTAATGCCGAATTTTGTACACCTAATCCCGAAACACCGCCTGCCTGCGGAAGAGGATACATGACCTCCGTAAGACCGGCAACGCTCAAGGAATTTTCGGATTTAAACCTTAAAATGGTCGGCTTTGTTAATAACCATACAGGTGATTACGGCTGGCAGGGAGTTATGGATACAATGAATGCGGCTGAAGCACATGGACTGATTGCATGCGGTGTCGGACGCGATTTAAGAGAGGCCCGTCTTCCTAAATTCCTTGATACACCTACGGGAAGAGTAGGCATTGTTGCAACAGGTTCAACACGTTCTGAGGTTTTTGCGGCAAGCAACAGCGGTGCCGGAGTTGCACAGCGTCCCGGTTCAAATCCTCTTCGTTGGGGAAGAGCATATGTGCTTACAGATGAGCTTTTTGAACAGCTCCACAATATAGATGTTGCACTCGGAACAAGAAAGAGTATGGACGAAGGCTGTAAGGTGGAAACCTATCCGCCTCAGGGCAATGATTCTTTTAAATTCGGTTCTCTTTTTGAAGGCTGTTTACAGATAGAAAGAGGAGAAAAATCTCATGTGCGTACTTTCGTAAATGAGAAAGATGCCGAAGAAGTGCTTAAGAGCGTAACAGACGCATCAAAGCGTTCTGATTTAACAATATTCAGCCTTCATACACACGAAGGACTTAACGAAAACTGGTATGCGGCAGAACCACCCGAATTTGTGGAAAAGATTGCACATGATGCCATTGATGCCGGAGCAGACGTTGTTGTCGGACACGGTGCCCATTTCCTTAGAGGCGTTGAGGTATACAAAGGAAAGCCTATATTCTATAATATAGGAAGTATACTTATGGAGTTTGAGGCCGGAGAATCCATAATAGCACCGGAAATGTATGAGGCATACGGATATGCGGTTGACAGCAGACCTTCCGACCTTCATACACACAGAGCTAAAGACAAGGATGGAAACTTCATAGGCTTTAATGCCGAAAGACGTTTCTCCGAAAACTGTCTTCTCCAGATTGACATGGACGAAAACGGTAAATTTACTTACGGACTTCTTCCTATCGACCTTTGTATGAATGCCGAAAAGCCTCTTCACAGAGGACTCCCTCGAGTTGCAGACACAAAGACTGCACATGAAATAGCCGAGCACATGACTAAGTACAGTGAGGCATACGGAACAAAGCTTGAATATGATGAAAAAGACGGAATGATTCATATAAAATAAAAAAGAATTTTATTTGGCGGTATGATTGTGCTTTAAAGCATTTCATACCGCTTTTGTCATGTTTATCAAAATACATATTTATATTGCTTTAAAATCGGGCATATGGTTGTTAATATTGTACAAATGTGTTAAAATGAATAAATAAGGTTGGTAAATCACAAAATATCCGCAAAAACCTGTGGAGGAAAAGAATGATTAAGCTTATTGCTTCCGATATGGACGGAACACTTCTCAACAGCAGAGGAGAACTTGACAACGAAATATACGATATAATAAATAGACTTAAAGAGCTTGGCATTATCTTTACGGCGGCAAGCGGAAGACAGCTTGAATCGCTTAAAAAAAGATTTCTGCCTGTTGATAACGATATAATATATCTTGCCGAAAACGGAACCTATGTTGTATACAAAGGCGAGGAAATATACAGCAATGTTATGAATAGAAATATTGTTGAAGAGCTTGTTGATAAAATCGAAAATATAGGTGACTGTGCGTGCTTTTTATGCGGAAAGAAAAGAGCATATTGCGAAAATGACGAACTTATTGAGTTTATGCGCCAGCCTATATTCGGCTATGATATAGTTAAAATAAACGATATAAGCGAAATAGACGATGACATTTTGAAGGTATCGCTGTTTGATTCGGTTGATCCGAGAGAGCGTTCCTATAAAATACTTGAGCTGGAATACAGAGGAAGAATGTACCTTGCCACATCGGGCTATAATTGCCTTGACATAATGAATATCGATGCAAGCAAAGGAACGGCAATAAAGGAAATATGCAGAAAATTCGGAATAGATAAAAAAGATACAGTTTCCTTCGGAGATAATTATAACGATCTGGAAATGTTTGCAGAAACGGGAATGAGCTATGCAATGTTCAATGCCGATGAATATGTGAGAAATAAAGCCGATAAGGTTATCGGCAGTAATGACGAAAATGCGGTTATAGAAACACTTAAAGGTATTATTGAGGAGATATATTGATATGAAAAAGGTTGCGAGCCATGCACTCGGCTGTAAGGTGAACCAATATGAAAGTGAGGCGATTGCCGAGCTTTTTGCGGAAAGAGGCTATGAGGTTGTCGGTATAGATGAGCCGGCAGACGTTTATGTTATAAATACCTGTACGGTTACGAATTTCGGAGATAAAAAAAGCCGTCAGCTTATAAGAAAGGTTAAACGCCAGAATCCCGATGCCATAGTTGCGGCAATAGGCTGTTATGCACAGACACAGCCGGAAAAAATAAAGGAAATCGAAGGTGTAAACCTTATAGTCGGTACAAACAAAAGAAGTGAAATAGTTGACCTTGTGGAAAATTATTCGGCACAGCAGGGAACGATATGTACTGTCGGTGAAATATTGAAGGACCACAGCTTTGAGCATTTGTCTATACAAAAGCTTGAAGGCAGAACGAGAGCCTATTTAAAAATACAGGACGGCTGTTCACAGTTCTGTACCTATTGCATAATTCCATATGCGAGAGGTCCGGTGAGAAGCAGAAGCATTGATGATATAGCCAAAGAAGTTGAAACACTTGCAAAAAACGGTTTTAAAGAAGTTGTGCTTGCCGGTATACATGTTGCCTCATATGGCAAAGATTTAGAAGGAACAACTCTTCTTGATGCGATAAAAAGAGTACATGGGGTTGACGGAATAGAAAGAATACGTTTCAGCTCCATTGAGCCGAATTTTGCAACAGAGGAATTTGTGAGCGAGCTTGCAAAGCTGCCTAAGGTATGCGACCATTTCCATCTTTCTCTTCAGAGCGGCTGTAACAAAACGCTTAAGCGTATGAACAGAAAATATACGGCCGAACAGTATATTGAATCGGCGGAAAGACTGAAAAAGTATTTTCCTAATGTTGCATTTACAACGGACATAATAGCCGGATTTCCGGGAGAAACAGAAGAAGATTTTGAGGAAAGCTATAAATTTGCGGAAAAAATCGGATTTTCAAAAATTCACGCCTTTCCTTATTCGCCCAAGACAGGTACTCCAGCGGCAAAAATGCCTGACCAGGTGCTGAATTCGGTTAAGAATGAGCGTACAAACAGACTCATAAGCTTAAGCAACAGAATGGCTGATGAATTCATAGAAGGCTTTGTAGGAAAAACAATGCCGGTTCTTTATGAACAGGAGATAGCCGAAGGAGTATACGAAGGATATACGACAAATTATATAAGAGTTCATTCAAAAAGCGACAAAAACCTCTGCAATGTTATTGCAGATACAAAAATAATGTCGGTTGAACACGAAACGGCAGAAGGAAGAATAGTTTAATTCATTGCAAAAAACTTTGAAATGGTATAAAATTAAGTATTACTAATGATGATATGATTTCTTTTACATGGGAGTGATAGTATGGAAAAGAAAAACTCGATTAACGAAACAATGAGATTCGGCGCAGTTGAAAAGGAATATACAAGCGAAGCAGAAAAAATAATAATGGACGTTACTGCGGCTCTCGAAGAAAAGGGCTATAATCCCGTAAACCAGCTTGTCGGCTATATACTTTCAGGTGATCCGACATACATAACAAGCTACAAAAACGCAAGAAGCATAATCCGTAAGCTGGAGAGAGATGAGCTTCTTGAGGAAATTATTACGGACTATCTGAAAGGAAAATGCTGATTTGCGTATATTGGGACTTGACCTTGGGGACAAAACCGTCGGTGTGGCTGTAAGCGATCCGTTCGGCTGGACAGCCCAGGGCGTTGAAATAATAAGAAGAAACAATCCGAACGAACATAAACAGAGCCTCGGAAGAATTGCCGAACTCATAGATGAATACGGCGTTGAAACAATAGTTCTCGGCTATCCGAAAAATCTTGATAATTCGGAAGGAACACGCTGCGAAAAAACAAAGGTATATAAGGATTATCTTGAACGCAGATTTCAGAAAATACCTGTTATTCTCTGGGACGAGCGGTTCAGTACCGTTGCCGCAAACAACAGTATGATGGAGGCAGGACTGAGCCACGAAAAAAGAAAATCCGTTATTGACAAAATGGCGGCTGTACATATACTTCAAGGGTATCTGGACAGCAAAAGAATAGAAGGAGAAAAATAAAATGGCTGATGATTTTGAAAGAGACGATATGGACGAAGAAGTACCTGTAATAACTATGGTTGATGATGAAACAGGCGAAGAAACAGAATGCGTTGTTATTGACAGAATAAGCAATAACGGTGCCGAATACATGCTTGTTATAGAAAGCCAGTATATCGACGATGATGAGGCTGATGCAAAAATACTTAAGGTTGTCGGAGAAACAGAGGACGACATTACATATTCGGTTGTTGACGACGGAGAAGAGTTTGAGGCCGTTGCAGCACTTTTCGGAAATGACGAATATGACGTTGAATTTTAATTTTGAATAATAAGTGAAAGCATTTATAAATATATAAGACAGGAGGTGTTTTTTTGGCTTCAAAGAAACCAAAGTTAAAAGTTATATCTTTGGGTGGATTACAGGAAATCGGAAAAAATATGACCGTTTTCGAATACGATAACGATATAATAATTGTGGACTGCGGTCTTGCTTTTCCGGAGGACGATATGCTCGGTATAGATTTGGTTATACCCGATATTTCGTACCTTGTTAAAAATATGGACAGAATAAGAGGTATTGTGCTTACGCATGGACATGAGGACCATATAGGTGCATTACCGTATGTGCTTAAGGAGATAAATGTGCCGGTTTTCGGTACATTGCTTACGCTCGGACTTCTTGAGAATAAGCTTAAGGAGCATGGCATAAACAAGCTTGTTACTCTCCATACGGTTGTTCCCGGGGAAATGGTTAAGCTCGGACAGTTCAAGGTTGAGTTTATCCATACAAACCATTCTATTGCCGATGCGGTAGCACTGGCTATAACAACACCGGTAGGCGTTGTTGTCCATACGGGAGATTTCAAGGTGGATTATACACCTATCGACGGTGGAGTTATGGATCTCCACAGATTTGCGGAGCTTGGCAAGGCAGGAGTGCTTCTTCTTCTGAGCGACAGCACAAATGCCGAAAGAAAAGGCTTTACAATGTCCGAAAGCTCGGTTGGCGGTGTTTTTGACGATATATTCAGCGAAACGCCTAAAAACCGAATAATGGTTGCGACCTTCTCATCAAACATACACCGTATACAGCAGATCGTAAATTCGGCATACAAATACGGACGTAAGGTTGCGATAATCGGCAGAAGTATGGTCAATGCGGTTAAGACATCTATCGAGCTTGACTATCTGAATATGCCTGATAATACACTCATAGATATAAGCGAAATAAAAAATTATACCGATGATAAGCTGGTTATAATAACAACAGGCAGTCAGGGCGAAACTATGTCGGCTCTTTCGAGAATTGCATCAAACGAGCACAAACAGGTTTCCATAAGACCTGGCGATAAAATAATAATCAGTGCTTCATCTATACCGGGAAATGAAAAAAATATTTCAAACGTAATAAACGAGCTTATGCGTAAAGGTGCGGATGTTGTATACGATGGCATTGCCGATATACACGTTTCCGGACACGCAAGACAGGAGGAGCTTAAGCTTATGCTCTCTCTTGTAAAGCCTAAATATTTTATGCCGGTACATGGTGAATATGTTCATCTGTTAAGCCACAGGGATTTGGCTTTGTCACTCGGTATTCCCAAAGAAAATATATTTGTAATGAATATCGGTGAGGTTTTGGAAATATCCAAAAAAGATGCAAAGGTGAACGGAACAGTTCCTTCGGGACAGGTGCTTGTTGATGGCCTTGGCGTAGGCGATGTCGGAAATATTGTGCTTCGTGACAGAAGAAACCTTTCGGAAAACGGCTTGATGATAGTTGTTGTTGCCATTGATTCGGCGTCCGGCTGTATTGTTTCCGGACCGGATATTATTTCAAGAGGCTTTGTTTACGTAAGGGAATCAGAAGACCTTATGGATGAGGCAAAGAGCGTTATTAACGATGCACTTATGAAATGCGAGGCTAACCATATTTCCGGTTGGTCAAACATAAAGAATACAATAAAAGATACGCTTAAAAATTTCCTTTGGCAGAAGATGAAGAGAAGTCCTATGATACTGCCGATAATTATGGAAGTATAACGACAGTATGGCTTTAGGTGAATTTAAGTGAAGGAAATAAACGAACTTATAAACGAGCTTGCCGCACAGATTTCTTATACAAACGAGTATAGAAGCTTTAAAGCGGCAGAGGAAAAAATCAGCTCCGATGAGCTGGAAAAAATCAAAAGATATAAATGCTTAAAAATAAAGCTTATTAATACGTTTTCTGCTGAAACGGAAAACACTGCAAACGAATTATACAGAGAGCTTTCGATAAACGAGGATATAAAGGAATATATGCTTTGCGAGAAAGTACTTTCGGGTATGGTTGCAGATATATATGATAAAATCGGAAAAAGATTGAATATTGTTTAAGTCAGAAAGTCCGCTGTGTTTACAGCGGATTTTTTAATACCACAAATTGACATCAAATAAAAATTGCCATTAATGCCAAAACCTTTTATAATTATGTCAAAAGGAGGTATTTTAATGGCAAAATTGTCAAAAATACTGGTTATTTCCGCTTTAAGCATAATAACGATGAGCACAACGGCATTTGCACAGACGCCGAAGGATACGGACAGCGGTCTGCTTATGCTTGTTAATGCCGAGTACAGAATACCGGACGGGTTTGATCCGGACAAGGTGATGTTTGAGGATACATATTATTTAATGCGTGAAGAGGCGGCAGAAAATATTGAAATAATGCTTGATGATATGGAAAATGAGCTCGGTGAGGCACCTATGGTCGTAAGTACATACCGCACATATCAAAAGCAGGTTGATTTGTTCAATACGGATTATAACGGAAAGCTTGCACAGGGACTTTCGCCCGAAGAGGCAATGAAACAGACAAGAAGATATGTTGCACTTCCGGGAGCAAGTGAGCACCATACTGCATTGGCGATAGATTTATCCAACGACGGAACGCTTGAAGAGAACTTTATAGACACCGAAGCCGGAAAATGGATAAAGAAAAACTGCTATAAATACGGCTTTGTTGTCCGTTACCCCAAGGCGAAGGAAGAAATGACGGGAATAGGCTATGAGCCTTGGCATATACGTTATGTCGGCAGACCTCATTCCGACATTATGTATGCGAATAACTGGTGCTTGGAGGAATACATAGCCGCACTTGAAAACAACGGAATGATAACATGGGCAGACGGTGAAACTATATGGCAGATTTATTATACCGAAAACGAAAATGCGGTATATTCAAATGTTGTCGATATATCAAACAGCAATACCGGCGGATATGTTGTTACAACGCATAAAGGCAAAGAAATTATTACAAAAGCAGAAACGGTAAGCTCGATTGCGTACAGAAGAAATAAACTGCTTTCAAGATTAAACGGATAAATTAATGACAGGCTCGGTACTTAAGGTATCGGGTCTTTTTTTGCGACTTTTTTACAGGTAACTTCGAAAATGTCAATGAAATTCGGGGACTTCTGTTACGGAACCAACGTCAATGTTACAGTTATGTTACAAAATAGCCAAAAGCCTTGACATTTTCGAGGGGGGTAAAATGAACATATACTAATTGATAGATATGTGCATGTTGTACATTGTGCATAACCGTTTACCCGACAAAACGGCGGAAAACAAGGTGCTCTATGAATGTATCGGTCAATTTGTATAAGCCAATACGTACATTTAAAATTAAAGGAGGAAATAAGATGAAAAGAAAATTGGCATTACTTATTGCCGCTGTAATGACAGTAGCAATGGTACCAGCAACAGCTTTCGCATCAACAAAACTTACAGCAGTTGATGAAATCAAAGTTGGTACAGATAAGATCTTCACATCAAGAGTTGAACTTTCAAAGAGCAACGATCAGGTAAACATCACAGATACTTACAAATATAAGGGTAAGAATGCTGCCGGTGATGATGTTGTTGATGTTGATGCATTTGATGTTTATGTAACACTTACAAACGGTACATTTGCATACGAAAAAGATGATGATGACAAAGCACGTTCAATGGAAGTTGCAGCTAACATGAAAAACGCAAAGGGTATTCTTGCAGTAGATGTTCAGAGCGATACAAAGGCTAAGATTACTCTTAATGCTAAAATGTTCAATGGAGAACATCCAGGCTCAAAAACTTGCGTACTTCCTATGATTGTAAAATCAGGTGAAGTTGGTGATGTTGTTGCTAAGTTTACAAGCAACGTAACAGCATTCAAGACAGCTTCAGAAGTAATTGCAACAGCTCAGACTGGTAAAGTTGAAATTACATCAGAGGGCGTTAGAACTTTCGTTGAAGATGCTACAAAGGATGAAGATACTGTAAAAGATATTACAATCAAAGAACTTACACCTGACGTGCTTAAGGGCGGTTCAATCAAACTTAAGTTGAGCGGAAATTGGAAGTTTACAAATGCAGGTACAGTATCATTTCTTAATGAAGATGGGGATGAAAAGGTTGATGCAACAGCTGCGATTGACCCTAAAAATGATGATACTATAATTATTACATTTAAAGACTACAATGAGAATGTTGAGGATGCGGATCCTGATTACAGATTTACACCTAACATGCTTACAGATATGACTATATCTGGCATTAAAATTCAGACACTTAAGAAATGTAAAGCAGGCGATGTAGCTACAATCACAGTTTCATCAATGGCTTCATCAAAGGAATTCTCAAATGTTAAGCTTGAGGTTGCTAAGATGGTTAAGGAAGCAGTTACATACTCAGTTGAAGACAAAGATCTTCCTCAGATCTGGTCAGGTGCTGACAACGATGATGAAAACACACTTAAGGTTTCAGTTGAAGAAAACACAGGCGATATCCTTAATACATCAAGAAAAGCTACATTCACATTCCCTGAAGGAATTGAAGTAGTAGAAGCTATTTTTGATGGCACAAATAATGATGATTTTGAGTACGAAATCGATGAAAATGTTGTAACAATCAAGAACTATTCAAAGAATAATAAAGAATCTGACAAGACAGACTTTGATGTTAAGTTCGTTCTTAACGCAGCACCTACATTTACAGGTGATGTAAACGTTACACTTGGCGGACAGTTTGATGACGTAACACTTAAGGTAGCTACAGTTAAGGCTCCTTACACAGTATCAGCTAAGACAAGCGAGGTACTTATCGACTACAGATATGTACCTGTAAACGATATCGTTATCACAGAAGCTGAAGAAGGTATCCTTAAAGAAGATGACCAGATTATCCTTGGTGTAGAGAAGATGGACTTCGAAGACGCAGGTAAAGTAGAAGTAACAGAAGGCGACATCGACGTTGATGTTGATATTGATGATTTAGGTGACTATGATCTCTTTGATGTTAAGGGAGATAAAGCATACCTTACAGTAACAGTAAATGATGAGTCAACAGAGGCTTCAACAATCGTTGTAAGCGGACTTGAACTTTACCTTGACAGAACACTTCCCGTAGGCGGATATGCACTTGAAAACATCGGTGGATATACAACTAAGACAATCGAAAAAGATGGAGAAAAAGTTACAGTAATTGATAATGTTAATAATATCCTTTGGGAAAACTCATCAAATGTAAAAGATGAATATGATGCAGAGGCAGTTACAAATGAAGCTTACCCTGCATACTTCAAGTACAAAGCAGTAACAGTAAACGACAGCTATGTTGACGTAATCACATCAGCTCGTGACCAGGATGACTCTACAACAAACAAGAAGATCATCATCACAGTTGGCGCTTCAACAATGGCAGTAGGAACAGAAACAGTTAACCTTGACGCTCCTGCATATATCAACAGCGAAAACTACACAATGCTTCCCGTAAGAGCAATCTCAGAAGCATTCGGTGCAACAGTTAACTGGGATGCAGCATCAAGAACAGTAACAGTACTCAGCGGACAGAGAATCATTTCTATGACAATCGGTTCAAGAACAATGTACATCAACGGTACACCTGTTGCAATGAACACAACAGCAGCTATCGTAAACGACAGAACATTTATCCCTGTAAGAGATCTTGCTAACTCACTTGGTATCAGTGCAATCAACTGGACAGAAGCTTCAGGTACAGTTACACTTAACTAATTAATCCGAATTAATTTAATTTAACATAGGATTTATCCCCTCCGTTTTACGGAGGGGATTTTTTTGAGACAATAATACATTAAGTCTCTTGTTCAAAGGAACGAAAAACATATTATATTTGCTATATACCGCCATATTGTGTATAATAAAATATTGAGGTGGTAGAATGTCACTGACTATAACAGAAATAAAAAATATATTGAGCACTACCGATTATGACGGACTTCCGGAGGTTCTGGACGGCTTCAGAGCCGACGAGCGTTCCGGTGTTATAAAGCTTATAAAGCAGTTTGAAAACAAATATTCAGCACATTTAGCCGAGCTGAAAAGGCTTGAAGAAATAACTATGTTTGAAAAAGACCTTTATTCTAAAGGCTACAAGCTTATTGCCGGAATTGATGAGGTCGGAAGAGGCCCTCTTGCAGGCCCGGTTGTTACGGCGGCGGTTATATTGCCGGTTGGCTGTAAAATAGAAGGTGTGAACGATTCCAAAAAGCTTACGGCACATAAGCGTGAAGAGCTTTCATCGATTATAAAGGAGAAGGCTGTTGCTTATGCCTTCGGAATGGCATCACCGATTGAAATTGACGATATAAACATATTGCAGGCTACATATAGGGCAATGCGTAAGGCAATATCGGCATTAAACCCCAATGCGGATTTTGTGCTTGCCGATGCGGTTACAATACCGGAGATAACCGTTCCGCAAAGAGGTATAATAAAAGGCGATGCAAAGAGCATTTCCATAGGTGCGGCAAGCATTATCGCAAAGGTGGAACGAGATGCCATGATGGACGAATATGCTAAAATATATCCCGAATACGGCTTTGAGAAAAATAAGGGCTATGGTTCGGCAGAGCATATTGCGGCAATAAAGGAATACGGCCCTTGTCCTATACACAGAAAAACATTTATTAAAAACTTTATATAATTATGAATAAACGCAGTATTGGAAACATAGGTGAAGATATAGCCGTTAAATGGCTTGTAAAAAATAAAAATTATAATATACTTGACAGAAATTATTCGACAGGCTATGGAGAAATAGATATAATAGCCGAAGACGGAAAAGCACTTGTATTTATCGAGGTAAAGTTCAGAAACGGAACTGACTTCGGTTATCCTTATGAGGCGGTAAATAAAAATAAACAACGCCGTATATGCAAAGCCGCATTGCGGTATGTGCAGGAAAAATATAATAATGATGATATAAATATGAGATTTGATGTTGCTGAGATTATAAATAAAGACGGTGTTTATTATATCCGTTATACTGAAAATGCGTTTGAATGGAGAGAATAATGAAATTAAATATAGATGGCAATTTTAAATATTATACATTTGAGAGTTTGGAAAAAATAGATTTTATCGGACATTGCTTTACATCAAGACATGGCGGCGTAAGCACCGGTTATCTTGAGTCGCTTAATCTCGGCTTTTCAAGAGGCGATGAACCGGAAAATGTTGATAAAAACTTTGATATAGTATGCAATACATTGGGCGTTAAAAAAGAGAATTGCGTAACACTTAAGCAGGTGCATTCGACAAAAATAATAACAGCCGATGAAAGCATTAAAGGCATGGGATTCAGAAAGGATATTAACAGAATAGAGGCAGACGCTTTTGTTACAAATAAAAAGGGTATTGTTCTTGTTACATTCCATGCAGACTGTGTTCCGTTGTTTTTTGTAGATACCGAAAATAAGGCAATCGGCATGGCGCATTCCGGTTGGAGAGGAACTGCCGACGGTATGGCTGCGGCCATGGTTGACAGAATGAAGGACGAGTTCGGAACAAAGCCGGAGAATATAAAGGCCGGCATAGGTCCGTCCATAGGAATATGCTGTTTCCAGGTGGATAAGCCTGTTGTGGACATATTCATGGAAAAATATAAATTTGCTGATAAATATATTGTAAACGATAAGCTTTGCGAAGGAAAATATAAAATTGACCTTTGGGGAATAAATAAAGAAATACTGCTTGAAAAGGGAGTAAAAGCTGATAATATAGAGATCGGCGGAATATGCACAAAGTGCCACCCGGAAACCTTCTATTCACATCGTGTTATGGGAGAAAAACGAGGCACAATGGGTGCATTCCTTTTTTTGAAATGAGGATTTAGTGTGGAAAATTTAAACACAGGCAAAAAAGAAAATGTTATAATCAGTGTTGAAAAGGGAAGTATAGCCGAAGAGATAGGAATAGAACCGGGCGATGTACTTATTTCTATAAATGATAAGGAAATAAAGGACGTATTCGACTACCGTTATATGATAAATGACGATTATCTGGAAATGGTTCTTGTGGACAGCAACGGTGAGGAATATATTGCCGAGGTTGAAAAGGACTATGATGAGGATATAGGCATTGTGTTCGAGAGCGGACTTATGGACGACGCAAGAAGCTGTCGTAATAAATGTATATTCTGCTTTATCGACCAGTTGCCGAAGGGTATGCGAGAAACGCTCTATTTCAAAGATGACGATACAAGACTTTCATTCCTTCAGGGCAACTATGTTACGCTTACGAATATGAAGGAAAGCGATATAGACAGAATAATATATTATCATTTGTCGCCGATAAATATTTCCGTTCACACAACAAATCCGGAGCTCAGAAAAATGATGCTCCATAACAATAAAGCCGGAAACATAATGGAGAGAATGAAAAAGCTTGCCGCCGCAGGAATAGAGCTGCATTTGCAGGTGGTTCTCTGCAAGAATGTTAATGACGGCAAAGAGCTTGACAGAACCATAGGTGATGTTGTAAAGTTATTCCCTCAGGCAGAAAGCATGTCGATAGTGCCTGTCGGACTTACGAAATATAGGGAAGGCTTATATGAGCAGGAGCCTTTCACAAAGGAAGATGCGGAAAAGGTTCTTGACCAGATAGAAGGCTGGCAGAAGAAAAATCTTGAAAAATACGGTTCAAGGATAATATATGCCGCTGATGAATTTTATCTTAAGGCAGAAAGAGAGATACCCCAGCCGGAGAATTATGAGGATTTTCCGCAGTTTGAGAACGGTGTCGGAATGCTTTCGCTTTTTAAGAGTGAATTTTATGATATGCTTCCGGATATAAAGGAGCGGACGGACAGAAAAAGGACTGTGTCGGTTGCGACAGGCGTTGCGGCTTACGGACTTATAAAGGAAGTCTGCGATAAAATTTCGGAAAAATGTGAGAATACAACAATAAATGTATATTGCATAAAAAACAATTTCTTCGGAGAAATGATTACCGTTGCCGGACTTCTTACGGGACACGATATAATAGACCAGCTTAGGGATAAGGAGCTTGGAGAATATCTTGTTCTGCCGGATACACTTCTGAGAAATGGCGAAACGGTGCTTCTTGATGATATATATTTGGAGGATATAGAAAAAGCGCTTGGCGTGCCTATAAGAATTGCACTTAATTCGGCGGCAAGCCTTGTTGGCAAATTGATGAATTTGGAGGATAAATAAATGAGCAGACCGATAGTTGCGGTTGTAGGCAGACCTAATGTAGGTAAGTCTACACTTTTTAACAGACTTGCTGGAGAAAGAATATCCATTGTACAGGATACTCCCGGCGTTACAAGAGACAGAATATATGCTGATATTGACTGGCTTAATTATAAATTTACGCTTATTGACACAGGCGGTATGGAGCCGGACACAGAGGATATTATTTTAAGACAGATACTTGTTCAGGCACAGATTGCCATTGATACGGCAGATGTAATTATATTCGTTACAGACGTTAAACAGGGTGTTACAGAGGCAGACTCACAGGTTGCCAATATGCTCAGAAGAACAAAGAAGCCTGTTGTGCTTGCTGTAAACAAGGTTGACGATATGCGTAAGGAAAACCTTGATGTATATGAGTTTTATAGCTTAGGCATAGGCGAGGTATATCCTATATCAGCCGGACAGGCATTGGGACTCGGTGATATGCTTGATGCCGTATGCAGTCAGTTCCCGGACGGAAGCGAAAATGTTGAGGACGAAGAGGTAATCAAGGTTGCTCTTATCGGTAAGCCCAATGTAGGAAAATCATCTCTTATAAACAGAATGCTCGGCGAAGAGCGTCTTATTGTAAGCAATATTCCCGGCACAACAAGAGATGCGATAGATACGCCTTTTGAATACGACGGACAGAAATATGTTCTTATTGACACCGCCGGAATGAGAAGAAAGAGCAAAATAAAAGAAGATATTGAAAAATACAGTATTATACGAGCCGTTGCGGCAGTAGAGCGTTGTGACGTTGCCGTTCTTGTTATTGACGCACAGGAAGGCATTTCCGACCAGGACGCAAAGATAGCCGGAATTGCCCATGAAAGAGGAAAAGCTGCAATTATTGCGGTAAATAAATGGGACGCTATCGAAAAAGACGATAAAACAATGAATAAATTCCTTAAGGACATTGCCAATGATCTTTCATATATGGCATACGCTCCGAGAGTGTTTATTTCCGCACTTACCGGACAGCGTGTAATCAAGATGCTTGATACAGTTAAGGAGGTTTATGCAAACAACAATCTCCGTGTATCGACAGGTGTACTAAATGATGTGCTTGTAGAGGCAATGGCTATGCAGCAGCCGCCGGCAGAAAAGGGCAGACAGCTTAAGATTTATTATATGACACAGGTCGGAGTAAAGCCGCCTACATTTGTTATTTTTGTAAACGACAGAGAGCTTCTGCATTTCTCATACAGAAGATATATCGAAAATCAGCTTAGACAGAATTTCGGATTCAAGGGAACACCGATTCATTTTGTAGTAAGACAAAAGGGAGATAAGGATTGATATGTTCAGAATAGTATGCCTTGTAATAGGTTATTTTATAGGCTGTATACAGACTGCCTACTTTGTCGGTAAGGCATATCATGTCGATATAAGCAAGGTCGGCAGTGGAAATCTCGGAACAACAAATACGGTAAGAGCACTCGGAGCAAAGGTCGGACTCTTTACATTCTGGTGCGATGTGGCAAAATCGCTTGTTGCGTTTCTTATCTGTAAGGCGATATTTAAGGCTGATCCGATAGTTGCCGGATTCTACGGTTCTGCCGGAGCAATACTCGGACATGATTTTCCGTTTTTCCATAAATTTAAGGGTGGTAAGGGAATAGCGGCAATGGTCGGAATGACCTTTGCCACATGGCCGTTCCCTGCACTTATTATATTTATTATTGCACTTCTTATATTGCTTTCGGGCTATGTTTCGGTTACATCATTGATATTGTCTGTACTTATACCGATATTTTTACATATTTGGGGTTACCCTTCGGAAGCGGTATGGGTGACGATAGCACTTATGTGTCTGGCAATATTCCAGCACAGAGCGAACATAAAACGTCTGTTGAACGGAACTGAAAGCAGATTTGATATTATAGGAAAGCTTAAGCCTAAAAAGAAGGAGAGGTAAGAATTATGAAAATTTCTGTTATCGGAAGCGGAAGCTGGGGCACTGCGCTTGCTGTAATGCTTGATAAATATGGACATGATTTAACTATATGGTCATGGAAGGAAGAAGAGGCAAGAAGAATTCGTGAGGACGGAGAGCATAAGGAATTTCTTCCCGGAGTACCGATAAGAAAAGAAATAAAAATTGTTACATCACCCGAAGAGGCTGTAAAGGACGCCGAAATAGTAATTGCGGCTGTTCCTTCAAAATTTGTAAGACTTAATATAATGAAATTTGCTCCGTATTTCAATGAAAAGCAGATTATCGTAAATGTTGCGAAGGGACTTGAGGACGGAAGCCTTAAAACACTTGCTGAGGTTATAAAGGAATGTGTACCTCAGTGCGAAGTGGCCGTTCTTTCGGGACCGAGCCATGCGGAAGAGGTCGGCAGAGGAATACCGACTGCCGCTGTTATTGCAAGTGAGAATGAAGAAATTGCAAAGATGATACAGCATGAATTTTCAAATCCTGTATTCAGACTTTACACAAATACAGATGTTATCGGCGTTGAAATAGGAGCTGCCATGAAGAACATAATTGCTCTTGCGGCAGGTATGTCCGATGGTCTTGGCTATGGTGACAACACAAAGGCTGCTCTTATGACGAGAGGTATGGCTGAAATAACAAGACTCGGTATGGCTATGGGCGGAAGAAGAGAAACCTTCTACGGTCTTTCGGGAATGGGAGATCTTATCGTTACATGTACAAGTATGCACTCAAGAAACAGAAGAGCAGGTATTATGATAGGTGAAGGAAAGAGCCTTCAGGAAACGCTTGATGCGGTGCATATGGTTGTTGAAGGTGTCAATACCGCACAGGCGGCATCGGAGCTTGCCAGAAAGCTTAATGTAAGCATGCCCATAACCGAAGCGATTACAGGCGTATTATTCAATGGCAAGGACGTAAGACACGTTGTTTATGATCTTATGATGAGAGATAAAATATCAGAGAAATAAATACGGTATACCAAAGGCAAGACCGATAAGTATTCCGGTAAGCACGTCAAGCGGATAGTGTACGCCGACAAGAAGCCTTGTTATGGCAACGACTATTGATACAATAAGACCGATAATGCCTAAATAGGGATTAATATAAAATAAAGATGTTGTTATAACGAAGGAGCTTGAACAATGCAGACTGGGAAAGCTATGTCCGCTGGAATGGCTTTCAAGCGGCGTTACATCGAGAACATCAAACGGTCTTGGACGGTCGACCTTATCTCTGAATTTAGTTACAAGAGTAAGCTCGATAAGCGGACAGGCGGCAAAGGCTATAACTCTTATGTCACGCATTACGACAAGTATAGGCATAAGACCGTAGAACAAAACCATCATAACCTTAGGAGCTTTATCGTTCAAAAATATTACGGGCTTATGGAGCTTTTTATGTTTCATAACGAAATTATGTATTTTCATATACAGGTTTGTGTCAAATAAAATTAACTTATCCAAATAAATTCACCTCACAGATATGTTTATTATGATAGCATATTCTGTGAGGTTTTTAAATGCTTATAAAAATATAAAAGCCCCACAATGTTTGACCACTGTGAGGCAAAAGGAGATATTTAAAGAGGGCAAAGTTATCAGCTTGCTTTTTGTTCAAGTCTTAGTCTGTCGGCAATCAGTGCTATAAATTCACTGTTTGTCGGTTTACCCTTATGGTTGTTTACCGTATAACCGAAAAGCTCATCTATTGCGTCTATTTTTCCTCTGCTCCATGCAACTTCTATGGCGTGTCGGATTGCTCTTTCAACGCGACTCGGAGTTGTGTTGCATTTCTTGGCAATGGCAGGATAAAGCTCCTTTGTTATGTAGTTGAGTACATCCATGTCATTGACCGACATTATTATTGCCTCTCGCATATAATGATAACCTCTTATATGTGCGGGAACGCCTATTTCATGCAATATTCCGGTTACCTTTGCCTCAAGGTCATATGCGGCGGCTTTTTCGGAGGTGCTTCCGACCACAAGCGCCTTGCCGTCTGATTTTTCACCTGTTTTTGTATATTTAAGCTGTCTTATTCTTAGAACAAGTGCGTCCATGTCGAAGGGCTTTACTATATAATATTCTGCACCGAGTTCGATTGCTCTCTGTGTTATTTTTTCCTGATTTATGGCTGAAAGCATTATACAGATTGGTTTCTGTGAAATATCCGAATGTTTCTGTAATTTTTCGAGAACACCAAGGCCGTCGAGTCTTGGCATAATGCTGTCTATGATAGCAATATCCGGTTTTAATTCTCTTATTTTGTTGAAGGTATCAATGCCGTCGTACGCAATTCCGACAACACTTATGTCTTCCTGTTTGTTTAAGTATGAACTTACAACATCGCAAAAATCCTTATTATCATCTGCCAGTATTACTCGTATCTTATTTTGACTCAAAATAATCCCTCCTGTGATTTAAGTTATTTGGTTTATGTAAAATATTAGAAAATATGTAAATAAATTACATCTAAAATCATTATAATGGAAAGATAAACAGATTGCAATATTTTAAATGAAAAAACGTGCAAAAAATATCGATAAAAATAACATGAAAATGACAAAAGATGGAAAATTGCACTAAAATGCAGTAAAAAAATACACCATGCTTTATAATATCGGCATGGCGTACAATTTATTCGGGTTTTCCAAACAATGAAAGGGCAGTGTTTTTATATCGTTTATCATCGGATATGTCCTTTCCGAACCATTTCGGAGGAACAAAAGACATACATTCGGCCATATCGGGAAATTCAACCTCAACGGTTAAAAGTCCGTCAAGATAAAGGTGGTAAATATCAAGCTCGGCATTAAGTCCGCCGTCTATGGGAATTATATATCTTGTCTTTGAAACAAACCTTGTTTCGACCTTTTCGGAAAGATTTTTGTATTGCTCTTCGGTAATTGAAAGCTCAAATTCTTCTCTTGCAACAGCACCTTTACCTTTTACGGTAAGTATATAATCGGAATCGCTTTTGCGTATGCGTATTGTAGGACTGGTGCTTATATAGGCCTGTTCTATTTCATTATGAGGATAACGGTCTAAATTTTCAGGTATTTCGGCAACAAGAAATTTTCGTTCAATTTCCATAATATCACTCCTTACGGTAATTATAATGAAATAATTGATTGAATTCAATGGAATGATTTTACATTAATGTTGTTATATACTTAAATTTATTGTATAATAATTAAAACAATGCGGACATTATTAAAGGAGGTATTTCATATGAAAAAGGTTTATTTATTTTTAGCATATGGCTTTGAAGAGGTTGAGGCACTTACAACAGTTGACCTTCTGAGAAGAGGCGGAATAGAGGCGATTACGGTGTCTGTTTCCACAAGTAATATAGTTACCGGAGCACACAAAATTCCTGTTACGGCCGATATTAAGATTGATGAGATAACTCTCAATGAGGCTGACGCTATTGTACTTCCCGGTGGTCAGCCCGGCGTTGATAACCTTATGACATGTGATACAATGAAGAAAATAATACAGTCTGCTTATGAAAATAATAAGCTTATCTGTGCAATCTGTGCCGCACCGATGATACTCGGAAAAATGGGACTTCTTGAAGGCAGAAAGGCAACCTGTTATCCTTCGTGTACAGGAGCGTTGACGGGAGCAGAGGTTTCCGATGACAAAGTCTGCGTTGACGGAAACATTGTTACATCACAGGGCGTAGGAACAGCCATTGATTTTGCTCTTGAAATAATAAAAATACTTGCCTCCGAAGAAATATCAAATCAGGTAAAAGAAAGCATACTTGCCTGAAAATCAGAGAATTATGTTTTCGAATAATTCTTCGAGCCTGTTAGCAGGTATAAAGGAAATATTCAGTTTTTTGAAAGCATCGGAAACCTTTTCAATATCAATATTGTAAATATATGAAATCTGTTCGGGAAAATATTTGCCGGGAATGCCGCATTCAAGCATTCTTTTAAACATACGGCAAAATTCGTCCGGACAGTTTTTCATTATAACGGGAAACGTACTTCGGTTTATTTCCTCAATATTATGTACAGACATTATAGTATTTATTTCACCATTCGTTATATTAAGAAGCCGTGCGGTATCTGATATATCATACGGTTCTTCTTCGGTTTTAAGAAATATATCAAGCTCCGAAATGCGTGGAGCTATATTTTGCCGATATACAGAAAGAAAGGTTTTTGGATGATTTTTGCCGTACATATATTGACTCCTTGATAAATATGTTTAAAAAATATATAATTATTATATCAAATAAAAAATCAAGTTCCATAAGTAATATATGGTCTTGATCGATGGGTGTGTAGTTATGAACGGCATAGAAAAGTATTTCCGATACAGACAAAGTCTTATTGACCAGTTTGTTAAGGGCGATATGACAAAAAGAGAATATTTGCAGGCAAATTATGAGGCGGTTGTATACAATGATATAAAGCCGTTTAAAAATATAGATACGGTTCTTAAGGGACTTTTTAACTATCAGTATTACAATGCAAGAGCGAAGGAGAAAAAGCAGGCAAGCACTATAAAAGATCTCGGATATGACGAAAAGAAGGAATATCTCGACAGCTGTAATTATTTTTACAGCCGTAAGGACAGGGCAACAATGAAGGTACTCCAGATGATAGATTATAAGGGTGTTGAGGCATATTTTGTTAAGGTACGTTCAAAGGAGCTTAGAGGAAGGCTTTTTGAAATAATACTTACCGATTACAACATGATACTGCATTCAACAAATGAGCAGATATTGAACAGCCTTAAGGAAGAAGGCGTTTTTTCGGAAGGCAGCAGAAAATCCTTAATAGACGGATATATAAACCAAAGGTACTAAAGAAATGACCGCATATTTTATATGCGGTCATTTCTTTTATTTTACTATTTTTTTAGCTACGTCTTTAGAATTTTCTTTTGAGAAAACAGTTAACTTTTCTCTGATAGTTTTCTTTTTCTTGTTTGCAAGATTCATACCGACAATACCGACAATATAAAGTCCGCTGAGCTCAACCTTATAAGTTTTTTTGGGAACCAATACATCAAATACATTTTTATCGCTTATAAGAGTAACAATCTGAGGCCCTACCTTAGCTTTGATCATGCAGAGCTTACGGTTTTTTGATTTGCTGTCAAGCTGTGAAAATACATTTTTGCCTAAATCCTTTTCAGTAGGTTTAGCATTTTTCTTATCAATAACAAATATTGAAGCAGTTTGTTTGTTTGCTGCGATAAAATCCTCTGCTTCGATTACTTTTTTGTAGTTTTTGCGGCTTACTGTATAAAGAATTGCAATAGCAATAGCAACCACAACAATAACGATTATAAATATATCGCTTACACTTAAATTCACTTTAAAATATCCCCCTCTTAGTATCTTTTTACAGACCGAAATTTAATGTACTCTACATTCTATCATTTATCCTAAAATAATGAAATAGTAAATTTAAAAGTCGGTACAAATTTTTTGCTGATTTTTTGCAAACTATATAATAATATAGTATAATATAACTCTAATAAAATTGCAAGGACGATAGATAGGTAAGGAGGCGTTATTTTGTCGATATCGGATATTATACAGATTATTGTAATACTTTTGTTTGTTGCAAACATTGTTTTAGCCGGAATTACGGTGTTTTTTGAACGCAGAAACCCTTCAAGCACATGGGCTTGGCTTACAGTTATATTTTTTGTCCCTGTTATAGGGTTTATTTTTTACTGCATTTTCGGAAAAGAAGGTAAAAAAGAGAAAATGTTCAAAAGAAAGGCTGAGCATGATGTGAATACATATGTCAGCTATCTGCACAGAATGGAAAAATACAGCACTATGATACGTGCACAAAAACAGGCAATAGAGGGCAGAATAGATATTATTGATGCGAAACACCATGATGACCTTGCCTATCTGCATATAAATTCCGGAAACTGTATTACATATGATAACGAGGTCAAATCATATTACGAAGGTAATTCAAAATATGAGGATCTGATAAACGATATAAGAAATGCAAAAGAATATGTTCATATGGAATACTATATATTGCGAAATGACGGACTCGGAAACAAAATAGTTTCGGAGCTTACTAAAAAAGCCGCCGAAGGCGTTGAGGTAAGATTGCTGTTTGACGGAATAGGAAATCACACACTCCCGAAAAAAATGTTTGCGGAATATAAAAAGGCAGGCGGAAAGGTCGGAGTATTCCTTCCTCCGCTTATAACAAGAATCAATTACCGTGACCACAGAAAAATATCCGTAATTGACGGAAAGATAGGTTATGTAGGCGGTCTTAATATTGGTGACGAATATCTTGGAAGGATTAAAAGATACGGACCTTGGAGAGATACACATATAAGAATTGTCGGAGATGCGGTTGATCAGCTTCAGCTCAGATTTATAATGGACTGGAATTTTGTATGCGATAACGAAATAAAGCTTTCCGATAAATATTTTCCGGCAAAGGAATCAAGAGGTAATGCGAAAATGCAGATTGTTTCAAGCGGCCCGGACACAAAGGAAGAAAATATACGGAACGGCTATTTCAAGATGATAAACGAGGCGGAAACAAACGTATATATAACAACGCCTTATTTTGTTCCGGACGACGGTATTTTTTCGGCACTTAAGGTTGCGGCACTTTCCGGAATTGATGTAAGAATAATTATACCGGCGAATCCTGATCACCCGTTTGTTTATTGGGCGAGTATGTCATATTTAGGCGAGCTTCTGGACGCCGGAGTCAAATGCTATCAGTACAATAAAGGCTTCGTTCACAGCAAAACCATGTATGTTGACGGCTTTGTTACGTCTGTCGGTACGGCAAATATGGATATACGTAGTTTTGCTCTCAATTTCGAGGTAAACGCATTTATATATGACAGAAAGTTAACCGAAGAGCATCAGGCACAGTTTATGAGAGATATTGAGGATTCAACGGAAATAACTAAAGAGTGGTATTCAAAGAGATCGGCTTGGTTCAAAATACGAGAGGCTGTATCAAGACTTATATCACCTATGCTTTAATTTTTACAGAATAGGAGAAAACATATGGAAAAACCTTTTGAAGACGTATTTTATGTGCATTCGCATGATACCGATATGAATGCGGTTATGAGTATACAGAATATTGTAAAGTATTATATGGAAACGGCTATTGACCATTCCGAAAGCGTAGGCTATACTTTTGAGTGGCTTGCTAAAGAACAAAGAGGCTGGGTTGTGCTCAACTGGTTTATAAAAATGTATGAGTATCCGAAATTTACGGATAATATAAAAATATCAACATGGGCGAAGAAGGGCAATTCTCTTCAGGCAACGAGATATTTTACAATGGAAGATGAAAACGGCAAGGTTTATTCCGAGGCTGCATCTCGTTGGGCATTCCTTGATCTTGCAAAACGCCATCCGACCAGATTTACCGAAGAAATGTATGAGGTATATACGTGCGATAAGGAGGCTCCGTTTGATCCCGGAAACTTTGCACTTCCCAAAGAAAAAGAGGAAATGCTTATATCTGAGAAAAATATCGAAATAAGAAGAAGTGAAACCGATACAAACGGACATGTTAATAATGTTTGCTATGTACAATGGGCATGTGATAATATACCCGATGATATTTATTCCGGATATATGGCAGAGGAGATACGTGTTCTTTACCGCAAGGAATGCAGATATGGTGACAATGTTACTGTAAAAACATATATAACAGATTATGATGATAACAAAAAACAGACAATTTCGTCTGTGAATGATGTAAACGGAAAGCCTTTATGTAAAATTGCCCTTGTATGGCACCGCAAAAATTGATTTCCGTAAAAGGAGGAATTATGGGACTTCAGTGTATGAGTCCGATAACAGAAAATAAAACAGTATTATCGGATTTTAAAAATTTTGAAATTAAGGATAAACCGCTTATTGACAGCTTTACAAAGCCTTGGAAGCTGGATTGCTCGGATTTGTCCTTTGCAAATATGTTTATATGGGGAGCAGACGGAAAATTCCAGTATACTATATATGAAGATGTGCTTTATATAAAGCTTAATTTCCAGACAGTTCCCGAGTTTTTCTGGCCGCCGATACCGAGATACGGCTCTGATTTTGATTATAAAAAGCTTATGGATAATGTTTATGATTATCTCAGAAGAAAAAATCTTCCGCTTATGATAAGAAACATATGGGAGCCGTTTAAAGAAATAATCGAAAAGGCTTATCCGGGAATATATATGGAGCCTGCGGATATTTCATGGGATTATGTATATCTCAGAGAAAAGCTTGCAACGCTTAAGGGCAAAAAGCTCCACGGAAAGAGAAACCATATAAACAGATTTTTAGAGAACTATCCGGACTATGAATACAGAAAGCTTAATTCTTCAATGTATGAGGAGTGTATTTCTGTATATGACGAATGGAAGGAAGGCAAAGATCTCTCTGAGGTTGAGTTTGCCAATGAAAGAAAATCTGTTGCACTTGCACTTCAAAATATGGAGGCACTCGGGCTTACGGGCGGAGCAATAGTTATTGACGGAAAGATAAAAGCCTTCAGTATCGGAGAAAGGATAAGAGAAGATGTCCAGCTTATCCATATAGAAAAAGCAGATGCAGAGATAAACGGTCTTTTTGCGATAATCAATCAGCAGTATGTTCTTCACGAATGTGAAGGAGTTACCTACATCAACAGAGAAGAAGATATGGGCGTTGAAGGTATGAGAAAGGCAAAAAGAAGCTATTACCCCGAATATATGGTTAAAAAATATTTTGCATCACCGGAAAAACTGACAAAAGAAGAAATGTCGGAGGATTAATAAAAAATAGAAATTTTTTCATGCTGTGCCATAATACGCACAGTATTTTTTTATTGTAAAGGCAAAAAATAATGTTGCAGTAAATATAAAGGAGGAAAAAGACATGAATTTTAAATATATCCCTCTTATGTTTTTAGCGGCAGCATTTTTTATGACAGGCTGCTCATCGGGCAAAAACAATGCCATGGATACCGCCGATAATGCAAAATATTATGACAATACCGGAAACGGAATGAATGATGCACCGACAGATGAGACAGACGGCATAAACGGTGTAAATGGTGTAAACGGAATAAATACACAGGGCATGAACAGTGTAAACGGTATAAATGATATGACCGGTACGAATGGCATGAGTGATATAGGCATGGAAAACAATGCCCATGGAACAGGAATAATGAACGGAACCGATGAAATGTATACAGATGGTGGAATGGGTTCATATTCTAAAACACAATCAATATATTAACCGAGGTTATGGGGTGTCTTTTGACGGCACCCCAATATTAATATATTTATGTTGAAATTTCAGATTGAATATGCGAAAATATGAATTAAATATATTTCAGAAGGAAAGATAAAGCATGATTCGTGTAAGTAACGTTAAATTGAATGTAAACGACAGTGACATAAAAAAAGCGGTATGTAAAAATATTAAAATCTCCGAAAAGAGCATAAAAGAGCTGTATATAAGACGAAAATCTCTTGATGCAAGAAAAAAGGACGATATACATTATTTATATACTGTGGATATTGTCGCTGATGACGAGAAAAAAATACTGAACAACAAAAAGCTCAAAAATGTAAGCATATCAAGCTATAAAAAATACAGTATTCCCGATTATGATACTGAGCTCAAGTACAGACCTGTTATTGTCGGATTTGGCCCTGCCGGAATGTTTGCCGGGCTTGTGCTTGCCGAGAAAGGCTTGAAACCGATAATACTTGAGAGAGGAAAGGCTGTTGATGAAAGAACCGCAGATGTGGAAAACTTTTGGAATGGCGGAAAATTTAATCCGGAAAGCAATGTTCAGTTTGGTGAAGGCGGCGCCGGAACATTCTCCGACGGAAAGCTTACGACAAGAATTAAGGACAACAGATGCAGCTATGTTACGGAAAGCTTTGTTGCTGCCGGAGCGCCGGAGGAAATATTATATGATGCAAAGCCACATATAGGTACGGATAAGCTAAAAGGTGTTGTTAAAAATATCCGTGAAAAGATAATTGAGCTTGGTGGTGAAGTCAGATTTGAAAGCAGACTTACCGATATAATTGTTGAAAACGGAGCTGTTTCGGCAGTTGAAATAAATAATGCTGAAAAGCTTAGCACTGAAAATGTTATAATAGCGTTAGGCCACAGTGCAAGAGATACATTCAAAATGCTTTATGAAAACAATGTATTTTTGGAGCAGAAGCCATTTGCCGCCGGAGTAAGAATAGAACACAAACAGTCTGATATAAACTATGCACAATACGGCGACAAAGCCGAAAGCCTTCCTGCGGCTGATTATATGCTTACATATACGACAAAGAAGGGCAGAGGAGTATATTCGTTTTGTATGTGTCCCGGAGGATATGTTGTTGCGGCAGCATCGGAAGAATGCAGACTTGTTGTAAACGGAATGAGTGAATATGCCCGTGACAGCGAAAACGCAAACAGTGCATTGCTTGTGCAGGTATATCCGGAAGATTTCGGCTCGGACAGTCCGCTTGCCGGAATTGAGTTTCAGAGAAGAATAGAAGAAAAGGCATTTGAAGCCGGCAAAAGAAATTATTATGCACCTGTTCAGAGATATGAGGATTTCGCAAAAGGACAGATAACAAAGGCCGAAGGTGTCGTTAAACATACTTACAGACCGAATACGGTTTTTGCCGATCTGAATAATGTATTGCCGGACTTTATATGCGAGGCATTGAAAGAGGCTATACCCAATATGGGAAAAAGGCTAAAGGGCTTTGATAATCCAGATGCACTTCTTACCGGTGTTGAAACAAGAAGCTCTTCACCTGTAAGAATAACAAGAAATGCAGAAACAGGTTATAGTGTAAATATCAAAGGAATTTATCCGGCAGGAGAAGGTGCAGGATATGCCGGAGGCATAGTTTCTGCGGCTGTTGACGGAGTAAGACAGGCAGAAAAGCTGATAGAAAACAACAGAAAACAGGAGGAAAAAATATGATTAAAAATATGAAAAGTTTTGTGAGCGGAATGTGCGAAACAAACAGCTATATACTTTCGGACGAAGATAACAACTGCGTTATTTTTGATCCGGAAGGAAGTTCAGCACAGTATATTAACTATATTAAGGCAAATAACCTTAAGCCGCTTGCAATAATGCTTACGCATGCACATTTTGACCATGTCGGAGCTATGGAGGCATTGAAAAAAGAATACGGAATAGAGGTAATTGCCGGAGAGGACGAAAAGCCTGTTCTCGAAAATCCTTCGATAAACCTTACAACAATGATTGGCACAGCAAAAAGCTATTCTGCCGACAGATATGTTAAGGACGGAGAAGAGGTTGAGTTCGGAAAAATGAAGTTCAAAGTAATATTCACTCCGGGACATACCTGCGGAAGTGTTTGCTATATATGCGGAGATACAATGATTTCCGGAGATACGCTTTTTATGGGAAGCTGCGGAAGAACCGATTTTCCGACAGGCGATTGGAAACAGATGACCGAATCACTCAAGCTTTTAAAAAATCTTGACGGTGATTATAAGGTTTATTCCGGACATGGCCCTTCAACAACGCTCGAAATAGAAAGAAAAACAAATATGTATATGAGATAAAATAAAAAGCTGCCACAGACAATGTGACAGCTTTAGCTTTATATGTATCAGTCGATATTGATTTCTATTGAGAATTTGTTTTTATCTCCTCTGTATTTAAGTATTTCATAGAGGATAGGCTCTCCGGTTTCTGCCGAATAGCAGATGTTTGTACACATATTTAAAGGATTGCCTTTTTTGATATTGAGGAACTTTGCCTCTGCCTCGGTTGCACCGACAGCCTCGATAGTCTTGGAAATCTTATGAATTTTAGAAGATTTGTTTCTTCCGAGAATTTCATAAATTGAGGTTGTGTTAAGTGCACTTTCGTCCTCTTTAAGAAGAATATCGCAGAGAGGATATTTATAGTAGCTTTCAACATATCCCATTGCCATTCCGTCGGCATATCTGTGTCTTAAAAGATAGATTACGTTGTCACCTTCATTGATTTCAAGCGCTCTTGCCTGTTCGGAATTGGCTTTTACGAGAGTAAGCTCAATCGCTTGTGTTGACGGAGTCATGGCCATGTTGAATATTTCCATGTTATATCCATCATACATATTAACAAGGTCGGTCTTAGCTTTAGGCTGAGAAACGAATGTACCTTTGCTTTTAACACGATAGAGATAGCCTTCGTTAACAAGCTCACTGATTGCCTGACGGATTGTGGTTCTGCTTATGCCATAAATATCGCAGAAAGCCTTTTCTGTGGGAATGGCATCGCCTGCACGCACGCCCTCATTGTTAATCTCATCCAGGATAATCTGTTTGACCTGATAATACAATGGAATAGGGACGTCTTTGTTTATAGTATGCTTTTGAAATTCCATGTACCATTATCTCCTTTTTGACGTATTGTTATCACATAATAATAAAATACATTATACATCAATCTTACATAAAAATCCACTGTTTTGGCTTTGTTTCTAATAAAATACACAATAAGCTACGTTTTTTATACCTAACATATTATTTTAGAATTTTAAGTAAATAAATTATGTTACTATGTATTGACATTATCATTATAATTATGCAAAATATGATATAGGAAAATCGGCTTTAATAATAGGAAAAATAGTGGATTTTCAAAGAAAAACAATATTAAATGAGATTTAGGATATTGATTTTAACAAAGTATTAGGATATAATATATAGGCATTTGTGGACAGCTTTAAAAGAATATGATTTAAGTCAGACGGCTGAACGGTATTATAATTCATTTGATAATTGTGTCTATTTCGGTCGCCGGATTTAATTTATATATAAAAATTTATAATTTTATAATTTAATTTACAGGGGGACTAAAAATGGAAAGCTTTATTTATGTAGCACCGGTACTTGGTGTTATAGCTCTTGTTTTTGCCTTCATTCTTTCAGGAAAGGTTTCCAAAGAAGAAGTAGGTACAGACAGGATGAAAGAGATTTCTACTGCAATCAGCGAAGGTGCACATGCATTCCTTACTGCTGAGTACAAAATTCTCGCAATCTTTATTATCGTATTATTTATCCTTATCGGACTCGGAATCGGTTTCGGTTCAGCTATCGCTTTCGTTGTAGGAACATTATTCTCAATCCTTGCTGGATATTTCGGAATGAGCGTTGCTACAAAGGCTAACGTAAGAACAGCCAATGCAGCAAGAAACAGCGGTATGAACAGAGCTCTTTCAATCGCTTTCAGCGGCGGTGCCGTTATGGGTATGTCAGTTGTTGGTCTTGGACTTCTTGGTGTCAGCATTTTCTACATGGTAACAAACGACACTAACATCCTTTTCGGATTCAGCCTTGGTGCTTCATCTGTTGCACTTTTCGCTCGTGTTGGCGGCGGTATCTATACAAAGGCTGCCGACGTTGGTGCCGACCTTGTTGGTAAGGTTGAAGCAGGTATCCCTGAGGACGACCCTCGTAACCCCGCTGTTATCGCCGACAACGTAGGTGACAACGTAGGTGACGTTGCTGGTATGGGTGCCGACCTTTTCGAATCATATGTAGGTGCTATCGTTTCAGCTGTAACACTTGGTGTTGCTGCTTTCGGAGCAGAGGGTGCTATCTTCCCTCTTGTACTTGCGGCAGTTGGTATTCTTGCAGCAATTATCGGATGCTTCTTCGTAAGAGGCGATGAAAAGTCAAATCCTCATAAGGCACTTAAGACAGGTACTTATGTAGCAAGTGTTATCGTAATTGTTTTATCATTTATCTTAAGCTCAAAATTCTTTGGCTCAGTAAACCTTGCAATTTCAATCATTGCAGGTCTTATCGTTGGTGTTATCATCGGTATCATTACAGAAAGATATACATCAAGCGATTACAGATCAGTAAAGAAAATTGCTGATCAGTCAGAAACAGGTGCCGCTACAACAATCATCAGCGGTCTTGCAGTAGGTATGGAATCAACAGCTGCTCCCATTATCCTTATTGCAATCGGTATTCTTGTTGCTTACGCATTTGGCGGACTTTATGGTATCGCTCTTGCAGCAGTAGGTATGCTTTCAACAACAGGTATCACAGTTGCCGTTGACGCTTACGGCCCTATCGCAGACAACGCCGGCGGTATTGCCGAAATGAGCGGTCTTGATGAAAGCGTTCGTGAAATCACAGATAAACTTGACGCAGTTGGTAACACAACAGCTGCTATGGGTAAAGGTTTTGCTATCGGTTCAGCTGCGCTTACTGCTCTTGCACTTTTCGTTTCATACTCACAGGCAGTTGGTCTTTCAGCAATCGATATTCTTGATACAAAGGTTATTGTTGGTCTTTTCATCGGCGGTATGCTTCCTTTCCTCTTCTCTGCATTCACAATGCAGTCAGTTGGTAAAGCTGCATTCCAGATGATCGAAGAAGTTAGACGCCAGTTCAAAGCTATCCCCGGTATCATGGAAGGAACAGCTAAACCTGACTACAAGAGCTGCGTTGCTATTTCAACAAAGGCTGCTCTTAAGGAAATGCTTGTACCCGGTATCATGGCAGTCGTAGCACCTATCATCATCGGTGTTCTTCTCGGAACAACAGCACTCGGCGGACTTATCGCAGGTGCACTTGTAACAGGTGTTCTTATGGCTATCTTCATGTCAAATGCCGGTGGTGCATGGGATAATGCAAAGAAATATATTGAAGAAGGAAATCATGGCGGAAAGGGTAGCGAAGCTCATAAGGCAGCCGTAGTTGGCGATACAGTTGGTGACCCCTTCAAAGATACATCAGGTCCTTCAATCAACATTCTTATTAAGCTTATGACAGTTGTTTCACTCGTATTCGCTCCTTTATTCGCTTTAATCAACAGCGGTGCAGGATTATTATAATTGATACGGTTTTATAGCTGAAATACTAAGGCAGCCTTTTTAGGCTGCCTTTTACTTTAATATGGCGGTGATATAATGAATGCTGAATTTAAAGGCTTTCCGAAAGAAATTATAGATTTTTTCTGGGAACTCAGAATGAATAACAATACCGAATGGTTCAGAGAAAACAAGGACAGATATGATACGCTTGTAAAAACGCCGATGAAGTTGTTTTCCGATGAAATGGCGGAAAGACTTAATAATATGAAGCTTGGAGAAAGCTTTGTTCCGGCAATATCAAGAGCAAACAGGGACATAAGATTTGCAAAGGATAAATCTCCGTATAAGGACAGAAAATGGGTTGTTTTTAATTACAGAGAAGGTCGTTGGCAAGGTAAAATCTGTTTTTATTTTGAGGTAGCACCGGAAGGCTGGTGTTGTGGTGTAGGCTCATATGAGAGTGATTCTGCATTTTTGACACGATACAGAAATAAGCTTGCGGCTGATAATACGGCTGTCGAAAGACTTGAAAAAAAGCTTGCAGGACAGAGTTTTTTTAAGGCTGATACCAGACTGTATAAAAAGAATTTTATTCCCGAAGGTACACCAAAGAATATTGAAAAATGGTTTCAATTCAGAAATGTTGCATTTGCATCTGATTACAGAATGGACGAGGAGCTGTTCACAAAGGATATTCTTGATGTGGTTGAAGAAAAATTTAAATTCCTTAAGCCGTATTTCTTATATCTTAAGGATATATAAAAACCGAGTGTGCCGTAAAAAGCACACTCGGTTTTTGAGTTTCAGATAAAATTTTCAGCAAGAATATCAACTGCCTTTTCGGCAATAATTGTTTCGGCATATTCCATAAGACGATATTTGGAAAGAGATGTAGCATTCTGTTTCTGACCGTATTCTCCGAGAATGTATGAAAACTTTTCAAAGGTTTCCATGGAGTCCTTATTGACAGAAACAACAAGATAATATTTACCAAACTGTTTATATAATGAACTATCGTTTATTGTTCGTCTGTTTATCTTAATACATACGTCTATAACATCATCGAGTTTTTCAAATGAATATATAAATGTATCGGTTGAGCCTATCGGTTCGCTTCTATGTACATTTATTGATTTGCGTTTATATTTATGGTTATCCTTTGCTTTTGCGGAAGCTGTTTCGCTGTCTTCAGAAGAATTTTCTTTTTCCTCAGAATCAATTTTGGTAACTATAATCATTATACTGTCCATGGCAATGGGCAATGCTTCTATCAAAAGCGGTGCATCATCAATGGAAAATCCACATTCTTCAAGGGCTTTTGCAAGCATATCACGGAAAAGTTCTTTCGTTTTTTCTGTTGATGAAGTAAGATCTTCTAACTTAATATCTTTTCCGGCAAGGTCTTCTTTGCTGAGTATGAATTTAATCTGGGTATCGCTGATTTTTTCTATTTTCATAAGTCGTCACTCCCCATATTAAAGATTATACGGTTTAAGTATAGATAAATAAAAATCGTATGTAAATAGGATAATATATGCAATACATAGGTTTTGTCAATACTTAAAAAATAAAATTCTATTATAGAATAAAGTATATTTGTTTTTTCTATTTATGTAAAGTGTTTAATTAAACCATATATTTTTATAGATATGCGGTGCTTCGATTATCAATGTATATGTTTTAATTTATACAAATTTTGACTGTTTGCATTGTTTTATCCGAAAATCCATGTATATGACGTTTTTCTTTTATTGCGTCTGATATAAATTCAACAATATCAGCAGTAAATACTTCTCCCGGATAGATTACAGGTATTCCCGGAGGATACGGTGCAATCATTTCGGCACTTATTTTTCCTTCCGCTTTTTCAAGAGGGATAGACTCTGTTTTTGAAAAATATGCTGCTCTCGGTGTTAAAGCCATAGATGGAATTGCAGGCATTGAAAATTCGGAATTTCTTGAACTTTCTTTTTTATTTGCAATCTTTTTAACAGCGGCGATTAATCGGTTGGCCTGCTTAATGCTATCGGAAGGACCGAGTATCAGAACCACATTAAAATCATCTGCCATTTCCGCACAAATATTGTAATTGTTAAAAAGCTCATCAAATATATCAAAGCCACATTTGTTGTCTATTGAAAAAACAATTCTTGTTCTGTCAAAATCAAATACTTCTGTGTCGGAATGTTTATCGTAACAATTTACACCGTCTATGGAATTAAGCCCGTTTCGTATATAGTCCGAAAGCTTTATTAAATGCTCAATGTCATATTTTCCGTTTACGGCAAGCCTGTGTCTTGCGGCATCAAGAGATGCCATAAGTATATATGATGGACTTGTTGATTGTACTATCTTTAATGCAGAGTCAACCTTTGAAATATCTGCAAGAGTGCCTTTGATGTGCAGCATTGAGCTTTGCGTCATTGCTCCGGCTGTTTTATGAATGCTCTGTGAGCACATATCCGCTCCGGACTGCATTGCAGAAAGCGGGAGTTTGTCTGAAACAGAAAATGCAGCTCCGTGAGCCTCGTCAACCAGCAGAAGAGCGTTATGTGAATGGCATATATCGGCAATGGCTTTTAAATCACTGCATATTCCGTAATAGGTCGGATTAACGAGAATAAAAGCTCTTATATCAGGATTTTCTTTAAATGCCTGTTCGACCTTTTGCGGTGATATGCTTCCGAAAGTGTTAAGCTTTGAACTTTTTTCCGGTTCTATGTATATCGGAGTTGCTCCGCTTATAATCAGTCCCATAAGAATCGATTTGTGACAATTTCTTGAAATCAGTATTTTATCGCCTTCATGAACTGAAGATATTATCATTGCTTCGTTTCCGCAGGTGGTTCCGTTCACAAGAAAAAAGGTTTTGTCTGCACCGAAAAGCTCGGCCGCAAGCTGTTGTGCCTCAGCTATTGCATATTCAGGTTCGTGTAAATCATCTGTAATCGGTGTTTCGGTTAAATCGTATTTTAATATTGTATCGGAAAGCATTAAAAAGCTTTCGTCTGCACAGGAGCCTCTGTGATGTGACGGCATACAGTAATAATCGGGATTAAGCTTGTCAAATTTAAGCAGAGTATCTATTATAGGCGTTTTAGTTTGATTTATATTCATAAGTGTCACCCCATAAATGATTTTGTTGTTTTACTTAAATACTTTAGCATACAAATCAATAAAATAGAATGATTTTTTTTGACTAATATGGTATACTATTACGATAGGTTTTTATGCTTACTTAAATTTATGAGGTGAAAAATATGGCATCTAAAAAGGCGGCAGGAAGGAGTAATTCAACAAAAACTACATCTAATAAGCCTGCCAATAAAAAAACAGCCGCTAAAAAATCAACATCAAAAAGCAGCTCAAGAGCCAATGCCAAAAGCAGTACAAAAAAGAGTTCGGGAAAAAGTTCCGGAAGGAGTACATATAACAGAGCCGGCAGTAAAAAAGGTTCTTATAAAGCTCCGGCTGATTTATACAGAAACAATGCAGCAGTGAATGAATCCGCAACAATAATAGTTGCAGCAATATCCGTAGTTGCAATAATAAGCCTGTTTTCAAGCAAAATGGGCGTTTTCGGCGAAACGATTTCTGCTGTATTAAAAGGGCTGCTTGGACTTGGCGGCTATCTGTTGCCGTTTGTGGTTATTATATTCAGCATTTGGATATTCATGAGCGAAAAACGTGAAGGCTTTAAGCTGAAAATAGCGGCGTCGGCGTTGTTCTTATGCTCGATAGCTGCGTTTGCATTTGCACTTTCGTCCGACGGACAGGGCAGTATATCCGTTCAGAGACTCTATGATACCGGAGGAGCACTCAACGGAGGAGTTATCGGCGGAGTTTTTGGAAACTTTCTTATAAGCTTTTTCGGTAAAATGGGTACATACATAATACTTACGGTATTGATAATAATTTCGATTGTTCTTGTTACCGAACTGTCGTTTATAAACGGAATGTCTTCTGCGGCAAAATATGTCGGCGATGCTCCGAAAAAACATAATGAGCATGTTAAAGAAAGAAATGAACGCAGACTTGCAAAAAGAGAAGAAAAGGAATACAGAATTGCCCAGCGTGCGGAAAAGGCGGAAAAACGTCGTGAGGTATTTAATATACTTATGGACGAGAATGACTTTGACGATAATGACAGTTGGGATTATGACGACAGAATTGAATATGATGAGGAAGAACCGGAGAAATTCCCGGAAGGAGAGCTTCCTTCGGATTATCTTATAAGAAATATTGCAAGACACAACGGTACAGCCGCACCTGAAATGAATATTAAAAATGATACAGAAAATACACGTATCGATTTCAATAAAGAAAGAGGCATTCAGAGTGTAATAAGCGGTGACGAGTACTACGACGATGATGATATTGATGAAAAAATAGAAGAGTATGACGGCGAGTTTGAGCTTAACGCATCAAATGAAGAAAATGCTCAAAACGAACCTGTTATTGAAGAGGATTATAAAGAAAGCATACCTGTACAGAATGTGAATGTAGAAAAAGCCGTATCAGAGCCTAAGTTTGAAATAATGTTCGATGATGAGCCTGATGACGAAGAAATATCACCGGTGCAGAATAATACAGAAAATAATGCTAAGAAAAGCGATACAGAGCTTCCGAGCCACATAGACAGTGGAATAATAGGCGGAGCAATATATACAGAAGAGGAAAAGAAGGCGGTTACAGGCGTTGATTCGAATATGCCTGCCGAACCGGCATCAAAACCGGAAAGAAAGCTTATTCCATATAAATTTCCTCCGCTTTCACTTCTCGGAAAGGATCCCAACACAGGCGGAAAAGAGTCAAAGGCTGAAATGCTCAATACGGCAAGCAAGCTTGAAAGCACTTTAAAGAGCTTCGGCGTTGAGGCAAAGGTTATGCAGATAAACCAAGGCCCTACGGTTACAAGATATGAGCTTTCTCCAAGCCAGGGCGTTAAGGTAAGCAAGATAGTTAATCTTGCAGACGATATTGCTCTTAATCTTGCGGCAAGCGGAATAAGAATAGAAGCGCCTATACCCGGAAAAGCGGCAGTCGGAATTGAAGTTCCGAACAAAAATCCTCGTTCGGTATATTTAAGAACAGTGCTTGAGTCTGAAGAATTTCAGAAATTCCCGTCCAAGCTTGCATTTGCACTGGGACAAGATATTGCCGGAAATCCGGTTGTAACGGATATTGACAAAATGCCGCATCTTCTGATTGCAGGTGCGACAGGTTCCGGTAAGAGTGTTTGTATAAATACACTTATAACAAGTATCATATATAAGGCAAAGCCTGATGAGGTCAAGCTTCTGCTTGTCGATCCCAAGGTTGTTGAGTTGAGCGTGTATAACGGAATACCTCATCTGCTCATACCTGTTGTTACCGATCCGAAAAAAGCGGCTGGTGCACTTAATTGGGCTGTAAGGGAAATGCTCCAGAGATATAATGATTTTGCCGAAAATTCCGTAAGGGATATAAAGGGCTATAACAGACTTAAGGCGGAAAAAGGCGAAACAGACTTTATGCCGCAGATAGTAATTATTATCGACGAGCTTGCCGACCTTATGATGGCGGCTCCCGGAGAAGTAGAGGACAGCATATGCCGACTTGCACAGATGGCTCGTGCGGCAGGAATACATCTTATTATAGCGACACAAAGACCGTCGGTTGACGTTATTACAGGTCTTATCAAGGCCAACATTCCGTCAAGACTTGCCTTTGCGGTTTCATCGGGAATTGACTCAAGAACAATACTTGACTCGGTCGGAGCAGAAAGACTTCTCGGAAAGGGCGATATGCTCTTTAATCCTGTCGGCATGAGCAAGCCTGTCAGAATACAGGGGGCATTTGTGACAGACCAGGAAGTTGAAAGTATTGTTGAGTTTTTAAAGCAACATAAATCTGTGGAATATAACACCGCCGTACTTGATGAAATAACATCATCGGTTAAAACAGGCGGCAGTGAAGAGCATGACGAATATTATGACAGAGCGATAGAGCTTGTTGTAAATAAAGAAAAGGCATCGGTTTCCATGCTGCAAAGACAGTTCAGAATTGGCTACAACCGTGCGGCAAGACTTATGGATGAGCTTGAGGCAACCGGAATAGTCGGACCAGAGGACGGCAGTAAGCCGAGAAAGGTTCTTATATCAAAGGCAGAATATAACGCCGCAAAAAACAGTGAACAAAACGAATAATCGTTTTACGGAGGTAAATTATTTTGAAAGCAAATATTGCATTTGTATCACTTGGGTGTGATAAAAACAGGGTAGACAGCGAAGTAATGCTCGGAATACTCAGAGAAAGAGGATATACAATCGTTTCAGATGAAACAGAGGCGGATATTATTGTTGTAAATACGTGCTGTTTTATTAAAGACGCACTTGAAGAAAGCATTGAAACGATAATAGAGATGGCAGAATACAAGAAAAACGGAAAGTGCAAGGGACTTATTGTTTCCGGCTGTCTTGCACAGAGATTTGAAAAGGAAATGTTCCACGAAATGCCGGAGGTAGATGCGGTTATCGGTACAACAGCTTACGAAAGTGTTGCCGATGTTGCCGACAGAATACTGAACGGAGAAAAAAGCATTAAGGCAATGGAAAATATAGACTCACAGATGAAGGAGGAAAACGCTTCGAAAAGAGTTCTTTCCACCGCCGGACATTATGCTTATCTCAAAATATCGGAAGGCTGTGACAACCACTGTACCTATTGTGTAATACCCAAAATGCGAGGAAAGCACCGTTCCAGAACAATGGAAAGCCTTGTTGAGGAAACAAAAATGCTTGCCGAAAACGGAGTTAAAGAGTTATTGGTTGTTGCACAGGACACCTCGATATACGGAAGAGATTTATATGGAAAGCCTATGCTCCATGAGCTGCTTAAAAGACTTTGCCGTATAGAAGGAATAGAATGGATAAGACTTCTGTACTGCTATGCCGAAACACTTACGGACGAAACAATACAGACTATGGCAGAGGAAGACAAAATCTGCAAATATATTGACATACCTATCCAGCACGGAAGCGACACAGTGCTTAAGAGAATGGGAAGAAAAACATCTTCCAAGCTTATATCTGATAAAATTGCCGCACTCAGAACGGCTATGCCGGATATTTGCATAAGAACAACAATAATAACAGGCTTCCCGGGAGAAACGGAAGAAGAGTTTGCGGAAGTATGCGGCTTTGTGGAAAAGATGAGATTTGATAAGCTCGGTGTATTCACATATTCACCGGAGGAAGGAACGCCTGCGGCGGAAATGGATAACCAGATTGACGAAGAGGTAAAGGAAGAACGCAAAAATTATATAATGGAAATCCAGAAAAGAATTTCAGCCGAAAAATGCGAAGAGATGATAGGAAAAACAATTAAAGTCATTACAGACGGAAAAATTCCGGAGGAAGGCGTATATTGCGGAAGAAGCTATAAAGACGCTCCAGATATTGACGGACTTGTGTTCTTTAAAGCCGATTATGAAATTATGTCCGGAGATTTTGCCGATGTAAAAATAAACGAAGCAAGTGATTATGACCTTATAGGGGAGGCTGTTTATTAATGTCTATGAATTTACCTAATAAGCTTACTATGTTCAGAGTTGTTCTGATACCGGTGTTCATTGTTGTTCTTATGAGCGGACTTATTGCAGAGCCGGCAAGCAGATATATAGCCGTTGTTATATTCTGCGTTGCATCGTTCACAGATTATCTTGACGGACATATAGCAAGAAAATATAATCTTGTTACCAATTTCGGAAAATTTATGGATCCGCTTGCGGACAAGCTTCTTGTGTCTGCGGCAATGATATGTATGATTGAGCTCGGTATGCTGCCTGCATGGGTAGTAATAATCATAATCAGCCGAGAGTTTATAATAACCGGATTCAGACTTATTGCGGCAGAAGGCGGTCTTGTAATTGCCGCAAGCTGGTGGGGAAAAATAAAAACGGTTACACAGATGGCAATGATTATTCTTATGTTACTGGGTGTAAACAAGGTAATCGGAACAATACTGGTTGTTCTTGCAACAATATTTACGGTTGTTTCCGGAGTTGATTATATTGTAAAAAATATATCGGTGCTTAAAAACTAAGCTGTTTGGGAGGCTTTTATATGAATGCTGAAATTCTTGCAGTCGGAACAGAGCTGCTGCTCGGAGATATTGTAAACACTAATGCACAGTTTATTGCACAGGGCTTGGCAGAACTGGGGATAACGGTTCATTATCAGACGGTTGTCGGGGATAACCCGGAGAGAATGAAAAAGGCTATGAACATAGCCTTTGAGCGTGCGGACGTAATAATAACAACAGGTGGTCTTGGGCCGACAGAGGACGACTTAACCAAAGAAATAGGTGCGGAATATTTCGGACGTGAGCTTATACTTGACGAAAAGGCACTTGAAAGAATAAAAACAGCATTCCGGAAAATGAACAGGGAAATGACCGAAAACAATGTTAAACAGGCTATGGTGCCAAAAGACGCAATAGTTATGTATAACGACAATGGAACAGCTCCCGGAATTATAATAGAAAACAAGGACAAAATACTGATCATGATGCCTGGACCTCCTAAGGAAATGAAGCCTATGTTCAGTGAACAGGTAAAGCCTTATCTTGCCGGAAAACAGGAATATACTCTTGTATCAAGAACGCTCAGAATTGCCGGAGTAGGCGAAAGCTCAATGGAAACAAGAGTTAAGGACATTATCGACAGCCAGACCAATCCGACAATAGCACCCTATGCAAAGGAAACCGAGTCGGTTTTAAGAGTTACGGCAAAGGCAAAAACAGCCGAAGAGGCAGAAAAGCTTATAGAGCCTATGGCAGAGAAAATATACAGCCGTTTCGGAATTAACGTATATGCCGAAGGTGAAACAACCATGCAGGAAACTGTGGCTAAAATGCTTATAGACAGCAAAACAACAATAGCCGTTGCCGAAAGCTGTACCGGCGGCCTTGTTGCGGCAAAGCTTATCGAATATCCGGGAATATCGGAAGTGCTTATCGAAGGTGCGGTAACATATACAAACGATGCCAAAATGAGAAGGCTCGGCGTTAAGAAGGAAACACTTGATAAATACGGAGCTGTAAGTCCACAGACAGCGGTAGAAATGGCAGAAGGAATAGCCAAAACAGCCGGAGCGGCTATCGGTCTTTCGACAACGGGAGTTGCAGGACCGGGACCTTCGGAAGGAAAACCGGAAGGTCTTGTGTATGTCGGGATATATATAAACGGCGAAACATATACAAAGGAACTTCATTTTAACGGAAAGAGAAATGCTGTAAGAGAAAGAGCCGCATATTCGGCACTTGATATTTTAAGAAGAAAAATTGTTAAAAATATATAAGCATGATTTATTTACTTGACAGGCGAAAATATGTATTCTATAATAAGAACATAATTTCGATATTAGATATGCTTTACGGCATTGAAAGGAGATAGACAGCTTTGGCAGAGAAAAAGAAGGATTTAAAGGATTTCAGTAAATTTGACGATAAAGAAAAAGCACTTGAGGCGGCACTTGCTTATATTGAAAAGCAGTACGGCAAGGGTGCGGTAATGAAGCTTGGTGATGACAAAAGCAGAGTTAATGTTGAGGTTATACCGACAGGCTGTTTAAGCCTTGATATTGCACTCGGTGTAGGCGGTATACCAAAGGGAAGAATCATAGAGATATACGGTCCCGAATCATCAGGTAAAACAACAATAGCACTGCATATGGTTGCAGAGGTTCAGAAAAAGGGCGGCATTGCCGGATATATCGATGCAGAGCATGCGCTTGATCCCGTATATGCAAAAAATCTCGGTGTAGATACGGCAAATTTATATCTTTCACAGCCCGACGATGGTGAACAGGCACTTGAGATTGCCGAAACAATGGTGCGTTCCGGTGCTATCGACATAGTTATTGTGGACTCTGTTGCGGCACTTGTTCCCAGAGCCGAAATACAGGGCGAAATGGGCGATTCACACATGGGACTTCAGGCAAGACTTATGTCACAGGCGCTCCGTAAGATTACGGCTTTTGCAAGCAAATCGAATTGTACGATTATATTTATCAACCAGCTTCGTGAAAAAATCGGTGTTACATTCGGTAATCCCGAAACAACAACAGGCGGCCGTGCGCTTAAGTTCTACGCATCGGTACGTATTGATATAAGACGAATTGACGGAATTAAGGCAAACAATGAGCTTGTCGGAAACAGAACAAGAGCAAAAATCGTTAAGAATAAGGTTGCACCTCCCTTCAAATCAACGGAGTTCGACATTATGTACGGACAGGGTATTTCAAAAGAAGGAGATACGCTTGATCTTGCCGTTGAAATAAATATAGTAAATAAGAGTGGTGCATGGTATACATACGGCGAAACAAGAATAGGACAGGGACGTGAAAATGCCAAGGCATATCTCAAGGAGCATCCGGACGTTCTTGCCGAAATTGATAAGAAGGTCAGAGATTATTACAGCATAAGCGAAGAGGCAATAAAAGAGGCTGTCGAAGAGGATAAGGCGGCTGAAAAGGCTAAAAAAACAAAGAAAACAAGAGTTGTTGCCGAAGATGACGATGATATACTCATAATTCCTTCCGATGCTTATCTTTCAGATGAAGATGACGGCCTTGACACTTCTATTGACGATGAAATGTTCGATGATGACGGCTTTGATGAATAACTGATGTCGGTGCTTTGATATGATAGTTACATCAATAGAACAGCAGAAAAAGGACAAAAGCAGATATTCGGTATTTATTGACGGCGAGTTTGCTTTCGGCCTTATAATGGACGACATTCTTTATTTTAAAATAAAAGAAGGAATGGAGCTGCCTCAGGAAAAATACGATTATATAATGGATTCCGTCATTTATATAAAGGCACAGGACACAGCGGCAAGATTTCTCGGCTACAAAATGCGTACCAGAAAAGAAATATATGATAAGCTTATGAACTCCGGATATACGGAGGAAATATGCGAACGGGTTATAAGAGGCCTTGAAAAATACAACTATATAAATGACGAAATTTACTGCAAAAAATATATAAAGGAAACCTTGAGAATACGTCCTAAGGGCAAATATCTTATTAAGCAGGAGCTTAAAAACAAAGGTATAGAAGCGTCGGTTGCCGAAAAAATGGTTGAAGAGGCGGAAATAGACGAGCTTGATGCGGCAAAAAAACTGCTTATGAAAAAATATGAAGATTTTGCCGGAATGGACAGAAAAGAGCTTGCCAAGGTTTATGGCTTTTTACAGCGTAAGGGCTTTTCCTACGGCACAATAAAAGAGGCGGTAAGAGAGCTTGCGGATGAAGGCATTTAAGTTTATAATGGGGATACCCGGCGTTTTAACTGGGTATCCTTTTGTTGTTTGGAGGAAATGAATTGGGAAGCTATCTTAAAGAACTTATCGAATTAAGAAAAAATTTTGTGAACGCATATGAAAAAATGAAATATGCAGAGGCACTTGACTGCGGAAACAAAATTATTGATATTTATAAGAAAAATAATGAAACAGATACGGCTGAATATGCCGAAGACATAAATAATATCGCAATACTTTATGATGATATGCACATACCGGAAAAGGCTAAGGGCTATTATCTTGAGGCGGCAGAAATAAAAAAGAAGGTTCTCGGTGAGGACAGTGAAAGCTATTATGATACTCTGACCAATCTCGGAACACTTTACAGCATAACCGGAGAATATAAGAATGCAGAAAATATACTTAAAGATATAAGAGATCATGCAAAGGAAAAGCATGGAATAAATTCCGTTCCGTATATAGAGGCAGTCTATAATCTCGGAAATATGTATGCCGACAACGATAAAAGCGATATGGGCATTACATTTCTTGCGGAGTCGCTGGAATGTGCAAAGAGAACAAAAGAATGCGACGCAAATATGTTCACCGATATTCATGTAAGCATAGCAGAGGCGGCGGAAAATACCGGAAATTACAGAAGAGCCGCAGACGAATATGAAAGAGCGGTAAAAGCAGGCGAAAGAGCCGGAGAAAAAGATACATATTTCAAAATGACTTATCTTATGAATTATGCAAATGTTTGTCAGAGCTTGGATAAGTTTTCAGAGGCTGCAGATATTTATATAAAGGCATTGAATATACGCGAAAAAATTATGGACATAAATCATCTTGATTATATTTCAATGCTAAACGGACTTGCGGCGATTTATACAAAGGACTGTAAGTATGAAAAGGCTCTTGAGGTACATAACAGAATACTCGGAATGATAGAAAATATGCTTGGCAAAAACCATATATTTTATGGTGATGTGCTGACCAATATAGGTCTTGATTACAGCCGTATGGGCGATTTTAATAAGGCTGTTGAGTACCATAACAGGGCATTGAATATAAAGAAAGATGCGGTCGGAGAAAAAAGTATGCACTATACGGCAACACTTATGGCTTTGTCTGAGGTTTACGAAAATATAGGCAAATATGACAGAGCTATTGAGATACAGGATAAGGTTCTTGAGCTTAAGAGAGATATGTTTGGTGAAGTGAATGAGCAGATACCGGAAATTCTTATTAATCTCGGAAGAATTAATATGGAAAAGGGCGAACTGCTTAAGGCACAGGGCTTTATAATGCAGGGTTTGATTATGAGCAAGGAGCTTATGCTTATAACTCCTGGCAAAATAAGAAGCTATACGGAAAACGTCAGAATAATGGCTGAGGCCTGCTGTAAGAAAAAAGATGTTGATAAAACGATACAGTTCTGCAACAGATATTTGGAGCTCAGAAAATCAAAATACGGTGACGAGCACCCTAAATATGCAAGAGCACTGCATTTTTGTGCAGAGCTTTATGAACAGCTCGGCGAAAACGAGAAGGCCTCAGAATGTCTTGACACTGCCTGCGACATTGCTGAAATGATGATGGGAAACGATACGGTTTTCTGCCGTCAGTGCTATTATCACAGCGGTGCATTGTTGTATAAGGTTAAGAAATACAATGAGGCGGCAGAAAGACTGAGAAAGGCCGCATCAATGTATAAAAGATATAACGGCAGTGAAGAGGATTTAATAAAAATAATGTATCTTCAGGCAAAAACGCAGTATATGCTCGGATTTCCGAGAAAGGCAGACGAATGTGCCTTCAGAGCCGAAGGGGCGGCATCAAGAGCAGGATGTAATACCGATTTCATAATAAATGAGCAGATTGCTTATGCAGAGCTTATGCTGAACGGCGGAGATTATGACAAGGCTGCGGAAAAACTTTCGGCTGTTGAACAGAAGGTAAAGGAAAGCGGCGAAAATGCCGTTATTTATGAGGTTATGAGCATATATGCGGAGGCATGCTATAACGCTCAGAAGTATGAAGATGCGGCATTAAAGGCTGAAAATGCACTTGAGTATGCCAAAACAGGCATTGAAAAAGCGGATATGCTGCTGCTTATGGCAGAGGCACAGCTTAAGCTTGAAAAATATGACAAATCGGTGGAATTGCTTGAGAAAAGCAAGAGCCTGATTGAGGCGGACAGCAATGTGTTGGAGAAATATAAAAGCATTGTATATTGTATGCTCGGTGAGGTATATGGCAATCTTAACGAAACGGAGAAAGCCGACAAGCATTTTGATGAAGGCATAAAAGAGGCGAAAAGCAGAGAAAATATTGATGTCGAGAATTACTGTATGTTTCTGGATATGGCGGCGTCTGTGGCAGAAAAAATCGGCAAATACTCAAAGGCTGTTGAATATATAAGCGAAAATGCACTTATGATAAGAAAAAGTGAAGGCGAGTCGATAAGATTTGCCGAATATATACTCAATTCCGCAAGACTGTACTGCATTCAGAACAGATATGAGGAGTCCATATTGCTTTATGAAAAGGCTTTGGAAATATACTCAAAGGTTTACGGAGAAAAATCCGATAAGTACATAAATGCTTTTACTGATATGTGCAAGGCACTTGCAGCACTCGGAAAAAACGGCGAAGTGATTGAGAAAATCGAAAAGCTCGACTCATACGGAAACCATAAAAAAGAATTAACCGGTATGCTTGCGGAGGCTTATAAAAACACAAAGGCATATAAAAAACTGGTTATGCTGAAATTTAAAGAAAAGTAAGTATTTTAAATTAAAACCATATATCAAATAAAATTGAAAAATATTACAATGTAGTATATAATTAGATTAGTTGCTTTATAGATGTTTTGTACAAAGGAGAGATTACTTTGAGAACATTAAAAAGATTATGGGCAGTTTTGATTATGGTTTTAATTATTGTGCCGGGAAACTGCGTTAATGCTTTTGCCGACAGCATTAATGTTGTATCTGACGGAAAAGATGTCACATTGGGTACTGAACCGATAGTATCAAACGGAATTGCATATGTTTCATTGGAGGATTTTGCCGTAAATGCTCTCGGAATTAAAAATATAACTTACGGAACTTCGTATAATCAGGTTGAAATTTCGATAAATGGATTTAAGACATTAAACTTTAACAAAGCTCAAAAGTCGATAGAACTGTACAAAATCGGCAATAATACAATTAACAAAATTATACTTAATGAGCCATACAGATTTTTGACATACGGCAATAATGTTCTGGCTTCGTTAGATACAATAGAGGCTTGCTTTGACTGTACTGTAAGATATAATCCGGAACAGCAGAAAATAAAAGTTAATAAAAACGGATATTCATTCTGTGTTTCTAATAACTTTAACAGTGAAGAAATAGCTTTAAATGCTGGCGAAAAGGCATATTTCAATATAAGCGGACTGGATTACAATGCCAATTTAAAGTATGCTGTTGTTGATATGGCAAATAACACGGTACTTATAAATTACGGAGTTACGTTTGATGCTGTGTCAAAATGTGTAACTGCCGTTAATTCCGGCGATTATGGACTGATTATCAGCTATTCCGACTTTGATACTCCTTATGCAGAACACAGCGGAGAAAAAATATCTGTGGACACAGGAGTATATGCCGTTTTGATTCATGTAAACGGCAATCCTATACCGGATTATATGAAAACCTCGAATTTTCCTGCCGGAACAGTGCAAAGCGAGAAAACAATTCCGCTCTATTCCGCAGACGGAAGAATAAGATATACCTTGGAGTCAGAAGTTGAGGCATATAAAAAGGTCGGCTGGTATGAAAGCTGTCCGATAGTCGGAAAAACAGTATGGATTAACGACTTATGTCTGCCATATTCGGATTTTCCGTATGATTCCGAATATATGTCGAAGAGAACAGTGTGGAAATTGGATACTATATCCGGTTTTAATGTGGATAATTTAGAAAAAATAAATGACAATCAATATAAAATAAAGGAGTTTTATTTCTGGGAAGATAATAAAAGAGTAGCTATTAATTCTGATATTTTGTTTACAGGAGAAGATTATAGAATAAATTCGTATTGCATTGCAAGTTGGGATAATCCGAAGAATGTTTATAAGCTGTCTGATGATGAATGGAATGGCATTCAGAACGGAAAGGTATGGGTAGGAATGTCAAAAACAGCATTCCAACTTTTGGGCTATACAATGCCGGACGCAGTTAATTCAAGAAACACTCTTTATGGAATATATGATGAATATGTGTACAGATATAATTATTCATCGGATACATATTATTTTTTAAACGGTTATTTAACGGAATTTAATATTAATTATTAAGAAAAAGCTATATAAATATTGACATATACCAATGTTGATGTTATTATAATCAAGTGTGTTCAGCCGCACGAAGAGGTTTGAAATTCCGACAAAGGGTTGGAATACCGTATTCGGCGAGTAAATTGCGAGGAGGTGTATGTATGTACGCAATTATCGAAACAGGTGGAAAACAGTACAAAGTAACTGAAGGAAGCATGATCAAGGTTGAGAAGCTTGCTGTTGAAGCAGGTACAGCTTATGCTTTTGATAAAGTTCTTGTTGTTTCAGACGATAACGGAGTTAAAGTTGGTGCTCCTTACGTTGAAGGTGCAAAGGTTAACGCAACTGTAATCGGCGATGGCAAAGCAAAGAAGGTTATTATCTACAAATATAAACCTAAAAAAGGCTTCCATAAGAAAAACGGTCACAGACAGCCTTACACAATGCTTAAGATTAATTCAATCGCTCTTTAATTATTATGATACGAGTAAAAATATTTCGTAATAATTCAGGAGATATTTACGGCTTCCGTCTTACGGGACACGCTGACTATGCAAAAAGCGGCAGAGATATTGTCTGCTCGGCGGTGTCGGTGCTTACGGTCAATACGATTAATTCCATTGAGCGTTTTACCGATGAACATTTCAGTTGTGAAACCGATGATAAAAAAGGCGGATATTTGGAATTGGTGCTCCCGGCCGTTAAGGACGGAGAACACAATCATGATGTTCAGCTTTTGCTTGATGCAATGCTGGGCGGACTAAACGACATTGAAAATGAATACAGTCGTTATATATCGATAAACGAGGAGGTGCTCTAAATGTTAAAATTAAACCTTCAGCTTTTCGCTCATAAAAAAGGTATGGGTTCTACAAAGAACGGTCGTGACTCTAAGTCAAAAAGACTTGGTGCTAAACGTGCAGACGGACAGATCGTAAGAGCCGGCAATATCTTATATACACAGAGGGGAACAAAAATTCATCCCGGTATCAACGTAGGCATCGGCGGAAACGATTCACTCTTTGCTCTTGTTGATGGACGTGTAAAATACGAAAGAAAAGGCAGAGACAAAAAACAGGTTTCTGTTTATCCCGTTGAAACAGTGGAAATCGCAGAATAATCAAGTTGAAGGTTTCAAATCCAGTATTTGAAACCTTCTTTTGTCTTAAGCTGATCAGAGTTTTATACCGAAATGACAGCATAGGTGATTAATTCTGATGAACTTAAGGTATGATAGTTAAGAGGTGAATAAAAATGTTCGTAGATAGAGTTAAAATTCATGTAAAAGGCGGCGACGGCGGTGACGGCTTCGTATCTTTTTACAGAGCAAAATACATTACACATGGTGGCCCGGACGGCGGTGACGGTGGAAAAGGCGGCAGTGTTATATTCGTCGGTGACGACAGCATGAACACGCTTATGGATTTCAGATACAAAAGAATGTTCAAGGCTGAGCCGGGACAGGCAGGAGCAAAAAGAAATCGTTTCGGAAAAGACGGAGAGGACATAATCATAAAGGTTCCTAAAGGAACAGTTATACGTGAGGCGTCCACAAACAAGATAATGGCGGATATTGCCACAAGCAATGAGCCCGTTGTGCTTATAAAAGGCGGAAAGGGCGGCAGAGGAAACCAGCACTTTGCAACGCCGACAAGACAGGCTCCAAGATATGCAGAGCCGGGACAGAAATCTAAGGAATACGATGTTATACTTGAGCTTAAGCTTATTGCTGATGTCGGACTTATCGGTTTCCCTAATGTAGGAAAGTCAACATTCCTTTCAATGGTTACAAACGCAAATCCTAAAATTGCAAACTATCACTTCACAACACTTTCGCCTAACTTAGGTGTTGTACAGCTCAATTCCGGCAAGGATTTTGTTCTTGCGGATATTCCCGGTATTGTTGAAGGTGCAAGCCAGGGCGTAGGACTCGGAATAGAATTTCTCCGTCATGTTGAAAGAACAAAGGCTTTCATACACGTTGTTGATGCGGCGGCAATCGAAGGTGATGATCCTGTTGAAAATGTTAAGAAGATAAATAACGAAATCATTAGCTATAATCCGGAGCTTGCAAAGCGTCCGCAGGTAATTGCGGCAAACAAGACCGATATTCCTGGTTCGGAGGAAAATGTCGCAAGACTTAAGGCTGAATTTGAACCGCAGGGCATTAAGGTAATTCCGATATCGGCGGCAACAAACACAGGACTTAATGCTGTTATTGAAGAAGTAAGAAAAATTCTTGACGATTATCCCGATGATATTGTATTTGAACCGGAGTATGAAGAGTTTGACGACGTTTCAGCTGGCAATGAGCCTTATACAATAGAAGTATTTGACGGAAATTACTACGTTGTATCCGGTGTCGGTGTCGAAAAGATGATGGGCTATACAAATCTTGAGGACGAAAACGGCTTTGCATTCTTCCAGAGATACCTCAGAGAAAAGGGCATTATAGAGGCTCTTGAAAAGAAGGGTATCAAGGAAGGCGACACAGTCCGTATATACGACCTTGAATTTACTTTCTATAAATAAAACAAAAGACGCTTTGTATTCAGCCGAAACAAAGCGTTTTTATTAATGATTTATTGCAAAAAACGATTTTGTTGGATATACTTAGAATGATATAAAAGAATAGGAGAGAACTATGTTAACAAGTAAACAGAGAGCTTATCTCAGAAGCATGGCAAACGGACTTGAAACAATTTTTCATATAGGCAAAAGCGGTGTTACACCCGAACTTACAGATGCGGTGGACAATGCACTTGAAGCAAGAGAACTTGTGAAAATCAATATACTTGACAACTGCCTTATGGGCACAAGAGAAGCGGCACAGATAATTGCCGAAAGAACACACGCTGATGTTGTTCAGGTTATCGGAAATAAATTTGTTCTTTACAGACAGGCTAAAAAGCCGTCTATAGAGCTTCCTAAAACAAAAAAGGATTGATACGGTTGGGTAAAGCGGATTTCAAAAAATACAAAAGCATAGCGATTATGGGCGGAGCATTTGATCCTCCGCATTTCGGACATTTTGTTACGGCACAGACGGTTTATGACAGCTTTGATGTTGATAAGGTTATCATAATGCCGCTGGGAGATGCACCGCACAAGGCAAACAGCCGCACAAAGGCTGAGGACAGATACAATATGGTGCTTGCCGGAATAGACGACAACGCTGCTTTTGACATTTCCGATATGGAAATAAACCGCAAAGGAAAGACGTATACCGTTGATACAATAGCCGAAATAAAGAAAATCAATCCGGAGCTTAAGATATATTTTGTTATAGGAGCAGATGAGGCAAAAATGCTCGATACATGGCATGAGCCGGAAAGACTGCTTAAAATGTGCAGCTTTATTGCCGTATCACGTCCCGGCTTTGACAGAAACGAGCTTATTAAAATCGTTGATGAGGTAAGAAAAAAATACTGCTGTGATATTCACTATATTGATGTTCCGGCACTGGATATATCCTCCTCCGATTTAAGAGAGAAAATATCGGAAGGTAAGTCAATAAAATATCTTGTTCCGGATAAAACGGAAAAATATATCAATGAGCATAATTTATATAGAAGGTGTAATTAAATGTTATCTGTTGATGTTATAAAAGAAAAACTTCAGTCGGCACTTTCGATTGATAGATATATTCATACGCTCGGCGTTGCGGAAGAGGCACAGAAGCTTGCCGCAGTATACGGTGATGCGGAGCTTGTAAAAAAAGCCGAATATGCCGGACTTCTGCACGACTGTGCAAAGGACTATCCCGACGACATGAAAAAGCGTTTCTGCAAGGAATATCATGTTCCGGTTGATGACGTTATGAAAAAACAGCTCGGACTTATTCATCCGTTTCTCGGTGCAGAGGTGGCAAAAAGAGAGTACGGCGTTGAGGATGAGGATATAATAGGTGCGATAAGATGGCATACGACAGGAAAGCCGGAAATGACTGTGCTTGAAAAAATAGTGTTCATTGCCGATTACATCGAGCCGAACAGAAAGCCTTTTGACGGACTTGAAAAGGCAAGAAAACTTGCTTATGAGAACCTTGACAAGGCTATGGCATATATTCTTGAAAGCACTATTGAATATGTTAAAGAAAGAAACAGAGCGCTTCACCCGTATTCGGTTGAGGCACTCGAATACTATAAAAGAATTACCGAATAAGGAGGAAATATATGAACGAAGAATTACACAACGAAGCGTTAAAGATGGCCGAAATCGCAAAAGAGGCTCTTGATGATAAAATGGGTGAGGATATAAAGGTACTTGACCTTTCGGGCTTAAGCAACATTGCCGATTTCTTTGTTATCGGCAGCGGAAGCAATCCTAACCAGGTAAGAGCTATGGCAGACAGTGCAAACGAAAAGCTTTTTAAAGCCGGATATAAGCTTCATCATTCGGAAGGATATTCCGGCGGAGCCTGGATACTTCTTGATTACGGCAATCTTATAATCCATATTTTTGACAGAGAACAGCGTTCGTTCTACAGTCTTGAAAGAATCTGGGGCGACGCAAAAGAATGCTGATAAACAGGTTTATTATTGAATTTTGACATAATAATGATATACTGTTCTTAGTGCGTTAAATTTTAATACTATTGTTTTAAGGAGATAAATTACTATGGGAGAAGCAATGACAGGCTTAAAAAGAAGCCATATGTGCTGCGATGTCAGTGAAAATCTTATCGGAAGCGAAGTAACTGTTATGGGCTGGGTTCAGAGAAGACGTGACCTTGGCCAGCTTATCTTTATTGCCCTCAGGGACAGAACAGGAATTGTACAGGCTGTTGTAGACGGAAACAATTCTGATAAGGAGCTTTTTAATAAGGCTGAAACAATAAGAAGCGAATACGTTGTAGCAATCAGAGGTAAGGTTGCGCCGAGAACAGAGGGAAACGTAAACAAGAACATGAAGACAGGTGCTATCGAGATTATAGCAGACGAGCTTCGTATTCTTTCCGAAAGCGAAACAACTCCGTTCCAGGTTGAAGACGAAATTACTGTTAAGGACGATTTAAGACTTAAGTACAGATATATTGATTTAAGACGTCCCTGCCAGTTCAAAAATATTGAAATGCGTCACAGAACAGCACAGGTTATAAGAAAGTTCCTTTCCGATGAAGGCTTCCTTGAAATCGAAACACCTATGCTTGGCAAGAGCACTCCCGAAGGTGCAAGAGATTATATCGTTCCCAGCCGTGTGCATCCCGGCAGCTTTTACGGACTTCCTCAGTCACCGCAGCTTTTCAAGCAGTTACTTATGGTATCCGGAATGGACAAATATTTCCAGATAGCAAAATGCTTCCGTGATGAGGACTTAAGAGCAGACAGACAGCCTGAATTTACACAGGTTGATATGGAGCTTTCATTTGTTGATGTTGACGATATTCTTGACGTAAACGAAAGACTTATCAAGAAGGTATTCAAGGAAATTCTTGATGTTGATGTTCAGATTCCCCTCCAGAGAATGAAATATGCAGAGGCAATGACACGTTTTGGTTCAGACAAGCCTGATGTACGTTTCGGCATGGAGCTTCACGACATAACAGAAATCGTTAAGGATACAGAGTTTGTTGTATTCAAAAATGCCATTGAGGCAGGCGGCAGTGTAAGAGCGATCAATGCGGAAGGCTGCGGTCATTACCCCAGAAAACAGATTGATTCGCTTGTTGAATTTGTTAAGACATACAAAGCAAAGGGACTTGCATGGATCGTTGTTAATGATGACGGTTCACTTAAGTCACAGATTGCAAAATTCTTTACACCCGAAAAGCTTCAGGAGATTGTTTCCGCACTTGACGGAAAGCCCGGCGACTTAATTCTTATCTGTGCAGACAAGGATAAGGTTGTATTTGATTCACTCGGAGCTTTAAGATGCGAAATAGCAAAACGCCAGAACTTAACGAAGCCCGGCGATTTCAGATTCTTATGGGTAACAGAATTCCCTATGTTCGAGTGGGACGAAGAAGAAAACAGATATGTTGCTGAACATCATCCGTTCACATGCCCTATGGACGAAGACCTTGAGCTTCTTGACACAGATCCTTCAAAGGTTCGTGCAAAGGCTTATGACATGGTACTTAACGGCTTTGAGCTTGGCGGCGGAAGTATCCGTATCCACAGACGTGACATACAGCAGAAGATATTTAACCTTCTCGGCTTCTCTGATGAAAGCGCACAGGAAAGATTTGGTTTCCTTCTTGACGCCTTCAAATACGGAGTTCCTCCTCATGGCGGACTTGCATTCGGCTTTGACCGTATAATAATGCTTATGAGCGGAGCAACAAGCATAAGAGATGTAATTGCATTCCCTAAGGTTAAGGACGCGTCATGCCCTATGACAAATGCTCCTGACGTTGTTGACCAGAAACAGCTTGATGAGCTCGGAATCGCAATAGTTGCAAAAGAAGAAACAACAGAAGAATAATATAAATGCTTATACAAAAGCCGTTTTCTTTTAAAGAAGATGGCTTTTGTAATATTCAGACCGGAAGGAAAAATTTTATGGACATAAGATTGGCAGAAAACGAAGATTTACCGGAAGTTATGGAAATATACTCATATGCGAGAGAATTTATGAAAACCGTTGGAAACCCGACACAATGGGCAGGTGGCTATCCCAAAAGAGAAATGCTCGAAGATGATATTGCAAAAAACAATTTGTATGTAGGTGTTGAGAACGGAAAAATTTGTGGCATATTTGCGTTTATAGTCGGTGAGGACGAAACCTACAAGATAATTGATAACGGTGAATGGCACAGCAATGCCGTATACGGAACAATTCACAGAATAGCATCAAACGGACAGGTTAAAGGCTTTTCAAAAATATGCTTTGATTTTTGTAAAGAAAAGAATAAATACCTCAGAATCGATACACATAAAAACAATAAACCCATGCAGTCGGCCGTTAAGAAATACGGCTTTAAAGAATGCGGAACTATTTATACATATGACGGAAGTTCGAGAATTGCGTTTGATTATATAGGGGAGTAAGAATCAATTAAATATTTTCACCAAAAACAGATTGTCGGTTGGCAGTCTGTTTTTTGTTTGCCGATCGTGGAAAATGTCAAGACCGATATGCTCGCATATCGGTGAAAAATGCAAGGCTGTGGATAAAGGTATAAATGCCAATGTTACAGTTATGTTACAAAATGCCAAAAACCCTTGACATTTTCCGGGGGGGTAAAATGAACATATACTAATTGATAGATATGTGCATGTTGCACAGTGTGCATAACCGTTTACCCGACAAAACGGTGGAAAACAAAGTGCTTTATGAATATATCAGTCAATTTGTATAAGCCAATACGTACATTTAAAATTAAAGGAGGAAAAAAGATGAAAAGAAAATTGGCATTACTTATTGCCGCTGTTATGACAGTAGCAATGGTACCGGCAACAGCTTTCGCATCAACAAAGCTTAATGTAGTTGATGAAGTTAAAGTGGGTACAGACAAAACTTTTACATCAAGAGTCGAAATGAAAAGAGATGACAAAGTTGTAAAAGCAGAAGACACTAAGACATTTACAGCAAAAGATGGAATTAACAAAGATGGTAAGGCTGTTAATGGAAGCGACGCTGTTGGCAAAAAGTATTTTGATGTTGAAGTAACACTTACAAACGGTAAATTTGCTGATGATGGCGAAGATGATGATGACAACACAATTTACTTAATGGAACAGTATGGTAAAGATAAGTATAAAGATAATACCTATGTAAAAGATATGGTTGATAATGCATATGGTATTCTTGCTATTGATGTAAAGAGTGATACAAGAGCAGTTATTTCACTTAATGCAGATGTATATAACGAAAAAACTTGTGTACTCCCGTTAATTGTTAAGGCTGGCGATGCAGGTGATGTAGTAGCTAAATTCTCAAGCAATGTAACAGTTTTTGGTACAAAGTCAGAAGTTATTGCAACAGCTCAGACTGGCAAGGTTACAATCGAAAACGAAGGTATTACAACATTTGTTGAAGATGGAGAAAGCACAAAAGAAATCAAAGCTATTACTATTACAGAGCTTACACCCGATGTACTTAAAGAAGGCAAAATCAAGCTTAAACTTAGCGGCAACTGGGATTTTGACAAAGTAAAATCTGATGTTTCGATCGATTTCTTAAACGAAAGTATTGGATTTAGAGATGATACTGAAGAAAATATAGAATATGATAAGAATGATAACTTAAAATTACTTGAAGATGATAAAGACGTACATGTACAGATAATTGATGGTGATGAAATGGTTATCACATTATCTAAAGCTGTTATTGATAAATTAAAAGCTAATGACATTAATTCACAGCTTACAATTTCTGGCATTAACATTAAAGCTGCTAAGAAATGCAAAGCTAATGATGTAGCTACAATCACAGTTTCAGCAGACAACACAGGTTCTAAGGCATTCTCAAATGTTAAGCTTGAAGTTGCTAAGATGGTTAAGGAAGCTGTTACATACTCAGTAGAAGACAAAGACCTTCCTCAGATCTGGTCAGGTGCTGACAACGATGATGAAAACACACTTAAGGTATCAGTTGAAGAAAACACAGGCGATATCCTTAATACATCAAGAAAGGCTACATTCACATTCCCCGAAGGAATCGAAGTAGTAAACGCTATCTTTGATGGTACAGATAACAAAGATTTCGAATATGAAATCGACGAAAACGTTGTAACAATCAAGAATTATTCAAAGAATGACGACGAGTCTAAGAAGACAGATTTCAACGTTAAATTCATCCTTAATGCAGCACCTACATTCACAGGTGATGTAAACGTTACACTCGGCGGACAGTTTGATGATGTAACACTTAAGGTTGCAACAGTTAAAGCTCCTTATACAGTAACAGCTAAGACAAGCGAAGTACTTATCGATTACAGATATGTACCTGTAAACGATGTTGTTATCACAGAGGCAGAAGAAGGTATCCTTAAGGATGGCGACAAGGTTATCCTTGGTGTTGAAAAGATGGACTTCGAAGATGCAGGTAAAGTAGAAGTTACAGAAGGTGACATCGATGTTGACGTTGATATTGATGACAACCATCCTGATGATGTTGAACTTTATGAAACAAGAAACGACAAAGCATTACTTACAGTAACAGTAAACGATGAGTCAACAGAGGCTTCAACAATCGTAATCAGCGGTCTTGAACTTTACCTCGACAGAACACTTCCTGTAGGCGGATATGCTCTTCAGAATATCGGTGGATATTTCACAAAGACAGTTGATAAAGTAAAAGTATATGATAAGGCAGTCAACATCCTTTGGGAAAACTCAGACACAGACAAGGATGTATATGATGCAGATGCAGTAACAGTTACTAAGAAGAAAGATACAAAAAAAGCAACTTACGATGCAATCTTCAAGTACAAAGCAGTAACAGTAAACGACAGCTATGTTGACGTAATCACATCAGCTCGTGACCAGGATGACTCTACAACAAACAAGAAGATCATCATCACAGTTGGCGCTTCAACAATGGCAGTAGGTACAGAAACAGTTAACCTTGACGCTCCCGCATACATCAACAGCGAAAACTACACAATGCTTCCTGTAAGAGCAATCTCAGAAGCATTTGGTGCAACAGTTAACTGGGATGCAGCATCAAGAACAGTAACAGTACTCAGCGGACAGAGAATCATTTCTATGACAATCGGTTCAAGAACAATGTACATCAACGGTACACCTGTTGCAATGAACACAACAGCAGCTATCGTAAACGACAGAACATTTATCCCTGTAAGAGATCTTGCTAACTCACTTGGTATCAGTGCAATCAACTGGACAGAAGCTTCTGGCACAGTAACACTTAACTAATTGTTCTGTACAAATTAATTTAAGGTAATTAAAATTAAAGCCAATTTTAATTATATGGGACCGAGGTCTCCGGGAAACCGGAGGCCTCATTTTTTTTGGCGTGTACGCCCTAAGGCAAAGCCCCATGGGTTTTGATGTGTATAAAAAAATAACCCATGGCTTAGCCATGGGTGAGTGAATACATATATTATTTTGCAAGCAGAAAATCTATTGTGCGGTTTGCAACATCGGCATATTTAACGACGATTGTTATTTCATCGCCAAGGCTGAATTTTTTCAGCGAATGCTCGCCTGTAACGCACATCTTATCCGCATCATATACATAGTAATCATCTGTAAGCGAATTGAGAGATATAAGGCCTTCTACTGTGTTTGGCAGTTCGACAAATATACCCCAGTTGGTTACGCCGGATATAATGCCGGTGAAGGTTTCTCCGATATATTTTGTCATATACTGAACCTTCTTTATTGTATCGGTTTCTCGTTCTGCCTCTTCTGCACGGCGTTCGAGCTTTGAGCTTTGCTCCGCAACATCGGCAAGTATTTTGTCGTAATGCTTGATTCGTTTTTCGTTTAAGCCTCCGGACAGATTTTCTTTTATTATTCTGTGTATCTGGAGGTCGGGATAACGTCTTATTGGGGAAGTAAAGTGGCAGTAATATTTTGCCGCAAGACCGAAATGACCTAAGTTTTCCGGCATATATTTTGCCTGTTTCATACTTCTTAACACAACTCGGCTTATTATATGCTCCTCGGGCTTTCCTTCAACGCTCTTTAAAAGCTGGGCGATTGCTTTAGGATGTATTTCCTCTGTAACATTGCCCTTAAATCGGTAGCCGAAGTTATAAATAAACTGCGAAAGCTTTTTGATTTTTTCTTCATCCGGTGCTTCGTGGTTACGGTATACAAAGGGAAGCTCCTGCCAGAAATAATCCTCTGCTATTGTTTCATTGCAGATAAGCATAAATTCTTCGATTATGCTTGTTGCCGTATTTCTTTCATGAGGTTTGATTTCTATTGGCTCGCCTTTGTCATTGAGAACTATCTGGCATTCGGGAAGGTCGAAGTTGACAGAGCCGCGTTTCTGACGCTTTGCAAGAAGTATATTTCTTAATTCAAGCATTGTTTTGAACATATCGACAAGGTCTGAATATTCGGCTTTGTATTCTGCATTGTCGTTTTCGAGTATTTCATTTACTATATGATAGGTCATTCGTCTGTCGGAGCGAATTACGCTTTTGGCAACTTTGTGTGAAACCACATTGCCTTTTTTGTCGATTTCCATTGTACAGCTCAATGCAAGCCTGTCTACATTGGGATTGAGCGAGCATATGCCGTTTGAAAGCTTATGCGGAAGCATAGGAATAACTCTGTCTACCAGATATATGCTTGTGCCTCGTTTTAATGCCTCTTTGTCAAGCGGTGAGTTTTCCTTAACATATTCCGTTACATCGGCAATATGGACGCCTAAGAGGTAATTTCCGTTATCCAGCTTCTGTATTGAAACCGCATCATCAAAGTCCTTTGAATCATCACCGTCTATTGTTACCGTAAGAATATCCCTGTAATCATCTCTGCCTTCGACAAGTCTTTCGTCGATTTTATCCGGATCAATGCTTTCAATTTGTTTCATTACGTCTTCGGGAAAGCTCTCCGGAAGGTCGAACTGCTTTATTACGGAAAGAATATCAACGCCCGGATCATTTATATGACCGATTATTTCGGTTATGATGCCTTCGGGGTTAGTGTTTCCGACGGAACGCTTCGTTATTTTGGCAACTACCTTGTGACCGTCAACAGCGCCCTTTGTTTTTCCGGCAGGGATAAATATATCCTGACTGATTTTTTTGTCGTCGGGGATAACAAATCCAAAGCTTTTTACGGACTGGAAGGTTCCGACAATCTCGTCCGAGCCTTTTTCGATTATTCGGATTATTTCACCTTCGGCTCTCAAGCCGTCATGAGACTGCTTTGTTATTTTGACAAGAACAGTGTCTTTGTTTAGTGCTCCGTAGGTGTAATCAGCCGGAATGAATATGTCGTTTTCGAGGCTTTCAACTTTTACAAAGCCATATCCTTTTTGCGTTCCGTTGAATATACCGGTATAGATGTTCATTTTTTCGGCTGCCATGAGCTTGCCTTTTTTTGTTTCCACAACAGAGCCTTCTTTTATAAGCTCGGTTATCATATCCTCAAAAACGGGAGCATCCTCCGGCGGCACGTCAAGCATAAGACGGATTTCGTGTCGTTTAAGCGGAATATAGTTTTCACTGTATATATAAGCTTTTATTTTTTCTTTTCGTTCTTTATTTATATCGTTAAGCTCCATTTTTAACACCTGCCTTTAGTATTATTAAATTATTAATCTTAAATTCCCGATATAAAACAAAAGGTCAGGCACAACCGTACCTGACCGTAATGGCATTTAGCCGATAAGACTTATAACAAATGCAATAATCATAAATAATGCACCAAGAATTTTTGTAAGTCTTGAAAGAGAACCTTCGATTGAATTTCCCTTATTTTTGCTCCAGTATGAATCAGTGGAAGTAGAAGCACCTACTGCACCGAGACCGGCTGCACGGTTAGACTGTAAAAGTATAATTACACATAATATTACGCCTACGATTGCTAAAATAACAGTTAATACTGTTGATAATGTATTCATTCTATTTTCCTCCCAAGTGGTTTCTCATAAAGACACTTATAACATTTTAGCACAAAAGATATTATACGGCAATATTATTTTAAAAAAATCACAAAAGTTTAATAATTCTGTCAACATCTTCATTACTGCCGATAATCATAAGATGGTCGTTTTCTTTTATAACATAGTTTGCCGGAGGAAGCATATTAATATCCTCTCCATTTTTGATGCCGAGTATGCTTATATTATATTTGTGGCGAATATCCGAATCCATTATTGCTGTGCCTATCCATTTTTTGAGCGGAGGCACCTCGTACATAGAATATTTTTCCGTAAGCTCGATATAATCGAAAACATTGTTTGCGGTAAAGCGTTTGGCAACCTTTTCGGCAATATCCCTGTCGGGATATATTACCTCGTCTGCTCCGTTTCGAAGAAGAAACTTTGCGTGAATATCTCTGCTTGCCTTGCTTACTACATATTTTGCACCAAGCTCCTTGAGCTGACTTGTTATCTCGAGACTGCTCTGGAAGTTTGAACCTATGCAGACAAAGCAGATATCGTAATTTCCTACGCCAAGGTTTTTGAGAATTTCAGGATCGGTACAGTCGCCTATAAGTGCGCTTGTTACGATGTTAGTAAGATCGGCGATTGATTTTTCGTCCTCGTCGATTATCATAACCTCATTTCCGAGTTCAACCATGTTTTCACATAAATGATGACCGAAACGGCCCATTCCTATCATTAATACTGATTTCATAAGTACCTCCGTATATTAACCTACAGTTATTTTTCCTTCGGGACGAGTGACTCTTGCTACGTTTTTCTTTTCAGTGAACACAAGAGCAAATGTTATACTGCCTATTCGACCGCAATACATAAGTATAGCAATTATGATTCTTGAAGGAGCGATAAGCTCTCTTGTTATGCCTGTGGACATTCCTACGGTGCCTATTGCGGAAAACACTTCAAAAAGAACATCGCTTATCGGAGCGCTGTTTTGAAGATGGCATATTATAATTGTTCCTATAAGACCGATAAGAAGGTTTACACAGACTATTACGCAGGCTTTTTTGACGGTTGCATCGGCAATACGTCTTTTGTAAATGTTGCAGTCGGGTTTGCCTGTTAACGTATTTATAATATAGCATATAACAACAGCAGCAGTTGTTGTTTTTATACCTCCGGCAGTAGAACCGGGACTTCCGCCGATGAACATAAGGGCAACCGTAAGAAGCTTACTGCTTGATGTAAGAGAAGCAGTATCAATGGTATTAAAGCCGGCTGTTCTTGCCGTTACCGAGCTGAAGAGTGATGCAAGAATTTTGTCTTTTGTGCTCATATCGGAAAGCAGGTTAGGACTTTCAAATATATAGAAAAGGACAGCACAGCCAAAAATCAATATTGCTGTAGTTGTAAGCACTATTTTGGTATGGAGCATATATTTTCTGAAATGAAATTTATTTTTTGATAAATCGTCCCATACGATGAAACCAAGACCGCCTATAACAATAAGAGCCATTATTGTTACATTTATCAATATATTGCCGTAGTCGTTGGTAAATGATGAATATGGAGCTTTGTTACCCATAAGATCGAAGCCGGCGTTGCAGAAGGCCGATATTGAATGAAATACTCCGTAGTATATACCTCTGATAAGGCCATATTCTTTTACAAAGTGGAATGACAGAACGATAGCACCTATGCCTTCGAATATTACCGTACCTATAAAAATTTTTTTTACAAGCCTGACAACACCACCTATGTGTATTGTGTTTACGCTTTCCTTCAAAAGACCTCGCTGTTTAAGGTCGATGTTCTTTTTAAGAAGTATTGAAAAAAGCACGCCGATTGTTATAAAGCCAAGGCCGCCTACCTGTATCAGTATGATAATAATAAGCTGACCGAAAAGTGACCAATGTGTATAGGTATCAACAACAACAAGGCCTGTAACGCATGTGGAACTTGTTGCAGTAAAAAGTGCAGTCAAAAATCCTGCACTGTGTCCACTCCTTGAAGCTATGGGAAGCATAAGAAGAATAGTTCCGATTAATATAATTATAAGAAAGCCAAAGGCTATTGTCTGTGCCTGAGTCATTTTATTTAGAAATTTATTCATAATAATCCTCTTGAAGTTTGTATATGTTGATGTTTATATGCCAACACGATATATTATATAGAAAATTTAATATATATCAAGTATAAGTTTAGTCTGTAAATATAGAAAGCTTATATACGTAAAATAAACATAATTTATTGGGGATAAATGTCCTAAATCGAAAATAATACTTACAAATATTTTAAGATAGATAGGCTTGTATTGATTTTTATGGCCTTGAAAATATATAATAGAAACAAACTTACAAAACGATATATTCATCTGAATATAAGGAGGAAATATAATATGAAAAAGAATTTTATAGCACTGGCTATGGCGGCTGTGTGTTTTGCGGGAACAGCAAGCGTTCCGGCTTTTGCTGCTTCAAAATTTGCGGATATAAATGATGTTCCGTGGTCGGGAGCAGAACAGTATATCAATCAGGCTGCGGATCTTGGACTTATGGCAGGATATACAGAAAACGGGAAATTGCTTTGTAAGGCAAGAAATAACGTAACATACTGCGAGGCTGTTCAGCTTATGTATTCCATTATGACAGCAAACGATACTTCACAGAAGGTAGACAGTATGACTGTTTCGAGATGGATGCAGACAATGCAGAGTGCAAACATTCCTTCATGGGCATATGAGGCTGTTGCATACGGTCTTGAAAATTCAATACTTACAACAAATGATATTTCTATATTTGTAAGAAACGGAAAACAGGGCAATGCGAGAAGAGAGGACGTAGGAGTTATATTCGGAAAGGCTCTTGCAAAGAAATATACTCTTACTGCAAATCCTGTACTTACATATAACGATAAGGATAAGGTAGCTTCAACATCTGTTACATATCTTGAGCTTCTTAACAGACTTAACTTAATGGTAGGTGACAGTAGCAACAACTTTAATCCTAAAGCAAATATCAACCGTGCAGAAATGGCTGTTCTTTCAACAAAGACATATAATAAGCTTAAGGAAAACGGTTCAACGGTCGTTGTGCCTCCGGTAAGTACAAGAGAGCAGTTTACAGGTATCGTAAGCAAGGTTGATGCAAACGGCAGCTCAGCAGACGTAACTGTTACGGTTGATAAAAAGGACAAGACAATAAAGGTTGATTCTTCTACTGTTATATTAAAGAACAACGAATATGTAAACGCATCAAAAATAAGTGAAGGTGATACGGTAGTTGCTGTTGTGGAAAATAATAAGGTTACATTCCTTACTATCCTTTATTCAACAGGAAAGGATACTTCAACAAAGGATGAAATCAAAGGTGACGTTAAGTCAATAACAACAAAGAAAATTTCTATTGAGCAGAACGGAAAGTCAACGTCATATACATTGGATAAGAGATATGAGGATGTTGTTGTTAAGCTTGACGGAAGCAGCTCGGATGTAGATGAGCTTATCAAGCTTTACAAAGATGGATATACAATCAATGCAAAGATAACATTGGACAAGAGTGATTATGTTACAAGAATAGATGCAACAAAATCAAAACCTCTCACAGGTGAGATTACATCACTTTCTAAAACAAAGATTACTATCGAGGCAAATAAGAATGAATATTCTTATAACCTTCCCGATGATACAGATGATATTAAAGTAACACTTGACGGTTCATCATCAACATACAGCAAGCTTAAATCTGCTGTATCGGATACAACATGCACAGCAACAATAACTCTTAACAGTGATAATGAGGTTTCTAAAATAGTTGCTAAGAAAAAAGCATCTTCAACTTCAAGCACAGTCAGCGGTGAGCTTGTATCAATAAGTAAGTCTACAATCAAAATAAAGAAATCCGATGACAGCAAAAAGACATACGATCTTGATGATGATGTTACGGTAACGATAGACGGCTCTTCTTCTAAGCTTTCAACTCTTATATCAAGAGTAGATGATGATAAGGAATATGATGTTAAGCTTACAATATCAAAGAATGATAAAGTTACTAAGATAGCAGCAACACTTTCTAAAGGAACAAGCACAGCCGGCACAACGGGTACATTAGTTGATGCAGACTATTCTGATGGAATCAAAATTAAATCAGGCTCAAGTACAAAATGGTATGAATGGGCGACTGCCGGATATGAAATTAAGCTTAACGGAAGTTATTCAAACATTGATAAGCTTCTTGATAAGAAAAAATCAGCAACAGTAACTGTTAAGCTTACACTCAACGGAGCCGACAGAGTTACTTATGTAGAAGCAACAACAAAGGATGGAACAAAAAAAGATGAGCTTGAAGGACAGATTACATCGCTTTCATCTTCAAAGATAACGATAAAGACTGACAGCGGTTCAAAGAAAACTTATACTATTTCAGATGAAGTTTCTGTATCGGTTGACGGTGATATCAAATCAATAAAAAAACTTAAAAATTTAATGGATGATGATGATTACACAGCTAAGCTTACACTTAATTCAGATGATGAAGTTAAGAGAATCGTCGCTTCTAGCTCTATGGAATCAAGAACCGGAAAGCTTGTATCCGTTGATAAAGATAAAATTAAGCTTACTATCGGTTCAACAACATATAGCTATGATATATCATCCGGAGCAAAGGTAAAGGTAGACGGAGATGATATGGAACTTTCTAAATTTATAAACATTTATGTAATGAAGGATTATACTGTTACAATCACAAGAAATGCAGAAGGCAAGGCAACAAAGATTGTAGCAACATCAAAATAAGCTAAACAATAAAAACGCCATTCGGTTTAATCACCGAATGGCGTTTATTATATATATTAATATTTTTCGTAATGAACACGGTCTGCTTTGAATCTGTCATCAAAATCTTTTTCCTTTGTAGGATATCCGAAAGCAATCATATTGAAAGGAATTATATTTTCGGGAAGATTGAATAAATCTCTTATGTAAGCAACACGATCTTCGATAGGAGCTATTGCCATCCATGTAGCACCGAGTCCGAGCTCAACTGCTTCAAGAAGCATATTTTCGGAAGCGGCTGAAAGATCCTGCTGCCAAAGGCTGTCGATAGCAAAATAGTTTTTGTTGGCAAGAACGAGTATTGCAAGAGTTCCGTTTTTCATTGCCATTGCATAATCGTGAGCATGAGAAAGCTTTTCAAGTGTATCCTTGTCTTCTACAACAATGAATTCCCAAGGCTGCTCGTTTACAGCGGAAGGAGCCTGCATAGCTGCTCTTAAAAGAAGATCGATTTTTTCTTTTTCGACCGGTTTATCCTCAAATTTTCTGATACTGCGTCTTTTGTTGATTGCGTCAATTACGTTCATTGAAATTCTGCCTCCTGATATGTGATGTAATAATAGATTAAATAATGATACTCTTTTTTTAAAAAGTGTCAATAAATCAAAAATGTTTTTGTAAAAATGCACAAATAGACCTTGTAAAGAATGTAGCATATTACAAAATGTTAAAAATACTATTGACTTTTGGTTAAATATATGTTTAATTAAAGTGCCATCTACTTTTAGGACATTGGTTCTAAAGGCAAGCAGTTATAATAAATATTTTCGTATTAAAACGGATACCGGCTGTCGGGTTTGATTTTAACAAATACGGAATATGGCTTATGGCTGTTTTCAGTAAAAGATATTTTAACATTAAAAATTTTATTAACTGGAAGGAGAAAGAAAATGTTAAAGAAAGTATTGGCAGTACTTATGTCCGCTACATTTGTATTGGGCGTGGCAGGCTGCGGAAGTTCTAAAACTTCAGACGAAAAAACAACAGAAACAGAAAACACAGGGGACTCAACAAAGGATACACTTACAATAGCGTATACAACAGATCCCGAAGGCTTTGATCCTCAGAGAACGGCAGCAATCTCTACACTTGAGGTAACAAGCAACATTTATGACACACTTATAACATGTGATGCAGACTGGAACATAATTCCCGACCTTGCAAAGGACTGGACAATTTCAGATGACGGCAAAGAGATTACATTCAATCTTAACGAAGGCGTTCTTTTCCATAACGGAAGAGAAATGACAGCCGATGACGTTAAATACTCATTCGAACGTCTTCAGGACGCAGAAAGCCCTAAGGCTAAGATGTATGCAAACATTATAGGAATTGACGTAATCGATCCCTATACAATTAAATTTACAACAGAAAAGCTTGACGTTGATCTTCTCGATTCATTTGCTTATCCCTGGACAGCAATCGTTCCTGAAGAAGCAGCAGACAATCTTAAAACAGAGCCTGTCGGAACAGGAGCTTATAAGTTTGTTCAGTGGACTCCTCAGGAATCAATTACACTTGTAAGAAATGATGATTATTTCGGAGAAAAGGCTAATATTGAAAATGTTCAGTATAAGCTTATTCCTGATATGACATCACAGCTTGCGGCTTTAATGGTAGGCGATGTTGATATAACAGAGGTTACAGCAGACCAGATTGATGTACTTAACAATACAGACGGAGTTAAAGGATTTTCAAAGCCTCAGAACTCAATTCAGATTCTTGCACTTAACCAGGAAAATGAATATCTTTCAAATGAAAAGGTTAGACAGGCTATTGCAATGGCAATAGATAAAGATGAAATTATAAACACAGTAGTTTGGGGTAACGGAACAAAGATCGGTTCACATCTTCCCGTATCATCACCTTACTATGTTGATACAACAGATGTAATGCCTTACAATGTTGAAAAGGCTAAGGCTCTTCTTGCAGAGGCAGGCTATCCTGATGGAATTACATTAAGCCTTAAATTACCTAAAACATATCAGACACACGTTGACACAGGTACAATCATTGCTGACCAGCTCAGCAAAATAGGTGTTAAATGCAACATTGAAATAATCGAATGGGCTACATGGATGAGCGATGTATACACAGACCACAAGTACGATATGACTGTTGTTGCACATTCAGGCAGACTTGATCCTTATAACTTCCTTTCAAGATATAAATCAACAAGCGGTGACTATATCAGCCTTCTTTCAGGTGATGTAGACGATCTTCTTGATGAAGCTGTTCAGGAGCAGGATGAAGCAAAGCGTAAGGAAATATATGCTGAAATCCAGAAGATTCTTGCAGAAGAGGTTCCCTGCGTATATATCCAGTCACTTTCAAAATTCTATGGCCTCAATGACAAGGTTGAGAACTTTGAAATCTATCCTATTGATATGTTGAATCTTAAGGCAGTCAGCTTCAGCTGAGTATAAATAATATTTCGGGAGCGGATAATGAGCGTTATCCGTTCCCTCTTATTTTAAAAAGGGTGAAGTGATATGCAGAATTATATAATTAAAAGAATTTGGAGCGCACTTGTAGTAATTTTCGTGGTGTCGTTTATTACTTATTTTGTGCTTATGCTTATTCCGGGAGATGCCGCACAGCTTATACTCGGAACAGATGCAAGCCCTGATAAGCTTGCAGAGCTCAGAAATGCAATGGGACTCGACAGACCATGGATTGTACAGTATCTTGAATGGCTCGGAGGCCTTTTAAGACTTGATTTCGGTAAATCATATTTATACAGTACAAGCGTACTCGGACTTATAATAGACAGACTTCCTGTAACTGCTTCGGTTGCAGTTCTTTCTATTTTAATCGCAATGGTTGTGTCAATACTTCTCGGAACGGTTTCCGCAATAAAAAGAAATACAGCTATTGATTATTTTTCAAGAAGTGTAATGCAGATTGGCTCGGCTATACCTACGTTCTGGATAGGTATGCTTTTCATAATTTTCTTCGGGCTGAAGCTTAAGTGGTTTCCTATTTCGGATTATTCACCGTTAAGCGACGGTCTTTTTGTGCATCTCAGAAGTCTGGCAATGCCTTGTACGGTTCTTGCAATAGGCGAGACAGGAATGATGCTCCGTTCAATAAGAACGAGTATGATTGATACACTGGATCAGGATTATATGGATATGGCAAGAGTTAAAGGACTTAAGAACAAAACAATATACTTTAAATATGCAATAAGAAGTGCAATGATTGCACCTATAAATGTAATAGGTATGCAGTTTGCAAAGCTTATGGGCGGTACGGTAGTTGTGGAATCTGTATTTTCACTGCCGGGACTCGGAAGACTTCTGCTTATTGCGGTTGAGCAGAGAGATGTTGTCCTTTTACAGGGTATAGTTATGTTCATAACAGCTGTTGTTGTGTTTACATCGCTTGTGGTTGACCTTATAGTCATGCTTCTCAATCCTAAAATAAGAATAAGGACAAGAGGTGAATGATGCTATGAAAAAAAGTATGAATAAATCAAGAAAAAAATGGAACGTGAGTCTTGCTATTGGCACTGTACTTATATTGGCGGTTGTGATTGTGTGCATAGTATCGTTTATATATATGCCGCATGATCCCATTGAAATGAATACCACCTTAAATTTCCTCAGACCGGGAGCGAATGAATCTTATATACTCGGAACGGACAATTTCGGAAGGGATATACTTAGCCGAATAATGATGGGCTCAAGAACGGTATTGCTTGTCGGAGTTGTTTCAACGGCTTTCGGTGCCGTTATCGGAATAATTCTCGGCGGCTTTGCGGCAATGAGCAAAAATATCGTTTCTTCAATAATAATGAGATTTGTTGACGGTATGATGGCTTTTCCCGGAATACTTCTTGCCATGATGCTTGTGCTTGTTGTCGGCAGAGGAGAAAAAGGTTCAATAGTGGCAATAGCAATGTTTATTGTTCCTACTTTTGCAAGACTTGTATATTCAATGGTGCTTGATACGGAAAGCATGCTGTTTGTTAAGGCGGCAAAAAGCTACGGAATAACAAAAAGAAGATTGTTCAAAAAACATTATATTCCGCTTATGGCAACACGACTTATTACACAGTTCAGCTCAAGCATAGCCCATGCGATTATGGTTGAAACATCACTTTCCTTCCTTGGTCTTGGTATACAGGCACCTAATGCAAGCTGGGGACTTATGCTGAACGAATCAAGAAAATATTTCCTCACTTATCCTTATCTTGCGGTTGCTCCAGGTATAGCAATCGTGTTTACGGTACTTGGATTTAATTTATTCGGAGACGGTTTAAATGAGCTCCTTGAAAACGGCAAAGGAGGAAAACGATGAACGGTTCGGAAAGTATTGTTGAAGTTAAAAATCTTACTATAACAGACAGCGCAACGGACAGGGTTATTGCAAGCAATATATCATTTGAGCTTAAAAAAGGCGAAATACTGGGATTTGTTGGCGAATCCGGCTCAGGAAAGACACTGTCCATGAAAACTGTCGTAAATCTTTTGCCGAGCAATCTTGCTGCAAAAAGCGATAAATTTATTGTGCTCGGAAACGATTATAACGAAATTTCGGAAAATGCAAAAAAGGCTTTGATAGGCAAAAATATAGGACTTGTTCCGCAGAATACCGTATTCTATCTTCACCCTATGTTTAAGATAAAAAATCAGATTGCCGATGGATATATGCTTTATAACAAAAAGAAAAAGTCGGAAGGCATAGAAAGAGCTAAGGAAAAGCTGAGAATAGTCGGCTTCAAAGATCCCGACAGAATACTCGAGTCATATCCTTGGCAGCTTTCCGGCGGTATGCGACAGAGAGTAAACATTGCACTTGCTCTTATGAACGATCCGCAGATAATAATTGCAGACGAACCGACAACGGCACTTGACAGCACTCTTCAGGCACAGGTGCTCGATTTGTTTAAAAGCATAAACGAAAAAACCGGCGTTTCGATAGTTATAATATCCCATGACCTCGGAGTTATAAGAAAATACTGTCACAGAATAGCGGTTATGTATGCAGGACAAATTCTTGAATCTGCTCCTGCCGATGAAATTTTCGAAAATGCAAGACACCCTTATACAAAGGCACTTATAAGGGTTATTCCGTCACTTAATATTAAAAAAGACGAAAGACTTATGGAAATACCGGGCTTTGTTCCTGAAAAGAATAGGGAACGCAAGGAGTGCATTTTTAAAAAGAGATGCTCAGAAGCAGATGAAAGATGTAACGGAGATGTTAAAGAAGGCATAGAAGGCTTGCACTATTGCAAATGCAGCAAATACTGCGGCGGTGAGGTGTGATTATGAATAAAGAAGATTATGTTCTCTGCGGAGAAAATATATATAAAGAATATATTCTGGCGAAAAATCTTATAGGAAAACCTATTAAGGTTTTTAAATCCGTAAAAGGTATTGAGCTTGGAGTTAAATGCGGAGAAACTCTCGGAGTCGTAGGTGAAAGCGGAAGCGGAAAATCCACAACGGGAGAAATCCTCGGCGATTTACAGAAGCCGACAAGCGGAAACGTATATTATATGGGCAAAAATATTTCCGAAATGACCGATGAAGAATACAGAAAATACCGCGGTGATGTACAGTTCATTTTCCAAGATCCAAAGAGCTCAATGAATCCTAAATTCAATATATATGAAGTTCTTAAAGAGCCGCTTATTACGCTCGGTATAATGTCCGAAGGCGAAGAAATGGATAATCTAATAAAGGACTATATCCAAAAGGTTGGGCTTGATGAGGATATTTTAAATAAATACCCTTCAAGATTAAGCGGAGGTCAATGCCAGCGAATAGCCATTGCGAGAGCGCTTATAGTAAGGCCGAAGGTTATTATATGTGATGAGCCGGTATCGGCACTTGACGTATCGGTACAGGCACAGATATTAAATCTTCTGCGTGATTTACAGAAAGAACTTAAAATAGCTTATATATTTATTTCACATGACATAGGTATAGTCAATTATATGTCGGACAGGATAGCTGTAATGTATCTCGGAGAAATAATAGAAACAGGAACGGCAGATGAGGTATTTGCCACACCAAAAGAGGATTACACTAAAAAACTGATTAGTTGTGCATTGATATAATTTCAACGGACATTGTTAAACTTTTGCTTGTAAAAGCATTAAATATATGAAAATTTGTCTAAAAATACATTAAATGGATTGAAAATGGAAAATAAAATAACTAAAAAACAGATGATAAATGACAAATAAATTACTTAATGGATTTATTGTGAAAAAAAAGTCACAATGTATTGTGTTATATTAACAAAATGGAAAGCAGAGAATGTGATAGAATTTTATAAAAACGTCAAAAAACAATTAATTGTTAAAAAATGCTTTAAATATAGTTGCAAATAATACAGAGGAGTGATATATTATCTGTAGAGGTTATGAGTAATCGGATATGAATAACGGCTTATCCGTAATGCTTGTACCACTTAAAATTCAGTTAATTATCCTCGGATGTTCGGTCGCCTCGCAGGTCGGATGTCTGGGAAGGTATTCCAAAATGAATACCTAAAATCCATATTAATATATGAAAAGGAGATAGGAATTATGGGACAATTAGACGGTGTTAAAGTTGTAGAACTCGCAACATACATTGCAGCACCTTCATGTGCAAGAATACTTGCTTCTTATGGTGCAGACGTTATCAAAGTTGAGTCACCTAAAGGCGATGACTTACGTAAAGCACAGGTAAGCTACTTCTATCCTGCAGAAACAGATACAGCAAGCTATGGTATGGATGTTCAGAATGCTGGTAAAAAAGGTCTTGCTATCAACCTTAAAGATCCCGCTGGTATGGAAGCTTTCTTAAAACTTCTTGAAACAGCAGATGTTTTCGTAACAAACAACCGTGTTAAAGCGCTTGTTAAGATGGGCCTTGATTATGAAACATTACATAAGAAATTCCCCAGACTTATCCATGCTTCAATCCTTGGATACGGCGAATTAGGACCCCTTAAAGACAAACCTGGTTTCGACTATACAGCATACTTCTCAAGAGGCGGTATCGCTAATTCACTTATGGAAAAAGGCACATCACCTGCTATCCCTGCATCAGGATTTGGTGATAACTACGCTGGTATCGCACTTTCATCAGGCGTTTGTGCTGCTCTTTACAGACAGCAGAAGACAGGTCTTGGTGAAAGAGTAACAGTTAGCCTTCTTGACACAGCTATTTACGGCCTCAACTGGCTCCTTGGTGCTTCTAACTTCGGTTCAGAAATGCCTTCAACAAGAAAGAAAACAAACAGTGCAGTTTGTACAACATATAAGACAAAAGATGGCAGATGGATTCAGCTTGCTCTTATTCAGTATGACAACTGGTTCCCTAAATTTGCTAACCTTCTCGGAGCTCCTCAGCTCTTAACAGATGAAAGATTCTCAACATACGCTGCTATGCTTAACAACATTACAGCTCTCGTTGAAGAAATCGAGCCTCTCTTCGCTCAGAAGACTATGGCTGAATGGGATAAGCTCCTCACAGAAGCTGACCTTCCTTTCGAAATCGTTCAGACAATGAATGAAATCGCTATCGACCCTCAGAACTGGGCTAATGACTCTATCTTCAAGAAAGAGTGCGACGGAAAGGACATCTACTACATCAGAACACCTATTAAATTCACAGAGTCTCCTATGCTTAAGGAAGAAGAAGCTTGCCATGGTAGATCACCTAGACTTGGTGAGGACTCATCTGAAATCCTTAAGGGACTTGGATATGATGATGCAACAATCGCTGATTATCTTGCAAAAGGTATCATCGTTCAGAAGTAATTTCATATCTTATGATATTATTAAGGCTTCGGGTTTACCCGAAGCCTTTTTATGCGTTCAAGCGTGGTCAAATGCAGGAAACAGACAGAGCAATGATTCCGGGCAATAAAAAAGATACAGCAGCAACTGTATCTTAAAATAAAAAAAGTGCCCAGAACCGGAATCGAACCAGTGACACGAGGATTTTCAGTCCTCTGCTCTACCAACTGAGCTATCTGGGCAAAATGTCTTAAATTTTTCACGCAAGAATTATTATACAGCAAGGATATACTTTTGTCAACAACAAAATCATTATTTTTAAAAACGATTTCGTTGTTGACAATTTTTGTTATTCCGGATAATTAAATATTATATCCTTTCCGAAGCCATCGGAAAAATAGTATTGCTCGTTTTCATCAATAAACACAGCCTCAACACCGTCAATGCTGTTTATAAGTTCCATTCCTTTATCAAGTCCGAGAACAAAACAGGTTGTGCTTAAGCCGTCGCCGTCTACCGATTTATCGGAAATAATTGATACGGCAGTAAGCCCGTTTTCAACAGGATAGCCTGTTTTGGGATCAAGTATATGATGATACTTTTTGCCGTCCTGTATAAAATATCTTTCATAGCTTCCTGATGTAACAAGAGATTTATTTGATACGGAAACATAGCCGATTATACTTCCGTCTGTACTCGCCGGATCCTGTATTCCGATGTTAAAATCTGTTCCGTCGGTTTTTGAACCGAGTGCAAATACATTTCCGCCGAGATTTATTGTTGCCGAGGTTACGCCGTTTGCTGAAAGATATTCTGCTGTTTTGTCGGCTATATAGCCCTTTGCAATTCCGCCAAGGTCTATTTCCGCTTCGGGATTTGTTAATGTTACGGTGTTTCCGTCGATTTTAACAGCCGTATAATCAACGTCATTTAATAGATTTTTTATTTCATCGTCCGGAGGTACAGTAGGATTTTCACCTTGGAAATCCCAGAGTATACTTAACGGAGCAATGGTTATATCGAAAGCACCGTCCGATATACTGCTGAAATACTCTGCTTTGCTGATTACCTCTATTGTCGAGTCGGAAACCTCAACCGAAGCACCGCCGGCATGATTGATTTTATATACATCACTGCCTTCTATGGTTCGGCTCAATGTATTTTCGTATTCACGGCAAAGGTCGAATGCCTCGTCAATCAGTTCATCAGCCGTTTTTTCGCTGTTGTCTTCGTTGTATATTTTAATTTGGCATACGGTGTTTAATATGAAATCTGTTTTATCGCCGGATTTATCATCAGATTTTTCGGCAGAAGAACAGCCGGAAACCATTATACAACTTAGAAGTATAAAAAATAATTTTTTCATGTTTTTTCTCCTTAAAATGTGTATAATATATTATGTACTATTTTGTCTACAATTTCAACTTAAAGAGGATAGTGTATGAAAAAAATTGATATAATCATTGCGGTGATAGCTGTGGCTGTTGCCGGAATTCTTTATTTTAGTGGAATTATTTCACCCAAAGAAAAAGGCGTATACGCCGTTGTATATGTTGACGGCAATGAATACGGAAGACTTCCGCTTGATAAGGACGGAAGCATTGATGTTGTGACCGAATACGGTGAGAATAAAGTTATTGTGAAAGACGGCTATGCAGACTGCATATATGCGGATTGCAGGGACGGTCTTTGCGTTGAGCAGAAGGAAATCAATAAAGTAAATGAGTCTATTATATGTCTGCCACATAAGCTTGTTGTGGAAATCGAAGGCGGAGAAAAAGCAGTGATAGATTCGGTTTCGGAGTAATTTGGAGGATTTATGAGTAAAAAAGTAGCATATTACGGCATTTTTGCCGCACTTGCGGTGCTGATGGGGTATGTTGAATTTGTATTGCCATCGCCTGTTCCTATCCAGGGAGTTAAGCTTGGACTGGCAAACGTAATAGTCGTTATTGCAATGTATTTTATGGAAGAAAAATCGGCATTGGCTATTTCGATTGTGCGAGTTATTATGTCATCATTGTTGTTCGGAGGATTTTCCGGATTTTTATACAGCATTGCCGGAGCACTTGTGAGCTTCGGCGCAATGTGTATTGTAAAGAAAATAAAAGCGGTGAGCATTATAGGAGTAAGCATAGTCGGCGGTATATTTCACAATATAGCACAGATAACGGTTGCGGCTCTTGTGTTGAATACAAAAGGCGTATTTTATTATCTTCCGGTATTGCTTATTTCAGGCGTTATTACGGGAATAATTATAGGACTTATTTCTAAATACTGCCTTGCACATATAGAAAAAGCAGGAATAAGATTTTAGTTTGTATACAGGCTGTCTGTCCAGCATAAATTATAATAAATATAATTTAGGTGGAGATAGAATGGCTAAAAATAAAAAATCGGAAGATAACTGTATAAAAGTACTGAATGAAATTGATAAAATAAAACGTGAGCTTGAAACGGCGAGAATAAATTTTGATATGGTGTCGGATAATGAGCTTACGGACTATTATATTTACGAAATGGCGGCACTTAACAGTAAATACAGATATTATATAAAAATTGCGAAACAGTCCGGAATTACGGTAAAAGAATTTGATGGAATAATTTTTACTGCATAAAGGAGGCTTTATAATGGACGGAGCTACTTTTATATCGGTAATGATTGCAATATGTATGATATTTTTTGCTATTGTATTGTTTATGGGGCCGCTAAAATTTATTGCAAAGCTGCTCATAAATGCCGGAATAGGACTTTTCGGTATTTATATGCTGAATATGTTTTTTCCGTCTGTTGCGGTTGGAATGAATTTGTTTACGGCAGCTTTTACCGGAGTGCTCGGAATACCCGGATTTGCCGCACTTATTATTGCGGCATCAATATTATAAAAACGAAAGAGATAATTTATGTTTGAAGAACTTTTAAGAAAAATAACAGTTGAACTACCGCTTATGCAGTTCAAAATGACTGCAATGCTTAAGAACAGCGGAAATACAACATCTGCGGCAATATTCGCAAGGGCGGAAAGCCCGGTGATATATGTTGTATCGATTGTTGACAACAAAAGAATTTTAATTGGAGAATTTGATAAATACATAAGAAAGGTTGCGGCGGAACTTAACGAGAAAAACAAAAGCTTTATAAATAATGTTATATGCGTAAATATTCTTGCCGATACTGACATAAGTGAGATTAAAAAGTTTTCTGATGAACGAGAGCTTGAAACAGACGGAAATACACATTGTGTATGGTGGTACACGGATGGAGAAAAATTATATTTCGGAAAAAATCAGCCGAGTAAGGTCTTTGGCATAGAAAAAGCGATAAATAAAGCACTTACGTATGGAAAAGAACAGAAAAACGACGAAAATATGTCTTTGGAAGAAATACATAAAGCGGCAGTTGAAAAATCAAAGCTTAAAGAGGTTACGAAAATTCCTTTTGCTACATACATATTGCTTGCTGTAAATATTCTGATATTTATATGTGAGTTTATTCTTGGCGAAGAAAGCATAGTAAACAAATTTGCGGTAAATGGTGCATATGTGTTTGAATATCATCAGTGGTACAGAATTTTTACATATATGTTTCTGCATGGCGGAATTGAGCACATAGCAATGAACAGCCTTTCTTTGTATATATACGGCACAAGAACGGAAAAATACAGCGGAACGGCAAAATTTATTTTTGTTTATATTATTTCCGGAATTGCCGGCGGATTGCTTTCGGCATTGTTCAATGACGGCTTTGCTGTCGGAGCATCAGGAGCAATATTCGGAATAATCGGTTTTATGCTTGCGTTATGCAAAAAAACAGGAAAGCAGATAGACGGACTTGGATATATGACAATGCTTCTTATTGCCATTGTCAGCATAGGCTTTGGATTAGCAGATCCGCAGATTGACAATTTCGGACATATAGGTGGTTTTATTGCAGGATTTATTGTCGGCAACATAATGTACAGAAAAAATAAGGAATAATACGGCAGTGGCAAGGTATATTAATAATATATTGATATACGGAGCTGATGAGATGATAGAAAGTTACAGCAGTATTAGTGACGCCTGCAAAATGATAATAAACAAAACCTCGTCTGCCTACGAAAGCAGTATAAAAAGCAGATGTATAGAATATTTTATGAAATATGTATCGGGAATGTCCTGCGGAATGGACAATCCCGGATTTTTTCAAAACTATTTTCTGAGATGGCTTCCATATAAAATCTGTCTGGAAAGCGATGAAGTGATAAAATATATGTTTACGGCGGTAGAGGAATATTTAAAGCTGAATGATATGCTGACCGGTGGAAGGCTTTATAGTTATTTCAAAGACAATATATCAGAACTTGAAGATGAGAGTCTAAGGCTTATGCGTCTTAAACATATGCTTATAAAATTTAATAAAAGCTTTATTATTTCTAAGGTTCCTGTTATTATAGATTTAGAGAAATACAGGGATAAACAACGTCTGCTTTCAGATGAAACAGTTACCGAAACAATGGAAGGAGAATTTTTTGTTGAAAGTATTTTTCCTTCTGATTCGTTGATTTTAAGGCAAAAAAGCTATATTTCACATTTTGTAAGACTATTTTTTGACAAAGAAGTCATTGAATATGTCAGAGAAAATGATATACTGGATATAAGGATAGTAAAAATTAATAATAGATGGAGGCTTGACGAAATTAAAGGATGCAGTATCAATATTGAAATGACATGGTGAAAGATGGGTAGCAATATAAAACTTAAGGATATAAACAAAAGAATAAGTCTTATGGCCGAAAAAGAATTTACAGGGAGAAAAATTGTTTTCGGTGACGGTAATGTAAATTCAAAAATATTGTTGATTGGTGAGGCACCTGGTGCAAATGAGGAAAAAGAAGGCAGACCGTTTGTAGGAAAGGCCGGAAAAAATTTGACGGAATTTATGGAGTCCATAAAAATCGACAGAAGCGAATTATATATTACCAATGTCGTAAAAATAAGACCTTACCGAATAAGTCCGAAAACAGGACGGGCAATAAACAGAGCTCCGGATAACAACGAGAAAGCTCTTTTTACACCGTTTCTTTATGAGGAGATAGAAGCGGTTAATCCGGAAATAGTGGTTACATTGGGAAATGTACCATTACAGGCGGTTTTGAACGACAAATCAGTGAGTATAGGTGAATATCACGGAAAGTTAATCAATTTTATGGGGAGAAATATATTTCCGTTATATCACCCGGCGGCTGTTATTTACAACAGAGCACTCAAAGAAATATATACAAATGATTTAAAAGAATTAAGGGAATACGTGAAACGCATGGGGGTAGATATAAATGAGTAACAGGAATGTAATGCTGTCCGAGAAGGTGGCAGACCAAATCCTAAAAATGATAACGCTTGAAAAGAGATTTAATTTGGGAGATAAGCTCCCGAACGAAAATGAACTTGCGGAAGAATTGGGCGTCAGCAGAACAACATTAAGGGAAGCTGTCAAATTTCTTATAGCACACAACGTACTTGAAATAAGAAGAGGCAAAGGTACGTTTGTTGCAAACAATAAAGAGCTTAATGAGGATTACGGTTTCAGCGAACTGGACAACCTTCTTCTCGGCGCTATGGATTTGTTCGAAATGCGAATTATGTTCGAGCCGAGCATGGCGAGATATGCGGTTGAAAGAGCGACAGACGAGGACGTTGCCGAAATAGTAAGACTTGGAGAGATTTTACAGAAGCCTATAACAGATCCGCATGCAAGAACGGAATATGACCAGGAATTCCATTTTGCTATTGCAAGGGCGACCAAAAACGAATTTGTTGTAAAAATTTTGTCTATTATATATGCCGGAATAGAGGTTGAAAGAGTATTCTCGCTTGTAACAAAAGAGGTTAATCAGTATACGGTTGTAGACCATACTCTTATAATGGAATTTATAAAATCAAGAGATGCCGCAGGAGCAGAGGCGGCAATGAGAATGCACATACTTCACGCTTATGATTTGACAAAGAAACTCAAATGATTAAGTCGAAATCGTTGACCGCACAAGAGGGTGCGGTTGCGTAGCAACTTTTGCAAAGCAAAAGTCATGACAAGATTTCGACACCTTGTAAAACCCGATGAAAAATCGGGTTTTTTATATGTCCCGGAATTGTTGAAATAAGATGAAGAATGTAATAATATAAATACGCAGACAAAAATTGATGAAAAGGGGAAATAAAAAATGAATGAGGAGAGCGGTTATATAGAAAGGATAAAGACGGTTGCCTTAAGATTTGTAAGAAGTATAGTTTTTGCGGCGGTGGTAGGCGTTGCAGTCGGACTTGTCGGGGTGCTTTTTCATCTTTCGGTAGAAAAAGCAACAGAGTTGAGGACGGAATTTCCTTGGCTTTTATGGTTACTTCCGATAGGTGGTATAGCAATAGTGTGGTTATACAAAAAAGCAGGTATGGAAAAGGATAAAGGAACGAATTTTGTACTTGAGGCGGTAAGGCTTAACAATGATTTAAGCATAAAGACTGCTCCGCTTATATTTATAAGTACTGTTATTACGCATATTTTCGGTGGTTCTTCGGGCAGAGAAGGAGCGGCACTCCAGATAGGCGGAAGTATAGCTGAATATATAGGAAAATTTACTAAGCTTGACGAGAAGGATCAGAGAGTTATAGTTATGTGCGGAATGAGTGCCGGTTTTGCGGCTCTTTTCGGAACGCCGATTACGGCAGTTGTTTTTTCCATGGAGGTTGTAAGCGTCGGAGTTATGTATTACTCGGCCATTGTGCCTTGTGTTATATCTGCGGCTGTCGGAGCATATATTGCCGGACTTTTCGGAATAGAGGCAACTTCGTTTGCAATAACCAAAATTCCGGATATAAGTGTAATTATGTCAGCGAAGGTAGTTATTCTTGGTGTACTGTGTGCACTTATAAGTATGCTGTTCTGTTTTGTGCTTAAAACTGCACATAAGCTTTATGACAAAATACCCAACAAAATGCTTACTGCATTTGTAGGCGGATGTGTTGTTATCGGTCTTACATATTTATTCGGTACAAGGGATTATAACGGTGCCGGAATGAATGTTATTACCGCTGCAGCTATGGGAGAGGACACAAGACCGGAGGCGTTTATTTTAAAGATGATACTTACTGCGGCTACTCTCGGAGCAGGATTTAAGGGTGGAGAGATTGTACCTACACTGTTCGTAGGAGCAACATTCGGCAATGTTGCCGGAAAGCTTCTCGGAATAGGCTCGTCATTTGGTGCCGGACTTGGTATGGTGGCTCTGTTCTGCGGTGTCACAAACTGTCCGCTTACTTCCATAATACTCAGCATTGAGCTTTTCGGAAGCGAAGGTCTGCTTTATTATGCAATAGCCTGTGCCGTTTCTTATCGCCTTTCTGGTTATTATGGGTTATATAGCTCACAAAAAATTGTATATTCAAAACATAGAGCTGAATTTATTGACCAAAAAACTTTATAATTATACATATTTATACTTGTTTTATGTTTTTCTTTGGTTTATAATATAATTTGTTTTTTATACAGCTTTAAAGTAGTGTTAAAGCAGTGTATATATAAAATTCTTAAGGAGGAATAATTTATGAAGAAATTTTTAGCAGTAGCTATGTCTGTTGCTATGGTATTTGGTGTTGCAGCTTGCTCATCATCAGATAAAACAACAGATACAAAGAACGAGGAAACAACAACAGAAGGTGAAGCAACAGATGCTGAGGGCGGAGTTCTTAAAATGGGAACAAGTGCAGACTTCCCTCCCTTCGAGTCTTATGATGATGACGGAAAGACAATCGTAGGCTATGATGTTGATATGATGACAGAAATCTGCAACAGAATCGGTATGACTCTTGAAATCACAGATATGAACTTCGATTCAGTTGTAACAGCTGTTCAGACAGGCAAAATCGATGTTGGTGTTTCAGGCATAACAATTACAGACGAACGTAAGGAAAATGTTGACTTCTCTGATTCATACTATGTAGCAGCTCAGTCAATCCTTGTTCCCGAAGGTTCAGCAATCACAAGCTATCAGGATCTTCTTGACGGAAGCTATACAGCAGGCGTTCAGCTTGGAACAACAGGCGACATCATGGCAACAGAAAAGCTTGGTGACAGAGTAAGCCAGTATGAAAAATACGGCGATGCACTTGCTGCACTTCTTGCAGGCAAGGTAGACTGCATGGTACTTGATACAGGTGTTGCAGATGCATTTGCAAAGGCAAACAACCTTGTTGTACTTGAAGAGCCCTTCGGTGGCGAAGAAGACGCTGAATACTACGGAATCGCAGTATCTAAGGACAACACAGAATTACTTGATAAAATCAATGCGGCTTTAGCAGATATGACAGCTGAAGGCTTCTTTGATGAATTAAATGAAAAATATGCAGGCTGATTTAGAGGACTAAGTTAACCTTACACCATGCAGATCTGCTCTGCATGGTGTTCTTGTATACATTACGGTGAATAAATAAAGCTGTCGTTTTGAAAATACAGGAAGGTTTTATTTATTTTCCGTTAAATTAATTTACTAAGAGAGAAGAAGGGGAGTGCTGTTTTGACGGAATGGATTAATAGTATAAAAGCACAGTTTGTTTTAAACTTCATTGAAGGTGACAGATGGAAGCTGCTTGTAAGCGGTCTTGGGGTTACGCTTAAAATTACACTTATTGCCATGGTTCTCGGTATTGTTATCGGTGTTATACTTGCAACAATACGTTCGACTTATGATTTAACAAAGGATGACGGCAGAGGTGGATTTGGAAGAGTTCTGCTCAAGATTTTTAATGTTATTGCTAAGATATATCTTACAATAATAAGAGGTACACCTGTTGTTATCCAGCTTCTTATTATTTATTTCGTAATATTTGCATCATCCGATAACGGCGTTCTTATTGCGGCACTTGCTTTCGGTATGAACTCCGGTGCATATGTTGCCGAAATTATCCGTGCCGGCATAATGTCAATCGACAGAGGACAGATGGAGGCCGGAAGAAGCTTAGGCTTTAATTATATCGAAACAATGAGATATATAATTATTCCTCAGGCATTCAAAAATGTTCTTCCTTCGCTTGCAAATGAATTCATTGCATTGCTCAAGGAAACATCGGTTGCCGGATATGCGGCTATACAGGACCTTACAAGAGCCGGAAACATAATACGTTCAAAAACATTCAGTGCATTTATGCCTCTTGTTGCGGTTGCACTTATTTATCTTGCAATGGTTATGATACTTACGTACTTTGTAGGTAGACTTGAAAGGAGACTGCGTAACAGTGAGCGATAATGATGTATTAATAAAGGTTAGAAATCTTGAAAAGAAATTTAACGGAGTAACTGCACTTAAAAGTGTAAATGCCGATATTAAAAAAGGCGAGGTTGTAGTTATGATCGGACCTTCCGGCTCAGGCAAAAGTACATTCCTCAGATGTATGAACCTGCTTGAAATTCCTACAAGCGGAACTATTACGTTCAATGGTGTTGACATAACAGACAAAAACGTAGATATAAATGTCCACAGACAGAAGATGGGCATGGTATTCCAGCATTTTAATTTATTTCCGCATATGACAATTCTTAAGAATATGACGCTTGCTCCTATGAAGCTTCAGAAAAAAAGCGAAGAAGAGGCAAATGCAGAGGCTATGAAGCTGCTTGAGAGAGTTGGACTTGCCGACAGAGCACAGGCATATCCTTCACAGCTTTCAGGCGGACAGAAACAGCGTATTGCCATCGTAAGAGCATTATGTATGAAGCCGGATGTTATGCTTTTTGACGAGCCGACATCAGCTCTTGACCCAGAAATGGTAGGCGAGGTTCTTGAGGTTATGAAGGAGCTTGCCGAAGAAAATATGACAATGGTTGTTGTAACGCATGAAATGGGATTTGCGAGAGAAGTAGGCGACAAGGTACTTTTTCTTGAAGACGGTATAATAATGGAACAGGGAACACCTGACGAAATATTTAACCATCCTAAAACAGAAAGACTCCAGAACTTCCTTGCGAAGGTTCTTTAATAAACAGAAAATGGCTCCATGTTCAAATGAACATGGAGCCATTTTCTGTTTGGGGGATTATTTAAATCAAGTAGATATTATTCAATCTGAATATATTTATTAGTTTCTATTGCTTTAGCAGCTTTCTTAGGAACAGCAAGTTTCAAAATACCGTCTTCGTATTTAGCATGAATCTCTTCCTGCTTTACATCGTTGCCGACATAGAAGCTACGGCTCATACTGCCGGAATAACGTTCCTGTCTGATATAATGAGATTTTTCGTGCTCATCTTCTTTTTCAAGACTCTTAGAAGCAGCTATTGTAAGATAACCGTTATCAAGCTGAACATTGATGTCTTCTTTCTTAAATCCAGGAAGGTCAATGTCAAGTTCATAGCTGTTATCGGTTTCTTTAACGTCGGTCTTCATAATGTTTTTAGCATGTTTACCATAGAGAGGATTTCTTTCACCGAAGAAATGTTTCTCAAAAGGAAAATCATTCATAAAATCATCAAATAAGTTTTCTCCAAAAATACTGGGCATCATCATAAGTCATATCTCCTTTCAAATGACATATTGATAAATATTTAAGCACTGTCGGAGAATCCGAGGTGTTGAATTTTGACTGTTTAATTAGATTACTTAAAACTTAAAATATATCGGATTTACTCAATCTGAATATATTTATTAGACTCTATTGCTTTAGCGGCCTTCTTAGGAACGGCAAGTTTCAAAATACCGTCTTCGTATTTAGCATGAATCTCTTCCTGCTTTACATCGTTGCCGACATAGAAGCTACGGCTCATACTGCCGGAATAACGTTCCTGTCTGATATAATGAGATTTTTCGTGCTCATCTTCTTTTTCAAGACTCTTAGAAGCAGCTATTGTAAGATAACCGTTATCAAGCTGAACATTGATGTCTTCTTTCTTAAATCCGGGAAGGTCAATGTCAAGTTCATAGCTGTTATCGGTTTCTTTAACGTCGGTCTTCATAATGTTTTTAGCATGTTTACCATAGAGAGGATTTCTTTCACCGAAGAAATGTTTCTCAAAAGGAAAATCATTCATAAAATCATCAAATAAGTTTTCTCCAAAAATACTGGGCATCATCATAAGTCATATCTCCTTTCAAATGACATATTGATAAATATTTAAGCACTGTCGGAGAAATCCGAGGTGTTGAATTATTAACTCAGGTAGGTTTATTTTTTAATATCTTTATCTTTTTTATTCCCTTTCCTTTGTTCTGAGGTTAATATACAACACTTTGTTAGCACTGTCAAGAGGTGAGTGCTAATATTCATAATTGCTTAAGAAAGTTCACATTTCGTTCACAATTCGATTGAATTAATCAGAATTTGGAGGTCGTTGAAGAATTTTGAAGTGTGATAACCGTCGGCAGCGGCATGAGATACATTGAGCGTGAACGGCATTGTATATATGCCTTTTTCGTCAGCAGTAAATTTTCCGAATGTTATTATAGGAAAAAGGTTAGGTTCACCGCCGGGAACGCTTGTGTTATATGAAGTGTATGTAAGCCAGGGAACACATGATATGCAGAAGAAATTTTCCGGTTGTTCCTTACGGGCTTTTATTCCATGAACATCTTTATACTTTTCCATTGTGTTTACTGCATTATCATAGAATGTTTTAAAGTCCGGATAGTATTCGGTCCATATATCGGAAAAGGTTTTTGTATCGTCATGGAATATGGTGAAATTAGGATACGAAACATCAAAATAACCGGGATTTCCGTCCTTATCCACGGTCATTCGGAATTCTTTGGTTTCATTAATAAGCTTTGAAACGCAGTATATAAAAGATGGATAGAATTTCAGATGTTTACTTTTTACCTGTGAAAGGAATTTAGTTACATCAAGCCGGATAGTACAGCTGTATCCGCACTTTATTTTTGTTCGGTAGTATTCAAAGTGTTCTTTGCGTGGCCATGTTTCCATATCTATCGGTATAAACATATTATCAGCTCCTTAAAGTTAAAATACAGTAATTATTATAGCATACAAACGAAAAAATAAGTAATAAAAAAGGAACCGTTTTGTCGGTTCCTTTGGAGTACAGTAAAATTATTTATCATAGCATGTATATTTCTTTGAGTAGGCAAAAGCGATTACATTAGGACCGGTATGCGAACCGATTGTAACACCGATTCTTCCCATATCCTTTAACAGGCTGTATTTGTTCGGATCACCATAATGCTCAAGTATAACATCTGCAACCGGATCATATTTTTCGGCATGGAAAAGAGTCATATAATAATCGCTTTCGTGATCCTTTATTTCCTTATCTGTTTTGTCGATGATAGCTTTCATTGCTTTTTTGATACCACGAACATTTTCAACAGGGAAAAGTTCGCCCTCTCTCAGACAAATGATGGGTTTAACATTAAATATTGTTCCGGCGAGAGCGGCTGTTTTTCCAATACGTCCACCGTGCTGAAGAAAGTCAAGTGTACCTACTGTGAAGTTAATTATCGTTTCATGCTTTAACTGTTCAAGTACTTTAGCATTTTCTTCAAGTGTATATCCGGCTTCATGCATAAGATGTGCCTGATATAATATAAGACCGAAGCCGAGTGTAGCATTGAGGCTGTCGATTGTAATAATCTTTCTGTCGGGATATTTTTCAAGCATCATTTCTGCAGCATTTACAGCACTCTGATGTGAGCCGCTGAAAAGACCTGAAATACTTAAGCAAAGAATGTCAAGGCCTTCCTGAAGTATGGGCTCGAAAACTTCAATATAGTCAGCTATTATAGGTTGTGATGTTGAAGGAAAAGCTTTGTCAGTATGAATTTTTTCATAAAAAGCGTCAACAGACATTTCTGTGATTTCTTTATAGTAGTGTTCTTTATCAAATGTAACATAAAAAGGTACTCTCGGTATTACTGAAGTATCGATAACAGAAGGGTAAATATCACTTGATGTATCGGACACAATTTTATATGCACACATAATATAAATTCCTTTCAAAATAGATTTAATACTCTAATTTTATTATAGCAATATGTGCTTGTCAAACATATTTAATAAAAAAGTTTCTCATGGAAGAGAAACTTTAATAGCGGCGGTAAAGACCGACGACTTTACCTATTATTGTAACATCACGAACGAGAATTGGTGACATTGAAGGATTTTCCGGCTGAAGTCGGATATAATCATTTTCCTTATAGAAGGTTTTAACGGTGGCAAAGTCTTCGATGAGAGCGACAACTATATCACCGTTTTCTGCGGTACTCTGTCGTTTAACCATGATAAGGTCTTTATTGAATATACCGGCATTAATCATACTGTCACCTTTTACACGAAGCATGAAAATATCTCCGGAAGGAGCATAATCAAGCTGTATAGGAAATGTATCTTCTATATTTTCCACAGCAAGAATAGGCGTTCCTGCGGTTACTGTTCCCACGATAGGAATGTTGATAATCTCCTTGGAAAGATTTTCCTTGGATTCGGGAGATGATGTGTTCGTAAAAATTTCGATAGCACGAGGCTTTGAAGGATCTCTTTTGATATAGCCTTTACGCTCAAGTCTTTCAAGATGGCCATGCACAGTAGAAGTTGACTTGAGTCCGACAGCATCACATATTTCACGAACTGAAGGCGGATAGCCTTTTTCACGCACTTCTTTTTTCATATATTCAAGTATTTGCGCTTGTTTCTGCGATAATTTTTCCATAGCATAATCTCCTTATAGGATTATTTTTGTATATCATAACATATATTTGAAAAAATATCAAACAAATGTTTCATAAAAATATAAAATATATTGACAATGAACGATTGTTCGTATATTATAAAGCTGTAAATACGAACAGCTTTTTGATAAGGGGGATACTATGAGAAAATTAGTTTTTATAGCGTTGATTTTTATTACAAGTGTTTGCATAGTGACAAATGTTTTCGGCAGAGGAGATAAAAAGGAAACATATACATATTATGAGGAAGTTAATATATTAAATGGTGAAAGCTATTGGAACATTGCTCAAAAATATCAATCAGACGGTATGGATAAAAAAGAATATGCAAATTATATAATGGAGTTTAATATGGCAGATACAGATGAATTGAAAGCAGGACAAAGAATAATAGTACCGGTAATAAAATATAAAGAAATATGAATTTGATGAATAAAATATTCTGTTTTTTAAATACTATTGCTGTGCATATAAAAGCACTAATATTTGAAAGGTGGAATATAAGATGGATAAAAACAGCAAACGTAATTCATCGAAAAACAGTGAAAAGAATTCTGAAAAGAATAATAACAGAACAGAATTTGCGGAAGAGTATAGTATTGAATCAGGAAGAAACTGCAACAGAAACAAGCAGAGCAATAAAGAAAGCGACAAAAAATAAGTAATATTACAGAGGTATAAAACTCCTCCAATAGAAAAACGCACAGACCGAGACAGGCCTGTGCATTTTTTGGCTAAAGATAAATATAGCTTATCACAGACGATAGATGAATTGATTTCTGATACAGATGAATACCGGAACTGGCTTATTTCTCATGTGGAAGAATTTACGGAAGAAAACAGAGTAGACAGTTAGTCCTACTTCAATGCAAAGTTTTTTGAATAAAGGAGTTAATAAGAGTGAAAAAACCGATGAAATTCATAGCAGATAAAATTAAATATATTGCTAATGTGGCGGCTATACCGATTATACTGTTGCTTATATGGCAAATTTTATCCAGCCGAGGAATTTTGTTAAATGTAATTTTGCCATCACCGTTAAATGTTGGAAAAGCGATGTATAAAATTATTGTGGACGGTACACTTAAAATAGATATTTTAACAAGCTTACGCCGCATAGCGATTGGATATTTTTGCAGAGTAATTATCGCAATTATTCTTGGTGTCGGAAGTGGACTTAACCGGATCTTAACCGGCTTTATCAACAACAATCAGTGATCTTGAAGAAGAAATAGGAATAAGAAATTTCGAGAGAACAAATAAGGGAATAAAACTGACTGAAGAAGAAAATGAATTTCTTACGTTTGCAAAACAGGTGGTAAGTCAATATGAACTGGTCGAACGTAAATATTTGAAACAGAGAAGAGGAAGGGACTACTATACCATATCAATGCAGCATTATGTTTTTGTAGTTCATGCTTTTGTAGATGCAATCAAGAATAGAAACGCATATTCATTTTCCTATCTGATTAAAGAAACAAGAACAGATGAAGTGCTGATAAATGTAAGAGATAATAGAAGTGAAATAGATATTCTTTCCTATTCAAACAGTAACAGAAATGTAATACATAAGTTGTTTAGAGAATATGAACTTGAATTTCATCCGTTGATGGTGTGCGATACATATGTTTATTTGAGCAAGGAACATCCTCTTGCAGAGGAAAAAGAACTGTCGGTAGAGAATTTAAAAGATTATCCATGTGTTTCTTTTGACCAGACAAATGAAATGGAGTTTTATTTATCGGAGGAAGCATTATCCGGTTATGAATTTGATAAGATAATAAGAACAAATGACAGAGCAACCTCCTGTGAGATAATAACTATGTTGAACGGTTTTTCAATCGGAACAGGAATTATGATAGACAGTAATACACTTCAAGATAATTTTGTAGCAATAAAATTAAAGGAAGAAGATCCGCTTACGATAGGATATATTAAAAAGAAAAATCACGTTCTCAGTGAATTCGGTGAGTTATATGTAAAGGAGATAGAGAGCTACAATACAATGAGAAACTAAAAATATAAAAGCTTTTTGATACAAAACCGATCAAAACTTAAAAAATCGGATAGGTTTTTGTTGTTGTATGCCAGTTAAATCGTTGTTTGAAATTAATTTTAAATAATTGTGAAAAAATTGTTAAAATGTTGTTGACAAAATGAAAAAATAATGTATAATAAATAAACGTGTCAGCCATACAAGTGAGTTGATACGATGATTGTCACATTAAGTGTTTTGATAAAGTGATTTCAAAAAAGAAATTTAAAAAATCAAAAAAAGTGTTGACAAATCAAATAAAACGAGTATAATAAATAAACGTTGCTGCTGAGAGCGGCGAAGTCAACCGATAAAGACTGATTTAAAAGAATTGCTGATAACAAAAGATTTTAAAAAAGTCGAAAAAAGGTGTTGACAAAAGAAACAAAATAATGTATTATAAATAAGCTGTCTGGTGAGACAGTGAGTAAGAAAAGAATTGATCCTTGAAAACTGAACAGTTGATGGTAAAAAATTAAACCCAAGTCAATAACGAGTTTATTGAGATTGAGATAAACTACCAAGTAATAAATGGAAACAAAAAAGTCAGAGTTAACTGACGAAGGATTTTAACATAAGAGTTTGATCCTGGCTCAGGATGAACGCTGGCGGCGTGCTTAACACATGCAAGTCGAGCGGAGATATTTAGAAGCTTGCTTTTGAATATCTTAGCGGCGGACG
>NZ_JAHLPX010000001.1 GCF_018918145.1 Anaerotignum sp. MSJ-24
ACAAACGGCAATAACGAGATTACAGACCTCATACTTTATGATGTACTCAACGAAGGCAAGCAGTTCGGTGTTATCGTTGATACGGATAAGATAATAACAGGCTATGACAATGACGGCGAAGAAACTTGCCAGATAACATATAAATACCTTATCAACGGTGTTCCCGGCGAGGCAACCTTCACAGGTGATGACTACGGCGCATCAAGAGGCCCGGCATACTTCCAGTTCAACAACGGCAAGCTTGTATATATCGGCAGACTTAGCGGAACATCGCTTACAAATGTCGGCTACGGCACAGCAACAAGCCAGACACAGAAATATAACCTCAGCGAGGACGTACAGGTATATGTCAAGACAGGCGTAGAAAGCTATGAAATGACAAATATAAATACGGCAAGCAATACAGACCAGTATACAGTAACAGGATATGTATACGGAAACGAAGTAGTTGTAATTGTTCTCGTTCCGAGAAACTAAAATATAAAAAGTATATCAAGCCGAAAACTTTATTGGTTTTTGGCTTGGTATAAAACTGATTTGAAAAAATAAACATGATATAAAACAAAAAGCATAGCCGGTCGGCTATGCTTTTTGCTGCAATGTATTCAATTAATATCTTTACTTATTTCAGTGACAAAAGTATAATGTCAGTAGAAAATACATTAAAAATTATACGGTGAGGTCGATACCATAAGCATTTTTACTGTACTGTCGCTTTTATTTTCCCAACGATGACCTATATAATTGGGATAATAAAGTGTGTCCTCTTCATGCAGTTCGTATTCATTATGGCCTTCAAGATAGAAATTAATCGTTCCTTCAAGAACAAAGACAAATTCTTCTCCGCCATGATGACTGAATGCACCGCTGTCGGTATGCGGCGGCATTTCTACAACGCCTCCGTACATTTCGTTTTTGCCTTGTATTATAAGTGACTCCTTTACAGGTGCCCCCTTAGATGTATTACGGACAAACGGTTCACGGTCGTCTTTTCGTACAAGACGTATTTTTGTTTGATCCTCTTCCATAAAAAGAGAGAATACGGGTATGTCAAGTGCATCGCATATTGCTTTGAGCGTAAGTAGGTTTGGAGAATTTTTTCCAGTTTCTATCTGGCTGATAGTACTTGATGCAATGCCGGAAATAGATGACAGCTCACGAATTGACATTGCTCGGCTTAATCTGTGCTGTTTAAGGGTGCTGCCTATGAATTCAAGATTCATTACTTGTTTCACCATCCGATACTTTTGTTAGCTATAATTGCTATAAAATACTGGTATTATAGCAAATTGTTTCAAGTTCGTCAAATATAAACAGATTGTTTTAACAGCAAAGCGATGCTATAATGAGAAAAACAAAGCTCTATATTTATAGAATATCCTAATGTATATAACAACACTACAATTTTTGCTTTTAATTAAATGAATGTTTTTGCCAATTTATGTATTGTCTATAAATTGTTTTAGTGTATTGTTACAAATTTTCAGTAAATCATTTTTAAACATCGACAGGAGAAAATTATGCCGGAAAATAAGCTTAAAAACAGCACGATAAAAAATATTGCAGTTACGAGAGGACTTGCTTTTGCACTGGTAACGGCAGTTTATATATACATGGACAATACTTTGAGCGGATATTTGTGGTGTGTATATGTCGGCTTTTTTCTTTCAATGGCTCTCGGTGCAAGGAAGGGTGCAATGCTCAATTATATATTGTCGACACTTATCGGCTACGGATGGGCGTTTTTATATGTGAATCTTGGCGGTTGGCTTTCGGCTGTTTTTCCTGTTAAGGTTAAGCTTTGCATTGTTATTGCCGAGTTTGTTCTTACGGCATCTCTTTTGTTTATTCATCTTAAATTTCTGTCAAATACAAAGCTTAATGTTATTCCGGCTGTTTTTGCCGCAATAGCTACTATATACGCCTCCGGCGGATATTCTGCCGCACCGTACTGCGCTTTATCCGTTGTTATCGGAATAGTCATGGCATTCGCAACGGGAAGAATTATATCGAAATTGGAAGAAAAGGGTTGACCAAATGAACAAAAGCTTATAAAATTAGTAATCAGTTTAGAGTGTTAAATCAGTACATTAAATATTTGCTTTCAGGAGGAAAAATTATGACAGATTTAAAACAGGAAGTAAAGGAGCTTTTCAGTCAGGTTGTTGAATGGCGTCGTCATTTTCATCAGCATGCGGAGCTTTCCTTTGAAGAATTCCAGACATCGGATTACATTGAAGAAAAACTTAAGGAGTTTGGCGGTATCGAAATTAAACGTCCCACAAAGACAGGTGTTGTCGGCATAATCGAAGGAGCTCTTCCCGGACCGACGATCGCACTAAGATGCGATATTGACGCACTTCCCATGACAGAAACAAACGACCTTCCTTTTGTATCGGAAAACAAGGGTGCAATGCACTCATGCGGACATGACGGACATGCTGCAATACTTCTCGGAACTGCAAAGCTCTTTTCTGAAAGAAAAGCACAGCTCCACGGAAAGCTTATCTGCATATTCCAGCATGCTGAGGAGCTTCCTCCCGGAGGCGCAATCGAGCTTGTTAAAGCCGGAGTTATGGAAGGTGTTGATGAAATATTCGGACTTCATCTTTCATCAAACTATCCGACGGGAAAATACGGCTTTGTGAACGGTGCACTTACTTCCGCAACAGACGGTTTTGATATTAAGGTAATAGGCAAGGGCGGACATTCATCTATGCCCGAGCAGTGTATTGATCCCGTAATAACAGCGGCTCAGATTGTGCTTGCACTCCAGAACATCAGAGCAAGAAAAATCAGTACTTACGACAAAGCCGTTATTTCGGTATGTACAATACATGGCGGTGATGCTTATAACATCATTCCAGGTGAAGTCAGCATTTCCGGCTCAGTAAGAACCTTCTCAAAGGAGGTAAGAGCAGAGGTTGAAAAGCAGATTAAACAGATTTCTAACGGAATTGCAGCCGCAAACGGAGCAGAATGTGAAGTTTCATATGACAAGGGCTATGACTCTGTTGTAAATAATGAACAGCTTACAGACGAGGCAAGAGAAGCGGTAAGAGATTGGTTCGGAGAAGATGCTGTTCTTGAAATTCTTCCGGTTATGCCCGGTGAGGACTTCTCTGCATTTACCGAAGCAGGAAACTGCCCCGGCTGTTTTGTTGAAATAGGCACAAGAAATGAAGAAAAGGGCACAATAAGACCTCATCATAATCCGGCATATCTTATGGACGAAGACGGACTTTATTACGGACTGGCTCTTTTCGCATCGGTGCTTGAAAAGAAAATGTTATAATTCAGATTAACGGAGGAAAACTACATGGCGGTTATTAATGCTGTGGCTGATGCTTTTGACAGCACAAAGACTTATATAACGGCAGGCGGTCATTCGTTTGTTATTGATGAACCGGCACCCTTTGGCGGAGAGGATACGGCTGCAAGTCCGGTGGCAATGCTTTTGGTTTCTCTTGCAGGCTGTATCAATGCGATAGGTCAGTGGGTAGCAAACGAAATGAATTTTAAGATTAAGCATCTCCATGTTAATATTGACGGCGAGGTTGACGGTACGGCATTTTTTACAGGAAATCTCGAAAAAAGAGCAGGATTTAGTAAAATTGACGTTTTTATTGAGCTTGATGCGGATATTGATGAAAATAGTAAGGCAATTTGGCTTAAAAATGTCATTGACAGATGCCCCGTAACCGACAATATAAAAAATATGACGGCTGTCAGCTTCGATATTAAGTGACAGGTTGTATTGTATCGTATATTAAGACAGAAATTGAAATTGACAATTTGAATTTTATTCGATATAATGAACAGGTAATCGGGACAGACAAGGAGGTCTGCAAAATGTGTTTTGCACCATATCTGTCCCGTTTTTTATAATAGGAGATGTGATTTATGAAGGAAAAAAGAAATGTGCTGCTTCTGGCTCTGCCATGTACGCTCACACTGCTTATTGCTTTTATTATACCTATGGTGTATACATTTATAAAAGCGTTGATAAACGATAATCTTACATATTATACAAAGTTCTTTACGGATCCGTTTTATATGAAGATTTTTGGAAATACAATAAAATTATCATTAAAAACTACTCTTCTTACTCTTGTTCTCGGTTATCCTTCTGCTTATTTTATAGCGAGAACAAAATCAAAGATTAAAAGTATTCTTATTATTGCAACAATATTCCCGTTCCTCGTAAGTGCCGTTATCAGAGCTTACGGTTGGATGGTTATTTTAGGTGACTCCGGTATACTCAATCAGTTTCTTCTTAATGCAGGAATCATTGATTCACCCATAAAGATAATGTATACCGAAACTGCGGTTATGATAGGTATGGCACAGCTTGTTCTGCCTTATATGATTCTTTCGATTACGGGTGTTATACAGAATATCGATCCGAATGTCGAAAATGCCGCAAAGAGCCTCGGAGCAAATCCGGTTCAGACATTCTTTAAGGTAACATTTCCGTTAAGTGCTCCCGGTGTTATATCAGGCTGCATACTTGTTTTCACAATGGGTATGACATCTTATATTACTCCTCAGTTACTCGGCGGTGCTCAGTATCTTACAATGTCAACTCTTGTTTACAGCCAGATTAAAACAACCTATAACCTTGAGTTTGCCAATGCAATCTGTTACATACTTGTATTCGCAATTCTCATATTCCAGATAGTAGCGAACAACATAAGCAATAGTGTAAATAAAAGGTTAGGAAGTGGAAAAAATGCGTGATGAGAGAGTAAACTGGTTTTCAAAGCTTGTTACGGTGCTTGCATATACATTTATTCTTGCACCTATGATAATCATTGTAATTATATCATTTAACTCCGGAGAGGCTATTCAGTTTCCTCCAAGCGGTGTTTCGTTAAGATGGTATGAATACATAGTTACAGGCCCGACGAACTTCCTTAAGGGACTCGGAAACAGCCTTAAGGTAGCCGCCATTGCGACTGTATTTGATATTTTTATCGGTGTTTTTGCATCGCTTTCGGTTACAAAATATAACTTTAAGGGCAGGGGACTTCTTGTTTCATTCTTTACAAGCCCTATGTTCATTCCTTCGATTTCTTTTGCTTTTGTTCTTCTTAGAACAACAGCAGCAATAAAAATGATGACTCCGTTTTCAAAAATACTTGTAGGTCATCTTATAATTATTCTTCCGTACATAATCAGAAATACAATGAGTATTCTGGTAAACTATAACTGGACGGTAGAGGATGCAGCGGCAAGCCTTGGTGCAAACCCGGCACAGGTTTTCTTTAAGATAACACTTCCGCTTATTAAGCCCGGTATTATCTCCGGAGCAATGCTTTCATTCCTCTATTCATTTGACGAGGCAGTAATAAGCAGCTTCCTTACATCGGCGAAGTTCCTTACACTTCCGGTTCAGATTATCAACTATTTGGAATTCACCTTCGACCCTACGGTTGCCGCCATATCGACTATACTTATGGCTGCGTCGCTTGTTATTATGATTCTTATTAACAAGTTTGTCGGTCTTGATTCCATGATTAACTAAGGAGGACAGTACTTTGGGTTACTTAAGCATAAAAGGACTTACAAAAAGATACGGCGATTTTACTGCCGTTCAGAATATTAATATCGATCTTGAAAAAGGCGAAATGGTTGCACTTCTCGGCGGAAGCGGCTGCGGAAAAACAACAATTCTCCGTATGATTGCCGGCTTTATCGAGCCTAACGAAGGCACAGTGGAAATCAACGGACAGGTTATGAACAAAATTCCCGCATATAAGAGAAATGTAGGTATTTTCTTCCAGAACTATGCGCTTTTTCCTCACATGACTGTTTACGATAACATAGCTTTTTCACTTAAGCTCAAAAAAATGGATAAGAATGTTATCAAAGAAAAGGTAGAAAGCATACTCGCACTTGTTAAGCTTGAAGGACTTTCGGAGCGTTATCCGAGAGAGCTTTCCGGTGGTCAGCAGCAGCGTGTTGCTCTTGCCAGAGCACTTGTTATGGAGCCGAATGTACTCCTTCTTGACGAGCCTCTTTCCAACCTTGATGCAAAGCTCAGAGTTGAGATGCAGGTGGAAATAAAGAGAATTCAGAGAACACTCGGAATAACAACAATCATCGTTACACATGACCATGAAGAGGCCGTATCTCTTGCCGACAGAATTATTATTATGAATGCCGGACATATTTTACAGGTCGGTTCGCCTAAATATGTATTTAATCATCCTAAGACTCCGTTCATTGCGGACTTTATGGGATTTGCAAATCTTATCCATGGTACCGTAAGAGAGGTTTCGGACGGAAGAACATCTGTCAGAACATCAACAGGAGCTGTTGTTAATTCAACGGATACCGAAAGCGATAAGGCTGCGGTAGACGAAGAGGTTATCTTCTCGATACGTCCGGAAAATATTCTTGTTTCGGATAAGCCTGAGGAGGGATATTTAAAGGGAAAGGTTCTTTCACTTACATATAAAGGAAACAACACACGTATAGTTGTCGAAAATATATTTGATGAGCCTTTAACGGTAAGCAGTTATGATTATGAAGGACCTGCCGCAGGCGAAGACATTTATGTTGCCTTCCCGGAAAGCAAGGTTATCATATATAAAAAATAATTTTTTAAAGCAAAAAAGATGCGAAAGGAGAAAATTATGAAAAAGAAATTTTTAGCATTATCACTTGTTGCTGTAATGACAGCAGGCGTGCTTGCAGGATGTTCTTCAAAGACAGAAACAACACCTGCTGAAGACACAAAAGAAACAACAGACGGCGAAGCAGATTACTCAGGTGTTGAGCTTACAGTATGTACATGGGGCGGCTCAACAGGCGCTGCTACAAAAGAACTTGCTGCTGATTTCGAAGCAAAATATGGCTGCACAGTAGTTATTGATGAGGTAAACGCTAACTCAGACCGTATTGCAAAGCTTCAGTCACAGATTGAATCAGGAAACGTAGAAGATGACGTTGTTTACCTTTCAGGTGCATTCGCAAAACAGGGCGAAGGTCTTGATCTCTTCGAAAAAATTGATACATCAGTAGTTGATAACATGGATCAGCTTTATGATTTCGCTCAGAACGAAACAGGCTATGGCCCTATGGTATGTGTAGGTCGTTTCGGTATCATGTACAATGCAGATATGCTTAAAGAAAAAGGTCTTGAACCTCCTACATCATATATGGATCTTTTCGATGATAAATATGCAGGACTTGTTTCACTTCCCGCTATGACAGCAACAGCCGGACCTTACGTTTTAGGTGCAATCGCTGAAGACCTCGGCGGAAGCCTTGAAGATTACCAGGCAGCTCTTGACTTATATAAAGAAAAAGCAGGTAACATCGGTTTATGGTACACATCAGATATCGTTCCCGCTCTTACATCAAACCAGGTAGCTATCACAGTTTACATGGACTTAATGCTTCCTGTACTTCAGTCATCAGGTCTTAACATGACTTGGGTAGACGCAGAAGAAGGCAACTTCATTGATGACGTATTCATCAACGTAGTTAAAGATGCTCCCAACAAAGAGCTTGCACAGCTTTTCGTTAAATACGCTCTTGAAAAAGAAACACAGGAAAAATTTGTTGAACTCAACAATGAAGCTCCTACAAACAAGACAGCTGAAATGTCAGAAGAAAAAGATGCTATCCTTGTTTACGGACAGGATGAATTCGATAAATGTAAATTCTTTGATTATGACTTCCTTAACGGAATCAAACCTACATTAATCGAAGAATGGCAGAAAATCGTTGCCTAACAGCTAATGAAAAAGGCTGCCGCTTAATTGCGGCAGCCTTATTTTAAAAAGTTTTATTAAAGTTCGATTATTGTTCCGGTATGTAACGGCTTGAAGAACGGAAGCTTTTCGGCGAAAGCCTTCATGGCGTCCGGTCCGGTACAATGTCCGGCACAAAGCAGTTTAAGATTACTTTCTTTAAGAGCCTTTACTGTCAATTCGGTTCTTTCGGCACCGAATGCAACAAGATGTGTTCCGCCGACAAATACCCAAACAGGCTTGTTGAATACTTTTTCAACATGACGTATAATATTGATTATACCATGATGCCCACAGCCGGTAAGTACGGCAAGACCACCGCCCATATCGAGCACAAGAACACACTCATCACGATAATCATCGATAACATAATCATTTCCGACCTTTACAAAATCATCGGGACATACAGCCTCAAATTCACAGCTTCGGCTTATGTTTGAGAGTATGTATATGTTCTCTCCAAGCTCATAGCTGTCTGTGCATAATGCTCTGAACGGTACATGCTTACGCTGGAGATATGCCGGAGAAATGCCTGCCATTGTCGGAAAATAAAATTCTCCGTCATCGGTTCTGTGCCAGTATCGCTCAGAAAAAGCATAACGGCTGATATAAACTGGAGTATCGGTTATACCGTTTTCTATAAGGCTTACAGCACCGTCGGTATGGTCAAAATGACCATGGGAAAGCACTATTGCATCAAGCGAATGAAGATTTATGCCGAGCTTTTCGGCGTTTTCCAGACATTTTCCTGTGCTTGCGGTATCGAGAAGTATCTTTTTTCCGCCGAACTCAATGTAGAGCGAAAGACCAAAATCGGCTGATAGAAGCTCATTTTCGCTTATGTTTTCGGCAAGTGCGGTTATTTTAAGCATAATTACCTCCGTTCTGTCAGTACGGTGAAGAGCAGACATTCGTCTGTTGTTCAGCATACTGAATTTAATTTATTTATTAAGTATACACTATTTTTAAATAATTGGGGGATTTTTTATGAAAATAAATGAAATTGAAACTCCGGCGCTTATATTGGATAAGCAGACCTTCGAGTATAACCTTGAACGTATGGATCAGCTTCTTGAAGGAACAACAATGAAGCTCAGACCACATTATAAATCAAATAAATGTTCAGAAATTGCAAAGCTTCAGATTAAAAGAGGAGCAGCCGGCATAACCTGTGCAAAGCTTGGTGAGGCAGAGGATTTAGCCAATGCAGGCATTGAAAATATTCTTATTGCCAATCAGGTTGTTCAGCCGTCTAAGGTCAAACGTGTTGCAGAGCTTGCCAAAGACCACTATATAATAATCTGTGTGGATGATAAAGACAATATTAAGGCACTTTCTGATGCGGCAGTGGAGGCCGGTTCTCAAATTCATGTGCTTGTTGAGTACGAAGTGGGTATGAAACGCTGCGGAGTAGATACATATGATGAATTTATAGAGCTTGCGGAGCTTATAGATAAATCCGAAGGACTTATATTTGAAGGTATACAGGCATACGGCGGACATATGGCACATGAACATTCGCTTGAAACAAGAATTGCCGAAACAAACCGTATCGAAAATGAGGTAAGAGAGCTTAAGGCACTTCTTGAGGCTAAGGGTCTTAAGGTTAAAGAAGTCGGCGGAGGAAGTACAGGCACAATAGAGCAGAAGGCAAAGGATACTGTTTATACGGATATTCAGGCCGGAAGTTATATTTTTATGGATAATGCTTATGGACAGCTTCATCTCGGATTTAAAAATGCGCTTTTTGTGCTTACAACGGTTATCAGCACAAAGAAGGACAGAGTTGTTACAGATACGGGCGTTAAATCACTCGGTATGGACCAGGGCGATCCGGTTTTCCTCGGTGTTCCCGAAGGCAGCCCGATTTCCATGAGCGAGGAGCATGGGGCGGTATACTGTGAGCATAATTTTAAGATAAATGATAAACTCAGATATATTCCCGGACATTGCTGTACAACAGTTAATATATTTGACGAGCTTTATGTTGTTGACGGCGATGAGGTTGTTGACTGCTGGAAGATAACAGCAAGAGGCAAGGCTTATTAATATTACAGAAAAAGCTAATTGAAGATTTTTTCATTGCCGGATGTTCGGCAGTGAAAAAATTTTATATAACCGTTCACTTTTTCGAACGATGTACGCTTTAATATGCTATAATATAAATGCTAAGGAGGTTTTAAAATGTTAGACTTACTTATAAAGAATGCAAAAATTATAGACGGTTCAGGCTCTGACGAATATTTCGGCTCTGTCGGAGTTGTTGACGGAAAAATATGCAAAGCCGACGGTACAGAAGAGGCAAAGCAGGTTATTGATGCCGACGGACTTTATCTTACGCCCGGCTTTATCGATTCCCATTCGCATGGTGACCAGGTGCTCGGTCAGTATCCCGGTATGCTTGCAAAAATCAATCAGGGCATAACAACGGAAATCGCCGGACAGTGCGGTGGCTCCATGTTTCCTGTAACACCGGAGCATATCGATCTTGAAAAGGGACTTCTTGCAATCGGAACACATACCTTCCCTGATGAAATGATTCAGTGGAAAACAGCAAAAGAATATTTCGATTATGCAAAATCGGTTCCCATTATCGGAAATATGAAAATATTAATCGGCCACTCGACATTAAGAGCTGCCGTAATGGGCTATGACAACAGAAAGCCTACCGATGCGGAAATGGAAGAAATGAAACGTCAGGTGCGTATTGCCATGGAATGCGGTGCCGCAGGCTTAAGCTCCGGACTTATATATTCTCCCGGCTGTTACGGAACAACGGACGAGCTTGTTGAGCTTGCATCTGTCGTTAAGGAATACGGAGGATTCTATGCAACTCATATGAGAAGTGAATCTATCTCTGTTGTTGATGCTGTTAAAGAAGCCATAGAAATTGGCAGAAGAGCAGGCGTTCCTGTATGGATTTCTCACCATAAGGTTGCTGGAAGACCTTATTGGGGAGCATCAAAGGAAACAACAAGACTCATTGACGAGGCAAATGCAAGCGGAATGCTTGTTACAGCCGACCAGTATCCCTATGAAGCTAACATGACAGACCTCAATATATGTATACCGCCTAAGTATTTTGTTAAGGGCGGTGTTGACGGAATGGTTGAAGCTCTTAAAAATCCCGAAATGCGTAAGCAGATTAAGGCTGAAATGCAGGACGTAAACTGCGGCTATGATAACTTCTATCTCAATGCCGGCGGTTTTGAAAATATATTTATTGCCGGATGCCCCGAGGTTAAAGAGGCTGACGGAAAATATGTAGCCGAATGGGCAAAAATTGTCGGAAAGGATCCTTTTGACGCATACTTTGATCTTCTTATTGCCAACGGAGGAAAGGCAAACGCAATTTACTTCACAATGGGCGAAGAGGATATGTGCAGAATAATAACAAATCCCAATATATGCGTAGGTACAGACGGAACATGCCGTTCTCTTGACGAAAAAACACATCCGAGAACATTTGCGACATTCCCTAAGGCAATCCGCTATTATCATAAAGAGAAAAAGCTTTTTACTCTGCCTGAAATCATACATAAGATTACAGGCTTTCCGGCTGAAAGAGCTCATCTTAAGGGCAAGGGACTTATCAAGGAAGGCTATGATGCGGACTTTGTTCTCTTTGATTATGACAAGCTTTATGACACACCTACATATGCCGATCCCGTTCAGATGTGTGATGGTATCGAATATGTAATAGTAGCCGGACAGATAGTATACCACGATAAGAAAACAACCGGATTATTCCCCGGTAAGATATTATAATTTAAAGGAGGCCACATAATGAATAATCATGTAATTGACGTAGCACTCGGAAATGCACCTGCCGATATGGTAATAAAAAACGGCCAGCTTATCAATGTAAATACACATGAGATTTACAAAACAGATATTGCTATTGCCGACGGAGTAATTGCCGCATTGGGTTCACTCGGAGAAAAAACAATAGGTGCAGATACACAGGTAATCGACGCAGAGGGCAAATATCTTGCTCCCGGCTTTATTGATGCACATATCCACTTTGAAAGCAGTATGCTTTCTTACACAGAATTCAGCCGTATGCTTGTAAAGCATGGTACAACAGCAGTAGCAACAGACCTTATGGAGGTTGCCATTGTTTCCGGCGAAGAAGGCATAAATGCTATTTTTGAAGAGTCCGAAGGACTTCCTGTTAAATTACTTTATCCCGTACCGGCTTTCATGAGCGAAGAAGGCGACCTTCAGACAATAGGTGCGGCTCTTTCACCGGAAATGATTGAACGCTTTATCCAGATTCCCAGAGCCGTAGGTCTTGCAGAGGTGCTTTATCCGCCTATTCTCAATAAGAGTCCTCTTTCAGCACATATTCTTGAGCTTGCCGAAAAATTCGGAAAAACAGCAGAAGGTCACGCTCCCGAACTTTATGGTGCTCCTCTTAATGCTTATGTATCAACAGGTATCCGTTCAGACCATGAAAGCACAAATAAGGAAGAGGCTCTCGGAAAGCTCAGAGCAGGACTTCGTGTTCTCATAAGAGAAGGCTGTGCCGCAAAGGACTTGGACGCAGTTATTAAAATAATTACAGAAAATCATGTTGATACAAGACATTGTGCTCTTGTAAGCGATGATATTGATATGCTCCATATTTATGAAAAAGGACATCTTGATTACAAAATCAGACGCTGTATCGAAGCCGGCATTGACCCTGTAACAGCTATACAGATGGCAACAATCAACCCTGCTGAAAGCCTTAAGGTTGACAATAAATACGGCAGTATTGCACCCGGAAAATGCGCTGACATAGTATTTATTTCTGATCTTGAGCAGTGTAAGGTTGAAAGCGTTATTTCAAACGGTAAGCTTATTGTTGAAAACGGTGAAACGGTTGTTGAATTCAAAAAGCCTGAATTTAAGTCATGCTTACTTAATACAGTTAAACTTTCAAAGGAAATCACAGCAGATGATCTTGTTATAAAGACAGACGCAAAGAAGGTTAAAGTAAGAGTTATCGGTGCTAAACCTACATCACTTCTTACAGATGCACTTGAGGCAGACCTTGATGTTGTTGACGGTGTTGTTCAGCCTAAGCCTGAGGAGGATATTCTTCGTATTGCCTGTGTAGAGCGTTACGGAAAGGGCGGCAGCATAGGAAAATCATTTATTAAGGGCTTTGGTATAAGCAAGGGCGCTATCGCTACATCAATGGGACATGACCACCATAACATTACTGTTGTCGGAACACTTGCAGAGGATATGGCAGTTGCCGTAAACCGTATACATGAGCTTAACGGCGGTCTTGTAATTGTTGAGGACGGCAAGGTTAAATATGAGCTTCCTCTTCCTATCTGCGGACTTCTTACAGACCTCAGCGGAGAAGAAAGTGCGCTTATACTTAAAGAAATGCAGGAAGACCTTGCAGCTAAGGGCTGCGAAATGGGTTCACCTTATATGACTCTTGCATTCATTACACTTATCTTCATTCCTTTCTACGGCATTACAGACAAAGGAATTGTTGATGTAATCAACGGCAAGGTTGTAGATCCGATTATTGAAAAATTAGCATGATGTTATAAAAGAGATTAGGAAGGAAATAATTATGAGAGAGAAAAGAACATACATTAAGAATGCCTATGTCATTTCAATGAATGACGAAAAGCAGGTCTTTGAAAACGGCGGAGTTCTTATTGTTGATGATAAAATCAAAGCAGTCGGAAAAATCGACGAAAAAGAAATTTTTCCCGATACGCAGATAATAGACGCAAAGGGCAAAATTGTTATGCCAGGTCTTATCAATACACATGTACATACTTCACAGCAGCTTGAAAGAGGTATGGGTGACGATGTTGACCTTCTTACATGGCTTACAGACAGAACATTCCCTTACGAATCAAGCATGACACCTGAGGACAGCTATATTTCAACACTTCTCTGTCTTGTTGAGCAGATTAAATCCGGTGTTACAACAATAGCAGAGCCCGGCGGACAGTTTGTACCAAGTATGTGCAAGGCTGTTGCACAGTCAGGTATAAGAGGTATACTTGCCAAGTCATCAATGGACTATGGCGATAACCTTCCTCCTATCTGGCGCCGTTCAACACAGGAGGAGCTTGATGTTCAGGAGCAGGATTTAAAGGACTGGAACAATACATATGACGGCCGTGTTAAGGTATGGTTCGGATTAAGAACACTTTTCAACGACTCGGATAAGCTTGTTTTAGGCACAAAGGAGCTTGCCGATAAATACAACGTAGGTATCCATATGCACGTTGCAGAGGCAAAGGCAGAGGTAGAATATGTTAAGGAAACAAAGGGTGTTCCTACGGTTACTCATCTCAGAAACCTCGGTGTGCTTGATAAAAACCTTCTTGCCGTACATACAGTATGGCTTACCGACGAAGAGGTTGATATGTTCAAAGAATATGATGTAAAGGTATCCCATAACCCTGCATCGGCTATGCGTGTTCTTGGTTTTGCTAAGGTTCCTAAAATGCTTAAGAAGGGCATATGCGTATCAATCGGTACAGACGGTGCATCTGCAAACAACCGTATGACAATGATTGACGAGATGTATGTAACAGCTCTTATACATAAAGGCTGGAGACTTGATCCTACTGTTGTTAAGGCAGAGGAAATAATAACAATGGCAACAACAAACGGTGCAAAGGCACTTCTCTGGGAAGACGAAATCGGTGCGTTAAAGCCCGGAATGAAGGCAGACCTTATCATAATCAATCCAGATTCTGCACAGATGCTTCCTTTGCATGATCCTATCGCAAACATTGTTACAGCAATGCACGAATCAAATGTTGAATCGGTAATGTGCAACGGCGAATGGATTATGAAAAACAGAGTTCTTGTAACTCTTGATGAACAGGCAATACTTGAAGAAGCTAAAATCCATGCAGAGGCAATCAGACAGAGAGCCGGAATTGTGCTTCCGGATAGATTCCCGGTAATAAAGTGCTGAAAAGTTTGATTTTTGCCAATGGGCGATTTACAAAATCATTTTGCAGCTTTACAAGTCGCAGGGTTTTACTTGCGAGAGAGGAAACTCTTAAATTGCGAAGTACTGACAGTACGGTTGCTCAAAGTTTAGGTCAAGCCTTTTATGAACCGCAAAGATAGATGCGGTGGCGTAGCCACTTTGCGAAGCAAAGTTCTGAACAATGAACCGCAAAGTATGCACCCCGAAGAAAAACGGGGCGGTCGCAGACCACTTTGCGAAGCAAAGTTCTGAATAGGCGGTTTTGCGTAGCAAAATTTTGACAATAGACCGTTTTGCATAGCAAAATGCTTTGACCAGTGAACCGCAAAGAAAGATGCGGCGGTCGAAGACCGTTTTGCGAAGCAAAGTTCTGAATATGATGCGGTGGTGTAGCCACTTTGCGAAGCAAAGTTCTGACCATACTAAGGCTTGTAGGGTTTGGGCAAAGCCTTGATTTTTAAAACTTAGCCGACTTTCCCTTGACAAATAGGTGATTGTCGGCTATCATATTTCATTATAGTATATGAAAAATATAAATGCGTTTATCGGAAGGAGTACGGTAATATCGCCGCAAGAGAGCAGTGTTCTTATATCATTGATATTCGGCTGGAATACACTGTGGGAATGATATGCCGGAAGGTAGTCCGTCAGCAGCATTGGTGAGAACATCGGCTCTGCCGTTAAATAGCCTTTGCCGTTTTGCCTGCGTTAACGGCTTTGAGTGCATGGAATGCGGATTTATTTCTTCGTTCTATGAATTAAGGTGGTACCACGACGCTTTCGTCCTTATGCTGACGAAGGCGTTTTTTATTGTCTGGAAAATAAAGGAGGTTTTATACTAAATGATACATGAACTTGAAAAAACATACAATCCGAATATTGAGGAGCGTATATATAACAACTGGCTTGAAAAGAAATATTTTCATGCCGAGGTAGATAAATCGAAAAAGCCCTTTACTATCGTAATGCCGCCCCCGAATATCACCGGTAAGCTCCATATGGGCCATGCCCTTGATAACACTCTTCAGGATATTCTTATCCGTTGGAAAAGAATGAGCGGATATAATGCACTCTGGATTCCCGGAACAGACCATGCCTCAATCTCAACAGAGGTTAAAATTGTTCAGAAAATGGCAGAAGAGGGCATAACAAAGAACGACATTACAAGAGAACAGTTTCTTGAACGTGCATGGGCATGGAAGGAAGAATACGGCTCAGAGATTCTTATGCAGCTCAGAAAGCTCGGTTCAAGCTGCGATTGGGACAGAGTACGTTTCACAATGGACGAAGGCTGCTCAAAGGCCGTTCTTGAAACATTCATCCGTCTTTATAATAAAGGCTATATTTACAGAGGCGAAAAGCTTATCAACTGGTGCCCTAAATGCCAGACAACTATCTCCGACGCAGAGGTAAACCATGTTGATATGGCAGGACATTTCTGGCATATCAAATATCCCATTGCCGGAACAGATGAATTCCTTGAGCTTGCGACAACCCGTCCGGAAACAATGCTCGGCGATACAGCCGTTGCCGTTCATCCTGAGGACGAAAGATATAATAAATTAATCGGCAAAAAGGTTATCCTTCCTATCGTAAATAAGGAAATTCCTATTGTCGGCGATTCTTATGTTGACCGTGAATTCGGTACAGGTGTTGTTAAAATTACTCCTGCACATGACCCTAACGACTATGAGGTTGGCGAAAGACATAATCTTCCTAAGATTAATGTATTCAATGATGACGGTACAATAAATTCAAACGGCGGAAAATACGAAGGCATGGACCGTTATGAGGCAAGAAAGCTTATTGTTAAGGAGCTTGACGACCTCGGACTTCTTGTTCGTGTTGAAGATATAACACATTCGGTAGGCGTACATGAACGTTGCAACGAAATTGTTGAGCCTATGATTAAGCTTCAGTGGTTCGTTAAGATGGAAGAAATGGCTAAGCCTGCACTTGATGTATATAATAAAGGTGAGCTCCGTTTTATTCCCGAGCGTTTCGGAAAGACATATACACATTGGCTTGAAAATATCCGTGACTGGTGTATTTCCCGTCAGCTCTGGTGGGGCCATAGAATACCGGCTTATTACTGCCAGAAATGCGGTCATATAGAAGTAACAAAGGATCCGACAGGACTTGTATGCTCAAAATGCGGTTCAACCGAATTTAAGCAGGACGAAGATACGCTTGATACATGGTTCTCATCGGCACTTTGGCCGTTCTCAACACTCGGCTGGCCCGATGAAACAGAAGAGCTTAAGCACTTCTATCCTACAAGCACAATGGTAACAGGCTACGATATTATTTTCTTCTGGGTAATCAGAATGGTATTCAGCGGAATTGAACAGGTCGGAGAATGCCCGTTCAAGGACGTTCTTATCCATGGTCTTATCCGTGACGATAAAGGCCGTAAGTTCTCAAAGAGCCTCGGAAACGGTATCGATCCCATTGATGTTATCGAAAAATACGGTGCTGATGCAATGCGTCTTATGCTTGTAACTGGTAATGCTCCCGGTAACGATATGCGTTTCTATTGGGAAAGACTTGATGACTGCCGTAACTTCAATAATAAGCTTTGGAATGCTTCACGTTTCGTAATGATGAACCTTGAAAGCGATGAGGAAGAGGATAAGCTTCTTTACCTTACTGGTGCGGATAAATGGATTTTAAGTAAGGTTAATACGCTTGCAAAAGATGTTACCGAAAATCTTAATGCTTATGATCTCGGCCTTGCCGCACAGAAAATTCGTGACTTCCTTTGGGACGAATACTGCGATTGGTATATCGAAATGGTTAAGCCCAGACTTTATAACAAAGAGGACAGCACAAGAGATGCGGCACTCTGGACACTTAAGACAGTTCTTATAAATGCGCTTAAGCTCCTTCATCCGTTTATGCCGTTCATCACAGAGGAAATCTTTACACATCTTCAGAGCGAGGAAGAAACAATCATGCTTTCTGAATGGCCGGAATTCAAAGCAGAATGGGATTTCAAGGAAAATGAAAATGAAATTGACCTTATTAAAGACGCAGTTCGTGCAATAAGAAATGTTCGTGCGGAAATGAATGTTGCTCCCAGCAAGAAAGCAACTGTATATGTAGTAACAACAGACAGCGAGATTGCCGGAATATTTGAGCGCTCGGCTGTATTCTTTAAGACTCTTGCATATGCTTCAGAGCTTATAATTCAGGATAATAAAGAAGGTATCGGTTCAGATGCTGTATCTGCGGCTGTTTCAGGAGCAACTGTATATATGCCTTTTGCAGAGCTTGTTGACATTAGCAAGGAGATTGAACGTCTTACAAAAGAGCGTGATAAAATGATTAAAGAGGTTGAGCGAGTAGAGAAAAAGCTTGCTAACCAGGGCTTTGTCGCAAAAGCTCCCGCTAATGTTATCGAAGAGGAAAGAGCCAAAGGAGTTAAATACAAAGAAACACTTAAACAAATCGAAGAAAGACTTGAGGCGTTAAAGTAAAATGATGTAGAGGTATGTGGCTTCGGTTGCATACCTCTTTGGTATATAAGGAGGTATACTATGAACGACATATATTATCTTAAAAGAGCTATTCAGATTTCGAGAAATTCAAGAGAGCATGGCAATACGCCTTTCGGAGCATTGCTCGTTGATAAGGACGGAAACATACTTATCGAGCAGGAAAATGTTGAGATTACAGAAAGCAAGTGTACAGGCCATGCCGAAACACAGTGCGTTGAAAAGGCATCAAGACTTTATTCAAAGGATTTTCTTGCGGAATGTACTCTTTATACAACGGCAGAGCCATGTGCCATGTGCTCCGGAGCAATCTATTGGGCAGGAGTAGGCAGAGTTGTTTATGCAATGACTGAAAAACAGCTTTTATCGCTTACCGGCAGTGATGAACAGAATCCTACCTTCGATTTGCCTTGCAGAGAGGTTTTTGCAAGAGGACAGAAGGACATACTTGTTGAAGGGCCTTTTGATGAGCTTGCGGAAGAGGCGGCAGAGGTGCATAAAGGATATTGGAATAAATAAGTTTATAATAGATAGCAAAAAGACCTGCGGATTTTCCACAGGTCTTAGTTTTGTCAAAGATTAAATTAATAGAAGATTTTGTCTTCTGCACGTCTTCCGCCGTACATTTCTTCAAGCTCAGTTTTGTGATAGAGGTAACCTTCATCATCAAAATACTTAGCCTGTACGGGACAGAGCTTAACGCATTTACAGCATTTCATACAGATACCTGTAATTTCGGCAGGATTTTCGGGATTGATTGAGCCAAGAGGACAGTTAGCGGCACAGAAGCCACAGTTTGTACATATGCTCATATCTGTTTTGGGTTTTACCTTACGAATGTCAATACCGTTTCCGTTTCTGTCTCTCGGTGTATAGTAAGGTCTGATAGGTGTGCAGCCTTCAACCTCAATAGGCTCTTTGTCGATGTTTCCGCTTTTAACCTTTTCTGCAATTTTAGAAACGAATGTTGCGGCAACAGCCATATCCTCTTCGTCGGGACGGCCCTGTCCGAGTGTTCTTGAGAAAGAATGCTCACCGACAAATGCACCGCCGGCGATTGTGTGGAATCCGTCAGCCTCCATTATGTTTCTGAGCTCGATAAGTGCGTCATCGAAGTTTCTGTTTCCGTAGAGAACAACGGGAATGCCGTATGCACCGTTTCCTACAATAGTGTCAAGATATTTGAGAAGAAGGTTGGGAACACGTCCTGCGATAACCGGTGTGCCGAGAACAACAATGTCATCTGCTGTGTATTCCTTAAATGTTTTACGAACAGCGGGAAGTGTAAAATCGTAGGGCTCATAATCGCAGCCAAGCTCCTTTGCAAGCTCTTTAGCTATATATGTAACCATTTTTTCGGTAGTTCCAGTACCTGTGAAGAACATACCGTAAACCTTTTTTGCCATAATGTTCACCTCATTTTAGTAATTGTTAATTGTTCTACAATTATTATACATCAAATGTATACATCATGCAATATTGGAAGGGCAAATTTTACAGAAAAGTCAGATATAATATTTATGAGAATTGAAGGTTTAAATCACTAAATTCAACTTTTTATTGAATATCGGAATAAAATAAGTTAAAATTATCGGGTAATGTAAATTTTTTGGCTTATATACAGGAGGACATAATAATGGCTTACGTTAAGCTTCAGTATGAAAACTTAAAGGCATTTTCTTTGGAAGTATTCGAAAAAATGGGTTATACACCCGATGAGGCGGCAATAATAACAGACGTTCTGCTTACTGCCGATCTTTACGGCATCGAATCACACGGTATGCAGAGAATGGTGCGTTATTATAAGAGCATTAAAAACGGCAGACTTCATATGGGAACAAAGCCCGAGGTTGTTTTTGAAACACCGCTTTCCGCCGTTATCGATAACCATGACGGAACAGGCCAGCTTGCCGGCTATCTCGGAATGAATATGGCAATCGAAAAGGCAGAAAAGAACGGTTTCGGTATTGTTACAGTAAGAAATTCAAATCATTACGGTATTGCCGGATATTATGCAAAGATGGCATGTAAGAAGGGACTTATCGGTTTTTCGGTCACAAACAGCGAGGCTATTATGGTTCCGACATATGGCAGACTTGCTATGATCGGTTCAAATCCCATTGCCGTTGCTATGCCTGCGGAGCCTTATGATTTCTTCTTTGATGCGTCAACAACGGTTGTAACAAGAGGTAAGGTTGAAGTATATAACAAGAAGGGCGAGCCTCTTCCCGAAGGCTGGACAGTTGATGCTGAAGGAAAGCCCGGTTCAAATGCGGCTGAAATTCTTAAAAACATTGAACAGAAAAATGGCGGCGGTATACTTCCTCTTGGCGGAATTTCCGAAAAGAGCGGCGGACATAAGGGCTATGGATATGGTATGCTTGCCGAAATATTCTCTTCAATTCTCTCAATGGGACTTACATCAAACCATACTAACATAGGCTCGGTCGGAGGAACATGCCACGGTTTTGCGGCAATCAATCCTAATCTTTTCGGAAATCCGGAAGAAATTAAGGAACATTTTTCTACGTTCCTTAAGGAGCTTAGAGAAGCGCCTAAGGCAGACGGTCAGCCGAGAATTTATACTCATGGTGAAAAAGAGGTTGAGGCAACCGCACGTATATTAAAAGAGGGTATCCCCGTAAACGAAAATACCGTTAAGGAAATGCAGGTTATCTGTGATGAATACGGCGTTGATATGGAGAAGTTCCTTGGCAAGATAGTATATGAATAATATGTAATTATTACAGCGGCATAATTTGTGCCGCTGTATATGTCAGAGATATTCTCTGTGAGTTGAAATATATTATTTAATAAATATTTATTTGGACGATTGATTATCTGTCGTCCTTTTTATATTCACTTAATTATAATTTCAGATTATTTAAAAAATATTTATAAATTTCTGAAACCTATTGCATTTATATCGGCATGGTGATATATTACAAATATAAATGTAAATCGTAGTATTAAACTATTTGAAGTTATATGAGAATTTTTAGATTTACAGTATAATGTTCTTAGATTTCATTATGGAGGCATTCTTATGATAAAGGGAATAGGAACGGATATAATAGAGATAAACAGATTAAGTGAGCTTATAAGTAATATCAAATTTATGACAAAATACTATACGGAAGAAGAAATACGCTATATTTATGAACGGTCAAACAATGCAGAGAGCGCGGCGGCAATGTTTGCGGCAAAGGAGAGCATGGCTAAGGCGCTCGGTACTGGCTTTGTCGGCTTTGGACCGCATGATGTGGAAATAAAACATGATGATAACGGAAAGCCGTCAATAGTTCTTCACGAAAAGGCGAAGCTGATAGCCGAAAGACATGGCATTATTAATATTCAGCTTTCCATGTCGCATTGCAGACAATATGCAACGGCATATGTAACTGCAGAAGGAGAGGATTGATTATGAGAGCGGCAACTGCTGAACAGATGAGAGAAATCGACAGACTTACAAGCGAAGAAATAGGCATACCGTCAATAGTGCTTATGGAAAATGCGGCGAGAGCTGTTGCAGATGTGTGCGAAAAAGAGCTTAGGGATACAAAGAATCCAAAGGTGCTTATTTTTGCGGGAAAGGGCAATAACGGCGGTGACGGCTTTGCACTTGCAAGAATACTTAATGACAGAAATATCGAATGTAAGCTGGCATTTTTGTTTGAAAACAGCAAATTCAGCGAAGATGCAAGAATTAATTATAAAGCGGCAATAAATAGCGGACTTTATATAATAACCGATATAACCGAGGCAGTAATCGAAACAATGAGAGCCGATATTGTGGTTGATGCGGTGTTCGGAACAGGTATATCAAGAGAAATAACCGGCATTTATGCGGACGTTATTAATGTAATAAATACTTATTCAAAGAAGGTAATAAGCGTAGATATTCCTTCGGGAGTAAATTCCGATAACGGACAGATAATGGGCTGTGCGGTTAATGCTGATATAACGGTTACATTTGCCTTGCCTAAAATAGGAATGCTGTTATATCCCGGCGGAGAGCATTGCGGCAGAATAGAAATAGCCAATATTTCAATCCAGCAGAGCACGATAGATTCTATGGATATAAAAACAGGCTTTCTGGACAAAAACGATATTCTTAAAATACTTCCCGAACGTGCAAAAAGAACAAATAAAGGCAGTTACGGAAGACTTTATATAATTGCCGGTTCTAAGGATATGACGGGTGCAGTTGCATTGTGCTGTAAGGGTGCTTTTCGTGCAGGAGCAGGACTTGTTTATGCCTGCACAGTTCAGAGTGGCATACATGTTGTTCAGCAGCTTGTGCCTGAGGCTGTTGTTATGCCTTTGTCGGAATATGAAGGCAAGGTAAGATATGAATGCTATGAAGAGGACATAGAGCCTAAAATAGGTAATGCCTCGGCAATAGCTGTAGGCCCCGGCCTTGGCATGAGTGAAGAGGTAACTGAGTTTGTAAATAAGCTTATTACAGAGGTTGACAAGACCGTTATTATTGATGCCGACGGTCTTAATGCCATATCAAAAAATCCGTCGGTTCTGCTTTCACTTAAGCATGTTCCGGTAATTACACCACATCCCGGAGAGATGAGCAGATTAACCGGGCTTAAAATATCTGAGATACTTCATGACACCGTTTCGGTTGCAAGAAACTTTGCAATGCAGTATAATAGTATCGTTGTTCTTAAGGATGCGAGAACGGTTGTAGCTTCACCGGACGGAAGAGTTATCATTAATGTAACCGGAAATCCGTCCATGGCAACAGGCGGTTCCGGAGATGTTCTTACCGGTGTTATTTCGTCGCTTATTGCACAGGGGCTTGCTCCCTTTGATGCGGCGGCTGTCGGAGTATATCTCCATGGCCTTAGCGGTGATATATGCCGAGATAAGCTTGGTTCGTATGGTGTTATGGCGGGCGATATTGCGGAAAATATTGCCGAAGCGGTCAAGCAGTTCAGATAATAATGATATTTTGGATAAAATTTAATGTATTGTTAAGTAATTTGAATTTTTAGCTTAAAGGTTCGGAGAACAAAGAGTTTTCTGAATTGAATCCATCCAGTCATGACTTTTGCTTTGAAAAAGCAAAAGCGGCTTTGCCGCCGCACTGTCTTGTGCGGTCAATAGACGGTATTCATTCCCGTCGAGGAGAACAGCTTAGTCATGACTTTCGCGAGCGAAAGTGGCTTCGCCACCATGCTATGGTCAATAGTTTCAAGACTTTAGCCGATGGAATGAACTGTTCATGCCTTAATTTAAACAAGTCGGAAACCTGTTTTCGACTTAAGTCATTTTATCGAATAAGTGTAAGTATATATAACTATAACCATAAAGAAATATGAGGTAATAATATGCTTACGGTAATTCGGAGAATTGTTTGTGCGGCTGTGGCATTGGTTGTATGTGTGATTATATCCGGCTGTGGCGGCGAAAAAATGACGGCGATGGAAAAGGTGCAGAAGATGCTTACGGAGTATGAATGCTCAAAAACGGACGCAACTATTCAGAGGTTTTCCAATAAAGGTGAGAATACCTACGAGACAACGCAATATTCCAAAATAACAGGAGAATATCGCATGGAAATCAAGTCGCCGGAGGCGATGAACGGCAACTATACTGTTTTTGACGGAACAAGCGTAAAGCAATATAATGCTAAGACAGATGAAACAGTCAGCCTTGATGTGCCTAAAATGCAAAAAGGCAGTCAGCTTTTTATATCGACATTCATCAAAAACTATTTGATGTCGGAGAATGTGTCGGTTGAAACTGCGGCATCACTTGATGAATCCGTTTGTACGGTTCTTGAGGCGGTTATTCCCGAAGGCAACAAATACATATCAACTGAAAAGCTGTGGGTAGATAACGAAACGCTTTTGCCGCTTAAGCTCGTCATATATGATGAAAACGGCGGAGAAAGATACATTATAACCTACAACAATTTTGAATATAATCCCGAAATAGACAGCAGCGTATTTTCGGCTAAGTAGCGGAGGAATGAAAAATGACAGATGAGGAAAGAGTACTTGCTCTGATTGACCTTGATGCACTTGAATATAATATCAAGAGTATCAGAAAAAAAACACCCGAAGGCACGGGAATAATAGGAGTTATAAAAGCAGATGCCTATGGACACGGTTCGGTTGAGGTGGCACAGGTATTGCTCGAAAACGGTGCGGACTGGTTTGCGGTTGCGGTTGTTGACGAAGGACTTAATCTCAGAAAGCATGGAATAAATGCTCCGATACTTCTTCTCGGATATACGCCTGAGCTTCGTTTTGAGGATGTAATAAATAACGGCTTTATTCAGACCATGTATTCATATGAAATGGCTGAAAAGCTTTCAAAAACTGCCGTAAGATTAGGCAAAACGGCAGTTGTACATATAAAAATAGATACCGGTATGGGAAGAATAGGCTATCGTGTAAATGATGAGGCGGCAGACGAAATTGTCAGAATATCAAAGCTTCCCGGTATTGAAGTAAACGGTATGTTCACTCATTTTGCGGCTTCCGATGAGGCAGATAAGGCATACACAAATATGCAGTTTGAGCGTTTTATGAAAATGGACAAAATGCTCAAGGACAGAGGACTTAATATACCCGTCAGACATGCGGCAAACTCTGCGGCTATAATGGATATTGATTCCATGATGCTCAATATGGTTCGTCCGGGCATAATTCTTTACGGAGCTTATCCTTCCGACGAGGTTGTTAAGGAAAATCTTGATCTTCGTCCCGTTATGTCCATAAAAACTCATGTCAGCTTTGTAAAAGAGGTTGAAAAGGGCGACTGCATAAGCTACGGAAGAACATATACAGCACCGGATAAGAGAAAAATCGCAACAATTCCCGTTGGCTATGCGGACGGCTTTATAAGAGCCTATGCAAAGGACGGAAAGGTGCTTATAAAGGGTAAGTTTGCACCGATAGTCGGAAGAATCTGCATGGATCAGTTTATGGTTGATGTTACGGATATTGATGACGTAAAAATAAATGATGAAGTAGTCCTTATGGGAACACAGGGCGAAAACAGCATAACTGCCGATGACATTGCTAAGGCTTTGAATACAATAAATTATGAGGTATTCTGTACTCTTTCCAAGAGAGTACCTCGTCAGTACATAAGAAACGGTAAGGTTACGGAAACCGTTAAATATGTATAATAGCTTTTTTAAAGGGCAATAATACCTGCTGAAGATAGTTGAAGTGCAGGTACATAGACAAAATAAAAAAGCATTACATACCGCTCAACTATTTTTAATATGCAGGCGGAGAGTGAATTGAGATGACAGTTGCCAGGGGAGATATATTTTATGCCGACCTATCACCTGTTGTAGGTTCAGAACAGGGCGGAATACGACCTGTGCTTATAATACAGAACAATATGGGAAATAAATACAGTCCTACGGTTATATGTGCGGCTATTACATCACAGATAAATAAGGCTAAACTGCCTACACATATCGAAATTTCAGCCGAAAAATATTCGCTGGTCAAGGATTCGGTTGTTCTTCTTGAGCAGATAAGAACGATAGATAAAAAACGACTGAGAGAAAAAATATGCACGACGGACAATGCTTTTATGATGATGATAAACAAGGCGTTATGTATCAGCTTGGGAATATTATGAATAAAAATCAAGACTCACAGAGCGAAATCTGTGGGTCTTTTTGTGTTTATAGGACAAAAGCAGACAAAAAGTTTTACAAATGTAAATGCAATATATGTCGAAAATAGATAACTAAAAAATTAACAAAATATGTATATAGAAATATTTAAATTTCAAACGATGTTGCTCCTGTTATAGTAAATGGCAGAACTTTGGTTTCCATTAGAATAGTAACAGAAACTCTTGGCGGCGAAGTTGTTGGAATGATGCAACAAAGACAGTTACTCTTAAAATAGATGGTAAGGAAATAACAATGACAATAGACAAGGTACTTGAAGCATACGGTGTTGCACCACAGATAATGAATGACCGTACATATGTACCAATCAGATTGGTTGTTGACGAAATTGGTGCAGAAGTAAACTGGAATGGTTCACTGCAAAAGAAAATTATGGGAATTGCTTTACCTAATGGCATTGAAAACGGTGTACATCAGCTTGTTAAGGTTGCACTTTCAAGTATGGTTGCTTTATTCGGCACATATCAGATTGCCGCAAACGGTATGGCACAGAGTATATGGTCATTGGCCTCGATAATGGGATTGCAATGGCTCCTGTTTATACAACGGTAATAGGGCAGTGCATGGGTGCAAGAGACATTGATTCAGCAAATTTTTATTTTAAAAAGCTTAATAAAATAACTTTTGTGTTGTCTGTACTCTGGAATGCTCTTGTTTTTGCAATAACACCGTTGATTATAAAATATTCGGCTATTTCGTCAGAGGCAAAATCCCTTGTTATATGGCTTGTTCTTATTAACAATATTTTTAACGGACTGTTTTATCCGTTTGCCGGTTCGCTCGGAAACGGTCTGCGTGCTGCCGGAGATGTAAAGTTTACAATGATTACTTCCGTAACGCTGACCATTGCGGCAAGACTTGCTTTTTCGGCATTGTTCGGCTTGGTGCTTGGATGGGGTGTAATAGGTATTGCGATAGGAATGAGTATGGATCTTGTATTTCGTGGTATTATATTTATCAGAAGGTATCATTCAAAGAAGTGGACTAAGTTCTGTCTGATATAAAAGAATAATGATATATAAAAAAGGCTTGGAGCAATTTCCAAGCCTTTAATATCATGATATTAAGAAATATTGTCTTTAACGACGCATTACATAGCGTTGTAAAGTCTCTGGATTGTTGATTTTCTTCTTGCAGCAGCATTCTTGTGGAAGATTCCCTTTGTGTATGCTCTGTCGATAGCAGCGATAGCTTCTTTGCAAGCTACCTCAGCAGCAGCCTTGTCGCCTGCAGCGATAGCAAGCTGAGCCTTCTTAACAGCTGTCTTTGTAGCTGATTTGATCATTTTATTTCTTAATGTTTTCTTTGAGATTACTTTAATTCTTTTCTTTGCTGATTTAATGTTAGCCAACGTTATTTCCTCCTAAAATAAGCTTATTAAAATTTTTTTCGTTTGATATTGGGGAATATCACTTACTTTGACCACTGATAAGCACCACGGCCGAGTGTGCTTTCCATAGGGTTGCGGTCAAATCAACAGCTAATATTGTAAACCAATAACAATTATAAGTCAATGAATATCTGTAAATTTTAGCGGAAAAATATTAAAAAACGCAAAATTCTTTTTATATTATAGCATAGGAGGCAGATATTTTGAATAAAACAAATAAAATTTCCGTAAGAACAGACCTTGCCATGGAGGCCTGTGAGCTTTTGAGCAAGGAAGAAACTTATAAAGGTATAGAAACAGAAATGAAAAGAACGGACGGAATAGAGATAACAACGGTAAGGATAACAAACGACAATGCTGCAGAGGCGGTAGGAAAGCCGAAGGGAACATATATAAGTATTGAGGCAGATAAAATGAAGGGTGCAGATGCGGATTTCAGACAGAAAGTTATAGAAATAACAGCCGATATGCTCAAAACGGTTCTGAATTCCGACAGAGAGAAAAATATTCTTGTGGCAGGACTCGGCAACAGATATATAACACCGGATTCTTTGGGACCTAAGGTTGTGGCAAAGATACTTGTCACAAGGCATATAAGAGATACGCTTTCCGATAAAATAGACGACAGTGTTGCGTCTGTTGCGGCGATAGCTCCGGGAGTAATGGGCATAACCGGCATAGAAACGGCGGAGATATTGAAGGGTATAATCGAAAGAATAAAGCCCGATGCAGTCATTGCCATAGATGCACTTGCGGCAAGAAGAACAAGCAGAATAAATTCGGTCATACAGATTGCCGACAGCGGAATTTCTCCAGGTTCGGGAGTAGGCAACAAAAGAATGCTGCTTAATGAAGAAAGCCTTGGCGTTCCTGTTATCGGCATAGGCGTTCCGACGGTTGTTTCTGCGGCAACGCTCGTTAATGACTCAATGGAAAGGATACTTTACGCAATGGCAGAGGCATCGGAGGAAAAGCTGTTTTATAACACATTGAACAATCTCGGCGATGAAAGAGAGGCGTTGATAGCGGAATTGCTTGAGCCTTATGCTGAAAATATGTTTGTTACACCGAAGGAGGTTGATGAGGTTATAGAACGACTTGCCGAAATTATTTCAAATGCAATAAATATCGCTGTACATCCGGCACTTACAAAAGAAGATATTAACAAATATGTATGAAATATTTATATAATTCATGCTTTTTGTGGCATAAACATAATGCTTGCAATAATCGGAAAATTAAAATATAATATAAAAATGTGTGTATACAATTTAATAAATTAAAATAACAAAAGGGTGAGAAATATGAATAAATTCAAAAAAATTTCTGCGATTTTGACTTCGTCACTTCTTGTTTTTGCGGCAGCAGGCTGCAGCTCTGACAGCAATACGGTTGCGGATATTGTAAGCAAAACCGAGGCACTCGAAAATTATAAGGGTTCGGTTACACTCAGCACCGAGCTTAATTATCAGGGAAATGCAACAGAGCTTAAAATGGAGAGCCTTTTGGATTATAACAAAGAACCATTTTTTGCCCATACTTCCATAACAACATCAACAAAGGAAGGCGAAAGTGCGGAAAACTCTTATACATCTGATATGTATTTACAGACTGTTGACGGAGTGAACACAGCTTATGCCGGATATAACGGCGTATGGTATAAACAGCAGGTAGAAACAGATGATTTTACTTATTCTGTTTCACAGTACAATCCTGTTGAAAACGGACTTCTTTTCATTAAATCGGCATCGGGACTTCAGAATATGGGTTCTGAGCAGTATAACGGAATGGACGTTGACCGTTTTGAAGGAACAATACCTGCCGATATGCTTTCGGATGTAATGGAAACCTCAGGAGCAATAGGCCTTATAGGAACATCTATTGACGCTTCATATTATAAGAATACGGCTGACCAGAAGGTATCAATATTTGTAAATGAAGAAGGAGTAATAGTAGGTTATAGCTTAGACCTTACAGACCTTGTTTCAAGCCTTCTTTCGGTTCTTTACGAAACAAACGGTATTTCCGATGACCAGCAGATTATCACAGCAAATAAATATATGTGCGAAGGAACAGTAACCGAATATAATAAGGGCGTTGACACAACGCTTTCGGATGATGCACAGAATGCCATTGAAATGCCGGCTGTAACGGCTTCGAATTCATCGGATTCATCATCGGACGGAGCACAGACAGATACAGCGGCAGACGGCACGGATAACACAACAGATAATTCGGAAAACACAACAAATGCAAGTGCTGAATAATTACAAAGGATAAATATATAGGAGAAAATAATTTATGATTAGTGCAAATGACGTATCTTTACAGTATGGCGGCAGAGTTCTTTTTAAGGATGTAAACGTAACATTTTCAAAGGGCAACTGCTATGGCATTATCGGTGCAAACGGTGCCGGAAAATCAACCTTCCTCAAAATTCTTGCCGGAGATATTGAGCCCAATACAGGCTCGGTAACAATAACACCCGGTGAGCGTATGGCTGTTCTCAGACAGGACCATTTCATGTTTGATGATTTTGAGGTTATCAAATGCGTTCTTTACGGACATAAACGTCTTTATGAAATAATGGAAGAAAAGGAAGCTCTTTATTCAAAGCCCGATTTCAACGATGAGGACGGAATAAAGGTTTCCGAGCTTGAAGGCGAGTTTGCGGAGCTTGACGGTTGGTCGGCGGAATCAAATGCGGAAATCCTTCTTAACGGTCTTGGAATTACAAACGAATTCCACTATGCAAAGATGAGTGAGCTTACAGGTAACCAGAAGGTTAAGGTTCTTCTTGCACAGGCTCTTTTCGGAAATCCTGATATACTTCTTCTCGACGAGCCTACTAACCACCTTGACCTTGCATCTATCAACTGGCTTGAGGATTTCCTTCTTGACTTTGAAAACACTGTAATCGTTGTATCGCATGACCGTCACTTCCTTAATACAGTATGTACGCATACAGCCGATATTGACTTCGGTAAGATAACAATGTATGTCGGAAACTACGATTTCTGGTATGAATATTCACAGATGGTTGACCGTCAGATAAAGGATCAGAATAAGCGTGCAGAGCAGAAGATTAAAGAGCTCACAGAGTTCATTCAGAGATTCTCTGCAAATGCATCTAAGTCAAAACAGGCAACAAGCCGTAAAAAGCTTCTCGATAACCTTCAGATGGATACATTAAGAATTTCTTCAAGACGTTATCCCTTCTGCAGCTTCAAGCAGGACAGAGAGGTAGGAAACGATGTTCTTGAAGTTAAGGGCATTTCAAAGACAATCAACGGCAAAAAGGTGCTTAATGATGTAAGCTTTATCGTTATGCCTAATGACAAAATTGCTTTCGTAGGCGATGATGAAATTGCAAGAACAACTCTTTTCCAGATTCTCTGCGGAGAGATGGAACCGGACGAAGGAACTTATAAATGGGGTGTAACAACAAGTACATCATATTTCCCTAAGGACAATTCAAAATATTTCGATGACTGCACAGATTCACTTGTAGAATGGTTAAGACCATATGCAAAGGAAGGCGAGCGTTATGATTCAGACATTAGAGGCTGGCTCGGAAGAATGTTATTCAGCGGTGAGGAATCACTTAAGCCCGCTAATGTACTTTCAGGTGGTGAGCGTGTAAGATGTATGCTCTGCAAGATGATGATTTCCGGTGCGAATGTGCTTGTGCTTGACGAGCCTACTAACCACCTCGACCTTGAAAGTATTCAGGCACTTAATAACGGACTTGTTGATTATAAGGGAACTATCCTCTTTGATTCACATGACCACCAGTTCGTTGAAACAATCGCAAACAGAATTATTGAAATTCTTCCCGGCGGTATAATCGACAGAAGAGAAACATATGACGAGTTCATCAAAAATGAAGGACTTATTGAGGTAAGAGAAAAATTAAAATAAAAAGGCTCTTTGTCAAGAGTTGTTGTAAAGAAGGATAGAGAAAGAGAAAACTCAATCTCTATCCTTTTTAGTGGCTCTTTGTCAAGAGGTGGGGTAAAAAAGGATAGAGGAAGAGGAAACTCAACCTCTATCCTTTTTAGTTAAAGCGAAGAAAATACGATTTCTGAAATTATAAAAGTTCCGATACCCAAAAGCATTTCGTTTAATGAATTTAATTGCTAAATGGAGTCTTGGATAGATAAGTAATTTACGGTATAATAAAAAATAGAAATTTGTGGAGGTGTCATTATGAAAAATATTATGTTTGGAAATAGTTTAATGCTTTTGGCAATTTTCTTGTTCATGTGGTGCGGCTTTACGAAATCAATGTATGCTCTTATGTGGGTTGCAATCGCATTGATTATAATAGGATTTATTATGGCGATTATCGGCTATATTAGCAAGGACAAGGAATAAGTAAACTGATATTCTCAATGGTTTATAATAAGAATACGAGCGGAGCAATTAATTTTTAATCTTATTGATTAATTAGGAGGAAACATGAAAACTCTTTACAATATTCTAAAATATGTCATTTATGCAAGCTTATATGTAATAGTAATAAAAACCGGTATGGATTTTTATGAGTATAAATGTTTTCCCAATCTGTACAGTTCTTATTCAGCTCCGTGGTATACAGAGGCATTACTGTATAGTGCGGCTTCTTTAGCGGTGATTATTGTTTGTGTTATTCTCAGAGTGTTTATCCGTAATAAGATGGATAAAAAGTAAAAGCACTTAAGGCTGCTGTTTCAAAAGATACAGCAGCCTTTTTCACATCATTCCTTGAAGAACGAATATTCATCAAATATTTTGTAATATATCCAGCGTTTATATTTTTCAATCATTGCCTGTTCATCGGCGGTTATCATATCGGTGAAGGTTCCGTCCTGATACATTATTATGTTGCCTGATGCAACCGGCAAAACTCGTCTTATTTCGTTTGCATATTCAATGAACGGCGATATGTTTTCCATATCAAGCAGCTCCATAACGGTCGAACCGAGGAAGGACGAGCTGATTATATGATTATCCGGAAGGTCAATGCTCTTAATGTTTTTGCTGTAATTTGTCATTGTCTTTGCCGCATCATTTGCCCATACGAAATACGGTGTTTCATATGCTTTTGCACGCTCTTCGATATTTCCGTTCATATTTATATCTTGTCTGAACTGGTCGAAATAAGTCATTCCGTTTGAAAATCCGGGGAGATGATCGCCGAAGAACACAAGCACAACAGGCTCATCCGAGTTGCTGAAATAGTTTACAAGGTCTTCAATCTGCTTGTCTGCATCATCAATGCCTTCGAAATATCCCGAATAAATGGCTTCTTCGTCCTCTGTAAGGTTTGTATTGCTTGTAAAATTTCTGGCAAGGTCGGTATACTTTTCACCATAAGGGCCGTGATTCTGAATTGTTACACAGAATTCAAACAGAGGATTGCCGCTTTCCGCTGTGTGCTTTTCAAAATTTTCGATAATGCTTTCGGCTGTGGCTTCGTCAGAAATATATCCGCCTTTGTTCTGCTTTTCGGCATCAAACGAGGTTTCAAGACTGAGAAAATCATCAAAGCCGAGAAGCTTATAAACATTGTTTCTGTTGTAGAACCAGCCGTAACCTGGATGGATTGCGAGTGTGTCATAGCCGTTGTTTTTGAGAAGGCTCGGTATAGCCTCGAGATTATTATTGAGAATGTTGTAGCTTATCTGTGATGAGTTGATATATCTTGTTGAACAGGCGGTAAGCACATCAAATTCCGTATCGGATGTACCGCCGCCGAAGTTCGGAACAACAATATGTCCGGAAAGCACATCACCACGCTGTATAAATTCCTTATAAAATTCCAATGGTTCGTCATAGCCTTCAAAACTGATGTCATCGGCAATGCTTATGTCCGAAAAAGCCTCACTCATTATCATAACTATGTTTGGCTTTGCAACATCTTCGAGTACGTCCGGCTTGGAAGTGTATTCTTCAGACTCAAATTCGGTTGGATTGTAATTATCAGGCTTTGCAACCTTAAGATTTTCAATATCATATAAAAAGCTGTAAGTAAAGCCCTTTGAGACATACTGATTTACCTTGAAATACTGGTTTCCGTCAACCATAAAGCTGTCATAAAGCTCTGTGTTTGTATATGTAGTGCAGTAAAGAAGGGCGGTTATGCCTATTGTTACTGCCGCACCGATAAGCTGTTTTTTCCATGTAAGCTTTTTGTCCTTGCGGATAAATATAATTTCGATTATACATATTATAAAGAACGCAACGACAATGGTTATTCCAAGTTTTACATAGTACGGATCAAAATTTTTAAGCAGAGATTTTACTTCCGTAAAAACAGCAAGGTCGCTCGGGACAACCGGATCCTGCCGCATTTTTATTTTCTGACGGTTGCAGAAGGCAAATGCCGCCCATATTCCGGCAGGAAATGTTGCACCTAAAAATGAATTTCCCGTAACGAAATATATTATCAGCATCGATAAAATTACAGGAAGATAGTTAAGAAAAAATAAAGCAGGCTGCTGTTTGAGCAGTGATAAAAATGTACTCAGTGAACCGGGAGAATAATAAAACATAAAGCCGGTGGTTAAAAGCGAAACAATTATTATAGCTATAAACGACGGCAGAATGTCCGGTCTGAAGGTTTTTAATTTCTTGTTCATATGTTAAGCCTCCGTTAAACATTCATTAAAACTTAGGGGTGGCCCCGATTTTTCTATATTAATGCTTTTGAGCCAATTTTGCAAATATTATTGATATACACATCTAATTTCAGAGTTTATCCAAAATGTGCATATATTTTTCCGTCATGTATTTTTTTACATTATATAAGTTCCATTTTGACGACAGATAGTGTAAAATGACGTTAAGAGTAATTTTTAAAGGTTAAATTGCTTAAGATTTTATTAAAAATTGTATAATATTAACGAATTTATTGTTTTATCGGCGAATTTTTGATATAATGTATTAGTTAAATTTCAAAAATAGGATTGTTTATTAAAATATAACGGGGAGAAGATATTCAGTGAGCATGAGATATGATAATGATTACAGAGAAAAACGTAGAAGAAACAAGCTTATCGGAAGATTTTTTCTGACGGTGGCTATCATTGTTTTTGTGTTTTCGGCAGTATTTGTTCTTGCCGCTACGGCTTATAAATCGAGTGCTGATAAAAAGGCGGCTTTGAACGGTGATGAAGAAAAATCTGATGTAAATGCCGTAATTGCCGACCAGAAGATAAATTTTGCAGTAATGGGACTTGATGAGGACGAAATACATTCAGACGTTATTTTCGTTGTTTCCTTCGATACCTCAAGCGGAGAAATGGATCTTGTTTCCGTTCCGAGAGATACACAGGTATTTATGAGCGACAGCATGATGCTCGACATGAAGAACAACGGCAGAGACGATTATATACCGACAAAATACGGTACGGTAGGCGAATGTAAGATTACAGAGGTATATGCCTATGCCGGACCGGAAAAGAATAATGAATATCTTGTTCAGGTGCTTGAAGATCTCCTTGATATAGATATTGACCATTATGTTGCAATAAACATAACGGCATTTAAAGAAATTGTCGATGCAATCGGTGGTGTAGATATGTATGTACCTATGGATATGTATTGGGACATGAGAGATAACGGTGGTCCGCTTATTAACCTTAAAGAAGGTGAACAGCATCTTGACGGAGCAGAGGCAGAACAGCTTGTACGTTTCAGAAAGGGATATGCACAGCAGGATATAGGACGAATCGAAACACAGCATGAATTTATGAAGGCTGTGATAAACAAATTATTCGATTCAGAAAATGTTTTGAGCGATATGACGGCAGTTGTACAAGCAGTATATAAATATGTAAAAACAGATATGACTCTGGTTGACTGCATAAGCTATCTTAAATATATATCTCTCATAGATACATCAAAAATAACAATGGAAACAATACCCGGAACAGCCGAAAATATGTATATTCCGGATTATGACGGAATAAAGGAAATGTCCGACAGAGTTTTCAAAGGTATAGTTGAGGAAGATACAGCAACAGAAGGTTCTTCGGCAGGAGCAAGCAAGGATTATAAAATAGAGGTTGCAAACGGTGGTTTCAAAAACGGTTATGCCGCCGCAACACAGGAAAGACTTAATGCTCTCGGATATAATGTTACGGAAATTTCTTCCTATGACGGAACAAAGATGCCGCAGACACGTATTTATGTATCGGAGGACGGAATTGGCGATGACCTTGTTGATTTGTTTAAATCGGCAGAAGTTATTGTTGATGCATCGCAGATTTCTTCCGGTACTGATATAAAAATAATTACAGGTTCAGAGGAACAGTAAAATATTTAGGAGAAGGTTATGGGTAAAGCAGACAATCAAAATAAAAAAGAAGGTAAAAAGAAGCATAGTTCGGTGTTTATATTTTTTAGAACATTGCTTATAATCTTGGTATGTTTTTTGGCATTTTCGTTCATCGGTGTTTATGCCTATACAAAGGCAACATATACACCTGAAAAAGGATATGAAACACCTCCGAAAGTTACAGATGTAATCGGAAATATGCTTACGACAAACGAAAGCATCAATACAAATATTCTTGTATGCGGCCTTGATAAGGGTGAAACAAGAACTGATGTTATATTTGTTGTTAATGTTGATACGGAATCAGGCACGGTAAAAATGCTTTCAATACCGAGAGATACTTATACTGAAATAATTCCTTCGGTAAGAAAAATTGCAAACGATAATGGAATGAATCCCCCAAGTGTTGTTAAGCTTAATGCTGTAAATGTTTATGGAAAGAATGATGGAATGGAATGTCTTGAACTTCAGCTTGAGGATCTTCTTGGAATAAAAATTGATAATTATGTTAAGTTTAACACAGATGCATTCAGAGAAGTTGTTGATATAATTGATGGTGTAGATATGTATGTCCCACAGGATATGTATTACAGTGACCCTGTACAGGGACTTTATATCAATCTTAAGGAAGGTCAGCAACACCTTGACGGTGACCAGGCAGAACAGCTTGTGCGTTTCAGAAAATATCCGACAGGTGACCTTGGACGTATTGAAGTTCAGCATCAGTTCTTCTCTGCTTTCGTAAGCAAGATACTTGACAGTGAAACAATTATTTCAAATGCACCTCAGCTTATTAAGGCTGCCTTTGAATATGTAGATACAGACCTTAAGTTAGCTGATATGCTTAAATATGCAAAATATATCAATCAGCTTAAATCAAGCGAGATAATAACCGAAACAGTTCCCGGATATCCTCAGATGATAAGCGGTGCAAGCTATTATATTGTGGATACATCGGAAGTTGCGGGAACGGTTGACGAAATTTTCTATACAACAGGTTCGGTTTCAACATCAAGCAAGCGTAAAAAGATTGAGGTTTCAAATGGCGGAAACACAACAGGTCTTGCCGGAAGAGTAAGCGAAGTGCTTAAGAGTGACGGATACACAATAAGCAATGTCACAACCTATAACGGTGAGCAGACCGATTATACAAGAATTGTGGTTAAAGAAAGCGGAATGGGCGAAGATTTGCTTCCTTATTTCGACAATGCCGTAATTGTTGCCGATGACCTTCTTCTTGACGGAAATACCGATATAATGATAATTCTCGGACTTGAACAGGGCGATATTACATCAATACCGAAAACTAACGAATAAACAGGGTGGAACTATGGAAAGCGGAAAAGACTATCTTTTAAAAAATCTTTCGGATTCAATATTTGAAATGATGCTTAAGCTGGACGAACAGCATAACAGCAGTATGTGTATTTATTATACACAGGAGCTTGCTGCGTTCCTTCTTGGCTGCAAAAAAGAAGAGCTGCCCGAAAAGCTTAATGAATTTAAGACATATGCGGAGAAAAAGCTCGGCAGAGTCGATGTTGAAACAGCTTCGGATAACCGTTACGGAATAAGAGTATACAGCAACGGTATAGATATAATAATGGAGAGCAATCCGAGAAGATTTTTCCTCAGACAGCTTATTGATACAATAAGAGGAAGAAACTGTACGCTCGAGCAGATAAAAGAAATATTTGCGGCTGAAAGTCAGGATTATGTCTGTGAGGAAATAGATGATTCCGAATTTCAGTATGTCGTGTATTTTAAAGACGAGAGTATAGATGAATATAAATACTGCTTTACATTTGATGTGATGGGCAGCTATTATCATAGGCTCATAGATTATGATTTTGATACAATCGTGCATGCAAGCCACGAAGGACATCTGCATTAAGAATTTTATTATCCTGCCTTATAAAACAGGCGGGATAATTTGCGTTAAAATACTAAGTTAAAAATCTGTTTTCGGCTTAACATTTGTTACGATTTTATTAAAATTTATCAAGCTGTGTCTTAATAAACGAAGAATATGATAATATAAATAATGTGATACAATGGGTGATTAATATGGACAAGAAAATTAAAACAGCTTTAGTTGTGCTGATTGTTGCCGCCTGTGCAACTGCAGTTTCGGTTATTATTGAGGACAGGAGTATACATACTCCGGATAATTTTTCAGAAATACTCCATTCCACAATAGAAAACGGATATGTTGAAGAAACCGATAACACAACAAGTCAGGTAGAAAGCTATGCCAAAAATCTTACAACAAATTCTATTTATGATATTGTTGAGCTTGAAAAAAATCAGACAATAGAGTTTGCGGCAGGCAGTACAGCAATAGTAACAATCGGACATGCAACGGCTATTTGTCTTAATGATAACCTCGTTGATATTACGATGGGCGGAGTTCTTGAGGACGGCATGGAGATTATGCATAATCATCTTTATGTTGTTCAGACCGAAGGCACAGGACTTACGGCAAAGGACAGAGTCAGAGTTTTAATTAAGGGCGGGTATCAAATAAATACCGGCAAGGAGTGATAATATGAAAAAATACATAAAGCTTGCGGCAGCAGCGGTTCTTGTTTTCGGAATGTCCTTCGGATTTTCGGCTGTTGCTATGGCAGACAAGCTTTACGGTGACAAAACTGAGGAAATTGTCACAAAGGGCGTTACATATTCCTATGAACACAGGCTTACATCGGACGGCTGGCAGAATATTTATGCACTGGATATTGACTTGACATCGGATAATGTTAAGATAGCGCCGGTCGAAAGCTCAACAGAATACGGACTTAAGGAAACAGCACTTAAAATACTTAATGACAGTGGTGCCGTTGCCGGAGTAAATGCTGATTTCTTCGGACTTACCGGTTCTTATTCGGCGTCATTCGGTCCGGTTATTGCCGATGGTGAGCTTGTTTCGGTAGGAACGGACAAAAACCTTTCATCAAAGGAATTTGCGGCATATTTCCTTGACGAAAACGGAAGAAGTTTTATTGATTATCTTAAGTTTCAGGCTAATTTCGTAAATGAAACAGGGGCAAAGCTTGAGCTTGCGTCAATCAATAAAATAACACAGATGATTTATCCGATATATTTCAATTCGGAGGCGGCACCTAATACAAAGGATCTTGATGCACGTTTCAGCGGACTTGTTAAGCTTACGGTTGTGAATAATATGATTACAAATATTTCACAGCCGGGAGAAACGGTTAATTGTCCGGAGGACGGGTATCTTATAATTGTAAAGGATTCTTATGCGACATATGCTGAACAGAATTTCCATGTTGGCGATGTTGTTCAGACGGTTATTTCTTCTTCAATCGACCTTGACTCCATTGAAACAGCAGTCGGCGGCGGCGGAAGAATGCTGGTAAACGGTGCAGAGGTTTCCGATGGAACTATCATCAGCGGAAGACAACCCAGAACAGGTCTTGGTATTTCTCAGGACCAGAAGCATCTTATACTCGTTGTTGTTGACGGACGTGGAACAAGCATAGGTGCAACTCATTCGGAAATGGCACAGATAATGAAGGAATACGGTGCATATAACGCAATGCACCTTGACGGAGGCGGCTCAAGCACAATGGTTGCCGAAACGGTTGATGAAAACTCATTATCAATCAAAAACAATGTTTCCGAAGGTACACCGAGAAGAATTATGACAGCTCTCGGAGTTTTCAATACATCATCGACAGGTGCTTTAAGTCAGCTTAAGCTTACAGCTTCGGCAGACAGGGCAATCGTAGGTCAGGGCGTTTCACTCAGCGTAAAGGGATATGACAGCTATTATAATAAGGTAAATGTTCCTGCAAATGATGTTGTATACAGTGCAGTCGGCGGAAACGCCTATGTGTCAAACGGTGTTCTTTATTGCGATGAACCCGGTTCGGTAATTGTTACCGCATCATACGGCGGAGTTACCGCAGTCGATACGGTTGTGTTCTCAAATGCAAACACAATAACACCTAATGTGTCTATGGTAACGCTTGCACCCGGACAGACAGCAAGCTTTACATTTACAGCTAAGGATACCGAAGGATATTCGCTTTCAGTATCAAACGGAATTACATACACACTTTCCAATAATGCGATAGGCTCTATGAACGGCAATACATTTACCGCAACGTCAAACGGAACAGGCTACATAGAGTGCGAAAAGAACGGAGTTAAGTGTTACATATCGGTTGTAGTCGGCGGAACACTCAAAACTGTTGAGTCATTTGAAGGCTCGCCTGCAGTTTCGTTCTCGGCTTATCCTACGACGGTTAGCGGAAATGCGGCTTATTCTTCAACCGCATCTGACGGAGCCAAGTCACTTGTGCTTAACTACACAATGGCTTCTGCCTCAACAACACAGGCAGCTTATGCCAACCTGTCAAATCCCGTTGTTTTCAACGGTTCACCGACAACGATAACAATGTCTGTTAAGGGCAACGGAACAGAACAATGGGTAAGAGGAAAGATTGTCGATAACAACGGCAAGGAATATACGGTTGATTTTACAAAGACACTCAACTGGAGCGGCTGGAAGGATGTAACTGCATCTGTTCCGACAGGCGTGGCTTATCCTATAAAGCTCAAAACAATATATGTTGCGGCTCTTTCAAACACAAACACAGCCACACAGAGTGTTGCTTTTGATAACATAAGAGCGGTTGTTGCGGATTCTTCCGTTTCTAAGCCTGCCGATTCAATATTTACCGACAGACAGAATGTGGGTATTGTAAATAAGGTAGAAGGTTCGTATTATGTAACAATAGGCGGAGCAACTGCTGTTCCTTCATCGGCAAATAACTACGGTTCATCACTTGCGGCTGTCAATGCGGCTCTTTCGAGAAACAGTGATCTGGCTGTGCTTGCCGGAGCAAACAGCTCGGCAGTGTCACCGTCGGTTCAGACATTGAGATATTCAAATACATATAATTTTTACAATTATAATAATGCTAATCTCAGTATCGTTCAGCTTACGGCTAAAAACGGCGGACTTAAGTCAACACAGGCAAGCCAGTGGCAGAGATTTTCAAATGACATTAATGCCGCAGGCAATACAAATGTAATATTTATTATGGACGTAACTCCGAGCAACTTCTCGGACAGCTCGGAAACAGAGCTTATGAGAACGGCACTCGGAAAGCTCCGTGACAGCGGAAAGAATGTTTATGTTGTTTCTGCAAGCGGAACAGGCTCTTGGAACACTGTTAAGGACGGAATAAGATATATAAATCTTCCAAACCTTTTCAATTCCAACGGTTCTGTTAATACAGCCTATACAACACTTACTGTAAAGGTTGATTCAACAGGAATGGTTTATGATATAAGTAAGGTTTTTTAAATAATTTTTAAGAGGTAAGGTCATGGCGGATAATAACGATAAAGCAGTCAGAGCGGCAGGCTCTATGATGATAATAACACTGGTCGGAAAGGTTCTCGGACTTGTAAGGGATATGCTTCTTGCGGCTAACTACGGTTCGGGTATGGAGGCTAATGCATTTTTGACTGCCAGCAGAATACCAAGGGTATTTTTCGATGCAATTTTTGCGTCCGCTATATCCGCCAGCTTTATCCCTATATTTAACGAATGTCTTGAAAAAAAAGGCAAAGACGAGGCTTTTAAATTTACAAATAAATTTGTATCGCTTATTTTTGTTGTAACGGCTGCACTTACTGTGGCAGGCATGGCTTTTGCACCACAGCTTGTCAATCTGTTTGCGGTCGGCTTTGATGCTGAAACGGCATCGCTTTCTTCAAAGCTTTTAATATTTATGTTCCCTACGGTTATATTTACGGGAATTGCATATTCTTTTGTCGGAGTGCTCCAATCCTTTGATGAATTTACTATTCCGGCGGCACTCAGTATAGTTTCAAACGGAATTATAATTATCTATTATTTGTTCTTTAACAGAAGTATGGGTATCTTCGGCCTTGCGGCTGCTTTCCTTATCGGCTGGGCAATGCAGGCAGTTATGCAGATACCGTCATTGATTAAAAAAGGGTATCGTTATAAGCCTATGCTCAATGTAAGGCATGACGATAACATAAAAAAAGTGCTTTTGCTCATGCTTCCGGTTATGGTAAGCACATGGGTACAGCCTATTAACGTAGCAATCAATACACGTTTTGCATCTACTCTTTATGAAGGTGCAGGTGTTTCAGCCATAGAGTACGCCAATAATCTTTATACGATTATAGTAGGCGTTTTTGTTCTGTCAGTGGCAAATGTTATTTTCCCAAGACTTTCACGAATGACAGCTAATAATGAAAAAAATGCTTTTTTTAACACAGTAATTATGACAACAAGGGTTTTATCCTTTATAATAATACCGATGACCGTCGGCGTAATGTGCCTTAGCGGACAGATTATATCGCTTATATACGAAAGAGGTGCGTTCGATGCCTTTTCGACAGGCATTACGGCACAGGCACTTTTCTTTTTTGCGCTTGGTATGTTCGGTTACGGACTTCAGACGATAATCAGCCGAGCTTATTATGCGGAACAGGACGGAAAAACACCGTTTATTGCCGGTTTTGTTTCCATTGCCGTCAATCTTGTGCTTTGTAAAATACTTGTCGGCAAAATGGCAGTTTCGGGACTTGCACTTGCCTCGGCAATATCTTCAACTGTATATGGCCTTGTGCTTTTTATTGCGCTCAGAAGAAAAAATAAGGATGCTGATATGAAAGGCTTCGGCAGTTCGATAATAAAGATGATAATATCTGCTGTCGTTATGGGAATTGCGGTTACGGCAGTTAAAAATATTCTTTGGGGCTCTGCCGGTTCACTTATAATGAAAGTAATCGTTATAGGAATATCGGTTGTTGTCGGAATTATCGTTTATGCGGTAATGACAAAAATTACAAAGCTTTACGAAATGACTCTTGTGCTTAAATATGCCAAGAATATAATAAAGAAAAAAGGAACGGAGGAATAACAGCGTGCCGGATATAATAAAAAACAGTATTTTCTATAATCTTCTGGCGGCAATAGGCGGCTGGTTTTCGGAGCAGTTCAATGACAGCTGTTTAATAGGAAGATTTTTAAGAGAAGGCGGCTTTAAAGTCTTTTCGGACAGCAGTATATTTACAAAAATATTTAACGGTATTGTGAGCTTATTCAGAAAAATATTTTCGGCTCTTCATCTGGATAGGCTTTTTGAAGGCAGTATATTTAAAATGCCGTTTTTATGGTGTTTTCTTGCAATGGTCTTTGCACCGGTATTGCCGACAATGGGCGTTGTTGCACTTGCACTTGCAGGATTTCTTGCACTTGCCATAAGATTGTTTACAGAAAAAAGCTTTAAGCTTAGATATTCACCGCTTAATAAATATATACTTATATATGCTTTGGTTTATTTTGTTGCGACACTTACATCTGTAACTGTTAAAGGTTCACTTTTCGGCGCAGTGCTTTTTATCGTGTTTGCACTGTTCTATTTTGTTGTTATTAATGCCGTTCAGACAAAAACACAGCTTAAGGTGCTCACATTGTGCTTTATGGGCTTTGCTGTTCTGGTGTCGTTTTATGGTTTTTATCAGTATATGAATCCGTCTAAATTTAGCGGTTCATGGATAGATACTGAAATGTTTTCCGACATCGGCTTCAGAGTATATGCAACTCTCGGAAATCCCAATGTTCTCGGAGAATATCTTCTTCTTACAATACCGTTTGGCGTATCGTTCTTCTTTACATCAAAGGGAATTCTTAAAAAGGGCTTTTTCTTTATTGTATGTGCAATACAGATGCTCTGTCTTATATTGACATATTCAAGAGGCTGTTGGCTCGGAATTATGTTTGCGGCAATGGTATTTCTTATATTGCTGGACAGAAGATGTATACTTCTTGTAATTGTCGGACTTATACTTCTTCCGTTTGTTCTTCCGCAGACAATAATAAACCGTTTTATGAGTATCGGCAATATGTCGGACTCATCAACAAGCTACAGATTTTATATTTATATGGGTACTCTCAGTATGCTTAAGGATTATTGGATGTGCGGTGTCGGACCGGGAACAAATGCCTTCAATATGGTTTATCCGTCATATGCCTATGATTCAATAACAGCACCTCATTCGCATAACCTTTATTTACAAACTATGTGCGACACAGGTATCTGCGGAGTTATCGTATTTTTAGGAATTATTTACCGTCTTTATAAAACCTGTGCAATCGGTCTTAAAAAGACAAAGGATAAAAAGGATAAGATATTTATAATGGGTGCAATAGCGGCGTTAAGCGGATTTTTCCTCCAGAGCTTTACAGATTATACTTTCTATAATTACAGAGTTATGTTTATGTTCTGGTGCGTTGCCGCTCTTTCCGTACTTTATTCCGATATAGATACTCTTAAGGAGGACTGAAAATGATAAAGGTACTGAACATAATAAGCGACAGCAACATCGGCGGAGCAGGACGATGTGTGCTTACGTTTCTTAAATATTTCGACAGAACAAAGTTTGATGTTGAGGTTGTCGTTCCGAGAAACAGTCTGCTTATTCCCGAAATTAACAAGCTCGGCATAAAAACCATTGAGGCAGATACCATTGCGGAAAAGTCACTCAGTGGGGAAAGCATAAAAGAGCTTAAGAAAATTATAAAAGACAGTAACTGCGATATAGTACATACGCATGGAAACATGAGCGGACGTATTGCAGGCAGACAATGCGGCAAAAAGGTAGTGTTCACAAGACATTCCGTTTTTCCGGTCAGCCCCAGAATAAGCAAGGGCATAGGAAAGAAAATAAATGGAATGATAAATATGCACTATGCCGATGATATAATTGCAGTGGCAGAGGCGGCTAAGGAAAACCTTACCGATACCGGAATTGACGGAAACAGAGTTAAGGTAATTCTTAACGGAGTTGAACCGCAGAAGAGAGCCTCTGATGAAACGATAAGAACGCTTAAATCAAAATACGGAATAAAAAGCGGAGATTTTACGGTCGGCATAATGGCACGTATCGAAGAGGTAAAAGGCCATATTTATCTTATAGAGGCAACGGAGAAGATTAAAAAAGCCGGCAGACCGATAAAAACGCTTATAATAGGTACAGGTGCTTTGGAAGAAAAGCTGAAAAAGGTTGTTGCCGAAAAAGGCCTTGAAGATACGGTCATATTTACAGGCTTTATCAAAAATGTAAACGAAGTGCTTTCAATACTTGATGTTCAGGCAAATGCTTCCTTCGGAACGGAAGCGACAAGTCTTTCACTGCTTGAAGGCATGAGCCTCGGTATACCGGCGGTTGTAAGCGATTACGGCGGAAATCCAGGAGTAATAACACATGGCGAAAACGGATATATATTCAAACTTAAGGACAGCGATGATATGGCTAAATATATTATGAAGCTTATGGACGAGCCGGAAACCTATGAGTACATGAAAAATAAATCCGTTGAAATATTCAATAAGAAATTTACCGCTGAAATTTATGCGGAGAATATAGAAAAGGTGTATGCCGGATTAATGAAATAAGGAGTATAAAATGAGCGAAAAAAAGAAATTCAAATTAAATATCTTTGATATTGTTATTGTGGTTATTGTTCTTTGCATCGGCGTCGGTCTTTATGTTTTCACGCATAGGGAAACAACAATTGATACAAAAAAGCTTACTTATAAAATTGAGCTTAATGATGCCGCACCGGGACTTGCAGACTATATCCACGAAGGCGACCAGCTTTATGAAAACACAAAAAATTATAGTATGGGCAATGTAGTTTCCGTTGAAACAGTACCTTATACAAAGATTACACAGGATTATGAAAATGAAAGATATGTTGATTCGGTCGATCCTACATCTGAAAGAGTAATAATAACCGTAACGGCGAATGTTACCGAAACAGACAGTGCCTATGCTGTTAACGGACAGTATATTGTAAGAGCCGGAAACGAGATATTCGTAAAAGGCCCCGGATATGCCGGCGAAGGCTATGTAATACAGATTGAACGATAAGGAGGCGGTTAATATGGCAGAGAGAAAAAAAGGCAGATTTAATATAATTGACGGAATTGTTGTTTTGGTTATTGTCGTAATAATCGCAGGTGCAGTATATAAATTCCATGGACTCGATAAAACATCAAAGAATGTAAATATGCAGACGGTTACTTATCAGATGAAGATTGAGGCATTAAGAGATTATGTTTTCAATAATATTAAGGTTGGCGATACAGTATACGACTATACATCAAATAATGCAATCGGAACAATAACAAATATCGAATGGGACGATGCGGTAAGAGCGTTGTATACAAAGGACGGAAGAACTGTTGCCGCTCCTGTTGAAAACAGATATGATGTTATAATAACAATAGAGGCACAGGCAACAGAAAATAACGGTATGTATTCTGTAAATAAGGTATATGACCTCTGTATGAATTCCAAGAGAGAAATATACACTAAATATATCGACTGTACAGCTAAAATCACAAGCATTTCAGCCGAGAATAACTAAAGTTTACCGTTCCTGTAAAGGGGTGGAGGAATAACGATGAAGAAATATAAAATACTTATGACAACAATGGGGCTTGATATAGGCGGTGCGGAAACGCATATCGTTGAGCTTGCCAAGGAGCTTACAAAGCGTGGCTATGATGTAAGCGTTGCATCAAACGGCGGCGTATATGTTGAGGAGCTTGAGGCCGCCGGAATACGCCATTTTGAAGTTCCGATGAATGTGCGTAATATTTCAAAAATGTATCAGTCCTATAAACTGCTTAAAAAAATAATAAAGGACGAAAAGTTTGATATTGTACATTCTCATGCGAGAATACCCGGCTTTATAACAGGAATAATAAACCATTCGGAAAAATTCACTTTTGTTACAAGCGCTCACTGGGTTTTCAATACATCACACGGACTTAAATACCTTACTAACTGGGGACAGAAGGTAATTGCGGTAAGTGAGGATATTAAACAGTATCTTATCGATAATTACAATACGCCGGAAGAAAATATTTATGTGACAATAAACGGTATAGATACCGATAAATTCTCTCCGGAGATTACCGGTGATGACGTTATAAAGGAATTTAATATTAATCCCGATTTTCCGGTTGTGTCCTATGTAAGCCGTATGGACGAGGACAGATCGCTTGTTGCCGAACAGCTTATTGATTATGCCGAAGAGCTTGATAAAAGCATAGAAGGCATTCAGCTTCTTATAACAGGTGGCGGAAATTCTTTCGACAGACTTAAGGAAAAGGCCGATGCGGTAAATAAGAAGCTCAACCGTCAGTGTGTAATTATGACAGGCGGAAGAACCGACATTAATAAAATAATAGCCGCAGGCGATATATTTGTCGGCGTAAGCCGTTCCGCACTTGAGGCAATGGCAGCGGCAAAGCCTGTTATTGTTGCCGGAAATGAAGGCTATATAGGTATTTTCTCCGAGGATAAGCTTGAAAAGGCACAGGAAAACAACTTCTGCTGTCGTGGTTGTGAGCTTTCGTCCGGTGAACTGCTTGTGCGTGACATAAAACAGCTTTTGCTTGACAGCACTGATGAGGAAAAGGCAGAGCTCGGAGCATATGGCAGAGAAATAATATTCAAGTATTATTCCGTTAAAAAAATGGCCGATGACTGTATAGAGATGTATGACGATGCTTACAGTATGAATAACGGCAAAAAAATACTGATGTCAGGCTATTACGGATTTAATAACAGCGGTGACGAAGCAATACTTACAACGATCTATAAAAATATAAAGAAAATGGATAAGAGTATAAGCATTACCGTACTTTCGAAAAATCCGGAGGAAACGAGAGCAAAATATGGTTTTGAGAATGTTGTATACCGTTTTGACCTGTTTAAGGTGCTTAAGGCAATAAAGAAATGTGATATTCTTTTAAGCGGCGGAGGTTCGCTTTTGCAGGACACAACAAGTACACGCTCGCTTATGTATTATCTTTCCATAATTAAAGCCGCAAAAATGATGAATAAGAAGGTAATGCTTTACGCAAACGGTATTGGCCCCGTTTCCAAGGTGAAAAACAGAAATATGGTTAAAAATGTTGTAAATAAGGCTGACCTTATTACATTACGTGAACAGGATTCCATGGATGAGCTTGTTTCCATGGGCATTACGAACAAGAATATTTATGTTACTGCCGATCCTGTTTTTACAATGGATATAATTCCGTATTACCGTTCAAAGGAGCTGCTTATAAAAGCCGGAATACCTACAACAAAAGGCATTGTCGGCGTTTCGGTAAGAAACTGGAAGGGCTGTGACACAATTCCGGAAAGATTCGCACAGATTTGTGACAGAATACATGACGAATATAATAAAACAATAGTTTTCATAGTAATGCACAATCCGGCTGATGCAAACATAAGCAGACAGGTTATGGAAAAAATGCACTCACAGGCATATATTCTTGACGGACAGTATACACCCAATGAGCTTATCGGCATGATTGGACATATGGAGGTAATACTCAGTATGCGTCTGCATACGCTTATATTTGCTACAAAACAGCGTATTCCTATAATCGGCTTTGTATATGATCCGAAGATAAGCAACTATATGAAGCTTTTGAATGCACCGGACGGCGGAAATGTTGAAGATATTGATGTTGAAAAAACCGTTGACGCTTACGGAAATATTCTTGAAAATTATAAAGATGTCGTTGAAAACCTTGATGACGTTGCAAGACAGCTTGAAGAAAAAGCAGAGCTTAATGAAAAATATCTTGGTACATTGTTGAAATAAGTACCTTTACGGAGGTAAAAATATATGGGAAAAGCAACTATACTCGGTGTTCCGTTTGACGTAAAAACAATGGCGGAGGCGGCTGATACCGCAGTCGGATTTATGATAGAGCCGGGACAGCATATCATCTGCACTCCAAATCCCGAAATTGTTATGGAGGCACAGACCGATACCGAGCTTATGAATATACTTAAAGCGGCAGACATGGTGACAGCCGACGGAATAGGTATCGTATGGGCATCAAAATATGCCGAAAACATAATAACCGAGCGTGTTTCCGGATATGACCTTGTTCTTCAGATTTTTGACAGAATAAAAGATACCGATAATACGGTTTATATGTTCGGCGGTGCTCCCGGAGTTGCTGAGAAAGCGGCAGAGGAAATGAGAAAAAAATATCCCGGACTTAAAATAGTCGGTATACATGACGGATATTTTGATGCAAAGGAAGAAAAAAACATTATTGCTGATATTAAAGAGAAAAAGCCGTCACTTCTTCTTGTCGGACTCGGTTCACCGAAACAGGAAAAATGGATTTATTCAAATCTCAGATTTACCGGTGCAAAGCTTGCAATCGGTATAGGTGGAAGTTTTGACGTAATGAGCGGAAATCTTAAAAGAGCACCGGAGTTCTTCTGCAAGCTCGGAATAGAATGGCTTTACAGACTTATAAAACAGCCGACAAGATTTAAAAGAATGATGCGTCTTCCAAAGTTTGTTTTGAGAGTACGCAAGGTGATGAGATAAACCACAACATATTTTGCTCCCATACGGTAAACAATTACTGTATGGGAGTTTTTATTTGGAGTGAAAAATATGAATGGTTTATTGAAACGATATTTTATGCTTGTACTCGGTGTTTTGCTTATTGCGGCGGCAATAGATGTTTTTTATGCTCCGGCTGAAATGGCGGCAGGCGGCGTAAGCGGACTCGGAATTATTATATTGAGCTATTCGGAAAAATATCTCGGCTTCGGCATACCTGTGTCCGTAACAAATATAGCATTTAATTTTCCGCTGTTTTTTGCCGCATATAAAAAATTCGGAAAGAGTTATATAAAAAGAAGTCTGCTTGCATCGATTCTGTTTTCTCTGGCACTTGAAATATTGCTGGTTCTGCCGGAATATAACGGAGATACCATGCTTGCAGCTGTTTTCGGCGGAATATTGAGCGGAACGGGAGTTGGCTTTGTTCTTAACGCTTCCGCAACAACAGGCGGAACGGAAATAGCCGCAGAGCTGATACATGAGAAAAATGACAGACTTTCGGTTTCGGATTACATCTTTTTGATAGATGCGACAGTAATTATGCTCGGATTTTTTGTTTTCGGAGCTGAAAAAGCCATGTTTTCGGTTATTTCCGTATATATTTCGTCAAAATGTGTAAAGGCTGTGTCTGTAGGATCGTCATATGACAAAATGGCGCTTATTATTTCGGAAAGGCCGTCGGATGTGATAAGTTGTCTGAGGACGGCAGATTGCGGAAAAACATCGGGACTGAACAGTGTTTGTATGTACAAAAATGAATATCGTAATGTGCTTATATGTATTTTTTCACAAAATGAAATAACTAAGCTCAAAGAAACTGTAAAATTTATTGATAACAAAGCATTTATTATTCTTCTTGATATAAATGACGTATACGGAAACGGATTTAAAAAGTTTTAGCATAGTAAACAAAAGTACATTATGCTCCGGCACTGTAATTTGTTCCCACAAATCAGTTGTGTAATACTATCAAAACTGTTAATATTTTAAACTTTTGTGCATTAAAAAAAATTCTGTCACTTTTTTTGAAATTTCTCTTTATTTTTTTGTTATTTTGTTATAAAATATAAATCAGTCATAGTGAATTTTAACGACAGCAGATTTTACATGAATATATACGTAATACCGATATATTGCTTTATGCAATTTATCACTCGTCTGCTGATATGTAGAAAAGTTCCTATAGAGTGCAGACCGTTAAAATTATGGGGAACAAACTATATTAAAGATATTGGGGTGGGTTTTATGATTTCTAATCAGATTTTACAGAGTACTATTGACGGGCTCAAAAATATTACCCGTAAAGACATGAGCGTTGTCGAAAAAGAGGGTAAAGTAATTGCCACAACCGAAGAAAACATGATCGGCAGACAGATTGACGCCATTGAAAACTTTGTCGGCTCACAGGCTGACAGCCAGCTTATTCTCGGTTATCAGTATTTCAAGGTTTATGATAACGGTATTCCGGAATATGTTATACAGGTTAAGGGCGAAGACGAGGATGGTTACAGAATCGGCAAGATTGCTGCTTTCCAGATTCAAAGCCTTCTTGTTGCATACAAGGAAAGATACGATAAGGATAACTTTATCAAAAACCTTCTTCTTGATAACCTTCTTCTTGTCGATATTTACAGCAGAGCTAAAAAGCTTCATATCGAAAACAATATCAGACGTATCGTTTATCTTATCGAAACAAACATTGATAAGGATATGAATATTGTTGAGATTGTAAGAAGTATTTTCCCTGCAAAGACAAAGGATTTCGTTACAGCGGTTGACGAGCACAGCATAATTCTCGTCAAAGAACTTCGTGAAAAGGAAACAATGGACGAAATCGAGAAGATTGCAAAGATGATAACAGATACTCTTTCAACAGAGCTTAATGTTAAGGTTTATATCTCAATCGGTACTGTTGTCAGTGATCTTAAGGACGTTTCACGTTCATATAAAGAAGCTAAGATGGCTCTTGAGGTCGGCAAAATTTTTGAAAGCGACAAATATATCGTTAATTATGAAAAGCTCGGTATCGGCAGACTTATTTACCAGCTTCCTCTTTCACTTTGCAAGATGTTCATTAAAGAGGTTCTTCACGGACTTACTATGGACGATTTCGACGAGGAAACTCTTGCCACAGTCAATAAATTCTTTGAAAATAACCTGAATGTATCTGAAACCTCAAGACAGCTTTACATACACAGAAATACGCTTGTGTACAGACTTGACAAACTTCAGAAGATGACAGGTCTTGACCTGCGTAATTTTGACGATGCCATTATATTCAAGATAACACTTATGGTAAGCAAATACATGATGTACATGGACAAAATGGTGTACTGATTAACTGCGGATAGAAATTAAAATCCGCAAAAGCCTGCTCTTGAATAAAGGCCGGGAAAGGACGATTATTTTTGATAGACATAGAACACGTTTCAAAGGTATATCCCAACGGAACAGTCGGTGTTGAGGATATAAACATACACATAGACAAGGGCGAATTTGTATTCCTTGTCGGCTCAAGTGGTTCCGGTAAATCAACAATGATTAAACTTCTGCTTAAGGAGCTTGATCCAACCGAAGGCAGTATAGTAATAAACGGTGTTGACACAGGAAAGCTTAAAAGAAACCAGATACCTTATTTGAGAAGAAATCTCGGTGTTGTTTTCCAGGATTTCAGACTTCTTCCGAATAAATCGGTTTTCGATAATGTTGCGTTTGCAATGCAGGTTATCGAGGCACCGACAAAAACAATAAGACGTAATGTGCCGACGGTACTCAGCCTTGTAGGGCTTAGGGACAAAGCAAAGGTATTTCCCAGAGAGCTTTCCGGCGGTGAACAGCAGAGAACTGCACTTGCGAGAGCGATTGTAAACAATCCGCCTATACTTATTGCGGACGAGCCTACCGGTAACCTTGACCCGGCAACGGCCTGGGATATTATGACGCTCCTTGAGGAAATTAATAAGCGAGGAACAACTGTTTTGATCGCTACTCATGCAAAGGATATAGTTGACCAGATGCAGAAGAGAGTTATCACTCTTGAAAACGGTCACATAATTCGTGATAAAAAAGGTGGGTACAGCGATGAAATTTAGATCAATAAAATACTTTTTTTCAGAAGCCTTCGGAGGCGTAATAAAAAACAGACTTATGTCGGTTGCCTCGATAGGTACTGTTGCGGCATGTATATTCATTATAGCGATTTCGTATTGTGCACTTTCCAACGTGAGCTATATGCTCCAGCAGGTTGAGGATTCAATCGGTATTGCCGTTTTCCTTGATAATGACATAAGTTCCGATGAGGTTATTGCAATAAATGATGAAATTACTGCAATCGACCATGTTGAAACTGTTAAATACATTTCTCCGGAAGACGCATTGAACGAGCTTAAAAGCTCATGGGACGCAGAGGATATACTTGCAGGCTTTGACGAAACAAACAATCCGCTTTCAAGCTCGTTTGAAGTATCTCTTGATGATATAGCATATCAGGGAGATGTTGTTTCTAAGCTTGAACAGATTCCCGGCGTAAGAAACATACGTCATGCGGAATCGGAAACGCAGATACTCGTTAAAATAAGCAATTTCTTAAGTATATTCGGCATTGTGCTTATACTTGTGCTTGCGGCGATTTCTGTCGTTATAATTACAAACACAATCAAGCTTTCGGTTTTTACAAGACGAACCGAAATAAGCATTATGAAATATGTAGGTGCAACCGACTGGTTCATACGATGGCCTTTCGTTATCGAAGGTATAATAATCGGTCTTGTAGGCGCATGTATACCTATTGTTGTTGCATGGCCGCTGTATAATAAGCTTATAGATATAATATATCAGCATATACCGATGATAAAATCGCTTTTCGCATTCCGTTTCGGTATAGATATATTCTCCGTATTATTGCCGTTTGCACTTCTTTTCGGTGCTGTACTCGGTATAATCGGAAGTACAATTTCATTAAGAAAACATTTGAATGTTTAAAATTTTGCCCGACATATTATTGTGTCGGGTATTTTATATTGATTATTTGGTCAAAATGCGGTAAAATATCTCATTATGGTATAATTGTCCACATAATGTGCAGATATATAGCTATGATATATTATGTTAAAGGCGTAACGGTAATTTTATCTGAAAGGAGTTAAATTATGATACTAATAAACCCGAGAGAGGTTGCGGCAGATGCTTTGGAAGAAATAACCGTTTCTGCGGCATACAGTAACATAACGCTCAGAAAATACCTCCGTTTGAACGGTGCAATGCCGAGAAAAGATAAGGCATTTGTAACCGAGGTTGTTAACGGTACGCTGCGTAATATAATTTATGTTGATTATGTAATCAATGAATACTCCAAGACAAAAACAGATAAATTAAAACCGTATGTGCTTGCCGTATTGCGAATGAGCGTGTATCAGATTATATTCATGGATAGAGTTCCGGATTCTGCGGCTTGTTCGGAGGCCGTTGCTCTGGTCAAAAAAAGAGGCCTTGTTTTTTTAGGTAACTATGTAAACGGAGTTCTAAGAACTGTAATAAGAAATAAAGAAGATATTAAGCTTCCGGAAAAGGGAACAGCAGAATATATTTCCGTAAAATATTCACATCCGCTCTGGCTTGTGAAAATGTGGCTTGCAAAATATGATTTTGAAACAACGGAAAAAATATGTATTGCCGGAAATACAGCTCCCGATGTAACGCTTTGCGTAAACAGGTTGAAGACAACTCCGACAGCTCTTGCCGAAATGCTAAGAAAAAACGGCATATCGGTTAAAACCGGAGTACATTATGAAAACGCACTTCATATAAAAGGCTCGTCCAATCTCGCCGAAACCGAGATGTTCAAGGTTGGTCTTTTTCATGTCCAAGACGAAAGCTCTATGCTTGCGGTTAAACTGCTTGATCCTAAGCCGGGCGAGAAAATACTCGATGTATGTGCGGCTCCCGGAGGAAAATCCTTTCTTGCGGCAGAGCTTATGGATAACAAAGGCAAGGTTGTTTCCTGTGATATACATGAGCATAAGCTCGGTCTTATGGAGGAAACAAAAACTCGTCTCGGCATAAAGATAGTTGAAACAAAGCTAAGAGATGCCATGATAGTACACGAAGAGGATTACGAAAAATTTGACAGAGTCATTGTTGATGCACCTTGCTCCGGCTTTGGTCTTATAAGAAAAAAGCCTGACATAAAAATGAATAAAACAGGCGATGATATTGATTCGCTTATTGTATTGCAACAGGATATTTTAAGAGTGTCGGCAGAATGCGTTAAGGTAGGCGGAACGCTTGTATACAGCACCTGCACTATATGCAAAAAGGAAAATGAGATGAATGTAAAAAAGTTCCTTGCCGAGCATAAAAATTTTGAGCCTGTTGACATAACGGAGCTTTTGCCCGAAAACCTCAGGGGGTATGCCGAAAACGGCATGATACAGCTCCTTCCGGGAATACATGAAACAGACGGCTTTTTTATCGCCGTTATGAGAAAGAATGGTCATTAAATGAAAACTGATTTAAAATCTTTAACTTTGCCCGAGCTTGAGGCAGAAATGCTGCTCATAGGCGAAAAAAAGTTCAGAGCAAAGCAGATATACAGATGGCTGCACGTTAAATATGCAGACAGCTTTTCTCAGATGAGCGATTTGTCCGAAAATCTTAGGGCAAAGCTTGAGGAAAATTATACGATAGGTTCGCTTAAACAGGTTAAAAAGCTCGTGTCGAAAATCGACAATACGACAAAATACTTGTTTGAGCTTGATAATAACTGTATAATAGAAAGCGTATTTATGCAGTATTCATACGGAAATACAGTATGTATTTCAACACAGGCAGGCTGCCGAATGGGCTGTACTTTTTGTGCATCAACCCTTGACGGAGTCGAAAAAAGCCTTTCTCCTTCGGAAATGCTTTCACAGGTATACGAGATAGAGAAGGACAAAGGCGAAACGGTTTCCGGCGTTGTACTTATGGGCAGCGGAGAGCCATTGGATAATTATGATAACGTAATTAAATTTATTAAGCTTATTAATTCAAAGGAAGGCAAAAATATGGGACAGCGCCATATTACATTGTCAACCTGCGGACTTATAAATAAAATTTATGAGCTTGCTGATGAGGATTTGCAGATAACTCTTGCAGTATCCCTTCATGCACCGAATGATATGATAAGAAACAGAATTATGCCTGTATCCAAGGCAAATCCTATGGATAAGCTTTTACAGGCATGCAGAGATTATGTTGCAAAAACCAACCGCCGTATTACATTTGAGTATTCACTCATAAAGGACGTAAACGACAGTGCGGAAAATGCAAAGGAGCTTGCGGAAAAGCTTAAAGGACTTCTGTGCCATGTCAATCTTATTCCGGTCAACGATGTTAAGGAAAGAGATTATGTAAGAAGCACGAATGAGGCTGTTAAACGCTTTGAAGGCATACTTACATCAAGAGGCATAGAAACAACGGTAAGACGAAAGCTTGGAAGTGATATTGACGCTGCCTGCGGACAGCTGAGGAAACGCTATAAGGATGAAAAAAGATAGAGCATCAGAAAGCATCCTGTAAAAGAGGTGATTGCATGGGAGCTGTTGGAAGATGTGACTTAGGCAGGTTAAGACAGCAGAATGAGGATTCGATTTATATATCGGAAAATCCGAATACGGATTTTGAATATTATATAGTTGCTGACGGAATGGGCGGCCACAATGCCGGCGAAATTGCAAGCCGGCGTTCCATTGAGCTGTTCAATGAGTATATTGACAAAAACTTTAATACCGAAGACTATGATGATATATTGGATTTGTTTGTAAGTGCACTGCGTTACAGCAATAAGGCACTTTATGATATGTCGCTTAATGATGAGTCGCTCAACGGAATGGGAACGACATTCACTGCGGCGGCAATATGCGGCAGAAGACTTTACGGAATACATATCGGTGACAGCAGACTTTATGTATATGATAAAAAAGGTCTTAGACAGCTTACAAAGGACCATTCATTTGTGATGGAAATGGTCAGAAGAGGACAGATAACTCTTGATGAAGCGAAAAACCATCCTCGGAAAAATGTTATAACAAAGGCTATCGGAATCGAGGAAAATATGCCGGCAGACACGATTATCTGCGATCTGGACGAGAACGGCATAGTTCTGCTTTGCTCAGACGGCCTTGTAAACATGGTTGAGGATAAAGATATAGAAAAAATACTTAAGAAAAAAACTAATCTTGCCGATAAGGCAGATATGCTTGTAAAGCTTGCAAACAAGAACGGAGGAACAGATAACATCTCCGTTATTCTTGCAGATAGAAGGGTGGATAATTAACAATGTTGGATAAAGGAACGATCATCAGCAAAAGGTATCAGATAATAGAAAAGCTTGGTGCCGGCGGAATGGCAGTTGCCTATAAGGCAAGGGATATGCGACTTGGCAGATTTGTAACCGTTAAGGTGCTTAAGGACGAATATTCCGAAAATGCTGATTTCCTTACAAAATTCAGTGCGGAGGCAAGTGCGGCCGCAAGTCTTTCTCATCATAACATTGTGCGTGTTTATGATGTCGGAGAGGACAGAGGTATTAATTACATAGTAATGGAATATACTCATGGCCAGTCACTTAAGGAAGCAATAAAGGAAAAGGCTCCTTTCGATTCCGTTACAACGCTTTCTGTTGCAATGCAGATTGCATCAGCTCTTTCTTACGCACATAAGCACCATGTTGTACATAGGGATATTAAACCACAGAACATACTTGTTGCCGTTGACGGAACAGTTAAGGTTACTGACTTCGGCATTGCAAGAGCCGCAAGCTCAAGCACATATGCGGCAGATGTGAATGCAATGGGCTCTGTTCATTATTTCTCTCCGGAACAGGCGAGAGGCGGTTTTGTAAATGAAAAGAGCGACATATATTCTCTTGGTATAACTATGTATGAAATGGCAACGGGCAGAGTTCCTTTTGATGCCAGCAGTTCAATCGCCGTTGCACTTAAGCACCTCAATGAGGAGCTTCCGGATATAAGACAGTACAATCCTGATATAACAAGAGGTCTTGAGGGTATAATAAGAAAAGCAACACAGAAAAATTCAGATGAACGCTATGACAACATAGATATTCTTCTTTCCGATATTAAGCTTGCCATTGTTGAGGCAGTAAGAGAAAAGGGCGGAAAAGGCAAAGCCGCAAATAACAATGTCAAAGCAGAAAATAAGGCTGCTGATGCGGCAAAAGCAGCAACAGCCGCAGCGGTAGGCGCAAAAGCCGCAAATGATATATATGATGCAAAAACAGCGGAAGCGGCAGAATCAGCAGTAAATGATGAGACCGGCGAAATTGAAATTCCCAATGCAGTTAAGAACGGAAGAAGAGTAAATAACATTCCTGAGGATACGGCGGAAGAGCTTGCAAGCGATGAAACAATGGTTCAGCCGAGAGTTAAAAAGCATGCGGCAGAAGAGGACTGGGACGACGATTATGATACAGCTCCTATTCCAAAAACCGGAAATACGTTTGGAGATTATGAAGAGGATTATGATGACGAATTTTCAAATGTTTCGGACGATGATGACGATGATATTAAAGTTGAACTTGCCAGCGATTTATCAAAAATAAAACTACCAAAGAGCAGTGTCGGTTTCGGCAAATATAAGAATAAGCTTAAACTCAATAATGATAATGATGAATACGACGATGACGACGATTATGATGATTACGACGATGATGAAGAGTATGACGACGACTTCGACGATTATTACGAGGAATATGACGAAGAAAAGCGTCAGGAAAAGAAGGTCACCATTGCCGCAGTAATTACATCGCTTGTTATAATTGCAGTTATTGTGTTTGTCGGTGTAAAATATTTCAACGTATTCGGCAATATGCAGGGTCTTATTAGCAAGAACGATACTTCAACAGTGCCTTTATTCATTGATATGGACTATGACGAAGCATCTGCAGAGGCAGAAAAGCTTGGCATCAAGCTTGTAAAAGGTGCAGAGGTTGAAGGCGGCGATAAAAAAAACGTGATTTTAACACAGGATATTGAGGCCGGTTCGGAAATCACAAAGGATATGGAAATTATCGTTACGGTAAGTGCCGGAGCTGACACTTCGGAGCTTCCCAATGTAGTCGGAAAAGACGAAAGCGTTGCGATTTCAACGATAACAAAAGCACTTCCCAATGCTAATATAATACTTGAATATAAGAGCGATTCTACACATAGCGAAGGTGAGGTTATATCAATGTCACCGGAAGGCGGTTCACAGGTAACAGAGTCTGTAAGTGTTACACTTACTATCTGTCGTGATTCATCAAGCCTTAACGCAGTAGTACCCAATGTAGCAGGCTATTCCGAAAGCGACGCTATCGATAAAATAAACGAAAGCGGTCTTTCGGTCGGAAATATTTCAAGAATAAACAGTAATTCGGTTGCTAAAGGCTATGTTATAACTCAGACAGCAGAGCCCGGAGAAGAAATACTTAAAACAAGCACAATAGATATAGTAGTAAGCTTAGGCAGAGGTGCGCAGACAACAACAAACAATAACACAACATCAGGTGGAAGTACATCAGGCGGAAGTACATCGGGCGGAAACACATATGGCGGCACAACAAGCTCCGGCGGTAGTACTTCATCGGGCAAAGTAAATAACAGCAGTTCAACACCGGATACAAACGAAGGCGGCGGAACAAATGTAGATGATGATGTTCCTGCACTCGGCAGTGGCGAAATCGGCGGAACAAACAGCGACAGTGCTCCCTCAGAAACAGGTTCAACCGAAACATCAGCAGAATAATTGAAGGGTGGATATATGCTAAAAGGCACAATAATAAAAGGTATAGGCGGATTTTATTATATTTCAACCGAAAACGGCGTTTATGAATGCCGTGCAAGAGGTAAATTCAGAAAAGAAGGCATTAAACCTACAGTAGGCGATATAGTTAATATAAGCGTACTTGACGAGAAAAACAAAAAAGGCTCGCTTGATGTAATTGAACCGAGAAGAAACTGCCTTATACGTCCGAGAGCGGCAAATATCGACCAGGCTGTCATTGTTTTTGCGTCGGTCAGTCCGGATTTTAACGAGGACATTATGGACAGATTTATTGTCCTTGCCGAACAGCAGAAGCTTGACATAGTTATATGTATAAATAAAACCGATATTGATTCGGAGGAAAAATATAAAAAAATATGCGATATGTATTCAAAGGCCGGCTTTGAGGTTATTCCGGTTTCTGCCGCAGAAAAGAGAGGCAGAGAGGAGCTTTATAATAAGCTTAAGGGAAAAATATCGGTGCTTGCAGGACCTTCCGGTGTCGGAAAATCCAGCATACTCAATATGATAAGTCCCGAGGCCGGAGCAAAGGTCGGCGAAATAAGCAAAAAGATTGAACGAGGAAAGCATACAACCCGTCAGTCGGAGCTTATCGAGCTTGAGCCGGGAACATATATCGTGGACTCACCGGGCTTTACTTCTCTTGATATGAGAGGCATTGAGCCGGAGGATTTGCAGTATTATTTCAGAGAGTTTGAGCCGTATCTTGATGACTGCCGTTATGCCGGATGCAAGCATCTTAACGAATCTCCGGATTATTGCGGAATCAAGGCACAGCTCGGAATAAATATAAGCGAAGAAAGATATGCACGTTACAGAGATATATATAACGAGATATTAGAGGAAAGGAAAAGATAATATGAAAAAGCTTTCTCCATCTATGCTTTCCGCCGATTTCGGTATACTTAACGAACAGCTTAAGCAGATTGAAACAGCAGGAGCACAGTATCTTCACATTGATGTTATGGACGGTGTTTTTGTACCGAATATCAGCTTTGGAGCACCGGTATATAAAACCATAAGAAAGTCAACAGATATGGTTTTTGACGTTCATCTTATGATAACCGATCCCATTAGATATATTGATGATTTCGTAAAAGCAGGTGCGGACATAGTCAATTTCCATGTTGAGGCAACCGATGATCCTATGTCGGTTATTGAAAAAATAAAAAGCTACGGAGTTAAAACAGGTATAACCATAAAGCCGAAAACTCCTGTAAGTGCAATAGAGCCTTATCTCGGTCTTGTTGATCTTGTGCTCGTTATGACTGTTGAACCGGGTTTTGGCGGACAGAAGCTTATGCCGGATTGCCTTAAAAAGGTTACAGAGCTCAAGGAGCTTCGTGATAAAAACGGCTATAAATATGAAATTGAGGCTGACGGCGGTATCGGTGCCGGAAACGTGAGAGAAGTTCTTGAGGCAGGAACTGACGTTATTGTTGCAGGCTCGGCAGTATTCGGAGCAGAGGATATACATAAGGCTGCTAAGGATATGCTTGATATTATCAGGGAGTATGATTAATTATGAAGGCAGTTGTGTTTGCAAATGCGGATATTGAGGACTATGGCTTTTGCGAGGAATATATTAAGGACGCAGTTATAATAAGCTGTGACGGCGGTATGCGCCATACAATGAAGCTCGGAATTGTTCCCGATTATATTGTGGGCGATTTCGACAGCGTATCTCCGGAGGTTCTCGATTATTATAAAAAACAGGATATTGAGCTTAAACAGGTTCCGTGTCGGAAGGATGAAACCGATATGGAGCTTGGAATAAATCATGCGGTTGAGTTAGGTGCGGACGATATTACGCTTATCGGCGGAATAGGAAGCCGTCTTGACCATACTCTTGCGAATATTTTTCAGCTTATCAAGCTTGAAAAATTAGGCATTAAGGCACGAATAGTAAACGAAAGAAATAATATTACACTCTGCACGGGAAAAGCAGAAATTTACGGCAAAAAGGACGATTTGGTTTCATTTATACCGATTACGGACGTTGTTACCGGAGTTTACACAAAGGGACTTGAATATCCTCTTGAAAACGCAGTAATGCACATGGATTCTCCTATGGGCGTATCCAACGTTATGGAAGGCGATTATGCAGAATATTCGTTCAAAAGCGGTATGGCACTTATCATAAAAGCCAAGGATTGATTATTGCCGTAATATTATAGTGGAAATATTTCAGAAAATATGTTAATTTATATATGAACATGTATCTTACAGGGGGAAGTGCTTTATGTACAAAAGAATTATTTTAAAGCTCAGCGGCGAAGCTCTTGCCGGAGATAAAGACGGCATTATGTATGACGACGAAACGATATTTGCCGTAGTTGACCAGATTAAGGAAATACTTGATATGGGTACACAGGTGGCTCTTGTTATCGGCGGCGGAAACATATGGAGAGGCAGAAGCGCAAATTCATCTATGGACAGAACAAAGGCTGACCAGATAGGTATGCTTGCTACGGTTATGAATGCCGTATATGTTGCCGATGTGTTCAGACAGAGAGGAATAAAGGCGGCTGTACAGACACCTATCATTATCGGAACGGTATCGGAGCAGTTTTCCAAGGAAAGTGCCTTAAAGCATCTTGAAAACGGCGAGGTAGTTATTTTTGCCGCAGGAATCGGACATCCGTACTTCTCAACAGATACGGTAACCGCATTAAGAGGCTGTGAGCTTGATGCGGATATACTTCTTTTTGCAAAGAATGTTGACGGCGTTTATGACAGCGATCCAAAGATAAATCCCAATGCAAAGAAGATAGACGAAATTAAATGTGCGGACATAATAAGCAAGGGACTTCGTGTTATCGACCTTTCGGCGGCAAGCCTTTGCAACGACCAGAAGGTACCTGTTCTTATATTCGGCTTGAATGAGAAAAACAGCCTTATGAGAGCGGTTAAGGGTGAAAAAATCGGCACAGTTGTTACTGTCGATTGAAAATGGAATAATATATGAAAAATTTTTAAATTTTAGGGAGGATAGAATATGGCTAAGGAAACAGCAGTATATGAAGAAAAAATGAAAAAAACACTTGCGGCACTTGACAGCGAGTTTGCAACAATCCGTGTAGGTCGTGCAAACCCTAAGGTGCTTGACAAAATTACAGTAGATTATTACGGAACACCTACTCCTATCAATCAGATAGGAAACATAACAGTTCCCGAAGCTCGTCTTATCGAGATTAAGCCTTGGGAATCAAGCCTTCTCAAAGCTATCGAAAAGGCAATCAATACATCAGAGCTTGGAATCAACCCTTCAAACGACGGTAAGGTTATCAGACTTGTATTCCCTGAGCTTACAGAGGAACGCCGTAAAGAGCTTTCAAAGGAAGTTAAGAAAAAGGGCGAGGACTCAAAGGTAGCAATCAGAAACATCAGAAGAGATGCCGTTGATGCTTTCAAGAAACAGGAGAAGAAGGGCGAGCTTTCAGAGGACGTTCTTAACGACCTTCTTGATGATATTCAGAAAATTACTGATAAATACATTGTTGAAATCGACAAGAAGATTGATGCAAAGAGCAAAGATATTATGGCTGTATGATAAACACCTTATAAAGAAAATTTAGACACCCCGTAAAGGGGTGTTTTGATAATATCGGAGGATTATATGAGTTCACTTAGAGATGAAATTGATATGTCAAAGCTCCCTAAATCCGTTGCGATAATTATGGACGGCAACGGACGCTGGGCGAAGAAACGCTTTCTTCCGAGAAAACTCGGACACAAAGCCGGAGCAGATACACTCGAAAATATATCGAGAGTTGCCGATGACCTCGGAATAGAGCATCTTACGGTTTATGCCTTCTCGACAGAAAACTGGAAGAGAACCGAAGAAGAGGTTGGAGCGATAATGGATCTTTTGAGAAATTATCTTGACCGTTATATAAGAACAGCCGAGAAGGAAAACATAAAGATAGATATTATCGGCGAAAAGAACCGTCTCGCTCCCGATATTCAGGACAGAATAAGACGTATTGAGGAAATATCAAAGGATAAGCCGGGAATGAATCTTCATATCGCACTTAATTACGGCGGCCGTGACGATATTTTAAGAGGCGTTAAGAAAATAGCAGAAAAGGTTAAAAACGGAGAAATCAATCCCGATGATATAACAGAGGACACAATTTCTTCAAGCCTTGATACACATTTTTATCCCGATCCGGAGATTGTTATAAGAACAAGCGGTGAGGAAAGAATAAGCAATTTCCTTCTCTGGCAGATTGCATATTCCGAATTTGTGTTTAACAGCAAATTCTGGCCGGATTATTCTGCTGAAGACCTTTACGGAGATATTTGCTACTATCAGACTCGTGACAGAAGATTTGGCGGCAGATAAACAGGAGTTGGAGTTATGAAAACAAGAATTATTTCTGCACTTGTTGCACTTCCATTGCTTATTATATTTATTGTTCTCGGAAATATGCCGCTTAAGATTGCGATTACGGTTCTTACATGTATAGGTCTTTATGAGCTTTACAGAGCGTTTAGCGGTTTTATCAAACCTGTGCATTATATCGGATTTGCCGGTGCTGTAATTTATATGGCTTTTATCGAAAAGATAATATATACGGCATCATTGCTCAATGTATTTATTGCAGTATTTCTGCTTGTGATACTTGTGTATGTTGTAATAGCGCATGAAAGCGGAAATACTATGGATGCAATAGTTACGTTTTTCGGATTTTTTTATGTCTGCTTCCTGCTTTCGCATGTATATCTTACACGCCAGTATATACATGGAGCTATGCTTGTATGGCTTATTTTCCTCAGTGCCTTTGGCTGTGACACAGGTGCATACTTTACCGGAATGGCATTCGGAAAGCATAAGCTTATACCGCAGTTAAGCCCCAAAAAGACTATCGAAGGTTCAATCGGCGGCATTGTTACGGCTATTGTGGCTTGTGTAATTTATGGCATAATTGTAGAGCATTATAATGAGCTTGCCGGAGTTGATACGGTTATGCTCTGCTTCCTTGCCGGACTTATCGGCTCGATTATTTCACAGATAGGTGATCTTGCCGCATCGGCAATGAAGAGATATACAGGCATTAAGGATTTCGGAAAGATTATGCCCGGACATGGCGGTGTTCTTGACCGTTTCGACAGCGTAATACTTACTGCACCGACTGTATATTACATTATGTTTTATTTGATAAAAATAAGTTAAAAGTAAATTTTTGACTTATTATTGAGGTGTACTATGGCTGAAAATATATCAATACTTGGCTCGACAGGCTCAATAGGCACGCAGACTCTTGAGGTTGTAAGAGAAATCGGCGGTCTTAATGTCTGTGCGATAACAGCCAACAACAATATAGATCTGCTTGAAAAGCAGATTCGTGAATTTAAACCGGAGCTTGCCGCAGTCATGGACGAAAACAAAGCGGCAGAGCTTAAGGAAAGAGTAAAGGACTGCAATGTAGCTGTTCTCGGCGGTATGGAAGGACTTATTGAGGCGGCAACCTATAAAAAGAGCGATACTGTCGTTACATCTGTTGTCGGAAATATAGGTATTCTTCCGACCTTTGAGGCAATAAAAGCCGGAAAAAACATTGCTCTTGCCAACAAAGAAACGCTTGTTTCGGCCGGTGAGCTTATTATAAATGCCGTAAAGGAAAACGGTGTTAAAATATATCCGGTTGACAGCGAGCATTCGGCAATATTCCAGAGCCTTCAGGGCAACAAAGGCAACAAAATAAGACGTATACTTCTTACCGCATCGGGCGGCCCTTTCAGAGGGAAAACAAGAGAAGAGCTTAAAAACGTAAAAGCGTCGGATGCACTTAATCACCCGACGTGGCATATGGGGAAGAAGGTAACAATAGATTCTTCAACGCTTATGAATAAGGGGCTTGAGGTTATTGAGGCAAAATGGCTTTTTGATGTGCCCGTTGAGGATATAGAGGTGCTTATACATCCGCAGAGTGTTATGCACTCGGCCGTAGAATACGAGGACGGTGCGGTCATTGCGGAGATGGGCGAACCGGATATGCGTGTGCCTATCCAGTATGCACTGACATATCCTAAGAGAGTGAAAAACTCATTCCCGAAGATTGATTTTGCAAAGCATGCGTCAATGACCTTCCAGAAGCCGGATATGGACACATTCAAATGCCTCGGACTGGCTTATAAGGCGGTCGGCATAGGCGGAACAATGCCTGCGGCAATGAACGGAGCAAACGAAACAGCCGTAAAGGCTTTTCTTGACGGAAAAATCGGTTTCCTTGATATAGCCGATATAATAGAAAAAACAATGAATTCATATAATGTTAAGTATAATTATACGGTGGAGGATCTGCTTAATGCGGATAAATGGGCGAGAAATGCAGCTCTTGACTTTATAATCAATAAATAAGGAGATTTAAAATTGTCAATAATCATATCTTTAATCGTTTTTTCGCTTATTGTAATTGTCCATGAATTTGGACATTTTGCTGTGGCGAAGAAGGTGGGTATTTGTGTACAGGAATTTTCTGTCGGAATGGGGCCTTTGTTATTTTCCCGACAGAAGGGAGAAACACAGTATTCTGTCAGAGCTTTGCCTTTCGGCGGTTTTTGCCGTATGCAGGGCGAAGAAGGAGATGATGATGACGGCAGTAAGGATTATGATCCTTCACGGTCATTTAACAGCAAAACAATTCTCCGGAGATTTGCGGTGCTTTTTGCCGGACCGGGCATGAATTTTGTGCTTGCCTTTGTTCTGCTCTTTATTATGCTTGGTGTAAACGGCTTTTTCCTTCCGGAGGTAAATACTGTTTATGAAGGAACACCGGCAGAAGCGGCAGGCTTGCAGCATGGCGACAGAATTTTAAAGCTGAACGGAACAAGACTGCATATTTATCAGGATTACAGCCTTGTCATAGCCAATTATGCCTCGGATGAGCCTGTTGACTATCTGATAGAGAGAAACGGTGAAAAGCTTAATGTTACCGTACAGCCGGAATATAACGAAGAGGAAGACAGATATATGGTCGGCTTTACCTTCAATGCACGTTCCGGACTTTTCGGAAAACAGGTTGAAGGCTATAACAGAGCCACTGTTGCAGACACAATAAATGCAGATATATGGACAATGAATTATTTTGTTAAGTCCGTTGTTGTCGGCTTTGTAAAGCTTTTTACATTCCAGGTTAAGTCCAACGAAATATCCGGGCCTATTGGTATGGTAAGCATGATAGGTGATACCTATGAAGCCGGCTTGAAATACAGCCTGACAGATGCCATAATGAACATGGCAACACTTTCGGCACTTTTGAGCACAAATCTCGGCATAATCAATCTTTTTCCTATTCCGGCGATGGACGGTGGAAGAATTGCATTCCTTCTGCTTGAAGGAATAAGACGAAAGCCCGTAGATCCGGAAATCGAAGGCAGAATACATCTTGCCGGATTTATGCTTCTTATGGCATGTATGATACTTATTGCATTTAACGATATAGTGAATATAATAAGGTGATGAACAGATGAAATACAGCAGAAAAAAAACAAGAGAGGTCAATATCGGCGGCGTAAAAATCGGCGGTGATAATCCCATTGCGATACAGTCCATGTGCAATACGGACACAAGAAACGTCGAAGAAACCGTAAAGCAGATAAAAGAGCTTGAAAATGCAGGCTGTGAAATAATAAGGGTTGCCGTTCCCGATATGCAGGCGGCAGAAGCAATAAAAGATATAAAAAGACAGATTGATATACCGCTTGTTGCGGATATACATTTTGATTACCGTCTTGCGCTTAAGGCCATTGACGGCGGTATAGATAAAATAAGGATTAATCCGGGAAATATCGGCTCTGAGGACAGAGTTAAACAGGTTGCCGATATGGCAAAGAAAAACGGTATTCCCATAAGAGTCGGCGTAAACTCCGGTTCGCTTGAAAAGCACCTGGTCGAAAAATACGGCGGAGTTACTCCCGAAGGACTTGTCGAAAGCGCTCTCGGCCATGTAAGACTGCTTGAAAAATATGATTTTTATGATACGGTCATATCAATTAAGGCATCTAATGTTCCTTTTTCCGTTGAGGTATATGAACTGCTTTCGGAAACAGTGGATTATCCTCTGCATGTAGGCATTACAGAGGCCGGAACTGTATGGGGCGGTACCGTTAAATCGGCAGTCGGCATAGGTGCAATACTTTCCAGAGGCATAGGTGACACAATAAGAGTATCTCTTACCGGAAATCCCGTCGAGGAAATTTATGCCGCAAAGGAAATACTCAAGGATATGAATTTGCGTAAATTCGGAGTTGAGTTTGTTTCCTGTCCTACATGCGGAAGAACAAGCATTGACCTTATTTCGATAGCAAATGAGGTTGAAAGCAAGGTAAAAAACATTGACAAGAATATTAAGGTTGCTGTTATGGGCTGTGCGGTAAACGGACCGGGAGAGGCAAGAGAGGCAGATATAGGCATTGCCGGAGGACATGGCGAGGGACTTATATTCAGAAAGGGCGAAATAATCCGAAAGGTGCCGGAAAATATGCTTGTTGATGAGCTTATGAAAGAAATAGAGAAGCTTTAAAAAAGCCGGGTGATACTAATGTACGAAAAATTCAGTAAGGTATTCGGTATGGTTAAGGCTGACGCAGCATTGAAGGAGTCGTTTAATGACTCCTTTGTTGAAAAATTGACTATATCCAAAAGCACAAAAATACTGCGTGCAGACGTTGTATCGAAAACGCTTATACCGACGGAATGTAAATATAAAATTGAACAGGCGATAAAAGATACGGTCGGCGTTGCCGATAAGGTAGAAATAAATCTGCATTATGATTTGGCAGATAATTCGGCGGAAAGCATATTTAATTTTATGTGGACTGATGTTGTCAGCTATCTTTCGGCAGACAGCCCAGTCTGCGGTTGTGTGCTTGAGGACTGCACAAAGGTGTTTAACGATAACGCCGTTGTTATTAACGTCGGCCATAATGCCGCTTATTATATGTATAAAAAAGGCATTGACAATTATCTTATTCACCGAATAAAAGACCAGTTCGGCATTGACGTAAACGTAACTTTTAAAAATAAAAAGACAACCGAAGAGGATAAAAAGGTTTACGAGGATAAGAAGGAATCCTTTGAGAAACAGCTTATCAGTGCAATACTCAGCGAACAGGTTATGAAGGAAACGGCTAAAGAGAATGCCTTGACTGATGCCGCACAGGAGAATATATCCAAAGGCATTATTATAGGCAAGGGCTTTACCGGCGAACCCATAAAGATTGCCGAAAGCAAGCTTGAAGGCGAGAAAGTCATAATAGAGGGCGATATATTTAATCTCGAAGAAAAGGAAACAAAAAGCGGAAAATATATCGTTACATTTGATATTACGGACGGTTCGGACTCTACAACGGTTAAATTCTTTACCGAAAAGAAGCCCTATGACTGCGATGGCGGCATAAAATCGGCACTCAAGGGTGCTTATGTAAAGGTAAAGGGCGATGTTCAGGCGGATAAATATAATAATAATGAATTGCTCATAATGACAAGGGACATCGAAAAAGCGGAAAGACCGCCCGAAAGAATGGATAACAGCGAGGAAAAACGTGTTGAGCTTCATCTCCATACAACAATGAGTGCCATGGACGCCGTAACCGACGTTAAGGAATACATAAAAAGGGCAATCAAATGGGGACATAAGGCAATCGCTGTTACAGACCATGGTGTTGTTCAGGCATATCCCTTTGCAATGGATGCGGCAGACGGCAAGGATATAAAGGTTATCTACGGCGTTGAAGGCTATCTTATTGACGACCTCGGAGAGGTTGTTACATATAACAGAGGTCAGAGCTTTGATGATGAATATGTCGTTTTCGATATTGAAACAACTGGTCTTAATAAGGAAATCTGTAAAATAATCGAAATCGGTGCGGTTAAGATAAAAAACAGAGAGATAATCGACCGATATTCGGTGTTCATTGATCCGGAAGAAAAACTTACCGATGAAATTGTAAACCTTACTCATATAACCGATGATATGCTCATAGGACAGCGTACAATAAAAGAGGTTCTTCCTGAATTTCTTGAGTTCTGCGGAAATGCCGTTCTTGTTGCACATAATGCGTCCTTCGATACGGGCTTTGTCAGAATCAAAGCGGCAGAGCTTGGCATTGGTGATGTTAAAAATACAATACTTGATACTCTTGAGCTTTCAAGAACATTGCTCAAGGATTTGAAAAAGCATAAGCTTGACGTTGTTGCAAAGCACCTCGGCATATCTCTGGAAGGACATCACAGAGCCGTAAACGATGCGGAGGCAACAGCCGGAATATTCCTTAAGCTTCTGGAAATGCTGGAGGAGAACGATGTCCATGACGTTGATAAAATCAATGTTTTTGCAAGCAGAACGGTTAATTACAATAAGCTTAAATCGCACCATGTCATAATACTGGTCAAAAATCTTGTCGGACTGAGAAATCTCTATGAGCTTGTTTCCATGTCCAATCTGACATATTATTTCAAACAGCCGAGAATACCCAAATCAAAGCTCACGGAAAAAAGAGAAGGGCTTATTGTCGGAAGTGCCTGCGAGGCAGGTGAGCTTTACAGAGCATTGCTTGATATGAAATCAAAGGATTATATAGATAATATAGTCAATTTTTATGATTTTCTTGAAATACAGCCGGTTGGCAATAATATGTTCATGATAGACAGTCAGAGATACCCGGCGGTAAATTCTGTTGAGGATATAAAGAGCTTTAATAAAAAAATAGTCGCATTGGGCGAAGAGCATAACAAGCTGGTTGTTGCAACAGGCGATGTGCATTTCATTAATCCCGAGGATTCTGTATACAGAAAGATAATAATGTATGCAAAGGGCTTTGATGATGCGGAAAAACAGCCGCCGCTTTATTTCAGAACAACAGATGAAATGCTTAAGGAATTTCAATATCTCGGCGAAGAAAAGGCACATGAGGTAGTTATCGAAAATACAAACATGATTGCCGATATGATTGAAAAGATTAAGCCCGTTCCGGACGGAACATTTCCGCCGAATATCGAAGGTGCGGAAGAGCAGATAAAGCAGATTGCAATGGATAAGGCACATTCGATTTACGGCGATCCACTGCCGAAAATAGTCCAGGACAGACTGGATAAGGAGCTTTATTCAATCATAAAAAACGGTTTCTCCGTTATGTATATAATTGCACAGAAGCTTGTTTGGAAATCCAATGACGACGGCTATCTTGTCGGCTCAAGAGGCTCGGTAGGATCGTCATTTGTTGCCAATATGACAGGTATTACGGAGGTTAATTCACTTCCTCCGCACTATATATGTCCTAACTGCAAATATTCGGATTTTGAATCGGAAGAAGTAAAGAAGGTATTTATGGTCGGCGGTTCCGGAGTGGACATGCCGGACAAAGCCTGCCCTAAGTGCGGAACAATGATGCGTAAGGACGGACATGACATTCCTTTTGAAACCTTCCTCGGATTCGACGGTGACAAAGAACCGGATATTGACCTTAACTTTTCCGGCGAATACCAACAGCAGGCTCATGCCTATACCGAGGTTCTTTTCGGCAAAGGCCATGTTTTTAAAGCCGGAACAATCGGCACACTTGCTGATAAAACAGCCTACGGTTATGTAAAAAGATATATGGACGACCACAATCTTGTACTGCACAATGCGGAGATAAACCGTCTTGTAAGAGGCTGTACAGGTGTAAAGAGAACAACTGGACAGCATCCAGGAGGTCTTATGATTGTGCCGAAGGACAGAGATATACATGAATTCTGCCCGATACAGCATCCGGCTGATGATGTCAATTCAACGATAATAACAACGCATTTCGATTATCATTCCATAAGCGGACGTATTCTTAAGCTTGACCTTCTCGGCCATGATGATCCTACGTTTATTCGTATGCTTTATGATATTACGGGAAAAAATCCGCAGAATGTTCCGCTTGACGATAAGGCAACAATGTCGCTTTTCCAGTCGCCTGCGGCTCTCGGTTTAAAGCCGGAGGACATAAACTGCCCGACGGGAACGCTTGGCATACCGGAATTCGGAACAAAATTCGTAAGGAATATGCTTATTGATACAAAGCCGGAAACATTTTCGGACCTGCTGAGAATATCGGGACTTTCCCATGGTACGGACGTTTGGGTAGGCAACGCAAAGGAGCTTATCGAAAACGGAACTATTACGCTTAAGGAAACAATATCAACTCGTGACAGTATAATGAGCTACCTTATAACAAAGGGACTGGACAATAAAAAATCCTTCAAAATAATGGAGAAGGTTCGTAAGGGAAAGGGACTTGCCGACGATGATATTGAATATATGAAAGAGCATGACGTTCCTCAGTGGTATATTGACAGCTGTCTTAAGATAAAATATATGTTCCCGAAGGCTCATGCGGCGGCTTATGTTATGAATGCCTTCCGTATAGCATATTTTAAGGTAAACTATCCCGAAGCATATTATGCGGCATATTTTACGATACGTGCGTCAGATGATTTTAACTATGCTATTATGTGCAAGGGTGCCGATGTTGCAAAGGCGGCACTTAAAGAGATAGCCGCAAAGGGTAATACGGCCACTACAAAGGAGCAGAACTCGGCAACAGTGCTTGAGCTTGCGATTGAGTTTTATGCGAGAGGCTTCAGCTTTGTGCCGATAGATTTGTATAAATCGGATTCAAGAAAGTTCATTGTTACGCCGGAAGGAAATCTTCTTCCTCCGCTAAATGCACTCCAGGGACTCGGTCTTTCGGTTGCACAGAGCATAGTGGAAGGACGAAAAGACGGAGAATTTCGTACAATCGAGGAATTCAAGAGTCGTACCTCTGCCGGAGCAAGCATAGTAGAGCTTTTGAAGGAAAACGGTGTTTTAAGAGGAATACCGGAATCGGATCAGATTTCGTTATTTGATTTTCAATGACCAATATAACCGGTTACTGTTTATGGTGACCGGTTTTTTAATACGAAAAAACTGTGCCGGTAGGGTGTGAGTTCGGCACAGTTATATAAAACTATTGATATAGGGTGTGAATTAATCAATAGTAAGGGGCTTTATTGAATTATTTTTCGTCCCAATCGGGATTTGCTTCGGCAAATTTTTTATTCTTTATGTGTCCTATTGTGAGCATAGGTATTACAACAGCGAAAAGACCTATGTAGCCGCAGTATGCGTAGCCGTATTTAACAAGGTTTACAAGTCCTGTAAGTGCAAGTACAACAGATACGATAATTGCAAACATAGATATAATTGAGCTTTTCTTTCTTTCCGAGCAGTTATCAAATATCTTTAAGCTTGAAAATCTCGGTATTATGCCGTATACGCAGGTAACGCCTGTCGATATAAAGCAGAGGCAGAGAGAAATACTGTAAGCATAATAGAGAATGGGAATGTTCATTGTTCGGCAGGCATATAATGTCGGAAGTGCAAGTGCGTCTGCCGCCATAAAGTCCTTATACCAGCCGAGGAGCATTGTTGCGGAAAGAGCAAGTGCGATACCGTTCATAAGGAAAGCAAGGAACATTGCCTTTGATGCGTCTTTTCTCTTTTTAAGTACGCCTGAGCAGGCACATAACGAAGGAATGCAAACCGACTGATAACCTGCGTAAACAATGGCTTTCCAGAATGCGCCGGGAAGGTTGTTTGTAACGCCATCTATCTGATGTGTTGCGAATATGTTGCTTATTACATCACTCTTATTAACAATACCTACGATGAATATTGAAAAGCTGCATATAAGGATTATGATAGACATAAGTGTTGAAGCCTTTGAAACAAGTCCGGCACCGAATATAGTACAGAGGAAAAGTATAACGCCTATGATAACGAGTGAAACGCCGTAAGGTGCTCCGAACTGAGTAAAGAGTGTTGCCGCACCGGATATAGATACCGCTGTGCCTACAAATACAATAAGAATCATATAGATTTCGAATAATATTTCGAGCTTGGAATAGGGAGCCCACATTTCAACAAACATATCCTTGTAGTTTGTAAAGCTGTGATTGCGGTACATTAAAACACATTCTTTGATTACAAGGGCGAGTATAGCCATTGCTATAACAGCCATAATCGGAGCAAACCAGCCGTATTGTACGTAATATTGTGTTGTCTGGTTACCTGTGGCAAAGCCACCGCCTGCGTGTGAGCCGAACCATACCGATGCAACTGAAAACAGTGCGGCAAAGCTTGCTCCTTTTGTTTTTGAATTCATATGAAAATACCTCCTTAAAAATAATAAATATAATGACGAGTTATGTAATTACAGAGAGCATTGGATTGAAGTATACGACTACTTAAATATAATTATGTAGTTATATCATTATGTAATTACATAACTATCTATATTATAAACAAAAACCGTGCCAACTTTTAAAATAAGGATTTTAAAGGAAAATTTAGATAATTTATGATATGACTGTAGATTATAATAGACAGAAGTGTAGAAAATATTAGATTAATGTAGAATTTTTAAGACAAAGAACACATTGAAAAAACCGATCTCATAAAGAAATCGGTTTGATATAATTATATTTCTTCTGTTCCGTAAATAAATTTTCTGAGCTTCGGGCCGAAAAGGTGTTCAGACCACTTAACGGCTCTTCCTACAAGTATTGCGTGTATTATTGTGCCTTCTCTTATTCCGTTAAAGCCATGGAAGAATATGAGCGAAAGCGTTACGGATATACATACTATTATAATATCGCAGGTGTTTTTTGCTCTCGGAAAATCTATATTGAATCTTATTGATACCGCTCTTGCAAGGCTTTCGGCAGGCAGAGCCATAAGTCTGGGTTCCATATATATTTTGATTGTTGCTCCGAGCAGAAGTGCACTTATGACTATGTATAAAAGCTGCATTGGATATGTTGTGCATGGCGGAAGTATTCTGTTGACGAGAGCAACGGCAATGTTCACAAACACGCCGTATATTATTGATAAAATAACCTGTATGAAATTTATAATCTTAAAATCCTTTCCGAGAAGTATCCATTGTATGATTACGTACAGCGAAAAAACTATTGCCGTAACAAGACCGAGATTTGCGTCCAGAATAAGGCTGATTACATTCGGAAGAGATGCATTCGGAGATATTCCAAGAGGTGTCATTTTGGAGATTGCTATGGCAACGGCAGTTCCGAATACACCGATTAAATAAATAATCAGTCGTTTTAATAGGTTATTTGGTTTTGTCAATTTTTGTGTCCTCCTGATGTTTTTTGCAAAATTAATATTACACAAAATTATATTACAGCCAAAAACTTATTGCAATGATAAGTTTGGTTTTTATGGAATTTACGGCATATATATGTTAAAATTACTCTAAACAATTAAATTTTTGAATTGCAAAGGAAGAAAAAAATGAAAACTGAACGTAATTTTTCTAAGGTATACATAACAGACAAAGCCGTAAGAGCATTAAAGGGCGGCCATCCATGGGTGTTTGCCGACGAAATAACCGCAATAGAAGGCGGCTATGAAAACGGAGAGCTTGTTGATGTGTTTTCGGCAAAAAACAGATATATGGGAACAGGTTTTATTAACGATAATTCAAAGATACGTGTAAGAGTTATTTCAAAAAATGCAAATGACAAATTTGATAATGCGTTCTGGGAAAGAAGGGTTAAATACGCTCTGGATTACAGAAAAACCGTAATGGGTGATGATTTTAAATGTTGTCGCCTTATCTTCGGTGAGGCAGACCAGTTTCCGGGTCTTACCGTTGATCGTTTCGGCGATGTAATCGTTACTCAGTGCCTTTCACTCGGAATAGATAAATTAAAGGATATTATATTCCCGGCCGTAATAAATGCTCTTCGTGATATGGGTGAAGAGATAAATGTTCTTTATGAACGTAATGACGTTAAGATACGTGAAAAGGAAGGCATGGAGGAATATAAAGCCTTTTATGAATATGACGGCTTAAGAACGGATACCGGCGGAAAAACAATAATAACCGAAAACGGAATTAAATATAACGTAGATTATATAAACGGACAGAAAACAGGATTTTTCCTTGACCAGAAATATAACAGACTTGCGGCGGCAAAAATTGCAAAAGGCAGAAGAGTTCTTGACTGCTTTACACATACGGGAGCCTTTGCACTTAACTGTGCCTATGCCGGAGCAGAGCATGTAACGGCTGTCGATGTTTCAAAGGACGCCGTAATAATGACTGAAGCCAATGCTGTTTTAAACGGTCTTGAAGGACGAATGGATTTTAAATGTGCTGATGTTTTTGAACTGCTTACGGAAATGGCGAAGGACGGCAAATGCCCGTATGATTATATAATACTTGATCCTCCGGCATTTACAAAAAGCTCATCTACGGTTAAAAATGCCGAAAGAGGCTATAAGGAAATCAATATGAAGGCGATGAAGCTTCTTCCGAGAGGCGGATACCTTGCAACCTGCTCATGCTCGCACTTTATGAGAGATGACCTTTTCAGAAAAATGCTCCATTCTGCCGCCGCAGACGCAAATGTCGAGCTCAGACAGATAGAGGCAAGACAGCAGTCGCCGGATCATCCGATACTCTGGAATGTGCCGGAAACAGACTACTTGAAGTTTTATATTTTCCAGATAGTATAACAGTATTTTTTTAAAATAAGGGAGGAATAAATTATGGAATATGAAATCAAAGGCGGAGCTTTTCCTGTTGTTATATGTCATCTGAAAAAGGGCGAAAAAATGATAACAGAAAAAGGAGCAATGGTATGGATGAGCCCTTGTATGGAAATGGAAACTAAGGGCGGTGGCTTAGGCAAAATGTTTTCTAAAGCGTTTTCGGGTGAGCATATGTTTCAGAATATTTATACAGCAAAGGCAGATGGAATAATTGCCTTTGGCTCAAGCTTTCCGGGAAAAATTCTTCCTATAGAAATTAGTAACGGACATGAATTTATATTACAGAAGAAAGCTTTTCTTGCATCGGAAATAGGCGTTGAGCTTTCAACTCATTTCAACAAGAAGTTGGGTACAGGCTTATTCGGAGGCGAGGGCTTTATAATGCAGAAGGTTTCCGGAAATGGTTTTGTGTTTGCTGAGGTTGACGGAGAACTTATAGAATATAGTCTTGGAGCAGGTGAGCAGATGATTGTCGATACCGGTTATGTACTTGGCTTTGAAGGCTCTGTTAATCTTGATATACAGCAGATAAAAGGATTCAAGAATATAGCTCTTGGCGGCGAGGGACTGTTTAATACCGTTCTTACAGGCCCGGGCAAAATCTGGCTTCAGACAATGCCTATTTCTGCTGTGGCCGGAGCAGTTGCACCGTTTATACCTACCGGTGATTAATGGAGAATTCAGCATTGTAAATTAACAAGTCGGAATTTCATAAGGAGATTACAATATGAAAATACAGCTTTATGGCATAGTTATTATTTTGTTAAGTATTCTGTTTTCAGTGACATTTCATAATGTGGGGTGGACTTATTTCATTGGTGATATTGGCATGGAGTGGCAGCATTTGTTTATGATTACCGGAATTGTTGGTGCGGTGCTTGCACTTCTTCCGAGTAAGAAATGAGTAAATTATGGTTTATAGGATAGCCTCAGTAATATAGTAATTACTGAGGCTATTGAACAAATAATAGATACATAAATGGCACCGGGAAAAACCGATGCCATTATTTTTACAGCTTTGTGTTATGTGCCGCCTCTACCAGTGCAATAAGGTTGTCCGAAGAAACGGAAAAGGGAATTGCACATTCCGGTGATATAAGCTTTATGCCGTTTTTTATATTTTCCTCAACGGCTCTTTTTACGTCCTGCGGTTCGCCCTGTGCGAGAAGGACAGGATTGTTTATACAGCCGGTTATCAGCATTCTGTTACCGACGGTTTTTACCGCTTCGGCAATATTGTTTTTGGAATCCATATGGAATATTTTAAAACCGGTGCCTGCTATATAGGGCAGTCTGTCGGCAACATTGCCGCAGGTGTGCAGTATTACCGGGCCGTATTTTTGCAGCTCCACTGCCGCTTTTTTATGAATCGGCATAATAAATTCTTTGTATATTTCCGCACTTACGAGATCCGACGTAACATGGTCAGCCCAGACGATTATATCTGCACCGGCGTTAAACTGTTCCTTTGCAAAGCTGATAGGTATTTCCGAAAGCATGGTTATGAAAGCCTTTGTCTTTTCCGGCTCAAGAATTGTATCAAGTACAAGATTTTCAACTCCGTACAGGTGGTATGCCAGTGACCACGGGCCGATTACCTTGCCGATAACCGGTACTTCGTTCTTGTACTTGTTTTTCAGCCTTGAGCAGACCTCAATCATTGACGAAAATTCTTTTCTTGACATATAGTTTTTCGGAATTTCATAATCCGATATATTGTTAATCGGCTTTTTTATGACCGATGGCATTTCATATATATTGCCCCAGTCAACCTCTGCACCGAGAGCAGATGCCTCAAGAAGTATGGAAAAGTAGGGAGAAACAGAATCAAAACCGAATACATCATGGCCGACGGAGGCAAGAGCCTCCATTTTTCTGACATCGGTATGAGCCTCCGGAAAAAATGCTCCGGAAAGCTTCATAGCCTCAACAGTTGCCACCGATGTCGGATTGATTGCCGGATAAACATCAAAATCCATGTTATTTATAGCTGCAAATACTCTTTCCTTTGGTGTCATTTCCGGTTTTTCCATACAAAATACCTGCCTTTTGATTTATTTTATAACTCTTTTGAATATATCGGCTGAAGGGTAGTAGCCGCTTTCTCCGAGATATTCTTCCATGCGGATTGTTTCGTTCCATTTTGCGGCTCTTTCGGAACGTGCAACCGAACCGACCTTAAGCTGTCCGGCATTTGTTGCCATTGAAAGATGAACGATTATTGCATCCTCGGTTTCGCCCGATCTTGCAGAGATAACGGGAAGATAACCGCTGTTTTTTGTAAGCTCGATGGCGTCCATTGTTTCTGTGATTGTTCCGATCTGGTTAAGCTTGATTAATACTGCATTGCAGGCACCCATTTCAACGCCTTTTTTGATTCTTTCAACATTGGTTGTGAAAAGGTCGTCGCCGATAAGCTGGATACGTTTACCGAGCTTCTGTGTAAGAAGAACAGAGCCTTCCCAGTCGGATTCGGCACAGCCGTCCTCTATTGAAATGATAGGATATTTGTCAACCCATTCGCAAAGAAGATCAACAAATTCTTCTCTTGTCATAACCTTATTTTCAAGACCGAATACATAGGTACCGTTTTCCTCATTATAAAACTCGCTTGACGCTATATCAAGAGCTATTGCAACGTCCTTCATAGGTTCATAGCCGGCACGTTTAATGCCTTCGGTCAAAAGCTCAAGACCTTCCTCGTTTGTTTTGAAGTCTGTCGGCCAGAAGCCGCCTTCGTCTGCGATTGCAAGAGGCTTGCCTTTTTCGGTAAATATTTTTTTGGTTGCGTTGTATACGTTTACAACCATTGCAAAGCCGTCCTCAAATGTTTTTGCACTCATAGGAATAACAAGAAAGTCCTGAATGTCTATCGAGCCTACGGCATGAGCGCCGCCGCCGATAATCTGAATCATAGGAACGGGAACCGTCTTTGCATTTGCACCGCCGAGATAGCGGAAAAGAGGTACCTCCATGGCATTTGCGGCAGCATAAGCGACAGCCATTGAGCAGCCGAGTATTGCATTTGCACCGAGCTTGCTTTTGTTCGGCGTTCCGTCAAGGGCAATCATCATGTTGTCAATATATGTTTGGTTTGATGCGTCAAGACCGATAAGCTTTGGAGCGATAATATCTGTAATGTTGGCGATTGCCTTTCTTACGCTTTTTCCGCCGAGAACAGACATATCACCATCTCTTAATTCAAGCGCCTCGAATTTTCCCGTAGACGCACCGGAGGGGACAATACTGCGTCCGACTGCTCCACATTCGAGGGTAATTTCAACCTCAACAGTCGGGTTGGCTCTTGAGTCAAAAATCTGTCTTGCTTTTACACCTTTTATTCTTAAATCCTTCATTATTATATCCTCCCGTTATTTTATCATTTCTTTAATAAGCTTTATAACCGAATTGTAATCGGTTATGTCGTTTTCTATCATCTTATAGGCTGTTTTTCTTATTATTTCCTTGTCTGCCTCCTCCTTTATGTATTCGGCAGGGGATTTTCCGTCAACTCTGGCAATAAAGAGCATTGCAAGAGTTTTTACAAAGCATTTTTCAAGCTCTGCCTTATCCATAAAGTCTGCTTTTGAGAAATATTCGTCGAGCATAAGCTTAAGCATATTTGTTGTTGTGTCTGACCACTGCTTGTTCTTAACCGTCTTAAGAAGGAAATGGTTTGAGAAAAACGCTAAATCAAATGCGGGGTGACCGTAATGACCTACTTCAAAATCGAGTATATATATTTTACGTCCGTCAACCATTATGTTTTTAGGACTGTAATCTCCATGAACAAGAGTTATGCCGTCACCCATAAGAAATTCGTTTACGCCGTCGGCAAATGCTCTTAAATCGGGGTGCTTTCCTACGGTAAACTCAATGTACGGTGATATTCTTAAATCATAGAAGAGAGCCTTGTCACCGAATATTTTTTTGATTTCGGCATTGTCGGCACAGGCGTTGTGTACCTTTGAAAGTGAATCAATAGCCTTATGGGCAACGTCGAAATCGTATAAGCCGCTGAGAAGATCGCTTTTCCACATGGTACAGCTTTCGGGAGCTGCGGCACGACCGAAAATGTAGTTATCCTCATCATAGAAATATACCTCGGGTACGTTTTCGGGAACTATTTCGTTATATATTCGGTTTGCCTCTTTTTCGATATACATACGCTTGGGATCGCATAACCATGTGTCCTTTGTTTTAAGCTGAGCAAGAGCCTGTTTTACAATAAGCTCCTTATCTCCGGCATATACAAAAGCAACCGTTCCGGATACACCGCCGCCGCAGTAGGTAAAGGAATAACCGTCTTTTTTGTTAATTACGCCTTTTTCGAGCAAGTACTGTTCGAGCTGTTCTTTTACAGCAATATCAATCATTTTGTTTACCTCCTTTTTTATTGCTCCGTTTATTTACAATACGAGTATATGTGATATTATGATTTGCCACAATAAAATATCCCATTGCAAAATGTACATATTTATCAAAATAAGTGAGCATAAAAGTGCAAAACGCATAATTTACATCGATTTAAAGATATGATATTATTTTTATAGATAAAATATAATGCTTTTGCTGATTATCAATATATAAAAAGTGCATTTTGCACATCAAGGCGGAGGGCAGTATGAGAGCTTTAAATGTTTCGTTTTTAAATACAATAATAGATAAGTATTCCGACAGAGAGTGCATAATACATATAACCGATACGGCTTCTAAAATAATTGCCTCATCGGATAAGGAAAGAACGGGCGGTATAAGCAGTACGGCATTATATATAAACGATGTCCAGAGGGCAACCTCGATAGCCAATCCAGATGCGGCAAGGGACAGTTACAGCTCCATATACGGAGCACCGCTGATTGTTGACGGCGAAAACTACGGAACGGTTATTGTACACGGAAGTGCGGAGGTTTCCGTAAGCATAGGCGAAATGATACGAAATTCAATAGAAACGATTATTGCCTACGATAATCACCGATCGTACGATAAGGGACAGAAGGATATGCTTTCCAATCTCGGAATAAAGCTTTTGAACGGCAGTATCAGTCGGGAGGAAATAAATTCCGTTATGTACAGACTGGACATGAATCCCGAGCTTTTGCGTTGCGTAATACTTATCAGAATGAATTATCATCAGAATAACTACTTTAATATAAAGCTTAATTTAGGCTATACATCGGGAATAGAACGCCTTAAAAACAATCTTATGAGCAGTCTTGGTGCAAATATGTATCTCAATTCGCAGGACATAGTCTGTATGTATGACTATAATACGGCGGTTGTAATAAAGTCATTTATTCCCGTTGAGGATATGTCAAGGATTTATCTTTCCCTCGACAAAATATGCGAAAGCATAGCCGAAATATGCTCATCATTTAATTCCTTCAGCTTTAAAATGGCGTGCGGAAGTCTTTATCCGGACATTATGAATGTGCAGAAAAGCTATAATGAGGCGGAGGACTTGATAAGAATAGGTATAAAATCCAAAAGAAACGAGCAGTTTTATATGCCGGAAAATCTGCTTTTTGAAAGCGTATGCTGTTATATGCACCCGCAGATTATAAACCGAATAATACTTTCCACAATATCAAAGCTTACAAAAAAGGACGGCACGCTTTATAAGGACATAATAGATTGTGCCGAAGCCTATGTTGACAGCTGTATGAATATAACCGAAACCGCCGAAAAAACATTTCTTCACAGAAATACGATAAATTCAAGGCTTGAAAAGCTTTACAGCCTTACCGGCTTAAGACCGTCAAAAAATTTCGGCGACGCCTTTATAATAAAGGAAACAGCGGTTTATATACGTCAGAATTTGTCGGAAAATCAATAAACATAACCGTTTACCGCCGGCAAAAGACAAGCTTTGACAGTAGTTGTTATTAAATGCCATAAAACCGGCTCAGCCTGTATGATAAATAAATCTTTAGTACAAATCTACAAAAACATTTCAAATAAATTGTATAATTTGTTTATTGGGGCTATTGGCGAAAAATGAATGAAATGGTACAATAATGGTGAATTCTTCGTAACTGACGGAAGCATGGAATACCATGGGGGAGCGGAGAACATAATGTAATTGTCGACCGTCTGGGCAGCCTTCTTTAGAAATAATAGGGATAGGTATGTCCTTTTTTATTTGCTGAATTAAAATAATATTTACGGAGGTCAAATTAATGAAAAAAGTAGCTATTATTATGGGAAGCGACAGTGATTTACCTGTAGTAAGCAAGGCATTTGATGTGCTTAAGACATACGGTGTACCTTTTGAGGTGCACGTTTTTTCCGCACACAGAACACCTGCGGAGGCTAAGGAATTTACTGAAAACGCAGAGGCAAACGGCTTTGGTGTAATTATTGCGGCGGCAGGAATGGCAGCACATCTTGCGGGCGCTATTGCGGCAAACACAGTTCTGCCTGTAATCGGCATACCTGTCAAAAACGATACTTTAAGCGGCATGGACGCACTTCTTTCAACTGTTCAGATGCCTACGGGAATACCTGTGGCTACGGTTGCAATCAACGGTGCAGGAAATGCCGCTTTGTTGTCTGTACAGATACTTGCGCTTACCGATAAGGAGCTTAGCGACAAGCTTAAAGAGGACAGAGCTAAAAACAGAGAGAAAATTCTTGCTAAAAATGCCGATGTAACGGCAAAATACAGCAGTTTATAATTGATATGCCTTGTCGGCGGTCCGTTGGTGTGCCGGACGGTTTTCGAGGCTATACCTGTTTATTTTATATATTTATATTCAGTAATCTTGTTGGAATTTATTTTTCAGCTTAATAATTTATGAGGAGATAAAAACAATGGAAAAGAGAGAACAGCTTTACGAAGGAAAGGCAAAAAAGGTATTTAAAACTGACGACGAAAATCTTTACATCGTATCATATAAGGACGATGCAACAGCCTTCAACGGAGAGAAAAAGGGTACTATCGTCGGAAAAGGTTCAATCAACAACAGAATGACAAATATGCTTATGCAGGTACTTGAGAAAAAAGGTGTTCCCACACATTTCGTTGAGGAGCTTAATGACAGAGAAACAGTTGTAAAGAAGGTTTCAATAGTTCCTCTTGAAGTAATTATCAGAAATATTTCAGCAGGCTCATTTGCAAAACGCTTCGGTGTTGAAGAGGGAATTGTTTTCGACGAGCCTACAATCGAATTTTCATATAAAAACGACGAGCTTGGCGATCCCCTTATGAATGCTTACCATGCAATCGCCCTTAAGCTTGCAACAAGAGAAGAAATCGAAACAATCAAAAAAATGGCATTCACAGTAAATGACACACTTAAGGAGTATTTCCTTCACCTTAACATCAAGCTTGTTGACTTCAAGATTGAATTCGGCAGACTTGCTGACGGCACAATCGTTCTTGCAGACGAAATTTCACCCGATACATGCCGTCTTTGGGACAAGGATACAAACGAAAAGCTTGACAAAGACCGTTTCAGAAGAGATCTTGGCGGTACAGAGGAAGCTTATCAGGAAGTAATGCGTCGTTTAATGGGGGAATAATTTAATGAGCTCTTTAAGAGAAGAATGCGGTGTTTTCGGCGTATTTGCCGAAGAAACCTGTGATGTTGCGGCTGATGTATATTACGGACTTTTTGCACTTCAGCACAGAGGTCAGGAAAGCTGCGGTATTGTTGTAAATGATGACGGACTTTTTAATTTTCATAAAGATGTCGGACTTGTAAACGATGTGTTTACTCCCGAAATTATGGCATCACTCGGAGAAGGAAACATGGCTGTCGGTCATGTACGTTACGGAACAACAGGAAACAACGACAGAGCAAATGCACAGCCTATCGTTGTAAACCATATCAAGGGCCGTATGGCACTTGCACATAACGGAAATCTTGTCAATTCACTTGAGCTTCGTGAGGAGCTTGAGATGAACGGCTCTATTTTCCATACAACAAGCGATACAGAGGTTATTTCATATATAATCACAAGAGAACGGATAAAATGCTCTTCTATAGAAGAGGCCGTTAATAACGCAATGTACAAAATAAAGGGTGCATATTCACTTGTTATCATGTCACCTTCAAAGCTTATTGCGGCAAGAGATGAATATGGCTTCAGACCTCTCTGCTATGGCAAGACAGATGACGGAAAATACATCGTTGCAAGTGAAAGCTGTGCGCTTGATGCAGTCGGTGCAACACTTATCCGTGACCTTAAGCCCGGTGAAATCGTTGTGTTTGATAAGGACGGTGTCCGTACAATAGAGGATCACTGCGGTAAGAAAGATCCTAAGATGTGCGTATTTGAGTATATTTATTTTGCTCGTCCGGACTCAATAATAGACGGACATTCGGTGCATAACGCAAGACTCCGTGCAGGCTCTTTCCTTGCGCTTGAGCACCCCGTACAGGCCGATATTGTTATCGGCGTTCCCGACAGTGGTATTGATGCGGCAATCGGATATTCAAGACAGTCCGGCATTCCTTACGGAGTAGGCTTTATCAAAAACAAATATATCGGAAGAACCTTCATTTCGGCAGGACAGAAATCCAGAGAAAACAAGGTTAAGATTAAGCTTAATCCCATTGCCGAAACAATAAAGGGCAAACGTGTCGTTCTTATCGACGATTCAATCGTTAGAGGAACAACAAGCAAGCGTATTGTCCAGCTTGTAAGAAACGCAGGAGCAACAGAGGTACATATGCGTGTATCCGCACCTCCGTTCACAAATCCCTGCTATTACGGAACAGACATTGATTCAAGAGAAAATCTCATCGCCTGTCATCATACGGTCGAGGAGATTGCGGAAATAATCGGCGTTGATTCTCTCGGCTATCTCAATACGGAATATGTAAATCTCCTTGCAGGCGGAAGCCATTGCGGCGGATATTGTGCAGCCTGCTTTGACGGAAATTATCCGACAGAGATACCTCAGACAGCATCAAAGAGCAGATTTGAACAGAAAATATCGGAAGGAAAGAAGGCGAAGTAATGAAAAGTATGAGCGAAAGCTATAAAGCGGCAGGTGTAGATATTACTGCCGGATATAAAGCAGTTGAACTTATGAAACAGCATATTGCAAAAACAATGACAGCCGGAGCATTATCGGACATCGGCGGCTTCGGTGGACTTTTTGAGCTTGACATTACAGGAATGGAAAGACCTGTTCTTGTAAGCGGTACAGACGGAGTGGGCACAAAGCTTAAGCTTGCTTTTATCATGGATAAGCACGACACAATCGGTATCGACTGCGTTGCCATGTGCGTAAACGACATTATCTGCTGCGGTGCAAAGCCTCTTTTCTTCCTTGACTATATTGCGTGCGGCAAAAACGTACCGGAAAAGATTGCGGAAATCGTTAAGGGCGTTGCGGAAGGCTGTGTTCAGTCCGGAGCGGCTCTTATCGGCGGAGAAACAGCGGAAATGCCAGGTTTTTACGGAATTGACGAATATGACCTTGCCGGATTTTCGGTAGGCGTTGTTGACAGAAAAAAAGTATTTGACAATACACAGATTAAAGAAGGCGACGTTATAATCGGCCTTGCATCAAGCGGAGTTCATTCAAACGGCTTTTCTCTCGTAAGAAAGGTATTTGATATTGAAAACAGCGATATTAAAAAGCCTGTTGCAGAGCTTGGCGGAAAATCACTCGGTGAGGCACTTCTTGAGCCTACAAAGATATATGTTAAGCCTGTTCTCAATCTCAGCGAAAAGGTAACTATAAAGGCGGTTTCCCATATAACAGGCGGCGGCTTTTACGAAAACATTCCCAGAAGTATTCCTAAGGGATATTCTGCACAGATTGATAAATCGGCACTCAAGATATTACCTATATTCGACCTTATCGCAAAGACAGGCAATATTCCTGAAAGAGATATGTTCAATACATTCAATATGGGCGTCGGCATGAGCATTGTCGTAAACAGCGAAGATGCCGAAACAGCACTTGCATCACTTAAGGCTGACGGTGAGGACGCTTATGTTATCGGAAAAATAGTTAAGTCTGACGAAGGCGTTATTATTGCCTGAGGAGGTCGGCATGAAAAAGACTAAAATTGCGGTATTTGTTTCCGGTGGCGGCACAAATCTTCAGGCACTTATCGATTCGGAAAAAATCGGTGCGCTTGCCCATGGAGAGATTGTTCTCGTTGTTTCCGACAAGGCAGATGCCTATGCACTGACAAGGGCTAAAGACAACGGAATAAAAACAGCGGTAGTTGTAAAAAAAGAGCTTGGCTCACAGCAGGCGTTTGAAGAAAGGTTACAGCGGATACTTGAGGAAAACGGCATTGAAATGATTGTTCTTGCCGGCTTTATGTGCATACTTTCTGCCGACTTTACTTCAAAATGGCCGAAGAGAATAATAAACATTCATCCGTCGCTTATTCCTTCGTTCTGCGGAAAGGGCTGTTACGGACTTCATGTTCACGAAAAGGCGCTTGCCTACGGAGTTAAGGTTACCGGAGCAACGGTACATTTTGTAAACGAAATACCCGACGGCGGAGAAATTATTTTCCAGAAGCCTGTGGCTGTTCTGGACGGAGATACACCGGAGGTTCTTCAGAAGCGTGTTATGGAAGAGGCAGAATGGATTATTCTTCCCAAAGCATGTGAAAAGGTTGCAAGTGAAATAGTTGAAAAAGGAGATAACTATGGACGTTTATAAAATAGATGATATTGGTGAGCTTTTAAAGAACAATGCTTATGCCGGAAGAGGTATCGTAATCGGAAAAACTCCCGACGGCAAAAATGCTGTTACTGCTTATTTCATAATGGGCAGAAGCGAAAACAGTCGTAACCGTATTTTTAAAGAAGAAGGCGAAAATGTAACAATCTATCCCTTTGACGAATCAAAGGTTGAAGATCCGAGCCTTATAATATATTCACCGATCAAGAAAATCGAAAATAAGCTTATTGTTACAAACGGCGACCAGACAGACACAATTTATGACTTTATAAAGAAAGGCGAATGCTTCAGAGAGGCACTCAAGACAAGAGAGTTTGAGCCGGATAAACCCAATTATACACCGAGAATAAGCGGAATTATGAATTTTAAGGACAATGATTTTGATTATTCAATGAGCATACTTAAGTCGCTTGATAAGGACGGAAGTGCCTGCGGACGTTATTTCTATGATTATGAGGCTGTAAACGGACTCGGACATTTTATCCATACATATGTATGTGACGGCAATCCTCTGCCTACATTCACAGGTGAGCCCGAAAGAGTTGCCATTGAAAACGACATTGACGCTTTTGCGGATAAAATCTGGACAAATCTCAATGAAAGCAACAAAATTTCTCTTTATGTACGTTATATAAATATTGCTGACGGAACAGTTGAAAACAGAATGTTTAATAAAAATGCCTGATTTATGATGTGATATACCGAAGAGAGAAAAGACCTTAGAAGGGAGTAAAGACTAAATGAAAGAATTTGAACTTAAGTACGGCTGTAATCCCAACCAGAAGCCTGCAAAAATATATATGAAGGACGGTTCAGACCTTCCTATCGAAATTCTTAACGGAAGACCGGGTTACATAAATTTCCTTGATGCCTTCAACAGCTGGCAGCTTGTCAAGGAAATTAAAGCGGCTCTTAATATGCCTGCGGCTGCGTCATTTAAGCACGTAAGCCCTACATCAGCCGCTGTCGGAATCAAGCTTTCCGATAAGCTCAAAAAAGCCTGCTTTGTTGACGATATAGAAGGTCTTGACGAGTCACCGCTTGCCTGTGCTTATGCAAGAGCAAGAGGAACAGACAGAATGAGCTCTTTCGGCGATTTCATCGCATTAAGCGATGTCTGTGACAAAACAACTGCAATGATTATCAAGAGAGAGGTTTCTGACGGTATTATTGCTCCCGGTTATACAGATGAGGCTCTTGAAATACTTAAGAGCAAAAGAAAAGGTTCGTATAACATAATCAAGATTGATGAAAATTATGTTCCCGAAGAAACAGAGCTTAAGCAGGTATTCGGAATTACATTTGCTCAGAGAAGAAACAACTTTAAAATTGATGCAGATCTTCTTAATAATATTGTTACAGAAAACAAAACTCTTACGGAAGAGGCAAAGCGTGACCTTATTATTGCACTCATAACCCTTAAGTATACACAGTCAAATTCAGTATGCTATGCCGAGGACGGACAGGCAATCGGTGTAGGCGCAGGCCAGCAGTCAAGAATCCATTGTACAAGACTTGCCGGAAACAAGGCAGATATCTGGCATTTAAGACAGTGCGACAAGGTTCTTAATCTTCCTTTCAAGGACAGTGTAGGCAGACCGGACAGAGATAACGCAATCGACCAGTACATTTCAGAAGAGGATAACGACGAGCTTCTCGAAAACTGGGAGGACTTCTTTACAGTTAAGCCCGAAAAGCTCACTCTTGCAGAGAAAAAAGCTTATCTTGCATCACTTCACGGAGTTGCCCTTGCATCAGACGCATTCTTCCCATTCAGTGATAATATCGAAAGAGCAAGAAAGAGCGGCGTTGATTACATTGCAGAGCCGGGCGGTTCGGTAAGAGATGATATTGTAATTGACTGCTGTAACAAATATAATATTGCTATGGCATTTACAGGCATGAGATTGTTCCACCATTAATTAACAGGAGGTTATGACCGTGAAAATAATGGTAGTTGGCGGCGGCGGACGTGAGCACGCCATAATCAAAAAGCTTAAGGAAAACAAAACAGTTGAAAAAATTTACGCTCTTCCCGGAAACGGTGGAATTGCCGCTGACGCAGAGTGTGTCAATATAGGTGCAAAGGATATTAAAGCAATTACGGAATTTGCGGTTGAAAACAAAATCGACTATGCTGTTGTTGCTCCCGATGATCCGCTTGTACTCGGTGCGGTTGATTTGCTTGAGGCGGCAGGTATTCCCTGTTTCGGCCCTAAGGCAAACGCTGCTATAATCGAAGGAAGCAAGATTTTCTCAAAAAATCTTATGAAGAAATACGGTATTCCGACAGCGGCATACGAGGTTTTTGACAACAAGGAAGATGCTCTCAAATATCTTGAAGGCTGTGATTATCCGACAGTTATAAAGGCCGACGGTCTTGCACTGGGCAAGGGCGTTATAATCGCACAGACAAAGCAGGAGGCTGTTGACGCTGTTCACTCTATGATGGAGGACAAGGTTTTCGGCGAAAGCGGCTCAAGAATAGTTGTTGAGGAATTCCTTACAGGTCCGGAGGTTTCCGTTCTTTCATTTACAGACGGAAATGTCGTTAAGCCTATGGTTTCGTCAATGGACCACAAGAGAGCACTCGATAATGACGAAGGACTTAACACAGGCGGAATGGGTACTGTTGCACCCAATCCCTATTACACAGCCGATGTTGCAAAGGAATGTATGGAAAAAATATTCCTTCCTACAATCAATGCAATGAAGGCAGAAGGCAGAGAGTTCAGAGGCTGTCTTTATTTCGGACTTATGATTACGGAAAAAGGCCCTAAGGTAATCGAATATAACTGCCGTTTCGGCGATCCCGAAACACAGGTTGTTCTTCCTTTGCTCGAAAGCGACCTTCTTACTGTTATGCAAGCGGTTACAAATGGAACTCTTGCAGATACAGAGGTTAAATTCAGCAATGATTCGGCATGCTGTGTAATTCTTGCATCAAAGGGCTATCCCGTTAAATACGAAAGCGGCTTTGAAATAGTTCTTCCCGAAACAGACGACGGCATTATTTATGTTGCCGGAGCAAAGAAGGACGGAGATAAGCTTCTTTCCGCAGGAGGCCGTGTGCTTGGCGTTACAGCAACAGCTCCTACACTTAAGGAGGCAGTTGACAAGGCATACGCACTCACAGCTAAGGTAAAATTTGATAACGGCTTCTGCCGTAAGGACATAGGCAGACGTGCTCTTATGAGAAAGTGAGGAACACCTATGGTATACAGAGTTTATGTTGAAAAGAAAAAAGAGCTTGCCAATGAGGCAAAGTCACTTTTTAATGATATAAAAACATTTCTCGGCATTGACGGTATTACTGATGTAAGACTTGTGAACTGCTATGATGCCGAAAATATAGATGAAGAGCTTTTTAATTACTGCAAGAAAACAGTATTTTCAGAGCCACAGCTTGATATTGCAACGGAAAGCGTTGATTTCGGAAATGCAGTTGTATTTGCGGTTGAATATCTTCCGGGACAGTTTGACCAGAGAGCCGATTCTGCCGCACAGTGTATCCAGCTTATTTCACAGCAGGACAGACCTCTTATCAGAACAATGAAGGTCTATGCACTTTACGGAAATCTTTCCGCAGAGGATATTGAAAAGATTAAAAAATATGTTATCAACCCGGTTGAGGCAAGAGAGGCAGTGCTCGAAAAGCCCGAAACACTTAAGGTTGAATACGATATTCCGACAGAGGTTGCCGTTCTTGACGGATTTAACGACCTCGACAGAAAAGGTCTTGAGGACTTTATTGCCGAAAAAGGTCTTGCAATGGATATTGACGACATTGCCTTTGTACAGGAATATTTCAGAAACGAAAAAAGAAATCCTACCATTACCGAAATAAAGGTAATTGATACATACTGGTCGGATCATTGCCGGCACACAACATTCCTCACAATTATTGATGATGTTAAGTTTGAGGACAGCCTTGTTCAGAAAACATACGAGGAGTATATTGCCGACAGAAAGGCACTCGGCATTACAAAGCCTGTTACTCTTATGAATATCGGTACACTTGCCGTTAAGGTGCTTTCTGCACAGGGACTTCTCGATAAGCTTGATAAATCAGAGGAAATCAATGCCTGCTCAATTAAAATGGACGTAAACGTAAACGGCGAAAAAGAAAAATGGCTGCTTATGTTCAAGAACGAAACCCATAACCACCCTACGGAAATAGAGCCCTTTGGTGGTGCGGCAACCTGTATCGGCGGTGCTATACGAGATCCGCTTTCGGGACGTTCATATGTATATGGAGCAATGCGACTTACAGGTGCGGGAAATCCTCTTAAGCCCGTAAGCGAAACAATAGAAGGAAAGCTTCCTCAGCGTAAAATAGTGACAACTGCGGCAAATGGATATTCCTCATATGGAAACCAGATCGGTCTTGCAACAGGCATTGTAGATGAAATATATCATGAAGGCTATGTTGCAAAGCGTATGGAGGTTGGTGCTGTTATTGCAGCCGCACCCGAAAAGAATGTTCGTAGAGAAAGACCTGTTGACAGCGATATTGTTATTCTTCTCGGCGGAAGAACAGGCCGTGACGGCTGTGGCGGTGCAACAGGCTCATCAAAGAGTCATAACCTTAAATCGCTTGAAAACTGTGGAGCTGAGGTTCAGAAGGGTAATGCACCCGAAGAAAGAAAGCTTCAGCGACTTTTCAGAAATCCCGAAGCCGCACAGCTTATCAAACGCTGTAACGACTTTGGTGCCGGCGGTGTGTCGGTTGCAATCGGCGAGCTTGCGGACGGTCTTGAAATAAACCTTAATGCTGTTCTCAAAAAATATGACGGTCTTGACGGAACAGAGCTTGCAATAAGCGAATCACAGGAAAGAATGGCTGTTGTTGTAGCTAAAGAAGATGTCGAAAAGTTCATGAAGCTTGCCGAAGGCGAAAACCTTGAGGCATCTGTTGTTGCGGAGGTTAAGGAGTATCCTCACCTTATTCTTAAATGGAACGGCAAAAACATAGTTGATATTTCAAGAGAATTTCTTGATTCCAACGGTGCAGAAAAGCATATTACCGCTGTAAATACAGTCGGTGCAGACTGGGAAAAGGACACAACAGGTTCATTTACCGAATTATATAAAAATGTTGCCGGAAATCTCAATGTCTGCTCAAAGCGTGGACTTTCCGAGAGATTCGATTCAACAATCGGTGCAGGTGGTGTTATGATGCCTTTCGGCGGAAAATATCAGCTTACACCTGTACAAGCTATGGTTCAGAAGGTTCCTGTTGAGCATGGCGACACAACAACCTGTTCACTTATGAGCTGGGGCTTTAATCCGTTTATTTCAGACAGAAGTCCTTATCACGGAGCATATATTGCCGTTGTTGAGTCTGCGGCAAAGCTTGTTGCCTCCGGTGCGGAATTTAAAGATGTATATTTAAGCTTCCAGGAATATTTCCAGAAGCTCGGCAATGATCCCGAGCGCTGGGGCAAACCGCTTTCATCGCTTCTCGGTGCATATAAGGCACAAAAGGATCTCGGAATTGCGGCTATCGGTGGTAAGGACTCCATGAGCGGCACATTTGAACATATTCATGTTCCGCCTACACTTATTTCTTTTGCCGTAACAACGGCAGAGCTCGGCGACATTGTTTCTCCGGAATTCAAAAAAGCCGGACACAGCGTAATGCTTGTACGTCCCGAATATGATGACAACGGACTTCCTAATGCGGAATCACTTAAGAGCGTATTCGCTGATGTTACAAAGCTTATGAGAGAAGGCAAGGTATGTTCTGCTTATGCTATTGGCTTTGGCGGTATTGCTGAAGCTGTTTATAAAATGGCTATCGGAAATGGCTTTGGCTTTAAATATGAAGACGAGCTTTCTAAACACCGTATATTCGAATATAACTACGGTAGCTTTGTTCTTGAAATGGCAGACGATACAGCTATCGGCAAAAAGCTCGGTACTGTTACGGAAAAACAGACAATCGAATATAAAGAGCACTGCATAACAATGGAAGAACTTTCAGATATATATGAAAACAAGCTTGAGAGTGTATACAGCTGTAACATTCCTTCCGAAAACAAGGATATACCTAAGTTTGAATATACGGCAAAAACATATCCAAAACCGGCAATTAAGCTTGCTAAGCCTAAGGTGCTTATACCGGTATTTCCGGGAACAAACTGCGAATATGATTCCGCAAAGGCTGTTGAGGCTGCCGGAGCAGAGGCGGAAATATTCATAATAAACAACCTTTCGGCCCATACTGTTGCCGAGTCGGTCAAGAATTTTGCGGCAAAAGCCGATAAGTCACAGATTATATTCATTCCCGGCGGTTTCTCCGGTGGTGACGAGCCCGACGGTTCAGGCAAGTTTATAACAGCATTCTTCAGAAACGAGGCTGTCAAGAACTCAGTAACAAGACTTCTTGAAGATCGTGACGGTCTTATGTGCGGCATCTGCAACGGTTTCCAGGCACTTATCAAGCTCGGCCTTGTTCCTTTCGGAAAGATAATCGACACAGACGAAAGCTGCCCGACACTTACTTTTAACACAATCGGCAGACATCAGTCCAAGCTTGTAAGAACAAGAATTGCGTCCAACAAGTCACCTTGGCTTATGAATACAAGCGTAAACGATATCTACACTGTGCCTATTTCACATGGCGAAGGACGTTTCCTTGCTTCTGATGAGGTAATAAAACAGCTTGCCGAAAACGGACAGATTGCAACACAGTATGTTGACTTAAGCGGAAATCCGACAGACGATATACATTTCAATCCGAACAACTCCGCAATGGCAATAGAAGGTATCACATCGCCGGACGGAAGGGTAATCGGAAAAATGGGACATTCTGAAAGATGGAATAACGGTCTTTATAAGAATGTTGACGGAAATTACGATATTAAGATGTTTAAATCCGCTGTTGAATATTATAAATAATAACAACATAAATTACAGACATGGCTTAAATAAGCTGTGTCTGTTTTTTGTTTTGCAAATTTTTATGATTGTAATGTTATTTATAATACAATATTAAATACATGAAATAAATTTAAGCCGATACTGAATTTTTTGAATTATTTTGTCAATTAACCGCTTGCTGAATTTGCCTTGATATGGTATAAAATTTGAGTAAAAGGAATGACCGAATTTAAAAATTAAATTCCTTAAGACAGTTATTTCAGCAGTACGCCGCAGGCTGAATATAGCCGTATTCTTTAATTTTAAGGGAGAAATTTTTAAATGTCCGATTGGCATATTTGTGTCGATTTCGCATATAATTCGATTACTACGCCGAATTTATCCCGAATTTTGTGAAATTTGTGCGGAGAATAAAGCCAATGAACGGTCACATATTATTTCGTTCCAAATAGGGTTAGTAAAAACTAACTATTTTTTATAAATTTAAAGTTAGTTTTAGCTAATAATTGGTTGGAATATACAAAATTATGAGGAGGGTTTAGTTTGAAAAATGTATTAAAAAGAGTCGGTTCAATCATTATGGCAATAATTATGGTTGTATCGACAAATGTAGCATTTGTCTTTGCGGCAGATGCAGAACCGCCGGAAATTACGGAATGTGGACCGTACAGTAACGGCGATTTCGATATTAAGTTTGGAACAGGTTATGAAAGCTATATTAAAGCAATAACCGGTATAAGTGTTGGCGGAGATGATTATGAGCTTACGTCAGTTTCGTTTTTGATTTCCGGAGCAACAAAATACTATGCACGTGATAACTACGTTTTAATCGGCGAGGGCGGCATCGGCGATACAGGCAAGGCAGAATGTACTATTACAGCTGATGGGTACAAAGATTTAGTTCTTGAGCTTGACAAAACAAAACACACAGCAACAGTTAAAGATTCATCAACAGAGCCGGAGGAGCATGAACACACAGGCGGTACAGCTACTTGCCTTAAAAAGGCAGTTTGCGACATCTGCAGTGAAGAATACGGTGAATACGGCGATCACAATTATAAAAACGGCGTATGCACAGTTTGCGGTGAAAAAGATTCAAGTAAAAAGCTCACACCACCCGTATTAGCAGATTGCAGAGCTAATTTTGGCTGGGACTTTAAAATGACTTTTGGTGATGGCTCAGATGATTATTTAAAAGCAATAACAGGTGTTACAGTAAACGGTGATGCTTATACTGTAAAGGATTCTTCATATGGCGTATATGGAAATACTTGTTATTATGCTGATTCAAGCTATCTTCTTATCGGCGAAGGCGGCACATTTGATAATGAAGGCAAAGCTGAATGTATCATTACAGCAGATGGCTACAAAGATTTAGTTCTTGAGCTTGACAAGAATGCTTACACAGCAACAGTTAAAGATTCATCAACAGAGCCGGAAGAGCATGAACACACAGGTGGTACAGCTACTTGCCTCAAAAAGGCAGTCTGCAATATCTGCGGTCAAGAATACGGTGATTACGGCGATCATGATTATAAAAACGGCGTATGCACAGTTTGTGGTGCAAAAGATCCCAATGCTGCAAAGCAAACAGCACCGGAAATCAGCAGCTGCGAATCAGATTTCGGCTATGACTTTGTTATTAAATTCGTTGACGGTGCGGATTATTTAGCAGCTATAAACGGTGTTACAGTTGACGGTAAAACATATACAAAAGCATCTTATTCATTTGGCGTAAGCGGTAATCTTGCATATTATATCCGTAGCGGTGAATATATAACAATCGGTGAAGCCGGAATCGGTGACACAGGCAAAGCTGAATGCGTCATTACAGCAGACGGCTACAAGGACTTAGTTCTTGAGCTTGACAAGAATGCTCACACAGCAACAGTTAAAGATTCATCAACAAAGCCGGAAGAGCATGAACACACAGGTGGTACAGCTACTTGCCTCAAAAAGGCAGTCTGCAATATCTGCAGTCAAGAATACGGCGATTTTGGACCTCATAATTATGTAGACGGCGTATGCACAGTTTGTAGTGAAAAAGATCCCGATTACGGAAAAGTTACACCTGAATTCAGTGTTGATGACAATTCAGGATACTCATATATTATTATCGGAACAACAACTAACGGCTATGTAAAAGGCGTAACAGAAATCAGTGTAAACGGAACAGCATTCACAAGACAGACTTTCCAGATGGCACTTAACGGAAATCAGTATTATCTTGAAAATGATACAGATAAAATCTATTTTGCAAACACAGGCGTATTAAAATCAGGAGATGTTATTGAAATAACAAATCCCGATTACAGCACAGTTAAGCTTAAAGTTAGCATTGCTTTCGGAAAGCTCACTGTTGAACCCGTTGACGGAAGCGAAAATCCCGGAGATAACTATGAGCTTCATGTTCGTCTTGTAGGAAGCTTTGAATCGGCTCTTGTAAACCAGAAGGGTTATGATGCAATATCAAGTGCATCAACAAATGTAACACAGAACAAAAACAGCAACGCATCAGTTGAGGCTGCTATTCTTCCGAAAGGACAGTTACCCATTGAAAGCGATTGGAAGCTTTTAAGCGAAAGTGGAATAACAATCAATTCAAAACAGTCTAAAGTAAACTTAGACAGCTCATGCGGTATGGTAGGCGTATATTCTGTACATGACGGTTCGGTAACTCTTGCCGGAACACCTTCAAATGCAGGTACATACGAAATATCGGTAACAATTACAGATGACCAGGGACGTACAGCAACAAGCAACACACTTACATTCAAGGTTTATACAGGAAATGAATATCTTGAGGATCAACTTGTGCTTGACAACTGCACTAAGACAGCTGACGGCAAATATATGTATGATATGGAGCCTTGGAAAATCATCAATTTCGACAGAGATGATAGCACAGTAATAGTACCTAAGGACGTTAAGGCTTGGTATGGCTCACATACAAGCGGAACATACGGCGAGCTTGGCTATGCTGTTCCTTTCGGCGATGCAACAACACAGACACTTGTCATTCCTAACGGATGTAATCTTACACTCGTAAACATGGATATTCTCAGCAGTGTTAAAATTGTGGTTAAAAACGGCGGAAAGCTTATTCTTCGTGACTCAACAGCAGAAGGAATTATTGAAGTTCTTGACGGCGGTACATTCTCAATGAACTACAATGATTACGGCGGAGGAGAATTCCTTAACGGTGCATCAATCAACGGTCAGTTAATTTTACAGGACGGTGCAACAATCGAAAATGCACTTATCTATTCAAACACAAATAATATTGCCAACGGAAGTGAAGCAAGAAAGAATACAGAGCCAGTTGTTGTCGTAAACGGAAATGTTAAGCTTAAGGGTAATGTATATATCCGCGGCGATAATGCTCCCACAGGTACAGATACCACAACAGGCAAGAGCTATTCCGGACAGACAGGTCTTCTTGTAAACGGAACATTAACACTTGAGGACGGTTCGATTCTTGGTGTATTCGGCGGCGGTATGGACGCAACAACATCAGTCGGCGGTACAGCAATCAAGATGGATAAAGGTACTATAACAGGCAATGGAAAGCTTATCGCAAGAGGTGCTGACGGTACATTTGATAACGGCGGAAATGCAGTGGCAGGAACAGGAACAATCAGCACAAATGAGGCTTATCTTGAAGGTGGTTGTGCTATGTATCCTAAGCAGGATTCAGATGGCGGTTCTGCCGCAACAGATACAATAACGATTTCAGACAGCACAAATACAAATCGAATTGACGGTAAAATCGTAAATAGCGAAACAGAAAAGCCTTCCGATACATATTGGAGAGGCACAAGCCAGCCTGATTTATCACTTTATCCGGTAGGTGAGAAAAAGATAACTCACGACATTACGCTTGTTAATGGTGTAGGCTATGATCTTACAGCAATAAACGGTTCATCTCTTATTGTAGATGATAAAGGAAGCTTCAGCTTTGAACTCAAAATCGCAGACGGATATGCAAAATCCGATGACTTTGCTGTTAAGGTAAACAATGTTGCGGTTGAGCTTACAGATAATAAATATACAATCACAAATATAACCGAAGACCAGACTGTAACAGTTGAAGGCATTGTAGAAGTATCTGTACCAACATATAAGGTTGAATTTAAAAACGGAGAAGGCTATACAATACTTTCACCAGGAAATGATCCCACTGAAGGAATCAAAGAAAACGGTTCATACACATTTGATGTAATAATCTCAGCTGGATATGAAAAGGGCGAAAACTTCGCTGTTAAGGTAAACGGTGAGATTGTTGAGCCCGACGGAGCTTATTATGTAATCAGCAATATTGCGGAAAACAAGACAATAACAGTTGAAGGCGTAGTAAAGACATCAGCGGAAATTGAAACAGTTGCGGCTCCCGTAATCAAACCGGACGGCGGCAGTTTCAGAGGCTCAAAGAAGGTAAGCATTTCATGTGATACAAAAGATTCGCTTATTTACTACACAACAGACGGTTCAACACCCAATGGCAACAGCGATGTTTACACAGGTGAATTCACAATAACAAAATCATGCACAGTTAAGGCTATTGCAGTTAAAGAAGGCATGAACAGCAGTGATGTTGTATCGGCTAAATTCATAAAGAAAACATCAAGCTCAAGCGGTTCATCAAGCACAAGAGAAATAACATCAAAGCTTGGTGAAATCGAAAACGGAACAGTTGCAATCAGCAGTAAAACTGCATATTCCGGAAGTACGGTAACAGCAACACCTAAGGCTGATGAAGGATATGTTTTAAGCGAAATCAAGGTTGTTGACGCAAAAGGCAAGAAGGTTGACGTAACAGACAACGGTGACGGAACATATTCATATAAGGTTCCCACACTTACTCCTGCGGTTGTTACAGCAGAGTTTGAAAAGGAAAACACAGCTGATGACACAACAAAGACTGATGTAATTGTTCTTACAATAAACAGCGTGGTTGCTGATGTATTCGGAAAACAGGTTGTAAATGATGTTGCTCCAGTTATCAGAAACGACAGAACAATGCTTCCCGCAAGATTTGTTGCCGAAGCACTCGGAGCAAGTGTTGAATGGAATGAAGCGGCACAGAAGGTTACTATAACAAAAGAAAATACGGTAATCGAAATTACTATCGGTTCAAATATTGCATTTGTAAACGGTATGGAAGTTCTTCTTGATTCTCCTGCATTTATCGAAAACAGCAGAACATATCTGCCTCTCAGATTTATTGCGGAAAATCTTGGAGCAGAGGTTGAATGGAATCAGGAATTACAGCAGATATATATTACACCCGGTAAATAATAGCAAAATAATAGCAAAATAATAGCAAAATAATAAGAGGTATGGCTTTTGTCATACCTCTTCATTTATACATATTTTATTTTTCCTGAACTTCTTTTCCGCTTAAGTGCTCAATATCTATTTCATACATTTTCACGGCTTTTCCGGAAACAGCCATTTCATCATTAAATATGCTTTCATCCGGATAGTATTTCATAGAAAGCTGTTTAAGCAGTGTAAATATAACATCTTGATTTTCAATTAAATGACATCTTCCGAAAACAACAGCACTCTGCATAAACGGAGCCCATGCTTCTTCTTTTATAATTTCATTGCTGTAAACTGTAAAGCACACCTTATCACATGCTTTTATTGAATCGGCTTTATGTCCGACGGCAGTTCCGTGAAAATATATCTTTTGATTTTTTTCATCATAAAAGTAGTTTATAGGAATTGCATAAGGGTAACCGTCATCTCCATTTACGGCAAGAACGCCTCTGCGTGAATTACGGAGAAGCTCCTTTGTTGCTTCGGTACTGAGTTCACTTTTCTTCTTTTTGATAGGTCTGAACATATATTCACCTCATTTTAAATAAGAAATATAAAACAAAACACCCGAAAATTAAAAATTCGGGTGAAATACTAATATTAAATTACATAATTTCCGCCGTCGTCCGGTCTTATAAGGTCAGCTATTGTTACACCTTCAAAAAAGTCGTCAATAAGCTTATATAGCTTTGTCCACATGTCTATTGTTCGGCATTCCGCTGCTCTGGGACAGGTATTTACTTCGTTTTCAAGACAGGCAACAGGAGCAAGAGAACCTTCTGTTACTTTCAGGATTGACGCAACCGTATATTCTTCCGGTGAACGGTTAAGTCTGTAACCGCCGCCTTTTCCTCTCAAGGATTCAACAAGTCCTTTTTTGCTTAAAACTCCGACTATGCTTTCAAGATATTTTTCTGATATTTCCTGACGCTTTGCAATATCCGCAAGCGGTATATAATCTCTGGTGTTGTGCTCTGCAAGGTCTATCATAACCCTTAAAGCATAACGTCCTTTAGTTGATACCATCATTTCAATACACCTCCACTATAACCTATTATACTACAATGTTTATATTTTTTTCAATATAAAAAACATAGATATTACTCCGATATTAAAATTATGTAAAATAAATAATCTAAAATGTAAATTACGGAATAGCGTTATACGTATACTATTGTACCAGGTTTCGAAAATGAGTTTACTCTACGCTTGACAAAGAGTAGTTATTTTTTACGGACGGAACAGAAATTAAGGCTTATGGGAATAATGATTTTCCGAAAAATTATAATGATGTTTTTGCCGAGTTCAATGATTTGATAGAAATTTCTTATACTCCTCAATATATTGAATGAAATATACATGAAATAAATTTATAAAAATTTCATGCTTATGGGTGACATTCATATTATTTTGTGCTAAAATACGAGAAAATTAAATAAAAGGGATGTGAAAGCCATGAGTTATTCAAAGAATTTATCAAACATTATATTTACCGCAGCAGTTATGGCATTTGCCCTTTCCGGCTGCGGAGGACAGCAGAACGCCGAATCCAAAGCCGAAACACAGGAGCGGTCCGAAACAGAGCCGGTTATAAAAGCCGAATGGGAGGATCCTGCTGAGCAGTCGGCGATAGTATTTACTGCCGACGGAGATATAGTGGATTTTAAAACGCTCGAATTGACATTTGATAATGCCGACGACAGCGGAACGATGTTTTTCAAAACAAAAGATGCCGAAAACTACGGCGCACTGAAAGACGGCGAAGCAGTAACAGTCGGAATGGAAATGCTGGGCGATATACCAAACAATGGAATAGCTTATACATACGGCGATAATACAACAAAGTATTATTCGGTTGATATAAGCGGAAATGATGGCTCGGTTGTGCTGGCAGAATTTGCACCGATGGCTGAAAACTAAATAATTGACAGTAACCTCTGTGATAAAATTTGCTTTAATTTGTTGCAGAGGTTTTTAATGTGTTAAGCAAATTTTTGTATAGTTATCATATATTCAGTGATTGAAAAAATATTCGTTTTCGCTTTTTATGACCGCATTGGTCAATGTATATGAAAGTAGGTTGACATGATATATATGTTAGTATATACTAACTCATGTAAGTTAGTTATACCTAATAACGACTTATCTTCCGGATACCGAAGCAACGGTATTCAAAGTTAATAATACATAACAGGAGGAATTTTTAAAATGGACAAAGTAATTGTTGTTTACTGGTCACAGACAGGAAACACAGAAATGATGGCAAACGCTATCGGCGAAGGAGCAAAAGAGGCAGGTAAGGAAGCAGTTGTTGTAACACCTGACAAAGCTTCTCTTGATGATCTTAAAGCTGCTAAGGCTTTCGCACTCGGCTGCCCTGCAATGGGAGCAGAGGTTCTTGAGGAGGCTGAAATGGAGCCCTTCGTATGTGATGTAGAAAAATTCGTAGGCGGCAAAAGCATCGTTCTCTTCGGCTCATATGGCTGGGGCGACGGACAGTGGATGCGTGACTGGGTAGACAGAATGAGTGCAGCCGGTGCAAACATTCTCGGAAACGAAGGAATTATGGCACACGAAACACCCGATGAGGCTGTTCTTGACGAATGCAAAGCAGTTGGAAAACAGCTTGCATCACTCTGATATAGTTAGCAATATTATATGGGCAATATGCCCGATTTTTCCAAACTAAACCTAAAACCTTATAAACCTTATACCTGATGTAAACTCTCTCTAAGTATAAACCTCTCCTTATTAGCCCCCAAGATTTTTTAAGGAGAGGTTTTTCGATTAATATATTTGCTTAAAGACTTGCTCCCAATGCACGTACATCAGCAAGCTTTGCGGCTTTTTCCATATCGCCTTTACCCATCATGCCGCCTATAGTGATAATGCCTTTGTCCTCCCATTTTAAGAAGGCTGTCATTGCCTTGTACTGTGCTATTGCGGCAGTAAACACACCGCCGTCTGCACCTGCGTCAAGAAGGAGTGCTGTTTTGTTGAAGTTGAAGCCGATTTTGCCATGTGCGTAAAGTCGGTCGATAACTGTCTTAAGCTGTGCAGTAATGTCGAACCAGTAGATTGGTGCGGCAAAAACAACCATGTCGGCAGTGTTAAGCTCGTCAAAAACAAGAGCCATATCGTCCTTCTGAACGCATACGCCGTCATGTGCAAAGCAATATTCGCATGCCATGCAGCCTTTGATGTTCATGTGTGCAATGTCGAGAATTTTTACCTCATGGTTTTTGCTTTTTGCGCCTTCGGCAAATGCCTCTGCCATTATTCTTGTGTTTCCATTTTTACGTGGACTTCCGTTTAAAACTACGATTTTCATTTATTGTTCCCCCTAAGCTTTTTATTTTATATTTTAAACTATGGAAATATAATTTTCAATTAATATACTTTATTGCCAGTCGGCAATCTTACAAATTCATTTTGCGGCTTTACAAGTCGCGGGGTTGTTTTGCGAGGGAGGACGCGCTTAGAATTGCGAAGTCCGCCTGTCCTCCCTCGTGCTCCCTCCTTTCCGGACACGCACAAGTTACTGAAAAACCTAAATCTCGCAGGAATACTGCTCGATTTTTAACGGTTTTTATACTTTAGGTGTGTTCAAGTTGGGAGAATTAATTTTAATTTTTCCCCTAACTACATTCGTTAGAATGTAGTTAATCAAAGTTTAGGTCAAGCCTTTTTAAAGGCTTGTGGGTTTAAGGGCAACGCCCTTAGGTCTTATCGTTACAATAAAGTATACTTTTTGGACAAAGCCATAAAACAGTTTATTTTAAAATCATACATATTGATATATAATTTATTACAGTTTGAAATTTTGTAAGGAGTGTAATACCGATGAAAATAGGCGTTGTTGATGTTGGCGGCGGAATGCGCGGAATATACGGAGCCGGAGTGTTTGACCGCTGTATAGATGATAAGGTTACATTTGATTACGGCATAGGCGTATCTGCCGGAAGTGCCAACATTTCTTCCTTTATGGCAGGTCAGCGAGGAAGAAATAAGGTGTTCTTCGGAGATTATTCCTTCCGAAAGGATTATATGAGCTTTCGCAATTTCATTAAAAAAGGCTCATATCTTGATGTTGAATATATATACGGAGCTTTGAGCAATGCAGACGGAGAATATCCTCTGGATTATGAAAAAATAATCGCAAATCCTATGGAATTCGTTATAGTTACCTCTGAGGCTGTCAGCGGAAAAACAAAATATTTCCACAAATCCGATATTCACCAGGACGACTATGGTGTTTTCAAGGCATCTTCATCAATACCGGTTGTTTGTAAACCGTTTTATATAAACGGAACTGCATATTATGACGGTGCTCTCGGCGATCCCGTTCCGGTTCAAAAAGCTTTGGACGATGGCTGTGATAAGCTTGTTGTTGTTCTTACAAAGCCGAGAGATACAGTCCGTCAGCCGGAAAAGGATACGAAGCTTGCAAAGCTGCTCAAAAGAAAATATCCTAAGGCGTCCTATAACATGGCTCATAGAGCGGAACGATATAATAAAGGTGTAGATCTTGCCAAAAAGCTTGAAAAGGAGGGAAATGCGATTATTGTCGCTCCCGACAGCATAGAAGGTATGAAAACGCTTACCACAAGCCATGAGGCATTTGATATGCTTTATAAAAAAGGTTATAATGACGGTGCTGTTATAAAATCCTTTGTCAGTGGAAATTAATTTCTTGAATTGTACAATGCTTACATATATAATATATGGTTGTGGCATAAGCTATTATTAAGGCTTATGCGGAGATGATTATGTGTACAATAAAAAGAATATACGGCTCGGAGTAAGCGTTGTATGTACATTGTGTACGGCACTTATTATCGGCGGAGTTATCCGCTCGGAAAAGGCACAGCAGACAAAACAGGCATTTTTTGAGCCTGAATATATGCAGATGTCCGAAAAAGCGTCGATTATTGCATCTATGCTCGAAAAGAATTATATAGAAAATTTTGACGATACAGAGCTTTCGGAAAAAATGTATGCGGCAATGACAGATGCCATGGACGATCCATATACATGCTATCTCACAAAGGAGCAAATGACGGCATTCACCGATGATTCCTCCGGAAGGATGAGCGGCATTGGTGTTGTTATTGCCGAAGAGGATGGCCATTGCATAATAAAAGAGGTACTCGAAGACTCTCCGGCGGAAAAAGCCGGCATAAAAGCCGGTGATATAATAACGGAAATAGACGGAACCGATGTATCGGGTATGCCTATAACCGAAATATCTGCAATGACAAAGGGCGTTGAAAACACAAATGTAAATATATCCGTTATGCGAGGAACAAAAAGGCTTGATTTTAATGTTGAACGAAAGAGCATTGAGCTTAAATATGTTACCGGAAAATGCGACGGCAATATCGGATATATAAAAATAACGGAATTTTCACAGGTTGCGGCAGAGCAGTTCAAAACAATGCTTGCCGACCTTGAAAAACAGAATATAAAAGGACTTATAATAGATTTGAGAAACAATCCCGGCGGAATAATTGATGTTGTTGCGGAAATTGCGGACACAATTCTTCCCGAAGGGCTTATTACATATACGGTTGATAAATACGGAAACCGAAGGGATATTCTGTCTGCCGAAGGTGAGCTGGATATGCCGGTTGCCGTTCTTGTAAACGGCGGCTCTGCGTCTGCCTCGGAGCTTCTGGCAGGTGCATTGCAGGACAGAAAAAAGGGTATTATAATAGGTACACAGACCTTTGGAAAAGGAATTGTACAGGGACTTTATTCTCTTAGCGACGGTTCAGGCTTAAAGATAACTATACAGAAATATTACACTCCCAACGGAGTCTGCATAAACGGAATAGGAATTACTCCGGATTATGTCATAGAAAATGACGGAAATGAAGATTTGCAGTATAATAAGGCTATGGAGCTTTTGAAAACAAAGGATTAAGGATTGATACTATGGTAGATATAGCATTACTGGGAACGGGTGGAATGATGCCCATGCCGGAAAGATTTCTTTCATCAATGATGATGAGATTAAACGGAAAATTAATATTGACTGACTGCGGCGAAGGCACACAGGTTTCGCTGAAAATGCTCGGCTGGGGCTTTAAGGCGATTGATGTTATCTGCTTTACGCATTACCATGCCGACCATATATCCGGTCTGCCGGGAATGCTCCTTGCCATAGGAAATTCGGGAAGAACCGAGCCTGTCAAGCTTATGGGCCCGACAGGACTAAAGCGTGTTGTTGACGGTTTAAGGCTTATATTTCCGGAGCTTCCTTTTAAGCTTGAGTATATCGAAATAGACGATTGCAGTAAAAAATATGAATTTGATGATATAATAATAAGCACCTGCGAAGGTGACCATAGAATAAAATGTCTCGGCTATCGTTTTGACATTCCGAGAAAGGGAAAGTTTTCGGTTGAGAAGGCACAGGCATTGGGACTTCCCGTTAAGGCATGGTCAATACTCCAAAAAGGCGGAGAATTTGAGATGGACGGAAAAATATATACCGGAGATATGGTGCTCGGTGAGCCGAGAAAAGGCATAAGCATCGCTTTTTCGACTGATACACGTCCTGTAAATGCACTTATTGACCTTGCAAAAAATACGGATCTTTTCATATGTGAAGGTATGTACGGCGATGATGAAAAACGCAGTAAAGCACTTGAATACCATCATATGCTGTTTTCGGAGGCGGCAAAGCTTGCCAGAGCGGCAGGAACAAAGGAGCTCTGGCTTACACATCTCAGTCCGTCCATGTCCGAGCCTGAGCAGTATATAGACAATGCCAGAAAAATATTCGCAAATACGGTTGTCGGTCTGGACAGAATGACAAAGCGTATTGATTTTGAGGAGTAATTACGGAGGAAAGCAGAAATGAATGCAGAAATAAACGAAGGAGAAAAAAAGGATATATATATTCTTGCCATAGAAAGCTCATGCGATGAAACAGCGGCGTCGGTTGTTAAAAACGGCAGATATGTCCTTTCAAATATAATTTCGTCACAGATAGATTTGCATACGCTTTACGGCGGAGTTGTGCCGGAAATAGCGTCAAGAAAGCATATAGAAAATATAGATGCGGTTATAACCGAGGCAATGAAGGAGTCCGGAAAAACTTTTGATGATATAGACGCAATAGCCGTAACATATGGCCCCGGACTTGTCGGAGCACTTCTTGTAGGGCTTGCAGAGGCAAAGGCACTTGCTTACGCACTGGGAAAACCGCTTGTCGGCGTTCATCATATAGAAGGACATATTTCGGCAAACTATATACAGGACGTTAATTTTGAGCCGCCCTATATGGCACTTGTTGTTTCCGGCGGACATACAAACCTTGTATATGTTGAGGACTACGGAAAATACGAAATAATGGGAAAAACAAGGGACGATGCCGCAGGAGAGGCCTTTGACAAAGTAGCCAGAGTTATCGGCATGGGCTATCCCGGTGGTCCTAAGATAGAAAAGGCGGCACGTCTGGGAAACAAGGACGCAATAAAGTTTCCGCATGTGTTCCTTGACGGCGATACTTATGATTTCAGCTTCAGCGGACTTAAGTCGGCGGTGCTTAATTATGTAAACAAAATGAATATGCTCGGTGAAAAGATAGTGCCGGAGGACGTTGCGGCGTCTTTCCAGTATTCGGTAATAGACGTTCTTGTTACAAAAACAATGAAGGCTGCGGCAGAAAAGGGCATAACAAAGATTGCAATGGCAGGCGGTGTTTCGGCAAACTCGGCACTCAGAGAGGCTATGCAGAAGGCCTGTGATGAGCATGGATATTCGCTCAATATTCCTGCACCTATTCTCTGCACAGATAATGCGGCAATGATCGGTGCGGCAGGATATTATGAATATATCGCCGGAAGACGTGACGGATTGGAGCTTAATGCAGTACCGAACCTTAAGCTCGGAGAGCGAATTTAATGAGATATTTAATTGCCGCATTTATCTTTGCGGTTTACTATTTTGATTTAAACCTTAAAACTTCATTTGAAGAATGCAATTTTAAATAATAAAATTTAGGTCAATCCTTTTTAAAGGATTGCAGGGTATGGGACAGAGTCCCATGGCTTTAAGAATTTATATCCCTTGCTCTAATGGGCAAGGGGTTTTATTCGGTCAAAATTAGATATTACAGAGGAAAAACAATGGAAAAAACTAAATCAAACTTAATGACGGAGGGAAACATAGCAAAGCAGATACTTATGTTTTCCATTCCGCTTATATTGGGTAACCTTCTTCAGCAGCTTTACAGCACAGCTGATTCAATAATAGTCGGCAACTATGTCGGCAGTAACGCTCTTGCGGCAGTCGGCTCAAGCACATCGCTTATATATCTGCTTATCGCTTTCAGCCAGGGTGCATCGGTCGGCGCAGGCGTCGTTGTGTCGCAGTATCTCGGCGCAAAGGATAAAAAAGGCGTAAATTCGGCAGTACATACAGCAATAGCAATTTCTATAATTCTCGGAATTGTGCTTACAATCGGTGGTATGCTTTTGAGTATTCCTATATTGCATTGGATGAATACTCCCGATGAGGTTTTTGTCGATTCATCGGTTTATCTCAAAATATACTTTGGCGGTGTTGTATTTAACGTAATATATAACATGGCGTCCGGTATACTTAATGCGGCAGGCAATTCAAAGAAATCTTTATTCTGCCTTGCCTGTGCCTCGGTAACAAATATTGTGCTGGATATTCTGTTTATACGAGTGTTTAATATGGGTGTTGCCGGAGCGGCAATAGCAACTGATATAAGCCAGCTTGTTTCAAGTGTGCTTGCAATAATATATCTTGTCCGTGCAAAGGCAGATTATCGCCTTGAGCTGAAAAAGATACGTCTTGATAAGGATATGGTTAGTCTTATAGTAAAAATAGGTCTGCCGACAGGCATACAGAACATGGTTATTTCGTTCTCAAACGTGCTTGTGCAGTCAGGCGTAAACGGCTACGGTGCGTCTGCAATGGCTGGCTACGGTGCATATCTCAAAATAGATGGCTTTAATATACTTCCGGTTATGAGCTTTAGTATGGCGGCAACAACCTTTGTCGGTCAGAATTACGGTGCCGGAAAAATGGACAGGGTAAAAAAGGGTATGCAGACAACACTTGTAATGGGACTTATATATACTATTATAACAGGTATACTTCTTCTAACCTTCTCGTACAGTATAATGCACCTTTTCACACATGACGAAGAGGTTATAAGACAGGGACAGATTGCTATGAAATATTTCTGCCCGTTCTATTTCATAATCAGTATATTGCAGGGATTAGCCGGAACGGTAAGGGGAACAGGAAAAACAGTGCCGCCTATGGTTGTACTTCTTATATCAATGTGCCTTTTCCGTATATTCTGGATTAAGCTCATATTACCGTACTTTTTCAGCTCAATCGAAGGAATTTATATATTGTATCCGGTTTCGTGGACAGTCGGTGTAATACTTATGTTGCTATACATGAGAAACGGAAAGTGGCTGACACCAAAAACAACAACCGCATAAAAATATAAACAGCCTCATTTCATAATATCGCTATGGAATAGGGCTGTTTAATATATTCTAATAAAATACTTAGTTTTTGAAATTTACATAACTACATTCGTAAGAATGTAGTTAAACAAAGTTTGACTCCGGACTTTTTAAAGTCCGGTGGGTTTAAGGGCAACGCCCTTAGGCCTTATTATTTTACACAATCGCACCGTCTATTGATATAACCTGTCCGCTGATATATCCCGATTCGTTTTCATCGGCGAGAAAAGCCGCAAGCTTTGCAACCTCTGACGGCTTACCGAACCGCATAAGCGAAATCTCATCGCAGAGCATTGCCTTTTCTTCCGGTGAAAAGCAGTCGTTCATCTTTGTGTCTATAACTCCACAGCTTATGGCGTTCACTCTTATTCCGGAAGGGCCCATTTCCTTTGCCATAGCCTTGGTGAAAGCGTTTATTCCGCCTTTTGTTGCCGAATAAACAGCCTCACATGATGCGCCTTTTTCTCCCCACATAGACGATATGTTTATTATTACACCGCTGTGCTGTCTGAGCATATAGGGAAGAACTATATGTGTGCAGTTCATAACCGAATTAAGGTTGATGTCCACAACTCGTTTCCATTCATCGGGCTGCATATCCATAAAAAGCCCGATATGCGAAACTCCGGCATTGTTTACTAATACGTCTGCATTGAAATAGAACAGCTTTTTAGCCGCCTCATAGTCCGAAACATCAGCCAGTACAGCCGCACATGAATAGCCTTTTTCCTTGAATTCCCTGTGTGTTTCGGCAAGCTCTTCCTCGCTTTTTGCCGCATTAAGCACAACAAAATATCCTTTTTTGCATAATTCCTCTGCAATAGCCTTGCCTATACCTCTTGATGAGCCTGTTACAACCGCTGTTTTCATTTTTCTTCTCCTCTTAACATTGCAATTTCCTGTTTGTATAAATTCTCTGTTTTGCTTATCCATGGTGTTTCCAGTATAAACGGACGTCCCTGTGTTTTAGGGTGGTGCACTATGCGGTTTATTGCCTCAAAGCCGATGTTATCCGCACCTTTGGGATTTGTTTCGTCCGCACCGATATTTGCGTGTCTGTCCTTGTGTGCACCACATTTGTTCAATGAGCCGTTTATATGAAATACCTTAAGCCTCTCAAGTCCGATTATCTCATCAAAGCTTTTCAGAACTCCGTCGAAGTCGTTTATAATATCATATCCGCTGTCGTGAGTATGGCAGGTGTCAAAGCATATACCTATATGATTGGCTTTGTCAACTTTTTCTATTATCCGCTGTAATTCCTCAAAGCTTCTGCCGACCTCGGTTCCTTTGCCTGCCATTGTTTCAAGGCAGATATAAATATCGGGAATATCCTTGCTTAATACCTCGTTTAAGCCGTCGGCAATACGGTTTATTCCGTAATCCAAGTCCTTTTCGGTATATGCTCCTGGATGCAGAACGATATATTTTGAACCGAAGGCGGCTGCTCTTATAAGCTCCTTTTCGAGAAACTCCTTTGCAAGAGTATAGGTTTCCTTCTTGAAGGACGCAAGATTGATTATATACGGTGCATGAACGACAATGTCCGATATGCTATGCTCGGACATAAATTTTTTACCTTCTTCTATTTTGAGCTGTTCAAGCGGTTTGCGTACAGTGTTCTGCGGTGCTCCGGTGTATACCATAAATGTATTTGCACCGTAAGAGAAGGCTTCTTCTGCCGCACCTAAAAGACCTTTTGAAATTGATACATGTGAGCCGATTAACATAAAATACCTCTTATTTAAAACCATGGGATTCTGTCCCATACCCTGTAACCCTTTAAAAAGGGTTAATCTAAACTATAATAAAGTGTAATATTATTTTTAATAAATCAGATTAGTTTACATAATATTATTACGGTAAACCGATTATAATTTAACCATTGTTGCTTTCTTATTTCTGAACGATGCCGTATATTTAAAGCCGGCCTCCTTAAGCATGGCATATGCCTCTGCAAAGTATGCACCGACGTCTTCCGGTTTATGTGCGTCAGAGCCGACAGTTACAATTTCTCCTCCAAGCTCCTTAAAGCGTTTTACAATATCAAGCTGAGGATTTGTTCTGCCAAGGCCATAGCGGTAGCCGGATGTATTTATATCCAGTCCTTTTCCTTTGGATACAAGTACCTTAAGTATTTCGTCTATAATATCGCTGTAATCCTTATATTCAAGCGAATTGTCCTCATAATGTGAGTATCGGTTTATATAATCGAGATGTCCATAAACATTGTAGCAGTCATGGAGCTTTGCATTTTCCAGAACATTTTCGAAATACTCCGTATATGCCTCTTTTTTGGTTTTGCCTTCGAAAAATCTGCTGTCACTTACGTCAAGACCGTTTATTACATGAGTTGAGCCGATAACAAAATCGAATGGATTAAATTCCGTAAACATTCGTGCATCTCTTACGATATGCTTCTGAAGTCCCATTTCAACACCTATAAGCACATCAATCCTGTCCTTATAAAGCACCTTGTATAAATTAACCGCATCGGAATAGTCTGAATAGTTCAGAGTAAAAAGCATATCATGGCTCGGAAATCCTATGTCCATATGGTCGGTAATCATTATTTCCTTAAGTCCGAGCTCAATCGCCTTTTCAATCATTTTGGGCATTTCCGCCGTACTGTCGGAAGAAAAAGACGTATGTATATGATAATCTGCGAAAAACATAATAAAAATGCCTCCTGTGTGAATTTTTAAAATATAATCATATTGGATTTAATTATAGCATACGTTGAAAATTATTGCCAACGGTAGTATAATATTAACGGAAAGTTCGGGCATAATAATACGAGCTTAGACAGGCATCATTTAATTAAGACTATCCAACAAAAAACTTATTTCGAATAAGATTAGGAGGAACTGCAGAATGCTTAACAAAAAAACAGTTGATGATTTACAGGTAAAGGGAAAAAGAGTCCTTGTCAGATGCGACTTTAATGTTCCCGTTAAGGACGGTGTCATAACGGATGATAACCGTATTACGGCATCAATACCGACAATCAAAAAGCTCCTTGATGAAGGTGCTAAGGTAATTCTCTGCTCACATATGGGCAAACCCAAGGGAGAGGTTAAGCCGGAGCTTTCGCTTGCTCCCGTTGCAGTAAGACTTTCAGAAAAACTCGGCGTTAATGTTCTTTTTGCAAAGGACGACAACGTAGTCGGCGTAAATGCTAAAAAAGCAGTTGCAGAAATGAAGGACGGAGAGGTTATACTTCTTGAAAACACACGTTTCCGTAAGGAAGAAACAAAGAACGAGGATAATTTCAGCGAAGAGCTTGCTTCTCTTGCCGATGTTTATGTTGATGATGCCTTCGGTTCATCACACAGAGCTCATTGCTCGACAGTAGGTGTTACAAAATTTGTAAAGGAATCGGCAGTCGGATACCTTATGGAAAAGGAAATCGCATATCTCGGAAATGCGGTTAATAATCCCGTAAGACCTTTTGCGGCTGTTCTCGGCGGAGCAAAGGTAAGCGATAAAATCAATGTAATTAACAACCTTCTTGAAAAGGTAGACATACTTGTTATTGGCGGTGGCATGGCTTATACATTCATTAAAGCACTCGGCGGAAATATCGGAAACTCGCTTCTTGAAGCCGACAAAGTTGATTATGCTGCAGATATGATTAAAAAAGCACAGGAAAAAGGCGTTAAGCTTCTTCTTCCCATTGATACGGTTATTGTTAAGGAATTCAAAAACGAGGCAGAAAGCGACATCGTTCCCACAGGACTTATTCCAGACGGCTGGATGGGCGTTGATATAGGACCGGAAACAATAAAGCTTTTCTCTGAAGCTCTTAAAGAAGCTAAAACTGTTGTATGGAACGGACCTATGGGCGTATTTGAATTTTCTAACTTTGCAAAAGGTACAGAGGCAATCGCTCATGTTCTTGCGGACATTGACGGAACAACAATCATCGGTGGTGGTGATTCTGCTGCGGCTGTAAACCAGCTCGGCTACGGTGATAAGATGAGCCATATTTCAACAGGCGGCGGTGCTTCTCTCGAATTCCTTGAAGGCAAGGAGCTTCCCGGTGTAGCCGCAGTTGACGATAAATAATGGAGGGAATGATACCATGCGTAAAAAAATAGTAGCAGGAAACTGGAAAATGAATAAGACACCTTCTGAGGCTGTTGCACTTGCAAAAATGCTTGTTCCTCTTGTTAATACAGATAAAGTAGATGTTGTATTCTGCGTTCCGGCGATAGATATAATTCCCGTTGCAGAGGCAATAAAAGGCACAAAAATCGCTCTCGGTGCAGAAAATATGTATTTTGAGGAAAGCGGAGCATATACAGGTGAAATTTCTCCGGCAATGCTTACAGACGCAGGCGTAAAATACGTTATTCTCGGTCATTCCGAAAGACGTCAGTATTTTGCCGAAACAGACGAAACAGTCAATAAAAAGGTTAAAAAAGCTCTTGAGCATAATCTTATTCCGATTATGTGCTGCGGAGAAACTCTTGAACAGCGTGAAAAGGGCATAACAATAGATTTTATAAGAACACAGATTAAATGCGGTCTTAACGGCATTTCAAAGGACGATATAACAAAGGTTGTTGTTGCCTATGAGCCTATCTGGGCAATCGGAACAGGCAAAACAGCCACAAGTGCTGAAGCAGAAGAGGTCTGTGCCGCAATAAGAGGCGTTCTCGGCGAAATGTACGATAAGGAAACAGCTGAAAAAATCAGAATACAGTACGGCGGCAGTGTAAACGGTAAAAATGCGGCCGAGCTTTTTGCAATGCCTGATATAGACGGCGGTCTTGTCGGCGGAGCATCACTTAAGGAAGAATTTAAGGATATAGTAAATTATTAATTTTTCCGAAATCAACAAAATTTACCGAAGGAGAAACGATATGAGTAAAAAACCTACGGTTTTAATGATACTTGACGGCTACGGTATTAACGACCGTACCGAAGGAAATGCAATAAAAACAGCAAAAACTCCTGTTATGGATATGCTTATGGCCAAATATCCCCACGCAAAGGGCTTTGCCAGCGGTCTTGACGTCGGACTTCCCAAAGGACAAATGGGAAATTCCGAGGTTGGACACCTTAACATAGGTGCAGGCAGAATTGTATATCAGGAGCTTACAAGAATAACAAAGTCCATTGAGGACGGAGATTTCTTTGAAAACGAGGAATTGTTAAAGGCAGTTGATAACTGCAAAAAGAATAATTCGGCACTTCATATAATGGGACTGCTTTCTGACGGCGGTGTACACAGCCATAATTCGCATCTGTATGCACTTCTTAAGCTTGCGGCAGACAATGGACTTGAAAAGGTTTATGTACACGCTTTTATGGACGGACGAGATGTTCCGCCTTCATCGGGCAAAGATTATCTTCTTCAGCTTGAGGAAGAGCTCCGTAAGGTCGGAACAGGCAAAATTGCCACTGTTTCCGGCAGATATTATGCAATGGACAGAGATAAACGCTGGGACAGAGTTGAAAAGGCATATAATGCCATAATGCTCGGCAAAGGCAATAAAGCCGCATCGGCAGAGGAATGTATGGATAATTCCTATGCGGCAGGCGTTGTAGATGAGTTTGTTATACCAACCGTAATCACAGATGAGGACGGTCAGCCGGTGGCTAAGGCAGAAGAAAACGACTCATTTATATTCTTCAATTTCCGTCCTGACAGAGCAAGAGAAATAACAAGAGCGATTGTGGATCCGGATTTTGACGGCTTTGAAAGAGAAAAGGTGCTTAAGAGCTTTGTTTATATATGCTTTACACGCTATGATGATACACTTCCTAACGTGAGCATTGCGTTCAAGCCGCAGAAGCTTGACAATACACTTGGCGAGTATATTTCTTCACTTGGACTTAAACAGCTCAGAACAGCCGAAACGGAAAAATATGCACACGTTACGTTCTTCTTTAACGGCGGCGTTGAAGAGCCAAATCCCGGTGAGGACAGAATACTTATTCCTTCGCCGAAGGTTGCGACATATGACCTTAAGCCGGAAATGAGTGCTTATGAGGTATGCGATGTGCTTGTCGAAAACATTCTTTCCAAAAAATATGACCTTATTATAGTTAACTTTGCAAACTCAGATATGGTTGGACATACAGGCATTATGGAGGCCGCAGTAAAGGCGGTTGAAGCGGTTGACGAATGTGTAGGCCGTGTTTACGATGCACTCAAAGAGGCTGACGGACAGATGATTATTTGTGCAGACCACGGCAACAGCGATCAGATGATAGATTATGAAACAGGTCAGCCAATGACGGCACATACAACAAATCCTGTTCCGCTTGTGCTTGTAAATTATACGGACGGAATAGGCATTAAGGACGGAAGACTCTGCGACATAGCTCCGACGCTTCTTGCCATGATGGACCTTCCCAAACCAAAGGAAATGACAGGCGAAAGCCTGCTGATTAATAATATTTAAAACAAATTGGATTTAATATCTAAAATCTAAGGAGGACAAAATGAAAGGCTATATTGAAATTTTAGACGTATATGCAAGAGAAATACTTGACTCAAGAGGAAATCCCACAGTTGAGGTTGAAGTTTCGGTTGAAGGCGGCTTTATGGGCCGTGCGGCTGTTCCCAGCGGTGCATCAACAGGTCAGTTCGAGGCTGTTGAAATGCGTGATGGCGGCGACAGATATATGGGAAAGGGCGTTCAGAACGCAGTTGACCATGTAAACAACGAAATCGCAGAAGAAATTATCGGTATGAATGCTCTTGACCAGGTTGCTATCGATAAAATGCTTATCGATCTTGACGGAACATACAACAAAGGCAAGCTCGGTGCAAACGCTATCCTCGGTGTATCAATGGCGGTTGCAAAGGCAGCCGCAGAGGCACTCGATATGCCTTTATATCAGTATCTCGGAGGATTTAACGCAAAACAGCTTCCCGTTCCCATGATGAACATTATGAACGGCGGTAAGCATGCAGACAACACTGTTGACTTCCAGGAATTTATGATTATGCCAGTAGGTGCTCCTTCATTCAAAGAGGCTCTCCGTATGTGTGCTGAAATCTATCATAACCTTAAGGACGTTCTTAAGTCAAAGGGACTTTCAACAGCAGTAGGCGACGAAGGTGGTTTTGCTCCCGACCTTCCTACACCCGATGCAGTTATCGACCTTATCAAAGAGGCAGTTGAAAAAGCAGGCTATGGCTGGGGCACAGATATTAAGATTGCTATGGACCCTGCAACAAGCGAGCTTTTCGATGAAAAAGACGGAAAATATCATTTCCCCGGCGAAAGCAAAATGGTAGGCAAGGAAATAGTAAGAACAAGCGAAGAAATGGTAGAGCTTTGGAAAAAGCTTGTTGAAAAATATCCTATCATCTCTATTGAAGACGGTCTTGCAGAAGAGGACTGGGCAGGCTGGCAGTTACTTACTAAGGAAATCGGTGACAAGGTTCAGCTCGTTGGCGACGACCTTTTCGTAACAAACACAGACAGACTTCAGAAGGGTATCGACCTTCATGCCGGAAATGCTATCCTTATCAAGGTAAATCAGATCGGTACACTTACAGAAACATTCAACGCTATCCAGCTTGCTAACAGACACAAGATGACAGCTATCGTAAGCCACCGTTCAGGCGAAACAGAAGACAGCACAATCGCTGACATCGTTGTTGCCGTAAATGCCGGACAGATTAAGACAGGTGCTCCCGCAAGAAGCGACAGAGTTGCTAAATATAACCAGCTTCTCAGAATTGAGGAAGAGCTTGAGGATGCAGCAGAATATCCCGGAATTAAGGCATTCTTCAATATTCAGTAATATAATCTTTCAATGATAACAAAAGCTTCCGAAAGCAGTTAATGCCGACGGAAGCTTTTTGCTTATATTTAATTTAATTGTTTTTTGTATTCAAGTCCCCATAGTTCGATAGGCTGATGGATTAGCCAAGAGATGAATTTATATCGGAAATGAAAAAGGCTTATCCGAATTATTCAGGCGAAAATTATCTTGAAATGTCAGCCGGATACCTTTATCAGTAAAAGCAAAAACAGGAAACCTATCAAGGTTTCCCGTTAAAAATATACCGGTGGTGGGGCTCGAACCCACACGCCCAGAGGGCAACAGATTTTGAGTCTGTCTCGTCTGCCAGTTCCGACACACCGGCTTATTAATGATTGAGTTAAAATCAACCATTAAATAATACCATATTTATTAATATAAATCAACTTATTTTACGCTTTTTTATTTGATTCGTTAAGTAAATCTTCCAATGTAAGGTTATCAACGACATTATCTATTGCATCTTTAATCTTTTTCCATACCATAACAGAATTGCATGAGCCTTGCTTTTCACAGGTTTTGCCTTCATCAGCCACACAATATACCGGAGCAAGCGAGCCTTCCAATATTCTTAAAATATCACCTACGGTAATTTCCTTAGGCTCTCTGGAAAGGGCATAGCCACCCTGAGCACCGCGGTAGCTTGTAAGAAGTCCTGCTTTTGTGAGAGGATTAATTATCTGTTCAAGGTATTTTTCCGATAAATCCTGGCTTGCCGCAATCTCCTTTAACGGTTTATGTCCTTTGTTATAATTTCCTGCAAGATAAACCATAATCATAACACCGTATCTGCCTTTTGTAGATATAAGCATAACAAATTTCCCTCCAAATAAATAATCCTATATGTATACATGACATTAGGTTTAACAATAGTATAGCACATTACTATGAATTATGCAAATTTAATCCTTATTCTTTGTCCGAGCTGTGCATTCGGGACAAATTCCCGTAAATTCAACGTTATGTCCGGTTATGGAATATCCGGTTTTTTCGGCAATAAGCTCGGCAATCTCATCAAAGGGACAATCCTCAACCTCAACGGATTTATGACATACGGAACAGATGAGTTCGTGTTTATGAATATGGTCATTAAAGTGATAGTAGGTTTTTCCGTCCATATGGATAGATTTGGAAAGTATATTTTTATCGGCCATAGCATTTAAAGCACGATATACGGTAGACAGATTCATAGTATCCGAAACGTCATCAAATATTTCTTCGGCAGTAATAGGATGACCGGCATTTCTTATAGCAGACAGAAGCATAAGACGTTTTTTTGTTGCTTTAAGAGAAGCCTGTTTAAGAATATTGCTGTCATTATTATATGAAATTTTATTATCATCACACATTTTAAACACTCCAAAGCGTAAACTAATTCTTAATATATAATAACATAAATAATATAAATTACAATATTAGAGAAACGACAGAAGATAAATAAGAATGATATAAAATCAGAATATATCAAAGTATTATAGCAAAAATACGGAAATTGACGTATCAAGTAAAAATTACACGTATTTATTCGCTAAAGTTGCGTTTAGCGAATAAATTGATATAGCTATATACTTATTCCCTTTTCGATATATACATAAAATTTTTATGTAATAATTAAAATTTTGCTATAACAAAAAAACTGACTGACAATAAAATTATCAGCCGGCAAAAAATTATTTAATTATTTTCTCTTAAAATATATCTGCCTCTGCCAAGCTTTTTAGCTTCATACATGGCGGCATCGGCTTCAAGTATAAGTTTATCGGAATCAGTATCACAATTTGATGAAAATATAATTCCCGAACTGCAAGTCATTTTATAGCTATAATATTGACTGCCACTATATATAAGTTTCATAAACTCATTTATGCGTTTTTCAACAATTTCTTTATCAATGCACTGCACGAATACAAGGAATTCGTCACCGCCAAAGCGTCCGATTATGTCATTGTTATTAAAAACACGTTCAAGTGCATATGCAACGGATTTGATTGCCATATCTCCGGTATTATGGCCCATAGAGTCATTAATATCCTTAAAATGGTCAATATCAATCATAATAAATGCATAAGAATAATTTGGCGGTCTATATGAAGAAGATCTGTAAAGCTTTAATTTTTCATCAACTTCGCTTATAAATGCCTCTCGGTTTTTAACACCTGTAAGATGGTCAATGCTTGTTTGTTTTTCAATAGTCTTTATAAGCAACAGACCGATAATAAATACAACAATAGCTGTCATTTCCGCAAATAATGTAATTCTTTGCCTAAGAACTATTGCATCGGCAAATATTTCGGACTCCGGTGCGGCTATAACAAGATAAGCATTATTATTCAACTTACCGATAGAAAGGTATTTTGATTTGCCGTTATATTCATAATGAACATTGGATTCGTTATCTCTTTTGTTATGTATATTATCTATATACTTTACAATATCAATGTCTACATAATCGGAAAGCTTTTCGCCCTTTTCTATATCCGGATGATATATGATTTCGCCATTGTTATTTATTAAAAATGCGTAACCTGTATCATAAATGGAAATACTTTGCACTAAAGAAACAATATAAAGAAAATTAATATCCATTCCGACAATACCTATAAATTCATCATTTATGTATATAGGGATTATATAAGAGATAAGATAATTATTTGTATTTCGGTTAAGATAAGGCTGCATCCACAATGCTTCACCCTTTTTCATTGGTTCATAATACCAGTCGACATGGTCATAATCATCGGCAGCATACTTACTTAAATCCGTTGGCTCTTCATACACGTAAGTTCCTTTTCTCTGGTTTCTTATAAGAAATATTCCGGATTTAGGATCGGTAAATTCGGGATTAAATCTTGCATATACTCCGACAGCGCCTCTTGTATTTTTCGCAGTTGTGATATACATATCGCTTATGTTGTTTTCAAGATTTTCCACATATTCAGGATCACTTTTAAATGAATCTATATCATCTATTGACAACACTGTATATTTAGCAAGGATATTAACGGACTGCTCTATGCTGCTTAACATATCATTAAAGCTGAGACGATTGTAATCGCAAAGAAGATTCATTCTTTGTACAGCATTTTCGGAAATTATTTTATTTGCGGTATTTACACTTATTGTACCTGTAACAATGATTGCAATTATAGTACATATCATAATAATAGATACAATTTTACGCTTAAGATTATTCATGAAATTCCTCGTATTGATTTATATAACATGACAATTTTGCCTATAAACTTATTTTATTATTATAACATATAATATTAATTGTTACGTAATAATGTTGTACAATTTTAAAAAAAGACCAAGTTTGTTACATATGCACATATATCATATCTATAACAAACTCGGTCATATATTATTTATTGCTGTGTTTTTATTTTTTTAAACCTAATTTTTTGCTGAATTCAGCCATTGCCTCCGAAATTTTTATCTGCTGGGGACAGACTGCTTCGCAGCTTTTGCATGCAATACAAGCTGAAGGCTGTTTATCTGCCGGAAGTGCCGCAATAGCCATAGGAGCAATAAAACCGCCGCCTGTAAAGCTGTGTTCATTATATAATTCAAGAATTCTCGGTATATCTATTCCTTTCGGACAGTGAGATGTACAATAACGGCAGGCTGTACAAGGAAGTGTATTTGTTTTTAACATACCGCCGGCAATATCGGTAATTGCTTTAAATTCCGCATCGTTTAACGGTTTATTTTCTTCGTATGTATGTACGTTGTCCTTAAGCTGGTCAAGGTTTGACATACCGGAAAGTACGACAGTTACACCGGGAATTGACTGTAAAAAGCGGAATGCCCAAGAAGGAATATTTTCGTTCGGACGAAGTGCCTTAAGCTTTTCGGTGTTTTCATCGCTTAATGATGCAAGCTTGCCGCCTCTTAACGGTTCCATAACCCAAATTGGAATGTTTAATTCATTAAGAAGGTCAACCTTTGCCTTTGCGTCCTGGAATGTCCAGTCGATATAGTTAAGCTGGATCTGACAGAATTCCATATATTTTCCGTAAGCATTGAGGAATTTCTTCATAACTTCAAGACTGCCATGTGCGGAAAAACCGAGATGTTTAATTCTGCCGTTTTCCTTCTGCTTGAGAAGATAATCAAGTATACCGTATTTTTCGTCAAGATAATAGTCTACGTTCTTTTCGTAAACATTATGGAATAAGTAAAAATCGAAATAATCGACACGACATTTTTTAAGCTGTTCCTCGAATATTTCCTCTACCTTGTCCATATTGTTTATATCATATCCGGGAAATTTTGTTGCAAGATAAAAGTTGTCTCTGGGATATTTGCTGAGAATTTTTCCTGTTACATTTTCCGATTCTCCGCTGTGATAAGCATAGGCTGTATCAAAGTAATTTATACCGTTTTTAATTGCATAGTCAAACATTTTCTCTGTCTGGGCAACATCAATGTCTGTGTCTTTTTCAGAACCTTCAATCAAAGGAAGACGCATTGTTCCGACACCGAGAGATGAAAGCTTGATGTCCTGAAAATTGCTGTAAATCATTGTTCATACCTCCGTATAGTTTATTTTACAGTATCAACTATACACCTTGGAGTCAACTCTAAGTCAATGATTTTTACGGCAAAATAATTTATTTTAATATGCTGTACACACATTCCAGCAGAGAAAGTGAAAGAATTATATTTATAATACGGAAATGCTTTATATAAAAGCTTTGTATAAGCATACCCATACCTATCCATGTTAATGTTGCTACCGAACCAATGGTTGCTATAAACAGCTCAAAAAGCAGTAATATTCCGAAGGCTGTGCTGTAATCCGTAATATATCCGGTCAATGCGGTTACGCCGAAAAGATATATTTTTACGTTTACAAACTGTAACATAAAGCCCTTCATAAATGATGCGGATTTATCAGAGCTTCCGATTTCCGGTTTGCTTATGGCTATATGTATTGCAAGCCAGAGAATATAAGCTGCACCTATGTATTTCATAATTCCGAGAACGGACGGAAGAAATGTGCTCACTCCATAGACTATCAATGCACATATTATCTGAACGGAATAGTATCCGGCAAATATTCCGAAAAACAGCGGTCTGCCCTTTTTCCAGCCGTAATTTGCAACTGTGTTCAAAGCAAGTATGTTTCCCGGTCCCGGTGTAAAGGCATTAATAACGCAATATATAAGAAAACTGATTAAAATATTAAATGGCATTTTATGGCCTCCTTTTCTGCTGAAGATTGTATCACAGAGACACATAAAATATGTAATACTTATTATTTATAATTTATAATAGATTTAAACTATATATTAGGATTGAATTTCATAAGTGCATTTATATAGGTTTTTCCAAGCTCGGAAAGGCCCTTATCCTTGTTTTTTATATAGCCGATACGCATTTTTTCATCAGAATCAATCGGTATTGAGATAATATTGTCTGCCTGTAAATATGTCGGAAATATTCCGCTTGATATTGTATATCCGTTTAAGCCGAGCATAAGATTGACTATTGCGGCTCTGTCACTTACCATTATGCTTTTTTCAACAGGCATATTGCTGAAAAGCTCTTCCGCAAAGCCGGCGGATTCATAAACGCCCTGTACAAAGCTGAGCTTTGGATAAGGCGCAAGCATTTCGAGCGTAAGTGACCGGTTTTTTGCAAGCGGATGCTCCTTTGATATAAAAACATGCGGTTTTGCTGTAAAAAGCTCAATAAAATTAAGGCTGTATTCATCAAATAATCTGCACAAAGTACCTTCGTTTTCACTGCTTAAAAACAGTATTCCTAAGTCGCTGAATCGGTTTCTTACATCTTCAATAATCTGGTGCGTCTGCGTTTCGTTGAGTATAAATTCGTAATGCTCATTGCCGTATTTCCGCACAAGCTCAACAAATGCGTTTGCTGTGAATGTATAATGCTGTGTTGAAACGCAAAATCTCTGTTTTGCCGTACCGTAATCGATATATCTCGAATTAAGAATATCCATCTGCTCAAGCACCTGTCGTGCATAGCCCAAAAACTCCATTCCTTCCTTTGTCGGCACAGCTCCGGAACGTCTGCGGATAAATATTGTAATGCCGGCCTCTTTCTCAACCTCTTTAATTGCTTCAGAAAGGCTCGGCTGTGATATATACAATGTCTTTGCCGCCCCAGTTATAGAACCCTTTTCGGCAGCGGTTATCATATATTTTAATTGCTGTAATGTCATAGTTCCTCCTGAAAATATAATATGGGATTATTATAACACCGCAAATGAATAGTGGCAAAGAATTATAAGTTTACTATAAATATATTATGTAAACTTATAAAATGAAACAAAAGCAGTCCAAATTTGAACTGCCTCTGTCTTAGAATTATTCATGTATAGTTATTTATTATAAAATTCCTATGCTTTTACGCAATAAAGAACTTCATAAACACCTCATATGCCTCATGGATAGCTTTCATTGCATCTCCGATTTCGGCACAGTCACCTATCCTTACATAGGAAATCTTTTCGTTAAGGCATTCCTCGGGAATTTCTCCCGACTGTACCTTATATCCGGCTGCGATTATTACGTTATCGGCTTTAAGCTGAACTTCTCCGTCCGGTGTATCGCAAACAATGTATCCGTCGCAAATTTCTTTTACGGTTGTTTCTGCCATTGTTTTGATTTTGTCCGTCTTAACCTCTTTCATAACAATCCATTTAAGACCGCTGAAATCCTTACCGATTTTCTTTGTCATTTCTACAACGGTTATATCCGGAACAATATCAACAGCAGGAATGTCTTTGCCAACAAATAAGCTGTTAAATGGTATTGATTCTTTTGTTGAGAAACGGCTTTCCGCTATGTATTTAGCTGTTTCGATACCTACCGAACCGCCACCGATAACAACAACACTACCCTTTTTAACCTTTGCAAGAAGTTCCGGTGATGCGTTGAGCACCTGCTCTGCCGTATATACATTATCTTTGTCAATACCCTTTATAGGTGGAATAACAACATCTCCGCCGGTTGCGTCAACAACAAAATACGGCTGTATTTCATGTATTAATGCTCCTGTAACCTCTGTATTTAAACGTATGTCAACACCAAGCTGCTCAAGCTCATATTTCTTGTTTTCGATGAAACAGCGTAAATCCTGTTTTTCGGGAGGAATTGCGGCTGTGTTCAAAAGACCGCCAAGCTTATCGTCCTTTGTGCAGAGAATTGTTTTATAGCCTCTTTCTGCCGATTTCTTTGCGGCTTCAAGTCCGGCAGGGCCGGCTCCGGCAACAATAACCTTTTTAGCAGATATAACTCTTCTGTGTGTCTTTTCTTCAACCTCTCTGCCGGCTTCGGGATTATATGCACAAACAACGCTCTTGCCTTTAAGAACGGCCTCAATACACTTATTACAGCCCTGACAACGGTTATAAGGTACACCTTCAAGAACCTTGCGTGAAAATTCCGGATCGGCAAGGAAACCTCTTGCCGTTCCTACAAAATCAGCCATTCCGTTCTTTAATATTGCTTCCATTGTATCTATGTTGTTAATTCTGTTACAGGCAATTACGGGAACATTGACAGCTCTCTTTATTGCATCGGCGAGATAAGCGAATCCGCCTGCCGGAAGCTGATAGGAAATCTGCGGTACAGGAGCTTCATGCCAGCCGCCTGTTACGTTTACCGCATCAATAAGCCCTTCTTTTTCTGCTGTTGAACAGAATTTCTGCATATAGTCTACGCCATAGCCACCGGGCATCATCTGTGAACCGGCAATACGTACTATAACGGGATAATCCTTTCCGACTGCTTTTCTGATTGCTCTTAATACATCAAGAGGAGCTTTCATTCGTCTTTCTTCGTCTCCGCCGTATTCATCGTCACGAAGATTTGTTATAGGTGAGAAGAAAAGTGAAAGTAAATAGCCTGCCGACATACTTACTTCAACCGCATCTACACCTATCTCCTTAAGCTTTAATGCCGCATCGGCAAATGCCTTTACTGTTTCCTCTATCTTTTCGGCTGTCATTACCTCACATTCGTTTCTGTATATGCCGGAAGGAACATTTGAAGGAGCTATCGGTTTAAGACCTTTATCACTTGTGGCGTTTCTGCCTCTGTGGAAGAGCTGTACTATATGTTTTGTGCCATAGCTGTGAATCATATCTGTTATTCTCTTTTCGGCATCAAAAAAGCTTTCGTCCGTAACATTAGGCATTGAATCGGCAGTTCCTTCGTCATTTACGCCGACAACCTGCGTTATTGCCGCCGGAGAACCTTTTGCTCTTGCCTCAAAGAAAGCATAATCTTCTTCGCTGAGCTTACCGCCCTTTGCAAAAGCAGTGTGCATAACGAGCATAATAATTCTGTTTTTAAGCTCCATATTATTAATTTTATAAGGTGTTGCTGTCATTAAACTCATAATAAACTCCTCCTTAAGTTGGTATTAGGTACTTATTCGGTACTTGCCTTTACTTATGTTATTAATTTTAGTATAATAAAACAGTAAGTTAATTTCAATGGGCATAATAGCTAAATGTGTATATACACTTTTAGCTACTGCGTGTATGCACAGTGCCCGAATAAGTAAATGGGGGAAAACAAATGAAGAAGAAATTTTTATCAATGGCAGCTCTTGTGCTGGCTCTCGTTATGACGGGCTGTTCAACAGGAAATGCAAAAGCAGAAACACCGGCAGAAGACACAAAGGCCGATGCACAAACAGAGGAAACAACAGACGGTACAGGTGATATAATGCGTGTTTCCTACATTGATGTCGGCCAGGGAGATTCCGAATTTATCGAGCTTCCCGACGGAAAAACGCTCCTTATTGATGCCGGAACAAACGAAAGCGGCGATGATGTTGTTGAATACATAAAATCACTCGGATATACTTCTATTGATTATGTTGTAGGAACACATCCTCACGAAGACCATATCGGCGGACTTGATGATGTAATCAATACTTTTGACATCGGTGACATTTATCTTCCGAAGGCATCTGCCGACACAAAAACATTTGAAGATGTTATGGATGCAATCACAGCAAAGAATTATATCGTTTATACAGCACATTCCGGTGTAACAATAGATAAAGATGAAAGCAAAAACCTTTCAGTTTATATGGTAGCACCCGTTTCCGGAGAGTACGAGGAGCTTAACAATTTCTCTGCCGTAATCAAAATTGTTTACGGTGATACATCATTCCTTTTTACAGGTGATGCGGAAGAGCTTTCCGAAAACGAAATTACAGATGACGTAAGTGCAGATGTTCTTAAGGTTGGACATCACGGAAGTACAACATCAACAAGCCAGGCTTTCCTCGACAAGGTTAATCCTTCTATCGCTGTTATAAGCTGCGGTGCCGGAAACAAATACGGTCATCCGAACCAGGAAACACTTGATAAACTCAACGCAAAGAATATTGAGATATTAAGAACAGATGAGCTTGGAACTATCGTGATTACATCGGACGGAAAAACAATAACAAAAGAAGTTACTACCGAAGGCGACAGCATAGCACCGGCAGGCAATACAGATAATGCTGTTTCCGAAGCACCTGCCGAAAAAACATATGTGCTTAACACAAATTCAAAGAAAATACACTATGCAGACTGCTCTTCCGTTGCAAAAATGTCAGAGTCAAACAAGGAATATACAGACGATTTCCAGAAGGCAATAGATGAAGGCTATGAAGCTGCCGGCGACTGCAATCCGCAGTAAATAATGAAAGCTGAGTGATATTAATGCGTATATCAAAAGACACAAAATCAAGTCAGATTATCGTAGACAGAATTGAAGGCGAATATGCCGTTTGCGAAACCGAAGACAAAAAGATGATTGATCTTCCCCTTTCACTTCTTCCCGAAGGTGTAAAGGAAGGTAATATGTATGAAATCGGTTTTACTCCTCTTAATAAAGAAAAAGAGGCTCGCAAAAAAATGATTGAAGAAAAAATGAATACAATCTGGGTAGACTAAGCACACAAAACAAAATCCCTTTCGTTTCAAAAGCTGAAATGGAAGGGATTTTTGCTGTCAGTATATTTGATTTATTTTCATGTATAAAATAAGATACAGATTTCCCTGTTCGTCAAATAATTTCTCGATTTTCTCTATCTCAGCATCAGAAAGAAAAAGATGTGTTTTTCTGACCGAAGTTTCCCAAACAGATAACAGCTTTGTCAATAATTCGACGGTTTTTTCCCGAACCTAATATATTTTCATGTTAGCGGTTCTCCGGTTTCAATTCTGTTTATATATAATCTTAAATATATCCTGCATTTCAACGTCCATGTCTGCAAGCAATGTTGCACAGGCGGTAAGACGTTTTTTAAGATCGTCATTTACATTACCGGTGGTTTTATATCTTAACTCATGCTCAAGGCTTGCCCAATAATCCATTGCTATTGTTCTGAGCTGTACTTCTGCTTTTATATGCTCGGTTGATTCTGCAAGAAAAATCGGAACAGAAACAATGAGATGAAGACTTCTGTAACCGTTTTCTTTAGGATTTTTAATATAATCCTTAGTTCTTATCAATGTAATATCGTCCTGGTTTGTGAGCAGGTCCGCAACTTTATATATATCTTCTATATAATTGCAAATCACTCTTATTCCGGCAACATCAAATATATTGTCTCTTATTGATTGTACGGAAACATCGAAGCCTTTTTTATTCAGCTTTTCTACAATGCTTGCCGGTGCCTTAAGACGGCTTTCAATATTATGTATAGGGTTATAATCAAATTTTATTTTAAATTCATCATCGAGTATTTCCAGCTTAGTACGTATTTCCTTAATAGCCGCACTGTACATCTGATATGTAACGCTGAAATCCTTAACTTTCTGAAGGTCCTCTGCCTTAATAAAAACATCTGCGGACTGCACAAGCTTGTCTATTTGTAATGCCAATTCCAATCCTCTCCTTAGTGTATTATTATTTATATCATACCCCATAAGTATTAAAAAATAAACATAAAATGATAAAATTTGAATTAATTATACATAATCCATTATATTTTACGTATGCTTTATATGAATTTTTCGGAATTCGGACATTAAAATAATATTGTCCATTTAAAAATTGTTTCCTTCAAGGTAATATATAAATGTTATACGATACCGAAAGGGTGATATGCAGATGTTTAAAGACAGGATGGCAAGAGCCATGATAGAACCGCTTGTTAATAAGGTCCTGCATGATTTAAAAAATGATCCCGAACGTTCTTTGAGAAATGTTGTTGATCTTATTCTCAGTTTTCCCAACGGACGTTTCAGTAATAATATGTTCGAAATGCTTCAGAAAATGCTTACAAATGAAAACAGTGCATATTATACGCTTATTAATAAAATAGTTTCATATCTCGACATGGAGAATTTAAAGGAATTTTCGATTAATGCCGGATATAATGCATGCACAAGCGGTGCAAAAACAATAAGAGATTTAAGTAATAAAAATAACTGCTGCATTCCTTGGATACTTCTCATCGAAACGGATAAGCAGCACAGTAAACAGACTGCAGACATAATAAAACAGGCAAAAGAACTTGGAATATATATCTTTTCTATTGTAGACAGAAAATTATGTGATGAAACAATTGAAATTATAAGAGCCAATAAAGATTGTGCATTTATTCTTTTCACTGATGCAGCAACAGTTTCCTATAAAACAATTGGTATGTTTGATGATATTAAAAATATATTGATGTCTATAAAGGGAACTAAGAATGAGCTTTCCGCAGCAGCTGATATTTTGAGAGAAAATCATAAATTCTTCGCTGTATATGTACCTTATGATGATGAAAATTACCGTGATATCTTCACAGAGGAAACACTTAACTATTTCGAAGATTATACCGAAACATTTCTGTTTTGTATGCCTATCAAAAAATGTAGCACAGAAACTTTAGATTATATGAGTTCAAATGCAAAGAAAGTACGCGATGAACAGAAGCACTCATACGTAATGATGGATGTTTACAACGATACTCTTACAATAGATAAGATGATTTCCGGAAACAATTTTTCGGCAATTATTGATGTTGAAGGAAATTTGTATTCCAACAAAGAGGACGGCACAAAATACAACATAAACAATATGTCGCTTTTAGATGTGCTTAAAAAATATCAAAAATAATACAAACATAAAAATGTCGATACAGTACAAAACTATATCGACATTTATTTTTTACCTTATTCTCTTGCATTTTCGGGAAGAGTATTAACTATTTTTACTGCAAGGTCTTCTATACATGATCTCAAAAGAACAACATACTGCTCTGCCGGCATACAGTTTTTATCCTTAAGCCAACGGACAATAGACGCAACAAAGGCATCTGTATAGAATGTAATATAAAAATCCTGATTTTCCTTATTGGAAAAATAGCCCTTCATATATTCATTAAGAATCGCCACAAGAACATCTTTGAAATATTCCAAAAATGAATTCTGACCTTCAATAAGTAATGCCTTTGAATAAAATGCTCTGTTATCATAGAAATAAGTACATATATCAGAAATAAAATCCCATTCATCGGAATACATCTTTGACGGTATACGCATTATAAATTCGGAATTGAATATCCAGTTTACTAAATCATATTTATCTCTGAAATGATAATAGAAGCTTTTACGGTTCATTTCGCATTTTTCGCAAATATCCCCAACACTAATCTTTGAAAACGGAACAGAAGCCATAAGCTCCTTCATTGCAGAGGCAAGTGCTCTTTTGGTTATATTAGAATCAGCCAATATACCGCCTCCTAAAATAATGTAATGACATAACATCATTATATCATAAATTTTGCTTTTATCCAATGCTTTTATTAATGTTTTTAACAGCATATAACATAGATAAAGCAAGCTACAACTTTCCCCATTTTATTTTTATATATTTTTGCCAAAATGTCAACCATAAAATTAAATTTTAATTAAAACCGGGACACAACAGAGTGCATTCTGTCATGTCCCGACAAGTTTAAACATATTTTTTCATATGTTTTAATGCAGTTTTTTCCAAACGGCTGACCTGTGCCTGAGAAATACCTATTTCGTCCGATACCTCCATTTGTGTTTTGCCTTCAAAAAATCTTAGCTGAAGTATTTTTTTCTCACGGTCATTCAGCCTTCTCATTGCTTCATTTAACGAAATGTTATCAAGCCACTGATTATCATTTTCCTTATCATCGCTCATCTGATCCATGACATAAAGTGTATCTCCGTCATTATGATACACCGGTTCAAACAATGAAACAGGATCCTGTATTGCTTCAAGTGCTGTTGTTATATCTTCGGCAGGAACCTCCATTATTTTGGAGATTTCCTCTATTGTCGGTTCCTTGGAATTTGCCTTTGTAAGCTGTTCCTTTATTTGTAATGCGTGATATGCGGTATCTCTGAGCGAACGGCTGACACGTATAAAGTTATTATCACGCAGATAACGCCGTATCTCGCCTATTATCATAGGCACAAGATATGTTGACGGCAGTACATTCAGAGATATATCAAAATTATCTATACCCTTTATAAGCCCTATACAGCCGACCTGGAACAGATCGTCTATGGATTCGCTACGGTTGTCAAACCGCTTTATTATGCTGAGAACGAGCCTTAAATTACCGTTAATAAGTTTTTGCCTTGCCTCCTTATCACCTGCCTTTGTTTTTTTAAAAAGTTCGGCGGCCTCTTCCCTTGTAAGTACGGTAAGCTTAGATGTGTTTACACCGGTTATTTCAACCTTTCCGCAGTATCCCAAAATGCTCACTCCCGTCATGTATTTTTAATACAAAAAACAGCAGTCAGAGAGTATGTGTTTTTAACACTACATAATAAAATACCTTCCGAAGCTGATAGTTTAATTTTGCCCCGGAAGGTATTTTTTATACTGATTATTTATTTTTTGCCTATTGGCATATGATTATCTTTCGTAAGGTGTTATAACCCATTTAACACAGTTATCAATCTTGTTTTCGAATACATCATAGCCCTTTAAAACATCATTAAGCGGTGCTTTATGCGTTATAAGGCAGCTTGTGTCGATCTTTCCGCACTGGACAAGCTTCATTATCTGTTCTGCGTAATCGCAGTTTCCGTCTACACCACCTGTTTTGAATGTAAGGTTTTTGCCATACATAAGCTGAAGAGGTATTTCCTGCGGCTCTGCATAAAGTGCAACAACAACTACTATTGCACTCGGTCTTGCGGCCTTCCATGCAAGCTCGAATGTGCTCTTAAGTCCGGCAACCTCAAATACTCTGTCGGCACCTCTGCCGTTTGTTTCTCTCATAATAACTTCGAGCGGATCTTCGTTCTTCGAGTTTACGATAATGTCTGCAAGTCCCTGCTCTTTGGCAAGATTAAGTCTGAAATCGTCTACGTCAACAACGATTACCTTTGCAGGGCTGTAAAGCTTAACGCTCATAAGTGTACATAAGCCTGTAGGGCCTGCACCGATAACAACAACAGTATCAGCCGGAGTAAGCTCTCCGATAGATGCTGCCCAGTAGCCTGTTGCAAGAATATCGCCGTTGAAAAGAGCCATTTCGTCTGTTACATCATCGGGAATAAGTGTCATTCCGTTGTCTGCGATGGGTACACGGACATATTCTGCCTGACATCCGTCAATACGGCAACCAAGCTCCCAACCGCCCTCTACACAGTTATTTACAAAACCGTTACGGCAGAAAAAGCAGGTTCCGCAGAAGGTTTCAACACTTACGGAAACACGGTCGCCCTTCTTGAATTTTTTAACAGCACTGCCTGTTTCGATTACTTCGCCGACAAACTCATGTCCGAGAACCGTGTTTTCCTTTGCTCTCGGAACTGTACCATGCTTGATGTGAAGGTCGCTTGAACATATTGTTGAAAGCGTTACCTTAACGATTGCATCTCTTTCGTCCTTTATTACTGGTATAGGTCTGTCCTCAAGCTCAACCGTACCATGACCTTTGTATACTACTGCCTTCATTGTTTCTCCCATTTTTACCAATCTCCTTCTATCCTTATATTATAATTCGGCAGCTTCTTTTTCTGCCTCTTTAATTGCTTCGTTAATTATCGGTGTAGGATCTTCAACCATGTCTATGCCGTCTGCCGCAATACATTTGAACTTTTCGATTCCGAAAAATCCGCACATTGCCTCAATGTATCTTGCACCCATTTCCATAGGATTGTTGTTATAATTTCCACCTCTTGAGGTTATATATACAAGCTTGTCGGCATTGCATACGCCAAAGCAGCCGTTTTCTGCATTGCAGTCGAATGTTATGCCTTCAACGCAGAGATTTTCAATATATACCTTAAGAAGTGCAGGAAAGCTTAAATCCCAGAATGGTGCGGCAATAACGATTTTATCGGCATTTTTGAACTGCCATGCGTAGCGGAAACGAGGATGGTCAAATTTTTTGTCGGCAAGAAGTCTTTCTCTCTGCTCAAAAAATCCGTCCTTAAAATATTCCATAGGCTCGTCCATAAGACAAAGCTCCTCTATATCATACTTGTTTTTATCCAGTTTATCAAGAAAATGCTTTGCAATAACGGCCGTTCTTGAATTTTCTCTTCTTACACAGCAATCTACATAAAGAACCTTTTTCATTAAAAAGACCTCCCTTATTTTACGGTAACAGTAAGCTCGCCGAATATTTTATCTTTAATAATTCTGTCTACATCTGCCTTAAATGGAACAGAGTTTGCGGCACCGTTTTTTCCGATACATATTGCACTGGCTGTTGTGGCAAGTCTTAAGCTTTCGGCAATGCCTTCGCCGTTTAAAACGCCATAAAGGAAATATCCCATAAATGTATCTCCGGCGGCTGTTGTATCGACAACATCAACCTTGTAGCAGCCTATTGAATATGTTTTTTCTCCGTCAAAACAGCATGCACCGTTAGAACCGAGAGTAAGCAATATTTTGCATTTAGGATAGCGTTTTTTAAGAACGTCAAGTATATCCTCGTCCTTTTCACAGCCGGCAATCTGTTTGCCTTCAACCTCGTTTACAACAAGCCATGTGAGCTTTTCAAGCGGATATGAAAGCACCTTTTCGTTCATAGGCGCGGCATTTAACGCTATCTGAAGACCTTTTTCGTAAGCCTTGTCCATAATATAGCCGACAAGATTTGTTTCGTTCTGAAGAAGAACAAGACCTTCATTTCCGAAGCTGTCAAGAACGCTGTCGATATATTCCTCTGTGAGCATCTGGTTTGTGCCGCCGTAAAGAAGTATGCAGTTCTGGCCGTTTTCATCAACCTGTATAATTGCATGTCCGCTGGAAGCATTAACCAGCTTAATCATTGAAGTATCAACGCCGTTATCTTTAAGTGCGTCTACGAGTATCTGTCCGTCGTTGCCGAGCATTGCCGCATGGACAACCTCATTGCCGGCCTTTGCCGCAGCTATCGACTGGTTAAGACCTTTGCCGCCGCAGTTTTTGGAAAAAGCATGTGATGATTTTGTTTCACCGGGAAGAAGAAATTTGTCTACCTTATATACGTTATCAATGTTGAGTGAACCGAAATTTAATATTTTCATTCATATATCCCCTTTAAATGTTTAATTATTTTCCTGCTCTGTTTGTGATTTTTTGATTATTTTTTCTCTGAAGGTCATTCCGGCAATAACGCAGAATATTCCGATAACCTTAAGAATGCTTATCTGCTGACCGAAGAAAATGCGGTCAAGCACAAGCGACATTGAAAGCTGGCCTATCAAAACAACGATTGTTGAAACCATAACCGTTGATTTTTTTGTTCCTATAACAAGGAAAATAAGAGCCACAAGTCCGGCAACACTGCCGAGATAAAGGTAAGCCGGAACCGTTTTTATATATGATATTGAAAGCTGGTTTAAGTTGCCGGCGCACGCAGAAAGAACAAATGCGATTATTGTTGCCTCCACATAATTTATAAGTGTTCCGTTTATATTGCCGAGATATTCGGAAGCTTTAACATTGACCATTTTATTAAAAACATTAAGTATGCCTAAAATAATTGCAAAAATAAAATACTTTACCAATGTCCGCACCTCCTTAACCGTTTATAACAAGCAGAATACCGATTGCGACAAGCATATATGCCGGAATCTGTTCTTTTTTGAACGGAACCTTTTTAACGCCGAAAAAGCCGTAATTATCAAATATAGCAGAAACGACAATCTGTCCCATTACCGAAAGAGAAAGCACCGCCGTTGCACCGATGGACTGGGTACACCAGCTGCTTATGCCGACTATGGACACACCGAGAAATCCGACAATATAAACATAAGGCGGACAGCCGGTAAATTTTATTTTTTTACGCTGAACAACAGGTATGTAAATCAAAAGGATAATTGCCGCAAAGAAATGTACAAAAAAAGTCATTACAAATAATGAATGATAAATGCCAAGCTGTCCGTTGAAAGAAACCATTATGCTGTTAAATATACCGGACAGAGCAAGGTACAAAATGCCCATCTAAGTTCACCTCAAAAAATTTTTATTGACCTTATATTATTATCGGCTTTTTTGCCATATTTGTCAATCTAAGATTATATCTGTTATGCACATCCTAATAGCTTAAAATATAAATAAAAGCCCAAATAATTATAGTTAAATTTCTAACTGTTTGGGCTAAATTTTTACAAATCAATATCTTAAATCTTGCCAGTCGCTTAAATAACCGTTAATAAAATAATAATACTCGGTTGAACGTACGTATTCGTACACAAATTGTTCCATAGTGCCATAATAAGAGTTGTAAGTATTAATATTATCCGGATACCCATGACCGGCTAACCAATATGCGTTCTTTGACATACCGACCCAAATATAATCACCGGATTGAATTCTATTCCATTCATAATTTGAGATACCATAGTATGTTTTTGGATTTTCCCAGCTGGCCACAAAGTAACCTCTTACTATTGTATCAACTCCCGTAAGAAGTGTATCTGTGTCAATGGAAACTTGTTTATGATTTTCCCAAAAGAAAAATTCTTTAATCTTATACTGGTTTTCATTTATCTTTTTTAGATCCCATGAATTGAAACCTGTAATAGTATCCAATCGCCATTCGTTCCTTCCAAGCATATAAGCACTGGTTGGTTCAAAATCACCATACGGTAAAACATTTTTGCTTAACCAAACAGTTTTATTTATTAAAGGGCAGGTTTCATACCAACCGACTTTTTTATAAGCTTCAACTTCCGATTTTAAAGTATATCGTATTCTTCCGTCATCTGAATAAAGTGGAACTTTATCAGAAACATTATTGTTTGAATAAGCCGTTCCTGTTGATTCATCAAAATATAAAATCCTGTTATACTCTTCATGTGTTACAGTATTATAGACATTTGGAGTTTGGTCCATTAACAATTTGAAATTTGTATCATTGTTCCAAATTGTGTTATGCCAGCTATAACCATCATTTATCACTAATGAATTTGTCGAGTAATTCATAGATATAGCATATGAAAACAAATTTGACACATCGGCTGTAGATAGCATAACTTTGTTTTCAATTAATTTGGGTGCATATTTAAGCCAAAGAACATTATTATTTACAAAATTACTTGATGTGTACATTCTCTCTTGATATTCATTTTTACCTACCGAAAAATTATATATTACATTATCATGTTCAAAATTATTTTCTACGCCATAATCTATTCCGTATTGAACAGTCAAAATTTTGGTAGAACTATTATAGTTTGATATTCCGCCGAAATAGTTACACAAATCTCCTATAGATATATAAGTGATGCCGTTTTCAGATTTTACCGGTACAGTATTCGATAAATTGGTGCCATTATATAAGACATTTATATTGTCAAAAGCAAAAACTTGAAACGAAAATGACATTACGGTCAATAGTAATGTTAATAAAAAGATTTTAAATTTCTTCATTAGAACCTCTCCTCTCTAATTAACAAAATTTTCTAAATTCAAGTTAATTATATCACTGTACTTGTTATAATCAATATTATATTTAATTAAATTATAATTATTATCTTAAGAGAAGTTTATCGGCTTTTTTGCCATATTTGTCAATTAAACTTGGTGAATAAAACTAATTGATTTGGACTGTAATTTATTGTATGCTTATTTTAAGTTTATATAAAAGGAGATGTTTGATGTGAGTGAATTACAGCCGCATATCAGATTAAGTAAAGAAGTAAATTCAAAATATGCCATAATGCCGGGCGATCCTGCAAGACTTGACCGTATTGCACCCTTCCTTGAGGACGTTCAGGAGCTTACCTTCAACCGTGAATACAGAAGCCTTGTCGGTACATACAAAGGTGTCAGAATACTTGCCATATCAACCGGCATGGGCGGTGCATCGGTTGCAATAGGCATTGAGGAGCTTAAAAACATAGGCGTTGAGGCAATGATAAGAATTGGCAGCTGCGGAACAATACAGCCACAGATAAAGGTCGGAGATATTATTATCGTAAACGGTGCGGTACGTGATGACGGTGCATCACAGACATATGTCAATCTTAAATTCCCTGCCGTTCCCGATACAGACCTCACAAATTACTGCATAGAGGCGGCCAGAGAGCAGAATTTTCCTAACCATGTCGGAATATGCCGCAGCCATGACAGCTTCTATATTGATAATGAGGACGAAATAAATGCTTTCTGGGCAAAAAGAGGCGTTCTCGGCAGTGATATGGAAACAGCCACACTTCTCACCGTCGGCAGACTCAGAGGAATAAAAACAGCGTCCATACTTAACAATGTTGTGCCTTACGAAGGTGATACTCTCGACAGCATAGGTGATTATGCAAGCGGAGAAGATGCGTCAATGATAGGCGAAAAGAACGAAATTATCACAGCCCTTGAGGCATTTGTAAAGCTTGATAAAGCAAGTAAATAAGTTCATATTATTATAAAAGCAGACCATATCTTTCGATATGGCCTGCTTTTCTCTGTAAACAGCTTACCATTTATATTTATGTAACTGTCCCTGTGTTGTCATGCCTTTGAAATTCTGCTGTCTTAATGCCTCATAAAGTATAATCGCAACCGAATTGGAAAGATTAAGGCTTCTTAAGTCGCTGTACATAGGTATTCGTATACTTGTGTCCTTATAGTCAAGAAGTATTTCCTCCGGTATGCCGGCGCTTTCCTTGCCGAACATAATATAATCGTCCTCATGGTACTCTACTTCCGTATAAATCTGTTTTGATTTTGTTGTAGCCATAAATATTTTTGCATTGGGATTTTTGTCTTTAAAGTCCTCAAAATTTTCGTAATATCTAACGTCAAGATATTTCCAGTAATCAAGGCCCGAACGCTTTAAATATTTATCATCAACAGAAAAACCGAGCGGCTTTATAAGATGAAGTGTTGAATGTGTAACGGCACAGGTTCTTGATATATTTCCGGTATTTTGCGGTATTTCCGGTTCATGCAGAACTATATTCATTGTTTTTTCCTCCGTAGCTGATTTCTAACGTATATATTACTACATATTTTAAAAATAATCTATTAAAATTTAACTTTTCCCATTGACTTATTTGCTGTAATATATTATTCTTTATAAAGAATAATTATTATTTAATAAAAGGAGTTGATATTATGCTCGGTACACCCGATCTGCTTCGCTCAAAAGGACTGAAGGTAACTCCGCAGAGAATTGCAATTATGGATATGCTTATGAACACATATGAACACCCTACTGCGGAAACGATTTTCAGAACTCTTGCGCCTACCAACCCCACAATGAGTCTTGCCACTGTATATAAAACACTTGATGCTTTCAATCAGGCTAATCTTATTCAGGCATTAACCATTGACGGGGAAAGCCTGCATTATGACTATAATACAGAATTCCATCCTCATATAATATGTGAAAAATGCCATTCAGTAAAGGACATCAATGTTGACATTAATTCTGAAATAAGCGAAATAGTCGAAAAGGTTAATTCAAAAATAAATCATAACATAAACAAAACGCAACTTTTCTTTTACGGAACCTGTGATGAATGTCTGAAATAATTTTAAATTTATCGGTAAAATTAACCGCATAACAAAACTACGGCATCTGCACAATTAAATAAAGTACAGATGCCGTAGTTTATTAATATTAACTTACATATCCCTGCTGTAATTCTGATTTATTAAGATTTAAAAGAAGTTTCGGGATCTAATATAGGTATATATCTTTGTTTAATAATCATCATCAATGTTATCGTCCATATCGTCTATGTCGTCAATTTCGTCAATATTATCAACGTCTTCGTCCGGTATGATTCCGTCAACAACATCACTGCCGGATGTAACCTCTTCAACGTCCTCATCGTATTCTTCATCAGGAAGATCGGCTATCTTTTTCTTAAGCTCTTCAAGCTTTTCAACTATACATTTATCATTAGCAGAAAGAGTCTGTGCCTTTTTAATATAATTTAATATTTTATTAGCACAAGCCATTGCAGATTCCTTATTTCCCTGATAATAATATTCAAAAGCAAATGTAACTATAAACGGAGTTGACATATTCTTTGTTCTAAAATATTTGAAAAGCAGAGGTTTATTGTCTGCAACATATTTTCTTGCCTCATCAATCTTGCCGGTAAGGAAAGCATACTGTGCAAGGTTGTTATAGAGTATGGCTTTGTGGCTTTCCGCAAGCTTGGAAACATCAACCTTCTTGAGTGCCTCCGATGCCTCGTCATATCTGCACATTGTTGCATAGCCTGCCGCAAGATTTGTCATAAGCATTGCCTTAAAGCTCTCGTCGTCAACACGGTCGATATAGTTATTGCACATTTCGATATATCTTTCGGGATCGTTCTCTTCGCCGAGTATTCGGTTAAGATGCTCAAGCATTTTTGAATACTCTTTATTCTTGCTGTTTACGATGAACATTCTTGCCACAACAAGAGCTGCCCATATAACGGCAATTACCGAGATAAGGCTCTGCGGCTTCATCTGGAATATTTTTGCTATTATAATAACTACAACAGCCGAAACTATACCTATCATAATAAGTGTCTTATTTAATTTATCTCTTCTGTCAGCCATTTGTTTTACCTCCCGATTATTTTGAAGCTTTTCTGAGCATATCAAACTTTTTAAGCGGTATATCCGTTTTAAGCTTTAATATCTGTTCAGGGTGCGGTGCAGACATAACGGGAACACCGTCGGTATCCCACATCTGAGTGACTGTCATTTCCGAGGAATCGCCCTTCTGCGGAAGAACCTCTATAACATCGCCGACCTCAAATTTATTTCTCTGCATCACTGTTGCACAGCCGGTTTCTTCGTCCCAATCCTCAACGACCATTCCTATAAAGTCATAATTTCTTATATAGGTGTTGCTTGTATAAACCTGGTCATCATGTCCGGGCTTACCGAAATAAAAGCCTGTTGTAAAATCTCGATGGCTTACCTTGCATACCTCGGACATATAGTAAGGAATACGGCTCTTATAATATTCGTGATTTTCAAAATAATCGTCAATAGCCTGTCTGTAAGTCTTTACGATAGTTCCGACATAGTACGGAGTTTTCATTCTTCCTTCTATCTTAAGACTGGAAATTCCGGCATCAACAAGCTCCGGAATATGGTCAAGCATACACAAATCCTTTGAATTGAATATAAAAGTACCTCTTTCATTTTCTTCAATGGGCATATATTCTCCGGGACGGGTTTCCTCCATGAGATAATATTTCCAACGGCAAGGATGTGAGCAGGCTCCTCGGTTTGCATCTCTGCCGGTAAGGTAGTTTGAAAGCAGACAGCGTCCGGAATATGAGATACACATTGCACCATGTACAAAGGTTTCTATCTCCATATCTTCTGGAATGTTGTCACGCATTTCCTTTATTTCCTTGAGCGAAAGCTCTCTTGCTCCGACTATTCTCTTTGCTCCGAGCTTATACCAGAACTGTGCTGTTTTATAGTTGGTATTGTTTGCCTGTGTGGAAACATGGAGCTCTAAATCCGGTGCATATTCCTTAAGCACTGTATAAACTCCCGGATCCGAAACAAGCACAGCGTCTGCACCCATTTCATATATTGATTTGAAATATTCGCCCATACCGTCAAAGTCCGAATTATGTGCAAATATATTTGCTGTTACATATACCTTTGCACCACGTGCGTGTGCAAAGTCAATACCTTCCTTCATGGTTTCGGCATTGAAATTTTTTGCTTTTGCTCTCAGGCTGTATGCTTCTCCTCCGATATATACCGCATCGGCACCATAAAGCACTGCTATTTTAAGCTTTTCCAAATCACCGGCAGGTGCAAGCAGCTCCGGCTTTTTTAAATTACTCATCTGTATTCTCCTCATCTGCTGCATTTTTAATATCAGCCTTTTCTTCCGTTTCCTTGATTTTTACGCATACCGCAAGCCCGTCACCTATCGGAACTATTGAGGACTCCAATGCGTCGTTATGGGAAATATCCCAAAGGAAGTTTCTTAAACGCTTATGGATTGTTCGCTGTCTTCTCGGAACCGAAAACCTTGTTTTTGCAATATCTCCGCCCTGAAGAACGTCATCAACGATAAGCAGACCGCCGACAGGAAGAAGTCTTAAGCAATGCGGAAGGAATGCGGAATACTGTCCTTTTGCCGCATCAAGGAAAATAACGTCATAAGGGCCGGTCAATGTCGGAAGAATATCTGCCGCATCGCCTTCGAGAATTTTTATTGTGTTCTCAAGTCCCATTCTTGCGATATTTTTTCTTGCGTCCTTAAGCATAAGCTCATAACGGTCTATTGTTGTAATCGTTCCGCCGTCCTGAAGATAGCGTGACATAAGTCCCGACGAAAATGCAACCGCCGTTCCGACCTCAAGGATATTTTTAGGCTTTTTCATTGTGAGCAGAACGCTTAAAAGCCTTGCCGTTTCATGCGGTATAACCGGAACCTGAGCATCTCTCGATTCCTTCTCTATTTCACCCAGAACGCCGTCATAATGCGGCTGTATCGTTCTGAGATAGCTGTTTATATAATCATCGGTAACGTAATTCATTTCTTTCTCCTAATCAATCAAATGTAGCCTGGTATGCTGCCTTGGCAGTGAGAAAATCCTCATAATTTTCAGTAAATACATGCTCGCTTCCGCCTCTTGCCTTAAGCACATAATAGTAATAATTGTGCTTTTCGGGCTGTACAGCCGCAGAAAGAGAGGCTTCTCCCGGCGAGCAGATCGGGCCTATCGGAAGTCCCTTGTTTTTATATGTGTTATATGGCGAATCAACAGACAGATCGGTTTCCGTAACAACCTCATTCTTTGTCTGATTTGCATACTGGACAGTAGCGTCTATCTGCAAATACATATCTATATCCAGTCGGTTATATATAACTCCGGCAATAACAGGACGTTCTTCGTCAAGCATTGCCTCTGCCTCAACCATGGAGGCAACTGTAACAAGCTGGTCAAGAGTATATCCGCTTGAGGAAACATAAGGCTTAACGGAGGTATTATAAATCTGCTCAAATCTGTCAAGCATCATTACAATAATATCTCTTGCGGTTTCGTTTCCACTGAGATAATATGTATCCGGGAAAAGATAGCCTTCAAGACGGTATTCCCTGTCGGGTATGCCTTCGAGAAAATCATAATTGAACTCACCGTTATTGACTTCGTTCAGAAAGTCCTCTGTTGTGGCAATTCCCTTTTCATCAACCAATGCGGCTATCTGTTTAACGGTATAGCCTTCGGGAATTGTAATACGGTTCTGTGCCGTTGTATTGCTCTGCTTAAGAATTTCGATAATCTGGTCATCGGTCAGACCTTTATCAATATAAAATGTTCCGTAATGGAAGCTCTGGTCTGCACCGGCTGATTTGCATTTAAGCCTAAAGAAAAACTCATTGCTTATCAGGCCGTTGTCCTTAAGCAGCTTGGCAATATCTTTGGTCGTTGCACCCTGCGGAATAACAATTTCGACCGCATCTGCACTCGGTTCGGCGGAAATATCAACTGTTGTTTCGGCATTGCTGTTGTTCATATATTTCCCCGTTATATGTTTTCCGACTCCGTATGAAATTCCGAGAACAGCGGCAATAACAAGTATAGTAATGCCTATAACCGTAAGTATTCTGAGAATTTTTTTCTTTCTTCTTCGTCTGCGGCGTTTTCTGCTTGGTGCCTGTCTTCTTGCGCGTTGTTCGCCGGACTCTCTTCTTCTGTCGTCCAAAGTATCACCCTTTTACATTTTAATTTCTTATTTCATCTTGTATATCTCTCTGAGTGCAACACCGTTTTCGGCGGCAAGCTTTTTAGCGGACTCATATTCGGGATATACGGTTTCGTTTCCGTTTCTTACTATTTTCTTTACCTCAAGTGTTCCATAGGCTGTTTCTATGGTATCCTTACTGCGGTCAAGACAGGTTCTTGACTCGGTACGTCTGCGAATGCCTATGGTTGTTGTTTCTGTGAAAATAATATCCTCAATAGCGGCTCTCTTATCCTCTGTACAAAGAACGGTAAGCTTATAAGCCGGTCTGTTTTTCTTCATAAATATAGGTGCATAGAAAACATCTCTTGCTCCCGCAGCAAAAAGTCTTTCCATAGTATAACCGAGAATTTCGCCCGATGCATCATCTATGTTTGTTTCGAGAACAGTTATTGTTTCCTCGCTTATCTCTTTCTCCTCGCCCATTGCGACACGAAGAACATTAGGTATCTTCATATCCTTTGAGCCGGCACCCATACCGATTTTTTCAATCTTCATTGCAGGCATTGTGCCATAGCTGTCCGCAAGCTCGGCGATAATAGCCGCACCTGTCGGTGTTACAAGCTCTGTATCAATATCAATCTGTCTTGAAATAACATCAGAATCGGCAAAAATCTGTGCTGTTGCCGGAACGGGAACAGGGATCTGTCCATGCTGGCACATAATAAAGCCGTGTCCGTCATTTACAACCGATGCACAAATTCTGTCCGGCTTAAGCATATCAATGCAGATTGCCGTACCGATAATATCAACGATAGAATCGATAGCACCGACCTCATGGAAATGAACCTTATCAAGCGGTTCATTATGTACTTTTGATTCTGCTTTTGCAACACGCATGAATATACGCTTTGCAAGCTCCTTTGCATTTTCGTTTATTTCACTGTTGTCGATTATTGCAAACACATCTGCAACATTTCTGTGAACATGAGGATGATGGTGGTCGTGATCGTGGTGATGGTCATGGTCGTGATCGTGGTCATGCTCATGTTCGTGATCGTGATGATGCTCATGGTCGTGATGATGCTCATGGTCGTGATGATGGTCATGGTCATGGTCGTGGTGATGCTCACAATGGTGGTCATCATCATGGATTTCCTTCATTATTGGATGTCCGTCTGCATCATAGCCTTCAATCGTTATTACAACGTCAACCTTATTTGCACCGATTCCGTTTTTAACGGCTCTGCCGAAAACCATGTCATAGCCTTCAACATTGAGCTTATTAAGCTCGGCAACAAATTTATCCTTATCTATTCCCAAATCGAGCAATGCACCGAGCGTCATATCTCCGCTGATACCGGCACTGCAATCGAAGTAAAGTGTTTTCATTTTGAAGCCCCCAGTTTATTTATGCTGTTTGCCGTATATCCGGCACCGAAACCATTATCAATATTAACAACAACTACACCGCTTGCGCAGCTGTTAAGCATACAAAGGAGAGAAGAAAGGCCGTTAAAGTTTGCTCCGTAGCCGACAGAGGTCGGAACGGCGATAACCGGCTTGTCCGTAAGTCCGCCTATAACGCTGGCAAGAGCACCTTCCATGCCTGCAACGGCAATAATAACATCTGCCGCCTCTACTCTGTCTATTCTCGAAAGCAGTCTGTGAAGTCCGGCAACGCCGACATCATAAAGTCTGTCAACCGTATTTCCGAGAAATTCGGCAGTAACCGCAGCCTCTTCCGCAACGGGAATATCTGATGTTCCGCCGGTTGCGACAAGTATTATTCCGCCTGTTTTCGGCAGAGGATTTCTTTCGACAACGAGCGTTTTTGCATCTCTGTTATAAATAACGTCTGGTATTTCTTTAACAATATATTCGTATTTTTCTTCGTCAACTCTTGTTGCGAGAATATTTTCCGTTCCGTTTTCAAGCATATTTTTCATTATGCCGAGAGTCTGCTCTTTAGTCTTTCCAAGAGCATATATAACCTCCGGACAACCGTTTCTCATCTGTCTTTGATGGTCAACAACCGCATATCCGAGATCCTTTGTCGGTGCAAGCTTAAGCAGCTTTTCCGCCTCATCAACCGTAAGCTCCTGATTTCTGAGCTTAGCAAGTATTTCCTTTGTATTCATAACTGCCTCCGAAATTAGTCCATGCTTCCGCTTCTAAAGCCTTCCAAATCGAGAGTTATATAACGGAAGCCGATGTTTTTAATTTTATCAATAGTTTCTGTATCTGCGATAAATTCGCCGAAATACTGTTTGGGTATTTCTATTCTTGCAATATCTCCGTGAAGTCTTACTCTGCCGCTGGGTATGCCTTTTTGTGCGATGAGAAGCTCCGCTGCTTCCACCTTTTCAAAATTTTCGGCTGTAAGCTCAGTATCATAAGGGAAACGGGTTGCAAGACAGGAGTTGGAAGCCTTATTCCATGTTTCAAGACCAAGCTCCTTTGCGGCCTCTCTTATGTCTGCCTTTGTCATTCCCACTACATAAAGCGGTGATACAAGACCGAGCTCATCGGCTGCCTGTGCTCCCGGACGATAATGCTTTCCGTCGTCAGCGTTTTTACCGTCAACTATGGTTGTAAAGCCAAGCTCCGCTGCTTTGGATTTTACTCCGCCCATAATATTTTTCTTGCAGAAATAGCAACGTCTTTTATCGTTAAACTTAAATTCCTTAACGGCAAAAGCGTCTGCCTTAATAATATAGTATTTAATTCCTGCCTTCTTGGCAAGTCGTTCAGCGTCCTGTAAGTCTTTTCTTGAAAGCATGACGCCATCTCCTATGATAGCTATTGCATTGTCCTTCAAGACCTCATGAGCCACGTTCATAACTAAGTCGGAATCAACACCGCCCGAGTATGCAACGCAGACCTTACCGAGTTTGGAAATGTAGTCCCTAAGTTCATCAAGTTTTTTCATTTTACAGTAACCTCCTAAACGCTAAATATGTATATAATATATACAAGAATTATTATACAACATATACGGTTAAAAATAAATACCCTATTAACTCTATATGTTAGTATTTTTATATATTTAAACATATTTAAAGCATTTTATACTGTAATACTAAGTAATTATAATTCAAATTATAATAAAAATCAAATTATTACATATAAATATAAGAAATTCTTAACAATACGCCTGTTTATTTTTTGATTTTATTAGTGTAATATGGTTATCAGAGGTGTTTTGAAATGAAAACGGAAATAAACAATATTCCATCTGTCATATGGAACGGCAAAAGTGACAGAGTTATTATTGCGGTTCACGGAAAGCTGTCATCCAAAACGGATATGCCGATACAGCTCCTTGCCGAGGCCGCAGAAGAAAAAGGTATACAGGTGTTGAGTTTTGATTTTCCGAAGCATGGCGAAAGACAGAACAGCAAAGAAAGCTTTGATGTGTTTCAATGTACAAAGGAGTTAAATACCGTATATGAATATGTTGAAAATAAGTGGAGTGAAATTTATCTTTTTGCAAACAGCATAGGTGCTTATTTCAGCCTTATTGCTTTAAGGGATAAGCCCGTAAAAAAGGCTTTGTTTCTCTCTCCTCTGGTAAATATGCAGACAATGCTTAACATTATGATGAAAACAGACGGCATAACCGAGGAACGGCTTTGCAGAGAAAAGAATATACAATCTTCTTTCGGTGAAATGCTGAACTGGGATTATTATGAATTTGTAAAGAAAAATCCCATAACCAAGTGGAATACTCCGACTTATATTTTGTGCGGCAAAAATGATTTTGTTGTTCCGTACTCCACTGTTTCCGATTTCTGCGATAAATTCGGTGCAGATGCAGAAGTGTCCGAAAGCTCCGAGCATTGGTTCCATACGGACGAAGATTTAAAGATATTAAAGGATTGGTTCAAACGGAATATATAAAACAAAGTCCTAAGTTGAAAAATAAATTTCAGCTCAGGACTTTTTGTTGTCAAGGCTTTATCCGAATAACTCGGTTATCAGCCGATATAAGATTTTACCTTATCAATCCATGCGTTTATCTTCTTTTCGTCCGTAACAAGCTTATCTCCGCCTGTCGAATCAAACTGTATTTCCATATCGCACACAGTCTCGGCACCCTTGCAAAGCTTTTTGATGTCCTTTATTGTATGTCCGGGCCAGCGTTCATATTCACGCTGAAGAAGTGCAAGGAAAATTTCCTCTTTAGTCTGAAAATAATTATATATTGATGTACGGGTAAACGAAGTTGCATTGCCTATTTCTTTTATTGTAATTTCCTTAAAGCTCATTGCTTTGTAAAGCTCTTCGCAGGCTGTTATTATTTCCTCTTTTCTCGAGGCAGTCAGCTCTTTTGATCCTTTTGGCATACTAAAATCTCCTTCTGCTGTTCTGACACCATGTCAATATAAATAATTTAACTTTTACCGAAATATTCTGTCGGTTATCCCGCTGTTGCCATTTGACCGACGAATATTGTTGTATACAAAAACCGCATATCCGTCAGGATATGCGGTAAAATCTGCAAATCTGGATTTTTACTTTTTCGGCGGCTGTGTTCCTATTATTGTTCCTCCGCCGGCAACAAAATCTCCGTCATAAAGCACAACGGCCTGTCCCGGAGTTATGGCTCTCTGCGGCTCATCAAATACACATTCTATTGTATCTTTATCATACATTCTTACTGTACATGGTGCTTTTTTATGGCTATAACGTATTTTTGCCATAAATCTCATTTCACCCTTAATTTCACCGATAGCCATATAATTCACGTTGTTTGCGTAAAGTGTTTTTTGGAAAAGAGCGTCGTTTTCGCAGAGAACGACCTCTCTTGTTTCCGGTCTTATTTCATATACATACATCGGTTTGCCGAAGGTAATGCCAAGACCTTTTCTCTGTCCGACCGTATAATGGATTATGCCCTTATGTTTGCCGAGAACATTTCCGTCCATATCGACAAAATTGCCCGGACGTGATTTTATATTATAATTTTTTTCGATATATCCGCTGTAATCGTTATCGGGAACAAAGCAGATTTCCTGGCTATCATGCTTTCTGGAAACAAAGTCGTCTATATTTTCCGCAATTTTTCTTATTTCGTCCTTAGTATAATCTCCGACAGGCATAAGCGTTGACTTAAGCTGATCCTGTGTAAGGTTATAAAGTGCATAGGTCTGGTCCTTCTGTGCGGTTGCGGAAAGCTTTATTGCATATCTGCCTGTTACAGGGTGCTTATCTATTCTTGCATAATGTCCGGTAGCGATATAATCCGCTCCGATTTCCTTTGAACGTCTTAAAAGAGATTCCCATTTAACATATCGGTTGCAGGCGATACATGGATTTGGAGTATGACCTTTGCTGTATTCATCTACAAAATAATCAATTACGTATTTCTTGAAATCATCTCGGAAATTCATTACATAATACGGAATGTCTATTTTAAATGCTACTCTTCTTGCATCATCAACTGCCGAAAGTCCGCAGCATCCGCCGTTATCGGCTATTTCCGCAGGATCTTCCTTCTGCCATATCTGCATTGTAACACCTATAACATCATAGCCCTGTTCCTTAAGAAGGTATGCGGCTACGGAGCTGTCAACACCGCCGGACATTCCGACAACAACCTTACCATTACTCATATAAAAACCACCTTTATATCAAATAAAATTTACTGTCAATACCTTAATAATTTATTATATCAAACAACGAATGCAATTTAAACCGTTTAAATAAATTCGGTTATTATTTTTATGAAGAAAATAGTTATTACAACAATAATAAGCGGCTTAACAAAGCCGGAGCCCTTTGAAGAAAAACACCTTGCACCTATATAATTTCCGGCTATTCCGAAAACTCCGGCAATCAGACCGAGTGGAAAATATACCTTGCCGTTCATTACAAAAACAACAAGTGCCGATATATTTGTCGTAAGATTGATGGCTTTTGTTACTCCGGCGGCTTTATTAAGCTCCAGATGAGCAAGTCCTGTCAGAAGCAGAAGAAGAAAAGTACCTGTTCCCGGTCCGTAAAAACCATCGTATATGCCGACTCCAAAGGCTATACAGGCGGAAATAACCGCTGTTTTTACCTCTGAATATTGTTTTCTCTGAACATCCATATTTTTGCTTTTAAGAACATATACGGCAATAACGGGAAGTATAAAGAGCATTATTATTTTAAATTTTTCATCACTGACCATCAATGCGATGTTTGCACCTATCGGCGAGCCTATCAACGCAAAAACGATACATATAACCGAAAGCTTAAGCGGAATAAAGCCTTCCTTTGCAAACTTCAATGTTGATGCGGACGTACCCATAGCGGCAGAAAGCTTATTGGTTGCTATCGCCGTATGCACCGGAAGCCCGGTAAGCATAAAAATCGGAAGTGTTATAAGTCCGCCGCCGCCGGCAACAGAATCGACAAAGCCTGCAACAAAAACCATAACGCAGACCAATATATACATTGGAATTGAAACCATGATTGCTCTCCTTTTACACATAGAAAAACGGCAGTCACAAATAAATCAGGACTGCCGTCAAGCTGATAACGGGATTTGAACCCGTGACCTCGTCATTACCAATGACGTGCTCTACCTACTGAGCCATATCAGCACGTAAATAGTATTATACTAAAATATTATTAACTTGTCAAATATTTTAATCTAAATCAAGGGTATTGAAAGAAGAATGAAAAAAATCAATACAGGTTACAGCTATATGACCGAAGCCGAAAATTTTCGGCCTGGTTCGTTACTGTAATTTAATATCTAAGAAAATAAAAAAGATAGATACTGTAATGAAGTGAATCTATCTTTTTTATTTGTATTTGAACTGATTATAATTTAATTTCTATCGGCTTATCAAGCGTTATGGAATCTTCCGTAACAACACAGTCATATGCAAGCACATTTACTCCGGCGTTATATGCGGTCTTTAACGCATCGGCAAAAGCCTTATCTCTTTCGGCATTGGGTGCAAAAGCGGTTATGCCCTTCATCTGTATTACAAAAAGCACCGAACATTCATAGCCTTCCGATTTTGCCGAAACAAGCTCATGTATATGCTTTGTGCCTCTTTCGGTCGGTGCATCCGGAAACATAGCCGTTGAGTTTACGTCCAGAGTTACACCCTTTACCTCGACAAAGCCTTTTCTGCCGTCCTTTTCATAGTATATGTCAAAACGTGATGAGCCATATTTAACTTCTCGCTTTATATACTGCGGAATACCGATTTCGGATATATGTCCGTCTTCCAGAGCCTCTGCGGCAACGGCGTTTGGTATTTGCGAATCAATGTTTACAAGCTGTCCGCCATTTTCTATTGCCGTAAGCGAATACTTTGTTTTTCGTGAAGGATTATTTCCTTCCTCCAATATGCACCGGCTGCCGCTTATCATAAGCTCGCCGAGCCTGCCGGTGTTTCTTACGTGGACACGCTCGGTTTTTCCGTCAACAAGCACCTCTGCGATAAAACGGTTCGGTCTGGAAATAAATATTCCTTCTTTTATATTTTCGTATTTCATATCAATGTCTGCCCGTAACGTCTTTAATTTCTACCGGTTCAAAACGGTATTTCTGCTTTACGTCGGGATATTTTTCGCGGTCAACCTCGGAAACAAACATATCATAAGGACGGATATAAAGCTTTGTATCGCCGTAAAGTGCTCTGTAAACAACATATCGCTCTCCGGTTTCGCTGTGTATTGCCGTATCCTCGACAAAGTAATAATTTCCTTTGAAATGACGGTATATTTTCTTGGTTTCCATACGGACACTCCCTTTTACTGATGATATGTTGAAAGAAAATCAGCAAGCTCTTTACAAGCATATTCAAGCTGTTCCTTTTCGGGAAGATAAACAATTCTGAAATGGTCGGGCTGATCCCAATGGAAGCCACGGCCGTGTGTAACAAGGATTTTCTTCTTACGAAGGAAATCAAGAGCGAACTGCTCATCATCATGTATATTGAATTTCTCTATATCAAGCTTAGGGAAAATATAGAATGCAGCTTTCGGCTTAACAACGCTTACGCCGGGAATGTCGTTGAGCATATTGTAAATAACCTCTCTCTGCTCATAGATACGTCCGCCGGGCATAAGAAGCTCGTCAGCTGACTGGATTCCGCCCATTGCCGTCTGGATAATAGACTGGCCGGGAACATTTGAGCAAAGACGCATTGATGAAAGCATATTAAGGCCTTCGATATAGCCCCTTACTTTGCTCTTATCGCCCGAAAGGCACATCCAGCCACATCTCCATCCGGCAACACGATGCGATTTTGAAAGACCGTTTAAGTTTACACAGAAAAGATCCGGGCATAATGAGCTTATAGCTGTATGCTTAAGTCCATCCATAACAAGTCTGTCATATATTTCATCCGCAAATATTATAAGTTCGTTTTCTCTTGCAACATCAACGATGTCCTGAAGAACCTCTCTGGGATATAAAGCACCTGTCGGGTTGTTGGGATTGATTACAACAATACCCTTTGTTCTTGATGTTACCTTGCTCTTAATATCCTCAATATCCGGATACCACTCTGCCTGTTCATCGCAATGATAATGAACTGCCGTACCTCCGGCAAGAGTTATTGATGCTGTCCAGAGCGGATAATCCGGCGAAGGAACAAGTATTTCATCGCCTGTGTTAAGAAGTCCCTGCATAGCCATTGCAATAAGCTCGCTTACGCCGTTTCCTGTATAGATGTCGTCAATGTCAACATTAGGAATATTCTTAAGCTGACAGTACTGCATGATAGCCTTTCTTGCTGAGAAAAGTCCCTTTGATGATGAATATCCCTCTGTATCACGAAGGTTATAAATCATATCTCTTATCATTTCATCCGGTGCTTCAAAACGGAAAGGTGCCGGATTGCCGATGTTGAGCTTGAGTATTCTTGTACCCATTGCTTCCATTGCATTTGCCTCGTCCATAACGGGGCCTCTTATATCATAGCTGACGTTGTTAAGCTTTGTTGATTTTTCAAATGTTCTCATTTCTTCCTCACTCCTGATATTAATAATATTTTTGTGCCGAAATCAGAGTTAATAATAACCGCATAAAAAAACCGCCCCAAGCACAACGCTTAGGGCGGATAAATATCCGTGTTACCACCTAAATTCAAGGCAAAAGCCTTACACTCTGCCGGTACTGACATACCGCTTCCTTATAACATAGGAATTATGTTGAAGCCTACTTGCCGAAACTTTCGGTTCAAAGCTCAAAGACTGCTTCATTCTGTCCGTATAAAGGCTTGCACCTTACGCCTTCTCTCTGAAATACCGCAACAGGATTACTCCTTCTTATCACTGCTTTTAGGATTTATTTCATTAATTTGTATTATACACGCTGAATAAATATTGTCAATAGTGATTGCTGTATTTTATTAAACACAAATTTTACAATCACAGTTCAATCATAGCTCGACCTCGGTCAATTCTCCGTCATCAAAAACAACCGCAGTTTCAAAACCTGCCTCTTTTGCAAGCCTTTCCGCCTCATCGAATTTATAGCAAAGGCCTTCCGTATCATGTGCATCGCCGGAGAAAATAATTCTTCCGCCGAGCAGATTCCATTTTTTAAGTATATCGAATGACGGATACGGAACCGAGCGATAGCCTCTGTATATAGCTCCGGTATTGATTTCTATTATTTTGTCCTTTGCCGCCGCAACGTCAAGCACCTCATCAACGGCATAGGCATAGCGTTCATCTGATGTATCGAAAAGCTTATTGCCTTCGTTGAACTTTGTTACAAGGTCGATATGACCGAGAATATCACTGCCGTTTACAGAACAGGCCTTTACAACAGCTTTATAATAATCCTCGCAGAATGCCATATAATCGCCGCCGTAATACTGCTTTACGTTATTTACGAATATTTCCTCCGATTCATCAACGGGCAGATATTTTCCGTTTTTAAAAACATAATGCACCGAGGAAATAACATAATCGAATATATGCAGATCCTGTATATCCGAATACAGATCTCTTTCTATTCCGAGATAAATTTCAAGTCTTCCGTCATACTCACGCCGTATTCTTTTAACAGCCTCGATATAGTTTGCCGTTGCCTCCGTACTCATACAATAGCTTTCGTCAAATGGCGTATGCGAATGTCCGCTGAAGCCGAGAGCGTCCATGCCCTTGGTATATGCCGCTTTTGCCATAATATCAACCGTTTCCTTGCCGTCACAGAACAATGTGTGTGTATGAAAGTCAGACTTAATCATTTTGTCATCTTCTCCTGCTTTACCTTATGGTCTATTACGTGTCTTGAAGCGAGTTCCTTTGTTATATCATCAATAGAGATGCCCATTTCAATCATCATAACCATTACATGATAGCACAAATCGGAAACTTCGTATATAGTTTCTTTTTTATCATCGGCCTTTGCCGCAATAATTACCTCTGTGGACTCTTCTCCGACCTTTTTGAGTATTTTGTCGATACCCTTTTCGAAGAGATAGGTTGTATATGAGCCTTCCTTTTTATCTGTTTTTCTGCCTTCGATAAGCTTCATAAGGCCTTCGTAGGAGAAATAATTAACATCCTTGTTTTCATACACAAGGTCATTAAAGCAGCTGTCTGCTCCGGTATGACAGGCAGGGCCGTCCTTTTTTACAAGCACTGTGAGCGCATCTCTGTCGCAGTCGGCTGTTATGCTGACAATATGCTGATAGTTTCCCGATGTTTCGCCCTTTCTCCAAAGCTCCTGTCTTGAGCGTGACCAGAAGCAGGTTTTGCCTTCCTTCATGCTTATTTCAAGGCTTTCTTTGTTCATATATGCAACGGTAAGCACCTTTTTGCTTTCTGCGTCCTGTACAACTGCGGGAATAATTCCCTTTTCGTCAAACTTAAGTTCATTTATATCAAGCATAGCTGTTTCTCCTTATATTCTCATGTTAATTCCTTCGTTTTTGAGTGTTTTCTTTAAATCACGAATGTCTACCTCACCAAAATGGAATATTGATGCGGCAAGACCTGCGTCCACCTTCGGAAGAGTTTTGAAAAGCTTAACAAAGTCCTCCTTACAGCCGGCACCGCCGGATGCAATGACCGGTATGGACACAACACTGCATACGGCATCAAGCATTTCAAGGTCAAAGCCGTTTTTAACTCCGTCAGTATCAATGCTGTTTACGACAATTTCGCCGGCTCCGTTGGCAACACATTTTTTTATCCATTCGATTGCGTCCATGCCGGTGTTATCACGTCCGCCTCTTGAAAATACGGTAAAACGTCCGTCAACACGCTTTACGTCAACGGAAAGCACAACGCACTGGTCGCCGTATTTCTTTGCGGCATCAAGTATAAGCGAAGGATTTTTAATTGCACCGGAATTTACGCTGACCTTATCTGCTCCGCATTTAAGCACTCTGTCAAAATCCTCGACTGTGTTTATGCCGCCGCCGACAGTAAGCGGAATGAAAATCTGTTCCGCAACCTTTTTCAATATATCGGTAAAAAGCGTTCTTCCTTCCGCAGATGCGGTTATGTCATAAAAAACAAGCTCGTCCGCACCGCCGTCAGAATAAAATCTTGCAAGGTCAACAGGCGAGGAAACGTCCGAAAGTCCAAGAAAATTAACACCCTTTACAACTCGTCCGTCCTTTACGTCAAGGCACGGAATAATACGTTTTGTTATCATTGTGCCGCCTCCTTTGCTGTCTTTACCGCCTCGGAAAGGTCAACGGCGTTTTCATAAAGTGCCTTGCCGAGTATTGCACCGTACATATTCATTGAGGCAAGCTTCTTTATGTCTGCTATTGTTGACACTCCGCCTGAGGCAACGATGTCTATATTAAAGCTTTCGTTAAGCTTTTTATAAAGCTCTGTATTTGTTCCGCCGAGCATACCGTCCTTTGATATATCTGTGCAGATAATGGTTTTTACACCGATTTTTTCGAGATATTCGCAGAAATCAAAGCATTTAAGCTCGGTTGTTTCCAGCCAGCCCTTTATCGCCACAAGTCCGTCACGGATGTCAACGCCTACGGCAATTTTATCACCGTATTTATTAACCGCTCTTTTAAGAAATGCACTATCCTTGACTGCTGCTGTTCCGAGAATAACTCTTGAAACACCTATATTTATATATTTATCGACAGTTTCATCGTTTCTGATTCCGCCGCCTATTTCCACCTTCATACCTGTTTTTTCAACGATAGCTTTAACGGTTTCTATATTTGACGTTGTTCCGTCCTTTGCACCTTCGAGATCGACAACGTGAAGCCATTCAGCACCGCTTTTTTCAAACTTTTCGGCAAACTCCGGTGGATTATTGCTGTATACGGTCATTTGCTCATAATCGCCTTTTTTTAATCTGACCGCACAGCCGTTATATAAATCTATTGCAGGAATAATATACATATTTTTCTCCTTTATAATACCACATTATAATTCACAGAATGCCTTAAGTATTCCGAGTCCGACTTCTCCGCTTTTTTCCGGGTGGAATTGTGTTCCGTATACATTGCCGTTTTCAACCGACGCCGTAAGCAAAGCACTGTATTCCGCATAAGCAGTAACCGATTCTTCGCAGTCTGCGGCATAATATGAATGAACAAAATACACACAGTCGCCTTCGTTTGTATATTTATATATACGGCTCTTTTCCTTATTTTTAGGGAAAATAAGTCCGTTCCAGCCGATATGCGGTATTTTAAGTCCTTTATCTATAACGTCCTCAATGGGCTTTACACTTCCCTTTATAAGTCCGAGCCCTTCGTGTTCGCCGTATTCATAGCTTTTATCGAACAAAAGCTGCATACCGAGGCAGATTCCGAGTATAGGCTTGCCCTTTGCCGCCTGCTCCTTAACGACCTTATCCAGTCCGCTTTCTCTAAGCTTTTCTGCAGCATCGCCGAAAGCACCTACTCCGGGAAGTATTATTCTGTCGCTTTTATCTATTATATCCTTATCGTTGGTAACAACCGCCTCTTCGCCGATAAAGGCAAAGGAGCTTTTCAGAGAAAAAAGGTTGCCAACTCCGTAATCAATTATTGCTGTCAATTATGTCATCTCCCTTTGCCGGTATTAAAGAACGCCCTTTGTAGAAGGTATTTCGTCCGCAAATTCTTCGTCTATTTTAACTGCCTTTGCCAATGTTCTGCCGAAAGCCTTGAATGTTCCTTCGATAATATGATGTGAATTTGTTCCGGCAAGCTGTTTTATATGTAGGCTCATGGGTAGGTTTCTTACAAAGCCGGAAAAAAACTCCTCCGTAAGCTCTGTGTCAAAGGTTCCGACCTTTTCCGTCGGTATATCCAGTCCATAGCCCAGAAAACTTCTTCCACTTATGTCTATTGCACAGAGTATAAGCGTTTCGTCCATAGGAAGAATTATATCGCCGTAACGGCATATTCCACGCATATCGCCGAGAGCATTTTTGAATGCCTGTCCAAGAACAATGGCAATATCCTCAACGCTGTGGTGGTCGTCAACATCAACATCGCCCTTGCAGTTCACAACAAGGTCAAAACGTCCATGCTTTGCAAAAAGCGTAAGCATATGGTCAAGAAAACCAACGCCTGTCGAAATTTCGCTGTTTCCGCTTCCGTCAAGGCAGAGAGAAACATATACGTCCGTTTCTGCGGTTTTTCTGCTTATTTCCGCTGTTCTCATCGGTTTTCCTCCTTAAATATCGTTTCCAATGTATTGATAAGAGCCGTCATCTGCTCCTTTGTTCCTATTGTTATTCTAAGATAATCCTTTATTCTTTCCTTATCGAAATGACGGACAAGTATGCCCTTGGCCTTAAGCTTTAAATAAAGCTCGCCGCCTTCCATTCTGTCGGTTCTTGCAAAAACGAAGTTTGAACAGGACGCAAGCACCTCAAAGCCGAGTTTGACAAGCTCTGTCGTTGTATATCTTCTGTTTTCGATTATCTTCCGGCAGTTATTTCTGTAATACTCCGCATCGTTTAGAGATGCCTCTCCTGCCGCAAGCGTAAGACGGTTTATGTTATAAGGATTTGTCGAAAACTTGATTTTTGTTAAATCCGCTATAAGCTCTGCATTGCCTATTGCATAGCCAAGACGTCCTCCGGCAAGAGAACGTGATTTGGAATAGGTCTGTACAACGAGCAGATTATCATATTCGTTCACAAGCTGAACACAGCTTTCACCGCCGAAATCTATATAAGCCTCATCTATTATAACAACATGGTCCTTATTGGACTCGATTATTTTTCTTATACAGTCAAGCGGAAGTATAAGCCCCGTAGGCGCATTGGGATTTGCTATGAAGATACAGCGGTTAAGATTGAGATAATCCTCAACGCCTATCGAGAAATCCGCTCTCAACGGAATAACCTTTGCATCTATATTGTAAAGATCGGCAAATACCTGATAAAAGCCGTATGTAATATCGGCAAAAGCCGCTCCGTCCTCGCAGAAAGCCATAAACGAGAAATTGAGCACTTCGTCCGAGCCGTTTCCGATAAATACGTTTTCCGGCTTAACTCCGTAGGTTTCCGCAAGTCTTTTGGTAAGTCCGGTACAGACCGGATCGGGATAAAGCTCCAGCTTATTTATTTCCTCGCTGTTTATCGCTTCAAGTACCTTTGGCGAAGGCGGAAACGGTGACTCATTTGTATTAAGCTTTATGTACTGCATATCCTTAGGCTGTTCACCGGGAACATATTCCTCAAGCGAGGCATATTTTTTATCCATAAATCTGCTCATAGCCTTACCTCCTTAAAAGCCTGCCTTATCAAATCTTACGAGTGCGGAGCGTGCATGAGCCGAAAGACCTTCTTTTTCCGCAAAGTATGCAATGTCCTCGCATACAGCACCGAGAGCCTCTTTTGTATAATAAGTGAAGGCTGATTTCTTAACGAAATCGTCTACCGAAAGTGGACTTGAAAATCTTGCCGTTCCGCTTGTGGGAAGTGTATGGTTAGGGCCTGCATAATAATCTCCGAGAGCCTCCGGGCAGTTCTTTCCGAGGAAAATAGAACCGGCATTTTTAATTCTGTCGAGATAATCAAACGGATTGTCTACGCAAAGCTCAAGATGCTCGGGAGCTATTGTATTGGCTATTTCTATACCCTGTTCTATATTGTCGGCAACGATTATTTTGCCGTTGTTCTCTATTGACGCTCTTGCTATTTCCTCTCTGGGGAGTATTCTGAGCTGTGCCTCTATCTGCTCGGCAACCTCATCGGCAAGCTTACGGCTGTCGGTAACGAGTACGGCTGAGGCAAGCTTATCATGCTCTGCCTGTGAAAGCATATCTGCCGCAACGGTCTTTGCAGAACAAGTACCATCAGCGATGACAAGAATTTCGCTTGGGCCTGCAATCATATCAATGTTTACAATGCCGAAAACCTGTTTCTTTGCCTCTGCAACAAAGGCATTGCCGGGGCCAACTATTTTATCAACTCTCGGAATCGACTCAGTTCCGTAAGCAAGAGCCGCAATCGCCTGTGCACCTCCTACCTTAAATATACGGTCAACACCGGCTGTTTTTGCAGCGGCAAGAATAACCGGATTGATTTTACCTTCCTTTGCCGGAGTTGTCATAACGATTTCCTTAACGCCGGCAAGCTTTGCAGGAACGACATTCATAAGCACTGTTGAAGGATAAGCAGCTGTGCCTCCGGGAACATATACACCGGCACGTTCAAGCGGAATTATTTTCTGTCCGAGAACGATTCCGTCCTTTTCGGCAACAACAAAGCTGCTGCGTACCTGATGCTTGTGATAGTCATATATATTCTGCTTTGCCTGTTTGATTATTCTCAAAAATTCATCATCAACGGCATTGAATGCCTCTTCAATTTCTTCGTCTGTTACCTCAAGGCAGTCGGTAACTGTGTTATCGAATTTTTCGCAATATTTAAAAAGAGCCTTATCTCCGTTTTTTCTTACATCTGCAATTATGTCCGCAACGATGTCCTCTACGCCTGTTGCCGAAATGCCCCTTGCAAATATTTCTTCTGCCGATGTATTTGAATATTCCATTATTTTAATCATCAGTTTTCACCCTCAAATCCGCAAACGGAGTTAATGCTTTCGCAAAGCTCCATTATCTCTTTATTTTTGAATTTATAGCTAACCTTGTTGGAAATAAGTCTTGCACTGATAGGAAGAATTTCCTCAAGAACGGCAAGATTGTTTTCCTTAAGCGTTGTTCCCGTTTCAACAATATCGACTATTACGTCGCTCATCTTTAAAATAGGTGCAAGCTCGATTGAGCCGTTGAGCTTTATAATATCTATCTGACGGCTCTGTGACGCATAATACTGCTTGGCGATATTGGGAAACTTTGTGGCAACCCTTAATGCCCTTGCTGTGTTGTCCCTGAAACCCTTAGGGCCTGCAACGCACATACGGCATTTTCCCATATTGAGATCCAGAAGCTCATATACGTCCGGCTCATACTCCAGAAGTATATCCTTTCCGGCAACACCTATGTCTGCCGCACCTCTTTCGACATATATTGCAACATCGGAAGGCTTTACCCAGAAATATCTTATGCTGTTTTCTTCGCTTTCAAATATAAGCTTTCTGTTTGTTTCGAGTATTGACGGACAGCTGTATCCGGCTTTATCGAATATATCATATACCTTCTCTCCCAGTCGTCCTTTGGGAAGAGCTACATTAATTATCTCCTTCAATGCTCTCAAGCCCCCTTTCTGTCATGCGGTAAACCTTTCCGTATCGTCCGTTTGCCGGTATACATTTAAGCACCGCAACCGATGAATTTTCCTCACTGAGCTTTTGCACTGCGGCTGTAAGCTCCTTTGCGGAAATGCTGTCGTCATATACAACAAGCACATCTGCATCGTTTTCCTCATCGGTAAGATTGAGCCAGTCCAGCATATCCAGATAAACCGCAAAGCCGATTGCTCCGGCCTTTTTGCCGAACTTATGCACAAGATTGTCATAACGTCCGCCGGAAAGAATGTTGGAAGGAATTCCGGCAACATAGCCCTTGAAAACTATGCCGTTATAATAATTCATATCGTTTATTATTGAAAAATCAATATTTATATTTTTTTCACAGCCGTAAAGCTTTAATATTTCATAAACACCCTTAAGCTCGTTTATGGCTGAATCGGTTTTTTCGTTTATGCTGAGCTGTTCAAGCTCTTCGGTTATTTTCTCAAAGGGGCCGTAAAGAGAGGCAAGCTGGACAGCTCTTCTTGTGACTGCCCTGCTTATTCCGGCTCTTTCACACTCTCTTTCGATTGCCGTTGAATTTTTTTCACCGATATATTTAAGAATGGAATCTCTCATTCCTTCGGGAAGAGTTCCGAGAAGCTCGCTTATGAGTCCGGAATGGGAAATATCAAGAATATAATTTTCAGAAATCTGCATAAGGCTCTTTACCGCAAGCATAAGCACCTCGCCTGTTGAATAAAGGTCAATATCGCCGATACATTCAAGGCCCGTCTGGAGAATTTCGCTGAACTCGTGGCTGCCCTTTCTTGCTCTGTATACATTTTCGTTATAGTAGACCTTTTGTGTTTCTCCGCTGTCCTTAATGTTTTTGACGATTGAAAGCGTTACGTCGGGTTTAAGCGCCATAAGCTTTCCGTTAAGGTCGGTAAAGGTGATTATATTACTGCTCAAAAGAAAGTTTTTGTTTTCGGCATAGAGGTCGTATTCCTCGAACTTACTCATTTTGTACTGTTTATAGCCGAATTTTTTATAAAGATTTTTGAAGCTTAAAATTGCTTCTTCATCATTTCTGATATGTATAATATTCTCGTTCATAATTCTGCTCCCCTGATTTTTGATGTCAACATTATAACTCACCTGTTATCGTTAGTCAATAATTTACTTTATTAAATTATCGAATTAGTGAATTAGCATGGTAAAGTGATATGATAAACGTCATAAAATCGGCTCTAAACCGTTACATTATATAATTAGTGTGTATTGATTAAAAAGTTTTGGTGGATTATAATTAGTAAAAACAGGTTAGAAATTTCATTGAAAGGATGTAATATTTATGGAACTTATCAAAAAAGCACTGCTTGCTTATATAACGGTCGGCTTTGTTTTTATAATAATGGGCATATGCTTTCTTGCATGGCCGCATGCATCCCTTGTTACCATATGTTATGCAATCGGTGCGGTCGTTCTTATATGGGGAATTATGAAAATAGTTGATTTCGTTAAGAACAGGGAAAAAGGATTTTCGTATCAGTTCAATCTTGTTCTCGGCATATTTCTTGCGGCTGTCGGACTTATTCTTATAATAAATCCCGATATAATCATTCCGATACTTCCTATTGTTGTCGGAATAATACTTACCGCAGACGGCATACAGAAGATAAAAGCCGGATTCGACGCTAAAAGAATGCTCCATGAAAAATGGTGGCTTATCGAGATTGTCGCACTCATCACAATAGTATTCGGCATATGCCTTATACTCAACCCGTTTGCGATAACAAATGTCGTTGTAAGGCTTATTGGTTTTGCCCTTCTTATCGACGGTGTCCAGAACCTTATTGTTATAATAAGCACATTCAAGCTTATGAGCACAATGGTTTCCGATGATGATGTTAAAAATGCCGAATATGTTGAATCCGACATACCTTACGCAGACAACAGCGATGTAAAGACAGAAAAGATTGACGATTCGGAAATAATCGTTGAGGACAACAATGACAAGGATTAATTGTGAACAACAAAAAGCAGATGGTTTGCACCACCTGCTTTATTTTTTGCTTATTTTATAGGTTTAATAATTTTACTCTGACACAGGTCTTTCCTGTGCTCCTTCAGCACCGACTGCGTTTAATGCCTCGCTAATAATATCTGTTTTTGCATCTGACCAAGGATAGTTTTCCGATTCAAAGCCGGCTGACTCCATAAGCTCCTTACCGCTTTCACCTGTAAGTGCCTGTGCGGTATTTACCGCAAGCATAAGCTGTTCGTTTATTTCCGCAAGCTTATCGGAATCCTGTTCACTGAGCCATTCGGCAACAACCTGTTTTGTTTCATTTGTATTCATTGTCGTGTCTATGCTCCAATCAAGAAGCTCTGCACCGAAAGGAACGGCTTTGAGCGAGCTTCCGGCTGTACCGACCTCCATATTGTCTCTTATATCCACAAGTACGGAAATAAGCTTTTCTTCGTCCTCTGCATTAATATCTGCCGCATCGGAGGCTGTGTCCGTTGTTTCTGTCTTTGAACTGTCAGTCGTTGATGTATCCGATTTTGCACAGGCGGAAAGTGCCATTGCCGATACCGCCATTAAAACAATAATATTCTGCTTAATTGATTTCTTCATATTTAACACTCCCTTTATCATTTTTAGGAATATACTTAATTTATGTACTCATATTATACAGCTTTATTTTTCCGTATCAATATAAGTCGGCAATTTGAAATATTTTCTTAAGATATTTTTCATTTATATTCAGCTTTGGCAAGTATTGATTATATTTATACCGTATGATACATTAATATTACAGTTTTTTATTAAGGAGGAACACAAATGAAAAAATTTTTAGCGGTATTGACAGCATCAATACTCACTGTTTCATCGGCAACTGCTGTTTTTGCGGCAGACAATGCTACTGATTACACAGAGGCACTCACTTATGTAACAGAAAACAAGATAATGGTCGGCGATGACAAGGGCGAATTCAACGGAGATGCGGAGATAACACTTGAACAGGTATTACAGGTGCTTTATACTCTTTGCGAAAAACCTAATTTAGGAAAAGACACAGCTAAGTTCGAAAACATCGATGGCACATGGTTTGAAGCAGCCGTTGACTGGGCACAGGAAGCCGGAATTATTGAAAACGGCACAGTATTCAATACCGGTTCATTGGTTACAGGCAATGACGCAAAAGCTGTATTTGAAAAATATAAAGAATACCTTCATATTAAATTAGACACAGAAAAGCTCACAGCTATCGGTGATAAGGCTTTAACAAGAAATGATTTTGCAACCGTTATTTTTAACTATTCAAAAGAAACAAAACAGATTGAAATGAACGCAAAGGACTATATTGCCGCAAATTCCGACAAATGGTTCTTAACGGGAAAAACAGAATACACTGTTCAGGCAATGACAGTATCAAAGGATTATTCATTCACAAACTTCCTTGAAGGCACAGACTACACAGCAACAGACAACGGCGAAAGCGTTGTTTTAAAAGGCATAAGCGGAGAAATGTGGATGACAAAAATGTCAAAGGTTATCGCTACATATACAAAAGAAGACGGCTCACCTCTTACAGCCGATGATTTCGTAAAAGATACATTCATCAACATAAAGGCAATTCCTTCGGCAAACACAAACTTTGCTATGTTTGTTCCGACAGAATATAAGCTTACTGTTGAAACAGCATGGGGAGATATACTTTACACAAACAGACTTGCTGTTCCTCATTTCTACGGAGATTATCTTGTTTGCAGAGCCGGCGAAGACGGAACACCCGATTTATCGGATGTATGGGTTGTAAACGGCTTGAGCTTCAACACAACATATAACGTACCTCAGAATTGATTTGATTAACACAGAACTCCCTATCCGAAACGGACAGGGAGTTTTTTTCACGGCTTATTTTATTTACTGAATATTCCGCTTTCTTTTATTGCTTTTGCGGCCTCTTTTATTTCTTCAACGGAATGAGTGAGCGCAAGACGTGCATAGCCTTCTCCGTCCTCGCCAAAGGCAGAACCGGGAGTTACAATAACGCCTGTCTTTTCCATTAAATCCATAACAAAATCGTTTGATGATTTGTATTTTTCGGGTATTCTTGTCCACATGAACATACTGCCTGTGCTGAGCTTTACGGGCCAGCCGGCTTCGCCGAATTCTTTGCTTAATACTTCACGACGGCGGCGGTATTCTTCTCTGTTATTGATGATATTGTCCATCGGTGAGTTAAGAGCGGCAACAGCGGCATACTGCACCGGAAGGAATACACCGTAGTCAATCTGCGAACGAAGCTTTTTGAATTCGGAAATAATCTGTTTGTTTCCGATACAGAAGGATATTCTTGCACCTGTCAGATTATATGCCTTTGAAAGTGAGTTGAACTCAACACCGACCTCTTTTGCACCTTCAAATGCAAGGAACGATGTTCCTTCATAGCCGTCAAAGGTCATTTCGGAATAAGCATTGTCATGTATAACGATTACGTTATATTTCTTTGCCCATGCAATAAGTTTAGGATAAAACTCCGGTCTTACTGCCGCCGAAACAGGATTTGCGGGATATGAAACGAGTATAGCCTTTGCTTTGTATGCAATATCTTCGGGAATGGAATCAAGGTCAAGCTCATAGTTATTCTCTTCCTTAAGATGATAATATTCGATATGTGCGCCCGAAAGGAACGGCCCTATCTCGAAAATAGGATAACATGGTGCAGGAACAAGGCAAACATCATCAGGGTTGAAAAGTGTAAGTCCGATGTGAGCAAGTCCTTCCTGTGAACCGTTTACGGAAGTGATTTCGTCAGCCTCAAGGTCAACACCGTAACGGCGTTTGTACCAGCCGATTACCGCTTCTGTAAGCTCGGGAATATCTGCGATTGCATATTTGAATTTTGCAGGATCATGGGCAGCCTCCAAAAGTGCCTCCATAGACGCCTTTTCGGGCACAAAGTCCGGTGTTCCTACAGAAAAATCGTATACCTTTTTTCCTTCTTTTATTAATTCTCTTTTCTTTTCATTAAGAACAGTGAAAATACCGTCCTTAAAATGGTTCATTCTGTCAGCGAATTTAATTTCCATGGTATCTCTCCTCCCTTTAGGTTAATTCTACCACAAAAGAGGACAAAATGCTATATTGCTTTTATCCAATATCCCATATTCTCCGAATTTTTTATAGGCATAAATTCGTCAAAACCGTTTTTTGCGGCCGACAAATCGGTTATTTCTCCGGCAACGGCAACATAGCTCTTTTCCTTATCCTTTCCGAAAAGTATGTGGCCGCCCTTTGCTGCCCTGTATCGCAGATATGTATTTCTCAAAATTCCGAGCGGTATATCCGTTGTATATGCCTCACGATAACCGAGCTTTATCCATTGGCGGAAATCGTCGGTTATAAGATGCTCATGGGTGGCAAACAGGCTGTTATCCTTTTCGTTTTTCTCATTGTCGGCCGATACCGTTTTTTTATCCGAAACAGGCTCGTCATTGAGTATTTCGTTTTTATCAATTATACCCATTTCGTCCAAAAGCTCCAGCTCACGACGGAATTTTCTTGCTATATCACGAAATGTATCATGCGGAGAAATTACCGCATTATCATAAAACGGCATATTCGGCGGAATTTCAGACACAGCTTCCGCCGCCGTTATTTTGGCGTTCTGTTCGGCATTTTCGACCGTTGTTTCAATTTCGGATATTTCTTCATTTGGACAGCTTTCTTCTGCCTCGGCATTTTCTGCTTCGGTTAAATATGTATCAGCCGATAATTCTTTGGTTTCGGTCGGTTCGGCGGTATATTTTCTGCCGTTTTCATATATTTCAAGAGAATATTTATATTCAAATGTATTTGAAACAAAGCCGTCGAGAATTATATTCTCCGGCATATGGCTTTTGCAGACAGCGGCGGCACTTATGTCCTCAAACATTATTCCGCTTCCGAACATATTCTGCGGATCGAATTTGGTTTCGAGAATGCCGTTTTGCCCTTTGAGCTTAAGCTCTCCGGCAAAGACAGCCGCACTCTGCTTTATTCCCGGAGCAATAAGATAAAGCTTAAAGCAGGAAGAGCCGACAGTACCTATTTTTCCGACATAAGCATAAAGCCTGCCCTTTCCGTTTATTATCTCCATATCACAGCTTCCGTTTATATTCTGAAATCCGTTTTTGCCCGTAAGCAGAACAAAAACTCTGTTGTATTTCCTGTTTACCATATTTATCCCTCCTTAGTGGAATATATATGGCTTATCCGGTTTTATTAGAACAGAAAATTAATCTATATCAAATTTGATTGTGCTTGTGTCCTCATAATCCAGTATGGAATCCTCATCAATCATATGGAATTTAAGCTTGATTGACTCGATGTCTTCAATACCGCTCTTATTAAGGCTTGCCTTAAGGAAGGTCATATCTGTGATAACCTTTTTGCCGGAATCGACTGAGCATGAGAATACGGGAGATATTTCTTCACCGTTTACATATACATTTTTGGCTGTAAAGCGATAATCCGTATCCGAATTGTTTTCGATAATAAGGTTTACCTTCTGACCGCCAAGGCTTGCTTTTTCAACACCTGTGAAGGTTATTTTTATGTCGTTGTCGTTGTAAATAACCTTTCTTGTTCCTCTTATGTCATCGTCCTTATCGTCTTTATCGTTCTTTGAGCTGCTTGAGCTTTTTGATGATTTAAGGGAAACGGTGTTTGTTGAATCGTCCCAGCTTACCTCTTTGTCAACTGCCTCTGCAACGGCTCTGATGGGAAGGTATGTTGTGCCGTCATAAATAAACGGTTCCTTGTCGGTTATAAGCGTATCGCCGTCAATTTTTATGCTTATGTTTCTGAATGTAACGGGAATGCTGAAATTTCCGGAACGGGCAAATGCTGTTGTAACTCCTCCGACTGCTATTGTTGCGACAACCGCACCGGCAACAAAATCCTTAAAGCTTTTCATAATTAAATACCACCTTATTCTTAAATATTTTATTGTTTAAAATCAATAAATGAATTTTATTACAGTGTTAAGTAAAATTCAATTTACAATTTACTTACTTTTGTATAAAAAAGAACCGTAGTTACAAGACTGAATAAATGTAACTACGGTAATATATTTTTATTCTGTAAGCTTTCCGCCAAGTCCCCATTGGTTGACAGGAATAAATGTTATTATAACACGATCGCTCGGAATGTCGGTTTCCGCTGTGATAAGCTCCGTCATTGAGTTGGTGAATATTTCGGCAGATTCCGAGCTTATTTCCTTATAAACCATAAGTGTGACAACTGCAGTATGCTCCGAATGCGAACCTCTCAAATATATATGTGCATTATCCTCTACAACGGCAGAAAGCCATTTGTCACGCTTGCCAAGCTCATTGATGAGTATATCGGCTGAGTCCTTTGTTAATTTGTCTTTCTGAAGGTCCGTAAGAGGAAAATTTGTTTTAATACTAATCTGCGGCATAATTAAGACTCCTTTTTTAATTCGTACCAATCATAACAATTTCCTTAACAGCTTCTTTTACGGTTGACGATGAAACATTGTTTTCGCTGTCCAATGTTCCGTTTATATATACGGTTTCCTTTGTTACCTGCTGTGTACCGTCCGAGCCCTGCTGAACGACCTTTCGATAGCTCTTGCTCTTTGTGTTATCATACTGATATTCGGTTTCCTTAGGTATTGTTTCGGTTTCCGTAGTTGTTACCGTTGCTTTTACGTTGATAAGCGGTTTTGTCTGTCTTACGGTAAGCTCTTCGCCTACATATATATTCGGTGTTGAATTAAGCTTAGGATTAAGCTCATATACTTCCTGCAATGTCATACCGTAGCTGCTGGCGATATACTGGAGATATTCACCGGATTTAACAGTATGTGTTGCCGTAACCGTTTCACCGGCTGTTATTTTGTTTTCTGCCGCTTCAACGGTCATTACCGTTGATGTATCAACAAACTGAGTTACTATCTGGACGTCCTCGGAATACGAAATGGAAACATTTTCAACACCTTCGGGAGTATATTTGTCATTAAGATACTGGAGCACCGTATTTGCAGCTTCCTGATTCGGGAGTGTAACAATTACGTTTCCGTTGACCGCAATGGCATATGCCTCTATATTATAAGCAACCGTATCACGGAGCTTTGTGAACATTGCCTCCGGTGCAACTGCCTGTGTTTTTGCAGATACATGAACGCCTTTAAGCTTTATATCATCCATAATCTGCACGTTTGTACCGACCTGTTCGGTAATAAGCGCCGTAACATTATTGGTGATGTCTGTTTCGGTGATTTTTCTTGTATTGATAACACCGGCACTTTCGCCGTTGACCAGAACCTCACTGCCGTTGCGTCGTGTCGCAAAGCCGATTATACAGGCAAGTATAAGCACGACAACTGCCGCAAGTATGGCAAGCATGCGACGACGTTTATCCATATAAAACAGTTTTTTCTTTCTCTTTTTTCGCTGATTATTATTATCCGTATTTGCGGAATTATTTCTTGCTCCTCTCGCAGAACCGGTTGAACGGCTCTGTCTTGACGAAGATCTTCGTTTTCTCTCTTCCATTAGACCACATCCTTCAGATGATTTTTTCATTTATTTTATAACATTTATTTTAGCCTATCAAAAGAGAATAATCAAGAATTGTAAGATATATTTAAATATTTTATCGAAATAAAGTTTATGCTTAAGCATATTCCTACAAATTCATTTTACGGCTTTACAAGTCGCAAGGTTGCTTAGTTCGATTTGATACAGAGTTTTAAATTAAATAATATCTTCCCGAAAATCATTTGTTAAAATGATTTTCAATAAAGTTTAGGTTCACCCTTTTTAAAGGGTGATGGGGTATGGGGCAAAGCCCCATAGCTTCAATCAATAATGCAGTGACTTAAGTATTTCGTTTGCCTGCTCAACGATATGCTCCTTGCTTATCTTCTTTGCCTTAGCGGAATCTCTGCTTTCAAGTGCCGCAATAAGGTCGATATGCTGCTGGCTCGGAACATTGATGTTCTTAAGCAGTCTTAAATATGCAATTCTGTAACGATAAATCTGTATTGATATATTGCTTATTATCTGAACAAGCTTTTCATTCTCTGTTGCATTGAAAATAATATCATGGAACTTTGTATCGCAGTCAAGTGCGTCCTTTGAATCCCCTCTTTCAAATGCCTCAACAAAGCCTCTGTGTGCCTCTCTAAGCTCGTTAATCTGCTTTGAGGTGATGTTTTCTGCGGCAAGACCTGCGGCAAGCTCCTCAAGAACCTTCCTTATCTCAAGAACATTTTTGATGTCCTTTTCGCTCATATCCTTAACCTGTGCGCCTCTTCTGGGAATAAGATCGACAAGGTTTTCAATCTGGAGCATTCTTAAAGCCTCTCTGATAGGTGTACGGCTTACGCCAAGCTCTTCAGCAAGCTGGTTTTCAAGAAGTCTTTCGCCGGGCTTAAGTCTGCCTGTAAGTATTCCGTCCTTAAGTGTGTTGAACACAACATCCCTCAAAGGAAGATATTCGTTTTCTGCAATTTTTACTTTATATTCACTCATTATTTTACCCCCATCAATTTAAGTAATTTCTTAATCCTTATATATTGAAAATTTTTGTTATATGCACATCTCGTATGTTAAACGTCTTTTTGACATTGTCTGCCGCTTTCTGTGCTGTTTCCTTATCCTTGAATATGCCATAGGCTGTCGGGCCACTTCCGCTCATAAGCACACCGACCGCACCCATATCCGAAAGCATTTTTTTGATATCGCCTATCATCGGACACATAGGTATAGAGGCATTTTCAAGCACATTGGAAAGCTTTGAGGCAACTGCGTTTATATCGGATTTCTTTATTGCATCTATCATGCCTTCCGTATCCGGATGGGAATATCCGTCGATTGCATCAATCGCCTTATAGACCGCCGCGGTTGACATACCGACTGCCGGTTTGGCAAGCACAATCCATGCTTCGGGACAGGCAGGAAGTCTTGTAAGAATTTCTCCTCTGCCTTCTGCCAATGCCGTTCCGCGCATAAGGCAATAAGGAACATCACTGCCAAGCTCCAGCGCAATAGCCGCAAGCTCCTCTCTCTTTATTTTGAGATTGTAGAGTATGTTCATGGCATAAAGCACTGCCGCACAATCCGCACTTCCTCCGGCAAGACCGGCCGCAACGGGAATGGTCTTTTTAAGCTCGATAAACACACCTCCGGGTATATCATATCTTTCCTTTATGACCTCCGCCGCTTTATATGCAAGGTTTCTGTTATCGGTCGGCAGCCATTCGAGATTGGTTTTTATTTTAATAACAGGCTTTTCTATCTTTTTTACAAACACTTTGTCATAAAGCTCCACAGTCTGCATAATCATTCTCAGCTCATGATAGCCGTCCGGTCGTTTGCCTGTGACATCAAGCGTGAGATTGATCTTTGCCCTTGCTTTGACACTGATATAATCCATGTTATCCTCCAATAAATTCTAAGTAAAATTTATAACGGATATTATTATAAACCAATTTGTATACAAAGAACAAGTATTGCATACAAAAAACCTTACACAGAAATAAATTAACAAACATTATTTCATTTGTTGAAATTGTCAAATATACGTAAAAAAAGACGGTAAAAACCGTCTTTTCCCTACTAATATTTATAAAATATTGTATTTTTACCGTTTAATCGTCTTTTTCGGATCTCATTTCCATTGCTGTTGATTATAAATATTCCTGTACAGACAAGTGCAAGGGCTAAAATAACCGTCAATCCAAGTGCGGAATTTTCATCGGGCAATAAAATTCTTGAGAATATTACGCCGAAAACAGGATTCGTAAAGCCATAGACAGCCACTTTCGAAACCTCATGCGATGCAAGCAGCTTGCCCCAGAGCGAATATGCCGCCGCAGAAATAAAACCGAGATACAAAAGCATCATAATTCCGCTGAATGTATAATGCATTACCCTTCCTCCGAGCATAAGTCCGAAAAGCGAAAGTATTATGCCGCCGAAAAGAAACTGATAGGCACTGAGCATAAGTGTTGAATGCTTAGCCGAAAATTTCTTAAGGCATGCAGACGAAAATCCATAGGATATTGCGGCAATCAACACAAAGCCGTCACCGTTTAATGTAAGTCCAGCTCCGCTTCCGTCTGAGGTCAGATTTACAAGCACAACGCCGACAAAACCAACCGCAACACCGATAAATTTTTTTAATGTAAATTTTTCTTCCTTAAACAGCAGACTTGAAATCAGTATAACAAAGAATACATTAGAGCCTGTTATTATTGATGCCTTTACGCCGGTCGTATGAACAAGTCCGATATAGAAAAAACCGTACTGGAGAATGGTCTGAAACATTGAAACAATAAGCACACTGCCGACAGCATCTTTTTTCAACTTTATAAAGCCGTTTCCGCCTATGAAAGCGATAAGCAGAACCAACAAGCCGGATACAATAAATCTCATTCCGGCAAACAATATTACGTCAGCAGTATTTGCACTGTTTATTTCAAACAACCGATAGCCTATTTTTATACACGGAAAGGCGCTTCCCCATAAAGCACAGCACAGCATTGCCGGAAGTGCTATGGCGAGAAAGCTTTCTTTTTTAACCGATTTCTCCATTTGTACTGCCTCCGTCAATTAATCGTCTGTTCTGATAATAAGCTCGGGAGCCTTAATGCTCACATAGCTGTTTTTATCAACGGATTCAGTTACAAAGGAGTTACCGCCGATTACAGAGTTTTCTCCGATTACCGTATCACCACCGAGTATTGTTGAGTTTGCGTAGATAGTTACGTTGTCCTCAACGGTAGGATGACGTTTTACGCCGGAGAGTACCTGACCTTTTCTCGGTGAAAGTGCTCCGAGAGTAACGCCCTGATATATTTTGACATTGTTGCCGATTGTTGTTGTTTCGCCGATAACAATACCTGTACCATGGTCGATGAAGAAATATTCGCCGATTTCCGCACCGGGATTGATGTCTATACCGGTTTTGCTATGAGCGTGTTCTGTCATCATTCTGGGAATGAAAGGCACATTTCTCTTATAAAGCTCATGTGCAAAGCGGTAAACAAAAATCGCGTAAAATCCGGGATAAGAAAGAATAATTTCTGCCTTACTTGTTGCAGCAGGATCGCCTTCGAAGTTGGCTATAATGTCCTTAATAAGCTTATTCTGGATATTAGGTATTTCATTTATAAATTCACTGCAAATATCGTCAATTCTGTCAGAATCGAAAACCTTTGTTACCTTTGTGCATTTGCAAAGAGAATGAGCAAGCTCAAGCTGTGTTTTAAGCTGATAATATATTGTAATAAGTGTTTTTTCGATAAACTCCTTGGAATCCATTCCTCTTGCTTCGCTTCCGCAGAAATATGCCGGAAAAACAACCTTCTGTATATCCTTTATTATCGACACAATTTCACTTCTGTTGGGAAGTCGCATATTATCGCAGTAAATCGGAAATTCATGGTCATAAATATAGTTTTCTGAAATTTTGCTGATAGCGTTTTGCATTACGGATTCTTTTCCGGTTATCATAATTATATACCCCACTTCATTTAAAAATTCCTACTAATATACTATGGTATTATATCAATATTTTGAATTTTGTCAATACAAATTGTCATATAAGAGTAAGTTTATATATAAAAACATAGTAAATATTAAAAAAGATTGTTAGTCTTAACTAATAATTTAGTATAGTTTTTTAAACAATTTTTCAAAAAAACTATTGCATTTATTTTAGTTATATGATAACATTTAGTAAATGATAATTGTTATTAAAAACTGCTTGATTAGGAGGATTGATTATGGAATTAAAAGGTTCAAGAACAGAAAAAAACCTTATGGAAGCTTTCGCAGGTGAAAGCCAGGCAAGAAACAAATATACATATTTCGCAAGCGTTGCAAAAAAAGAAGGCTATGAGCAGATTTCGGCTATATTCCAGCACACAGCCGACAACGAAAAGGAACATGCAAAGATGTGGTTCAAGGCATTAAACGGAATCGGTTCAACAGCAGAAAACCTTCTTCATGCGGCTGAGGGCGAAAACTACGAATGGACAGATATGTATGCAGAATTTGCCAAGGTTGCCGAAGAGGAAGGATTTACAGACCTTGCTGAAAAGTTCCGTATGGTCGGTGAAATCGAAAAGGCTCACGAAGAAAGATACCGTGCCCTTCTTAACAACATCGAAATGCAGAAGGTATTTGAAAAAAGCGAAGAAACTATGTGGGAATGCCGCAACTGCGGACATATCGTAATCGGCAAAAAAGCACCCGATGTATGCCCGGTATGTGCTCATCCCAGATCATATTTCGAGGTTCGCAAGGAAAATTACTAAAGCGGCGTGTACGTCTTAAGTTGAAAACCGTTAATCAGTTACTTATCAAATGTTATAAAATATATATTAATTATAATTTAGGTTGACCCTTTTAAAAGGATCACAGGGTTTGGGACAGAGTCCCATAAAAAGGAGGAAAATAATTATGAAATTCTACATCTGCGAACACTGTAAAAACATCATCACTTTTGCCGATCCCAGCGGCGTACCCGTTATGTGCTGCGGTCAGAAAATGACTGAGCTTGTACCCGGATCTGTTGACGCTGCCGTTGAAAAACACGTTCCCGAGGTTACTGTTGACGGAAACAAGGTATCGGTTGTTGTCGGCTCTGTTATCCACCCTATGACAGAGGCTCACTATATCAAATTTATCGCTATCCAGACAAAACAGGGAACACAGCTCAAGAGCCTTACTCCCACAGATGAGCCTAAGGCAGAATTTGCCCTTGCAGACGGCGATGAGCTTGTTGAGGCATATGCTTACTGTAATCTTCACGGACTTTGGAAGAAATAATTACATACAGAAAATTAACGGAGTGCCAAAGCACTCCGTTTTTGCTTCATGCTTAAGCGTACAACACAAAAACGGCCGTACAAATTTGTACGGCCGTAAAACATTATATATTCTATTTTATTAAAGATTCAAGCCCTTACTTAAGTTGACAATAAAGTCCTGAACATTTGTTACGATTCCCTTTGCGGAAAGGCTGCCTCTGTCGCTGAGCTTATTAACCGTAAACTCGGAAATATCCACGCAATAGAAATAAACCTGTCTTACCGTTCCGTCCTTAAGCACTCTGTATGAAGGAGTCATGTTTCCGGTTGCTATTGTATGAAGGGTTGTTGCCATACAGATAACGGTTGTTGCATCTCTTATCTGGTCACGCATTGCGTTCTGTGCCTCATAAACATTAGCATGAACAGGAGGAAGAGGTCCGTCATCTCTTATTGAGCCGGCAAGAACATAAGGAATGTTATATTTCTCACAGTTATAGATTATACCGTTGTCGATATGCTCCTCTTCGATAAATTTAGCTATTGAGCCATGATATTTAACTCTGTTGATTGTATCGAGGTGGTTATAATGTCCGTTGGGCTGGCTTTTCTGCGTATAGATATTCTGTCCGAGAGCTGTTGAAAGATATGCCGCCTCAAGGTCATGGGTTGCAAGAGCGTTTCCGGCAAGAATTGCGTTTACGTATCCATTTGCAACAAGCTTGGAAAAAGCGTTTCTTGCGTCGTTATCAAAGGCAAACGCCGGTCCCATTACCCAGACGATTTTGCCATGCTCACGTTCATATTTCAAAAGCTCGTAAAGATCGTCATAATCCTTGGAATATGCTGTTTCTCTGGAACGGTTCTGACGGAAAGCGAAAACGTCCTGTTCCTGTCTTTCCTCATGGAAGCCGTAAGGATATACATAAATTCCGTCCTCACAGTTTTCCGTTCTGCCTGTTACAACGAGGTCGCCTTTTTTAAGCAGACGAAATTCACGAACTATTATTTTACCGTTTTCATATACCGGAACGCAGTCCATACGGCTCTCTTCGGCAAGAAGCCATTGTCCGTTTATTTTAAAATATTCGGGAAATATGCTCATTGCATGATAATTCTCCGGTGCGACCGCATCGAATGGTGATTCCGCAAGCACTGCATTGGGTGCATTGACAAAAATTTCTTCAGTAAAATCAGGTGCCGTAAATTTTCGTAGTTCAAAGCTCATTTAAGTTACCTCCGTTGTCATTAGCGAAAAGTGCATGAATACCGAATCCGTTCACACACCTTTAGTTTTGTTTATCACATAAAGTCCGTTTATTCATTTATACGTGTATAATTATATCACAATAAAAAAACGCTGTAAACAAAACGGAGTAAGTTCTTTCCTTAAAAACCCATTATAAAATAGACATGAACCACTCTACCGTTTTAGGATCGTAATGTGAGAAGAATAAGCTTTCTCCGCTGTCAAGCTTTTCGATTGCAGTCATATCCTCTGCGGAAAGTGTGAAATCGAACACATCAAAATTCTGTTGCATTCTTTCCTTATGTACCGACTTTGGAATAACGACAACATCACTCTGCATAAGCTCAACGGATTCCGAAAGTGCCAGCTTAAGTGAATCCATTGCCTCCGGACTTCCGTTAAGTTCCGCCAGATCATCAAGGGCTTTTTCTCTGCTTTTTACGACATTTGCCTCTTCAAAATATGCGTCTATGTATTTTTGCTCTCCGGTTGCGGCGTTTTCCTGCCATACCGTTTATTTCCTCTTCCATATACACTATCCCTTTACAAAAATATAATGCAATAAATATATTATCACTAAAATACGTTACCTACAAGATATAACAAGTATAAAATTTCATTGTATTTTAATACAAAAAAGCGAAAACCGCATTCAAACGGTTTCCGTCTTTTATCATTTATAACAATCCCTGTAAAAGAACTATAATAATCAATACAGGCAAAATAAATTTGAAATAGAATTTAAGTTTAGGCGAAAGCTTTATTCCTTCGCCCTTATTTACCTCGGCAAGGTAATTATCGAACTTCCAGCCCCATTTACTTACGCAGAAAAGAAGATATACCAGCGAACCTATCGGAAGAAGAAGACTACTTACCAAAAAGTCCTCACTGTCAAGCACATCTCTTGCACCGATTATATGAAGGCTGCTCCATATATTGTAGCCGAATACACATGGAAGGCTTGCCACCGCAAGTATAATTCCGTTTATTATTACCGCCTTTTTACGGCTTATGCCGAATGTATCCATGCAAATCGCAATAATATTTTCAAAAACCGCAAGAACAGTTGAAAAGCTTGCAAAAACCATAAAGAGGAAGAACAATGCACCCCAAAGACGTCCTCCTTCCATATTAACAAACACCTGAGGAAGTGTTACGAATATAAGCGGAGGGCCTGCATCGGGAGATACATTGAAGGAGAAGCATGCCGGGAAAATAATAGTTCCTGCCATAAGCGCAACGAATGTATCGAGTACACAGATACGTATTGCCTCACCGCCGAGCGTATGCTCATCGCCCATATAACTGCCGAAAATCTCCATTGCCGCAATACCGAGGCTGAGTGTGAAGAATGCCTGATTCATTGCCGCAAGAATTACGTTTCCGAGTCCGTTTGTTTTTATGCTTTCGGCAGAAGGAAGAAGATAAAATTTCATACCTTCCGATGCAACGGGAAGCATAAGGCTATGAACTGCAAGAACAACAATAAGCACAAGAAGAGCAAGCATCATTACCTTAGATATTCTTTCAAGTCCGTTCTGCAAACCAAAGCTGCAAACGATAAATCCGGCAACAACAACCACTTCTGTCCAGAATACCATTTTTCCGGGATTGGAAAGAAGTCCGTCGAACACACCGCTTACCGCATCGGACGCCATTCCCGAGACAAACGTACCTTTAATAAATTCGGCAAAGTAATCGACCATCCAGCCGGATACCGTTGTATAATACATCATAAGAAGATAACAGCCGATCATACAGAACCAGCCATGTATATGCCATTTCTGTCCGGGCTTTTCAAGCGTTTTATATGCAAGGACAGCACTTTTTCGGCTTGCCCTGCCAACCGCAAGCTCCATTGTTAAAACAGGAACACCCATTATCAAAAGACAGATAAGATAAAACAGCACAAAATATCCGCCGCCGCTTTGTCCCACAACATACGGAAATCTCCAAACATTGCCGATACCGATTGCACAGCCGGCACTTACCAGAAGAAATCCAAGTCTGGAACGAAATAATTCTCGGTTCATAAATACACCCCATTTGTAAAAGATATACTTATTTTACTACTTAAAAACGGTGTTTACAATGACCGCTTTTCTATGATAAAATAAGAAAAACTTATAATATCGTTTTAATAAACGATTTTTATAAAATCTTTTTGCGGCTTTACAAGTCGCAATGGTGTTTTTGCGAGGGGTGCGCGCTTAAATTGCGAAGTACTGACCGCACAAGATGGTGCGGCAACGCAGTTGCTTTCGTTTACGAAAGTCATGACCAACGACTTTCACCCCTCGCAGCTCCCCTGTCCCGGACACGCTAAAGTTACTGAAAACTATTGACCGCACAAGACAGTGCGGTTGCGTAGCAACTTTTGCAAAGCAAAAGTCATGACCATAGACCTTCGCAGGAATGCTGCTCAGTTTTTTCGGTTTTCGAAAATACAAAGTTAAAATTTTGTAGTTAACTTAAATTAGTCATAAGAATTTTTTTAAAACAAATTTTATCAGTAGGTAAATTTGCATAGCGAATTGCTGATAGTTTTAAATACTTGTGGAGTTTTTGACAAAGCCACATAAATAAAATAATAAGGAGAAAAGCCATGAACCGAAACCAGTTAAAATATTTTGTTGCCGCGGCAGAAAACCAGAGCTTCAGCAAGGCCGCCGAGCAATTTTATATATCTCAGACAGCCGTTACCCAGCAGATAAAGCTTCTGGAGGAAATGCTCGGCTGTACATTATTCAACAGAAACACCCGTCCGGTAACACTTACTCCGTCCGGAAAGGTTTTTCTTATTGAGGCAAAGGCAATTCTGGAACGTATGAACCGTGCCGCCGATCGTGTGCATGATGCGGCAACCGGTCTTATCGGTACACTTCGTGTAGGATATGTATGCGGATATGAGCGAAGCAACCTTTCTGTGCTTATGCGGCACTTTCATCAGAAAAACAGCAATGTGCTCATTACATTTTACCGCTGTTCGACCGACGTGCTTGCCGCCGGCCTTATGCACCACGAATACGACATTATATTTACCTGGGACAGCACAAACCTGAAAAAACAGCCGGACATTGCCTACAAGACAGTCGAAAAAGCAAGGCTTGTTGTTGCTCTGTATCCCGGACATCCGTTTGCACAGCGTAACCAGTTGAGCCGATGGGAGCTTAGAGGCGAAAATATACTTTATATGTCACCGGACGCATCAAACGATTCCTACGGCGATTCACTGTTTATGCGGCGTTATAAGGACGCCGGCTACAAGCCCAACATACTCTTCCGCTCTGCCGATACGGAAAGCATTCTTATGATGGTTGCCGCAGAAGAAGGAATTTCCATACTTCCCGATTACTGCACAGACAAGCTTTATAATGCGGATAACCTTGTGTTCATTCCGCTTGCCGGCGAAGACGAAGACGAGGAAATAATAGCGGCATGGCAAAACAGCAACGAAAACCCGGCATTGCACAGCTTTTTGGATATATTAGAAAAAACTCCGTCACTTAGAGAAACGGAGTCTGAAAAAATTAGTCTTCTGTTTTAAACCTCCAGATATTTTTCAAGCTTACGCTTTATCCTCTGGAGTGCATTATCAACGGATTTCTCCGGTTTTCCCGTTATTGCGGCAATATCGGCATAGGACTTTTTTTCGAGATAGAGATTAAGCACCGTACTTTCATAACGGCTGAGATTTTTAATCAAATGCTCCTCTATGCCTTCCCTTGCCTCTCTGCCTATCATCATTGTTTCGGGATTATCGGATTCCGTTGCTTTTATGTTATCAATAATTGTTTCCTGCGAATCCTCGTCAAAAACAGGTTTATTGAGTGAAACATAATCATTCAACGGCGTATGCTTCTGTCTTGTTGCCGCCTTTACGGCGGTTATAACCTGTCGGTTTACGCAAAGCTCCGCAAAAGCTTTATACGAGGAATGCTTTTCGCCATTGAAATCTCTTACGGATTTATAAAGACCGATCATTCCTTCCTGTATTATGTCCTCGTTATCGGCACCCTTAAGAAAATATGCTCTGGATTTTGCCTTAACCAAGGGCTTATATTTTTCCAATATGTAATCAAGGGCGGCGGTATCTCCGTCCTTTGCAAGCACAACAACGCTTTCGTCGGAGAGCTCACTGAAATTTGTTTCTGTCATTAAAAAATACCTGCTTCCTTATTTATAATGTCTTTGTCTTACTACCTCATACATAAGCAATCCGGCAGCAACAGAGGCATTAAGCGAGGATATTTTTCCGTACATCGGCATTGAAACAACAAAATCGCATTTTTCCTTTACAAGACGGCTTACTCCGTCGCCTTCCGAGCCGATAACTATTGCGATTGCACCGTCAAGAGAGGCATCGAAATAATCATCTCCGCCCATATCGGCACAGGCAACCCATATACCGGCTTTTTTAAGATCATCTATTGTTTTGGATATATTTGTTACTCTCGCAACCGGCATATATTCGATAGCTCCGGCAGATGTTTTTCCGACAACGGCGGTAAGGCCGACACTTCTTCTTTTGGGAATGATAACGCCATGTGCTCCGGCACATTCTGCCGTTCTTATAACCGCACCGAGATTATGCGGATCGGTTATGTTATCGAGTATGACAATAAACGGCTTTTCGCCCTTTTCTTCCGCTCTTTTGAGAATATCGGAAACCTCGGCATAATCATGCTCCGGCACAAGTGCGATAATACCCTGATGGTTTTTTGTCTGGCTCATATCGTCAAGCTTCTGCTTAACAACCTCCTGAACGACAACGCCCTGTTCCTTTGCCATGGCAAGAATACGTCTTATTGTGCCTTCGGCATTGCCCTTCTGGATTATTATTTTTTCTATATCCCTGCCGCTTCTCAAAAGCTCAAGTACAGCATTTCTGCCCTCAAGCTGGTTTTTGTTTATTTCTTTTTCCTTATCGTTTTTCATCAGTTTTCCTCCGTATCAAGCGGATAAGCAAGCTCGAAAAGCTCTGTTATTCTCTCCTGCTGTCCGGACAGATAAAGATAGCCGAAAACAGCCTCAAGACCTGTTGCATGACGGTAGTCCGAAATGTCCATGTTTTTCGGGTGTGTATAGGAATTTGCATTTCTGCCTCTTCTGAACACCGCAAGCTCGTCCTCGGTAAGCTTATCCTCCATAACAAAATAAGCATTGCACTGTGCCTTGGCATTAACCATGCGTCTTGCCTTGGAGTTCATTTTGTTTACCGGTGCATTGCCTTCGGCAACAACTCTCGTTCTGACAAGCACCTCATAAACCGCATCACCGATATACGCAAGCACAAGAGGAGAAAGCTCTCTCGGAGAAACGCCGTCATATTCTTTTTTTAATATTTCCGCAAAAAATTCGTCTGTCATTATTTACCTCATGCTCTGAACCACTGAACACCCTGTCTTGTGTCCTTGATTGTAATTCCCATAGCCGCAAGCTCATCTCTTATGGCATCGGCTGTCGCAAAGTCCTTTGCTTTTTTAGCCTCCGCACGTTTAGCGATAAGTGATTCGATTTTTTCCTTTTCGGGATCCTCTTCCTCTTTTTCCTCGGACTGGAGAATACCGAGAACGGAGCAAAGCTCATTGAACATCTTCTGTGCGGCAAGAGCGGCTTTCTTTGAGAAGCCTTCCGTTATATTTACATTTATGAATTTAACAAGCTCATAGATAGCTGTTATTGCGTCTGCCGTATTGAAGTCGTCGTCCATAGCTGCCTCAAACTTTGTGAGGAATCCGTTTATTTCAGCCTCTTTTTCCGCATCGTCGGCCTTTGTTTCCGTTGTGCAGTTAGCAATATAATGCTCGAGTGACTGAGCAGCTGTCTTAATTCTTTCAAGGCCGTTCTGGCTTGCCTGCATAAGTGTATCACTGAAGTTAAGAGGCATTCTGTAATGTCCGCTTAATATGAAAAATCTGATTACTTCGTAAGGGAATTTTTCGGAGATTTCTCTTACTGTAAAGAAGTTTCCGGCTGATTTGGACATTTTTTCGTTATCTACGGTAATAAAGCCGTTATGCATCCAGTATCTTGAGAATATCTTTCCGCTGCAAGCCTCGCTCTGTGCAATCTCGTTTTCATGGTGAGGGAATATAAGGTCTTCGCCGCCGGCATGAATATCAATTGTTTCGCCGAGATATTTCTTTGACATAACAGAGCATTCGATATGCCAGCCCGGTCTGCCGTCGCCCCAAGGTGATGGCCAGCTGGGTTCGCCTTCTTTTTTAGGCTTCCAGAGAACGAAGTCGGTTGAATTTTTCTTTGCGGCGTCTGCCTCTACACGCTCGGACGCTCCGGCAATAAGCTCATCAAGGTTTTTCTTTGAAAGCTTGCCGTATTCCGGGAAAGATTTTGTATCATAGTATACAGTACCGTTATCCTCATAGGCATGGCCTTTATCGATAAGCTCCTGAATCATTTCGATTATTTCGGGCATTTCCTGTGTTACTCTCGGGTGAACGGTTGCTCTTTTTACATTAAGTCCGTCTGCATCATGGAGTGCCTCCGCAATATATTTTTCCGATACCGCCTGCATTGATGAATGCTCTTCATTTGCTCTTTTGATTATTTTATCGTCAACATCAGTGAAGTTCTGAACATATGTTACCTCATAGCCCTTATGCTCAAGATAACGGCGAACCGTATCAAAAACAACGTAAGGTCTTGCGTTTCCGATATGGATATAGTTATATACGGTAGGGCCGCAAACATACATTTTGACCTTTCCCGGCTCCATAGGAACGAATTCTTCCTTTTTTCTTGTAAGAGTATTATAGATTTTCATTGTTTTTCTCCTTTAAATAAAGCTTAAACGCTGTAATTTTATATTTTTTCGATAAGGCAGACCGCCTGTGCCGCAATGCCTTCGCCTGTGCCGGTAAAGCCGAGTCCTTCCTCGGTTGTTGCCTTAATGTTTATTTGGTCAACATCGCACTGAAGTGCATTGGCGATATTTTTACGCATATCCTCGATATGTGATGCAAGCTTAGGTCTTTGTGCAATCACAGTTGCATCAATATTAATTGTAGTATATCCCTTATCTTTAAGCAAGTGAAAAACCTTGTCTAAAAGAATAAGGCTTGATATATTTTTGAAATCATCGCTGTTATCGGGAAAATGTCTGCCTATATCACCGAGAGCCGCCGCTCCCAGAAGAGCGTCCATAACCGCATGAACAAGCACATCTGCATCGGAATGTCCGAGAAGGCCTTTTTCGTAGGGTATATCAACTCCGCCGAGAATAAGCCTTCTGCCTTCGACAAGCTTATGCACATCATAGCCCTGCCCTATTCTTATATTACTTTTCATCAAAAACCAACCTCCACCGCATTATCTTATAATAATACCATTATACACAATTTTTTTCAATGCAATAAAAAACTGACTTAATAATTTTAGATTGACATTAAAAATTTACTCCCTTTTTACAAAAGTGTGTCTGATGCATATAACTCATAATTATACGAAACACCACACTTTTATTCATTTTCTATTCATTTCCGGCTAATGGGTATTCATTTTTACTCTAAGTTATCATGCAATTTATTAGAATGGAATTTTTGAAAGAGCCAGCACCTTGAATGGGCTGACTCTTTCAATGTCACTTGTAGTTGACAAACTGGAATTTTCAAATTAGTCTTTGCAAATAACCTTTGAATCTTCACCATCAATTACAATTCCCTGACGGTTGTTAATTGGGCATAGATTCAAATCCGAAAACTCAGTCATTATTTTCTCGGTAACTTTCTTAAATGGTGCTGTAAGATAATGCGGAAGAACATAGAAATCAATCAAATCAATCCCTGCATCATCTTCTTGTGAGTAGTCCTCCGGCTTTTCATCCATTTGCTCGATATATTGGATGTTTGGAGCGCATATAATTGCGCCTGCCGACTCGCCGATCATCAATTTTCCATTTGCCAATTCCTTTTTCAGCAGTCCATCAGTTCCCGTTTTACGGAGCTGGTCCATAAGAAAGAAAGAATTTCCGCCGGTAAAATATATTACATCTGCTTCTTCAAAAACAGACTGTATCGTTGAATAAGCCTCCGTTGAAATATCAATTTCAGTTATGATCGCTCCCAACTTTTTGAATAATTTTCGAGCCGAGCCGACATAACCGGTGTAGCCTTCACGCAGTGAAGCTGTTGGAATAAATGCGACTTTCTTATTTTCAATTTCTTCCTTTATCAGACTTCCTACACTTGAAAAGTGCGAACATAAAAATAATTTCATCAATATTCTCCTTTATAAATTTCGATTTGTATAACAGTAGTCTAACACATGTTGTTTAAAAATACTACAGCCAAGCCAATGTCTGTAATTTGCCCTAAAATTTCATTTTATGGAATTTGGACTACTTGATTTTCTAATTGCTTACGCAATTCGTGAAATGTATAATTATACTGTTGATACATCAGACACACAAATGTAAATAGGGACAAAATTTAAAGGCAGAAGTCACATATTACAGTGAAATCTGCCTTTATATATAGGAGAAAAAAGAAGAAAACTATTTAATAATTACCGCTTCCGATATTGTTTGTTGTTCGGAAACAGTCGAAATATTACCGAATGCACTGCCTGTCATTGTTACCATCATAAAGGCAAGGCACAAGGCATAGGCATTTTTTCCGTTTGCCGCTTTTTTGGATTTATGTTTTATTTTAAGCTTCATCAGCATCACTCCTGCTTTTGTTTTATGAGGATATTATAACTGCGGCTTATTAACATGATATGAATAAATAATGAAATTTTTCTAAGATATACATTAAATATTACGGGGCTTTGCCCAAAAACCTTTGAAAAGGTTTTATCTAAACTTTGACAAAATATTTCTGCGAAATATTTTAAAGAAATCAGCCGCAAAATAATTTTCTAAAATTTAAGATATGCTATAAAGTATATCTCAGACTGTAGACAAAGTTATTTTTGTACAGCGGAAGGTATTAGGAAACGAAGAGTTTCCTAAGTGGAATCCGCAGACGGGATTCATTTCCGTCGAGGAGAATAGCGAGTTTCAAGGCTTTTTAGCCGATGGAATGAGCTATTCATGCTTCTGTTTAAACAAGTCGAAATTCCTGATTTCGACTTAGATATGCTATAAAGTATATCTTTCACCACACACTTATGGTATAATTATTATTGTATTCAATCCCGGCATAAGGAGGTAAAAATATGAACAGCATTAAAATAGAATGGTTCGGACATTCGTGCTTCAGAATAAGCTACGACGGTTTCAGTGCCGTTATTGATCCCTACGAGGACGGATACATTCCCGGTCTTAAGCCATTAAGGCTGAGTGCCGACGCCGTTTACTGCTCCCATGGGCATGGCGACCACAACGCAAAGGAGCTTGTGGAGCTTTCCGGCAGAACCGACAATCCGTTCAAAATTACCGAAATACACAGCTGGCATGATGATGTGAAAGGTGCCAAGCGTGGTGCAAACATAATTCGTATTTTTGAGGCAGACGGCATAAGAGTTGCTCATTTCGGCGACATCGGCTGTTTTCCGACCGATGAGCAGAAAATACTTTTATCCAATCTTAACGCAGCTATGATTCCCGTCGGCGGATTTTATACAATGGAGCCAAACTACATTCACAACCTTGTGAACGAGCTCAATCCGGAGGTTGTTATTCCCTGCCATTACAGCGGCTTAGATTATGGCTTTAACGAGATACAGCGAGTTGATGCGTTTCTGGAGTTTGAGGACAACATAAAGTTTTTGGATACCAATACAACAGAAATAGAAAGAAATAACGAGCACAAGATTGTTGTTTTAAAATACAAATAAACCGATAAACTGCCCTTTCGATATGGAAAGGTGCAGTTTTTGTATATATAAAGGAGAATATATTTTGAAATTTAATCGTTTTGAAAATGTGTCCGGACGGAACATGGTGGATAGCATAAATTAAGTCCGTTATGCACTGTTATTTTTCTGCTTTCGGTGCTATACTTTATTCATTATGACAGATATATTATTTAAAAACATAAACATAATCGACGGAACAGGCAGAAAAGCCTATATCGGCGATGTAGGTGTTAAGGACGGAAAAATCTGTACAGGCGAGTACCCATCGGCGGAGGTTATCGACGGTAACGGACTTACTCTTTTACCCGGCTTTATTGATGTACACTCACATGGCGATATAAATTATCTTGACGATTTTGCCTCTCTGTCCAAGCTTTCACAGGGAATTACAACCCAGGTTACCGGAAACTGCTCTATTTCCATGTTTCCGATAAGAGACATTTCCGACTTTACCAAATTTGCAAAGGGCTTTTGCGGTCAACCGACATTTCCGGAGAATGTATCCGCTTTGAGCACTCCCGAAGGCTATGCCGAAGAGCTTGAAAAAACACAAAAGCGTCTGAATTTTGCATACTATACGGGCATGGGCTCGCTAAGGCTTTATGCCATGGGATACAGCACAGACAAGCCTTCCGAAAGGCATATGGACATAATGAAGGAAATGCTTGCCCGCTCAATCGAAAGCGGTTCACTCGGCTTAAGCACAGGGCTTGTATACGTTCCCAACTGCTATTCGCAGAAGGAGGAAATATTTGAGCTGCTCAAGGTAATAAAAAAATACGACGCTTTTTATGCAACCCATGTAAGGAACGAATCCAACCGAGTTATCGAAGCATATGACGAGGCACTGGAAACCGCATACGAGGCAGGCGTTACCCTGTTTCTTTCCCATTTCAAAGCGGCAGGAAGAACCAACTGGGGAAAGCCGCACAAAATTTTGCAGAAAGTAAGCCAATACAAGGCAAAGGGCATGAAAATAACGCTTGACCACTACCCTTATCTTGCCGGAATGACTGCACTCAACGTATCTATCCCGCCGGAATACAGAAAGGACGGAAACGAAAAGCTTGCGGAATATCTTGCGGACGAAAGTATTGTAGAAAAAATTCGTCAGCGAATGTCTGCACCCGTTGACGATTATGAAAACTATGTAATTGCCTGCGGCGGCTTTGACGGCGTTCTTGTTTCAAGCTGTCCCTTTGACCATTCCGCCGACGGAATGACGGTTTCCGAATATGCCGAAAAGGTCGGAATGGAGCCGTTTGAGGCATACATAGATATTTTACGCAAAAACAAAGGCTTAGGACTTGCGGTTTATTTCCATATGTGTGAGGACGATCTTCTGGAGATTGCCCAATATCCCGATACGGTAATCGGCTCTGACGCACTTTTCGGTATGCCCGGAGAAAACATTCATCCGAGAGCCTTCGGAACATTCACACAGGGCTACGATTTATATGTACGGAACAAAGGAATATTCACCGCAGAGGAATTTGTACATCGTGCGACAGGACTTGCGGCAGAAAGGCTCGGCTTTAAGCATAAGGGCGTTATTGCCGACGGATACGATGCAGACCTTATACTCTGCGATTTATCAAAGCTGAAGGCAACCGCAACCTACAAAAACTCAAATCAGGTTTCGGAAGGCATAAAGACCGTTTATGTAAACGGAAAAGCCGCTTATACCGACGGCAGGCTTACCGGCAATTTCAGTGGAAGAGTTATAAAAAGAGAGAAATAAAACAAGACAGCCATGTCGGATTTACGCAACAATAATACTCTGCGTTTCGGCATAGCTGTCTATTATTTTCAATATGTTTTCATCGGCATTTGTTTCGGAAATATCGCAGAAGCCGCTTGTATAGCCGTTCAGAATGTATTTTCCGTTTTTATGCTCAAAATACAAGTCAAGCCTTCCGAGATAGTGGCGTTCCTCTCCTCCGCTCTGGACAATGGGAATTTCGTTTCCGGAGTGATTTTTTATTCTTATTGGACGTTTAAGCGCATAGTGGTCATCTGCACCGAAAACGGCAGAAATACCATCTGTTTCGGCAATATTTATATCCATGTTTATTCCGCAATGGGACAGCACAACCATTATATCGCATTTATTTTTAAGCTCAGCCGCAATTTTTTCAACGGCAATATCGCCTCTTTCAAAATATTTATCGGAAACCTCATTCCAGTTACGCTCCTGAGGCTTTAAAGAGGTTACGCCGATAATGCCGATTTTTACACCATTAATGTTTTTTATGAAATAGGGATTAAAGCCGTCCATATATTTTTCTGTGGATTTATAGATTACATTGGCACAAACAGGCTCAAAAGCGGCATTATTTATTATATCAGCGAGCTGGCGATTTGATTTTTCCGCCGTTCCGTCACCGAAAGGAACACGAAAATCGTTATTGCCGGGGACCCATGCGTCATAGCCCATTGCACAGAAAATATCCCTTTCGACCATTCCGGAGAAGCTCTGATATTCGCCTCTGAGAAATATATCGCCGCTGTCCAGAAGAAGTACATTTTTCTCTTTCTTGCGGATTTCGTTCACAACGGTGCTGTATTGCGGAAGTGAATCAATCTTTCCATGAATATCATTTGTATGAAAAACTGTCAATTTGAACAAAGCCGATTTTTTCATAATGATCATCTCCATAAATAAATTTACTGCACTTTTATGATAGCAAAAGACCTCATTTATTTATATCACAGAGGTGTTAAAAAACTGATTAATTATTGTAAATCAACCAAAAATATTAACGAAATTTCAGTCACAATATTATATAATATTCATATTGTCCAATCGGTTTGATTTTTGTACAATCAGAATAGTAAGGCAGATTGTTTTACATATAAGGTATATTGTTTAATTTAAGTAGGAAAAATTATGTGCGAAAATAAACATGAATGTCCCTGTGTAAAGGTAGATTGCAAGAACCACGGAAAATGCTGTGACTGTGTTGCCGCTCACAATGCCGCAGGCTCACTTACATACTGCGTAAATCAGGCAATGCAGGCTAAGAAATAATGAAAAACTTTAACGAAAAAAGCGTACCGATTGGTACGCTTTTATGCTATCTATACTATTTTGAATATATCCTCTAATTTTTCGATTTCGTATGTACTTCTGATTTCTTCCGACGGCTCTGCTTTATGCGGATTATACCAGCAGGTATCTATATCAGCTCTATTTCCGCCGAGAATATCGGACGAAAGCGAATTTCCTATCATAAGTGCTTTTCTTTTATCAAAGCTTGGGATATGTGTGGCGACATAGTCGAAAAAGCCAACAAGCGGTTTCTGCACGCCGACCTCATCGGAAACAAATATGTCCTCGAAGCAGTCATACATTCCGGCAAGCTTCAATCTGGAAATCTGCATTTCTTTAATGCCGTTGCTTGCGGCAAAAACACGATAGCCCATATCATGGAGCCGTTTTATTATCTCCGGCGAATTTTCCACAGGCTCTGCACCGAGATAAAGATATTTTCTGTATTCGGCTTCCCATTCCTCACCATCTGCCGTTATGCCGAGCTTAGCCATTGCGATGGCAAAGCGTGTATTGAACAAATTATTTATATCAATTTCTCCATGCTCGTATTTATGCCAAAGCTCATTATTCACTTCTCTGTAAACCTTCGCCGTTGTGTCAAAATCCTTTATGCCACGGGATTTAAAGAGCTGTTTAAGCGAGCTTTCCTCATTCGAATCAAAATCGAGAAGTGTGTCATCAATATCGAACAAAAGAATAGGATAAATCATTTCTGCTCCTTTGCCATACGTTCATTGAAATGCTTTTTAATGCACCGGAATGTTTCATCGCTGAGGTCATGCTCGATTTTGCAGGCATCTTCAAGTGCCGTAGCCTCACTGACACCGATAGAAACCAACATTTTTGAAATAATAGTATGTCTTTCGTATATTCTTTCGGCAACCTCCAGACCTTCATCTGTGAGAGAAATATGGTTTTCACCGTTTACAAGAATAAAGCCCTTATCCTTCATCTGTTTAAGCGCAACGGAAACCGTAGGTCTTGAGTAATTAAAATAATTGCATATATCAATAGCGTGTACATCGGGCTGTTTACGTTTAAGCACCAATATCGCTTCAAGATAGTTTTCAACTGCTTCGGTAACTGCCATAAAATCACTTCCTTAATTATAATTATTTCCTAATACCTAAAATCCCTTATTTTATAAGTATACAATAAAGATCAAATTTTTTCAATCAAATTTTATTTTTTTATATGTAATCAGCTTATATAAAGGCAAATTTGTATAACTTATGCCTTTTTACCGGCATGTTTTTTAAACGATATGACAATATATCTTACCCAGACAATTATTGCGGCTCCGTTAATGAAAAGCGAAAGATAGTCCATTTCAAGCTTCGACGGGCCTGCAACAAAGTCATAGAAATTCCAGACGGTTGCAATTGCGAGTATTAAAGTTATTAAAACGATTGTTAATTTTTTAGACATATTTATTCTCCGTTAAACAATATTATAAATTCTAAGTCGAAAACCTGTCATGACTTTTACGTCACTCACAAGTTTTTACAATATTAGAGGGCGTTGAAACGCCCTCATGTTCTATACTTATTTTATTTATTTCCGATTATTTTTGTTACCTTTTCTTCCGATGATGCAATCTTATCATCTTCTATATACACATTTATTGACTTGATTATTTCGCCTGTGTCATAAACATACTTCGTGAAATAAATCATACTGTCGCCGCCGCCATAGTTCTTCCACTGTGTTTCATAGACATAACGCACGTTGTTCTCTATCTTTTCCTGTGTTCCTATCCACGAAGGATATTCCCAATAGCGTTTTGACACCTCATTGGATACCTCAGCATCAACGTCAACGTATTCCTTTTCGGCATTTTCGGCTATCCTTGCACTTCTGCCTATTTTATTGAGATACGCCTTTGCATAGGTTCTTTCCTGTGATGTCAGATTATTACTATCGCTTTCCGAAATCGACAGCACTCTGTTATAAAGGCTCTGCGGAAACATATCCTTAATCGACTGGACATAGCCACTGCCGTCAGTCGGTACAGAATAGTTCTTAAGCTGATAACCGGAGTCCTTTGAATATCCAAAGGTCATAACCACCGGAATTGTTCCCGAACCGGCAACCTTTACGAATGTATCGTTCTCAAAGCCGTATTCGCCATACATTGTAAGGGCATAAACGACCGTATCTCCGCCAACAGAGCTTGTATCAAGCACTATATGTCCCTCTGTTTGAAGCTCGCCCTCCAAATACGTACCCTCATTGCCTGTAAAAACAGCCTCACCTACAGCCGAATCCAGTTCTGCATCAATATTCTTAGCTGACTGGGAAGCCACACTGTTATTGGCGATTTTAATGCGAAAGCTCTCTGTGCTTGATAAACTGTTTGAGTCCGTAACCTCTATTATTACGCTTTCATCTGAATTATCGCTTTCCGATGCAGTACCTTCATCAATAGCCGAACTTTCTTCCTTTGGTGTGGCTGACGAATCCGAATTATTCGCAATCGCCATTTTTGATGTTTCTTTATCTGCCGTTTCAACCGAATCTGCCGATTTGCCGGCTGAACAGCCGCTCAGCACAAGCGCTGCAAGCATAAATCCAATTGGAATTTTACAAAATTTCTTCATGGCCTAACCACTTCCACTCCTTAATATACAGGTATAAATTTCTTCTTATGTTTATATTATATAATTGTATCAAAATTTATTCAATTACAACTTTCTTAATAAAGGAATATTTTTTATTAAATTCTGCCTATTTTTATTAAGATTTTGTTCAAAATACAGCCGGAAGTGGTGAGTTATACCCATATTTTAACCATTTACCGCTTTATAGCAATAACTACATAAAACATTGTTTTAAATATTAATATATACAATCATAATCATTCCATAAAAACCTCCATCCGGAAATCCGAATGGAGATAAAAGGTGTCGGCAAAGCCGCCACCTAAGTCGAAATTTACAATTTCGACTTATTTAAACAGATGCATGAATAGCTCATTCCATCGGCTAAAGCCTTGAAACTATTGACCATGCAAGATAGCATGGTGGCGAAGCCACTTTCGCTCGCGAAAGTCATGACTAAGCTATTCTCCTCGACGGGAATGAATCCCGTCTATTGACCGCACAAGACAGTGCGGCGGCAAAGCCGCTTTTGCTTTTTCAAAGCAAAAGTCATGACAGTATGGATTAAACTTAGGAAACTCTTCGTTTCCTAATACCTTCCGCCGTACAAAAATAACTTTGTTTAAAATCTAAACCTCCATTCAAATTTTTGAATGGAGGTTTAATAGAGTTTAGATAAATCCTTTTTAAAGGATTTCGGGTTTAAGGGCAGAGCCCTTAATAATCTTTTTTACTGCTCAACGTAAGGAACAACTGCTCCGTCGTATGTGTTTGTGATGTAATCTCTGATTTCATCTGACTCAAGAACCTCAACGAGTGCCTTTATCTTGTCGCTGTCTTCGTTACCTGCTTTAACTGCGATGATGTTAGCATATGTTGTAGCTGCTTCTGAATCAGCCTTTTCAAATGCGATTGAATCCTTTGCTACTGAGAAACCGGCCTGAAGTGCATAGTTACCGTTAAGAACTACGAATGCAACCTCATCTTTAACTCTTGCTACCTGTGCAGCCTCAAGCTCTTCGATCTGTACATTGTGAGGATTTTCAACGATGTCGTCTGTTGTTGCCTCAAGACCTGCGCCTTCCTTTAATGTGATAACGCCGTTGTCCTGAAGAAGAAGAAGTGCTCTTGCTTCGTTTGTTGTATCGTTAGGAACTGCGATTACATCTCCGTCAGCGATTTCATCAAGTGTTGCTTTTGTTCCGGGATAAATTCCGAAAGGCTCGTAGTGGATCTTTGCAACTGAAACAAGATCAGAACCGTTTTCTTCGTTATACCATTCAAGGTAAGGAAGGTGCTGGAAGTAGTTAGCATCGATTTCGCCGCTTTCTACAACAGCATTGGGCTGAATGTAATCATCGAATACTGTTACCTGTAAGTCATAGCCTTTTTCAGCAAGAGCTGCCTTAGCCTGCTCAAGGATTTCTGAATGAGGTGTTTCTGATGCTGCAACTGTAAGAGGCTCAAGCTCGCCTGTTGTCTCTGCGTTTGCATCGTCCTTTGTTTCTGTCTTAGCTGTTGAACCGCAACCAGCTAAAGCTCCTGTTAAAAGTACACCTGTTACTACTGCTGCTAATAATCTTTTTTTCATTTTTGTTTTCCTCCCATAATTAATATAAATTAAATAAAAATGATTTTTCATTATTGCCTTAATAATAAATTTATATTGAATGCATCAGCTCCGCCGGCTGGTGCTGATGCAACAACAAACCGATTAAGTTTTAAACTCTTCGTTTATCCGTTTTTTTCGATACATTAATACCGATTGCCTGAAGTATGTTTACAAGAATGACAAGAAGCACAACCGTAATCCACATCTTTCCCGAATCAAATCTGTAATAACCATATCTTGTTGCAATATCTCCGAGTCCGCCGCCGCCGACGATACCTGCCATTGCCGAATAACCGAGTATTGTTCCGACAGCAAGTGTTGCACCGTCGAGAAGTGATGTTTTTGCCTCAACAAGAAGCACCTTTGTTACTATTGTAAATGTATCCGCTCCCATTGCTCTTGCCGCCTCAACAACGCCGCCGTCAACCTCTCTCAGTGAGTTTTCAACGATACGTGCTATAAACGGTGCGGCACAGACAACGAGCGGTACAAGTGTTGCCTTTGTTCCGTAGCTCTGTCCTACGATTTTCTTTGTATAGGGCATAAGGAGTATAATAAGAATAAGGAAAGGAACGCTTCGGATAAGGTTTACTATTACGTCGAATATTCTGTATATAACCTTGTTTTCCTTAAGTCCGCCTTTTCCCGTAAGCGAAAGAACAATTCCGCAGGGAAGACCGACAACATATCCGAATATTGTGGTAAATATAGTCATATAAAGTGTTGCCAGTGTGCCTTCACCGAGCTTTGCCATAAATTCTGCCGAAATCATGTTATCTTGCCTCCTCTACTATAATGCCCTTTTCCGTAAGATAGTCCTTAAGCTGTCTGCTTAATTCCTCGTCCTTAGGAAGTCCGATTATCATTTCACCTGTAGTTTTGCCGTTTATTTTCTTTGTATCCGCCTGATAGATGCTTACGTCGCAGTTGAATTTCTTTATCATATTGGAAATAACCGGCTCATAGGCTGAATTTTCGGTAAATACGATTCTTACGCAGTTATCATCTTCACTGCTTTCATTGTACCATGTATTCTCACCGCTTTCGAGCATTATAAGCTCTCTTGCCTCTTTTGTCTTAGGTCTTGAGAATACATCGCTTACCTCTCCGTTTTCAACGATGTGTCCCTTTGATATAACGGCAACGTGCGAACAGATTTCTCTGACAACCGCCATCTGGTGAGTAATTATTACTATTGTAATTCCGTATTTTTCATTGATATTTTTAAGAAGCTCAAGTATTGATTTTGTTGTCTGCGGATCGAGTGCGCTTGTTGCCTCGTCACAGAGAAGGATTTTAGGATTTCCTGCCAAGGCTCTGGCAATGGCAACTCTCTGCTGCTGGCCGCCGGAAAGCTGAACCGGATAGGAATTGGCTTTGTCGGCAAGTCCGACTATTTCGAGAAGCTCTGCGGCTCTCTTATGTGCATCCTTTTTGTTCACTCCGTTTATTCTTAAAGGAAAGCTTACATTATCAATTACGTTCTTCTGCTGGAGAAGATTGAAATGCTGGAATATCATTCCTATGCTTTTACGCTCCTCACGGAGCCCCTTTTCTGTAAGTGAGCCAAGCTCCTTTCCGTCGATTACAACCGAACCTTCCGTCGGTACCTCAAGATAATTAATACATCTTACGAGTGTACTTTTTCCGGCGCCGCTCATACCGATTATGCCATATATACTGCCACGGCTTATGTCAAGATTTATGTCTTCAAGTGCTTTAAATTCACCTTTATCTGTAACGAATGTTTTGGATATGTTTTTGAGCTGTATAATATTCTCTGACATATTTTCCTCCTGTTTTTATTTATGCACATACCATTTACTTACAAAAAAACGTCTGCATGGTGTCATGCAGACGTTGTATTTACTCAGCCTTAATCAAAAAGCAGATGTGCAATCCGTCGGAACATAACACGCATCAAAACTAACCATAGACATCATCATGCTACGGCTGCACATCATCATCATAGTGTTGTTGAAGTACAATGTATTCATGTGTGTTATCTCCTTTCTTCAAAAATCAAACCTTATTGTTAGAATAACTTTGTTTACTGTTGCTAATGATACTATCACAAAAATCATTTGTCAACACTTTTTTTAAAATTTTTTAAATCCTCCGGCGTATCTATGTCGTAAAACGGCGTTTCATCATCAAAGAAAACCTGATAAATACGGTCTTTGTGTTTGTTCATAACAACCCGTCCGCCCTGCTCGCCTGAAAGCGAAAGAAAGTCGTTCTTGTACTCCGACGAAAATACAACCGGATTGCGTCTTATTCCGTTCACGTTCGGAACGATTATGCCGCCATACTCATCAAACGCCGACACAAGCCGTTCAATCTCCGAACATGATATAAACGGCATATCGGCAGTAAAAAACATTATGCCGTCACAGTCCTTTGCATACTCCGCACCAAGACGAACCGAGGCAGCCATTCCTTCGGCATTATATGGATTGAATACGGCATCGGCACCCACTTTACAGGCATATCCCATTATTTCATCGTATGCAGTCACCACAATAGCCTCATAAAAGCTATAATTTGCGACAGTATCAACCACATATTGAAACAACGGCTTTCCGTTGAAATCCATTAGCAACTTATTTCCGCCCATTCGCCTGCCGAAGCCTGATGCGGTAATAACCGCAGTTATACGCTTTTTCATCGCTCAATATATTTTCCGTGACTGCCGAGATATTCTCCGCCGTCAACGGCAAGCTTTCCGCCGAGATAGACCTTTTCAATTCTGCCCTTTACCCTTCTGCCGTTATAAAGGCTCTCTTCGTCGGCAATTATTTCCTCGGCTTTATCATCAAAAACAACAATATCCGCATCTGCTCCGACAAGAAGTGTGCCTTTTCTTGGATACATATTGTAAGCCTTAGCCGGATTTGATGTAAATTTATCTATTATTTTATCGCCGAACAACGTATACATATTGCGGAAGGAATATTTGATTCCACCGATACCCATAGGCGTTTCCGATGTATATTTATGCTTTTTCATTTCTGCCTTAAACGGGCAATGGTCTGTGCCTATTGTGCTTATTGAATCTATTGTTTCGTTAAGAAGAAGCCGGTCATTCTCCGGTCTTAATGGAGGCGTCATTGTATAAAGATAGCCGTCCTCCTGTGAATAGACATCGGAGTTAAATATAAAATAATGCGGGCAGCTTTCCATTATAATATCGCCTTTTTTCAACTCCTTTGCGTATTCTCTCGCAACAATGTCTGCTGTTGCTCCGGCACTGACATGGACAATATAAAGATTACCTCCGGTAACTCTTGCCATCTGTGCCAGCTTTATTACCTCGGTTGTTTCGCAGAGAGTATCCCTGCTTTTTTCGTGGTCGGCAATGAGTATTTCCTTGCCATAATCGACAAGGTTATCATTTTCAACATGAATAACTATACGAACATTATACATTTTTGAAAGCTTAAGGAGTTCACGAATATAATCGTCATATGTACGTCTGTCCGTATTGGAATAGGTCGTGAAAAGCTTTATGGAGCTTATTCCGTATTTAAGTCCTTCCTTTATCATATCCTCTGCACAATCGGTCGGATTGGCAAAACAGCCATGAAAGGCATAATCCGAGGCAGAATTTTCCGCAAGTGCCATTCTTTCATCAAATACGGCTTTATAATCGGCCTTTTTCTTTACGGGATCAAGAAAGTCGATATACGTGGTTACACCGCCCATAAGTCCGTTTATTGAGCCGGTATGGAAATCGTCGGTCGATGTGTTTCCGGCAACGGTAAGCGAAAAATGCACATGAGGATCTATAAAGCCGGGAAGAATTTTCTTTCCGCTCACATCAATGTTATCAATACATTCGAGCTTATCGGACGAAATGGCCGCAATCCTTCCGTCTTTAACATAAAGATTGGTATTAATATATCCGCCGTCGAGCCAGACTTTGCCGTTAATTATGCCAAGGTCATACATATGAAAGCCTCCTTTATTAAAAAAGCTGTACACCGTTTACAAATTTATTCTTTATATTATGCTTTGTGCCGAGATAGATAAGGCGTTCAAGGCGTTCCTTAAGTGTGAAATCAACATATGTTGCGATACTTTTATCGTCAAGCACAAGTGCGTCAAACTCATAGCCGTCCTCAAAAGAACCAACCTTGCCGAAGAATTTTCCGCCGCCTTTTGTTGCCATGAAAAATGCGTTTTCGAGATTAAGATAGCCGTATTTTTTATCGATATAACGCCAGTAAATCTTTGAGCACTGTATAGCAAGTGCCATTGCCTTAGGTATGGAAAGTGTTGTTCCTCCGGCGACATCAGAGCCGATTCCGACATTAATGTCCTCGGCAAGCAGACGGCAGACAGGAGAAATACCGGATGCAATATTCATATTGGATTCCGGACAATGTGCGACAAATGCGCCGTTTTCCTTAAGCATTGTGATTTCCTCTTCGGGAAGATGAACGCAGTGAGCCATAATTGTTTTATTATTCATCATGCCGAAATGGCGGTAAGCATCGCCATATGACGTTGACCAAGGGCAAAGCTCGCTCACCCATGCGATTTCGCTGGGATTTTCGGAGAGGTGGGACTGGACGGGCAAATTCTGTTCCTTAATGATTTTACCGAGCTTTTCCATAAGCTCATCGGTACATGACGGTATAAATCTGGGAGTAATGATAGGCTTAGTATTTTTGAATTTCTTTGATTTTTCGAGCCATTCAAGGGTAGCCTCTGCGGATTTTTCGGCGTTTTCCTCACAAAGATATTCCGGTGAGTTTCTATCCATATTTACCTTACCGACCATTGTCTTAAGGCCACTATTTTCCAAAAGCTGCATAAGCTCCAAAGTGCCGTTTACGTGCATAGTGCCAAACATACAGGCTCTTGTTGTAAAGCCGGAACGCATATCGTTGACGAAAAGTGCATAGGCCTTTTTTGCATATTCGGTATCGGCATATTTACTCTCCTCCGGAAAGGCGTGTGCCTCAAGCCATTCCAAAAGCTCACAATCCATACCAACGCTTCGGAAACCGTACTGCGGTGCATGAACATGAAGGTCTGTCATACCCGGAATAATGATACAATCCCTGCGGTCGATAAGCGGAAGGGATTTATATTCATCGGGAAGAACGGCGAACACGCCCTTAGAAATGCCGTCAACACAAACTGCGTAGCTGTTTTCGAATATTTTTAATGTGTCCTTATCCTCGGAGTATATTATATTGCCGTACAATACAAAGCTGTTTTCTATCATAAATAAATGCAATCCTTTCATTGTTTGTATACAAAGAAATTATAGAACTAAAAACAAAAATAGTCAATTAAAACCGTGGACTCTGTCCACACCTGCAAGCCTTAGTATGGTCAGAACTTTGCTTCGCAAAGTGGCTACGCCACCGCATTTATCTTCAGAACTTTGCTTCGCAAAGCGGTCTGCGACCGCCGCATTTATCTTTGCGGTTCATTGGTCAAAGCATTTTGCTACGCAAAACGGTCTGCGACCGCCCCGTTTTCTTCGGGGTGCATACTTTGCGGTTCATAAAAGGCTTGACCTAAATTATAATATGTTAAATTTATACAATATACTTATTCAAGTAAAAAACACCATTCATGCGAATGGTGTTTTAATCAAAATTTAGATCCAACCTTTTTAAAGGTTGGTAGGGTTTGGGACAAAGTCCCAAGGTTTTCACTTCTTCAAATACTCAAGTGTAAGCTCTACGAACTTTTCTCTGTCAACATCAGTTACAACAAAAGCGTTCTCAAAATCGAACTTTCTGTCTGTGTAGTAATCGCTGACTGTTCTGCCGAGTGTTATTTTACCCTTTGTTTCAACTGCAATGCCTGCCATCTTTCCGCTGAATATTTCAGGATGTACAACGGCAAGCATAGGGCATGAATCGTGCATGAACTTGCCCTTATATCCTCTTGTAAGATAGAACTCAAGTGATGAACGGCAAACATCGGCAATAAATTCAGTCGCTCTTGTGCCTATATTGCCTATCTCATCCATTTCCTCCGGTGTAAGATATGCCTTCTCTGTTACATCAAGACCGCACATATAGATAGGAATTCCGCTTTCGAACAGCATCTTAGCCGCTTCAGGATCAACATAAATATTGAACTCAGCCGCAGGTGTAATATTACCGAAGGAAGCCGAGCCACCCATTATATATACCTTTTTGATAAGCTTAGGCAGTTCTTTATATTTTGCAAGTGCAATACCGAGGTCCGTCATAGGTCCGACAGCAACAACAACAAGCTCGCCGTTATGCTTAACAGCCTCATTATATATTGCGTCCCATGCTCTTGTTTTCGGCGGTTCAGGAACGGGAATATCCGAAATTGTATCTGCTTTTCCGCCAAGACCGTCGTTTGCATGGATATATTCTGCCTTTACAAGCGGTCTGAACATAGGCTCTTCCGCACCCTTATATACCGGTGCGTCAATACCGGCAAGCTTTGCAACTCGGCAGGTATTGGGATATGTATGCTCTATGCCGACATTTCCAGCTACCGCACCTAAGCCAACAATCTCTATTTCAGGCATTTTTCCGGCAATGAGTATAGCCGCCGCATCGTCTGTACCTGTGTCACAATCAAAAAATACAGGAATTTTTTCCATTATTCGGACACCTCCCCATAGGTTCTTACCGCATCAATCAAAATCTTTGCAAAGGCATCTCTGTCGAGGTTCCAAAGCACATGAACATTAGGCTTTTTACCTAAAACGCCGTGAACATCGCCGATTGTGGCTCCGTTGCAATACTCGCTGTCGGTTTCTACCTCAACATACATATCCTTAACCTCGAAAATTTCAGGATTAGTCATGGCAACGATTGCAACTGCATCATGAACGGCAGCACCCTTATAGCCATTGAGTGATTTATGATACTGGAAGAAGAAATCAAACCATTCTGCAACTGTTGTTGCAACCTTACTTCCAAGGCCTCTGATAATTTCGAATTCTTCGGGATAAATCTGTGCTTTTTCTGTTACGTCAAGACCTGCCATAGTGATAGGCACTCCTGCTGCAAAAACATAAGCCGCAGCCTCTGGATCAACCTGTATATTGAACTCTGCCGCAGGCGCCCAGTTTCCGTGATGAATACCACCGCCCATAAGATAGATATGGCTTATTTTCTTCTTAAGCTCAGGGTGAGCCATGAAAAGTGCGGCAATATTGGTAAGCGGGCCCGTAGGAACAAGAGTTATAGGCTCGTCGCTTTCCTCGATAATTCTTGCCATAAGCGTTACAGCGTCCTCCGGCACAACATCAAAGGCAGGCTCGGGAAGCTTAGGGCCGTCAAGACCGGACTGACCATGAACATTGGGTGCTACCATAGGCGGTTTAAGGAACGGCTTTACTCTGCCCTTTGCAACCGGAACATTAAGTCCGATAAGTGTACAAATGCGAAGTGCATTATATGTTGTTTTTTCCATTGTCTGGTTACCACAGCATGATGTTACTGCTTTAATATCAAGCATGGGGCTGGCATTAGCCAGCACCCATGCGATAGCATCATCATGTCCGGGATCACCGTCAAGAATAACCGGTATTCTTTTCATTACAGTAACCTCCTAATGATTTATTTATTTATTTAATATTTCGAATAAATTACTGTCCTCTTTTTCTTGCTTTCTTAAGCTGAGTAACAGCATAGATAGCAAGACCAATAACTGTTACGATATACGGAATTGATGCAACAAGGTATGATGAGAAGCCGGGAAGACCTTCCATTTTGTTACCGAGTGCAGACGCAAAACCGAAAAGAAGTGACGAAAGCATTGTTCCGACAGGTTCGCACTGGCCCATAGCCTGTGCAGCCATAGCGATGAAACCACGTCCGGCTGTGATACCTGTGTTCCAGCTCTGTGAATAATACATTGACATAAACGCACCGCCAAGTCCGGCAAGCGCACCTGAAAGCATTATGGCAATATACTGTGTTTTAAGCACGCTTACACCAACCGAGTCAGCCGCATTGGGGTTTTCACCAACGGCACGGATTCTAAGTCCGAGCGGTGTTTTATAAAGAAGAACCCATACAACGGCAACGAGTATAAACGCAATGTATGTAAGAACCGAATGACCCGAGAAAATAGGCCCGATTACCGGAATACTCTTTATTAAAGGAATATTGATTCTCGGTATAAGCATCTGAGGTGTTGTGAGGTTAGCTGTGTTTCCTCTTAAGCCTGTGAACATATAAAGCAGGAATATGGTACCACCAGAACCGGCTATATTTATCGCCGTACCGGCAAGGACGATATTTGTTTTAAGCTTTAATGCAAATACACCGATAATAAGACCGAAAATTGCACCGATAACAAGAGCGCCGATTACGCCCACAAGCCAACTGTTTGTCCAATATGCAAACAATACTCCAAATAATGATGAGAACATCATTATACCTTCAAGACCGATATTAACTACACCTGCTTTTTCGGCAACAACAGAAGCGAGCGCCGCAAAAAGAATTGGTGCTGTAATACGGATAACGGAATAACCAAAGCTTGTTGTGAAAATCATACTTGTCAACTGATTAAGCATTATGCGTTCTCTCCTTTCACATCAGCTTTAGCGCTGATTTCCTGTTTTGCTTCCTTAACGACAAGCTTCTGTCTTGTCTTAGAAAGGAACTGTTCTGCTGCGAAGAACAGGAAGATGATAGCCTGAATAATATCAAGCATTTCGGCAGGAACACCTGCATAGATAGCCATAAGCTCACAGCCTCTGTTAAGATAAGCTATAAACAAGGCCGCAAGAGGAACAAATATCGGGTTATTCTTTGCAAGGATTGCAACCGTAACACCTGTCCAGCCATAGCCGGGAAGCTCAAGCCATCTGAAAGTTGTATAACGTCCGAGACATTCGATAGCACCGCCCATACCGGAAAGAACACCACCGATTATCTGAGAAGCAATAATGATTGTACCGACTTTAAGTCCCGAATACTGAGCGAACTGTCCGTTGATACCGATCATACGGATTGCATAGCCCCAACGTGTACGATACATAAATATTGCAATAATAACTGTCGCAATAAGTGCGATAAAGAAACCATATGTTAATTCAGTACCCTGAACAACTGTGCCAACCTTAGCTGTTTCAAGGAACTCATATGTCTGTGTTGAACCCTTTGTACGGTCTGCAAATGTGTTGTTGAGGAAATGCAGAACAACATAAAGGATAATATAGTTAAGCATAAGTGATGTAACCATTTCACTTGATTTAAGCTTAACCTTAACAAGTGCGGGAATAAGCATTACTGCACCGCCTGCTATTGCTGAAATGATAATAGCAACAGCCGCATGAACACCGGCTGCCATAGGTAAATAAATACCAAGAAGAACAGCGATGAAACCGCCAAGCATTGTAACACCCTCGCCGCCGAGGTTGAACTGGTCAGCCGAGAACATTACGCAAACGGCAAGACCTGTAAAAATAGTAGGAGTTGTACGTCCTAATATTGTAAGAATCGATTTTACGTTAAGCGCACCGTTTGAAATGATGGGCTTAATAAGAAGACATGAAAGCGCCTGAGCCGGATCGTCCGCACAAATAAATATAAATATGAATGCAACGGCAATCGCAATAAGAATTGCAACCAGTCCACGGAAGAATTCAAACCCCTTAAGATTGTTTTTATTCATGGATAACCCTCCTTACTTCTTCATCAGACTGCTGCTTGATACCGAGCATATATTCACCCATGATAGTATCGTTAAGCATTGATGTATCCTCAAAGTATGCGGCAATCTTGCCGTTTACCATAACTATAAGGCTGTCCGAAAGCTCCATAACCTCGTTAAGGTCGGCTGAAACAAGAAGAACGGCTGCACCTTCACGGCTGAGCTCAACAAGCTTCTTTCTGATGAACTCCGTAGCACCGACGTCGATACCTCGTGTAGGCTGATCGGCAATTATAAAGCCGGGGTTACATGAAAATTCACGTGCAACAACAACCTTCTGGATATTACCGCCGGAAAGCATTCCGACCTGCTGGTTTCTTGTTTTGCAAAGAACCTTATAATCCTTTATAAGCTGGTCACTGTCGTCGTGCATAGCCTGGGTATTGAAAAGAGCACCCTTATTGTATTTTTTATTGGCGATACGGTCACTCATGAGGTTTTCCTCGATTGTAGCCGAACCGGCAATACCATAAGTCATACGGTCCTCGGGAATGAGAGAAACGCCCATATCACGGATTTCTCTCTGAGGTCTGCCGATGATACTCTTTCCGTTTACCTCTGCTGTGCCGGAATCCGGAACATTGAGGTTAAAGAGCATATCAACAAGCTCTCTCTGTCCGTTGCCTTCTACGCCGGCAATACCGAGAATTTCGCCCTTTCTGACATCAAAAGAGATGTTATCGAGCATTTTTTTGTTCCACTCATTTGTATATTCAAGATTTCTAACCTTAAGCACTGTATCTGTCGGCTGTGCCTTTTCCTTCTGAACCGTAAGGACAACGTCACGACCAACCATAAGTCTTGAAATTTCCTCTTTTGAAATTCCCGCTGTTTCATGGACACCCATTGATTTTCCGGCACGCATAATAGTAAGACGGTCGGTAATCTGCTTAATTTCATCAAGCTTATGGGAAATGAATATCATTGTATGTCCCTGATTTTTGAGGTGGATAAGCTCTTTGAAAAGCTCATCTGTTTCCTGTGTTGTGAGAACGGCTGTCGGCTCGTCCAAAATAAGTATCTGGGCACCACGCACAAGAGCCTTAAGAATTTCAACCTTCTGCTTCATTCCGACAGGTATATCTCTTACCTTTGCATCCGGATCAACATAAAGATTGTATTTCTTTCCATATTCCTCAGTTATCTGTTTAGCCTTTTTGAAATCAATAAAGCCCTTTGATTTCGGCTCCATACCGAGAACAATATTTTCAGCAACCGTAAGGTTAGGCACAAGCATAAAGTGCTGATGAACCATACCGATTCCCTTTGAAATTGCTACTGTCGGCGATGTAAGATTTACCTTTTCGCCGTTGATGAAAATTTCACCGTCTGTCGGCTGCTCAAGACCAAAGAGCATTTTCATCAAGGTTGACTTACCTGCACCGTTTTCGCCCATAAGAGCATGAATTTCGCCCTTCTTGACATTGAAATCTACGCCCTGGTTGGCTGCAATTCCGTTTGGATAAACTTTAGTTATCCCTTTCATTTGCACAACATATTCGTTGTCTGGCATAGACGAATACCTCCCGTTCTTTTTTAGCGGTGCCTTCCCCTTTAAAAAGCACCGTTATTTACTTTATTGAAAGCCCATTCTTCATGACTGTACCTTCAAATAATCCATTAATAGGCTATTTAAATAAATAAAAAAATTAATGAATTGTTTCAAGCCACAGCCGAGCCCAGGTCTCGGACATTCAACAAAGCATTAAGCGGAACATAATTTCTATACATATATAATAGCACAAAATCGGTTAATGTTTTGTAAAAAAGTTGTAAAGTCGACTCTGTTTTACAAAAAAAGGGGAGCTTTTTTAGCTCCCCTTATTGTTTAAAGAAAACCAATTAGGGTTTATATACTCTTAATTAGGGTTTCATTGAGTCTCTTAATGTAACAACGCCGTTTGTTTCATCACCGATTGCTGTAGGAACGTCGATTTCACCAGCGATAACTGATTCTTCAGCTGCTGTAACTGCATCTTTAACTGCATCGGGTAATGTCTGGAAGTTCTTATCTGTTACGATGCCAACGCCGCCTTCGTTGATACCAAGCTCAACGAATTCGCCCCAATGCTCGTTACCTGCATCAAGTTCATCGAATACCCAGATAAGTGACTGGCCTACGTTCTTAAGACCTGATGTTAATGTAACAGCTGCAAGTTCAGGTGAAAGTGTTGTTTCCTGGTCTGAGTCAACACCGATGAAGTATGCTTTGCCTGATTCCTGGCAAGCTTCAGCAGCACCGTTTCCTGAGTTACCAGCAACGCCCCAGATAACGTCACAATTGTTGTCGTTGATCATAGCCTCTGCAAGCTCTTTGCCTTTTGCAGGGTCGATGTAGTTACCAACGTATCTTGTGTCAACCTTAACTTCGGGGTCAACAGCCTGAGCGCCTGTAAGGAATCCGTAAAGGAAGTCATTGATAACGGGGCTATCAACACCACCAACGAAACCTACAACTTTGCCTTCGTTGATGCCTTCGAATGAAGTATCTGTTGTTAAAGCAGCTGCAAGTGTACCAATGATGAATCCAAGGTCATTCTGTTTGTAGCTGATGTGGAGTACGTTGTCCTGTGCGTAGCTTGTATCATCATAGATGATATATTTCTGATCGGGATAAGCTTCTGCAACAGCCTTAAGGTAATCGGGCATCTGGTATGTACCACAGATGATGATATCATATTCGCCTGAAGCTGAAACTTCTTCAAGGTAGCTCTGCCATTTAGCCTGGTCTTCTGATGAGCCGCCCATTTCGATTGTTGTGTAAGTAATTCTTCCGTCGTCCTGGAGCTGTTTAAGTCCTGCTTCAGCTGAGTCGAAGAATGACTTGTCACCGAGGTTACCGTTTACAAGGTTACATACGTTGTAAACTGTTCCAGTTGTTTCTGTTTTTTCTGTTTTTGTTTCATCCTTAGTTTCTGTCTTGGATGAAGAGCATCCTGCAACCATTGATACAACCAATGCAGAAGCAAGGATTACTGAAAGTAATTTCTTCATGTCTTTTCTCCCTTTCTTTTGTAAACTTTGTTTTATGATACAAAATTTTTAACAGCCGCCCATGTAAAAATACATAAGTGACTATGTGTTTATTGTACAGTAAATGAAATAAATTGTCAATAATTTTAGGCGTATATACAAAAAGGTATCATTTTTGTATAAATTACTTTAAATCTAATGCGTTAGATTAAATTAAATCCGCAATAAACATACATATTGCTCTAATAACGATACATGCCTTTATTAACAATGACTAAACAAATGTATTTGTTTTGTCTATTATGCTATAAAAATTATATTGTGTTATTAATTTAACTATCATTGTTAATATTAAACAGACTGTTGAGTACAAGCCAGTTCTGTGGAAATTGCCTCATTAAGTTCCAATAACCTCCTCCTCTGAGGTTATTTTCGTTAAGTAATTCAAGCTTTTTCCTTATGCTTTCGGCATCCTCGAACCAAACTTCGTGTTCGTTTACAGCGGACACAAGCGGAGAAATATTTGAGGAAAAATAATTGAAATGCGGCGACTGTGCCGTAATATCATATAATATTTCCGCATTGTACGTTTCTGCCGTCTGAACTGCCTGAACATTTGAAATGCTTTCGGCTTTTGTCACTCCGCTTATATAAGGCAAGCTCCAGTCATAGCCGTAATTCGGTATTCCCATAAATATTTTCTCAGCCGGAATTTCCGTAAGGGCATAATCCACCACCATTTTTACATTATTAATAGGTGCAACTGCCATAGGCGGCCCATATGTGTAGCCCCATTCATAGGTCATAAGGAAAACATAGTCCGACGCCTCTCCCAAAAGCCTGTAATTATGCCCTTCGTACAGCAATCCCGTCTGGTCGGCTGATATTTTGGGCGCAAGTGCCGTAAAAAGCACCTTTCCCATGGAGTTTAGCCTTATGCGGAGTCTTCCGAGAAAAGCCGCATACTCCTCTGCATACTGCGGCTCTATGAACTCAATATCAACATCAAGTCCGTAATAGCCCTTTGAATTTAGCACAGCCGAAACTTTTTCAATCAGTCTGTCCTGTGCGGACTTATCGGCCAAAAGCATAGATACGGTTTCACTTGAAAATACGCCATATTTGTTTAGTGACGTAAGCACAAGTATTGGTTTTACTCCATATTCCTTTGCATAGGCTATTATTCTTTCATCGTCAGCCGTTATCAGACCGCCACTCGGTGTTATACCGTAGGAAAATATATTCATATATGTAAGAAAAGGCATCGTCTGTGCAAGAAGATAATCCTCAATATAGGTATAGGCATAGCCGAGAACATCGATATTTCCAAGCTTTCTGCCTGTATATTCGAGAACGAGTGTCTGTCCCGGATATATGAAAAGTCCTGTATTGAGCACCGGATTGTTTCTTCTGAGCGTGAGCACCGGAACTCCTGTCTTTTCCGATATTTTATCAAGCGTATCACCTTCGGCAACGGTATAGGTTTCAAGCGGAAAAAGAATAACTATTGTCTGACCGACCACAAGACTGTCGGGATTTTGCAGCCGGTTGTCCTGTATTATTCTTTCCGCCGAAATACCGTATTCAGCCGATATGGAGTATATTGTTTCGCCTTCGGCAACTCTGTGGATTACTATATTTATCACCTCCTATGACAGCCTGTGGATCTCTTTTTTAAGACGGCTGATTATTTTCTTTTCAAGTCTGGAAATATAGGACTGGGATATACCGAGCATATCGGCGACCTCCTTCTGTGTTTTTTCCTCATTAACGCCTGCCATGCCGAAACGCAGGCTGATTATTTTCCGTTCCCTTTCGGAAAGCCTTGTCATTGCCCTTGCAAGCAGACTTTTATCCACCTCGTCCTCTATTCCCCTGTAAACCGAGTCCGGTTCTGTTCCGAGAATGTCAGACAACAAAAGCTCATTTCCTTCCCAGTCAACATTAAGCGGTTCGTCTATTGATACCTCGGCTCGTATTCGATTGTTTCTTCTTAAATACATGAGAATTTCATTTTCGATACATCTTGACGCATAGGTTGCAAGCTTGATTTTCTTTTCCGGCTTAAAGGTATTTATCGCCTTAATAAGCCCTATTGTGCCTATGGATATTAAATCCTCGATATTTATGCCGGTATTTTCAAACTTTCGTGCTATGTATACCACAAGACGGAGATTTCTTTCGATAAGCACCGACTTTGCATGAAGGTCGTTTTCACCGCCAAGCTCGCCGACCATCAATGCCTCCTCTTCGGCATTCAACGGCGAAGGAAATGTATCACTGCCGCCGATATAATAGATTTCTCCGGTTTTCCAGAGCATATGGCACAGCCAATCCTTAAACCTGAAAAACAGCATTTTAAAAAAATTCAACCTCAAGCCTGTTTCCTCCCATCAAGCGTATCATAATTAATAATGGCTCTGAACAGACCGCCGCTATCCAGTGTTCCGTCATAAACCGCCATAACCGCATTGGGTATTTTTATTCCGTCTGCCTCTGCCATGTCGCACCTTATACCCAAAAGCATACCGTTTTCGTTTCCGAGAGATTTAAAGGGAATGAGCCTTATCCTTGTACAAAGCTCCGTATCGGAAAGCCTTCGGAACAACTCCACTCCGTCACCGTCAAGGGCTATATTCTCCGGCATTATTTTTTCGGCTGTCCTCCTTTCGCATATTATAACTTCGTTTCCGCCGGATATATCCCGCAATGAATTTCCCGTATCGGCAAGTGCACGAACCTCGGCTGTCCTTCCGTTGAGATACAGCTTTACATTATGATAGCTCCTGTTGTCCTTTACCGCCGCAAACACAAACCGCTTTGTCAGCTTAACGCTGATAAATATTGCCACCGCAAGTACGAATAAGGTACATATGCTGAAATGCTCGAAAACGCCTCTGCCGTTATACCGCATGAACATTACCGCCAAAAATCCTCCTGCGGAAACAAACGCCGAAACGCAGACCGCAAGCATAAGCTTGAACAGATGCAGAAAGGAATGCGGTCTGTATGCGGCTATGACGGAAACCACCATCGAGCCTATTGCGGACGGTATCTGCAAAAGCGTGCGGCTGTACAGGAATACAAGCGAAACCACATACAGCAATGCACCGAGTACGCCGCCGAGAAGTATCCGTCGAAAGCGTATGTCCTCTTTCAGGAATATACCTGCCGCCCATATAAGGGCTGTGTCCATGACAAGGTTTATAACAAAAACAAGGTCTATATATATGTACAAATAAAAATCCCCCGAGAGTTATAATAACCCTTCGGAGGATAGAAAAATTGTCAGTTTATGAAAGTAAATTGTTACAATTTTTTACAAGAAAACTTGTAATAAATTTTCGCAAAAGGCTGTGCCTTTAAATCCTAATTTTCACACTCTTCAAGTGTGGGAGTATGTACTTTCCGCCGGGAAATATTGACCGCACAAGACAGTGCGGCGGTTGAAAACCGCTTTTGCATAGCAAAAGTCATGAGTTTGAAAAGCGGCGAGCAGTTTCGACGTGCTCGATCCACATATTACCGCACAAGATGGTGCGGTTGCGTTAGCAACTTTCGCTTGCGAAAGTAATGAATATACGGTGGACTCCCGTCCCCCGTTACCCCCTTGGCTACTCGAAATTTAGCTACAAAAATTCGATTGCCGATTGGCAAAGATCTGTATTTTATCCCAACAGCTCATCTAAAAAATGACCGTTCTTATAGATAACCCTTCCGTCCGCCTTTACTTCGCCGCATTCGGTCATATCGTTTATCATATCCCAATGGATTGCAGAGTCATTCTTTCCGCCGGCTTCGGGAAAGCCTGCACCGAGAGCCATGTGCATTGTGCCGCCTATCTTTTCATCAAACAGTATATTTCTGCTGAAACGGGTTATGCCATAGTTTGTGCCGAAAGCGACCTCGCCGATATGTCTTGAGCCTTCGTCGGTATCTATATAGGTAAGGAGCTTTTCATTCATTGCCTCATCATCACAGGCTGCCTTCATAATTCTGCCGTTCTCGAACTCAAGGCGTACGTGATGGAACTCATTGCCGTTCATAAGTGCCGGATAGCTATATGTTATATAGCCGTTTATTGAGTCCTCAACCGGGGAAGTGAAAATTTCTCCGTCCGGGAAGTTTTCGTTTCCACAGCAGTTAATCCATTTTCTGCCTTCAACAGAAAGCGTAAGATGTGTATCCTTCGAGGTTATTTCAAGCTGCTTTACATTATTGAGCCAGTCTGCCCATTTCTGCTGATATTCCGCCATTTTGAGCCATTCGGCGACCGGATCGTCCTTATCGATAAAACCTGCTTTATATACAAAATCCTCATATTCGTCAAGGCTCATACCGCCATATTGTGCATCGCCGTTTGTCGGGAACTGTGTGCCGCACCAGCGAAGCTCGCCGCTTGCGGAACGGTCATTATATATCTTTCTGTTTTCGGCATTGGCAAGACGGCGGTTTTTGAGCTTTTCTCCGTCTGCCGAGGAAAGCGTGCTTACGTTATCTGTTCCCCATGCACTTATCCATACATCTGCCCTTGCACATTCGCCAAAGCGGTAATTGGGCTGTTCTATCTGCTCCTTTGTGCCGTTTTTAAGAAGAAATTCGTCCATATCGGGCATATCAACGAACCATTTTACGTTTCCGCCGGCAAGCATGGCCTGTTTTGCAACTGCCTTAATGAACGGAATTGCGCAATCTTCGCCCGAAACGCACACATTGTCACCGGGTTTTACTTTTGTTGAATATTTTACGAGAACCTCTGCGAGCTTCTCAAGTCTGTTATCCTTCATAATTAAATACCTCCAAAATCACATTTTAACTTGACATCGGCATACGATATAGCTTATTATAACACTTGTACAAAAACTATGACAGGGATTAGTAAATATTTTTTCGTCTTGCAGAGAGAGAGCATTTGGCTGAAAGCTCTTATTCGGAGGATATTGAACCTGCCCCTTGAGTTCCGCAGAGCAAAAAACTGCGGCGTGCGGTGGTATCTGCGTTAAAGCATCCGTCAGAGAGGAAACGGTCTTTCCGTTTCAATTTGGGTGGCACCGCCGGTATATGACGAATTAATTTTGTCCGGTCCCTGTTTTATGGGATTCGGGCTTATTTTTTTGCAATCATCAAATTAATATAAGGAGATTTTTACTATGGCAAAGGACAAAAAACTTGTTGAATCCATCACCGACATGGAACAGGATTTTCCCCAGTGGTACACAGACGTTGTTCTCAAGGCTGACCTTGCGAATTACTCAAGCATTAAGGGCTGTATGATAATACGTCCCTACGGCTACGCTATCTGGGAGCTTATCCAGAAAACACTTGACGCAAAATTCAAAGAAACAGGACACGAAAACGTATATATGCCTATGCTTATTCCCGAAAGCCTTCTTCAGAAGGAAAAGGATCACGTTGAAGGCTTCGCTCCCGAGGTTGCATGGGTTACACACGGTGGCGAGACAGAGCTCACAGAGCGTCTTTGCGTGCGTCCCACATCGGAAACACTTTTCTGCGACCACTACAAGGACATTATTCATTCATACCGTGACCTTCCCAAGCTTTACAACCAGTGGTGCTCGGTTATGCGTTGGGAAAAGACAACACGTCCCTTCTTAAGAACAATGGAATTCCTCTGGCAGGAGGGCCACACTGCTCACGCAACACAGGAGGAATCAGAGGCAGAAACAGTAAAAATGCTTAATGTATACGCTGATTTCTGTGAGAAATATCTTGCTATCCCCGTTGTTAAGGGACAGAAAACAGAGAAGGAACGTTTCGCAGGAGCAAAGGCTACATACACAATCGAAAGCCTTATGCACGACGGAAAAGCTTTACAGTCAGGTACATCACACAACTTTGGTGACGGCTTTGCCAAAGCTTTTGGTATTCAGTATACAGACAAGGACAACAAACTCCAGTATGTACACCAGACATCATGGGGTATGACAACAAGAATCATCGGTGCCGTAATAATGGTTCACGGTGACAACAGCGGTCTTGTACTCCCCCCTGCCATTGCACCTGTCCAAGTTATCATCGTACCTATCGCAATGCAGAAAGGCGGAGTTGTTGAAAAAGCAAACGAGCTTAAAGACAGACTTTCAAACTTCCGTGTTAAGGTTGACGACAGCGACAAGTCACCCGGCTGGAAGTTCAGCGAATACGAAATGAAGGGTGTTCCTATCCGTCTTGAGGTAGGCCCCAAGGATATTGAAAAGAACCAGGTTGTTCTTGCAAGACGTGACTCAGGCGAAAAGATTATTGTATCAATGGACAACCTTGAGGAAGAGGTTGCAAAGCTTCTTGAGGACATTCAGCATTCAATGCTCGAAAACGCAAGAGCAAGACGTGACTCAAAGACATATGTTGCAAAGAACATGGATGAGTTTGAAAAGATAATCAACGAAACTCCCGGCTTCATAAAGGCTATGTGGTGCGGAGATCAGGCTTGCGAGGACAAGATAAAGGAAATGACAGGCGCAACATCTCGTTGTATACCTTTCGAGCAGGAAGAGATTTCTGACACATGCGTATGCTGCGGAAAGAAAGCAAAGCATATGGTTTATTGGGGAAGAGCATATTAATTATTAAGTTGGGAACTATTTTCATGACTTTTGCTTTGCAAAAGTGGCTTTGCCACCGTGCCATCTTTCACGGTCAATAGTTCCCAACTTGGTTTAAACAGAGGCATGAACGTTTCATTCCATCGGATTTTAAAAAATCCTCGAAACTCTCCGTTCTCCTCGACAGGAGTGAATCCTGTCTGCGGATTTAACTTAGGGAACTCTTCGTTCCCTAATACCTTCCGCTTAATTATAAATCATATTTTTATATCTTTATCTTAATACAGTAAAAACGACTCCATTCTTTTGAATGGAGTTTTCTAAAAGGAGCATTTTTATGAAAAAATCAATTATATTTACAACTGCATTAATTACAGCCATGAGCATCGGAACAAGTGCCTTTGCGGCTGACGGAGCATACACACTTAAGGTATCGGACAAAGCCATTGATTTATCTGCCATTCCAACTGTGCCATACAAAGAAGGTTCAGACATAATGGTTCCTCTGCGTGCAGTCAGCGAAGGCTTAGGCTACACAGTCGGCTGGGACGAAAGCACCGGCGACATAACCATTGAGGATGCATACATTCAGAAGGCTTATTTACACAACGGTTCTGCCGAGGTAAAATTTGACGGAAAGCTTAAAATAATAGATATGTCAAGAACAGTTACCAATTCACAGGAAACTGTAATCATTGACGGCTATACATATGTTCCCTGCTATTTATTTACCGAATTTCTTAACGACGTTACAATTGAAGGAACAGAAATAAGTATTTCTCCGAGCAAGGTTTACATTGACAGAGCAAACGGCAATACAGAAACAGTGGAAAACACAGAAACAATCATTGAAAAAAGCAAAAATGTGGCTGAAAGCTGATTTAATAAAGCAACAAAAGAAAGGACACAAACTATATGACACAATCCAATGACTTCACAAGCGGAAATTTACTTTCCAAACTGCTTAAATTTATGTTGCCTGTTCTCGGTGCATTGATTTTACAGGCAATGTACGGTGCTGTTGACCTTCTGGTTGTTGGGCGTTTCGGTTCATCTGCCGGAATATCCGCCGTATCGACGGGCAGCAGCTTAATCAACCTTGTTACCTTCGTTATAACGAGCCTTACCACCGGCGTTACCGTACTCATCAGCCGGTACATAGGCGAAGGAAACACAAAATATTTAGGCAAAACAATCGGCGGTGCAATAGCGTTTTTCACTGTGCTTGCCGCCATACTTACGGCAATAGTTATTTTCGGTGCGGACACCTTTTCCGCTCTGTTAAACGCACCGGAGGCGGCACATTCGCTTACGGTACAATATTTACGGATATGTGGAGCCGGAATGATATTCGTTGTTGCTTACAACGTAATAAGCGGTATATTCCGAGGCTTAGGCAACTCCCGTCTGCCTCTGCTTTTCGTTCTTATTGCCTGCATAGTGAACATAATCGGCGACCTTATTTTTGTTGCCGTATTCAACATGGACGTATCGGGTGCGGCTATTGCAACAGTGCTTGCACAGGCTGTCAGCGTTGTTCTTTCGCTGGTCATTATACGCCGGCAGAAAAATCTGCCCTTCACGATGACGAAAAAGGACATCGGCTTTAACACTCATGTAAAAATATTCGTTAAAATCGGCTTTCCGCTGGCATTACAGGAGCTTCTCTGCAACACATCGTTTCTTGTGCTATGCTCGGTAATAAACAATCTGGGACTTGATGCATCATCAGGCTACGGCGTTGCACAGAAAATAGTTGCGTTCGTTATGCTTGTGCCGTCCTCTCTTATGCAGTCCGTTTCTACGGTTGTGGCACAGAATGTAGGTGCGGGAAAGCAGACCAGAGCCAAGCATGCCACCTATTACGGAATGGCGATCGGCTTTATAATAGGAGTTTTTGTTGCTATATTTATTACTCTCAAGGGCGAACTTCCATCAGCAATATTCACCTCCGATACGGCATATATCGCTAAATCTGCCGAATATTTAAAGGGCTTTGCTCCGGAGGCATTCCTTACGAGCATACTTTTCAGCTATATGGGATATTTCAACGGCAACGGCAAAACAGTGTTCACCATGGCACAGTCCATTGCACAGACATTTATAGTACGTATTCCGGTATCGGTATTCATGAGCAGTATACCCGGTGTTACATTGAACAAAATCGGATATGCAGCTCCATCAGCAACGGTGTTCGGAATTATGCTCTGCACGATTTACTATATAAAAATGTGCAAAAAAGAAAAAAAGAAAGTTTAAAAACCGTGGACTTTGTCCACACCTACAAGCCTTTAAAAACGTCAGAACTTTGCTTCGCAAAGTGGTCTTCGACCACCGCATTTATCTTTGCGGTTCATCATTGACCGAAATTTTAAAAAATCACCTAAGGAAAATTTCCTTAGGTGATTAGTTTTATTTGCTATACTTTTCATCTCGATATGCCGCTAACTCAGCTTTATAATCTGTCACAGTTCCTTTTTTGCGTAACTGTTCCAATCTCTTAAACGCTTCATATTTTATATTATTTTCTTTCACAGGCATATCTCCTTTAAATTCGAAATCGCACTTTTATTCACTATAAACCGTATATCCGTTTTTACCGTTTTTCTTGGTTTCATAGAGTGCCTTATCCGCACACTTACTCAGTTCAATATAGCTTTTTCCGTTATTTGGTGCGTATGCAATGCCTACACTTATACTTACTCTTAAATCGGGAAATTCATCTATTTTTATCTGCTGTATGCTTTCGATAAGCTGTTCTGCTTTTCTTTCTGCAATTTCCTTTGAAGCGACATTTTTCATAAGCACACAAAACTCATCTCCGCCTATTCTGCCCTTAATATCGCTGTCACGGAAAACCGAAAGCAGTGATGCTCCGATTGCCGCCAGCACCCTATCACCGGTGGTATGGCCATAGGTATCGTTTACGCTCTTAAAACAATCGACATCAAACATCAAAAATGCCTGAACTCCGCTGATTGTATATGTAGTTTTCAGATATCTGTCTATACTATGCTCAGCAGTGGATTTATTATATATATTGGTAAGCTCATCGATGGATGCAGAACGTATAAGCTCACGCTGTCTTTTCATATTGATATATAAAAGTTGCAAAACGCTCAACCCGACCATAATCGCACAGAAAACAAAGAGATAAGCCTCATACACACCGATAAAGGTATAGTCCTGCTGTGCCGTAGCTATCGGAACAATATAGCATATCATCCAGTTGTCTGTTCCTAAAGGAGTATATGCCAAATATCGGTCATTTTTTCTGTCATCATCTATTCCGAGCTTAACAACGCCGCTTGATTTGTTTTCGAAAGCGGTTTTGACAGTTTCGATTGTATCATTTCCTCTGAAAGTACTATTTTCAAAATAATCAAAGAAGTTGTTGCTTATCGTAATGCCTCTGTAATGTTCGTTTCCGTCATAGGTAACGATATTGCCTTCTTTATTGACAATAATGCTGTAACCGATGCCATCAAACATATCCTCGAAAAGCATATGGCTAAGATTATATATGTCATAAGAGCCACCGAGAACACCGATAATAACATCATCTTTATATATCGGAACGGCAAGTATAACCTTGGTTTCGCCGTCAATCTTACTCAAAATAGGATCGCTGACCGAACTATTTCCTTTCATTGCATCTTGAAAATATTTTCTGGCTGCAACATTGCTGGTTGCACCGTCACTGTAATATGAATTGCCATCTCCGTCAATTATTGCAACACGGTTGAAATTTGTACTGTCAACAACATACGAAATCATATCAAAATTGTCATCAGACAACAGATCATCGGATTCGGCAAGCTTCATTGCAATCGAATCAAGAAACTGAAAATGCAAATTCAATGTATCATTAAGATGTTCACTCTGCCTTGATAAATTGATGAGCAGTATTTTCTCGGAATTAATATCAACCGACTTTTGAACACTTATAAAGAAACCCATTATACCCATAGCAACCGAACACAATAAAAATACGATTACCCTGGCATATTTCCGCAGTTGTATGCTATCACTTTTAATCATAATCCTACCTCCCCCACAGATAGTATTAAACATACAAAACAAAGCTATATACTCGGCAAATTATTTAATAAAATTGTACCATTAAATGTCAATAATTACAATATACAAACATAACAAAACACATTTTGGGTATTTTAAATAAATTTTATATGTACGTCAATGACATACAGTCGTATTACAGATATACGTATTTAGAGCTATTTATAAGCAAGTTGTATTTAAAACTATTTTATTTGTTCTTACCGAAATTCCGAACAAATTATTTGATTTGTTTATTTTTAATAAAATATAGCTAAATAAGTAAATCTGCAAGCAAAATCGGTATTTCGACCGCTGATATGTTTTGAATTAAATAACATATTTTGCTCAAAATCAAAGATTAATCGAGTTATATTTGTTTTATTAAGCAGATATTTATTTAAAAGTATGATTTATTGTAAAACCCTAAGGGCTTTGCTCTTAAACCCACGAACCTTTAAATCGTTCAGAACTTTGCTTCGCAAAGCTGTCTGCGACAGCCGCATCTTTCTTTGCGGTTCATTGGTTCGACCTAAACTTTATAAAAATCATTTTAGCAAATGATTTTTTGGACAATATTGTTTTTAAATTTTGTATCAACTTGAACAGCCGATATTTTCAAAATTGCGTTAAAACCGAGCAGTATTCCTGCGAAGACTTAATGGTCATGACTTTTGCTTTGCAAAAGTTGCTACGCAACCGCACTGTCTTGTGCGGTCAATAATTTTCGTAACTCAAGCGTGTCCGGAAAGGAGAGAGCGCGAGAGAGGAAAGTCGGACTTCGCAATTTAAGAGCTTCCTCTCTCGCAAAAACGCCCTTGCGACTTGTAAAGCCGCAAAATGATTTTAAAAAATTGCCGATTGTCAAAAAAGTATACCATATTACAAAAACAGGCATCCGCTTTAAGCAGATACCTGTTTTTCTTATCTTAACCTATATGTACTTACTACGCTTTTTATGCCTTTATAAATTCCGTTGGCAAATGCCTGTCTGCCTTTTGATGAATTGATGAGCGACATATCCTTGCTGTTTGTCATAAATCCTGTTTCTATAAGCGCTGCCGGCACATGAGTTCTGTTGAGAACAATCAGGTCAGCTCTGTTTTTAACTCCTCTTTTGTATGTGCCTGCATTGGAGCATACATAATTCTGGAGCGTGCTGGCAAGCTGATAACTGGTGAGATGTCCGTTGCCTTCACCGGAATGTGGTGTATAAAGCACCTCTGTACCGTTAATGCCTGCGTTTCCGACTATTGTATTGCAATGAATTGAAACAAACATATCCGCTCCGGCGTTTGCCATATATGCTCGCTTATAGTTATCAACGTAGCTGTCTGTAAGTCGTGTTACATATACCTTTACATTACTGCCTTCGAAAAGATTATAAACTCGTTTGGCTATATCGAGCGTTATTGCTTTTTCATAAACTCCGTTTACAACCGCACCCGGCATTGAACCGCCGTGTCCTGCATCAAGAACAACAACCGCATCATAAACCGTTCTCGGATCTACCTGATCAATATAAATATATCCGCCGTTTTCATAAATATTATACTCGGCAATAAGGCTCGGAGTTATTGTTATACGTGTCTTTCCGTTGACAGTTGAGAACACTGCCGAAGAAATATAAGCCGCCTGTGCATTATTACTTGAATAGCTTAATCTCTTTGAGCCGTACGCACTGCTGTAATCTCCGTTAAGATAAATGATATGGTTTCCTGTATAAGGATCATACGAGGTTGTTATTGCCGAAGCCTTAAGATTGCCTGTCTGAGTAAAACGAAGAGTTTTTCCGTCGTTTATAATGCTTTCGGAAATTGATCTGACAGGTTTTTTAAGCACTATTCTTAAATATCCATCGCCTGTTGTGGTTGTGTACTCTGTTCCGTTTGAAACCTCAAGAACAACTCTTGTGCTTGTGAGCGAGAACTGGCTCATACGGATAGTGTTTATATAATGCGTTGGAATAACATCGGGAAGTGAACCGATATTCTTTGAGGAATCATCAATATCGACAACTATACGGTACGGCTTATTGAGCATGAATGTATTATAATCCGGTGTTTCGTCCGCATATATTGTTACTATGTCGTTTGTTCCGTCATCATCAAAGGTAATTCTTCTTACGGCGTTAAGTGTATTTCCAAGCTCGTCCTCCCCTGTCGAAGGAGTTGACGGATTATCTGTATCTTCGCCGATAATCGGTGACGAAGGATTGGTTGTTGTTCCTCCTGTTGAACCGCCGGAACCGAAGCTTACAACGATTCCTGTTCCATCTGTGGTCTTTTTAACCGAATAATCGCCTGCCGCCTCGGTAAGGTCGAATACAACCCTTACTATTTTATAAGGCTCCATTGCGTTCTGTGCAATTCTTATTCTTTCGACAGGTGCATCGTTGACTGCCATATTTGTGTTTTCAACGGCAATATTTCCGCCGTAAATATCGACTGCAACCTTTGAACCGAGAACTGTGGCATATTTATACTGCCATATATTTCCCGATGTCTTAATTGTGTAAGCATCGTTTCCGTTTGCCGCAACACCGGTTACCCTTACCTCATTGGCACTCGAAGATACATTTGTATCTATTTCCGATGCGTCAACATGGGAAAGGTCTGTTACCTTATTGGGATCCTGCGTTGTATCGGAGCCGATAACACTTCCGCCTGTATTTCCGGTGTTATTGTTATCGTTGTTGTCATTATTATCATTGCTGCCGCTATTATCGTTATTAGTATCTCCGCTGTTGTCCGGCTCTTCCGTAGGATTATCGGGAACAGTCACCGTACCGTCGCCGCCGAGAACATAGGAGATTATATTTACGGTTCTTGTGGCATCGTCCCAGCCGACTGTTGCACCGACTGCCTCCGCAATGGCTCTTACGGGAACCATTGTCCTGTCGTTTATTATCATCGGAGCAACGTCCATATTGAAGGCTGTGCCGTTCATTGTGCCTGCCTTATTGTTTATATACATTATTACCTCATCGCCGTTTTCAAAATCAGCGGTAATCTTTTCGGTCTTGCTGTCCCAGCGCACCGTTGCACCCATTGCCTCGAATATGGCTCTGAGCGGCACAAGAGTTCTGCCGTTGATTATTACCGGCGGCATATCGAGATTTTCCAGCTCGTTGTCATCAACAACAACATGAACCTCCTTCTCTCTGTATGACACCGTTCTGCCGTTGTAGGTCAAATTCATATTTATCACTCGCACACTTGCCGCCATCGCACCACAGCTCATAAGTACGGTAAGCACGAGCGAAACAATAATCAATTTTAAATGCTTCATTGCTCCACCTCTGTTTATTACAAAATTATTAACGGTAACAGTATAGCACAAAATGACGTATTTGGGATAAATTTATTTAGATATGAAGAAATATTAATAATTTTGTAAAATTATTGGAAAAATATATAGGATTTATTTCATTCAAATTTGTAAATAATTAAATTAAAGACTTATGGGACTTTGTCCCATACCCTACAAGCCTTTAAAAAGGCTTGACCTAAATTTTGATTTAAAATTTTATATTATTAGAGGTAATGTATATGAAATTACAATGCAGACTTAATTGCATTCACTCTCAATACGGCATATGCCGCATAAAAGCCCTCAACAGACGGCAATCCCTTGCGTGCAGTCCATGCCCGTATTTTGAGCAGAACACAGCAAGGGATATTAAAAACTAAAAATTGAGGTTAAATTTTGACTTCACATAATTATTAGCCGCATTTATGCCGACAAAGTCAAATATGCTCGGCGTTTTATTTGCTTTTGTGCTTTCAGAGCTTTTTGCGTTTTTTGTACTTTTAGTCTTAGTGCTTTTCTTTGTGCCGGACGTTCTTCTGCCATAGGACACCGTCTTTGTGTTTGCCGCAATATACGCCGAACGCATAGCCGAAATTTCGCTGTCGGTATAGCCGAGCTGTTTATAGCCGTCAAATATGCCATAGTCCGCAAGCGTATCTGCCCTATCGGAAAGCCTGTCATACTCGGTCTTTTCTGCCGATGCCTTCTGCTTGTCCAGTGCAAGCTGATAGTTAAGCTCATCATAATAGCTGTCATTTTTCAGCTTATCCGCAGAAAGCTGATAATCCATAAGCTTGAGGTTATATTCCTGCTGACGGTAAAGCTGGTTTTCATACGCACTTAACGCCTTAAGCCAGTATTCCGTTTCTGCCTCGGCAATATCGCTGTTTGCCGAAAGCTGTGCATTGGCTATCTGTGTATCCATGCTTTTATTCATATATAAACGGTTGGTTTCGTTTTCGTTTACCGCATTCTCATAATCCGCCGCTAACTGCAATGCCGCAGTTTCGCTCATGCCGCCGTAAAGTCCCATTGCCGCAAGCTGTTGAGGAAGCTTAAGCTGTGCCTGCATTCCCGTTACATACGCCTGTCGTGCTATCTCGTCAAACTTACGCTCATAGTCCTCTCTGTCGGCATTAAGGTTGTTTATGAGTATATCGGTTCTCGCCTGTATAGCCGCCGCCTGTCTTTTTGCCGCAGCCGAATACTGACCGAACCAATCCACAGACGGCTCTGACGAAAGCGAAGGAATGCCGGAGCCTATGCCGCTTATGTTAAGCGAATCACTCTGTCCCTTTGCATATGCTCCCGATATATCCGAGCCGCCGAAGCCCTTCATATAATCATAGCCGTAAACGCCGCTTAAATATTCCGCCTGTCTTTTTGCCATGTCATATGCTTTGCCGTAGCCCTTATCCGAGGAATATATGTCCCTTGTAAAGCCTTTTTTGCCACTGCCGTCACCAACAGCCGTAACGCCGTAGTTATAGCTGTTGCCGGTAAGCGAGCCTTTTCCGTAGGTCGTTGCCGAAACAAGGTCTACCTTGGACAAATCCTTTCCTGCCTTTTCTGCCGCATCTCTGTAATCGGTTGCATTGGAATAGGTAACACTGCCGTCCGACCAGCGGAAAGCCGTTTCCCTGTTGGAATATCCCATGCCTCTGCCATAGCCTCCGGCACTGCTGTCGGCTTTTGTTTCTGTCGCTACATTATTATTTTCTTTTTTCTTTTCGCCCTTATCTGTGCTGTCTATGAGCTTTCCTCCGCTAAACGTATATTGCATTACATCATCTCCTTTGTCCTTCTGAGCATTGAAACAAGCTCCTCTCTTGTGACGAAGGCTCTGTATCTCATGCCGCCCTCGTCACCGACAATAATTCCGTTTTCTTCTGCCCATTTTCTGTCATCTGCCGACCATGCCGACGGAGAAAGCCTGTCACGTTTATTCAGCTCCGCATTAAATCTTTCGCCGAAAGCCTTATCCGACATATCTGCCATGTATCTTTTCACCCTTTCCAAAAAGTATTTCCAGTCAATTTCTTCCTTTATATAGTTCCTGTCAATTAGTATTCTCGGGCAGTTTTTTCCGCTCCAGTCAAAATGTCTGACTATCTCGTTTTCGCTTAAGCCAAACTCCAAAGCCTTTTCCGCCGTAAGCTGTGCCGCATTTTCTACTGCCTTCTTTCGGTTGCCGCTTTCGCAAATTTCTATTGAAAGCGAATGACGGTTGCCGTCGGCAGAACCGCAATGCCAGGCCTCCTCATTGTCGGGAATCGCATGGATTATATTGCTGTCATCAACGCAGTAATGCCATGCCGCCTGTCTTGTGTTGGCAGGATTGTCGAGCCATTTTCTTTCGCCGAGTGCCGTACTGTGCGGATTTGCGGTTGAATGTATGGTTATTGTTGTTTTGGGATATGCACCGCCCGGTCTAAGGCGGTGTCCCTTTGATAAAAGCATTTCTGTCATAAATTATCACCGTTTTTTATTAGATTTCTAAACATTTCATATAATCCTGTACTTGCAAGACCACTGAAAAGTCCGCCTAAAAGTATCTCTGCCGTAAAGGCTTTGTTTACCCATATATTTATTGCCACACCGAGAACACCCATGGCAAGCGGTATAAAACGGTTAATGCCATCGTTTGGCACAATGTTTTTGATTATATATCCTATACAGAGGCATATACCGACAATGAGCGGAACTGCCATATTAGAAAGAAAATCCATATTCATACACATTTCTCCTTTGCTTTTTATGATGCCTTTTCGAGTACCTCTATCCTTCTGTTTGCCGATTTTATTTTTTCAGCCTCAATATCCATACGCTTTTCAAGGTTATAGGTACGTTCCACAAGTGTATTGTGCTTATCGACTCTCGCCGTAAGCTCCGTAAGTCTGTAATCGATAAGCTCGATTGTGCGTTCATGCTTTTTCTGTGCCATAATATACTGGCTTCTGTTGTTTATCATACAGACCAAAAGCGTTACAGCCGCACTTATAAATGAAGGTAAAATATTATTCATTTTCTTCACTCTCCCCAAGCATTAGATAAAGCTGTCTTAAAAGCTCACAATCGTTTTTCTTCGCCTCATTGCCCTTTGTTATGATTACCTTTCTGTCATGTATAACCTTGTCGGGAGTATAGAATTTATCCTCTCTCGTTTTGGCAAGGTACACATAGCATGGGCCTGCTCCCCATACCGTATATACGCTGTTGTTAAGGAACGGAAGCCCTTCATGTGCATATACCTCGTCTGTCATAACATATTTTCCGCTTTCTGCCGCTATGTCCTCCCATTCGGACGCATGAAGAAGTCCGTATTTATCCTTATAGAGGAACACAACTCCGTCATCGGGTATTTCTGTCTTTTTTCCGTCCTCATATATGTAATTATGATGTGATGCGGCTCTTTCGCCTTTATTTATGATTAATTTTCTCAATTAGTTTTTCTCCTTTCCTGTGATAAGCTTATATTCCTCAGCTGTTATTTTTCCCTTTTCCACTGCCTTTGCCACCTGTGCGTCACTCCAAAGGCCCTTGTCGTAAAAGCCCTTTATTTTTTCAAACCAGTCCAAAGCCGTTCTCCTTTCTTATTCCGAAACCATAACAAGATATGCAGTATCGGCCTCGATTTTATCGAGCTGTGACACCCTGCTTTCAATATGCCAGTCGCCGTCGTAATAATATCTTCCGAGAACATCATCATTCTCGTCTATCTCAACCGCATTTTTTCCGACAGGCTCGCCTATGCCGACCGAAACACAGCAGTCGTTTTTATCCAGAACCGCATAAAACATATTCATTCCTCCTTAAAATTAATCCACCGAAATATCCGCTTTATCGCTTATGACATCTGCCATAAATTTAATGTTTGCAATATTGGTGCTGTATCCACCCATAACTCCGCTTATTGTTACCGCCACTCCGGCAGAAACCGCAAGTACAGCCGTCTTTGTTTCAGTTGCCACAGACGAGCTGTTTTTAATGCTCAATATGGTTGTTCCGTCTGCCTTAAGCTCGACCGCCGGCTTGGAGCTTGATGTGCTTTTTCCGGTGAGCGTTGCCATAACGGTTATTTTTCCGGAGCATGATGGAGTTATGCTGAACGAAAAGGCTGTCTTGCCGCCGGAATGCTCCGCAATAACGTGGCTGCCTTCGTAGAACCTGAAGCCGCCCTCTGCCGAAGAAATTATTTTGTTTAGCTTGCCCATTGCGGTTGTATCTCCGCTGTCCGATGCCGAACCTATGGTGCTTTTCACTTCCTCCAGAGTTGACTGCTTAGCTATGTAGATTTCCCCTGCCATTTTTAAACCTCCTTATAATACAGTCCACCGTTTTTTATGCCGAGAATATATGTCTTTCCGTTGGAATCGTCGGCAATTTTGTTTTTGTCCGATTTCGAAACGGCGTTTACGTCCTCTGCCGTAAGCGTTATATCTGCCGAAAGTGCGTGGCCGTTTATTTTTCTTGTCTGAGGAACGCCGCCGGAAATTATATTATCGTCAACATATTTCTTTGTTGCCGGAGCATAATCGCTTTGCGGAACAAAGGCTGTTGTATTGTCCTTCGTAAGCACGCTGTTTTTGTCGACTTTATCGTCAATTTTCGACACCTTTTGTTTATCGCTGTCGGTATAATCGTTTGCGGAAAGACCTTTGCCGCTCACCTTATCGACCTTATTTTTTATATCAGAAACATATTGGTCGGTGAAGTCATTTTCGGAAAGTGTTCTGCCTTCGGCAAGCTGTTTTTTCAGCTCAGAAACGGCGTTTTTGTCCTCGGAGGTATAATTGTTGTCGGAAAGTGATTTATTCGCCACTTTATCTACCTTTTTGTCAAGTTCCGACTGCATACTCTCCACTTTACTTTTGTGTTCATTGGTAAAATCATTGGTTGATAAGCCTTTATTCTCCACTTTGTCTACCTTTACACCGTCAATGGCGGCATTGTTTTTGTTCTGTGCCTCCACTGCCGCATTGAAATGCGGAATAACCACATCAAGAACCAGTTCGTCAAAGGCTCTCTGTGCCTCGCTGACCGAAAGACCAAGCGGATTCGGCTTTGTGCGGATACCCTTGTCCGCATAAGCGGACGGAAGGATTTTACTTAATTCGTTCACATAATCACCTCTTTCTTTGCCTAAAACCATGGGGCTTTGCCCCAAACCCCAAAATCCTTTAAAAAGGATTTATCTAAACTTTAGCAACCTATTTCTACGAAATAGGTTTAGGAAAAAATTGAAATTAATTCTCCCAACTTGAACACGCCTAAAGTATAAAAACCGTTAAAAATCGAGCAATATTCCTGCGAAGGTCTATGGTCATGACTTTTGCTTTGCAAAAGTTGCTACGCAACCGCACTGTCTTGTGCGGTCAATAGTTTTCAGTAACTTTAGCGTGTCCGGAAAGGAGAGAGCGCGAGAGAGGAAAGTCGCTGGTCATGACTTTCGTAAACGAAAGCAACTGCGTTGCCGTGCCATCTTGCACGGTCAGTATTCGCAATTCTAAGAGCTTCCTCTCTCGCAAAGACAACCTTGCGACTTGTAAAGCCGCAAAATAAATTCCACAAATTCCAATTTGCAAAATATTAAAATAGTTTCTTTGAACCATCGTTATACTCGATTGCAACCGCATGCACTCCGAACGGTTCATTCATTTTTCCGTTTTCGACAGAAAACATAACCTTATCGGTTCTTCGGATATTTATTCTTCTGGCAAATGTATGCGGTGAGCTGTCGGACGAAAAATTGAAATTCTCAAAATCAATATAGGAAAAATCCAGATAAACAGCCTCTCCGCCGCTATCGAAAAGCTTTTTCTTTACGCCGCCGTATTCGGCAAAAACCTCTGCGCTTGTGCGTATCGCCGATGAAAGCGAAACCGCCATATTTCTGAATACCTTTCGTTTATAGAAATCATGTCCGCTGAATTGCGGCATTGTCCAGAGTGCATATATGGGCTTTCCACAATCGTTATAGCTTTCGGGATCGTCCTTATCCGTATAAAACCGCATAACCGAGCCGTCCTCTCTGCCAAAGCACAAGGCTCCGTTTTCCTCCCACATTATCCTTGCGCCTATGCCGTCCCAGATATAACATTCATACTGGAAGGACGAATAGGGCTGACCGCTTTCATATGTCTTTTGCAATCCGTCAAGTATATAAACCTTGTTACCGACCGCACAGAAGAACATATCCCTGTATACACAGCAAAAACAGTTTTCAAGCTCCTCCTTCATAAGCTCGCTGTTTATATAAAACGAGCGGTTCTGGCTGTATTTTTCACCGCTTATGTCCTGAGAGGTAACGGCATATATTCCAAGCTCCGTAACAAACATCGGCTCATTTTGAAGATAACCGAAGCCCTTTGCGGAAACTGCTCCCGGGCCTATAAGCGTATTGATTATCGGAAAGACTGCCTCGGAATTGCTGTCGGTTGTTCCGTTTCGAATAACTATGTTGCGTCCGTCACTGCTTTTTTCCCGAACCACCGCAAGACAGCCGTTTATCACTGCATAGCCCTTTATTGCCGCCTGACCGCCTCCCAGCACCGAATACCATTTGTCACCGAAATAGGTCGGATCCTTTAGTGCCGAATATCGGTCGCAGTCCGGCTCATTGGGATTACCCGAAAGAAACAGCCTGTCACAGCCACCGTTTACGCCGTAAAGTATGCCGAAGGTGCATTTATTGATTTTGTCCGCATAGCCTTCCCTTGTTTTGCATACGGTTATCTCCACGTTATCCATACCTGCAACCGTCGGAGAAGGCGGTGCGGTATTGAATGAAACAATTCCCTTTGTTCTGTCAACGGTGAAATGCGTGCCTTCCTTTTTTGACTGCCATTGACCGTCGGAATCCATTATCCGCACAAGCACCTCATCGGAATCTATTTCCTTCTGTGTAAGCTGATATTTTTTCGATGTGCCGTCGGCAAGATAGCTTTCCTTCCAAGCTCTCGATATTAGATTGACCGGCTCATATACCGTACCTCCTCCGCTCGGAAGACGGGAAATTATGATTGTTGGCACATATGCAATATCCGTAAGCTTTTTGATCTGCTTGTTCCCATCAAATTCTCCGTAAACAAGTGCCTCCTTGCCGTCAAAAATATACAGCCTGTTTTCAAACACAACGCCGTAGGAAAGGCTGTCGTTCATCTCCGAATATAATATTTCATCGCCTGTATAAAGCCTTGTGCCGGCGTGAATAAGTCGATTATTGTCGAAAAAGAACGTACCGTTTATTCTTCCGTCATATTTATTTATCTGCTTAAAGCCCATTCGCTTTCGCACACTGCCGGGAACGTCCCTTATCATATTCAGTGCATTTGGCGAACGGTGTATGCTCACTCCATCGGGAGCGTTGTGCATATCCGTTCCGTAAAATTTATCCGTTGTCAGCACTCTTCTTGTCGGTGCGGACGGTACATTAAACCGCATATTTCAACCTCCTATATCCATTTGGAAACCGACTCAAAGCACATATGTCCGCTTTTTGCCGTATCACGATAAAGCAGAGCCTCTCTTCCGGCCTCGAATTCGTTTCTGTATATGGCGGCTGTCTGCGGATCCTCGTCCTTATAAAGCTCGGCGGCAATATAAAGCGGAAGAAGCACAGCCGCATCCTCTGGTACGTCAAGAACATAATCCTTATCGGTTGCCTGTGTTATTTTCTGCGGATAGGCATTGTAGCCGATTATCCATTTTCCTATGCCATATAAAAGCATTCTTTCGCCGCCGATAAGCGTATAGCCGTCCGTATGTCTGCCGTTCAGAAAAACCTCGTTTTCTCTCAGCGAAAGAAAGTTTTCCGCAAGCTCCTTTAGGCTGAGGTCTGTAACGCTTTCGGCCGTTTCCGTTTCTATTGTTTTCGGTATATATTTGCCGCAGGCGGCAAGGAGCATAAGCCCCTCGTTTGCCGCCAAAGGCATTGCCGCAATATACGGCGAGGTCGAATCGTTTACCAGAATCGTCTGTCCGTCGGAAACAAAAAGCTTATGCAGTACCGAAAGCTGTATATCTCCCCAAGTCATAAAACCGCCTCCGTATCAGCCTAAAAGCACTGTTCCGTCTGTAATGCCTTCTCCGCAGACGGCAATTGAACGCCAGTTATTGAAGCCTGCGCCGAATCTTGCTCTGCCTCTCCATACGTTGGCATCTGTGTTCTGGTCGATGTCCGAACGTGTTGTGAGTGCAAGTCTGTCTACCCATGGCATACACATATAGTCCTTGTTGAAACGACTGTCGAGCATCATAAAATAAGGCTTTCCGCCGATTGTCGAAGGAAGATAATTCCATACAAGCACGTTCCAGAGTCCCATCTGAAAGTTGACCGCATTGTTGTTGGAATTTGGATCTAAATCCGAGCCTACTGCCTCGAATACGGCTCTCTTTAATGCTCCCGAATTGGGAATGATGATTGTGTCGGGAGCAACATTGAGCAGATTTCCGTCGTCGTCGGTGAACTTCTGCATTGCCTCCTGCATGGCGTCCATAACGGAAACGGAAAAGGCGTTTTTAAAAATATTGCTCTGTACATCGCAGCCGCCTGTTATTGACGTATGCTCCTTTGAGAAAAGCGGTTTTCCGTCTGCCGAAAGTGTTGAATATTCCTTTCCGGCAAAGCTTATCTTTTCGCCTGTTCCGCCATAGATAAGGTTGGCGGCGAATTTCTCTCTTGTTCGGTTATAGCTTGTGGCAAAAATATTTGCTCTCGATTTGATTTTTCCGACCTTTGAGTCCTCGACCATTTCCGCCGTTACCTCAAAGGAGCTTTTCCATGTGGTAGGCTCAATTACAACCGAATAGCCCTCCTGCATTCCTGTTTTGGGATATGCGCCGTTTTCGCCAACATCAACAAAATCTCCGAGTGATGTTTCGGATGTATATTTCTCCGCATAGCTGTGCGATTTGTCCATATAGAAAATTTTGTCGATCATCGAAAGCTCTCCGAAAGCCTCCACATTCTGCTCAATGACCGCTCTGATGGGTGCCTGGCTTTTGCCGAAAAGCGAATCGTTTACACCACTGCCCTGTGAAAATATAATCATATCGTTTTACCTCCTTAAATCAGTTGAAATATCCGTAGCTGCCGTAAATGCCGACCGCTGTAATTCTGAAATTTCCTCCGGCTGTCGATGTTATACCCTTTCCATCGGAAGAAAGCGTAACCTTTTTGCCGAGGTCTGCCGAAGTGAGCGGCGTATCAACATAAAACTCAATATCGTCCCTTATTCTTAAAACGGGATATGTACCGTCGGACTGCTTTACTCCGGCACAGATTAATTCCGGCGTATCTGTTCCCGATGCCTTTGCGATAAGTCCTGCCGAGGTTTTTAACGCCTGTCCGAGAACAGGGCTTTCGCCGTCTGCCGCTTTTATATATTCAAGCGGAAGTGATTCGCCCGTAAGTATCTTGTTTACACTGAACATAAAAATTCCTCCTTAAAATCTACTCTGATAATCCTTTATAATCTGTCCGTCCGACCAGTCGGGAAAGAACTCCCTGTACTGCTGCATAACCTCAACGGGAACTGCTCTTTCCGCTCTGGGAGAACCGCCGATGCTTCTCAAATGGCTTTTTGAGCGCATTGAGTTTAAAGCTCGCTGTCTTTCCTCATTGGTTCTCTGCTGATAAATTTCCTCGGCATTGACTATGCCGTATGCCTTATAAAGCGGAACGCCCCTTGACCAGTAATGAAGAAGCTCCTTCGCATAGGGCTTTGTCATAAGCTCCTTAAAGCTTGTTATACCGCAGTCGGGATAATGCTTGATAAGCTTTCCGAGCTCCTCTCTTATGAATCCGCCGATTTCTTCGGCTGTCGGTTCTGCTCCTCCAACGGGCTGTTCCTCTGTCTGCATGACTTCCTTGGGCATATTTCCGATTGGCATTTCCTCGCTGTTGGGATAAACCGCATTGTTTTCATTGTTTTCCATATTTTCACCTCCTTATTTTCTTAAATCCTCGCCCTTGCGGACTGTCGGCTTTTTGTTGCCTTCGTTCTTTAACGCTTTTACCTCCATACTGCCTTTGTTTGAATAGCTTAATCTATTCTTCATGTTCATTCCTCCCTTGTCTGATTTTCGTTTTTTGCCTGCTCTGCGTTTTTTATGATGCTGTCCCTCACCTCCTTTGCATGTGGATAGTGCAGTCTTTCCAGCTCCGTCCAATAGAGCAGCCTTGCACTGTCCTCGGACGGATTGCCGTATGCTCCGTTTGAAAAATTCTCCTTTGCCTCCTTCCACATAAGCTCTCGGTTACCTGCCGGAAGTGTCGATGAGTCAACCGAAAACAGAAATTCATCGTTCCAGTAATATTCTCCGGCGTCATCCATCTCCAAAAAGTCATATCGGTTGAAGGTTCGGTATTCGTTGCCGGTTTCAGTCTGACCGGCTTTCACCGTTACGCCTGTATCGGCATAGGCCAGCAGAAAACGGAACATAATCTCGAAAACCTCCGCATAGGCGGCTCTTTTCATAACTCTTTTGCCCTCAAGCCTTCCTGCGGACTGCTCTGCGGCTATCTGCTTTGCCTTTCCGCTTGTTGCCGTCGGATCGTATCTGCCCTGATAGCTGTCGGTTATGCCGACGGTCTGTCTTGCCGCCTCATAGACTCTCTCCTGATATTCCATATCTCGGCTTATGTCCGGCTGAATGTTCAGAACATCAATAAGCTGCTTGTCGCTTATATTGTTCAGCTCGATAACCTTAAGCTCCTCATCGGTCTTTCTTATGCTTGCACCTCTCGGAAATGTCACATAACTGCCGCCCTTCAAAAGCTTTTCCTGTATTTTTGAGCCGAGCTTTTTTATTAGCTCCTGCTGGTCGGTTATTTTGTCCACATCACTGTCGCCCAACAGCTTTCCGAAAACGCTTACATTTTTCCTTAATACGAGCGGCATAACGTCCGGCGAATAAAACGGTATTTTTGTGCCCTTCTTTATTACCGAGCCGTCCGAGCAGACAACGTCCGACGCAAGAATTTCGCTTTTCTCTGCCTTTACCGTAAAGGAGCGGCATCCGCATGAGCATTCGTCCTCATAGCAGACCGCACCGCAGTTATCGCAATATCTGAGCTGTCGTGACTGGTAGTTTTCTATGTCCTCAACAACAACATCATTCACCCAGCGGAATCGTCCTATTTTTCCGTCTGCATTTCGGTAATAGGCTGTATTGAGCGTAACTATGTCCTCCGAAAAGGCATAATCGCCTGTCGAACGCACATCGGGATTTTCCTCGTATTCCTTATCGACCGAAACGCCGAACATTCGCTTTATAAAAGCCTTTGTTTTTGCGGTCTGTATGATTATGTAATCCATTTCCTTTATGTCGGTAACTCCGCACTGCGGTATAACCTGTTTAGGATGCAAAAGCGTTACCGTTAGCTCTCCGTCGGAGCTGTGTCCGCCCTTCGTTATGTCCCATTCGACAAGAAAAAAATCTCCGCCCTGTATCGGTGTCGTTCTTTCGTCCATGTCGTTTATGGTTTCAAAGGGCAGTCTGTCCAGCTCGTTTATAAGAAAAGCTTCGACAAGCTCTGCCTTTTTCTCGTCTGCCTTTCGTCTTGCCGTAACCTTCGGACGGGGTATCGTTGTTTCTGCCTCTGCCTCGATAAGCTCCGAAACAATGTTGCGTACACAGCTTGCGTTCTTTGCACCGACCGCCGAATATATTGTGTGTGTTCCGCAGTATAATGCCTCCCGCCTGTCCATGTCCGATAAATCGGAGCTGTAAGCACTTAAGCTGTTGTAAAGCCTGTCCTGCCAAAGGGATAGCTTTTCTCTTTTATTCAATATAAAACCTCCTTACTTGGGACTTTGCCCCAAACCCCACCACCCTTTAAAAAGGGTGGACCTAAACTTTGATTAACTACATTCTTACGAATGTAGTTAGGGAGAATTTAAAATCAAACCTCCCAACTCAAACACACCTAAAGTATAAAAACCGTTAAAAATCGAGCATCATTCCCTTGCGACTTGTTAAACTGCATATTATTTTCCATACTTTTTTAAAAGGTATAGTTTGCCTTCGGTATCACTGTTGTTGTAGTCCTCCCACATATCCGCAGTCCAATGTGCAGTTTCCATGCTTTCCTCCTGTGTGGCGGCAACCACCTCCGGCAGAACATACACCGCAATGGCAAGTGCCATAACCAGATCGTCATGTGCTCCGTATTCCGCCTCGGCTCTGCCATGGCTGTTTTTAACAAATGAAAGCATTTCCCGAAGTGTTTCCGAATCGTTCAGCTTACCGCTTTCCTCTCGAACAAACTTGACCAGTCCGCTTATTATTAACGGTCTTGTAACCATGGTCGTTTTAAAACCATAGGAATTCAGAATGCGGTTTGTATAGCTGTCCTCCTGTCGGCGAACATAAAGATTGTCATAGCCGAGCCTTGCCAGCTCCTTTACGGGATATGTGGAAAAATTGGTTTCTATCGCCGTAAGTGCATTATTGTAATATTTCCCCAGACAATAAACCTGTCTTGCATATTCGTCCTCGTCGGACTGCTGTCGCAAAACGCATACCTGTTTTCCGTCTGCCGAATCCAGCACCTGTGCGGTAAAATAATCGCTGCCTTCGCCGGCGGTATCACCGCCGATTACATAGCTGTGTCCTGTCTGCGGCTTTGAATATATCCGCACAAAACCGTCCTTCTGACGGTGAAAACGTATGTCCTCAAGTCGTCCGTCCTTTTCCTTTGCCGTAAACATTCCGATAACAGGCTCTTTTCTTCCTCGAAGTATTGCAAGCCTTGAGGATATTTTCTCCTTATCGAATATGCACCGTCCCGTCAGAATAAATGCCTCCTCCGGTGCGGAGGGATATTCCTGTCTGAAAAGCTGTTCGTCACCGCCGCAGTTGTTTCGTATGCACCATCTTCGCCAGGCAAGCTGTTCATTGTCGAGGTTATAGGCCTTTTTCAGCACCGTTTCCGCCTTTGTAAGCTGAAAGCCATCATATTTTCTGCGGTATTCCTTCATTTCGTGCCAAGGGAAAAAGACAGGGACAAAATCGTTATCGCCGTTTACCGCTCTGTCCCAAAGCTCCTTGAAATAATCACAGCCGTTCGCCGTCGATTCAAGAATGACCATTGTTCCGGGACTGTCGGGAACAGCCTGCATAAGTCCGTTGAGTATGGCTTTTTTGTCGCCTTCCCAGAAAGCGACCTCCGAGGCATGAATGTTTGTTATCGTTTCACTTCGTCCTACACCTCTGCCTCCGGCTGTTGCGGAACGTATTCGGCTTCGCAGACCTTTCTCCGCAGAGCCTTTGTCGGGATTTTCAAAAACCATTTCCTTTGTGCTTGCCGTATTTCTCATGGGACGTATTCTTTCCGGCAGTTCATCATAAAACAGCCTGTTCATGGCAAATAATCCTGCCACAGCCTCCTCCTTATGGGCGATAACAAGCGATGTTGTATTTTCGCTCGTTATTGTGCTGTGGAAAAGTACTCCTTCGGTGAGCGTCGAAAAGCCCATTTGCCTTGCCTTGAGTATTATTATTCTCACAGGGCGTCCTGCCTTCCGTTCGCCTTCGATAACCGACAAAAGCCGTTTCTGCGGTTCGTTTGGCTTAAAGGGAATTATTCTTCCGTTTTTGGTTCGTATTTTAAGAAAGCTTTCCGAGTATTGACTGAAATCGAATATATCCATCAGTCGCCGCCTGCCCTTCGCAAAAATTCTTCTATTGTTTCGGACTGATGCTGTTCTTCGTTCATAATGCCTGTTATTTTGCACAACAGCTCTATGGCCTTAAGCCTTTCGGAACATTTGACTGACTCGTCCGTAAGAAAAACAATTTCCTTAAGCTTTCCGATTATTTCCTCCTTAGTTATCGTCCTGTCCATATTTCTTCCTCCTTACAGGTTACATTATAACAAACAAACATTCGTAAGATTTATCATGGATTTATCATAAAATTATCAGAGAATTATCATATCAGAATAACGGTTTATAGCTGAATAAAAGGATTTTTCTTTGTATCTAAGATAACGGTTTTATGTTATATTTTTATTATTTCCGAATTATTCCGAAATTTTACAAATATCAGTTCGTATATTTGCCGCTTGTAAAAAATAAAAAAATGTATTAGTATGAAGTGAATGTTCAAAAGGATAATAGGAGGAAACAAAATGAGAGGTTCAAATAAATTTTCAAGAGCACTTTCGATTTCAATACTTGTTGTGCTTTGCCTGTATGCGGTTTTTGCAATGATGAAATCCGAAAACTCCAACATAAATAAAGGAAAACGATATAAAGAAGCAATCGAATATATGAACAATGGCGATTTTGCAACAGCCGAGGACGAATTAAACGTACTTGCTGAAAAAAACTATAAGGACAGCGGCATTCTTGCCGAATATGCCGGACTCAGAGCCGACAATGCTGACAGTGAAAAGCTTGCCGAATTTAAGGAAAAGCTGGACGGCGAGAACTACAAAGGTGCTTATGCCGAAGAAATGTATTTATATTTAGGTGAATAATACTGTAGACAGTTCATTTTTTCGAAAAATATACTAAAAATCAGTGTTGACTTTTGTACATATTTTTGTTACCATATAGCAGTTGTTTATATTGTGGCTTTAAAAAAGCGTGAATTCGGTATCGGATTTACGTTCTTTTTTTGCGATTAGCTTTTGATGAACGGAGGTTTAAAAGTGGAAGAAAACATAAGAGAAAACAAAATGGGCATAGTTCCCGTAAATAAATTACTTTTATCCATGGGCGTTCCTATGATAATGTCCATGATTTTACAGGCATTCTACAACATAGTAGACAGCTATTTTGTCAGCAGAATGCCGGACACGGCAACAATAACAGGCATGGGCGAATATGCAGTCAATGCGCTTACCCTTGCCTTTCCCATACAGATGCTTATTGTCGGCGTTGGCGTAGGAACAGGCGTAGGTATTAATGCGCTTTTATCAAAAATTCTCGGTGAGGGCAACCGTGAAAAAGCTGCACACATCGCCGGAAATGCCGTATTTCTGGGCATTTGCACATACATCGCCTTCCTCATTTTTACCATATTCGGAATGAATGCATACCTTGTGTCACAGACAACCGATGAGATTGTCCTCGGCTTAAGCAAAACTTATCTCAGTATTTGCACAGTTATGTCATTCGGATGTATATTCTCAATGATCTATGAAAAAATGTTGCAGTCAACAGGCCGGACAATTTTTCCCACAATAGGACAGGCGGCAGGTGCTATTGCAAACATAGTTCTTGACCCGATGCTTATTTTCGGTCTTGGGCCATTCCCTCAGATGGGCATTGCAGGAGCGGCTTATGCGACTATAATCGGTCAGATGATAACATTTGTGTTAAACGCATATTTTCATTTTAAATATAACCACGACATCAAAAACGGTATTAAATATTTAAAGCCGTCATCAAGCATTATAAAACAGATTTATGTTGTCGGTATTCCTGCCATAATAATGCAGGCATTAATTTCAATTATGTCCTACGGCGTGAACGTAATTTTCGGTGCTGTTTCAACATCGGCTGTTACCGCCTACGGAGTTTATTATAAAATACAGCAGTTCATTTATCTTGCGGGAATCGGCATGAACAACGCCGTTATCCCCGTTGTCGGCTTTAACTACGGCAGACATGACAAAGCACGTATCAATCAGGCAATACACTACGGCATGATTTACACGCTTATAATAATGCTTATCGGCTTAATCGGACTTCAGATATTTGCCGAACCGCTTGCCGGAGTGTTCTCGCTTTCGGACGAAACACTGGCACTCTGCGTGCGTGCGATACGTATAGTAACACTCGGCTATCTCTTTGTCGGTGCAAACGTAATATATCAGGGCGTTTTTCAGGCACTCGGCTGTGGCTTCCATTCGCTTATCGTGTCCGCAATCCGTCAGATAATCGTAGCACTTCCGCTCTGCTGGATATTCACAAAGCTGCCTAATGCAGAAAGCATGATGTGGGTGGCATTCCCTGTTGCGGAAGGAATCGCACTTGTTGTGGCTATAACATTTATGAGAAAAATTAAGCAGAACAGACTTAATTGGACGGAAAAAACCGTCAATAATATTGACTTCGTTTCAACCGTAACAAACATATAAAATTATATAGAACACAAAAATGGACTGTTATTTTTTAACAGTCCATTTTTTAAAGTTTAGATCCAACCTTTTATGAACCGCAAAGTATGCACCCCGAAGAAAACGGGGCGGTCGCAGACCGTTTTGCGTAGCAAAATGCTTTGACCATGATGCGGCGGTCGAAGACCGCTTTGCGAAGCAAAGTTCTGACCATTCTAAGGTTGGTGAGGTTTGGGGCAACGCCCCAAGGTCTTTTATTTTCCGTCATTATCAACGAATATCTTCTTTACCACCGCTCCCAGTGCAACAAGGGCGAGCACGTTCGGTATAACCATGATTCCGTTAAAGAAGTCTGCCATTTCCCATACAAGGTCTACCTTAAGCGCAGAACCGATTACGATACAGATAACAACGATAACCGAATAAAGCTTAACGGCCTTTTTGCCGAAAAGATATTTTACATTAACCATGCCGAAGAAATGCCAGCTGATAATTGTTGAGAACGCAAAGAAGAAAAGACAAACAGCAATGAAAATATCACCGAATGAACCAAAGCCTGTAACGAAGGCTGTCTGTGTGAGCGCAATACCTGTTTTTCCGCAGTCGAGAACGCCTGTACAGATGATTGTAACGGCTGTAATGCTGAGGATAACAAATGTATCTATGAATACGCTTATCATTGCCGCAAGTCCCTGTTCATGGGGATTTTTCGCCTTTGCTCTTGCATGTGCATGGGGTGTTGAGCCCATACCTGCCTCATTTGAGAAAAGACCTCTTGCAACGCCGTATCTTATTGACTGCTGAACAGTTACGCCCAAAGCACCGCCCATTATTGCAGAAGGCTTAAAAGCGCCGACAAAAATCATTTTGAAAGCTCCGGGAATAGCAGATGCATTCATAACAAGAATAATAACAGAGCCAACGATATAAATAACCGCCATAATAGGTACGATTTTTTCAGTTACAGATGCAAGACGAGTTGTTCCTCCAATGAAAACAACTGCCGCAAAAATTGCGATTGCCACACCGATAACCAAAGATGAGATATTGATGCCTCTTGCATTAAAAACGCCCGCAAAGGCAGTTCCTACTGAGTTTGACTGAACCATATTGCCCATAAAGCCAAGCGCAATGATTATAAAAACAGCAAAGGCTGCCGCAAGCACCTTGCCCAATTTGCCTTTGAATGCCGCTTTTATGTAGTAAACAGGGCCACCTGTCAATTCGCCCTCTTCAACCACCTTGTAGTTCTGTGCAAGAACTGCCTCGGCATAAATAGTTGCCATTCCGAAAAACGCACTGAGCCACATCCAGAATATCGCTCCCGGACCGCCGGAAACAAGTGCCGTTGCCGCACCGGTAAGGTTACCTGTGCCTACCTGGGCCGCTATTGCCGTAGCTATGGACTGGAACGGCGTCATTTCTCCGTTCTCGCCCTTCTCGCCCTTGAGCGAAAGGTTTCCGAAAACATGTCTCCAGCCTTCGCCGAAACGTCTGACCTGAATAAACTTAAGCTTGATTGTGTAATAAATTCCTGTTCCGCAAAGCAAAATCAAAAGTAGAAAGTTCCAAAGAAATGAATTTCCTTTGACAAAAAAATTAAGCATGATATTTCCCCCAAAATAATTATTTTTCATATGCCGCTTACTCAATTATAAGCATCACGACATTAATTAGCTTACTATATCATAGTGTTTTTTTCAATCTATATATTTGTAAGACTATCTAAAAATAATTTTTAAACACCCGATATTCATTGATTTTATCGTATTTATGCACTCCTAACACTTATAAAATAATACATGTTTTACGACCGAAAAATGTTATTCGACAATTTTCCAAGTAAAGTATATGTAAAATACAATTATTAATATTGTAAAAGCCTTGAATCTATGCCGTTTTTTAATTTTGTATCGAAAAAAATTCTTAATATAATTATTGGTTATATATTTATACAAGATATACCACTATACTTATTTATGCCTGTATGAGCAAAATCGGTGTTTTTATGACGTAAACAGTGTTATATTTACATAAAACCTTTCCTATAACCGTTTATAGAATAAGCAAACGCTTATTATTCAGATAACAAGTATTATATATTGTATTATTAATCACGTTTAAAACGGTATATTGGTTATCAATAATATTAATATAAGCATATTGGCAGTGACAATTTATAGGCAGTATACTTTACCAAATACTGGATAATCCTAATATTAATTCGGAATATGCACCTTTAATAACCATATTTTGTGAATTTAGTTTATAAAATCAAACTCTATCATTGTTTTTTCAAAAAAATAATAATAATAATTGACATTTTTTATCATTTTATTTAATTAAATAATTGACAAAGGCATTTATTACAAGTATAATCTATTTATCTAATACAAATTGAATATATTTTTATTCACCCATATATTTAAAGGAGGTCAATAAAATGGCAGACTTAACAGAAAAATCATCACGAACACCAATCAGCGACAGAGTCTATAATCATATTAAATCCAATATCGCCAACGGTTCATGGAAGCCCGGTGACAAGATACCTTCTGAAAACATTCTTTGCAAAACTCTTGATGTCAGCAGAGTTTCCGCAAGAGCCGCTATTAGAAAATTAACTAACATGGGTATTCTTGAAAGCTATCAGGGCAGAGGCACCTTTGTTTGTGCGGACGCCGCTTCGATAAACACAAGCGATATTTACCCTACCGCTCCGGCAGGCTCTCTCGACCGTGTCAATCTTCTTGAATACAGAAGAATGACCGAAACAGCATCAGCCGGATATGCCGCTATGCGTGCTTCAACCGAAATGATCGACAAGCTTTATCTCACGGTTGTAAACATGAAGCTTGCCAAAACGAACGATCAGATAATCAAATACGATCTTGAATTTCATCACCTTATTGCCCTTGCTACGGCTAACCCGATTATCCTCAGAACCTTCGAGCTTCTTCAGGATATGTTCGTAAACGTATTCGGCAATAACGTAGTGCATACAAATCTTCAGCGTGCAGAGGATCATCTCAAAATAATCAACGCAATCGAGCTTCGTGACAGAGAGGCGGCAGAGGCGGCAATGCTTCAGCATCTTAACGACTCCGCAAGCTATATGGCACGTACACTTATGATGTCAACCGAGCAGATAAAGACAAACGAGGCGGCTATCGAAGAATTTAACACAGACGAAAAAGAATAAAATAAATGAACGCAAAAAAAGAAGGACACAAAAACCCTTCTTTTTTATTGCCTATAAAAATCAAATACCTTTGGGCTTTGCCCCAAACCCTATGAACCTTTAAAAAGGTTCAATCGAAACTTTGATAAACTACATTCTCAAGAATGTAGTTTTACGAAAAATTTCATACAAATTTAAATCAGCTACAAAATTTCGATTTCCAAATTTCAAAATTGCGTTAAGACCGAGCAGCATTCCCCTTGCGACTATGGTCATGACTTTTGCAAAGCAAAAGTGGCTATGCCACCGCACTATGGTCAAAGCATTTTGCTACGCAAAACGGTCTATTGTCAAAATTTTGCTACGCAAAACCGCCTATTCAGAACTTTGCTTTGCAAAGTGGTCTTCGACCACCGCATTTATCTTTGCGGTTCATAAGCGTCAGCGGTCTTCGCTGTTTTTGACCGCCCCGTTTTCTTCGGGGTGCATACTTGTGCGGTCAATGAAAGCCACAAAATAATTTTGTAAAATTGCCGATTGGCAGAAAATTATAAATAATTACCATGCGGTAGAATTAATTATATTCTCAACTTCCGCCATATCTACGCGTTCTCAAAGAACAACGAATAGCTGTATCCGTTCTTTGTCCATACGGCATTGAAGAATTTATTGACATCGTTTTCATCTTCATTGCCTTTTATTGTCATATTTATACCGTCAAACTCTTTTTCGACAATAGCCGCATAAGTATATTTGGACGGAAGCTGTTTAACCGCCTCCCATACAAAGGATAAATTCTCTCTTTCCTCGGCAACAAGCGTGTCCTGTAATTCGTCGGTGGTGCGTATTCGGTTGTAATTTATCTTGTTTTTGCTGAGATTTGCCGCAACCGTCATAAGCCATGCCTTTTCGTGGCTGTCGTTCTCGAACTTTGGTGCGGTTTTTACATATTTAATAAGCGTTTCCTGTAAAATATCCTCGGCATCGCTCATGTTGTGCAGATATGAATACGCCAGACGCATTATGCTGTTTCCGTAGGTATTTATTATGTACTCCGCCCTTGCGGAAACGACTGTTGTATTCTTGTCTGTACAATCGGCCTTTGCGGCAAACGCCGCAAGGACCATTTGTATTTTGTATTTCAACCCGTAAAATAATCTCTCAAAAATATTTGTTTTGTTTATTCCGTTTACTGCAATTACCATGTTTTCCACCCATATTTTTGTAAGTAATTATTTTATTTTTTTCATTTTATTTTACAACTTCCGCAAAAGCCTTCATTGTTTCGTAGCTTGCGCCATTTTCGGAATATAATGAATATGAATATCCGTTTTTGTTCCATTCGGCGTTGCTGATTGCGCCGTTGTTGCCCTTAAAGCTTACGTTTTTGCCGCCTACATAGAAATCAACCGAATTGTCGTATACGTTGTAATCTCCGCTGATGCTTGCGTTGCCCTGCATCTTGCGTACAAAAATGCTGTCTGTTCCGTTTGAATAAATCACCTGTAACATAACTCCGTCCATTGAGCTTATGCTATCAATTTTGTAGCCGTTAAGCTCTTCAGGAATGTTAAGCTTAATGCCGACTGCCTTTTCTGCCTCTTCAAGTGATTTGTATTCAATGAACGGATTTGGTATACCGACAATACCTGTGTTGTCAACGCCGGTTATCACCGTTTCGGCAAGGTCAAGCATTTCGTCAAGTGCAATGCCTTCGTTTATCTCAAGCGAGTAATCATACGCACCGATTGAATAGGAATATCCGTCTGCTGTCCATGAAGCATTGCCATATTTACCGTTGCCGCCCTTGAGTGTAATTGTTACGCCGTCAATGTCGGTTATCTTTTTCTCGGCATATTTTGTATAATCTCCGCTGATGTCGTCATTGCCCTTTTCCTTGCGGATACAGATCTGTTTGTCACCTTCCACAAAGACTACCTGTATCATTTTGCCGTCCATAACGCTGATGACCTTTTCGGAATATCCGTCAATGCTCTCCGGCACGTTGATTTCAAAGCCGACAGCCTTCTCTGCCTCTTCGAGTGTGTCGTAATCAATAAACGGACTCGGCATACCGATTATTGTGTCATTAACGGCTGTGGTTTCTGCGGCAAATGCCATAGGCATAGCACTCATTGTAATAACTGCTCCAACTAATACTGCGATAAATTTTTTCATAATTCATTCGTCCTTTCTGTTTATAAAGTGTTGTTTTATTTTCCGTTCTGCTTTATATACAGATGGGAGAAACGTATTGTTGCAAAAAGATATGCTTTTTTGAACACCTTGGGGCTTTGCCCCAAACCCCATGAACCTTTAAAAAGGTTCAATCTAAACTTTCGATAAACTATTTCTTACGAAATAGTTTTGGGGATGTATTTTTTAGATTAAATATATAATTTTGTATTGCTACAAAATGTCGAGTGATATTTCAAAAACCGTTAAAACTGAGCAGCATTCCTGCGAAGTTTCGGTTTTTCAGTAACTTGAGCGTGTCCGGATAGAAGGGAGCGCGAGGGAGGAAAGGCGGACTTCGCAATTTAAGCGCATCCTCCCTCGCTACACACCCCGCGACTTGTAGAGTCGCAAAATGGTTTTAACAAATTGTCGATTGGCAATAAAGCATACTTTTTTGAACACCTTGGGGCAAAGCCCCATAAGTCTTTTATTCCTTAAACTGTTTCCAGAATTCTGTTTCGAGTAACTTCTGATTTAATTTAATGTATAAATCGGGGCGGTAATCCGGTCTGCCTGTTATGCTGTCCACCTTGAAGTTACGTCTTGTGGCAAGCGAAAGATCTATTGTTTCCATGAACACCTTTTCCTCCTCGCTGTCCACATCTCCGGCATAAATATGTATTTTGTCGCCTACACCCGGTCCGAGTATAATGCTTCCGCCGCCGAAGCGTGTGCCGTGGCTCTTCTGGTTGTCATTGCTGCCGCCGGCCTCTTCGTCTACCTTTGCAAAGCCGGTAAGGTTTGAGCTGGCAACAAATATTTCCGCTGAATTGACTATCTGCTTAAGACCTGTCATATAATATTCCTTCCAGTCGAAGAACGGGCCGCCGCCGACTGCTGTCGGGTTAAGATACAATCTTGCACCTGCCGCCGCATAATATCTGGCAAGCTCATGGAAGTTATAGCTGTCGTAGCATATACCTACCGCAACAGGACCCCATTGTGTATCAAACATAAAAGGTTCGTCGCCTCTTGTGCACCAGCACTGCTCCTCAAGTGCCGGATGGAGCTTACGGTATGTGCCGATAAAGCCCTTCGGGCCGCATACAGCAACAGAGTTATAAACCACATCATTCTTTTCCTTATCACGCTCTGCCATACCGAATACGGCATATACGCCGTACATCTTTGTTACGGCAGAAATCTCGGCTATCGCGTCGCCATCGGTTGTCTGGGCGTCCCTTAACTGCATTTTGTAGGCATACGGCACGTCGGTTTCGTTGTCATAGCCGGTCAAAGCCATTTCGGGAAAAACAATTATGTCTGCTCCACGCTTTGCCGCCTGTTTTGTAAAGCCCTTTATTCTCGCAAGGTTGCTCTCTGTGCTGCCCCATACCTGGCGGAAATTGACCACCGCAACATTTACTATATCTTCATATTTACGCATAATATCACTCCTGTATGTATTTTTAATTATTATATATTAATGTAGTTTTAACTGCAAACATTTTATTTTATGGGGCTTTGCCCCAACCCCCAGAACCCTTTAAAAAGGGTTCACCTAAACCTTATCGAAAATCATTTTAACATGTGTCCAAACCGATTAACGAAAGAAAGCTGCTTGAGCTGATATGGTACTATACACATATATTTAAATAATTAAGTTGAAACGCTCCGATTTGATATGTAACCGGAGCGTTTGTTGTATAGCAGTATCCGCAATTATCTTAAATAGAGATTTTAGTTTCATTTATATCTGTCAAATTCCCTTTTAATCCACACCATAATTACGTCAACAAGATATTCCTGTTGTATCTTGCTCAGTTCTCTGCCCGGCCGTATTTTATGCCACTTCCGTATGCACTCCCTGCAACAGGTTGCTGTCGCATGCTGTGCAATGAACACAGGGTGGCCACGCATAGGCGTCTGTTTTCCGTCATTGAGTACTTTTGCCGGAGCAATCCGCTTTGCAATAAAGTCCTCGGCGTGCCTTCTTATGGTGTCAAGTCCCTTTTCGTTTATGTAATCAATGTCCTTCTGTTTCAGATGAAAGCCGCTTCGGAATTTGGAATTGCCCAGTCCTTCAAATAACTGCTTATACCATTCATCTTTTGTCATCAGAACTTCACTACTTCCGGAGCATGTGTAAATGATGAGAATGTGGCTGTGGCATTTTTGAAATAAAATACCTCTGTATTTCCGTCATCTGCGGAATACATCTTCTGCAAAGAAGGATATGCGTCAAGCATGGACTGTCTTGCCTCTCTTCTGTCGTCCTCCACAAGCTCTCCGGCTACACGGAGCCATTCGCCGTCCTTGAATGCACAAATTTCAACCTTGGGATTGGCATGAATCTGCTTTGAAACGTCCTTCACCTTGCCTGTCTGAATATAAAGCTTGCCTTCAAAAATATGAGCTGTTCCGAAAGGTCTTACTCTCGGCTGGTCACCTTCAACCGTTGCTAAATAATAGGTTTCAGCATCTTTTAAAAACTTTACTACTCTTTCCATGATACATTCCTCCTGTGTATAAATTTATTTATATTATACATCATTTTTCTGTCACAATAAAAATATTTTAACTGTTCCAATATGTTTATAAAAAATTTAGATTTTCTTTAAAAATTCTTAATTGAGTTATACATACTCCTGTTATACACTTATTCTGTAATATAAAGCCGTTTTAAGGGTTATATTATAAGTAATTAAGTTAAAAAGGAATGATTGCCATGACGGATTTATATTATAGAATTGAGGATTTATGCCACATAAACAGCATTACGATAACAAAAATGTGTCGTGATATAAGCTTATCAAGAAGCGTTTTATCCGAGTTTAAGGCCGGACGGACTAAACAGCTTTCCGAGCGTAATGTTAAGCTGATTGCGGATTATTTCGGCGTGACGCCGGAATATCTTCTCGGCAGAGAGGAACTGCCCTATTTTATGAAATCCGACTTTTCTGCAGCCGATATAGAGATAATAAACCTTCTGCCTTCGCTTTCCGATGATGATAAGCTCATACTTTATGACACAATGCGTGAGCTTTATGAAAAGAAATTCATAACAACATAAAATCAAATACCTGTGGGACTTTATCCCACACCCTATAAGCCTTAGTATGATCAGAACTTTGCTTCGCAAAGTGGTCTTCGACCACCGCATCATATTCAGAACTTTGCTTCGCAAAGCGGTCTTCGACCGCCCCGTTTTCTTCGGGGTGCATACTTTGCGGTTCATTGTTCAGAACTTTGCTTCGCAAAGCTGCCTACGGCAGCCGCATCTATCTTTGCGGTTCATAAAAGGCTTGACCTAAATTCTAAAAATATTAAATTTATTTAAAAGTAAAATTCCAAAGTTTTCAACTTATAAAGTTTACAATCATTATTGCCGCACCGAGCACCGTAAGCACAACTCCCGTTGCCCTATTGAGCGTTTTCGGCTCTGCCTTATTCGCAAAGACTGCCGCTATTCTCGCCCAAAGGAGTGTTGATGCAACGCAGAATATAAGTGCCGCCACATCGGGAGCACCGCCGATTGCGAAATGGCTCAATGCTCCGGTGAGTGCCGTAAACGTCATTATGAATACGCTTGTGCCGACCGCCGTTTTAAGCTCATAACCGAGAACGCTTGTGAGAATAAGCAGCATCATCATGCCGCCACCTGCGCCGACAAAGCCGCATATAAAGCCGATTATCATTCCGCAGACTATTGACTGCACTCTTCTTTTTGACGGGCTGACATCAAGCATTGCCTGTTTTGTTGTCATAACGGGACGGACTATGAATTTGATTCCGAGGAAGAACGTCATAACAACCGAAAAGCTGCCCATTGTTCTGTTGGGCAGAAGCGAAGAAATATAACTGCCGACCATTGTAAACAGCAATACGAATGCCATCATAAGCAGACCGTTTTTAATATCGAGATTTTTATTTTTGCCGTATGTATAGGCGCTTATCGCACTGGCAAGCACATCCGATGCAAGCGCAATGCCGACCGCCTGATATGCGGGAAATCCGAGAAAGGTTATAAGCATAGGCGAAATAACCGCAGCCGCACTCATTCCGGCAAAGCCTGTTCCCAAGCCGGCACCTATTCCTGCAATAAAGCAGATAATAAATTTATAAAGCATTATTTTTCCTCCTGTTTTGCATTAATATTCTTATTGAGATTTTCGCTCATCTGCATTAATATTTCCCTGAACTGCTCCCTGTCTATGCCTTCCGAAACCGTTTTGCCGTACTCAAGCTGAGCCTTTTTTCCGTCGGCAATTATATCCTCCGCCTTTTCCAGAAGAACGATATACGCCGTTTTGCGGTTATTATTCCGGTATTCCCGATGGATATAGCCATTCTGCTCCAATGTATTCAACGCATAGGAAACATGGGATTTTGTAAGCATACGCTTGTTTACTATGTCGCTTGCGGTTGAATATTGCGGATTGTTGGCAAGAAACATAAGTATGTCAATTTCAATCCGTGTCATGGAATACTTATCCATAACCGGCTGTATAAAACAGTCATAGCTTTTTTTCAGCATATTTATAAGTCCGATAAACGAAGGAAAATCCGGTTCCATATATATCCTCCCTTTCAAATTGTTCTAAATAGAACTGTTCTGTTTTGAACAAAATTATAGTACGTGAATAAGGCTGTGTCAACATAAATTTAATTCTTCCCCTAACTACATTCGTCAGAATGTAGTTTAGCAAAATTTGGATCGAACCTTTTTAAAGGTTCACAGGTTTAAGGGCAGAGCCCTTAGGTTTTAAGTCTTGATTATCCTCCTCTTTCGTCTTATAATATTTCAGGCAGTATTTTTATAAAGGCAGTGATAATTTTTATGGAACAGGAAAACCGTCTTGGAACGGAGGACGTACGCAAGCTTGTGATAAAGCTGGCTTTTCCGGCAATGGCGGCACAGTTTGTCAGCGTGCTTTACAGCATTACGGACCGAATATTCGTTAGCCATATGCCCGTTGTAGGAGAAACGGCGCTTACGGCAATCGGCGTTTGTGCTCCGATAGTTACTATTATTTTGTCCTTTGCAACCCTTATCGGTGTCGGCGGTGCTCCGCTGATGGGCATAAAGCTCGGCGAAGGCAATAAAAAAGAAGCATCTAAATACGTATCCAACGCATTTCTGCTTCTTATCATATTTTCTGTTATATGTACGGCCATTGCGTTTTTCATGCGAAAGCAGATTTTATTTGCCTTCGGTGCAAGCGAGGCAATATATCCCTATGCGGAAAAATATTTTAAGATATATGTATTGGGAACGATATTCGCCCTTCTCGGAAACGGCATGAATCAATACATACTTTCGCAGGGCTTTGCAAAAAACGGCATGATTGCGGTTATTATCGGTGCGGTAATAAACATTGCTCTTGATCCGGTATTCATATATGTACTTAATCTCGGCATAGTCGGTGCGGCAATCGCCACCGTTATCGGGCAGATAGGAACCTGCGTATATGTTCTGCATTTTCTGCTTTCGGACAAGCCGCCAATAAGACTAACCTTCGGCAACTATTTCCCGGCGTTATGCCTGCGTATACTCAAAACCGGCTTTGTGCCCTTTCTTACGGTATCAATCGACAACGTGCTTTTAATCGAGGTCAACATGATGCTCCAGAAATTCGGCGGAGCAAATGCTGATTTACTTGTGGGCTGTATGGCAATCGTGCAGAGCTTTATGCTCATCATAACAATGCCGTTGGGCGGAATAACCGGAGGAACACAGGCAATTTTGAGCTACAACTTCGGTGCCGGAAACGCAAAACGGGTTATGCAGTCGGAAAAATATATAATAATGCTTTGTTTCGCATTTTGTGTTATAATGTTTACAATAAGCCAGACTGTACCGCAGGTGCTTGTGCGGATATTCACATCTGACACACAGTACATGACCGAGGCAGTAAGAGCAATCAAGATATATACATTAGGCATAATCGGATTCACATTCCAGTGGCCGGTTGTCGATGGGCTTATCGGTATGGGACAGGTACAGCGTGCAATACCGCTTTCGCTCATACGAAAAGGAATGTATTTTGTTGCGGTGCTTATTATTCCGAGGATAACGGACATAACCAATATATTTTATGCCGCTCCTATCTCGGATATATTGGGCTCGATAATAACAGCCATTGTGTTTGCACTGACTGTAAAAAAGGTAGTATACAGAAGAGAACAAATTGTACACGAAACTATGTAAAAACCATGGAACTCCGTCCCATACCCGGCAAGCCTTTAAAAAGGCTTGACCTAAACTTTAATATCAACTATTTTTTCAAAATAGTTGATTATGGATTTAATTTATATTCAAAACTACATTCGTAGAATGTAGTTTATCAAAGTTTGGATTGAACCTTTTTAAAGGTTCATAGGGTTTGGGGCAACGCCCCATGGTCTTAAAATAACTAAGCGGAGGAACTTTTATGAAAATTATATTAACAGGCGACCGCCCTACGGGCAAGCTCCATGTAGGCCATTACGTAGGCTCGCTTAAAGAACGAGTAAGATTACAGAATTCAGGCGAGTTTGACGAAATCTATATCATGATCGCCGATGCACAGGCACTTACAGACAACGCCGAGCACCCCGAAAAAGTAAGAAACAACATTATCGAGGTTGCATTGGACTATCTTGCCTGCGGAATTGATCCCGAAAAGGCAACTATATTCATTCAGTCAATGGTTCCGGCATTAACCGAGCTTACGACATATTACATGAACCTTGTTACTGTGTCCAGAGTACAGCGTAACCCGACCGTAAAGGCAGAGATTCAGATGCGTAACTTTGAAGCAAGCATACCTGTCGGCTTCTTCTGCTATCCCATCAGCCAGGCATCAGACATTACTGCATTTCGTGCAACTGATGTACCTGTCGGTGAGGATCAGCTTCCTATGCTTGAGCAGTGCAAGGAAATCGTACACAAATTTAATTCGGTTTATGGCGAAACACTTACCGAGCCTAACATTATACTGCCGAAAAATGCGGCTTGCTTAAGATTACCGGGTATCGATGGCAAGGCAAAGATGAGCAAGTCACTCGGAAACTGTATCTATCTTTCCGACAGTGCCGAGGATGTGCAGAAAAAGGTAATGTCTATGTTCACCGATCCGAACCATTTACGTGTACAGGATCCCGGCAAGGTAGAAGGCAATCCGGTATTCACATATCTTGATGCGTTCTGTACAGACGAGCAGTTTGCTGAGTTCTTACCGGAATACAAGTGTCTTGATGAATTAAAGGAGCATTATCAGCGTGGCGGTTTAGGCGATGTAAAGATAAAGAAGTTCCTGAACAAGGTGCTTCAGGCAGAGCTTGCGCCTATTCGTGAAAGACGAGCTATGTGGGAGTCACGTATACCCGATGTATACGATATTCTCAAGTCAGGCAGTGAGGTTGCAAGAGCCAAGGCAAACGAAACTCTCGCAGACGTTCGCCGTGCTATGAAGATAAATTATTTTGAATAAAGGTCAAGACCGTGGGACTCCGTCCCACTACCCTGCGAACCTTTAAAAAGGTTCGATCGAAACTTTAATAAACTATTTCTTCGAAATAGTTTATTGTATTAATTTGGATTGAGGTGTATGTTTTCGGACTGCACTGGGATTGTCGCTCTGTGGCTCTCCATATATTGACACCCATTATATATTCGTATATAATGGGTGCAGAATCAAAAAATCATATAGGTTTTTGTAAGGACGGCGTTGCGACGGCGTTCTATTTTTTTGCTTGTAATTTCCATTAAAAAACTCGGAAGTCTGATTTGCACCTCCGAGTTTTCATATTCCATATAATATTTCCATACAAAACTATTTCACAGAAATAGTTTTACAAAGTTTAGGTTAAGCCTTTTATGAACCGCAAAGTATGCACCCCGAAGAAAACGGGGCGGTCGCAGACCGTTTTGCGTAGCAAAATGCTTTGACCATGATGCGGATGCCTTTAGGCAGCTTTGCGAAGCAAAGTTCTGACCATACTAAGTTTTGTGGGGTTTGGGGCAAAGCCCCAAGGTCTTCTTTCCCCTTATCCCTTACATTTACCGCATTTGCTGCAATTTCCGGAGCAGCCGGAACAACCGCAGCAGCCGCCTCTGTGCCGTATCATATACCGTATGGCGAAAAACAGCCCAACGCATACCGCTCCTATAAGCACATAATCCAATACTCCCATTGTTCCCATTATCCTCAAACTCCTGTCAAAACAGCATAATCACGTTATATACTATTGCCGCAACGCACCATGCAAATACCGTCTGTCCTACAACAACCAACAACGCCATACTTCTCGAATGCAGTTCCCTTTTTACTGCCGCTATTGCCGCAACGCACGGTGTATAAAGCAGTGTAAACACAAGGAACGAAATAGCCGCTTTTGTCGTAAATATTGTCGGGAGCATAGCATTTATGTTTCCGCCGACAAGCACCGACAGCGTACTGATAACCGCCTCTTTTGCCGAAAATCCCGTAATAAGCGCCGTTGCGGCTCTCCAGTCCGTAAAGCCAAGCGGTCTGAATATCGGCGAAACAAGCTGTCCGATTAACGCAAGCATACTCATTGAGCTGTCTGTCACAACATTCAGCCTTGTATCGAAAGTCTGTAAAAACCATATGATTACAGACGCAGTGAATATTATCGTAAACGCCTTTGTTATGAAATCCTTTGCCTTGTCCCATATAAGCATAACAACCGACTTAAAGCCCGGCATACGGTAGTTCGGCAGTTCCATAACAAACGGCACAGGCTCGCCGTGGAAGGCAGTCTTTTTTAATACAAGGCCAACCAAAACACCCATGACCATACCGAATATATATAAAAATATCATCATAACCGGTCTTAAATATGGTGCAAAAAACGCCATAACAAATACAGAATATATCGGCAGCTTAGCAGAACAGGACATAAACGGCGTAAGTATTATTGTCATCTTTCTGTCCCTGTCGGACGGCAGTGTTCGGCTTGCCATGATAGCCGGAACAGAACAGCCGAAGCCTATTATCATAGGCACAAAGGAACGTCCCGAAAGTCCGATTTTTCTCAATGTCTTGTCCATAACAAATGCAACTCTCGCCATGTATCCACTGTCCTCAAGCATTGAAAGGAAGAAGAACAGCACAACGATTGTCGGAAGGAACGAAAGCACGCTTCCTACTCCGGCACATACGCCGTCAATAATAAGCGAATGTACAACCGGATTTATTCCGTAGCTCGTAAGTCCCATATCTATCAATGCTATTACCTTATCAATCAGCACTGTGAATCCGTCCGAAAGCCATGCACCGATTACGCCGAAGGTCAGCCAGAATATAACCGCCATAATGCCGACAAATATTGGTATCGACCATACCTTATGGGTAAGCACGCTGTCTATTTTTACACTTCTTTCGTGTGCCTTGGATTTTCCTGTCTTTATTACAGTGTCGGCACATACCTTTTCGATAAAGTCATATCGCATATCGGCAAGAGCAGCCTCTCTGTCCGTACCTGTTTCCGTTTCCATTTCGGTAACGATATGCTCAAGCATGTCCTTTTCATTGTCAGAAAGCCTGAGTGCATTCATCATAGGCTCATCGCCTTCGATAAGCTTTGTTGCCGCAAATCTTGACGGAACGTTTATCCTGTCCGCATGGTCCTCAACAAGATGTGCAACTGAATGTATCGCTCTATGTACCGCACCGGAGCAGAAGTCCTTAACTGCCGGCTTTGCCCTATGCTGTGCCGTTTCTATGGCAATCTCCACAAGCTCGTCAACACCTTCGTTTTTAACGGCGGCAAGCGGAACAACCGGAACACCGAGTGCCTCCGAAAGCTTTTGTATCTTTATCGTGTTGCCGTTTTCACGCATTTCGTCCATCATATTCAAGGCTATAACCATCGGAATATCCAGCTCCATAAGCTGAAGTGAAAGATAGAGATTACGCTCGATATTTGTTGCGTCGGTTATGTTTATAATACAGTCTATTTTTTCATTAATAAGGAAATCTCGCGTTACAATTTCCTCCGAGGTATAAGGCGAAAGCGAATATATACCGGGAAGGTCAACAACCTCAACATCCGGATGTCCCTTTATCGTTCCTCTTTTGCCTTCCACCGTAACACCGGGAAAGTTTCCGACATGCTGATTAGAGCCCGTAAGCTGGTTAAACAGCGTTGTTTTACCGCAGTTCTGATTACCGCCGAGTGCAAAAATCATCAGTCTGCCACCCTTTCTATTTCAATATCCTTTGCATCGTCAACACGAATGGTCAGCTCATAGCCTCTCAGATGTATTTCAATCGGATCGCCCATCGGTGCAACCTTACGCACCATAACCTTTGTTCTGGGAGTAAGCCCCATATCCAACAGGCGGCGGCGTAAAGCACCTTCGCCGTTTACGGCCGTAATAACGCCGGATTTACCTATTTCAAGCTCATCAAGAGTCATCATTTTCACATCCTTAGAATTAATATATGTACAAACCGGTTAGCAGTTACTTATATTTGCTATAACTAACAAATCTGAATATTTTTTGTCCAATTCGTACAGATGTAATTCTATATTTCCATGGAATATTTGTCAAGGAAAGTTTATTTATTAATTTAATAAAAAAGATAGAAATCGAAATATCTCTCATTCTATCTTTATTATTACAATACACCTCTGTTATTAAAAACAAGATAAATCATTTTTTAAACACAAACAAATACTCATGTGCTATAAGTAAAAAATTATATTTAATACTGTTTGTTTTCCAATATCCTGTTGCTCTGCAATTATGCTGTTCTTTTATTATTAGTTCTTTTAATTTAAAACCGGAATTTTCAAATATACGCATAACTTCAAATGACATAGGTATCATACAGCCTTTTTGACGAGTATCGCCCATAAGGACTGCACAATATTTTCCTTTTTTAAGAACTCGGTAACTTTCAGACGCAACTTTCTTCATTTCTTCCAAAAAATCATTAATTTTGAGCAATGACAAATCTTCCGGTATATCTTCACTGTAATTAATAATATCGGCATATGGCGGATGTGTACATATTAAATCAATACTTTCATCTGAAATAAACTCAAGCTTTCTTACATCTCCTTTATGCAAATATACCCTTCCATTTGCACCATCATGCTCAAAGTCAATTTTTTCTCTGCATCTTTCATTAGAACTCAATCCAATTACTATATTCACCATTCTGTGATGCAACTGACATCTGTTTGAGTTGTACTTCTCCCGGAGATACTACAAATTCACAATCATAGTATTTTTTTGCAGCAATATTTAGAGCTTCATCAAAATTATTTGCTTCAACCTCAAACTCTTCTACGACAGTTTCCTCTATTGCAATCATATATTTTTTCATAAAAATACCTCATATTCTCTTTATATATTTACCTTTACCTAAAAAATCTATAAAGCCTTTATCTCTTAGGAATTGAAGTTGTTGTCTGATTTTAGGTCTAATATTATTGTTCTGTGGATGTTTAATATGTAATATATTTTCGAAATTATATACCTCGTCTAATGTAAATATTTCTGATGGTATTTTATTAACACAATTTAAAACATCCATAAGCCAACCACGATTATTTATGTTCTTTGTTTCAAGTAGACTACTTTTATTTACTTTATTAATAACATAATTTATATCTATTATTTCACCATTTGAAACTATATCTATCTTACCCTGTTCAGGAATTTTATCTAATAAAATGTTGCAACCTGTCCAGCCTGCTCTCTTTGCAGTTAGTGCTAAAGGTTTACGTTTTTCTATAATATCCGGAACAAAAAAATGCTTTGGAATTAGAATAAAGTCTATAACTTTCAACTCATTTTTTGAATAATTCATAAAGAAAAAATCCGGATTATCATTACTTGATATTCGTTCAATCATTGTGTTATATGCACCATCATTAACTTTGTGTCCTAAATTTCCATTTTTACTCTTTAATTCATATTCATTATTACATGATGGACAATAATAATCTGCAACCGGTCTATTATTTTCAAAGTGATTAATATGAAGATTGCCACATCGTGGACAATACATATTTTTTTCAACCCATTCTTCGGTCAAAACTCTTGCTATTTGTGAATTTGAATTATATTCTCCAGTTAAACTATCATTCAAGGCAAGGTTCATATAAATTCACTCCTCGATGGTCTGAATTACTAACAACAATCGCACCTTTTTTACTCATTTTCTTTGCAAATTCAGCAAGCTCAATTTGTTTTTCATCATTAAACTCATTTTCCGAATACGCGGTAAAATTAGCCGTATTTGGTATACTCCACATATTTCCAACCATCACAGCTTCATCAATTCTTCCTTCAGAACAAAGAATTGCTACTCTTCTTTGAGAAATTCCCCATTTGTCAGCGGCTTCTCTTGCCGACATAAATTCCATGCTAATCCTCCTTATATATTAATTCATATATTATATTCTAAATCTCGAATAATGGCAATTTCATATACAAAAAAAGACCGCTGTTTTTCAACAACGGCCTTTTAGGATTAAATAAGAAAAAGGTATTTTGGAGGGGTATTTCCAATAAATCGAATTTCTATTTTTATTATACACACTCTATATATAAAAATCAATAGTATTGTGCTTGATTAGAAACAATTTTGTACACCAATAAAGACATTTTATTTATTCATAATACAGAATGGGGAATTTGATTATGCATTTAACGTTATTTTAGAGTTTTCATCTAATTTACATCTGTTTTCACGTTCTTTTCTCGTCTCTATTTTTCGGTTACAAAGTCTTTATCGGGTTACATGTAATTACCATTGCCTCCGGGGAAGTTAGGCCATACTATATCTCCATTAGGTCTATCGTATCTTCTTCTTCTTCCGCTGGTTCCGACATCCATCATATTTCTTCTTTCAAGTGAAAGGTACGTTCTTACAACTGAAAGTTCATCCGTACCCGTAAGCTCCTCGCAATTAGTAATGTCGAATCCTGCACGGTTAAACATATCCATAATCTGCTCTATAGTAGGCATATCCATAGCATTTCCGTTCGGAGAGATAATGCCCTGCTGAACACAATATTTTATTGCATCTACCATATCTTTTGAAGCTGTTGCCGCAATAGGTGCAACATATCCGTTTTTCGGATTGGGCATTTTGTCACCGCTCCATATTAAATGAGCCACATCTTCCAAAGTTACTTTTTTGCTCCAATCTACCTTTTCCTTTACTAAGCTTCTTTCATGTGCGATCTTTTTTACTTCTTCATCAGTGAGTCTGTCATCTGCGACAACAGCCGATGTTTCTCCGTTTTTAACAATTGCCTCATGTGCAAATGCAGAAACATTCATTGCCATTACAAAAACTAAGGCAATTGCCGTTACCACTTTTTTATTTTTCATATAACCACCTCTTTCTCGATATTCATATAAAATACCTTAAATATATAACATAAAGTATTTTTATAAATACATTATTGTTTTTATATCTATACAATACAGTATAATTTAATATCTGTCAATAGGTTTTTAGAAAAAAGTACTAAAAAAAATACAAAAAAAGAGATACGGCATTCCTGTCGTATCTCTTCTGTTTCAAAATTCAATTTTTATCGGTATCTGACGTTATAATAATGTATATCTTTCAACTGATCCGTTACCGACATCGTCAAGCTGACGCTGACCAAGCTCGATAATAAATCTGAGGAATGCCTCAAGATTGGGCCTTGACGGAACCATATCCACATCAAAGTCTGCTCTGAGAGCAATTTCCGTCAGCTTAAATCCGTTTGCCATTGCTTTAATGTCCTCACTGCCGCTTATTATGCCCTTGCCGACTGCCCATTTGATTGCAGTCTGTCTTTCCTTAGGGGCATTAACCGCACAGGGAGCGATAAAACCGTTCTTTGCCTCCGGTGAACCGGATGCACGCCAAGCGATATAGCAGGCAGTCTCGACCATAATGCCTTTGGAAATATCCATATCTTCATCTATAATGCCAAGCTCAACGGCTTTTTTCTTAAGCTCTTCGGCAGACATTTTTTCCTTTTCGGGAGCAGCTGCGGAAGGTGCAATTACCACATGGTCTGCGGCAAACGCCGGTGTAGCCGACATCAGCATTGCGGAAGCAACCGCCAATGCAAGGAATTTCTTTTTCATTTATATTAATCCTCCATGAATGGAAAATAAGACCTTGGGGCGTTGCCCCAAACCCTATGAACCTTTAAAAAGGTTCAATCTAAATTTTATGAAAATCAATTCACAAAATGATTTTCCGAGTTATATCAATTTAATTTAAAATCAATAAGCGATGTCTATATCTCCGCCGTCTTCGCCGTCATGGGTGATGCCTCTTTCCCAATCGTCATATACAACGATACCTTCACGCATTTCGGCCTCGGCGATTAATTCAAGCGCACGCATTCTTGTTGCTTCTGTGGGACTGCCGACAACCTCTGACATATCAAGACCATAAGCGGCGAGCATAGCCTTAACGTCCGCAACTGTTGCGTTTCTCTGAGGATCTTCTGTTTCACCGATTATATTCTGAGCGACAGCCCATTTAACAGCCTGTTTTGCATAAACAGATGAATTAACTGCGGCAGGTGCAATCTTACCGGGAGTTACGGGTGAGCCTTCCATGCTCCAGAGCATAACGGCAAGGTCTTCGATTGTGATGATTTCATTGCCTTCAAGTTTATTGTTGCCAACGCCTACAACTGCATTTTTGTCAACTGCCTTGTTTACTGTTGCATTATCTTTTTTGTCTACATCATTAAAGCCATGAAGGTTTTCCTCATGCTCAACAGTAGGTTCGGGTGTATTATTTGTTCCGCCCTTAACCGTAACCTCATGTGCGAATGCAGGCATTGACATAGACATAGCAAGTACTGCGGCGGCAACGCCCATTAAATTCTTTTTCATTAGAAACTCCTCCTTTATGTATGCAAAAAGAACTGCATATGTTTTATTTCTTTGCGTATATTATATTACAGCTTATGGCAAATTACAACAAATTATTATAAAAAACAACCTAAATAAATCCTAAAAATATCTTAAAATTATGCAAAGCAACCATACCAAAGACCTTGGGGCGTTGCCCCAAACCCCAGACTCCTTTAAAAAGGATTCATCTAAACTTTAATAAAAATCATTTTAACAAATGATTTTCTGGAGGATATTATTTAATTTAAAACTATATATCAAATTGAACTCAGCAACCTTTCAAAATTGCGTTAAGACCGAGCAGTATTCCTGCGAAGGTTAGCAATTTTCAGTAACTTTAGCGTGTCCGGAAAGGAGAGAGCGCGAGAGAGGAAAGTCGTTAGTCATGACTTTCGTAAACGAAAGTTGCTAAAGCAACTGTGCCATCTTGCACAGTCAGTATTCGCAATTCTAAGAGCTTCCTCTCTCGCAAAAACACCCTTGCGACTTGTAAAGCCGCAAAATATTTTTTAAAATTATCGATTGGCACAAAATACTTATCTCTTAAACTATTTTCCGAAACAATTTATACGAATTAAAATTCGATATGATGCAAACATATTATTTATAAATAATGCTATTGACAAGAATATATGTTTGATATATAATAAATTTATCAACTTATTTAAGGGAGGAATTTTGTGAAAAGTACTATCAATTACATCAGTGAATTAAACTGCTTTCATCGCTGGTTGGCAACCAATTATCTTCCGCCGCTGTCGCAGCTTTTGTGGTACAGACTTATGGCTTTGTTTAACCAAAGCGGCTGGGAAACCGAGATAATTGCCGACAACGCAACCCTTATGCAGCTCGTCGGTGTCAAGCGTGAGGCCACATTTATCGCACAGGTTCGCCGTCCGTTGCTGGAAAACCGCCTTCTTCTGCTCTATCGCGGACGCAAAGGTCACCCGAATCGTTACCGTCTTATACCGCTTGCGCCTGAAAACGACATGATTTATATTTATCAGGACGAGCTTAAGCTGAACGATGAAATATACCAATTTGCTCCCACTGCACAAAAGCTCGGCACAGATGTTTTTCAGACATTGCGTATGCTGTCCAAAGAGGATTACAACCGGCTTACCAAAAATCTGACTATATAACCATAGTTTTACTGTATAAATTTGTAAAATAACTTATCCACATAATCAACATTATCGTCTTACGGGACGAATTTTTTTGAACCATCTAACGAACATATATTCTTAGTAAATAGCGTAGTATAAAACGAAGTGTTTGCCGAGTACAAACCGCAGACATATATAAAATAAAACAATAAAAAATTAAATCAGATGTTGTCAATATATTTTTATATATAACGCGCGGGCGTACGCACAGGAGAGCACAAAAACAGTTTACAGGCAGGTGAAAACAGCGTTGAAAAAAACCGAGATACTCTATTATAGAAAAATGGCAGAAAAAATGATTATTGAGAACGAGAGCATTGATGAATACACCGATCTGATCAAGGAGCGTATAAACGACATAAACGGCTATCTGAGCCGAACTCTTGACGCCAACACGCAGTCGGCATTGATTGAACAGCGGAGCAAGCTGCGAGCGGAATATCGCGCTCTGATGTACCGCAGACGGGTATTTATGCATGCATGGAAAAAGCTCACCGAAGAGGAGCGTGCCCTGCTCAGTGAGCTATGTAAGCGTGAATATTATGAAAAGCTCGGTGGTATATATCGACAGGAAGAGAAGCTTGGATATTCGCAGTCAACCGTTTACCGCAAGAAACAGGCGGCTTTGCGGCATTTTGCAAAGCTACTCATGTATTACCGACAGGATTTTGTAAGACCTAAGGGCTCTGCCCTTAAACCCGTAAGCCTTTAAAAAGGCTTAACCCAAATTTTATTAAACAACATTTTTCAAATGTTGTTTTGGAATTTAACTATAATTTATTTCCTAAACTATTTCACAGAAATAGTTTTCAAAAGTTTCGATTGAACCTTTTCAAAGGTTCATGGGGTTTGGGGCAAAGCCCCATAAGTATTTGACTTTTCATCTTCTACAATCGGCGGATATGTTAAGCAGCAGTCCCATCGACGCCATCATAACCACAAGCGATGTGCCGCCGTAGCTGATGAACGGCATCGGCATACCGGTGTTCGGCATTGAATTGGTAACAACGGCAATGTTTATTATCACCTGTACGGCAATCATCGCTGTTATGCCGGTTGCACAGTATGACGAATATTTGTCCTTTGCGGTCATGGCGATTTTCGTACCTCGCCATATGAGCAGAACGAACAGCATTATAACGACCAATGCTCCGACCAGTCCCAGCTCCTCGCATATAACGGCAAATATAATATCGTTGTAGCTCTCCGGAATGAACGTCTTCTGTCGGCTCTGCCCTATTCCTAAGCCGAATAAACCGCCCGATGCAACAGCATATAATGACTGTATTATCTGATAACCGGTATTCGTCTGGTCCGCCCATGGATTAAGCCAGCCGGTTATTCGTTCACGGCGATAGCTTTTTGCAAGCGTAAAGCCGATTGCACCCAGTGCTCCGAAAATGCCCAGTGCCACAAAGTTTCTGACACGCTTTGTATCGCTTGCCACAAACATAATCGCTATACCTACAACGGCGATAACTATACCTGTCGAAAGGTTTTCGATAGCAACCAGTCCGGCAACCGCCAACAGCGGAAACGCACCGATAATAAATGTTTTAAAGTTTCCGGTCAGCTTACGTTGGTTTTTTATGACATAATCGCTCATGAAAATTATTATCATAAACTTCGCAAACTCCGACGGCTGAAGCGATGTACCCATGAACTCAAGCCATCTGTTGGCACCGTTGGCAACAACGCCCAGTGCGAAAACCGCAAGCAGTAAGGCTCCGATAAGCAGATATGCCAGTCTTGAAAGCCGTCTGAAAACCTCGGTATTTATCGACATACACAGCAGCATTGCCACAAGACCGAGCACCGCCGATTTCGCCTGTTTTGTTACGAAAAAGAATTTATCGTTATAGAATTTTGCCTCGGTCATTGCGTAATAATAGCTTGATGAAAATATCATTACCAGACCAAAAAGCACCAGTATAACCACCAGTGCCAGCACCATATAATCAACGCCTCTGAACGGATGCAGTTTAAATAAATTTCGTCCGTGAAGCTTGCTTGTTTCGGGAATATCGTTTTCGTGCTCACGATATTTCACCGGTATTTTCTGTATATTACGATACCCGTTGGAAACCGGTCGTTTGGTTCTTACATTTCTGCCGGAGGACAATATTCTGCACCGCCTTTCCAAAAATTTTATTTCTTTTAAATTTCAAAAATCAAAATTTGTATTCTAAAACATTATGATTTGTAGCAACTTAAACCAGCCGACATTTCAAAACCGCTTAAGACCAAGCAGCATTCCTGCGAAGACTTTATGGTCATGACTTTTGCTTTGCAAAAGTTGCTACGCAACCGCACTGTCTTGTGCGGTCAATAATTTTCAGTAACTTGGCGTGTCCGGGACAGGGGAGCTGCGAGGGGTGAGGTCGTTGGTCATGACTTTCGTAAACGAAAGTTGCTTACGCAACCGCACCATCTTGTGCGGTCAGTACTTCGCAATTTAAGTGCGCACCCCTCGCAAAGACACCCCTGCGACTTGTAAAGCCGCAAAATAATTTTTTAAATTAAGGATTTGCAAAGCCCTTACTTTGCCACTAATTCCTTGAAAATTCTGCCACGCTGTTCATAATCCTCGAACATTCCCCAGCTTGCACAGGCAGGAGAAAGAAGTATGCAATCGCCATCCTTTGCGGCTTTCTTGCATTTATCTATACATTCCTCGAATGTATCGGCGAACTCATAGTTCTTAAAGCCGTATTTATCACAGCATTCGGCAATCTTTGGTGCGGTAACTCCGATAAGCACAAGGTCTTTTACTCTGCCCTCGAACAGCTTAACCCATTCGTCATATTCGGAATTTTTATCATAGCCGCCGCCGATAAGCACGATAGGTTTTTTCATTGCAAGCACCGCACGAATAGCCGCATCGGGATTAGTTCCCTTGGAATCGTTATAGCAGTCAACACCGTTATATGTGCCGCAATACTCTATTCTATGCTCAACGCCCTTAAATGCGGAAAGGACTCGTCTTATTGTATTAAGGTCAACATCAGCACAAATAGCGCAGGCTGTTGCCGCCATGACATTTTCATAGTTATGAACACCGAGTATTTTTAGGTCGTTTACATTAACGAGGTTTTCATCAATGCCGTTCCATTTAATATGTATATACTCGCCGTCAAGGAATATGCCCTCATCAAGCTTATCACTGCTTGAGAAGAAGAATGTTTTTGCCTTTGTCTTATCCGACATTTTTCGGCAATAATCGTCGTTATAATTCAAAATTGTATAATCATCGGCTGTCTGGTTAGCAAATATTTTCTCCTTCATGGCCACATAATTTTCCATTGTTTTATGGCGGTTAAGGTGGTCGGGAGTAATATTAAGGACAGCGGAGATATGCGGTTTAAAGCTGACAGTGCCTTCGAGCTGGAAGGAGCTTATTTCGGCACAGACATAGCTGTTTTTATCGAGCTTAGTCACCTCACCGGTATAGGCTGTACCGATATTACCGACAACGGCGGTATTATATTTTTCAGCCAGAAAAAGTCCGGTAAGTGTAGTTGTTGTTGTCTTGCCGTTAGTACCGGTTATGGCACAAACGGGACAAGGAGTAATTGCATAAGCGAGCTCAACCTCGGAGATAACCGGGATATTATTTTCCTGTGCCTTCACGATAAACGGGAGGTCAAAGGGAACACCGGGGCTTAAGACAACGCAGTCGAAGTCGGTTATAATATCATCGGGATTAGCGCCGGCGAAAATTTTAATGCCGTCGTTTCTGAAACCGTCGAGGTCATGTGCCTGTTCAAGAACAGACAGAGGCTTCATATCCTGGAGTGTTACATCTGCGCCCTTTGAGGCGAGGAGCTCTGCGGCGGCTATGCCGCTACGGGCCATACCGCAGACAATATATTTATTTGTTGCAAAATCAGTAATCATAATTACAATCCTTTCTATGGGGCGTTGCCCCAAACCCAACTGCCCTTTAAAAAGGGCAGCCCTAAACTTTGGCAACCTATTTCTACGAAATAGGTTTAGGGATAAAATTAAAGTTAATTCTCCCAACTTGAACTCACCTAAAGTACAAAAACCGTTAAGAACTTAGCGGTCATTCCCGCTAAGTTTAGGTTTTTCAGTAACTCGTGCGTGTCCGGAAAGGAGGGAGCACGAGGGAGGACAGGCGGACTTCGCAATTCTAAGCGCGTCCTCCCTCGCAAAACACCTCCGCGACTTGTAAAGCCGCAAAATGAATTTGTCAAAATGACGATTGGCAATAAACCTATGTTTTAGAAATTCAAAATTCCATTTTACCTTAATGATATATTCCGTTACAGCCGAGATATGCGATAAGGCAAGCGATTGCCGTTATTACATAAAACATAGTTACTATCTTAGTTTCCTTTATGCCGCAAAGCTCGAAATGGTGATGGATAGGTGCCATTTTAAACACACGTTTTTTAGTCTTTTTATAGACAGCGACCTGTATAATAACCGAGAGGCTTTCGATAAGGTAGATAAAGCCGGCGATTAATATAAACAGCGGCATTCTAAGCACAAGCGAGATAGCGACAACAAAGCCGCCCATAGCGAGCGAACCGGTATCGCCCATAAAGACCTTAGCCGGATATGCGTTGAAAATAAGGTACGCCATAAGGCCGCCGATCATTGCACCGCCTGCGATAACAGCTCCATTGCCTGCGGCATAAGCGCACATGGTAAAGAACACAATTACGATAATTGTTACGCCTGATGAAAGGCCGTCAAGGCCGTCTGTAAGGTTTACGCCGTTTACCGTACCGAGAACGGCAACGATAACAAACGGGATATAGAGCCAGCCGAGGTTCCACATTTTGCCGCCGGCAAAGGGAATATAGATCGAAGTGCCGACTGTTTTATAGAGATAAGCAACGAACACGACGCAGATGACGAGCTGTCCGACAATCTTCTGCATAGGTCTGAGGCCGAGTGAACGGTGCTTAGCTATTTTGATATAGTCATCGATAAAGCCGATTACGCCAAAGCCGAGTGTAACGAGCATAACGGCGATAACCTCATGTGTCGGTTTAAGCACAAGAGCGGCGATAACGAAGGAGCACAAAAACGAAATACCGCCCATGGTCGGGGTGCCGTTCTTTTTAAGGTGTGCCTCAGGGCCGTCATCACGGACGGTCTGGCCGAACTTAAATTTATGGAGTGCCGGTATAAGCTTTGGGTATACAAGCACGCTTATTACGAATGATATTAAAAGTGCATAAATTCCTCTTATAAGTAAATTCATTGGTATCTGACCTTTCTTTATTGCTTTAAGACCGTGGGACTCTGTCCCACTACCCTGCAAGCCTTTAAAAAGGCTTGAGCGAAACTTTTGATAAACTACATTTTGCAAATGTAGTTTAATAATCAATTTAAATTAGCTATAAAACTTAAACTTTGTATTTTAAAAACCGAAAAAACCGAGCAGCATTCCTGCGAAGACTTAATGGTCATGACTTTTGCTTTGCAAAAGTTGCTACGCAACCGCACTGTCTTGTGCGGTCAATAATTTTCGTAACTCAAGCGTGTCCGGAAAGGAGGAAGCACGAGGGAGGACAGGCGTTGGTCATGACTTTTGCAAGCAAAAGCAACTCCGTTGCCGCACCGTCTTGTGCGGTCAGTATTCGCAATTCTAAGCGCGTCCTCCCTCGCAAAACAACCCTGCGACTTGTAAAGCCGCATATTTTACCTATTTTCTAAAATAGATGTTATTTGTTCAAATTTCATAAAGTGTGATGCTTTAACGAGTATGTATTCATTGTCTGAAACCGTTGGATTTGTTGCAATGTAATCCGCAACAGTTGCAAAGTATTCTGCCTTTGCAACTTTATCCTTACAGGCGTTATACATATTCTTTGAAAGCTCTCCGATTGCGACAACATGGTCGATATTCTTTTCGGCACAATATTCGCCGACCTCCCTGTGCATTTCGGCACCGAAGGAGCCAAGCTCGCCCATATCGCCGAGAACGGCTGTCTTTTTGCCGTCACATTCCGAAAGAACGTCTATTGCCGCCTTTGTGGAAACGGGATTTGCGTTATAGCAGTCATTTATTATTGTACCGCCGTTTTTCAGCCTTATGACCTCCATACGTTTTCCGGTCGGCTCAAAGCCTTCTATGCCCTTTTTAATCTGCTCCGGTGTAAGCCCGATTATTTCTCCGGCGGCGGCCGCCGCAAGTGCGTTCTGCACCATATGCTCTCCGGCAGTTGTTATATGCACACGTATTTCTCCGACAGCCATATGTATTGTACATTCCATACCGTCAATGCCGTGGCTCACAACATCATCGGCCCATACGTCATTGGACTTATCTCTGCCGTACCATACCGCCGTAACGTCCTCCGGAAGGCCAAACTCCTTCTCTCTGCCCTTTACCGTTGCAAGCATATCATTATCGGCATTAAGAACGGCATAGCCGCCCTTCTTTATATGCGGAAGCATTTCGCATTTTGCCTTAAGTATGCCCTCTCTCGAACCGAGGTTCTCAATATGCGAAACGCCGACATTTGTTATTATTCCTATGTTTGGCTCACATGCTGATGCAAGCGTATCAATCTCGCCGAAATGGTTCATTCCTATTTCGACAACGGCGGTCTTTATGTCGTCCTCAAGACGGAACAGCGTTATAGGCACACCTATGTCGTTGTTGAAATTGCCCTCTGTTTTGAGCGTTTTGCCGCCCTGTGAAAGCACAGCCGCCGTCATATCCTTGGTCGTTGTTTTTCCGACACTTCCGGTTATGTTCACAAGGCAGATGTCGAATAAATTACGATAGCCGTTTGCAATGCGGAGCATAGCTGCCCTTGTGTCCTCAACCAATATGAGCGCCTTGCCTTCCGGCACATCAAAGGCCGTCTGCGAAAGCACACAGTCCGCACCCAATGACCATGCCTGTTCGATAAAGCTGTGGCCGTCAAAGCGTTCACCCTTTATTGCAATGAACATACAGCCGTTTTCTATTTTTCGTGAATCCGTTGTAATGCTCGTTATCGGTAAATCCGCACCGATAAGCTTTCCATTACAAAACTCCGTTATCTGTTTAGAAAAAATTTGTTTCATAATTAAACCCTACCTAAAACTGAAAATTCGATCTAAAAGCTGAAGGTATTAGGAAACAATAGTCATGACTTTCGTAAACGAAAGTTGCTTTGCAACTGTGCCATCTTGCACAGTCAGTGGTTTCCTAAGTGGAATCCGCAGACGGAATTCACTTCCGTCGAGGAGAACGGAGAGTTTCGAGGATTTTTGGTTTTTAAAATCCGATGGAATGAACCGTTCATGCCTTCAGTAAACAAGTTGAAAACGAAGTTTTCAACTTAAGGCTTTTATTGCCTCTGTGGCAACCTCAACATCATCAAAGTGAATAGTTTTATCCTTGAATATCTGATAATCCTCATGGCCCTTTCCGGCGATTATAACCACATCGTCCTTTTCTGCCATGTTTATTGCCTCATTGATAGCCGTTCTTCTGTCCACTATCTTGTGATACGGGCAGCCTGTCGGTATTATGCCGACCTCGACATCGTTAAGTATCTGCTCAGGATCCTCTGTACGTGGATTATCGCTTGTTATAACGGCAAAATCCGACATTTTTCCGACAGCCTCTGCCATTATGGGACGCTTTGTTTTGTCCCTGTCGCCGCCACATCCGAATACTGTAATTATGCGTTTTTTAGCAAACTCATGCGCCGTTTCGAGTATATTCACAAGTCCGTCGGGAGTATGAGCATAATCGACAATAACCGTTATCCCTTTGTCGTTTTTTATCGACTGGAATCTTCCCGGAACGCCCTTATTCATGGCAAGACCATGTATAATATCCTCCATTTTTATTCCGCTGAAAAGGCACGCACCTATTGCACCCAGTGAATTATAAATCGAAAATCTTCCCGGAATGTTGAGCTTAACGGGATACTGCTTGCCTTCGTAATCCAGCGTATAGCTTACGCCTTCCGCAGTTATACTTATGTTTTCGGCACGAAGATCGGCCTTTTCGTTATCAATGGCAGTTGTAAGCACCTTGCCCTTTGAAACGCTCAGCATATATTCTCCGGCGGCATCATCTATGTTTATAACAGCATTGTCTGCCATTGTAAAGAGTATGCCCTTTGCCTTCATATAGTTTTCCATTGTCTTATGGTAATCGAGATGGTCCTGAGTAAGGTTGGTGAATATCGCTGTTTTATAATGAACTCCGGCAACCCTGTCCAGTGCAAGCGAATGGCTGGAAACCTCCATAACCGCATCGGTCACGTTTTCCTTGACCATTTCGTCAAAAAGCTCCTGAAGCTCAAGACTTTCGGGCGTTGTTCGGTCGGCATGGAGCTGTTTATCGCCGATCATGTTTCCGATTGTGCCAATAACGCCTGTTTTATATCCGAGATTGTCGAGAATTGTCTTAATTAAGTAGGTTGTTGTCGTTTTTCCGTTTGTTCCTGTAACGCCGACAAGACGCATTTTGTCGGAAGGATGGCCATAAAATTCAGCCGCCGCAAAGGCAAGCGCCTTTCTTGTGTTCGGGCAGATAACAACCGTCACGTTTTCGGGAATGTTTTCGATTTCATGCTCGGCAATGAGTGCAACCGCACCCTTTTCAACGGCAGATGCGGCATATTTGTGGCCGTCTGTCGCAAAGCCGGTTATGCAGACAAAAACACTGCCTTCGGATGCCTTACGGGAATCATAACAGACAGCCTTTATATCAATGTCGGCCGAACCGCTTACAGAAGTATATTCAATATTTTTGATTAAGTCCGATAATTTCAAAATAACACCTCCAATAAATTAAGTGTATCTTTAACTGAATAATTATATCACAGCCAAATAGCTAAAGCAACTCTTATGCCACTTTATACTTCCTTATTATATATTAAATCTAACCGACAGTATAAATTATTTCTTGACATTTGTCCGAAATCGGACTACAATCCTATCGCTATCCGATTTCGGACTATAACTTTGTTAATATTACGATTGCAATTTTAAAATTTAGATCGAACCAATGAACCGCAAAGATAAATGCGGTGGCGTAGCCACTTTGTGAAGCAAAGTTCTGACAACTTTAAAGGTTCGCTGGGTGTGGGACAGAGTCCCACAAGTCTTAAAAAAAGGAAGATCCATTTATGCAAAACAACAGCCTTATAGCTCAATTCAACCGCATATACAACGACTACTGCTCAATCTACCGCAACATCGCCAAGCATTTTGGCTTATCGGAAACGGTATTCTGGATTTTATACACGCTTATTGACGAAAACAAGCCTATAACACAAAGCTATCTCTGCGGCATAATCTATCTGCCAAAGCAGACGATAAATTCCGCACTGAAAAAAATGGAAACTGACGGCCTTATAACGCTTAAGCCTGCCGAGGACAACCGAAGCAAAAAAATACTTCTCACAGACGACGGAAAACAGCTTGCCGAAAAAACCGTTGAGCATCTGCGAAACACAGAGAACCGTGCATTGGAGCGTTTTTCATATGAGGAACAGCATATTTTCATTGATTTATTCGGAAAATACAATCAAAATCTCAAAGAAGAATTGGAGAAACTGAAAAATGGACATTAAATTAACAGATCATTTCACATACGGAAAGCTGTTGAAGTTTTCCATGCCGTCTGTTTTCATGCTTATATTTGCATCTATCTATTCGGTTGTGGACGGATTTTTCATATCCAACTTTGTCGGCAAAACGCCCTTTGCCGCTGTAAACATAATTATACCGTTTACAATGATGCTTACGTCCTTCGGCTTTATGATAAGCACCGGAGGAAGTGCTCTTGTTTCCATGAAGCTTGGCGAAGGCCACCAAAATACAGCCGACCGATATTTTTCAATGCTTATTTACATTTCGGTAATACTCGGCATTCTGCTTTCGGTTATCGGCATAATCGTTATCCGTCCGGTATCAATACTTCTCGGTGCCGATGAATCCATGCTTGAATATGCCGTTCAATACGGTCGTGTACTGCTTATTTTCAACGTATTCGGCATACTCCAATATTCATTTCCGAGCTTTATGGTTACTGCCGGAAAGCCGCATCTCGGTCTAAAGATAACCATTGCGGCAGGCTTAACCAACATGGTTCTGGACGCATTGTTCATGGCTGTTTTAAAGCTCGGCGTTACCGGTGCGGCTCTGGCAACCGGTATAGGCCAGCTTGTCGGTTCTGTTCTGCCTATATGGTATTTTCTCAAGAAAAATGACGGAAACATACATCTGGTTAAGACCAATATAGAAATCCGTCCTATACTCCGTGCCTGCTACAACGGTATGTCTGAGCTTCTTACCAATGTATCAACCTCGGTTGTCAGCATGGTTTACAATATACAGCTTATGAAATATTTCGGTGAAAACGGCGTTTCGGCATACGGCGTGCTTATGTATACGCAGTTCATATTCATGGCGATTTTTTTCGGCTACACCACCGGAACTGCACCGATTATCAGCTTTCATTACGGTGCCGACAACAGAGATGAGCTAAAGAGCCTTTTCCGCAAAAACCTAAGGCTTATAATTATATCGAGCATTGCAATGTTTGTTCTTGCGGAGCTTTTTTCCGCACCGTTATCGAAATTCTTTGTCGGCTATGATGATGAGCTGTTCAAAATGACAGCCTCGGCTTTCAAGCTGTTCTCGCTGTCATTCCTTGTCTGCGGCATAAATGTTTTCGCATCGTCATTCTTTACGGCACTCAATAACGGAACGGTTTCCGCAATAATATCGGTTCTCAGAACCTTCGTGTTCCAGATTGCCGCCGTCCTCATTCTGCCGCTGATTTTCGACATAAACAGCATCTGGCTTGCGCTGACCGTTTCGGAGGTACTGGCATTGTTCGTATCAATCTACTTTATTTTAAGTAAGAATAAGAAATACGGGTATCTCAAATAAATACACAGCATAAACAAAAGGTGCTTACATAGCCGAAAGCCTCCGTAAGCACCTTTATTTTAAACATTCAATATTTCTTTTAACGCTGTCTGCAACACCTGTGAAAAATTCACCTTATTTTTTTCGGCAATTTCATTGAGCCAATAAGGTATAGTCAATGTCTTTTTGACCGCTTTGTTTTCCATTTCATTTCTCACAAGCTCCATATATATGGTAATGGGAACTATAAAGCAATTTGTTTCCGCATCTTCGAACGGCGGCAATGTTGCCTCGGGAATTTCTTCATTGTCCTCTTCCATTCCCCATAAATGCAAGCCCAAAGCCTCTTCTGCGTTCTTTTCGGCCTCTTTTATATCACTGCCCATGCTTATACAGCCCGGTAAATCCGGGAAATATACGCTGTAACCGTCCTCGCATGGTTCAAATACGGAAAAATAAGTTGTCGGTTTCATTTTAATCACCTCATTTATTAAAAGGATTATCTAAGTCCTGCCTGTTTCAAAATACTGTTAAGAGTACCTCTCGGAATATCTCCGCCATGATTGGGAATTGTGACTTTTCCTTTCTTTGTTTCGTGCTTAAACTGAATATGTGAGCCTCTCTGCGCACATTCAACCCAGCCATCATCTTTAAGCATTTTTATTACTTCTCTTACGGTCACAATTATTTCCTCCCTTAACTATATTATGCACGTATAAACCATACGTGTCAATAATTTTAATGCGAAATTATAATAAACATAAAAGATGCTTACATGTCCGAAAGCCTCCGTAAGCACCTTTATTTTCGATTTTATGTTCTTATTTAATAACCTCGGAAAGAACATACTGTATCTTCTCTGTATCTATCGGCTTGGCTATATGCCCATTCATGCCTGCCGCAAACGCCTGTTTTTTATCCTCATCAAAAGCATTAGCTGTCATTGCGACAATCGGAATACCTGCTTTTTCCTGATCCGGCAGCTTTCTGATTATCTTCGTTGCCTTGTATCCGTCCATATTTGGCATCTGTATATCCATCAGTATAAGGTCATAGGTATCTGATGGCATATGCTCAATACGGTTTATGCAGATTACGCCGTCCTCTGCTCTGTCCACCACAAATCCCATATCCACAAGCATTGCAGTGGCTATCTCGGCATTCAAGTCATTATCCTCTGCAAGCAGAATATGCTTTCCGCTGAAATTCATGTCCGACTTAACAGCCGCAGCCTTCCGCTTTTCGTAGTATTCCTCATCTGCAAGCTTATGCTGTAATATAACGGTAAACCTTGAGCCTTCGCCTATTTTGCTTTCTACCTCTATTGTGCCTTCCATCAAATCCACAAGGCTCTTTACGATGGACATTCCCAGACCTGTTCCGACTACTCCTCCTACGGTTGTGTTCCTTTCTCTGGCGAACGAATCGAAAATATGCGGCAGAAACTCCTCACTCATGCCTATTCCGTTATCGGCAACACAGGATTTGAATGTAACATACCCTTCCTTATCACAGGGAATTTCATCTATTGTTATCGTTATTGTGCCTCCCGGCGGAGTGTATTTAACCGCATTGCTTATAAGATTCGTAAAAATCTCCTGAACCTTTATCTTATCCATCATTATATGCTCATGCCGGACATTGACAACACGTTTTAATGTGAGATTTTTCTTCTTTATATCCTCGGCAAAAATATCGCAAATCTCACTTGTAATGACTCCGGCTCTGCTGTAATCAATATCCAGCTCCATTTTTCCGCTTTCTATGCGGCTCATGTCCAGCACATTGTTGATTATGGACAAAAGCAAATTTCCCGACTTCTCAATCATTTCCTGATAATGCAGAAGCTTTGGATCGGTAATCTCTTTTTTTATAAGCTTTGTATAGCCGAGAATGGCGTTCATTGGCGTACGAATGTCGTGCGACATATTGAACAAAAAGGCTGTCTTTGCCTCATTTGCTCTTTCTGCCGCTTCATAAGCTATTTTGAGCTGCTCCTGTTCAAGCTCCTGCTGCTTCTGCTTGCTCACTATTCTTGTTACATAAAGCACATGAGTAACCTTTCCGTTATCATCACGCTTTTTCTCTATAAAACGTGCTTCATACCAGTTTCCGTCGTTTGCATGATAATCCATTTCTATTGTATCAGTATCCGCAAGTCTTTCCGCAAGCGTAGACAGATTGAAAAACCGTCTTGCACTTGCACAATATTCCTTTGTAACAATCGAATTGCAAAGCTTATTCAGCTTACGCTGTGCTTTGCCTTCGTGCCCTGTCAATCGATGTATTCTGCTGTTGCTTGATATTTCCTCATAAAAATCCTTTTCAATATCTATACGGTAAATAGCAAAATAAAGTCTGCTTACGGAGGAAATAATTTCATTATCTATAATAAGCTCATTTCTTGCGTCCTGAGCCTCCTTCAATGCCTTATGAAGCTTTTCGTTGGCTTCGTGTATTTCATCGGTATTCACAAACACACCGTTAAAAGTAATCGGCGATCCGTCTGCCCTTCTTGACAAACGTCCTGCCGTTCTGTACCAATGATATGTACCATCCTTATTTTGCACACGATATTCAACATCATAGGTCTTTTTGTTATTATAATCCCAAAGCGATTCATAGTATTCTCTGAGCGTATATTCCTTATCATCGGGATGAATTCTTGATTTCCAAGATTCAAATTCATTGGGAAAATCCTTCAAAGATTCAAATCCGAGCATTTTTCTGAATGTATCCGACCAGCTGCATTCAATCAATTTTCCGGCAGTATCATATCTTAATGCCCACGAACCCGAACCGAGTGCCTCATGTATATTCTTGAATTCCGCCATCTTATCCTCAAGGCTTCTCTTATAATCCTCCTCGGACTGCATAATTCTCAGCATACAGCCGCAAAGGCCCGGCTCATCAAGCGGAATACAGTTGACATGGAGATATTTGCCTTCTATCAATGTAAATGTATCAAACTCAATCGGAATTTTTTCATAAGCGGCTTTATAATACGGCTTAACCCAGTCACGATCGCATTTGGGAAACATTTCATAAAAGCGGTGTCCGAGAAGTTCGTTCTGCGGACGGCCTTCTATCTCAGCAAGTGCTTCGTTGCAATATAAAAATGTCCAATCCACAGGCTCGCCGTTTTCGTCAAGGTCAACACGTATAACGCAAAACGCCAGCGGACTGTTATCAAACATTGATATAGAGAAATCCCTTTCATAAAACCCCATCACAATATCCTCCAAATATACCGATACATACCACAAAAGTATTTCACAAAAATAGGGAATATTCAAGCAATGCCTAACTGTTCCCTGTTTACGTATTATTCTAAACAATATTTTAATATATAAGCTATTATAGCATACAAGCGGTTTTTTGTCGATTGGTTTTATTCATTATATGCCGCTGTGTTATTACCGAAATAACAAAACTATACTCTAATTAAATTCTGAGTGAATTGACATATAGCCTTTTATACTTTATTATTTTAAACATCTATTTATGGGGCTTTGCCCCATACCCAGCAAGCCTTAGTATGGTCAGAACTTTGCTTCGCAAAGCTGCCTACGGCAGCCGCATCTATCTTTGCGGTTCATAAAAGGCTTGACCTAAATTTTAATTAACTACATTCTCACGAATGTAGTTTTACGAAAAATTTCAAACAACTTTAAATTAGCTACAAAATTTCGATTTTGTACTTTCGAAAACCGAAAAAACTGAGCAGCATTCCTGCGAAGTTTCGGTTTTCCGTAACTTAAGCGTGTCCGGGACAGAGGAGCTGCGAGGGGTGAGACGGACTTCGCAATTTAAGTGCGCACCCCTCGCAACACACACCCTTGCGACTTGTAAAGCCGCAAAATATTTTTTAAAAAAAGGAGGACATATCATGTCAAAAGATAATCTCAATTCATTCAACGGCAGTAACGATTACGTTGCCTCGGAAGAGCTTATGCGTGCGGTAAACATCGCCGTTGCTCTCGAAAAACCTCTTCTTATCAAGGGCGAGCCGGGAACAGGCAAAACCATGCTTGCCCAGTCCGTTGCAAAAGCACTCGGCAAAAAGCTCGTCATCTGGAATATCAAATCCACCACAAAGGCACAGGACGGCCTTTATGTATACGACGTTGTCCAGCGACTTTATGACGGCCAGTTCGGAAACGCCGGCGTTGATGACGTAGCAAAATACGTTAAGCTCGGCAAGCTTGGTGAGGCCTTCAGCGACGACGAACAGGTTATTCTGCTTATCGACGAAATCGACAAGGCTGATATTGAGTTCCCTAACGACCTTCTCTGGGAGCTTGACCGCATGGAGTTTTATATTCCCGAAACCGGCGAAACAATAAAGGCAAAACAGCGTCCTATCGTTATAATCACTTCAAATGCCGAAAAGGAGCTTCCCGACGCATTCTTAAGACGCTGTATTTTCCACTATATCGAGTTTCCAAATGAGGAGCTTATGCGTGAAATCGTTAAGGTACACTTCCCCGACATCGACGAAAACGTGCTTGCACAGGTTACAGCCGCTTTCTATTATGTAAGAAGTCTTAAGGAAATCCAGAAAAAACCCAGTACCTCGGAAATTATCGACTGGATTCAGGCATTGACATTAAGCGGAATTCCTGCGGAAAGAATAACAAAGGAAATTCCCTTTGCCGGCGTAATACTCAAGAAAAACGAAGATATAGACGCACTTGAGCGAGCAAAAGCACGTTCTCTTTTCCCCTTTAAATAAGGAGGCCTGAATATGTTTGATTCATTTTTGTATCTTCTCCGGTCGAAGGGCCTTAAGGTGTCCATGACTGAGTGGATGACGCTTAATGAGGCTCTGGACAAAGGCATGACTCACGCCTCTTTCTCTGAATTTTATTATCTTTGCAGAAGCGTTCTTGTTAAGTCTGAAAGCGAATTTGATAAGTTCGACGGTGCATTTCTGGAATTTTTCAAGGATATAAATTTTTTGGAGGATATTCCCGAGGAGCTTATGAACTGGCTGAACAAGCCACAGGAAACACCGGGAAATTATGACGAGGAGATAGCCAGACAGAACCTTAAGCTTGGTTATGAGCGTATAGAACAAATGCTGCGTGAGCGAATTGCCGAGCAGGACAGCGAGCATAACGGCGGAAAATATTGGGTAGGCACAGGCGGTATGTCGGTTTTCGGCAACAGCGGCAAAGGCCCCAACGGAATACGTGTCGGCGGCGAAAGCCAGCATAAGCGAGCCTTCCGAGTTGCCGGTGAACGTCATTTCAAAGATTTCAGCGAAGACAAGGTTCTTGATACCCGTCAAATGCAGATTGCTCTACGCACTTTAAGACAATATTCGACAAAAACCGATGCACCTAAAACCGAACTGAACATAGACGAAACAATCGAAGAAACCGGAAACAATGCCGGACGGCTTTCACTTGTATACGACCGCCCGAGAAAAAACACCGTAAAGGTTGTTGTTATGATGGATTCCGGCGGTTCAATGGATTATTACCGAAAGCTTTGCAGTCAGCTTTTTACCGCACTGAGAAAGTCCAATCATTTCAAGGACCTTAAGTTTTATTATTTCCATAACAGCATATACGAAAGACTGTATACCGACGGAGAATGTATACCGGGACGCTGGGTGGATACAAACCTTGTTCTCAATACGCTCAGCAGTGATTATAAGCTGATAATCGTCGGAGATGCGGCAATGGCGCCCTATGAGCTTATGGGCGGCGGATATTACAACTACGGAAAAACAAGCGGCATCGACTGGTTTCGCAAGGTTAAGGGGCATTTTTCGCACTGTATATGGCTCAATCCGGGAGAAATGCAGTATGTATACGGAAATTACTGGCGTCAGACATTAGGTATATTACAGGAAGAATTTGATATGTATCCACTTACGGTCAACGGGCTTGAGGCCGCATTGAAAAAGCTGATGGTCAACCGATAAGCTATATTCTAAAAACAGATTTTTTTCATGTTTATACTTCAATGGATATTTTTTGTAAATTTTGTAAAATTAATGTTGACTTTTTTCAAAATTGCGATATAATAATATCAGTAAGTGGCACAAAGAATGTTTCCCCAAAATGTTGATTGTTGCCACTACTCTACGGATACGGAATAGAAATCCGCAGTTATACACACGGAATGGCAGCGATACTCCCCCCAAGATGTATCGCTGCCGTTTTTTATTAGAGTATTAAGTCGAAATTTTTCCCTTTCTTCTGCCGCATATCCCATTAAATATTTTTTATACAGCTTATATGAATACAATAAAAATCATCAGGAGGAACGAACTGATGTCCTTTTTATTATTAAACTATACCTTATTGTAAATACCTAAGGGCTTTGCCCTTAAACCCACGAACCTTTAAAAAGGTTCGACCTAAACTTTATAAAAATCATTTTAGCAAATGATTTTTGGGATAATATTGTTTTTAAATTCTGTATCAACTTAAACAGCCGATATTTTCAAAATTGCGTTAAAACCGAGCAGCATTCCTGCGAAGACTTTATGGTCATGACTTTTGCAAAGCAAAAGTGGCTATGCCACCGCACTATATTCAGAACTTTGCTTCGCAAAGCGGTCTGCGACCGCCGCATCTTTCTTTGCGGTTCACTGGTCAAAGCATTTTGCTACGCAAAACGGTCTACGACCGCCCCGCTTTCTTCGGGGTGCATACTTGTGCGGTCAATGAAAGCCGCAAAATGATTTTGTAAAAATCCATATTGGTATATAAATATAAATTCCTCTCTACCGATTGGCAAAGAGGAATTTTTAATCACTTATTTTTTCTGCAATACATATCTATTGTTGCAACAACAACATCCATCTGCAACGGTTTAGCCAGATGTGCGTTCATACCGGCGTCGATACAGCTTTTTGCATCTTCATCAAAGGCATTCGCCGTCATCGCCAATATAGGTATTTCCTTTGCGTCCGGTCTATCCATGGCTCGGATTATTTTTGTTGCGGTAATTCCGTCCATAACCGGCATCATAACATCCATAAGTATTGCGTCATATGTTCCGGGAGGATTTGATTTGAAATTATCGACTGCCTGCCGACCGTCACTGACTGCGGTTATAACAGCGCCTTCATCACCGAGAAGCGTTTCGGCTATTTCCGCATTAAGCTCATTATCCTCAACCAGCAGAAGCTTAAGACCTTTTATATCCACATTTTTATTTAGCTTAGTCTTTTGTAGAAACTGTTCCTTATCGGCTATCTCAAAAGGAATTGTTATCGTAAATGTCGAGCCTTCGCCTTCAATGCTTGTAACCTCAATCGTTCCGTTCATCTTATCAATAAGCTCCTTAACGATTGCCATGCCGAGGCCGGTTCCGTTATATATGCTTCTTGCATCGGTTCTTTCCTGTGCAAAAGGCTCGAATATATGCTTAAGGAAATCCTTGCTCATTCCTATTCCGGTATCGGAAATAATCCATTTATATGTAACCACATTGTCCTTTACGCCAAGAAAGCTGAATCTTGTTTCAACTCGTCCGTTGCTCTTATTGTATTTTATGCAGTTTCCGTATATATTCAAAAATATCTGTCTGATATGAAGAGGACTTGCATACACATACGGATATTTTATCTTGCTTTCGTCCTTATCGTATTCAATATCTACGCCTGCCTCGGTCGCTCTCTGCTCCATAAGCGTATTTATGTCGTTTGCAAGCTCAATAAGGCTTATCGGTTCATGTGCAAGCACTATCTCTCCGCTTTCAAGCTTACTCATCTGCAAAACATCATTAATAAGCGACAGAAGATGGTTAGCCGCTACGAGCATTTTTGCCCTGTTTGCTTTTATCAGCTCCGCATCGTCCGGATGGTTTTCATCAATATTAAGCAGACCGATAATTCCGTTAAGCGGAGTTCTTATATCATGCGTCATTCTTGAAAGAAAGCTTGTCTTTGCCGCATTTGCCGCTCTTGCCTCGTCTGCGGATTTCTTGATGTTTTCGGCATAAACCACATCATTATAACGGCCCTTTTCAAACTGCCAGTATATAAACGCAATCATTAAAGCCGCTGTCAGGCAGATCATGCTGTACATAACAAGCTGCGATCTCGAAATCCAGCCGTCTATCGGCTATATATCGAAATACCATACATCATTGGGAACATCGCATGCGACCTCCAAGGCGTCCTTAAACGATTCTTCCTTGCATTCGGCTATAACCGTTTCGTTTCCGGTGGATATATCGTTTTTCCATATCCTATAATGATATTCGGATTCATCAAGCTTATCCAGCTCAAGGCCGTCCACAAAATTATCCCAGTTGATAACCAAAAGAGCAAAGCCCCAAAAATTTTTACTGCCGTCGGAGTTTTGTGTATAAATCGGATCAAAGAGCAAAGCACCCATTCCGCCCTGTACAAGCTCAAACGGGCCGGCTATTGTATATTCTCCGCTATCCTTGGCAATATTGGCATTTTTCTTACGTTCCTTGTTTTCAAAAAAATTTAAGCCTATCGCCTCTTCATTGCCTTCGACGGGATATACCTGCGAAACAACGCCGTTCTTTGCCAGCTCAACGGCCTCTATTACATGGTTGTCGTCCACCATAAATTTTGCCAGAGCATTGAACTGGTCATCATCTATTTTATATCCGCTTTCGATAACCTGCTTAAGCACATCGGTTTTTGAAAGGTATTTATTAAGTTGTGATTCTATTCGTCTTACCGTTGATTCCGCCGTATATGCAGCCTTCAGTTTGGCTTCGTTTTTATGGCTGAGCATTACCATATGCGCAAAACTGTTTGCAATTAAAAACACAGCCGCAAATACGCATAATGAGCGTATAACGATATACTTCGGATTTTTAATATCATTCATGTACATTCCCCAATTAATACATTGCGGTTCTTCCCCCAAAAGCCTTAATGTATTATAAATTTTAATTCTTTACTGGAATTCTACTATACTTTCGGTTTAATGTCTATATCGTTTATACATAAATTTTAATAATTATACTTTTAAATTCCAAAGACCGTATAGCAATTCTATTTCATTTTCTTAAGAATATCAATTCCTATTGCCAGCGAAACAACAAAGCCGATTATATCCGCCGCCATCTGCGATGCCTCTATTCCGGTCAGTCCCATCACTGCCGACATAATATACAGGCACGGTACAAAGAAAAGGAACTGTCTTCCCATGCCCATTATCGACGCTCTTACGGTATAGCCTATCGTCTGTGCCATCATATTTGAAATGATTATCCAGCCGACAAGCGGAAAGGATATGCACTGGAAACGCAGAGTTCTTACGCCGATGGCGATAACCTCCGGATCATCTCTGAACTGTGCTATAAGCTGTGGTGCAAAGACAATGCCTATTACCGAAAAGGCGATTAACACCAAAAGCGAGGATTTTGTGCAGAACTTTACTCCGTCCTTAACTCTGTCGTACTTTTTTGCACCGAAATTAAAGCCGCATACCGGCTGAAATCCCTGTCCGTAGCCAATCATTGCCGATGCCGCAAACTGCATTATTCTCTGGACAACGGTCATTGCCGCAATAGCCGCATCGCCGTAAACACCGGCACTATGGTTAAGCATAACAAACGCTATGCTTGAGCAGCCCTGTCTGAAAAGCGAAGGCAGTCCGCCCTTTATGATTTCTTTAAAATAATATACACCGGGTCTGAAATTTTTGAATCTTATGGGAATTGATTTTTTATTGGACATATACAGCAGTACAAAAAAGCATATATACTGGCTCAAAGCCGTTGCCACTGCCGCACCTGCAACACCCATATCCAGCACAAAAATACAAACCGGGTCAAGAACCATGTTCAGCAGACCGCCTATCATTATTCCTATCATTCCATAGACGGCATTGCCCTGAAATCTAAGCTGGTTATTCAGCACAAAGGACGAAACCATTGCCGGTGCTCCGATAAGTATATATTTAAGATAATCAACGGCATAAGGCAATATTGTGTCCGTTGCTCCGAGAAAAACGGCAAACGGCCTTAGAAACAAGTATCCGAAAACGGTAATAAGAATTCCGCCGATAAGCGAATATACAAAGCCGGTTGTTACCATTTCTTCGCATTCTTTTGTTCTCTTTGCTCCGAGCATACGTGAAACATAGTTGCCCGAACCATGGCCGAAGAAAAAGCCGACCGCCTGTATTATGGTCATAAGCGGAAATATAACGCCGACAGCACCGGTAGCGCTCGTGCCTATTTTGCCTACAAAATATGTATCGGCCATGTTGTAAATTGACGTAATAAGCATGCTTGCTATTGTAGGTATGGCAAGACCGAGTATAAGCTTATCGACCGGAGCCTCGGTCATCTGTTTGAATTTTGCGGCCTGTTTTTCCTCTGCCGAAATATTGCTGTTATTCATAATTAAACCTCCGAATATCGGATAAAGTTTTCAACTTACGGCGTTATACGCCTACTATCGTTCCTTCATTTTTCGCCTCAAGCACCTTTATCGCATGATAGAGAAATTCATTAAACGGCGTCGGCACTCCGGTTTCCTTTCCAAGCTTTATAATTGTTCCGGCGAACATATCCACCTCGGTTTTTCTTCCGGCAAGTATATCCTGCAATGTGGACGGTTTATTGGAATGCGGCACGCTATCAAGATATTCAAGGTGGTCTGCCGCATAGTTTTTATCTATCATAATGCCTTTTTTATGTGCAATCTCTATGACCTCTGCCGCTGTCATAAGCCTCAATGCGTTTGCGTCCGGGCATGATGCCCATGCACCGAAGGGAATATTCAGCACAGCCGCAACCTGATTTTCGCTTACGTTGCAGACGAATTTTTCCCAGATAGCCTTAATCATATCATCGGGATTTTTATATCTTATTCCGGCTCTGTCGAAAAGCTCACGTATGCGGAGAACCTTTTCGGAGAGATTATTTTCATCATTGGTTTTTTCGCCGAACTCAACAAAGGAAATATCGGGATTAAACGACACGACATTTCCGTTTTTTACACTGCTCAGACGCATAAATGAATAGACCAATCTATCCCAGCCATAAACCTCTGCCGCCGTTTCCTCGCTTTCAACGCCGTTAAGCGGTGTCATTATTATTGTATCGGGGCCAATATAGTTTTCTGCGTCCTTAAGTGCCTGTTTCAAGCCGGTCATTTTAGGAATTATGATTATAAAATCGACAATCTCGCCCTTCCGCTCCGGCGGAACTATATTAAAATAACGCTGTCTGCCGTTTATGACAAGGCCGTCCTTTTTCAATCTTTCGGCTCTTTCGCCGCCGGCTATTACTTTAAAATTTTCGCCGAGTACCAGATCAAGCTTATCTGCGAAAAACGAGCCGATTGCACCTACGCCGACAACTGCCGCTGTATTTATTTTATTCATTATTAACCACTTTCTTTCTATGGGGCGTTGCCCCAAACCCCATCACCCTTTAAAAAGGGTGAACCTAAACTTTATGAAAATCATTTCAAGAAATGATTTTCGGTATTATTTTATTTATTAATTATATTATAGAATTTATCTGACAAAATTCCGAATTCCTGAAGGCTCATTGCCTCGCCTCTTATTCTTTCGTCAAGGCCGGCCGAGCGTATTACCTCACCGATTTCTTCCTTAGTCATATTGAAATTGCCCTGATTGCAGAGTGTATTAAGAAGAGTTTTTCTTCTCTGGCCGAAGGCACATTTAACGATATGGAAGAACAGCTTTTTATCCTTAACATCTACCGACGGTTTATCTCTGAGCTTAAGCGTTATAACGGCAGAAGCGACCTTCGGTCTTGGCATAAAGCAGGACGGCTGTACAATCATGTCTATATTTGTATCGGCATAAAACTGCACCGCTACCGACAATGCACCGTAGTCACTGCTTTTCGGGCCTGCCTGCATACGCTCGGCGACCTCTTTCTGCACCATAACCGTCATTGAGGTTACGGCGCTGTGCTTTTCGAGCATATCCATTATTATCGGTGTGGTTATATAATACGGAAGGTTTGCCACAACCTTAAATGGCTTTCCGTCGTTTTTCTCTCTTGAAAGCTCATCAATATCGCATTTAAGAACGTCTTTATTGATAATCTCTATATTATTGTAATCCGCAAGTGTTTCGTTCAATATCGGTATAAGCTTTGTATCTATCTCCAGTGATATAACCTTTTTGGCTCTTTCGGCAACGGTCTGTGTAAGACTGCCGAAGCCGGGGCCGATTTCAAGAACGGTGTCCTCCGATGTTATTCCCGCTGCGTCGGCAATATTGTCCAGAACATTGGTATCAATAAGGAAGTTCTGGCCAAAGCCCTTCTTAAAATTAAATCCGTATCTTTCCATTATCGCCCTTGTGCGAATGGGCGTTGCTATTCTTTCAGTCATGCTGTTTTCCTTTCGTAATGCTATCTTTTATGCCAACAGGCATTTTCACAAACTTATTTTGCGGCTTTACAAGTCGCAAGGTTGTCTTTGCGAGAGAGGAAGCTCTTAAATTGCGAATACTGACCGTGCAAGATGGCACGGCAACGCAGTTGCTTTCGTTTACGAAAGTCATGACCAGCGACTTTCCTCTCTCGCGCTCTCTCCTTTCCGGACACGCTTGAGTTACGAAAATTGCTAACCTTCGCAGGAATGCTGCTCGGTCTTAACGCAATTTTAAAATACGAAATAGAAATTTTGTAGCTAATTTTAATTATTTTCCAAAACTACATTCGTTAGAATGTAGTTTATCAAAATTTAGATCAAGCCTTTTTAAAGGCTTGCTGGGTATGGGACAGAGTCCCATGGTTTTAATTAGCATTTACAGTATCGAACCAAGCACCCCATAGCTCAATATCGAAATAATTATTCCTGCCATTATTACTCCGAGAACGATTATCCCAAAGGATTTTTTCATATCCATCTCAAGCAGTGCGGCAATAAGTGAGCCGGTCCATGCGCCTGTTCCCGGAAGCGGAATGCCGACAAACAGCAGAAGTCCGAGATAGGCATATTTCTGCACCTGATCGCTTTTACTCATCGCCTTATTTTCTATCTTTTCTATAAAGCCCTTCATTCTTGTTTTCTTAAGCTTTTTGAATATAAACTTAATGAACATAAGTATAAACGGCACAGGAATGATATTTCCGATAAACGCTATAATAAACGACGGCGCAAGCTTCATTCCGAGAAGAAAGCCGACAAGTATGCCGCCTCTGAGCTCAAGTATAGGCAGAAGCGACACAATAAAAACAATAACCTCCGGACGAAGAACACCGCCGAGATTATTTACAAACCATCCTGCAAGCTGTTCAGTCATAATATTCCTCCGTATCATCTATATTTTTTTCAAGCCAGTTATATATAAAATAATATATTCTTTCATTCTTACTCTCATTCAAAAGCTCATGTCTTGCGCCATGCACAAGCTTAAGCTTAACATTCGTACAGCCGGCATCAACAAGCCGGTTATACACACATTTAACGCCATTTCCGTAATTTCCGACGGGATCGTCTGTGCCGGACATAATGAGCACAGGCAGATTTTTCGGAACAGACCATGCCCATTCCTTGCGGTTCACTCTTTTAAGCAGTCTGAAAAGTGCATTATAGCCTTCATTTGTAAAAAGGAAACCGCATTTATCGTCCTTAACATATTTCTCGATTACCTTTTTGTCCGTTGTAAACCAGTCATAAACGGTTCTCGGATTTTTAATTCTTCTGTTATTATGCCCGAATGCAATCTGACTTACGACAACGCCTCTCTCCTTCGGGTGTTTTTTCATAAAATGCTCTGAAAGCCTTATGCCGAAGTCCGTCTTTATCTGCGGGCCGCTTGTTCCGAGCAGTATAACGCCGTTGAACCGGTCTCCGCAAGCTGCCATATATTCCCTTACGAGAAGAGAGCCCATACTATGGCCGAGCATAATATACTTCAAATCCGGATATTTCAGCCGTACTATGCCTTCAAGATATTTTATATCGTCAACAAGATATTCCCAGCTGTCTGTTCTTTCGCCGAAATATCCGTAATCGGATTTATCGTCAACTGAATTTCCATGGCCTGCCATATCGTTTCCGCATACAACATAGCCACGTTTTGCAAGATATACGGCAAACTCCTCATAGCGGAGTATATATTCCGACATTCCGTGTGCAAGCTGGACAACGCCTTTATAGTATTTACAATCGGTATCGCTCCATATGCAGGCGAAAATATCGTGTACGCCGTTTGCCGCCGGATAATAAAATTCGTATCTCGTTATTTCCAATTAACCGCACCCGACCTTATCAAAGCTCGCCCTTAAGACCGATTGCTTCGGCACACTCACGCATGCCTTCTATTGTTTCGGCTATAACCTCGTCAAGTGACATACCGAGCATTTCACAGCCTTTTTCTATTACCTCACGGTTTACGCCTGCCGCAAAGCCATGCGATTTATATTTTTTCTTAACGCTCTTTACTTCAATATCCAGAACGCTTCTTGACGGACGCATAAGACAGGCTGCATTGATAAGTCCGGAAAGCTCGTCTATTGTGTAAAGCACCTTTTCCATTTTCAGCTCCGGCTCAACGTCACAGCAAAGTCCCCAGCCATGTGAGCAGACTGCGTGTATGTAATCCTCGTCAATGCCCTTTTCACGCATTATTTCCGCTGTTTTTGTGCAATGCTGTTCGGGATACATCTCATAATCAAGGTCATGGATAAGCCCTATAACTCCCCATTTTTCCACATCTTCGCCGAATTTAGCCGCAAAGTGGCGCATAACGCCCTCTACCGTAAGACCGTGCTTTAAAAGTGCGTCCGATTTGTTGTATTCATTAAGCAATTCCCATGCCTGTTCTCTGTTTGGCTGCATATTGTTTTCCTCCTTATTAAAATAAGCTATCAGATTATTATAAAACAATATGAGTTCTTTGTCATTAAATCAGATTAAAAAAATATACCTTATTGTAACGATAAGACCTAAGGGCGTTGCCCTTAAACCCACAAGCCTTTAAAAAGGCTTGACCTAAACTTTGATTAACTACATTCTAACGAATGTAGTTAGGGGAAAAATTAAAATTAATTCTCACAACTTGAACACACCTAAAGTATAAAAACCGTTAAAAATCGAGCAGTATTCCTGCGAGATTTAGGTTTTTCAGTAACTTGTGCGTGTCCGGAAAGGAGGAAGCACGAGGGAGGACAGGCGGACTTCGCAATTCTAAGAGCTTCCTCTCTCGCAACATTCCCCTTGCGACTTGTAAAGCCGCAAAATGATTTTGCAAAATTGCCGATTGGCAGAAAGGTATACTTTAACCCAATAGCAATACCTTCCGTATATTCCGATTTATGTTATACTATATTAAATAAGTTCTTTACGGTTGTAATAATGTACGGGAGGATAACTATGCCAAAATCACCTAATCAAAAACTCAAGCTTATGTATCTGACAAAAATTTTTCTTGAGCTCACAGACGAAACACACAGCATAACAATGACGGAAATTATAGAGGCATTATCGGCATACGGCATAAGTGCGGAAAGAAAAAGTCTGTACAGCGACATCGAAAGTCTAAGGTTATACGGCCTTGATATTATAGGTACACAGGAAGACCGTACATATTCTTATCACATAGGCAACAGGCCATTTGAGCTTGCAGAGCTTAAGCTTTTAGTTGATTCTATTCAATCAGCAAAATTTATAACCGAGAAAAAATCCAACGAGCTTATTAAAAAATTAGAAAGTCTTGCCAGCAAATATGAGGCATCTCAACTTCACAGACAGGTATTTGTTTCCGGTCGTGTCAAAACAATGAACGAAAGCATTTATTACAATGTTGACAGAATACATACCGCAATAGCCGAAAACTCAATAATAACATTCCAATACTTCCAATGGAACGTAGACAAGAGCATGGAGCTTCGCCACAACGGTGCTTTATATATGGTAAGTCCATGGGCATTATCATGGGACGATGAAAATTATTACCTTATAGCATATGACAGCACAAAAGGCATTATAAAGCACTTCCGTGTTGACAAAATGCTTCACATAACCCAGACCGGCAGACCGAGAGAAGGCAGACAGGTATTCAAAGCCTTCGACACCGCAATATACACTAAAAAAATGTTCGGTATGTATGGCGGCGATGAAATTTCAGTGCGTATGGAATGTGATAATGATCTTGCCGGAGTTATTATTGACCGCTTTGGCAAGAATGTATCTTTAATTCATTTAGATGATGAACACTTTTCCGTAAATGTTGAGGTTGCACTCAGCTTACAGTTCATTGCATGGGTAATAGGTCTTGGTGATGGTATAAAGCTTGTCAGTCCTGCCTCTGCTGTCAAAATGATGAATGATGAAATTGACAGACTTGTAATCCGGTATAAGCAATAAGCGAACATAAATTTGTACTCTGAGGTGTGTTTATTGGACACCTGAATGTTTAAAATAAGAACCATAAGAGATGACTTCCCTTTGGTTCTTATTTTTTTATGAATGGAAAAGGGACAGAATATAAAACAGGAGGCGGAAATATAGTGGCTGATTTACTTTATTACATTATGGATTATCGCGGACATTATTACAGGTCAGATATGACGAATGAACTTGTTGTTGCTGCGGACGAAAACGATGCATCTATGTTTACATTTGCACAGGCAAATAATAAAATCGGAACGGGAAAAAAATCGTCATTCTATTGTATTGTGCCGACGGAAAATAACAAAAAAATTTCCGAATCGGAGGAGGTCTGCAATAAGTGTATTTCAAATAAGGAAATACCTGTTGTGTTAAATAATCAAATCCAAAGAAAATGTAGTTCTCCTGTAAAAGAAATTGTTCGTAACGAATTAAAAAATTCGGTGGAAAAGAGTATTTCGTCAGATGATTTATCAGAGATAGATTGGTTAAAATACCTTGAGCATTTTATAAATGTATCATCTGAAGTTAAAAACTACCGTGATAAGCTTACAAATAATCTTACAGATATTGATCAGAAGATATGTGATATTCTTCATTATATTGAGCTGTGTGAAACAAAATCCGGAGAAGCGGAAGATCTGGTTGAGCTGTTACGGATATGTCGTGAAAACCGTAGAGATATAAAAGATGAGCTTTTGAGAACGGAATATTTTCAGACAAATTTCGGTACAAGCATAAATATATCAAAGGCAAAGCAGGCGGCTAAATCCATAAAAGGTCTTGAAACAAGAAAATACACTCCACGGAAATATAATTTACTGTTTAAAGACTGTGTCATGAAAAGCAGTCCTCCGGTTAAAGAGGCTTTACATAATGCCGAAGATAATAAAATTCATGTAATTACAGAACAAAAAAATATATATCGAGGTGGAAAGGATATTATGACAGAGGATAAATGTGTTACTCCTTTAGACGGAAAAGAAAATAACTGGCTTTCATTTGCAAAACAGCAGGCTGAATTTTACCGTAATGCCGAGCAATATATGATAAATCTGAATATCGAAATTAATGAAATTGATAAGGTAATAGAAAATACCTTGGCTGAGGCTGAAGATGTAAACTGCAATGCCGCCCAAGGCTATAACATATTCAAAACGCTTAAAGAGCTCCGCATTAAAAGAAAAAACAAATTACATGAGTTGAACTGTATTTATGCAATGACGGATGGAGTTGATTGCAGTGCTTTTGCGGAGATTTTCGAAAAAAGTCTTGATGAGCTTGAAAGTATTTTAAATATCGGTAATAATATTGAATTAATAAAAACAGAAGCAATTTAATAGTATAGGAGAGTGCTTGAATTGAAAAAGGATAAAATTATTAAAACAATAATAGTAATTGTATTGGCTTTGGATATGGTAGGTTTATACAGCATATTTGAAGATAACAGCAGTTTACATCATTTACCGAACTATACATACACAAGTAATAAAAAAAGTAACTCAACATACAGTGCATATGATAAAACAGATACGAGTACTTCAAACAGCAGTTCAAAAAGCAGTTCAAGCTCAAAAAGCAGCAGTTCATATTCAAGCGGCAGTTCAGAAAACTACTCTTACTCAAACAACAGTTCAAAAAGCAATTATAACTATGATTATAATTACAGCTATACATATGATTCTTATGATGACGGCTACGACGCCGTATATATGGATGGCGACTATGATTACGACAGATACGAATACGACAGCGAATATGCCGACGGTGTAGATGATGCAATGGACGAACTCGGAGAGGATTGGTAATGACTATGGATGAAATGTACTTCACTATAACAGGCTGTAAACATTATTTAGGAAATGCCTTCATGGAAAAGGGAATGAAAGTGAAATTACTGAAAGAGCCCGACAACGCATATGACAAAGAGGCTATACAGGTAAAAATAAACGGACTCGGCAAAATAGGTTATGTCGCAAACAGTCCTTTTACCGTAAAAGGAGAATCCATGAGTGCCGGAAGACTTTATGACAAGCTCGGCGATACTGCCAAAGGAAAAATTATGTTTGTACTTGATGACTGTGCGATATGCAAGGTCACCGACAATGGCAAAGATTTTTAATATTATCTTAACTATATTCGAAAAAGCTGTCCGGCTGATTACAAACCGAACAGCTTTGTTTTTTACAATATTATGCAAATCAAACCGCCACTGCCTTCGTTGAGTATCTTCTGCAATGACTCCTGAAGCTTAAGCTGTGCGTCCTCCGGCATTGTGTATATTTTGTTGTTCATGCCTTCATTTACGAGCGTGTCAAGCGTTCTGCCGAATAAATTAAGCTCCCATATTTTTTCCTTATCGGTTTTATATGTATTGAGAATATCGTCTATAAATTCCTTGCTCTGCTCTTCTGTTCCGACTATGGGTGCAACCTCGGTTTCTATGTCAGTTTTTATCATATTGATTGCCTCGCCATGTGCCTTTATCTTTATGCCATAGCGTGAACCATGCTTGAATACCTCCGGCTCATCCAGCACAATGTCCTCGAATGTCGGACCGACTATGCCGTAGCCTTTGCGTTTTACATCGGCAAGTGCCGAGCTTATTTTTTCATACTCATTTTTGACGGAGGAAAGCTCCTTCATTATATTGATAAGCTCATAATCGCCTTTTATATCTATGTTTATCGTTTCGCTAAGGACGGTGTAAAACAAATCGTCCTGCATGGACACATCTATTTCCGCATCACCGCTGCCGGCAGATATGTCACCGACATAGGCTTTTCTTATGTATTCGTTTGTTTCAAGCTCTGCGGCACTGTCAGCTATTCCTCTTAATTCAGCCGTTTTTTCTGTTATGGAAAGAAGAGAATCTATAATTGACTTTTTGAGCCAATGCTCGGAATCGAGCACTTCAATCCATTTGGGAATGTTCACAGTTATCTCGTTTACAGGAAATTCAAAAAGCAGTCCTTCAAGAATCGTGTTTATGTCGTCATCCCTGAGCTGGGCACAGTTTATCGCAAATACGGGAACAGAATATTTATCCTCAAGCTCCTTCCGTAGCAGGTCTGTTTCAGCTGAATATGGGTTTGCCGTATTAAGTACGATAACAAACGGCTTATGTGTTTTTTTAAGCTCCGCAATTATATCCTCCTCTGCTTTTATGTAATTTTCTCTCGGAATATCGGTTATCGTTCCGTCGGTTGTCATTGCCACCGCAACGGTAGAATGATCGTTTATTACCTTGTTTGTGCCTAATCTTGCCGCATCTTCAAGCGGCATCGGTTTATCCGACCATGGAGTATTTACCATTCTTGCTCCGTCACCGTCGGTTATACCTTCCGCACCGTCAACTATGTACCCAACGCAGTCAATGAGCCGCATTTTGAACTTTATACTGTCGCTGACCTGTACTTCCGCCGGCTTTGACGGAACGAATTTCGGCTCGGTTGTTGTGATTATTCTGCCCTGGCCGATAAGCGGCAGTTCATCTCTTGCTCTGTCCTTTTCTGCCTGAATACTCATGTTCGGCAGAACGCTTTTCTCCATAAAACGTCGTATAAAGGTTGATTTGCCTGTCCGGCAGGGTCCTGTGATACCTATGTAAATTGCGCCGCCGGTGCGTTCAGAAATATCCTGATAAATGTCTGGATTTGTCATATTATGCCCTCCGAAGCTAATTTTTCCGTTTATAAAATCTATGTGGATTTTTCAAATAATATAACCGTACTTATATGACAAAAATAAAAAAAGATATTGCTAATTTTTAATTGATTTTAGGGCGATAAGGCTTTATAATTATTTCAATACATGAGAATGATTCATATAAACAACCGAAAGGATAATATTTGATATGGATACAAAAAAATATGAAGCTTTGCTTGCTTCAATCAATCTCGGCAGCTTTACAAAAGCGGCACAGGTTCTTGGATATACCCAGTCCGGACTTACTCATATGATGAACGGACTTGAAAACGAATTCGGCTTTCAGCTTCTTATAAGAGGACATCACGGCGTTAAGCCTACGCCTAATTGCAGCCGTATACTTCCGTACATACAGAAGCTTGTGGAGACAAGTGCGGCTCTCGATGTTGAAATAAAGCGTGTAAACTCAATGAAGGATTCTATAATACGAATAGGTTCATATTCAAGCATTATCATGCACTGGCTTTCCGATGCGGTAAAGCGGTTTAATGCCGAATATCCCGATGTTACCTTTGAAATAAAGGACGGTGTTTCGGACGAAATATATAACTGGGTTCTGGACGGAACAATCGACATAGGCTTTCTTTCCAAACAGGAGGAATATAAGACCGAATGGATAACACTCCGAAAGGATCCGCTTTATGCAATACTTCCGGCTGACGATAAATACAGCAGCAAGGTGCTTCCGCTTACGGAGCTTAACGGAAAGAAATTTTTTATGCCGTCCTACGGACTTAATAAGGATATTGACCGTGTATTCAACAAATATGACATAAAGCCGAATATAAGCAATTCACATATGAATTATTCGGTTATCATTTCAATGGTAGAAAGAGGCCTTGGAACGAGCATACTTTCCGAGCTGTTGCTTAAGGGCAGAAACGATAACATAAAGATAATGGAAACAAAGCCGAAAATCTATCGTGAGCTCGGCATAGCTATACAGTCGCAGAAATATGCAACAAATACGGTTAAAAAATTCATTGAATGCACAAAAAATATAGTAAACGAAAAATATAATTAATATATGATATAAGGGCTCTGCCCTTAAACCCGCCACCCTTTAAAAAGCGTGGACGTAAACTCTGACTAACTACATTCTTACGAATGTAGTTATAGGAAATATTTAAACCAAACTCCCAAAATTGAACATGCCTAAAGTATAAAAACCGTTAAAAAGCTCGCAGTATTCCTGCGAGCTTTAGGTTTTTCAGTAACTCGTGCGTGTCCGGAAAGGAGGGAGCACGAGGGAGGACAGCGTTGGTCATGACTTTTGCAAGCAAAAGCAACTCCGTTGCCGCACCGTCTTGTGCGGTCAGTATTCGCAATTCTAAGCGCGTCCTCCCTCACAAAACACCCTTGCGACTTGTAAAGCCGCAAGATTTTATTTTTTCGGCGGTCTTGGGCCATAGAACTGGTAATAGTCCGTCTTAATCCATGCGTTGAAGAGCTTTCTCTTTGCGCTTGCTTTTTTGCCGAAAAGCTTCTCGAAATACTCCATTGATGTTATTACATAGGTTGACCATGTTTCGTTTGAGTGCATCGTTCCGCCGAGAGAGCGGTACATATCCTCTACGGTTTTCATATCACCGAGTCTTTCGCCGTAGGGTGGATTGGTTATAAGACAGCCGTAATCTCCATAAAGCTCAAGCTCCTGCACCGGCTTAACCTCAAATGTTATGCAGTCGTCAACTCCGGCAAGCTCCGCATTTGATTTCGCAAGCTCGATAGCTGCCGGATCAATGTCACTGCCGTATATTTCCGGCATACAGTCATAATCTATTGCGGCATAGGCCTTTTTACGCTCCTCTTTCCAAAGCTTTTCGGGAACTCTGTCCCATTTTTCCGATGCAAAGTGTCGGTTAAGTCCGGGAGCTATGTTTCTTGCTATCATAGCCGCCTCAATGGGTATTGTGCCGGAACCGCAGAAGGGATCCATAAGTACTCTGTCCTTGTTCCAGTAGCTTAACTCAATCATAGCAGCCGCAAGCGTTTCCTTAAGCGGTGCATCAAGGGCATTTGCACGGTAGCCTCTTTTGTGAAGGCTTGAGCCCGATGTATCTATTGTGAGTGTCACAATGTCCTTAAGCAAAGCAACCTGTATTGTGTACTCTGCACCGGTTTCGTCAAACCAGTCCACATCATATACACCCTTAAGTCTTTCTACAACTGCCTTTTTAACGATAGCCTGACAGTCTGAAACTGAATAGAGCGTGCTTTTTACGCTTTTTCCGACTACCGTAAACTTTCCGTCAACCGGAATCCATTCCTCCCAGGGGAGTGCCTTTGTTCCCTGAAAAAGCTCTTCAAATGAAACAGCCTTGAAGGTTCCTATCTTTATGAGTATTCTGCTGGCACATCTGAACCAGAGATTTGCCTTTGGTATAACGCTTTCGTCACCGGTGAATTCAACTCTTCCGTCAAAGGTGTGAATATTTTCAAATCCGAGCTTTATAGCCTCTCTCTTTACGCATGCCTCAAGTCCTGCCGCAGCAGTAGCAATATAATTAATCATTGTTTTCTCCTTAAAAATACCGATTTATAATGTATGTATTTTATTATACCTTGAAATCTATACATTTTAAAGGTAAAATATATAATTGATAAAAAATATATCAAAATCTATTTTTATTTTGAACGGAGATAACAATGTACAAATTACTGAAAACAAGCGGACGTGCCAAACGTGGCGAATTTCACACACCTCACGGTGTAATACAGACACCTGTTTTTATGAACGTAGGAACTCTTGCGGCTATTAAGGGTGCATTATCAACAGAGGACCTTGAGAGAGTAAAATGTCAGGTTGAGCTTTCCAACACATATCATCTTCACCTTCGTCCCGGTGATGAGGTTGTTAAAAAGCTCGGCGGACTTCATAAATTTATGGTATGGGACAAGCCCATACTCACCGACAGCGGCGGATTCCAGGTTTTCTCTCTTACTTCGCTGAGAAAGATAAAGGAAGAAGGCGTTTATTTCAATTCGCATATTGACGGACGCAAGCTTTTTATCGGGCCTGAGGAAAGTATGCGTATACAGTCCAACCTTGCTTCAACAATAGCCATGGCATTTGACGAATGTGCTCCTGCCCTTGCCGACAGAGGCTATGTGGAAAATTCTGTTGCAAGAACAACTCGCTGGCTTTACAGATGCAAAGCCGAAATGGACAGACTTAATTCACTTGATGACACAATAAACAAACAGCAGATGCTTTTCGGCATAAACCAGGGTGCAATATATCCCGACATTCGTATTGAGCACGCAAAGCGTATTTCCGAGCTTGACCTTGACGGCTATGCTGTCGGCGGTCTTGCTGTCGGTGAAACTCACGAAGAGATGTATCACATTCTCGAAGAGGTTGTTCCCTATCTTCCTCAGAACAAGCCGACATATCTCATGGGTGTAGGCACACCGGAGAACATTCTCGAAAGCGTTGAAAGAGGTATTGATTTCTTCGACTGCGTACTTCCGGCACGTAACGGACGTCATGCCCATGTATACACAAACCATGGAAAGCTCAATCTTCTCAATGCAAAATATGAGCTTGACGACACACCTATTGACGATACCTGCGACTGCCCCGTATGCAGACGTTATTCAAAGGCATACATCCGTCATCTTTTCAAGGCAAAGGAAATGCTTGCAATGCGTCTTTGCGTAATGCACAACCTTTATTTCTTCAACACAATGATGGAAGAAATAAGACTTGCTCTTGATGAGGACAGATTTGAAAGCTACAAGCGTGCAAAGCTTGACGGCTTCAAAGAAAACGGAAAATAAACCATTATAAGAATATTAGAATAGCTTTAATTGCTTGACTACCATGTTATAATTTTATATAATATTCTTTAGGTTGTCCGAAGGCTATTCGGATATTAAGCTAACAAAAGGAGAGAACACAATGTTTTACAATTTTCTTGCAGAAGTAAGTACTAAAATCGGCTCTGAGGCTGCATCATCAGCTGCCGCTTCTTCATCAACAACAGCAGCGGCAACAAGCTCAGGCGGCGGATCTTTTTCATGGATTATCATTTACATCATAGTTATTTTTGCAGCTATGTATTTCATGTCAATCAGACCTCAGAAAAAGAGACAGAAAGAGCATGACGAAATGATCAGCAAAATCAAACCCGGCGATTCTGTTCTTTGCAACACAGGTATGTACGGTAAGGTTGTTGATGTAACAGCTGAATGCTACATCGTTGAATTCGGTATGAACAGAGGCGTAAGAGTTCCCGTTCTTAAGAGCGAAATTGCTTATGTAAAAGAGCCTAACCTTTCAAACAAGGTTGAAGAACCCGTTGAAGAAGAAAAAACAGGCCTTTTCGGAAGAAAGAAAAAAGCTAAAGAAGAAACAAAGGCTGAAGATGCAAATGCAGTAGACGCATCAACAGAAAAAAAAGAAAACTAAGAATTTATAAAACGCCCGAAACTTGATTTTCGGGCGTTTTTGTTTTGTCTGAATATTTCAATTTAAGTATAGTCAAAGTATAAACATTGGATTCAATCTTTAATTTTTTATCTTAGAATAAAGTGCATCATTTCTCGAAAGTAAATAAACACAATACTGATTCATGCTTATTCCTTCTCTTTGCGAATGTTCGGCCAACATTCTATGAAGGCTTTTAGGTATTCGTAATTTAAACTGACCTGAATAATCATCAAGGCTGTCAGGCTCGTATATATCTATTTCTTCCTCAATGGCAGCTTCAAGCCAAGCTTTTTTTGCATCGATGGCATTTGTTACCGCAGTCTCGATTGTTTCACCACAGGTTAAACACCCCGGCAAATCAGGATAAGAAACCACAAAACCGCCCTCATCTTTATCCTCAACAATCTCCATACGGTATGGCATTGCCATATATTCTTCAAGCGTTTTCATCAATTCTCCTCCTCACTTTCTACAATCTGTCTCACCATTTCAACATATACTCTTTTAATCGGTTCATGCTTCGGTATTGTAATAGGCACACACCCTATTTTTCTGAACGTGTAATGACTGCTTCCGCTTCTCGGCGCATTCATTACATATCCCTAACTTTCCAATACTTTTCTAAGTTCATCAAAGCGGAGGTCTTTTGATAAATTTCGTATACGTTTTATTAATTTATCCCATTGCGACATTTTCAATACCTCCTATCTATATGTATATTATATATGATACCATATATGGTGTCAACATTCTAAGGCTTTTATAGAAAAAGCCGCAAACATAAGTTTACGGCCGGAAATTTATCTCATAATGATATACGCACTATACGTACCATATATAAGCACGCAGAGCAGACCTTCAAGTCTTGACACTCTTTCCTTTGATCTTGCAAAAATGTATGTTACAATGCTTACAAAAATCAATATACATACATCGGCAATTATCTCATAATCGGCGGTCATTGGAGCGATGGTCGAGGCAATACCGAGTATAAACAGAATATTGAATATACATGAGCCGACGGCATTACCGAGAGCAAGTCCGGAATCGCCCTTCTTTGCCGCAACGATTGATGTAACAAGCTCAGGAAGAGATGTTCCGATTGCAACAATGGTGAGTCCGACAAGTGTATCGCTCATACCGAGAGATTTTGCAATAAGACTTGCATTATCTACAACAAGATCGCCGCCGAATACTATTGCGGCAAGGCCGCCGAGTATAAACACAACTGCCTTCGGAACAGATACCTTTTCGTCGGAGTTATCCTCTACCCTGTTTTTCAATGCACTTCTCACAACAACCGTAAGATATGCGGCAATGCCGGCAAGCAATATTACACCGTCAAGTCTGCTTAAGCTGCCGTCGAATATAAGCACCAGCAGAAGCACCGTTATTGCAATATTCCAGAGCATATCCCTTTTCAATATTTCTTTATCTGAATTGAACGGTATAATTACGGCACTGATACCGATTACCATAAGCAGGTTAAATATATTCGAACCGATTATATTACCGAGCGAAATACCGTTATTTCCGCCGAGGCTTGCCGTTATGCTTACGGCTGTTTCCGGTGCACTTGTACCCATGGCAACAATAGTCAATCCGATAATAACCGACGGAACCTTAAGTGCCTTTGCGACCGAAGATGCTCCGGAAACAAAGAAGTCCGCTCCCTTAACCAGCAGAACAAAACCGACAATAAGCAACAAATACATCATCATAATATTACCTCCCAAAATAAATAAAATTTATTCAGGTACAAAAAAGAGACCTTTATCGCACCTGTAATGCAATAAAAGTCTCGTCATATACAATGGTGTATATTTATTGCCCGGCTGAAACAGCGTGATGACGAACAATAAACCATTCGATTTTACCGAATGTCAACTACTCCCTAATATTTATATAATATTTACCACATAAAGCCTTATCTGTCAACAGTTATATTTCAATATATGCAAATTTTATTTAGAAAATTACCGTAAGAAGCATTTTGAAATTCTCTACACCGAAAACCGCATGAGGATGTCCGGCAGGCATAACGATTGTATCGCCTTCGTGAAGTTCGTGCTCTATACCATCTATTGTTATTCTTCCGACTCCGTCGAGGCACTGAACCATAGCATCGCCCATTGATTCATGTGTGCTTATCTCTTCACCCTTCCAGAATGAGAAAAGTGTAAGGCTGACATATTCATTCTGTGCAAGTGTTTTGCTTACAACCTGTCCTTCCTGATAGCTGAGCTCTGTTTTAAGGTTTAATTTTTCTGATTTTTTGATATTTTTAATTTTAACGTCCATTATCCATACCTCCGATTTTTATTCATAATCATTATAACTCATTTGCATATGATAAATCCGTTTTAATTACAACATTTTAGAGATTTTTTAACATATACATTATTGTATATAAATAAATGAGGTGACTTTCTTGATTATCAAAGCCTTCAAACTTAGAAAACAACAACTTCTGCTCGGCATAGCGATAATTGCCGCATTTGCCGCCGTTATCAAAGCTGTACCACCTGCCGCAAAAACCGTATTCAACACAGTTGTTGCAAAAACCGAGCGTCTTCTGCCGATATACTGTGTGCAGACCGATGAACCGAAAATAGCAATCAGCTTTGACGCCGCTTAGGGAGCGGACGACACCGACCGACTGCTTGAAATACTCGAAGAGAACGATGTAAAAACGACCTTTTTCATGTGCGGCTACTGGGTAGACAAATATCCGGAGGAGGTCAAGAAGATTGCTGAGGCCGGACACGATATCGGAAACCACTCCGCTACCCATCCGCATATGAGCCAGCTGTCCTCCGAGCAGATAGCCGAAGAGCTTACCGCAACAGGCGAGAAGGTAAAGAATATAACCGGAGTGGAAATGAATCTTTTTCGTGCTCCCTTCGGAGAATATACCAATGACGTTATTTCAACAGCTGAAAAATGCGGATACTATACGGTGCAATGGGATGTTGATTCCCTTGACTGGAAGGAATACGGTGTTGATTCCGAAATCAACCAGGTTTTGAACCACAAGCACCTTTCCAACGGCTCAATTATACTTTTCCACAACGATGCCAAATACACTCCCGATGCTCTCGGCACAATAATAAAGGGTCTTAAGGATAAAGGCTACGAAATCGTTCCCATATCCGAGCTTATTATAAAAGACAACTACACCATCAACGCCGAAGGCAGACAAATTCCAAACGAAGTCACAAACAAAAATTCACTTACAGATTAATTTTATAGTAAAAATGCATATATTTTTCACTTTGTTTTTAATAAAATACATCATTTTAACAACAGTATATTGTTATTTATATATTTTCATGTTATAATTTAGTTGTTTATATCGCAATAATTATACTTGGGAGGATTGCACATGGAAGATATTTCAAAAATGTCATGTGTTGACTGTTCAGTCGGAAACTGCAACTTTATGGACAAATCATTTCCGCAGTTCTGTCCTACCGTCAACACAATAGACGAAGAAAAACGTGATGAAATCAAAAATATTTATGAGGAAGAGGAAAACCGCAAATGTATGCTTTCAGCCGCAATGGTTGAATACGAAGGCTACGGCAAAACAACCCGTATTGAAGAAATAATGGAATTTGCCAGAAAAATGGGCTTTAAAAAAATCGGAATTGCCAACTGCTTAGGTCTTATAAAGGAAGCAGGTACACTTGGAAAAATACTCCGCTACAACGGCTTTGAGGTAGTCGGCTACGGCTGCAAAATCGGCTGTATTCCCAAGGTTGAAATCGGCATTCCCGAAGAATGCAATGCGGTTGGCAAAAATATCTGCAATCCTATTTTACAGGCTAAAATGCTCAATGAGGCAAAGACTGAGCTTAATATAGTTGTCGGTTTATGTGTAGGCCACGACAGCTTATTCTACAAATACTCCGACGCTCTTGTAACAACAGCGGTAACAAAGGACAGAATTCTCGGACACAATCCCGTTGCGGCACTTTACGGTGCAGATTTCTATTTTAAGAAAAGAATGTATCCGCCCAAAGAGGATAAATAAATTTTAAAATTAAAGGCGTATGAAAAAATAAATTCTGTTTTTTCACACGCCTTTTCTCTGCTCATATATTTCCTTTAAATCGTCTATCGCCGGTTCGGGATCCATAGTATGAAACATAAAATAATTTCGTTTCATTGTTTTCACATCAGCCTGCTTATATATCTGCGAACTGCTTTCGCCCGTATAATAGTGCCAATATCTATATATATATCCAATCCAGTATATTGTGTCCTTCGGATATATTTCTCCGCCCTTTATCAGCTTATCTCCTGCTCCGTCCTCAATTTCCTCAAGGAGATATTCTTCGCCTGCCCATTGCATACGGTTATATACCGAATCGAGCTGTTTTGCGATATCGGATTTCATAAATATTCTGATAAACACGGCACTGTCATAGCCCTTATCAACGGAAAGTTCAAACAGCCTTCCCTGTATATCGCAAAGCTTAAAATCCATTGGCTCCATCAGCTTTCACCTCACAAAGCATCATCAAGAATTTCATCAAAAAATCTGCCTTCTCTGCGGTAGTCCTTGCATACCCTGTTGGCAAAATCAACTCCGCTCTTGCGGTTTTTATCCGCAATGGTCCGCAAAAAGCGTTTTTCAAAACCTGATATATCAAGCTCTTTTTCTATCCTTACCGCATCACAGCCTTTTTGCGTTACAACTGCATACTGCTTACCGAGCTTCAATGCCGACAGGCTGTTTACCAATGCTGTATCCGTAATATTCCCGTTAAAAAAGTTGTCAATTACGTAGAACATTCTGTCATTGGCTATACTGCCGACAATCAAATCTTTATTTTCCGACATATCCCGATACTTCTTATAAAACCCGGTACCTTTTATTTTGTCCATTTTACCTCTGTTATATGCTATAAGCATTGCCCATTCCAAATCCGGCTCAACATTAAGCAAATCAAGATTTTTCAAATCCAGAGAAACAATATAAAATTTCGATTTCGGATAATCGCATATCAATGTAAGCGGCTGACTCGGCTCTGTTCCCATATAAAAGCCCTTTCCGAAATCACATTTATCCCTGCTTTTCGGCATTATTCTGCCGTTAATTCCGGATTTTGAGCCATGATACAGCAATATTCGGTTTTCTTCCAACACAATACTATCGGCGGCGGCTTTTATTTCATCAATAATCATATCATAAGCAGGAATATTATTTTTAACACACAATGAATAAATGCCTTCTGCCATGTTCTCCGTCGGAGCGGCGCCCTTTTCCCAACGATTGACCGTTGACGCCGTAACGCCTATTTTTTCGGCAAACTCCTTTTGGCTTATATTCATATATGTGCGGATTTTTTTGATTATTTTCTGCATAAATGCCGCCTCCGATACACTTTTACATTATTTCTCCTGATTAAGTTCAAATCTTTCGAAATATCCGATAAGCTCGCCATTCTCATCTCTTACGGGATTAATATATTTTCTGAGGTTATCGGTTGTCACTCCGAGGTATATTTCACTTCCGTGTGCTTTGAGCTTTTCTACCGAGCGGATAATCATTTTCTGGATATTTTCATCATGGCAGTCAAGAAGATTTTTGCCGATTAAATCCCTGTATCCTCTTACCTCATAGAAATAAAATTCTGCCTTTTTATTCATATACCGTATTATATGGTTCACATCAACATACATAATCGGATACGGTATTGCATCAAGAATATACTGCTCCATTGTTTTCATATAAAATCCCCCTTAGACCGTTATACAATAAACATTGCGTCGCCGAAGGAGAAAAATCTGTACTTCTCTTCAACGGCAATTTTGTAGGTATCAAGTATTCTGTCTTTTCCGACCAACGCCGCAACAAGCATTATAAGCGTGGATTCCGGCAGATGGAAATTTGTTATAAGGCAGTCGATAGCCTTAAATTTATATCCGGGATAAATAAATATCTTTGTCCAGCCGCTTCCGGCATGAACAACACCGTTTTCATCGGTTACGGATTCAAGCGTTCTTGTGCTTGTTGTGCCTACCGCAATTATTCTGCCGCCGTTTTTCTTTACATTGTTTATCTTTTCTGCCTCTGATTCCTCAACCACATAATATTCAGAGTGCATTTCATGGTTTGTAACGTCCTCAACCTTAACGGGACGGAATGTTCCCAGACCGACATGAAGCGTTACATGTGCAATCTCAACGCCCATATCCTTTATCTGCTGAAGAAGCTCCGGTGTAAAATGCAGACCTGCCGTAGGTGCTGCCGCAGAGCCGTCATGCACAGCATAAACCGTCTGATATCGGTTTTTATCCTCAAGCTTATGTGTTATATACGGAGGAAGCGGCATTTCTCCGAGCTCCTCAAGTATATTTTCAAAAACTCCGTCATAGTGAAATTTAACAATTCTGTTGCCGCCTTCGATTACCTCAAGTATTTCCGCCTCAAGTCTGCCGTCGCCGAAGGTTATTACATCGCCCGGCTTTGCCTTTTTTCCGGGATAAGTAAGCACTTCCCATGTATCAAGGTCTTTACGCACAAGAAGAAGTATCTCCACTCTCGCTCCGGTATTTTTTCTTTCTCCGATAAGTCTTGCCGGAAGAACCTTTGTATCGTTTATTACAAGGCAGTCGCCTTTTTTAAGGTATTCCGTTATATCTCTGAATATTTTGTGTTCAATTTCTCCGCTGTCCTTATGAAGCACAAGAAGTCTTGAAGATGCTCTGTCCTTAAGCGGCTCCTGTGCTATAAGCTCCTGCGGAAGGTCATAATAAAAATCACTTGTTTTCATATTCTTTCTCCGATTATTCTACTGTTACTCCTGTATAGTAATGCTGTAATATTTCGATATAGTCATATCCGAGCTGTCCGTAGCCGTTGGCACCTCTCTGGCTTAAGCCGACACCATGACCTATTGCACGGCCGGAAATGTTTATTGTTGAACCGCTTGAACGGATTACCGTTGTTCCGGTTGAAGCTGTGCTTGTTGAAGAACTGCCTGCCGCATTGTTTATGAACGGAACAAGCTCAGGTATTTTGCTTAAGTCAACGGATTTTCCGTCCGCACCGTATGCCTTTGTGCCGGAGGCTGTTGAATAAACAACCGCACAGTCGTTACCTATCACGTAGTTATTCTTATCCGTCATTGTATATCCGTCAATAGGTGACGAAACAAACGTACCGAGTGCAACATTAAGATTTGAATTTGAACCCGATGACGAATTTCCCGATTCGGTTATGCCGTTTGTTATTGTGAACACACGGCTTGAAAGCGATGAGCCGATTGCATTAAACACAGTACGACAGCTTTCGAGTGTTATGGCCTTAGTGCCTTCCGTTCCTATAAATTCAACCTTCTGCACCCTGCTTGTCTTATTGTCTATTGTTATTCTCATGCCTGTTGCCGAGCCTATATTGTAACCTTTGGCAGCACATATTTTGTCTATATCGGAAAGTGTGAATGTTCTTGTCCATGTCTGACAGTCGGTTTCATATTCATCGGGAACTGCCTTAAGGTAAGGAACATCATTACCCCATACGTTTACGGCGTCTTCGCTATATCCGCCCGATGATGACGAGAAAAGTGCCTCAATGGGTGAACCGTTATAATATATTGCTTTTCCTTCTGTGTCAACAACCGCCTGTGTTGTTGTTTTGCTTTCATTTGTATATCCGCCATATACCTGACAATGGGTTGTATCGCAAATATCATAGCCCAAATCAGACTTTTTCTGCACCTTAATAAGCGCATAGGTTCTTGCGGCACAAGCCTGTGCTTTTATTGCCTCATAAGCATAGCTTGACGGTATTTCCGAAGGAACAACGCCGTAAAGATATTCCTCAAAATCAACTATGTTTACTGCCGTTATAAGTCCGCTTGACGCAAGCTGGAACTTCATTATTCCTCTGTATTCCCTTGAACCGAGGTCAACATTTGTATCAGCACTCTGTCCGGCAAAATACGCATCTGTATTTGTTATAAGGAATATGGGATCACCGCTTACCGAAAGAATAAGCACATCGGAAGGCGCTACCGCAGAGCCGCCCAATGAAGCTGCGGCAGTCTGTGCTTCGCTCATTGACTGATAGCCGTATATTGTTACTGTCCAGCCTCTGTTATTATATCCGGGAAGTGCATTGGCATAGCCCTGTGATATATAGTTATCTGCCTGTGCCTTTGCATCGTCAAAGCCGTTGGCGTCTATGGGAATGACCACCTGATAGCTTACACCGACTCTGACTGCAAAGCCGTTGGCTGAATAAAACTCGGATATTGTGGTATAATCAAGAGGATCATCCGAAGGGCTGTCGATAAATTTCAAAGTCTTATTCTGAATGTTTATCTGCTGTTTGTTTTCATAGGCGCTTGTAAGTCCTACTCTTATGTATTCGGGCATGGTTGTTTTTGCAAAGGCTGTTGCCGGTGTACTCGAAAGCATAAGAACAGCACACACAACCGCTGACGCTATTCTTTTTAAATATTTCAAAATTATTACCTCCGCTTTTCATATTTATTACACTGTACATTATAAAATATAATCGTTCAAAATGCAAAAACTAAAGGGGGCTATAATGAATTTTAATAAAAATTTAATATTTAAGGATATGGAGATTTGCTCAAAGTCTTAATAAAAGCGATATACCATAAGTGCAAAAAATCGTCCTGTTACAGACAGAACGATTTTTGTGTTTTCAATATTTATTATATATTTGTCCCCTGTTTCCTGCACCGATTACATATACAATCAATTCACCGTTATCCACTGTATAAATAATTCTGTAATCACCGACACGCAATCTGAATAAATCATCATGCCCTTTCATCTGCTTTATATCACTGCCATATGGTAACAGGTTGATAGCTTCTATAATTCTCTTTTTAGTTGGCATCGGAAGTTTATCAATAAATTTTTTGGCTTTCTTTTTAATGATAATTTTATACATCAGTCAATGCCCCATTCTTTTTTACACTCTTCAAGTGTATACTCTTTGTCCTTGTCGGGATCTTTATCTTTTTTATAATCCTGCCAAAGTTCTTCGCAAAAATCTTCATCAGATTCCTCATCAGCAGTTATTCCCTGCACATATGCAAGAACATAGCCCATTTTATAATCCGGCACTTTATCCAGCAATTTAATTATTATTTCCTTGTTACTCATTGTATCACCTCATTATTATACTAATTATATATTCACAAATTTATATCATTTATTTTCTATATATTATAATATACGCTTACACAGATTACAATAAAGTTGAAAAATCAACACGGCACTTGCAGCTTCTTTATATAGAACCTATTCATTGTGCTGTGTACAACCGCCTTCGGCTTTTCAATTTCCCGGAAGCCGAGCTTTTCATACATTTTTACTGCCGTTGCAAGATTGGTATGCGTTTCGAGGTAAAGCAGTTTATAGCCTGCTTTTCGTGCAAACTCCTCCGCAAGCGACATAAGCTGTTTTCCGTAACCTTTGCCCTTTGCTTCGTCCGAAAGATACAGCTTTTGTATCTCTGCACAGCCATCAAAGCCGTCAAACTCCGCAATGCCTATTCCTCCGATAGTTTCGCCTTCATCGTTTTTTGCGATATAATAAACCCTTTTGTCCGGAGCTGCGTTATAAAATTCGCTCAGGTTATCTAAACCCTTATCGAAATATACTGTTCCCGGAATGTTGAGGCGTGCTTTTTCCAGATTATGTCTGACTATTTTTGCGATAGCAGCATTATCTGATTTATCTATTTTTTTATAGTTCATGTTTTTCCCTCCGAAATATATTTATCAAATGAGTATATTTTATAACATTTACAGCATTAACACAAACAAAACTGCCCTTCCCATCAAAGCTTACGGAAAGGGCTTTATTCGTACTTGAATTATTTTATTGTAATAAGCTCATACTCTCTTGAACCGATACCGATTTTTTCAGCATGCTCAAGACAGCTCTTATACTCTGCATTATGCGTTGTATTTTCGAAATGGTCATGCTTATCACAGAAATCCTTCTTAGCCATATTGTCGGAAAGCTGGCTGTTGGGAAGAGGCTCCTGTTTAAGGCAGGCATCAACGCAGGCTTGGTCAAGTGCAAGGGGATCAAATGATGCAAACATACCAAGATTGGGAAGTATAGGTGCATCGTTTTCGGGATGACAGTCGCAGTTAGGTGAAACATCAACTACAAGAGAAATATGGAAATTCGGTCTGCCGTCAACAACAGCCTTTGCATACTCTGCCATTTTTTTATTAAGCTCAATAGTGCTCGACCAGTTCATAAACTCGATTGCGTCTGTATTACAAGCACCGATACAACGTCCACAGCCCACACAATTATCTGTATTTACCGACATCTTTCTTGTTGCTTCGTCAAACACAAGACCATTGTTTGCACATTCTCTCATACAGCGTTTACAGCCAACGCATTTATCCGCATGAATCTCGGGCTTTCCGCTCATATGCTGATCCTTTTTGCCGGCTCTTGAGCCGCTGCCCATACCGATATTTTTGATTGCACCGCCGAATCCGGTAGTCTCATGGCCTTTGAAATGGTTAAGGCTTATGAATATATCAGCATCCATGATAGCACGACCGATTTTAGCGTTTTCTACACATTCTCCGCCAACAACGGGAACATCAATATCGTCTGTACCCTTAAGTCCATCTGCAATGATAACAGGACAGCCTACGGAAAGAGGTGTAAAGCCGTTCTCCCATGCACAATACAGATGCTCTATTGCATTCTTTCTGCTACCGACATAAAGTGTATTACAGTCTGTAAGAAAAGGCTTTCCTCCAAGCTCATAAACAACATCTGCAACAGCCTTTGCATAATTCGGTCTTAAATAACCGAGGTTGCCAAGCTCACCAAAGTTCATTTTTATGGCAACAAACTTATTTTCCATGTCAATCTGTTCGATTCCGGCAGCCTTCATAAGTCTTTTAAGCTTAGTAGGAAGACCTTCACCTAATTTTGCTCTGAAGTCAGTAAAATATACCTTAGATTTTTCCATTCTTTTCTCCTCTTCAAATATTCTTTCCCAATTCAAACGCAGCTTTCATTACGTCTTGATGATTTACCGCAGCTCCTGCATCGTCAATGCCTCCGCCGAACACAATACCCTTCAGCTCGGCTCTTTCAAAGCAATCAACCCAGCCCTGTATTCCTTTTATAGTGCCTTCGGCAGCCGACCGTTCATTCTCCGCGGCAGTCGCAAGAAGATAAATGTCCTTGAATTTATAGTCCGAGCCATAAAGTGAATTTGCACGGTCGAGCAATGTTTTAAGCTGTCCGCTCATGCTATAATAATACACCGGCGTTGCAAATGCAATAACCTCGGCATTTTTCATTTTTTCCGTAATTTCTATGGCATCGTCCTTTATAAAACAGCTTCCTGTTTTGATACACGAAAGACAGCCCTTGCAGAATGCAATATTCTTGCCCTTAAGGCTGACCTTTTCAACCTCATGTCCGGCTTGTACCGCACCCTTGGCAAACTCGTCGGCAATAAGCTCGGAATTTGAGTTATGTCTTAAGCTTGAAGAAATAATAAGTACCTTTTTCATAACAAAACCTCTCTCTATGTCTGTTTTATAAGTATTATAGCGGCTGTGTGCGGCAGTGGCAAATACTTTGTTTATCGGTTGTGATATGTCTGAAAGGCATGACTTGCAGTTTTCGATACAATGTAAATAAATATTATACAGTAGGCTTTTTGAACCACGTGACTACCACGTGGTTTTCGGGCATACAAAAAGCCGTAAACCTTCTCGGTCTACGGCTTAATCTGCAATTATTTCAAATACTTACCTATTATCTTCATTAGCTTTTCAATATCTATCGGCTTAGAACAATGTGCATTCATACCGACGGCAAGGCATTTTTCTATATCTTCATTATAGGCATTGGCTGTCACTGCAATAATCGGTATTGTTCTCGCTTCATCAAAATCCAATGCACGAATTGCCGCCGCTGCGTCAAGTCCGTTCATAACCGGCATCTGCATATCCATAAGTATAATGTCAAAGCTATGCGGCTTACTGTTCTTAAATTCCGAAACACACTCAACGCCGTTTCTCGCTCTCGTACAGCTTATGTCATAATCACTGAGCTGTTCACAAAGTATTTCATAGTTAAGGTCGTTATCCTCTGCAATAAGTATATTTACCGTCCTGTCAAACTCAACCGGCGTATTATCCTCAGTATCTGCTACATCGGCCTCATCACAATACGGTACATCAATAACTACCTTAAATGTTGTGCCTTCGTTTATTTTGCTCTTTGCCTCTATCGTTCCGCCCATGATGTCAACGAGCTTTTTGACTATGGCAAGACCAAGCCCGCTGCCACGGACTGTATTCACTCTTGTGTCCACCGCTCTCGAAAACTCCGAATACATAACCTCCATAAATTCCTCAGACATTCCTATACCTGTGTCGCTTACTATCGAAACAAGCCTTGTCATGTTTTCCTTCGGAGATTTTTCTTCATATATCTCAAAGTTTATACTGCCGCCTTCGTTTGTATATTTAACGGCATTTGACAGAAGATTTATATTTATCTGGTTCAGTCTCAGTTTATCAACCATAAGATATTCATGCTCAATATCATGCTTTACAAATTCATAATTAAGCTGTTTATTTGAGCCTGCGGCGGTCGATTTATAAAATTCAAATATTTCCGAAACGCTTGTCTGTTGAGGCACAAGCTGCATACTGTTGTTTTCTATTTTGGACATATCGAGAACATCATCAATAAGCTGTTCAAGGTTTTTACCGCTCATCTCTATTTTATCAAGACATTCCTTAAGCTTTTCGGTATTTTCAATATTCTTTTCGGCTATATTCGTAAAGCCCATAATTACATTCATAGGCGTGCGAATATCATGCGATATTCTTGAGAGGAATTCGCTCTTTGCTTTATTGGCCTTATTTGCCTCCTCTGCCGCAACGATCCAATATTTCTCACGGCGTTTTTCCTCACTTATAAGTCTGATAACACAGAGTGCCTCGGTTGTTAGGCCGTTTTTATCTCTTTTATGCGATATAAATCTGGCAAGATGCCAGTTTCCGTCAGCCGCAAAATACTCAACAGCATCGGTTTCGTCATATTTCAATCTTTCGCTCAATGTAGTAAGATTAAAGAACTTTAACGCCTTTTCTCTGTACTCCTCAGCAACAAAACTATTGCATATTTTCTTCATTTTTGCAGCGGCACTTCCGTTTTTTCCGCTTAATTTATATACAGATGTATCTCTCGAAATTTCATCGTAACTGTCATTTGTAAGGTCAATATGATACATGGCGAAATAAATTTTACTTACCGACGATATAATATCATTACTCATTCTTGATTCGGCAAGTGCTTTTTCAATCAAAGCCCGTTGTCTGCGCTCCTCTTCTATAACTCTGTCAACGCTTCTGAAATCGGCAAGCACAACAAAGCTGTCCTCCGACCGGCTTATTCTTGTAATTCGCATTTCAAAATAACGATCGCCGTTATTATTGGGCCGACTCTGAAAACGGTATGAAATGCTGTCTTTATCGCTGAGCTCCTGCATAAGATAATTCACATCAAACATCTTACGCATATCCGGAGCAGATTCCTTTATAACAAAATTGTTATAATACTTTTCCATCTCCTTGGAATAAATAATACGTGTATTTACCATTCCCATAAGCTGAATGGACGCATTTGCATTCATATCCAGCTTAACTATTTCAGCCGTATCGTTCATAAGATTCATACGATATACCGATGTACTGTCACGGCAAAGCACAAGCAGATTCTGACGTTCTTTTTCCATTTCGGCAATATTTTTCTGCTGCTCCGCCTGTTTAAGCTCAAGCTCATTGACCATATTTATATTGTTACGGACACTTATTATATGTGCTCCGATAAATTTTATTTCACTAAGAAAAAGCTCCGATACATTAATTCTCGGATTATCTATACCGATAATGCCCAGAAAAGAATTTCTGCCCATAATCGGAACGGCAATAACAGACTGTACATTATTCAGCTTAAGCCTTTTATATTCATATGGCATTGTATGCCTTATCTCTTCAACATCATTTATAAATATATTTTTATTTTTTTCGAATTCTATTATCCAATTAGGAATGCTCATTTCAGAAACAATATCAAATTTTTCATTCCATGGTTCAACATTCTCATTCTGCCATTCAAAAGCATTTGCAAACTCAAGCCTATTATTTTCAATTTTATCACAAAGAAAAACCCTGTCAGCCTTTGTATATTTTCCGAGAAGACCGAGAATATATGTTATCTCATTTGTCAGCTCGTCCACACTATGTGCCTGTTCAAGCTCTGTAAGTCTTTGCAGTATCCATTCGACGCGACTTTGATTTTCGCCGTTCATGATTAAAGTATCTCCTTTCCTGTATACAAGCATACGGCACTATTCTAACATTAAATTATCATAAGGTAAACAGGTTTTTGACTCAGTTGCAATTAAACAAAAAATAGGAATGGTTTTGCAACCATTCCTATGATATAAGCTATTTAATCCCCTAAACTATTTCGCAGAAATAGTTTATCAAAGTTTTGTGGGGTTTAGGGCAACGCCACATATAATTATTCCTTTGTTATAACTATCTTTAATTCGTCTGCAAGCCACTCTACGTCTGCACCGAGATTTTCGGCAATAAACCTGAGCGGCAGATATGTTCTGTCGTCTGCAATAAACGCCGGGCTGTCGAGCTTGACCGCAACGCCGTTTACATACGCCGTATCACTGCCGATTGTAATGGCTATCGCATTTTCACCGATAATTGAAACTGTTCTTGTATTGCTGTCCCAAAGCACCTTTGCACCGAGTGCCTCTGCAACAAATCTTGCCGGCAACATTGTTCTTTCGTTTACTATAACCGGTGCTACGTCGTTTACAACGCTTTCACCGAATACAATCGCATTTTTACTTCCGACCGTAAGTATTAATTTCTTGTTTTCTTCAGGCTTAGTTGTATCATTTTCTACTTTAGGCAGAGTATATGATGATCCGCCTGTTGTCGGCATATAAACATGTACGTTTATTTCTGCCTCAACCGGATTATAGTTTAAGCTGTCCGGCGTGAACACTGCCATTCTTGTGAAATCGCCTGTGGATTTCATCTTTTCACTGCCATCCTTCCATGACCATGTTCCGGAAAGAACACCGTCCGTAAACCATGTATCAACACCTGTTACCTCACCGCCGCTTATAGCCGAAGTCGAAAGCTGTCTGTTTCTCTTTACCTTTTCGGCAACAGGAAGTTCCGTTACTGTCGGTGTTGCCTTAAGCACCTCGAAATTCTGTGTCTTTTCCGCATAGGAATAGTCATTTGTTTCCTCTACATATGCCTTTGCGATATACTGACCTGCATTTTTGGGTATTTCAGTTGTCCAGTTTTCGCCGTCAGCGGAAAATACAAGCTGAGGCTTTCCAAATTTCGCCTTATTGGTATCTATTATAATAACCGAATCACCGTAAGTCCAGTCATTTATCTCCCAGAACTCCGTTATCTCGTTTACTGCCTGCTTAATTGTAAAGTTCTTTGTCTCCTCTGCATCGCTATAATTGTCACTTCCGTCAACATACGCTTTTATAAGGTAGCTTCCGGCTGACTTCGGCTGTTCCGTTGTCCAGCTTTCGCCGCCGTCAATGGAATATTTGAAATTAACAAGACCGAATTTTGCCGTGCCGTTAGGTATCTTTTTATCTTCGCCGAAGTACCATTCATCGGGAAAATCAAAGACTTCTATTTTGTTTTTGTCCTTTATTACAAACTGCTTTGTTTCTTCCACATAGTTATAAAAATCGCTTTCCTCTACATACGCCTTTATTGTGTAATATCCTGCGTCTGTCGGCTGTGTATCCGTTTCCGGATAGCCAACCTGTGAATATTTGAACTTAACCGTACCATGCTTTGCATCTGCGGAAGGTGTCTTTTCGGCTTCACCGTATACCCAGCTTTCGGGGAATGTAAAGTTTGTTATCTCATTGTCTGCCTTTTCTATAACAAGTGCTCTCGTTAATGTTTTAAAGTATGCTGAAATACTTCCGTCCGCATTGCCGCCGCTTACAACATTGACATCATATAAACCGGGATTTATCGGTTCTACCCTGTCCATTTTTCCCGAAGCGTTCGCAGTGTAGAAAACATTAACATTAACACCGTCAACGCCTTCTACGTTCAGGTTCCTAAGCACAAATTCCTTTCTTGTTCCGTCATATTTATATGTCTGCCTTGATTCGTCAAAGGATATTCTGACATTAACCTGATTATTGAAATCAAGAACAATTCGTGTGCTGTTTTCAAAATGAGGAAGCTCGCCGCCTGTCATAGGTATTATCCAAATACTTCTGCTCCAGCCGTTCCATGCGTATTCAGCACCTGTATACAGATAGAAGCTGCCGTTTGCCGGTTTAAGATCCAGTCCGTTTATTTTTGTTTCGGATTTATTGTTATCCGGCACAGCACCATTCACCTTAACGCTGTTGAGCGCATAGTTTCCGCTGAGCTTATTTGAACTGCCGATACGGCTTGCATTTGTTCCCGTAATGCTGTCGTTGAAGGAAACACAGCCTGTTATTTCAGTCGCATTTGCACCGATTCCGGCGGCTGTTTTTCCGCTGACCGTTGCTGTTGAGTAGCAGTTCTTTATTGTACTGCCGTTGCCGGATATACCGCCGGCACTGCCATTTGGCGCGTAAACAGTTCCCGTTGAATAGCAGTTTTCGATAGTTCCGCCGTTGGCAACAATCGCACCGCCGTAATAAATGGTAGTTGTTATATTGCAGTCTATTACCGCAAGGTTTTTGACTGTTCCGGTTATATCTCCGAACAAACCGCCGTAATATCGACCATCACTATTATTGAGATTTGTTATTTCGTGTCCGTCACCGTCATAGATTCCCTTGAACTTGGTTTTGGCACTGTCATCTGTACCAATGGGTATCCATTCTATACCATCCAAATCTATATCTGTGGTCTGCTTGAAATAATTTCCTGCATAGCCTGTTTCGCTGTTTACTCTGTCCCTCAATTTAATAAGGTCATCCCTATTCTGTATGAGATAAGGCGAAGCCTGTGTGCCTTTGCCCGAAAAGTCGGCTGTTGTACTGCCGGAACGCATATAGCTCGGAAGAGGTTTTGCTGTGCTTACGTTCTCGTTTTTGAGCGTAGGGAGCATATTGTCCTCAAAGTTCCAGATGTCCGATGCCTTTTCGCCGCCTATGTCCTTGAAAATTTCGCTGAACTGCTTATCAAGGCCTTTGCCACTGCTGTAAGATATATTTGCACCATGGTCTTTGTTATGACCATAAAAGTCACTACTTGTGGATATATCACTTCCATTCACCTTCATCTGTGCGTATGCGTAGTTGTTATCGGTAATATCATCTGAGGTATAAAATAATATTCTTGTCGTACGAGGAGAACCTACTTGATCCAACTGGCCTCCGGTTAATTTTTGTCCTAATGCAACGCAATTTTTAATTTCGATTCGTCCGGCTGGAATGGCGGCTATTCCGCTTGCATGTCCTTTGTCGGTATCTATTGATTCTACATTACACACAGTATAGCAATTTATAATCTTTTTAAAGCCTGTTCCAACTAAACCGCCTGCCTCGCTTCCTTTTACAGTTCCTGTTGCGTAACAGTTCAGGATTGTTCCTACATTACTTCCAACATCCATTCCGGCACCTGCTATTGTTCCGGCATCATCATAACTTTCTATATCACAGTTTTCAAGACCGAGGTTTTTAATAACACCTCCGCTTCCTATGACACCGAATAATCCTGAATGTATGAATTTAGCTGACACCTTCAGGTTTTTTATTACATGTCCGTTACCGTCGTATGTTCCGCAAAACTTATTGTATACTTTTCCTTCCGAATTTGTATTTCTTACTGAAGTTGTATTTGCTATCGGAATCCATTCTTCTCCTTCAAGATCAATATCGGCAGTCTGTTTAAAATACTTATTTGTAAATTTATTTCCGTTATAATAATCTTTTTCCGAACTGCCGCCGTTTACCTTATTTCTGAGGTTTATGAGGTCATATTTATTATTGATTAAATAAGGATCGCTCTGTGTGCCACTGCCCTTGAAATCGCCGTCCGAGGTATAGAGATATGTCGGGAAGTTACTGCCCGGCTCATCATTGCCGTCCGCAAGGACAGGTAAATCCTCAGTAAAATTCCATGCGTCGTCGTCTTCGAAAATATCACTGAATTCTGTGCTGAAGCCGCCGGAATTATATGTAATATCCTTTCCCTGTATGTTGCCGTCTGTATTCATGCCGCTCCATGCGTAGCAGTTATCCGGAGCAGTATTTCCGCCGTTAATGCGGTTTACGGAACTTCCTTCAAGCTTTTCGCCAAGAACAACCGCACCTGTTATCGTTATTCCGTCTGCATTTCCGACAATACCACCGGCCTCATTATTGGATTTAACATTACATAAGGAATAGCATTTACTTACAGAGCCGCTTTCGTCCATATATCCGGCAATACCGCCTGCGTTTTCCTTTGCGGTTACACTGCCCGATGTCCAGCAGTTTCTTATCACCGTATCGGTTGCATATCCGACAACCGCACCGACATAATCCGCCGAAGTATCTACTCCGAAATTGACAATCGCAAGATTTTCAATAACCGCACCTTCGGCAACGGAAAAGAAGCCTGCCGATGTGCCGTTTGCTTTGATTTTAATATTTTTTACGGAATAGCCGCCGCCGTTATATTTTCCTCTGAAGGAACCAATGCCCTTCCAATCTATATTTTTCATATTTATATCGGCAACCTGTTCAAAGCTTGCATCCTTCCATAAACCGCCCCAATAGCTTGTGGCGTTTTCGACCTTGCCTGCCAGATCAACAAGCTGGTCTGCCGTTGAAATTTTGAACACAGTCTTTGTTGCGTTTGCGTTTTCACCGTCATAAAGGGCGATACCGCCGTCAATGCTGTCGAGATATTCAACGAGCATGAAATATGTTGCCTGTTCGTCAAGAGAGAGGTCTTCGGGATCTTCCTCCAGAAGTGCAAGCTCATCCTCGGTAAAAGGAAGCTCCTCTTCTTCCTCTTTCTCGGATTCTTCCTGTTCCTCCTCCTGTTCGGATTCTTCGGAATCCTTTTCTTTTTCTTCTTCCTGTTTCTCTTGTTCTTTCTTCTCTTCTTTTATTTCTTTTTCTTCCTGTTCTTCGTCCTGCTGCTCCTGTTCGGCGTCATCGGAATCGACAACGTTGGTTTCAGCCGCAAATGCGGTCGAAGGTATAATTGACGCAAGCATACACACAGCTGTAAATATGCTTAATAATTTTTTAAACTTCATTCTGCAATTCCCCCATTTCGGTAAGAGTAAAATTAAACTTCATTTCAAGGCCTTTAAAAAGCTTCTGCATGACATCATTTGCCATTGAGCATATGTCCATTTCAAGAATACGGCTGATAATTATTTTTATTTCGTCCTGCGGCACATTGTAAACCCGAAGGCTCAAGGACAAAAAACGCTCAATCTTTTTTTCAAGCGTAAAGTACTTATCGCATTTTTTCGCCATATAGTTCCGCATTATACCGGCTGTGCCGATGTCCAGCTCATAAAAATCGCTTTCTTCGCAGTCCGGCATATATGAGCCAAAAATTTTATAAAGCTCAGTTGAAGTTTTCTGTATAATATATTCCGCCGTTTCCGGAACTGTATATACATAAACATAAATTTCTCCTATATGCTCGTTCAGCTCGGTAATTGCCATTTGTATAGATGTTTCCAACGCATAGATAAAAACCGGATTTATATGTTTATCAAACATTGTTCTTGCTATGGAAAACTGGTTATCAAACATAAACTCCGTCAAATCCATAAGTACGCCGTCCTTCGAGCGGAAAAGATTCTGAAATGTGCTGTTGGACACCTTTGCGGCACTCAGAATGTCTGCCATTCGTGTATTTTTATATCCGTTTTCAATGAACAGCTTTACACAGGCAGACAAAATTCTGCGTCTTGCGTCATCACTGTCTTTTCTCCTCAAATAAACACCCCCAATCATTCCAAACTTGGCTTATAAGCCAATTATAATATATTTTAAGGCTCATTGCAATATAAAGTTCAATCCAAATTTTAATTAACTATTTCTTTGAAACAGTTAAGGTATTATTTTCTATTTATAACAAAAACTACATTCGTTAGAATGTAGTTTAAGCAATGCACAATAAAAATCACTTCAATATATACGGCAGTATATTCGAAAGATAATCCTTCATCACCGGGCCGGCAACCGAGCCGCCGTAATACATTCCCTGTGGCTCATCAATAAGAACCAGTGTCATTATCTGCGGATTATCCGCCGGAGCAAAGGTCATAAAGCTGGCTATGTATTTCCCACTGCCTCTTGGCAGCTTCTGGCTTGTTGCGGTCTTTCCGCCTATGCGGTAGCCTTCTATTTTAGCCTTGCTTCCAGTGCCTTCCGCAACAACGCTCTCCAGAATTACACGCATTTTTTCGCTTGTTTCTTCACTCAATATCTGCTTATCGCTGTCCCATTCAAATACCTTCTGTATATATCCATCACTGTCCTTAAGCTCAACGGCAAAATGCGGCGTTATAAGCCTTCCGCCGTTTACCACTGCGGCCGCCGCACGCAAAAGCTGTATCGGCGTTATCTGGAACGTCTGTCCGAAGCTCATTGTTGCCAGCTCAACCGGGCCGATGTCCTCTTTTTTATGAAGTATGCCGACTGCCTCGCCGTTCAGGTCAATGCCTGTTTTTTCATTGAACCCGAATTTCACCATATATTCATAAAATGTTTCCGCTCCAATTCTTTCCGCCACCTGCATAAATACCGGATTGCATGAGTTCTGCACGCCGACGGTAAATGTCTGTGTGCCATGTGACCGAGGATAACGCCAGCATTTTATCTGTCTGCCGCCGACGGTCATTGAGCCGGAGCAGTTAAACTGTGTTTCCGGCGTTATAACGCCCTCCTCCAAGCCGGTTGAGGCTGTGACCACCTTGAATGTGCTTCCCGGCTCATATGTATCGTTTATAGCTTTATTTCGCCACATTTTATTGAGAAAATCATTTTTCTCCTGTTGTGTATAGCTGTCCCAGTTTTCCGCCAATGTAACATCGTTTATTACAAACGGCTCATTCAAATCAAAGGACGGATATTGTGCCATTGCATATATTTCGCCGTTCTGTGGGTTTAAAGATATAATAATACCGCTTTTTGCGTTTTTAGCCTCCACTGCCGCCTGTATTTCCTGTTCAGCATATTGTTGCATCACCACATCAAGCGAAGTAACAAGGTTTAAACCGTCTGTCGGCTCCACTCTCTCTTCAGAATCGGAAACCCGTCTGCCTCTTGAGTCTGTCAATGTAAGAATTTTGCCTTTTTCACCCTTAAGATATTCCTCGTACTTACTTTCCAGACCTATGATACCTTGATTATCCTTACCGACAAAGCCGATTACCTGTGCCGCCATTGAACGGTAAGGATATATACGCTCGACATCTTCGTCAATCATAACGCCATCAAGATCAAGTGAACGTATCTTTGCCGCAGTTTCGTTATCGACCTTTGTTTTTATGCGTTTAAGTGCGACACGCTCATTGATTGCCTTCAGTACGTCATCATAATCCAGCTCAAGTATTTCGGAAAGTGCCTTTGCTGTGCCTTCCTTATCCTTTACCTGTGCGTGTATAACGGACACAGCACTTACGGATTCATTTGCCGCAATCTCCACTCCGTTTCTATCCAGTATTTTACCACGCTTTGGTGTAATAAGTCTGTCTCTTGTCTGCTGGTCATAGGCAAGCTGTTGATATTCCTCCGCTTTGGTCAGCATAATATAACCCAATCTGATTGACAAAGCGGCAAGTGCCGCCGCAGACAGCAAAAGGATAAAAAACAGCCGGCGTCTGCCGTTGAAGGAAATCCGATCCATGTAAAGACCTCCTAAGAGCGTTAAGACCGTGGACTCTGTCCACACCTGCGAACCTTTGAAAAGGTTCGACCGAAACTTTTATAAACTATTTCTACGAAATAGTTTAGGGATAATATCATTTATATATATTACTAAATATTCCTATATATAACAAAAACTACATTCATAAGAATGTAGTTTAATAAAGTTTGAATCAAAACTTTTTAAAGTTTTGTGGGTTGTTAAGGGCAACGCCCTTAAGGTCTTATCTTTAAACTCTTCTCAATATCTCCCAAATCCACATCATTATTTCTGACGGAATAACCTTGGCGGCAATCCTATGCAGAAACGACACCACATCGGTAGTAACAACCGGCAGCCCCAGCTTATACCCGTTCATTGCTGTTCTTGCTACACCTCTTTCATGCACCGCAAGCGGAAAATGCCGTATTCTGTTTTTACCTGTTGTGTTTTTTCCGGCTGTTTTTATGAACTCGGTATCCTTTATCCAATACGGACAAACCGCCGTAACACGTATGCCCTTTGGCAGCAGCTCCATACGCAGTGCTCGGCTGTAACGATAGAGAAATGCCTTTGTTGCGGCATATACATTCAGATACGGAAACGGCTGGAATGCGGCTGTTGAGCATATATTCATTATACCACTGCCCTTCTGCATATACGGCAGAATGCTCTGTGTCATAAGCACAGCGGCTTTGCAGTTAAGCTCTATCATTCTTCCGCAGTCGGATATATCGAGCTCGTTCCATGCACCTATTCTGCCATAGCCGGCATTATTAATCAGCAGTTTTACATTCACTCCGTCCTTTGTTTTATACTCCTCAAGCATACTGCATATATCTTGTATAACACTTTCATCCGTAAGATCGCCCGGAATAACACGCACTTCTGTTTCACATTCCGACTTAACCGATTCAAGACGTTCTTTATTACGTGCTATAAGCCAAAGCTCATCATAGCCGTCCTTATCGGCAAGAAATGTAAGCTGTCTGCCGAGGCCACCCGATGCTCCTGTTATAATGGCTATATTTTTCATAGTATCACCTTCTGACCGAATTATACCACAAAATTAAAGAGAATAAACAAGACCTTGGGGCAACGCCCTTAAGGTTTTAAGGTCTTAACCTTTCACTTTTTCTTTTGGCAGATATTTTTTCAGCACACCGCTCAGCACAACAAAATCAATCGGCTTGACTATGTAATCGTCCATGCCTGCCTCAAGCAATTTTTCTTTAACTCCGGCAATCGCGTCTGCCGTCAATGCTATAATCGGTATATGCTTTCCTTCGCCTTCGTTTTCACGTATTGCCTTGGTTGCATCTTCTCCGTTCATAACCGGCATATGTCTGTCCATCTGTTTGTCTTCTCTCTGCATTGCTTATTTCCCCAAAATTTACTGTTTTTATACATATTAAAATTAAAAGCCATTATAACTTGTATTAATACTAATTACATGTACTGTCCGAAATATTTTTAAGCTGATGTGAAAAATTTTATATATATTTCTTATTTATAATATATTTATTTAATGCCGTCTAAAAATAAATTACAGCGCAGTACCCTTCTTAGGCACAAAAACTCCCGACATATCTGTCTTTTCCAATTCAAGCAGTTTTTTCTTTTTTTCTATTCCGCCGGCATAACCCGTAAGGCTTCCGTTTGTTCCGACAACTCTGTGGCATGGTATTATAAGTGAAATCGAATTATGTCCGACCGCACCGCCAACAGCCTGTGCGGACATTTTCGCCTTTCCGCTGTCCTTGGCTATTTTCTCGGCTATCTCGCCGTAGGTCATTGTTTTTCCGTAAGGAATTGTCAGCAGTATTTTCCATATCTTTTTTCTGAACTCGGTTGTTTTCATGGAAAGTGGCGGTGTAAAATCCGGCTCTTTTCCGCTGAAATAAATATCCAGCCATTTATCCGTAATGTCGAATATTTCAAGTCTTTTCTCCTCATGCTCCTCCGAAAGATTAGCCTCGAAATATTTCTGACCGTCAAACCAAAGTCCCGTTAAAGCCTCTCCGTCGGACGCAATAGTAATCCCTCCGAGCGGCGACATATAATGATGAATGTATTCCATAAAAAACACCTCATATAAAATTCAGCTCATATAAACTAAGAATCGGTGCTCCTTCGTCTGCAAGGCCCAAATCCTTTGTTCCGGCAAATGTAAAGCCCTTGCTTTCATAAAGCTTTATTGCCGGATAGTTGTCCGGAATGACGTCAAGCCTGACAGCCTTGTAGCCGTCTTTTCTGGATTTTTCGATACAATAATCAACCATAAATTTGCCTATGCCCTTATGCTTTGTTCTGAAATCGACGGCAAGCGTATGTATAAGGCTATATTCGCCTTCGTTCAATTCTTTTTTCCATTCGCCGACCAAGTAATTTCCTCTGGGAATATCATTAAGTATAAATGCACCTATCACATTTCCGTTTTCAATGCAGGCATACTGTGTACCGCTTTCTGTTGCCGTTTTAACGGTTTCACGACAGGGATATTTCTTTGACCATTTCGGATAATTTATCGTTTTTTCAAGATTGTCCACAACAATGCCGTAAAAGTCCGAAACGGCGTCAATGTGATTCATGTTACATTTTATTATTTCCATTTTATCCTCCGAAATATAGAAAAATTTATTTAATTATATATCCTTATACCTTTTAACACAAGGCAATGCTTTAATAAATACAAAACGGCACAGCCGTTTAAGCTGTGCCGATATATCTTTATGTTCTTATTTAAGATTAAAGCCTTTGCTCTTGAAAGCGTTAAGAAGATCGTCCATTTTAGGCGGAATTGATATAGGCTCTCCGGCGGCTTTTATCGCATTGTTTACGTCCTTAAGACCGTTACCGGATATAATTCCGACAACAGTTGCATCGGCAGGAATAAGGTTAAGCTGTCTTGCCTTCTTTATTCCGGCAGCTCCCGTCACACCGGCAGGCTCGCCGAAAAGACCGCAGGTACGGCCCAAAAGACGCATAGCTCCGAGTATTTCCTCATCTGTTACGTTTACAACAATGCCGTTGGATTCTCTTATTGCGTTCATTGCCTTATCGGGATTTCTGGGAACACCGACTGCTATTGAATCGGCGATAGTGTTTTCCTCCATAGGCTGAAGCGGTGAGTTTGACTCAATGGCTCTGTTTATAGGGCAACAGCCGGCCGCCTGAACACTGATAAGTCTTGGAAGTCTGTCTATAATGCCTGTTTCGTAAAGGTCTTTAAAGCCCTTCCAAACGCCGGCGATTGTACAGCCGTCGCCTACGGAAACAGCAACATAGTCCGGCATTTTAAAACCGAGCTGTTCGGCTATTTCGAGAGAAACGGTCTTTTTGCCTTCCACAAGATACGGGTTGATTGCCGCATTTCTGTTGTACCAGCCCCAACGGTCGATAGCCTCTGCGGAAATCATAAATGTATCTTCATATGAACCCTGAACGGAGATTACGTTTGCACCGAAAATCATAAGCTGTGCAACCTTGCCCTTAGGTGCTCTCGAGGGAACGAAAATATATGTTTTAAAGCCTGCGGCAGCGGCATTGCCGGCAAGAGATGATGCCGCATTGCCTGTTGATGAGCAGGCAATAGTATCTGCCTTTGCCTCATATGCCTTGGCAACAGCCATTGCGGAGGCTCTGTCCTTAAGGCTTGCGGTAGGATTGATTCCATCGTCCTTTATCCAAAGTCTGCCGATGTCGAGCATTTCGGCAAGCTTTTTAACCTCATAAAACGGTGAATAGCCTACTCTTAAAGGTGTATTCTTTGTATCCTCCTCAACGGGAAGAAATTCTCTGTATCGCCACATTGAGTAGTCACGGCTTTCGGAAAGTGATTTTGCCGTAACTCTTGATGCAATATATTTATAATCGTATTTTATATCAAGCAGACCGCCGCAGTGAGGGCAGACTGTTATGTTCGGTGTAGGCTCTATCTCTGCACCGCACTTGATACATACAGCGGATATTACATTACGCAAGTAAATTCCTCCAATACAATAAGTCGTATTTTTTCTTATTCCGCAAAACTGCATTCATAAGAATGCAGTTTAATAAAGTTTCGGTCAAGCATTTTATTGACCGCACAAGACAGTGCGGTTGCCGTAGGCAACTTTCGCTTGCGAAAGTCATGACCAGAAAGGCTTGTAGGGTTTGGGGCAAAGCCCCAATATTTTATTACATATTCTTCAGCACGCCTGTTGCATCGTTGAACGCATTGATAAGCTCGTCAAGATCCTTCGCCTGGCCATGAACGCCCTTCCATGTCTTTTCGGGGTTATACCAGAGATCGTTAAGCTCCTCAACTGTCTTGCCCTGCTGTTCAACCCATGTATAGTATTTAAGGTTGTGGATTCTCTTACGTCCTACATATGTAAGCTCTTCCATGTTATCTGTGCGGAGTCCGAGCATATGAAGGTTATGGTCAACTGCTGCGGCTGTCATTGAGTAAGGGCCGTTTTCCTCTTCAAGTTCTTTGATTCTTGAGCCGTACATATCAATAGAGTCTGTAAGCACAGTTGCTATAACATCATGCTCTGTCATTTCATAATATTTAGCCATCTTTATTGCACAAAGCACGTTTGCTGTACCGGAAATTCCGAGATAGCCGAGCTGGTCAACAATTTCGGGAGCAACATGAGCCTCTTTTACGAGATACTCTCTTCCGGCAGGATCGTTGAAAAGACGGATAAGTCTCTGGCTGTCCTCATCATCAATGTCGATAACCATATCTGTATTCTTAACGTCATGAATCCAAGGAATATGCTTGTCACCGATACCTTCTATTCTATGTCCGCCAAAGCCGTTGTTAAGTATTGTAGGGCACTGGAGAGCCTCACCAACCGCAAGCTTCATTTCGGGATATACTTCCTTAAGATAATCTCCGCAGCCGATTGTACCTGCCGAACCTGATGTGAAGCAAGCTCCCGCAAGACGGTCGCCGTCACGTTTGATTGCCTCAAATGTATCGGCAATGGCACTGCCTGTTACCTGATAATGCCAGAGATGGTTGCCCATTTCTTCAAACTGGTTGAATATCATAACATCGTCACGAGTTGTTTTAAGCTCCCAAGTCTTATCGAATATTTCCTTAACATTTGATTCACAGCCGGGTGTAGCGATAACCTCGCCTGCAATCTTTGAAAGCCACTCGAAACGTTCACGGCTCATTTCAGCGGGAAGGATAGCTATTGAATCACAAGCAAGAAGCTTTGAGTTGAAAGCACCGCCACGGCAATAGTTGCCTGTTGAAGGCCAGACAGCCTTATGGCGTGTTGCGTCGAACTGGCCTGTTACAAGTCTGGGAGCAAGGCAGCCGAAAGATGCGCCTACCTTATGGCAGCCTGTCGGGAACCATTTTCCAATAAGGCATACGATTCTTGCATCAACGCCTGTAAGCTCTTTGGGAAGCTCGATATAGTTTGTGCCGCCGAAAAGACCGCCCTTTGCCTTAGGCTCGTTTTTCCATGTAATTCTGAAAAGGTTGAGAGGATCAACATCCCAAAGACCTACGTTAAGAAGCTTATCCTTAATTTTATCGGGGATAGTTTCGGGATGCTTCATCTGCTCGTATGTAGGGATTACGATATTGTTCTCTTTTGCTTTTTTGATGTTACGTTCCAGATTTTCCTTGTTTATTGTTAAATCAATCATAACTCAGCCTCCTGTGTGGTATTTTCTCTTTTTTACCTTAACTATAATATAGCACAGCAAATTATTTTTGTAAATAGCTGAAAAATTTTTAGGTATATTTTTTGAGCACAAAAAATCGGCTCCAAACCAATATGTTCAAAGCCGATTTCTGCTAAATACAAGACCTAAGGGCTCTGCCCTTAAACCCGCCACCCTTTAAAAAGCGTGGACGTAAATTTTGACAACCTATTTCTGCGAAATAGGTTTATGGATAAATTAAAAGCAAACTTCCCAACTTGAACACACCTAAAGTATAAAAACCGTTAAAAATCGAGCAGCATTCCTGCGAGATTTAGGTTTTCAGTAACTCGTGCGTGTCCGGAAAAGAGGGAGCACGAGGGAGGACAGGCGGACTTCGCAATTCTAAGCGCGTCCTCCCTCGCAAAAACCCCCTTGTGACTTGTAAAGCCGCAAATTATTTCGTAAAAATTCCGATAGGAATTAAAGTATCGTTTTAAGTCTTTCGATTGCCTCGATTGTTGCCTCTCTGCTGCCGAATGATGTAAGTCTGAAATATCCTTCGCCTTCATCGCCGAAGCCTGCTCCGGGAGTACCTACAACCTGAACCTTTTCAAGAAGCATATCGAAGAAATCCCATGATTTCATATTATTGGGGCATTTTAACCAGATATAAGGTGAGCAAACGCCGCCGGAGAACCAAACGCCCTTTTCCTTTAAAAGCTCGCCGATAAGCTTGCCGTTACTCATATAATAATCAATGTTTGCCATTGCTTCCTTAACACCTTCGGGTGAAAGAGCTGCCTCTGCCGCTCTCTGGATAACATAGGGAACACCGTTGAACTTTGTTGCCTGACGTCTTGCCCACATCTTCTGTACGGATTTTCCGTTTACCTCAAGCTCCTTGGGGAAAACTGTCCATGAGCATCTTGTACCTGTGAAGCCTGCCATCTTTGAGAAGCTGCAAATTTCGATAACACATTCTCTTGCACCTTCAACAGCATATATCGAATGAGGATAATCTCCTTTTATAAATGCCTCATAAGCAGAGTCGAATATAATAAGTGAGCCGCTCTTCTTTGCAAATGCAATCCATTCGCCGAGCTGTTCCTTATTATATGTTGCACCTGTCGGATTGTTAGGTGAGCAGATATAAATTACATAAGGCTTAACCTCAAGTCCGTTCGGCATAGGAAGGAATCCGTTTTCCTGGTTTCCTGAAATAAGTTCAATCTTTCTTCCGCTCATTATATTGCTGTCCATATATACGGGATATACGGGATCGGGAATAAGAATTGTATTATCTCCGAGAATATCTACGATATTTCCGCAGTCGCTCTTTGCACCGTCGCTTACGAAAATTTCGTCTGCGGCAACATCAACGCCGTTTGACGCATAATATTTGGAAATTGCCTCTCTGAGGAAATCGTAGCCGTATTCGGGCGGATAACCTCTGAATGTTTCTTTTACTCCCATTTCGTCAACAGCCTTGTGCATTGCATCAATAACTGTTTTTGTAAGCGGAAGTGTGCAATCGCCGATACCAAGACGGATAATCTTTGCTTCGGGGTGCTCTGCACTGTATTTATTTACTCTTTTTGCGATTTCCGAAAAAAGGTAGCTTTCCTTTACATTATCAAAGTTATCATTAAGCTTTATATTCATATTCAAACACTCCTTCATATGCCGTTTCCGCTTTTCCTGTCATAAATACCGTACCGTCTTCGCAGTATCTTATAATAAGGTCGCCGCCGATAAGATGAACGGTAACATCGGTATCCTTTTTGCATATACCGTTAAGGCAGGCAGCAACAACGGTTGCACATGTGCCTGTTCCGCAGGCGAAGGTTTCTCCGCTGCCTCTTTCCCATACTCTCATCTGGAGTGTTTTGTCGTCAATCACCTTAACAAATTCGGTATTTACTCTTTCGGGGAAAATGCTGAGGTTTTCAAAATCGGGGCCGATTTTTTCAAGGTCAAGGCTGTCCACATCATCAACAAAGCATACGGCATGCGGATTTCCCATTGAAACGGCTGTAAGCTTATATTCCTTGCCGTTTACCATGACGGGCTTGTTAATCATTATATCGTCCGAAATTACGGGAATTTCCTTAGGCTCAAGTATTGCCTTGCCCATATCCACGCAGATTGTGTCTGCCTTTCCGTTAACTATATTAAGCTTAAGCTTTTTAATTCCGCTGAGTGTTTCAACAGTGATGTCTGTTTTGTTTACAATACCCTTATCATAAAGATATTTGCCGACACAGCGTATGCCGTTTCCGCACATTTTTCCTTCACTGCCGTCTGCGTTGAACATTCTCATCTTTGCGTCCGCAACGTCCGAATGGCATATCATTATAAGTCCGTCCGAACCGACAGAGAAATGTCTGGGTGAAACGGCAATAGAAATTTCGCCGGGATTTTCAAGCTCTTTTTCCATGCAGTTTACATACACATAATCGTTACCAATACCGTGCATTTTAGTAAAATTAATTTTCATTATGCAACCCCCGTTCTGTCAAAAAATTTTGTCTTTATTATTTATTAAGTGCTGCCTTAACAAGTCCTACGAACAACGCATGGGCTCTGTTGGGACGGCTCTTAAATTCGGGATGATACTGTACACCGACATAGAAATCGTTTTCGGGAACCTCAACTGTTTCAACAATTCTGCCATCGGGTGATGTTCCGCTTATAACAAGTCCTTTGTCAATCATAAGCTGACGGAAATCGTTATTGAATTCATAACGATGACGGTGTCTTTCGCTTATAAGCTCACTGCCGTAGCATTCATACATCTTTGTGCCCTTTGCAACCTTACAAGGGTATGCACCGAGACGCATTGTGCCGCCTTTTGCGATTTCGTTATTCTGGTCCGGCATAAAGTCGATTACCTTATACTTGTTATCCTCATCAAATTCGCCTGAGTTTGCGTTTTCAAGGCCGCATACATATCTTGCAAATTCGATTACGGCAATCTGCATACCAAGGCAGATACCGAGCATGGGAACATTGTTTGTACGGCAGTAATGTGCTGTCGCAATCTTTCCTTCGATACCTCTGTTGCCGAAGCCGCCGGGAATAACAATACCGGAACACTTGCTGAGAATATCGGCTACGTTTCTGTCATTGATTGTTTCGGAATCAATCCATTCTATTTCAACATATGCTCCGTTTTCATATCCTGCATGTCTTAAAGCCTCTGCAACCGAAAGATATGCGTCATGGAGCTGTACATACTTACCTACGATACCGATTCTTACTTCTCTTGCTCTTGATTTAATTCTGCCGACCATGTTTATCCATTCCGTAAGTTCGGGCTTAGGAGCGTTTATACCAAGCTCACGGCAGACAATACTTGAGAAGTTGTTCTTTTCAAGCATAAGAGGTGCTTCGTAAAGAACGGGAATTGTTATGTTTTCGATAACACAATCGGGCTTTACGTTACAGAACATAGCTATTTTTCTGAATATTGATTCTTCGATAGGCTCATCGCAACGGAGAACGATTATGTTGGGATTGATACCCATTCCCTGAAGCTCCTTAACCGAATGCTGTGTAGGCTTTGACTTATGCTCCTCAGAACCTCTGATATAAGGCACAAGAGTAACATGAATATAAAGAGAGTTTTCTCTGCCTACCTCGATACCGACCTGTCTGATTGCCTCTAAGAAAGGCTGGCTTTCAATATCACCTGTTGTTCCGCCGATTTCGGTGATAACAACATCTGCATCTGTTTTCTGGGCAACACCATATATAAATTCTTTGATTTCGTTTGTTATATGAGGAATAACCTGAACTGTTTCGCCAAGATATTCTCCTCTTCTTTCCTTGTTAAGAACATTCCAGTAAACCTTACCTGTTGTGAGGTTTGAATATTTATTAAGGTCTTCATCAATAAATCTTTCGTAATGTCCGAGGTCGAGGTCAGTTTCAGCACCGTCCTCCGTTACATAAACCTCACCATGCTGATAAGGGCTCATTGTACCCGGGTCAACATTGATATAGGGATCGAGCTTCTGTGCCGCAACCTTAAGTCCTCTTGCCTTAAGAAGTCTTCCGAGAGAAGCAGCTGTAATGCCTTTGCCAAGTCCCGAAACAACACCGCCGGTAACAAAAATAAATTTTGTTGTCATAATGTTTTTCCTCCACAAAATCCACACTGTTATATATTAATTATTATTTAGTACAATATTTAAAAAATATCCACAGGCATAAATTTTAAAAGCCTGTTTCACAAACGAAGGGCACTCATCCCGTATGAGTTTTAACCTATATAGGATGAACGCCCTCTTTTTCAATACTCTAAAATAGATTAACACTACAACCGAATGCTGTCAATACAGATTGCGACAAATTGATACAAAATTTTTTGGACCATGTTTGTACAGCCAACCTACTTTGCCGAAAAATAAAATATCAACTGCATTCATTACACCATTGCTGATATTCGTCCAATCTTTCAATAAATCCTGAAAATTCCGGAACAGTAAAATCCAATTCTTTATATTTTACAGAATATATAATTCCTTTATTAATCAGCTGTGCTCTTGATGTTGAAATTGAATTAACACTCTTATGAAGATTTTTTGCAATGTTGGAAATTGCACACGGCAATTCACCGCATTTAACCATAGCAAAAATAAATTTTTTGTCACTTTCGGCACATCTTTCATATCTTGATTTAAAAAATCCCGTATCCAGTAATTTAAAAAATGTATCAACATTATTGTCTACATCTTCTCCGGATATTAGATTGCCTTTTTTCTGTGCATATACAATCTGGCATAATTGCTGAATAAAAAACGGATAGCCCTTCGTTATTGATATTATTTTATTTATTGCCTCTTCCGTATACGAGGTTTTAAATTTTTTTGCAGGCTCGGTAACAGCTTTTTTAGACTGTTCAAAATTCAGCGAACCAATTACCTTATATAAAAATAATCTTTCCGAATATGACTTTGCATCCGAAAGCATTTTATATATCTTCGGCAAACCTGCACCTATAATCATTACAGGATAACCAAGCTGGTTTGCGCGGTGCAATGCAGCTATTAAAGCACTTAATTCATTTTGCTTCATATACTGTATTTCATCAATAAAAAAACAAATCGGTATTTCCGTTTTATAGGCAACCTCTCCGATTGTCGTAAATACCTCTGTCAGGCTTTGTGTAAGGTTATTTGAGGTATACAGCTCCCTTTCCTGCAAAGAAAGAGAAAAAGTATTATCATTGGGATTAAATGAAAGAACCAAAGACTTAATCGCATCTAACGGTTTTTGAATTAAGTACTTAAACTTCTCTTTTGTGCTTATCTTTCTTAAAAATGCCTGTGAACATTCCGCTATCTGAGATATAAAATCATTTCTTTCTTCTATTTCGATATGCTTGCAGAATATTTCTTTTTCTTCCGCACTTTCCTGCAATTTATTTATAAGAACCGTTTTTCCTACGCCTCTCAATCCGCTGAATATAACGGACTGAATTGGCACATTCATTTTTAAAGCGTCAAACATCTCGTTTACACTTTCAATATCTTCATCTCTGCCGGCAATATACATCGGCATAAGTCCTGCTCCGGGACGATAAGGATTTATTTTAAACATTAAATCACCTCTGATTATATTATACCATTTTTTCCGCTTATATCAATCATCTTACGCATATTACCGCAAAATAAATCCTATAAGTACCTATAACTTCTTAGTAAAACATAAAGCTCATAAAAAGAAAAATATGCGCATTTCAGCAATCTGTCCATATTGTAAACACACCTGTTTTTAGAATTTTGAAATTTTTTAAAACTTTTTTAATAAAAATGATTGACAATACTTAATTTAGGTGATAAACTAACCTCAGTTTTGAGTTATAGCAAAGGCGCTATGGATAATATCCGTAGTGCCTTTATTTTTTGCTCATTATCAAATATATGAATAATAATAGAAAAGGAGCGACGCTTATGGGTATGACAGAATTATTTGGATCAATGGTATTCAATGACAAAGTTATGGAGGCAAGACTTCCCAAGGAAACATACAAGGCAATGCAGAAAACAATCAAGGACGGCCTTCCTCTTGATATAGGGGTAGCAAACGTAGTAGCCAATGCCATGAAGGACTGGGCAATAGAAAAAGGTGCAACACATTTCACACACTGGTTTCAGCCTATGACAGGTATCACTGCTGAAAAGCACGACAGCTTCATCTCACCCAAGGGTGACGGAGTCATCATGGAGTTCTCAGGCAAGGAGCTTGTTAAAGGCGAGCCCGATGCTTCTTCTTTCCCCTCAGGCGGATTAAGAGCAACATTCGAGGCAAGAGGCTATACAGCATGGGACCCCACATCATATGCTTTCATTAAAGGAAACACACTTTGTATTCCCACAGCTTTCTGCTCATACAGCGGCGAAGCTCTTGACAAAAAAACACCTCTTCTTCGTTCAATGGAATATATTAATAAGGAAGCAATGCGAATCCTTAAGCTTTTCGGAAACGAAGATGTAACATCGATTAAGACAACAGTAGGTCCCGAACAGGAATATTTCCTTGTTCCCAAAGAACTCTACGATCAGAGAAAAGACCTTATTTATACAGGCAGAACACTTTTCGGAGCAAAGGCTCCCAAGGGACAGGAGCTTGATGACCACTACTTCGGTACAATCAAGGACAGAGTTGCAGCTTACATGGCAGACCTCAACGAAGAGCTTTGGAAGCTCGGCGTTCTCGCAAAGACAGAGCATAACGAGGTTGCTCCCGCACAGCACGAGCTTGCTCCTATCTTCTCAACAACAAACATCGCAACAGACCACAACCAGCTTACAATGGAAATCATGCAGAAGGTTGCAAAGAAACATGACCTTGTTTGCCTTCTCCATGAAAAACCTTTTGACGGCGTAAACGGTTCAGGTAAACATAACAACTGGTCACTTTCAACAAACACAGGAGTAAACCTTCTTGAGCCCGGTGCAACACCTTACGAAAACGCACAGTTCTTACTTTTCCTCTGTGCAATCATCAAGGGTGTTGACGAATATCAGGATCTTCTCAGAGTTTCTGTTGCAACAGCCGGAAACGACCACAGACTCGGTGCTAACGAAGCACCTCCGGCAATCGTTTCTGTATTTCTCGGTGACGAGCTTTACGAAATTCTCGAATCAATCAAAAACGGTACTCTTTACAACGGCAAGGAAGCAGAAAAGCTTGAAATCGGCGTAGACATTCTTCCTCCTTTCCCTAAGGACAACACAGACCGTAACAGAACTTCACCCTTCGCTTTCACAGGAAACAAGTTTGAATTCCGTATGGTTGGTTCAACACTTTCAATCTCAGGCCCTAACTTCATTCTTAACACAGTATTCGGTAAGGAATTCCAGTTATTTGCCGACGAGCTTGAAAAAGCAACAGACTTCAAGAAGGCTCTTCACGACATCATTGTTAAGACAATTACAGAGCATGAAAGAATCCTCTTCAACGGCAACGGCTATGACGATTCATGGATTGAAGAAGCAGAAAAGAGAGGCTTACTTAACCTTAAGACAACACCTGACTGCCTCCCCTACTTCATCAAAGAGAAAAACATCAAGCTCTTTACAGAGGCTCATGTTCTTACAGAAACAGAAATCTTCTCACGTTATGAGATCATTCTTGAAAGCTACTGCAAGGTAATCGGTATCGAAGCAAACACAATGCTTGACATGGCTAAGAAGGACATTCTTCCTGCCGTATCGGCTTACTCAAAGGAGCTTGCAGACACAGCTATTGCAAAGCATTCACTCATCAAGGATTGTGCTTGCAGCTACGAAGAAGAAATCGTAAAAGAAATTTCAGAGCTTACTTCAGAGCTTTACAAGGCTGTTAAAGCACTTGAGGACGCAGTTGACAAAGCAACAGAATCTGACGTATTAAAACTTGCTTTATACTACAAGGACGTTATTATTCCCGCTATGGACGCAGTAAGAACACCTGCCGACAAGCTTGAGCTTATTACAGCTAAGAAATACTGGCCTTTCCCTACATACGGCGATCTCTTATTCGGCGTAAGATAATCAAAAAACAAAGCTTATTCTTTCGGGAGCGGATGACTGTCGGGACTCCGCTTCCGATGCTAAAGAAATATCAAGACCTTAAGGGCTCTGCCCTTAAACCCGACACCCTTTAAAAAGGGTGTACCTAAACTTTGATTAACTACATTCTGACGAATGTAGTTAGGGAAAAATTAAAATTAATTCTCCCAACTTGAACACACCTAAAGTATAAAAACCGTTAAAAATCGAGCAGTATTCCTGCGAGATTTAGGTTTTTCAGTAACTCGTGCGTGTCCGGAAAGGAGGGAGCACGAGGGAGGACAGCGTTGGTCATGACTTTTGCAAACAAAAGCAACTCCGTTGCCGCACCGTCTTGTGCGGTCAGTATTCGCAATTCTAAGCGCGTCCTCCCTCGCAAAACAACCCTGCGACTTGTAAAGCCGCAAATTAATTTTGTAGAATTGCGATTGGCAATAAAGTATGCATAATTTTAAAACGCAATTATCACATAATTTATGACATAATTTTTTTGACAGAAAGAAGGAATGACAATGGATTTTACAGAATTATTCTCAGACGTAAACACCATGTGGGTGCTCATCGGAGCAGCACTGGTATTCTTTATGCAGGCCGGCTTTGCAATGGTCGAAACAGGCTTCACAAGAGCTAAAAACGCCGGCAACATAATTATGAAAAACCTCATGGACTTCAGTATCGGTACTCCACTCTTCTGGATTGTCGGCTTCGGCATTATGTTCGGCTCGGCAAGCAACTTCTTCGGAGGAATCGATTTATTTACAAGAGGCGATTATTCGGCAATACTTCCCGAAGGTGTTACATTCTTCTCATATTTCATCTTCCAGACAGTTTTCTGTGCAACAGCAGCTACAATCGTTTCCGGTTCAATGGCTGAAAGAACAAAATTCAGTGCTTACTGCTGTTATTCAGCTATCATAAGCCTTATCATCTATCCCGTAAGCGGTCACTGGATCTGGGGCGGCGGCTGGCTTTCACAGCTCGGTTTCCACGATTTTGCCGGTTCAACAGCAGTTCATATGCTCGGCGGCGTTTGTGCCTTCATCGGTGCTAAAATGCTTGGTCCCCGTATCGGTAAATACGACAAAAAAGGCAACTCAAAAGCTATTCCCGGACATTCAATTACTCTCGGCGCACTCGGTTGCTTCATTCTCTGGTTCTGCTGGTTCGGTTTCAACGGCGGTTCAACAGTATCAATGACAAACGGCTCAGCCGCTCTTGCCGGAAAAGTATTCTTCAACACAAACCTCGCTGCTGCGACAGCTACGGTAACAGTAATGATTTTAACATGGTGCCTTTACAAAAAACCCGATGTTTCCATGACTCTTAACGGTTCACTCGCCGGTCTTGTTGCTATCACAGCAGGCTGCGACGTTGTAAATCCTTGGGCAGCAGCTATCATCGGTATCATTGCAGGTCTTGCAGTTGTAGGTGCTATCGAATTTATCGACAAAAAGCTCAAAATTGATGACCCCGTAGGTGCATGCGGTGTTCATCTTGTAAACGGTGCTTTAGGTACAATATTAACAGGTGTCTTCTGCTCTAACGCTTCTCTCGAAGCAATGGGCATGACAAGAATCCAGTTCTTCGGCGTACAGCTTCTCGGTGTTGTTTCAACAATCATCTGGGGTGCAATCGCAATAACAATCACATTCACAATCATTAAGAAAACAATCGGTCTTCGTGTTACACCCGAAGAAGAAATTCAGGGACTTGACCTTCCCGAACATGGTCTTGTATCTGCATATGCAGACTTCATGCCTGCTATTCCTCAGATTGATGCAGACAGCGATTATACTCCCGTTCTCGGCGATGTTCCCGTTGACGAGGCTATTCCGGTTCAGCTTAAAACAGACAAGAAGGTTTATGCTCCCGGCGATGTAAAGATGACTAAGGTTGAAATGCTTATCAAGCAGGAAAGATTTGAAGCTCTTAAGAACGCATTAATGGCAATCGGTATCACAGGTATGACAGTAACTCATGTTCAGGGCTGCGGTGCTCAGAAAGGCAAACCCGAATATTATCGTGGTGTTATGCAGGAGGTTACTCTCCTTCCTAAGGTACAGGTTGAGGTTGTTATCTGCAAGGTACCTGTTAAAACAGTTATTGATACAGCTAAGAAGGTTCTTTACACAGGACACATCGGCGACGGTAAGATTTTCGTATACGATGTAGAGAATGTAATTAAGGTTCGTACAGGCGAGGAAGGCTTCGATGCCCTTCAGGACGTTGAATAAAGCGAATCTTGTAAACTACAAGCCTTAAACACTTGAAACAAAAAGCGTAGGATAATAAGTCAAAGAAATAAGCAAAAGGTGCACCTAATTAAATAGTCTGAATGACTTATCGTGTACCTTTTGCAATTTTCTATATTCAGTAAGTTAGGGGTTGCAATTTATGAAAGAAAATATGAATAATGAAAAAATAAATAAGGGATTATACGAAACACAATTCGAACACGACAACTGCGGTATCGGCGCTGTCGTAAACATCAAAGGAAAGCAGTCGCACAAAATCGTTGACGACGCACTCAAAATAGTAGAAAAGCTTGAACATCGTGCCGGTAAGGACGCTAAAGGCGAAACAGGCGACGGTGTCGGCATAATGCTCCAGATTTCACATGACTTCTTCAAGAAGGCTGCCGCTGAACTCGGCATAAAATTAAACGGAGAACGTGACTATGGTATAGGTATGTTCTTCTTCCCTCAGGACACTCTCAAACGCAATCAGGCAAAGAAGATGTTCGAGGTTATTACAGAAAAGGAAGGCCTTAAATTTTTAGGCTGGCGTACTGTTCCCGTTAATCCGGGCATTCTCGGACAGAAGGCAAAGGACTGTATGCCCTACATAATGCAGGCAATAATTGAAAGACCGGAAGAAATAGCAAAAGGTCTTGATTTCGATAGAAAGCTTTACGTTATAAGACGAGTATTTGAACAGAGCAACGACAACACATATGTTGTTTCCCTTTCAAGCCGTACTATCGTCTACAAAGGAATGTTCCTTGTTGACCAGCTCCGTAAATTCTATCCGGATTTACAGGACAAGGATTACAAATCTGCAATCGCAATGGTTCATTCAAGATTTTCAACAAACACAAATCCCAGCTGGGAAAGAGCACATCCCAACAGATTTATACTTCACAACGGCGAAATCAACACTATCCGAGGCAATGTAGACCGTATGCTTGCCCGTGAGGAAACAATGTTCTCAAAGTGCATGGAAGATGACATGGACAAAATACTTCCCGTTGTAAACGTAAACGGTTCGGACTCCGCTATGCTCGACAATACAATAGAATTCTTTGTTATGAACGGCATGGAACTTCCTCTTGCCATGATGATAACAATTCCCGAGCCTTGGAGAAACGACAAGAATATAACAAGAGAAAAACGTGACCTTTACAGATATTATGCAACAATGATGGAGCCTTGGGACGGCCCTGCATCTATACTCTTCTCCGACGGTGATGTCGTAGGTGCTGTTCTCGACAGAAACGGTCTTCGTCCTTCGAGATACTACATCACAGAGGACGACTATCTTGTACTCTCCTCCGAGGTCGGCGTACTCGATTTTGCTCCCGAAAACATCAAGAAAAAATCTCGTCTTGAGCCGGGCAAAATGCTTCTCGTTGACACAAAGAAGGGCGAGGTTATTTCCGACACAGACCTTAAGGAAAAATATGCTGTAAGCAAGCCCTACGGTGAATGGCTCGACCAGTATCTTGTTCACTTAAGAGATCTCCCTATTCCCAACAAAAAGGTTGACGTACATAGTCAGGAAATAAGAGATAAGCTTTATAAAGCCTTCGGTTATACATACGAAGACGTTAAAACAGCAATTCTTCCCATGGCTGCCAACGGCATTGAGCCGACTGCCGCAATGGGTATTGATATTCCGCTTGCCGTTTTATCAGACAAGCATCAGCCTTTATTCAACTATTTCAAGCAGATATTCGCACAGGTAACAAATCCGCCTATCGACGCTATCCGTGAGGAAATAGTTACAAACACAACAGTATATCTCGGTTCGGACGGCAACCTTCTTGAGGAGAAGCCCGATAACTGCCGTATGCTCCAGATACACAACCCTATACTTACAAGTGTAGACCTTCTTAAAATCAAGAATATGAATATTCCCGGCTTTAAGGTTGCAACGGTTTCACTTCTTTATTACAAAAACACACCTCTTGAGCGTGCAATCGACCATCTTTATGTAAACGTAGACAGAGCTTACAAAAACGGTGTAAACATAATCATTCTTTCGGACAGAGGCGTAGACGAAAACCATGTGGCTATCCCTTCTCTCCTTGCTGTATCGGCTGTTGAGCAGTATCTTATCAAAACAAAGAAAAGAACTGCCGTATCAATCGTTCTCGAAAGTGCAGAGCCCAGAGATGTCCACCACTTTGCTACCCTTCTCGGCTATGGTGCAAGAGCAATCAATCCTTACCTTGCACACGAATGTATCGGCGAATTAATCGACATGGGCATGCTCGACAAGGATTACCATGTTGCCGTTGATGATTACAACGACGCTATACTTCACGGCATAGTTAAGATTGCATCAAAAATGGGTATCTCGACAATCCAGTCATACCAGTCGGCACAGATTTTCGAGGCTATCGGTATCAAACAGGACGTTATCGACAAATACTTTACAAACACAGTAAGCCGTGTAGGCGGTATCGGTCTTGAGGAAATTGACGAAGGTGTTGAATGGCGTCATTCACACGCATTCGATCCTCTCGGACTCGGCGTAGATACAACACTCGATTCCAACGGTGCTCATAAGCTCCGCAGCGGTTCGGACAAGGACGACCATCTTTACAGTCCCCAGATTATCGTTGCTTTACAGCAGGCAACACACACAGGCGATTACAAGAAATTCAAAGAATATACTGCAATGGTTGATGATGAAACAAAGCCTCATACATTAAGAGGTGTTCTTGAATTCAACTATGATCCCGAAAAGAGCATTCCCATCGAAGAGGTTGAGCCTGCATCGGAAATCGTTAAGAGATTTAAAACAGGTGCTATGAGCTACGGCTCAATTTCACAGGAAGCACACGAATGTATGGCAAAGGCCATGAACACAATCGGCGGAAAATCAAACTCCGGCGAAGGCGGCGAGCTTCCCGAAAGACTTCATTCGGAATATTGCAGTGCAATCAAGCAGGTTGCATCGGGACGTTTCGGCGTTACAAGCGAATACCTTGTAAGTGCAAAAGAAATACAGATTAAAATGGCACAGGGTGCTAAACCCGGCGAAGGCGGACATCTTCCCGGAAAGAAGGTTTATCCCTGGATTGCCAAAACAAGATATTCAACACCCGGAGTTTCGCTTATCTCTCCTCCTCCTCATCACGATATTTATTCAATCGAGGACCTTGCACAGCTTATATACGACCTTAAGAACGCAAACCGTGACGCTCGTATATCGGTTAAGCTTGTTTCGGAGGCAGGCGTAGGAACAATCGCAGCCGGTGTTGCAAAAGCAGGTGCACAGGTAATACTTATCTCCGGCTATGACGGCGGTACAGGTGCGGCACCGAAGAGCTCAATACACAACGCAGGACTCCCTTGGGAGCTTGGTCTTTCGGAAACACATCAGACTCTCATACAGAACGGACTTCGTTCAAGAGTTGTTATAGAAACAGACGGAAAGCTTATGAGCGGCCGTGACGTTGCAATCGCTTGTATGCTTGGTGCAGAGGAATTCGGCTTTGCCACAGCTCCCCTTGTAACAATGGGCTGTGTAATGATGCGTGTATGTAATCTTGATACCTGTCCCGTTGGTATTGCAACACAGAATCCCGAACTCAGAAAGAGATTCAAAGGCAAACCGGAATATGTAATCAACTTTATGATGTTTATTGCCGAAGAGCTTCGTGAAATAATGGCTAAATGCGGTGTTCGTACCGTTGACGAGCTTGTTGGCCATTCGGAATTTCTTCGTGTCCGTGACAAACAGATAACAGAAAGAGCATCAAAAATAGATATGAGCCGTATACTTTACAATCCTCATACAGCAAGCGAAGAGGAAACACATTTCAATCCCGAAAACGTATACGACTTCAAGCTTGAAGATACAATCGACGAAAAAATCCTGCTCAAAAAGCTCGGTTCTGCTCTTAAAAACCATAAGAAACAGAAAATCGAAATCAATGTCAGCAGTACAGACCGTACTCTCGGAACAATATTCGGTTCAGAGATTACAAAGCTTTACGCCAACTCGCTTGAGGACGATATGTTCACAATCAAGTGTAACGGCGGCGGTGGCCAGAGCTTCGGTGCTTTCATTCCCAAAGGACTTACAATGGAGCTTGAAGGCGACAGCAACGACTACTTCGGCAAAGGTCTTTCCGGCGGTAAGCTTATCGTCTACCCTACTAAGGGAAGCAAGTTCAAACCGGAGGAAAATATCATAATCGGCAACGTAGCCCTTTACGGAGCAACAAGCGGAAAAGCATTTATCAACGGTGTTGCCGGCGAGCGTTTCTGCGTAAGAAATTCCGGTGCAACCGCTGTTGTTGAAGGTGTCGGCGACCACGGCTGCGAATACATGACAGGCGGTACGGTGCTTATTCTCGGCGGAACAGGCAAAAACTTTGCCGCAGGTATGTCCGGCGGTATCGCATATGTTCTCGATGAAAAGCACGACCTTTACCTCCGTGTAAACAAGGAGCTTGTAAACATCGAAACAGTTACCGAAAAGCACGACATCAACGAAATAAAGACATTACTCACCGAGCACGAAGAGGCAACAGGCTCTCCTCTTGCTAAACGTATTCTTGAGAACTTCGACAGCTACACAGACAAATTCAAGAAGATTATGCCTATTGATTACAACCATATGCTCCAGTCAATTTCACAGATGGAGGAAAAAGGCATGTCAAGAGAACAGGCTGAAATCGAAGCATTCTACATGAATACAAGCAGATAAGGAGGTACTGATTATGGGAAAACCGACAGGATTTTTAGATTACGAAAGAGAACTTAACCCTTCGACATCACCGAAGGAAAGAATAAAGAATTTTAACGAATTTCACAAAATGATTTCACATGAGGAAAGAAAGCTTCAGGGTGCAAGATGTATGAACTGCGGAGTACCCTTCTGCCAGTCGGGCATGATGCTCAACGGCATGGCAACAGGCTGTCCTCTTCACAACCTCATTCCCGAATGGAATGACGAAATATTCAAAGGCAACTGGGAGCATGCTCTCGCAAGACTCAGAAAAACAAACGACTTTCCGGAATTTACAGGTCGTGTATGCCCTGCCCTTTGCGAAGCGGCTTGCACCTGCGGAATGAACGACACTCCCGTTACGGTTAAGGAAAACGAGCTTGCGCTTATCGAAAACGGCTTTGAAAACGGTCTTGTTGTACCTCGCATTCCCGAGGTGCGTTCAGACAAGCAGATTGCGGTTATCGGTTCAGGTCCTTCGGGACTTGCCGTTGCCGACCGACTTAACCAGAGAGGCCATAATGTTACCGTATACGAAAAGCATGACCGTATCGGCGGACTTCTTATGTACGGCATACCTAATATGAAGCTTGAAAAGAGCATTGTTGACAGACGAATAAACCTTATGAAAGAGGAAGGAATAAAATTCGTTACCAATGCAGACATAGGAAACAATGTTTCCGCAGAGGAAATTCTCGAAGCATACGATGCCGTAGTGCTCTGCTGCGGTGCCGGAAATCCCCGTGATCTGGCACTTGAAGGACGTTCAACAATAAACGGTATCTATTTTGCCGTAGACTTCCTCACAATGAACACAAAGAGCCTTCTCGACTCAAATTTCAAGGACGGAAAATATGTAAATGCCAAAGGCAAAAACGTTGTTATCGTCGGCGGCGGTGACACAGGAAACGACTGTACCGGAACAGTCATAAGACATGGCTGTAAATCCGTAACACAGATAGAAATGATGCCTAAGCTTCCCGACAAGCGTTCGGAAAGCAATCCTTGGCCGCAGTGGCCGAGAGTCTGCAAAACAGACTACGGTCAGGAAGAAGCAATCGCCGTATTCGGACACGATCCGAGAGTTTACGAAACAACCGTAAAAGAGCTTATTGCAGATGACAAGGGCAACCTTAAGGCAGTCAAAACAGTTAAGCTTAAACAGGAGAAAAATCCCGAAACAGGTGCAATGGCAATGAAGGAAATCCCCGGCAGTGAACAGATACTCGACGCCGATATTCTTATCATTGCGGCTGGCTTCCTCGGTTCTCAGAAATATGTTGCCGATGCCTTCGGTGTTGAGCTTAATCCGAGAACAAATGTAAAAACAGCGGCAGGCAGCTATAAAACAAATGTAGATAAAGTATTTACAGCCGGAGATATGCACAGAGGTCAGTCCCTTGTTGTATGGGGAATTGCCGAAGGCAGAGAGGCCGCAAAGGAAATCGACAGCTATCTTATGGGATATACAAACATGGTTTAATCCACTTCAGCCCCTAATTTATTTATTTATTCATATATTTCAGTATTGCCGTAAGGCAGTACAACAGGGAGCAAACAACAATGTCTGCTCCCTGCAACCCTAAAATTAAAGCCGGCATATTAAATTCGATATGCCGGCTTTAAACTGTATATAAAGTTATTTTGTAAAGCGGAAGGTATTATGAAATGATAGTCATGACAAGATTTCGACTTATTTTTTTATTTAATATCCTCCAAGCTGTACGGTGTTTCCTGATAAACGTGGTTAATCCAGTTAATATAAATCAAGCTCGCCTGGCTTCTCCAGAGATTTACAGGCTTCTTTGTCGGATCATTGTCGGGATAATAGTTTGCCGGAATTTCCGGATTGATTCCTGCCTCAAGATCCCTTACATACTCGTTATTGAGCGTTTCCGAGTCATATTCCGGGTGTCCCATAATAAATATCTGTCTGTCGTTTTTGCTTTTTACAAAGAAAACACCGGCCTCATCCGAGGACGCAAGTATTTCAAGCTCCGGAATTTTTTCAATATCTTCACGCAGAACCGTTGTGTTTCTTGAATGAGGAATATAGAACATATCCGCCATGCCTCTTAAATAATCGCTCATATCGTCCTCTCTTTTATGGAGATACACACCTGAAAGCTTTTTATCGAGCTGAACCTTATTTATTCCGTAGTGATAATAAAGTCCTGCCTGTGCGCCCCAGCATACATGAACGGTATTCGTTACATGTGTCTTGCTCCATTCCATTATCTCGCAAACTTCATCCCAGTATTCAACCTCTTCAAAGGGCATATTTTCCACAGGTGCACCTGTTATAAGCAGACCGTCGAAATTCTGGTTCTTAATATCATCAAAGGTTTTATAGAACGCAAGCATATGCTCGGCAGAAGTGTTCTTGGAAACGTGCGTATGAGTGTGTATAAGCTCAATTTCAATCTGAATCGGTGTATTGCTCAAAAGACGGCAAAACTGTGTTTCTGTGGCTATTTTGGTCGGCATAAGGTTGAGCAGAAGTATTCTGAGCGGACGTATATCCTGTGTTGTTGCTCTGCCTTCCGTCATAAAGAATATATTTTCTTTTTTGAGCGTTTCCGCAGCAGGAAGTGTATTAGGTATTTTTATTGGCATTTCGATTCCTCCGATACAATAAAATAAAAAGGCAGTACCAATACGGCACTGCCAAAAATCCTTAAATATAATAAGCGAGCATATAAATATGATTTCATTCCAAATCCGCAATAAGCAGACAGCAGTACTGTATAATATTATTTATTAATATATACATCTGCACATTCGGAATTCTCTCATGTTTATACTTCTCCCTTCGTTACAATAAACTGAAATAGATAATACACGTTTATTTCCTATCTGTCAAGTAGTTTGAACACATTTTGTTTTTTGTTTACTGCATATTGCCTATTTCGGCGTACACACCGTAGTCATAAGGCGTAACATTATCGTTATAATCAAGAACATTTCCTGTGTAATACATATTTCCGTTGTCATCATAGTCAACCTCAAGTTTTCCTGTTTTAAGGCTAAGATTTTCTGTTTTTTCCGAGCCGTCATCAAACCTTACCGTTATTTCAAGCTCTGCTCCGTCAAAATAATCCGTTGTTTTATGCCATGAAACTTGCAAATCATCGTCATCATTCTGAAGCTGTTCATATGTTGCTCCGTCAATCCAGAATCCGAATAAATCATCAGCATTATAATCTGCCTCTGCATCTTTTCCGAGCACCCAGCACGCATCTGCCGTCCAGTTTTTCTTATCAGCCGATGAAAGCATTACTGTATCAGAGCCGTCTATAACAATATTTCCGTCCGGAGAATCCTTCAGCATATCGTTCATCTGCTCTTCCGTATAATAATATTCTCTTTGGCGATAAATACCGCCCTTGTTCACCTTCATACTTACACTCTTGATATTCTCTCCCGTTACCTTGAAAAGACTTCCGGAGAAAAAACCCCAGTCAGCTCCTCCTTCTCCGTCACCGGAACTGAATATAATTCTGCTGTTCTTAGGTTCGGTTATTTCACCTGTTTCTGCGGCATAAGCAACAATGCCAAAGCTATTGTTATTGTTGCCAACTTCATTTGTATTTACTGTGTTATGGTTAAGTATTCCGTTTCCGGCAGCAACAACACATACAAAAGCCGCAGCGGCGGCAGCAAATCTTTTAAGCTTACTGTGTTTCGGTTTGCGTGCCTTATTTATACTTACGATACTTTCAGTACTTTCATTTTTATTGTTTTTATCGTTTTCCTCAAGCTGTCTTGCGGCAAGCATTGTTTTTTCCTTAAGTCCTTCGGGCATTTTTATATTTTCCTGCATTTTTCTGTATTCATTATTTTTATTCATAGCAATCCTCCTCAAGCATTGTTTTAAGCTCCTTGCGGCCTCTGTGAAGCCATGTTCTGACTGTTGATGGCTGACAATCCATTACTTCGGCTATCTCCTCTGTGGAATAGCCTTCGGCATAAAAAAGATGTACGGCAGTCCGCTGATTGTCCGGCAGACTGTTCACCGCCAACCAAAGCTCACTGTAATCCTGCGGTATATTTTGGCTGAGCTCCCGGCAATCGTCTATATTTTCCGTCTGCCGTCTGTTTACCGCCCTGTGGAAATCGTTGCACCGCTGAATCGTAATCCTTAACAGCCATGCCTTTAAATGTTCATTGTCGTTAAAATCCGTATTGCTTTTAAACAGCCGCAGAAAAACCTCCTGAAATACGTCCTCTGCATCTGCCTCACTGCCGAGTCTGCACAATGCCAGTCGGTAAACCGAATCACCGAATCGGTCAATGGAGGCTGACAGAAATTCTTCACTTTTGTATGTATTCAATATCTATCTTCTCCTTTCACTTATAACACGCCTGTGATACGGTTTTTGTTTCAAAATAAAAAATAATTATACAAAAAACAGATGTCGCAAAAACGACATCTGTTTATAAACAAATTCAAAATTACTCTTTCGGTGAAGGAACAACGAAAAGATAATCGTTTCCACCCTCATCCTCTGTAAATGCGTTATACATTGTAAAGTTATAAATAAGTCTTTCTGCCGGATAAATGCCGTAGCCATCCTGGTTATGGTCTGTTGTATCGTATGAATCAGCAACAATGATTACGTCGTCCTGTGTTGTTTCCGTACCCATATCATCATAGCCAATCATTGTCTGCCAATGTCCGCCCCAGTCATTCCAAGCAAAAAGTATTGGTTTGCCTTCCGCAAGCCAGCCTTTTATATCATCAAAGGTTATTCCATCGGGATAATCATATGTAGTAATAAGATCAAATCCACCGACACCTTCAAATATATCAATTTCCTGATCAAGGGTAGTTCCCGGATAATCTCCGTAAACCTCGGAATCAAGCTTATGTCTTAATGCCGCAAGACTTTCTTCGTTCCAGTCGCCAAGTTTACCATACCAGTTAAGAGCCATAAGAGCCGCAGTTACACCACATGACCATTCGCTCGTCTGCTGTTGTGTTTTATAATTATGGAGTATTGTAAGTGTATCAGTTGACTCCATATTATAAAAATCAGGGTGAGCAAAATAAGGGGAATCCTCATGGTCGCCAAGCCTTTCAATGCTGTCTGCACCGTCCTCCTCTGACAGATCCAACGCATAGGGAATTTTCATTTCATCAGAAAAGTTCTCCTTTGACTCCGTTGTTTCTGTAGCAGCAGAGTTGCTATTTGTGCCGTTATTTGATGCACAACCGGATAGCATTCCGATAGCAAGCATTGCGGCAAGTGTAAGTGTTACTGTTTTTTTCATTTATCTATCTCCTTTATAATACGCCCTTAGGCTTAATAAACTTATTTAAACTTACTTTTCTGCATAGAAATTGATAAGACAGCCGGCAAGAATAATCTTTCTTTCATCGTCTGTAATATCGCCCATTTTGAGTGTAAACGGAACAAGCTTGCCGTCCTTCACGATATAAGCCGGAATTTCTGTCTTTTTATCCTTGATTGCATCTTTGATTGCGGGAACAAATATATAATCTCCGTTCTCAAAGGGTGTTTCTCCGTCAAGAATAAAGGGAAGCATACCCCAGTTAATAAGGTTTGAACGGTATCTCTTTGTTGCATATTCTCCGGCAATGTTTGCCCATCCGCCGAGAACCTTCTGACAACTTGCCGCCTGTTCTCTTGCAGAGCCGTCACCTGGTTTAACCGCATATATTGTGCTTCCGATGCCTGTTTTATTAATATCGAAATCGGCAAACTGTGTCTTTATTGTATCATTAACCGACTTAAGCTCATCAAGTGCCGCAACGGGATCTTCTCCGGCAAGTCTTGCTTTCTCTGCCTTCTGAACCTCTTTTGCTCTGCCGACATAAGCCGGATCCTTTCTTGAGAGTGCAAACTCCGCAAGCTTAAGAGGATTTGAACGGTATGATGATGTTTCACCCGAAGGAATAAGCTCATCGGTTGTTGTTACGGGGTCTGTAATAAGAGAAACAACCTTAAGAACAATATCTTCTGTAAGAGGACTCATTGCAGGCCAGTCTGTGATATTCGGGCCAAACTTAAGCTCAACGGAGCTGTCTGCTTTTCCGTATCCATTATAACATCTGTTTTTATAAACATCGCCGTTGAAGAAATATTTAGGCTTTGTAAAATCAACATCAATATCTGTTGCCGCTGTGATAACACCTTTATTGATTGCTGTTGCAGCAATAGAACGAGCATCCATAAGAGCAACTGACGCAATCTGTCCGCTTGTTATCTTAGAGCCTTCACGGTTGGGGAAGTTTCTTGTTGAATGTCTTATACTAAGACAGTTATTAGCCGGAACATCACCTGCACCGAAGCAAGGACCGCAGAATGCAGAACGTACGGTAGCACCGGACATCATTATATCTGCAATTCTTCCGTTTTCAACAAGTGAAAGGAATACGGGCTGGCTTGAAGGATATACACTGAGTGCGAATTCATCCGCACCTATTGAATTGCCTCTGATAATATCGGCGGCATCGCAGATATTTTCGTATGTACCGCCTGCACAGCCGGCAATAACGCCCTGTTCAACTGTAAGTCTGCCGTTTTTAACCTTATCCTTAAGCGAGAACTTGATTGTATCATTATCAAGCTGTTTAGCACCTGTCTTTTCAACCTCATCAAGAATATCATAAAGATTTGCGTTAAGCTCCTCGATTGTATAGATATTGCTCGGATGGAAAGGCATTGCAATCATAGGCTTGATTGTTGAAAGATCAACATAAATCATGCCGTCATAATATGTAATTTCACCGGGATTCTGTTCTTTATAATCAGCCGGTCTGCCGTGGATTTCGTACCATTCCTTAACGCTGTCGTCTGTTCTCCATACAGAAGAAAGGCATGTTGTTTCCGTTGTCATAACATCAATACCGTTTCTGTAATCAACAGAAAGATTTGCAATACCGTCGCCGACAAACTCCATTACTTTATTTTTAACATATCCATTATCAAAAACAGCACCGATAATGGCAAGTGCAACGTCCTGAGGGCCTACTCCCTTTTCAGGCTTTCCTGTGAGATATACGCCGATTACCTGAGGTCTGTCTATATCATATGTTTTATTAAGGAGCTGTTTAACAAGCTCAGGGCCGCCTTCGCCCATAGCCATTGTTCCGAGAGCACCGTAACGTGTATGGCTGTCCGAACCGAGAATCATTTTGCCTGTTCCGCTCATCATTTCACGCATATACTGGTGGATAACTGCCTGATGTGCAGGTACATATATACCGCCATATTTCTTTGCACAGGAAAGGCCGAAAAGATGGTCGTCCTCATTTATTGTTCCACCGACAGCACAAAGGCTGTTATGACAGTTGGTAAGGACATAAGGCATAGGGAATTTTTCAAGTCCGCTTGCTCTTGCTGTCTGAATAATACCTACATATGTAATATCATGTGATGCCATTGCATCAAATCTTATTTTAAGCTTATCCATTGAACCGGAAGTATTATGGTTCTTAAGAATTCCGTAAGCCATTGTGTTTTCCGAAGCCTGTTCCTTGGAAATTGTTTTGCCTGTAAGAGCCTGAATTTCCTTAGCCGCATCTGCATTATCCGGCACAATGGTTTTTCCGTCAACAAGATATGCACCGCCGTCATATAATTTAATCATCTTTTTACCTCCGTGGAAAATATTTGTTCCATTATAACGCTTTAATTCGCTGATGTAAATATTAATCATGATATTTTTTCATAATATGAAAAATTTGATTGCCGGTATTAAAAATTTTTCATTGATAACCGAAATTCATTTTAAACTGTATTTCGGCATAATTAAAGGCCTTCCATAATGTTTTATCATAGAAGGCCTGTCGAATTTAATATTTATATACGAATATAAAATTGATAATGCAGTTCGTCCTGCTGAAAGAATTTAAAACCGTATTTCGTATAAAACTCATGCAGTTTAACATTATCACTGCACTCAACCAATGCACATCTGCAAGGTATAAGTGAATCCACACTTCTGATTATCTCCATAGCATAATCTAACAATTCATTTCCGCTAACGTTGCCATAAATTATGGCATCGTCATTTTTATCTATGTATCTGCCTAATTGACCTATAAGTACAAAATGTATGCTTTCCGCTTCCTTAAAGCCTCCGGTTTCTTTAATTTTTCCTTTGCTTGCGAAACGAGGTATCAAGGCTTTATGTGATAATGTAAAATATCCTTGAATGTTTAACACATTGTTATCAAAGCTGTCTTCATCAACAACCAAATATGTCGAACACCAACCTCTTTCCAAATACTGCATTGCTTTGTTATGTAAAAAGTCTTCTATATCTTCATCAAGGCAACATTTAAAAGCATTAAGAGCATCCGCTAATTTATCTAAACCACCAACAGCAGATGCTCTTTCTGCTAAATCATTTAACGAAAGACAAATGTTGCTAATTTTTTTCTACCTTTATCCAAAGAAGGAGACGATGTAACTGTCTTTCTCTCAGGACTTTTACTTAATTCTTCTTTTAAATTATCGTATTCATTTTCATTATTGATATAAAATTCCTTCCTAATTGATGAAGTTGCCATACAATCACCTCCAAATTAATATTCTCCTTAATGCTAAATAAAAGTTTTTACTTATACAAAACACAGAACTATATGTTCTTATTTATATTATACACAACGACACCAAAAATAACAACGCAATTTTCCAAAACTATATTTAAATTTTTATTACACATTTTCATCACAAAAACGCCATCAAAAACTTCATTACAAGCGGCATTGTTGCCATACTGCAAAGCGTTGTTACGATAAGGCCGGCTGTGGCATAATCCGCATCGGAGCCGTTATCTGCCGCAAGCATACACAAAACGACCATAGAAGGCAGCATAGCAAGTATAGTAATCATCATAAGATCCTCAGACGAAAGCACACCGATGAATTTAAACAGGAAAAACACAACCACGGGTGCTATTATAAGCTTAATCGGTATTGTAAGGAAAACCTTCGGTTTTTCCACAAGCGTCTTAAAGCCTCTTCTTCCTATATCCGCACCGATATAGATAAGTGCAAAATACTTGCAGGTTCCGCCTACCGCAGTCATTGTATCCCATGCAACACCCGACGGATGGAGCTTAAAAGAAATACATATTATTCCGAGTATAAGTGCTATAAACGGCGGATTTTTAAGCATATTCATAAAATTTATGCTTTTTAATGTTATTTCTTTTTGAGTAAGTACAGGCATGAATGTCCAGAAGGTAAGCTGATCGACAATAACATAAACAGCAACGGCAAGCGGACCGGTTTCAGGAAACATAGCAATTAACAACGGGTATCCCATAAAGCCTGTATTCGGAAAACCGACTATTGCCGTATTAATATAGCTTGTCGGCTTAGGCAGACGCATAAGCTTACTGCTCAATATACCGATTCCGACAAGAATAAATATCATAAGAAACGAAAACAGAAAAAACGGAAATTTCTGTGCTATACCGCTTATTGTTGCACCGTTTACAACCGTAGTAAAAACCATCAGCGGAAGTATAAGCTTAACAACAAGCTTAGAAAGACCGTCTATTGTTTCGTTTGCCAGAAGCTTAATCTTCTGTGCCACAAAGCCTATGATTATAAGCGTAAAAAACATAAGCATTTGGTTAAGTAAAATATTGAATTGCTCTCCCATAATGTCCTCCATTAAAACAAATTATCTGCTTAGTCTAAAATATATCATTTGTTCTAAATTGTCAAACATTATTTTTAAAAAATATATATAAATAAAGCAATTATTTAGGAAAATATCTATACATTATCCTGTTAAGGTTATCTTTCCTTAAACAAGATAAAAGTGCAACTCAAATCTAACGCATTTTGAATATACGAAAGATAAAATTGTTGCACTTTTAATTAATTTCTACACATTATTTACATATAAAAATCTACATTGTGTTTATTTTATTTTCTATCCTACGGACTGTGTAAGTATACTCAGCATTGTGCTTTGCGACATAAACGGTAAGCAGATTCCGTTTTCGCCTGCTCCGATTACCAATCCGGTACCACTGGGGTTGATCATAAGTGGATAGGTTTCACATATATACATTGGGCCGTCTGTTACTCCGTAGCTTTTGCCACCCACAAGTGACAGACTGAGTGTAACATAGCTTGGACCGTCCATGACGGTTTGAATTGTCCAAAAACCACTCCACATTTCTTCAAAATCGTCACCATTATCGTATACCCAGTTAAGATCGACCGTTCCTCCGGTTTCATCACCGGGATAGAAGGTTAATGCGAAAAAGGCATAACGGTCTGTTTCTCTAACCATAGATTCTGTTACCCAAGTCATACCGCAGCTCTGCGATCCTGCAAGACCGAGTGCAGTCATGCCCGACCATCCATCAGCAAGCCACTCTGAAAATTCAATCGGAGTATTAGTCCATCCGTATTCCGTAAAATCAAATAAAAGATATTCACCGGTTTCTGATATACACGGAGCAAGATAGCCCCTTGCACCGGTGGATGGATGCCATTCACATGTCTTTCCGTTGTTGTCAGTGATAAAGACCTGTGTATCATCCTCATATGCAACACCATCAAGGTTTGCAAATAACAGTACCGGCTCTCCGCTTTCAGACCTGTATAGAACCTCGGTAACCTCATCGGTTTTTGTTTTTTCATTCCATTTTACACGATTGATTGAAATTGTAGCATTTTCATCAACCGGCACAATACAATACAGATGTCCCGCTCTGCCAATGATATGGTTCTCATCGATTTCCCCAATAAAAGGATATTTTAACAACATTGCTTTGTTTGTTTCCGACATCCATTTAGGAAAACCTGTTTCGAAACCTTCTTCAAACATTCCTCCAACATAACCAAGATACGTAGCACCAAACATTGTCATTGAAAAATCAATACTGTCACGTAGCAATTCAAGAGATTTATTAGCCTCCGTTGAAAAACCATTCTGTACAGTCTGGTCTTTCGTTATTACTGTTTCTTCTGTTTTTGAAGGCAAAGTTGCCTTACTGGTGTTCAATTCATTCTTATAAGATTGATTCTGTTGCTGTTTCGGTGCACAAGCACACAAAGGCAGTGGCATAACCAGCGCCAGCAACAGTGCAAGTGCTCGTTTGCGTATTATTTTCATAGCTTCTCCACTTCTCCTTTCAGAACTTTCCACTTCGACCGGAACCTCCGCCACCGGATTCACTACGGCTACTGCTATCACTCGAAGAACTACGTTCAATCTTACGACTGGAAGTTGTCTTGTGTGTAAAAGTGTCTGTTTGCCCAGTCAACTGAAGTACTCCCGAAACGTAGGCGTTGGCAGTTGTCTTTATAGAAACAGACTGCATCTTATTCCATATTACGGAAACAATAACCGTTGCAACAAGCAGAGCTAAAACTGCTGCAATAAGACACGCATACACCGGATTGGCTCGAACAGGCTTACCTTTTGCAGCCATTCCAAGATAAACACCACATTCTTTTACATAGTCATTAAAACCACCATACCAGTCGTCTTCTCCAAAATTATCCAGAAAGACCTTTTCCAGCTTCTCTTGACCATAGCTATTAAACGCATACTCACAGCGTGAGCCATAGCAAAACATAGCCCAGTCTCTATCATCCATACTGAGCAGAAGCATTATACCATCACGATTTGGCCCTTCTCCCATTGTATAGTCATGATATATCGTATAGGTTGCTTTATATACGCCGTCAGGATTAAAGTCGTGAAAATCCTCCACTGTCACTATGTAAACACCAACACCGTATTTATTTGAAACTAACTCTGCCGTTTCTTCCAAACGATCATTTTCGCTTTCGCTGAGAAGCCCGGCGGCATCTGTTACATAATTCAGCTGTGCTCCGGTCTGCTCCGCTGCAAATGCACTAATACAGAAGGCAAGAGCCATAATAATCGCCAACAGATGGCAAAATATTCGTTTTTTATTCATAACTAAGCCCTCCTTACCGTACCATAAGCACAATTGCAATCACACTAAGCGCAACAAGCGGTGCTGCAATAGCTACAAACAGGCCGATCAATCTCTTTGTACTGACCGGAAGATTTCCGACAATCTTGCCGGTCTGACCGTTCATAGCAAAGAGGAAATCTTTTCCATCCCATTTTGTATTCAAAATCCACACAGGAAGCAGTGCATAATGTACTTTACCTCGTGTAAGTTTGATATTACGATCGGTTTCGTCACAGCTGGCATAACCTTTTACAGTATCTCTCAGTGCATTTACCAAAGAACCTGCACAGCGTATATCCGCTCGTTCTCGGCTTTCTTCTACGCTTACATCGTATTTATCTGCCAAAAATCCTGGCAAATATGCTGTTGAAAACGGTTTGAGATCAGAATAATCATATGGTTCGATAGAATCCATGTAATCATCCGGCATCTTGCTTGATGCATCTACAGGAATTTTTTCAAAGGCAATAGAGCCTTTGCGACTCACATCATAATGACTGGTTTCTGTTATCTCATAATCTCCGGATGTGTATTCACGTACTTTGACGGCATGAAACTGCACACTTCCGTCCGCCTTACCATCGTACATCCAAAAAGGAACGTACACACCCTTGATTTCCTCAAGATGGTTTGCCTTAGAAAAAGTTGATGGTAAAAGTGGCTTTTTGAGATAGTGCTTTTTAAGTGCCGCAATGGCATCCTCCTTGCTGAGTTTAAAAGGCAGAATGTAGTCAGGCTTCAGAATACCGGAAAATTGTCCCTGAATGACAGTTGGATTGCCACAGTACGGGCATGATGTAGCTGCTGTTGTTTCATCACAAATCAGTTCTGCTCCACAAGACGGACAGCTATAAGCACGCATTCCCTCAATATCTGCACCCCAGTTTTCATTCAAATCTGAAATATCCCATTCAGAACCATCCTTGGAATCGGAAGCTGTCGCATCTACCGCATCTGTCGCATCTTCTGCTGCTTTTTCCGATTTTTGTTCCTTTTCTGCATAGAGTGCCTCAATTTCCTCCACATCGAAGCTGGTACCGCAGTAGTCACACTCCAATTTTCCGGATTCACCCACAAAATGCAGAGGACCCGTGCATGCGGGACATTGATAATTTGTTATCTTTGTTGCCATCTAAATCCCTCATTTCTTTGTCTTGTCTTACGCCGATGTTACTGTCATCGGTAAAGACAGTAACTCTGATGGCTTATCTTCGGTGGATTTTCACTATCACAAGGATAAAGCATCGAGCAAGGCAGTTTCTGCATCTACCCGTGCATATTTGGCATTTAATCTGTCTTTTGTTCAGCTTCATGCCAATACTTCCTTGCCCGAAGAATTCATATCACTCCCGTCCCAAACGGGACGGGAGCCGGATTATATGTTTTTACCTATTTTTTCTTCCACACTGATTCAAAATAGTGTGAACACATATCACATCCGAAAGTCTGCATTACTGGAACTTCATGTTAGTGAGAATAATATCAGGCATAGTTCCCGATACACAATCCATATCTATCAATCCAATAGAGAGGGCACGACCATCATCAATCTGTGCTACATACTGCAGCCACTGATAGCCAATGTATTCATATGTACGGCCATGGAATGTGATACCACCGATTACACGGTCTTCAACATCCTTATAGTTTTCAAACTTATCCTTATAGTAATCGAAATCAGCAACACTTCCACTAACTTCAAACTTAATTTTGCCTGCACCAAATGCTGAAGGATCATCATTTTCTACAAGACTTCTTCCGTTTTCATCGTATGACCAACCTGATGTAGGTATCTTCGTAGTAATCTTAACCTTTACATCTTTTTTTGCAAATTGAGCAATATCAACAGAGAAGTCTTTCATTGATGCATTTGCAGAAGCAGCCTTATTCGCTTCTGCCGCCTCAGCTTTAACAACATCAAGATACTTTTCTATAGCTTCGTTTCCTGAGAAACCGCTTGTATTGTAAGCACTAACCTCATAAACGCCGGGTTTCTCTTCTACGAAATTGACGTAAATGAAATTTGAAGGATTCTCGGATGAAATCCATTTATAGTAGCGATAATTTGCCTTCATATGATCGCTGTACTCTTCTTTAACGAACTCGCCTTCTACGCCGAAGTAAGCAACCAATTCCTCATATGTTGTATCGAAAATATTATTATTAACCTCGTTCATCCATACGTAACCTTTTTGTACCTGCTCATCAGTTACAATACCGGTTCCTCCGGATGTGTTTCCGCCTCCGCCCATACTGGACGAAGGTGCTTCTGAGCCAATGCTGTCAGGCATAGACTTGCCATCATCAATAAGCGGCAAATACCAGCTTTCATAATTATAAGGTAAGAAGTCTTCTCCTGCATCATCCCAGTAGGTTCCCCAAGGGCGAAGATAAATCTCATAGTAGTATTCATCGTCACCGTTTTCGTACCAACCTTCTATGCAGATTATGTTGTCTCTTTCCATTAAGCCGGGGTCAACAATCCAATCTGCGTGCTCTAATTCAACATCTGTGAACCAGCCGCCTTCAGACATAATTGTACCGTAATCGCCGGTTCCTGCCTCATTTAAACTAACATTCACTGATGCCATAGGTTCTGATTTTGTATAATCTTCATCCCAAAGTGTAACAGTACCGGTGTAGTCTGCACCAATGTCAATTGAACCACAAACATCCCACCATTTACCTTCCATACTCTCATAAGTGCCCGAACAACCGGTCATCTGCCACCAGCCGTACCAATCGCCGTTCCACCAGTCGAGTAACTCATCTCCGGTCCCTTCCTGACCAAGTGTTGTTGGATCAATAGTGATAGTGCCTTTTTTGCCGCCAAATATTTCCTCAAAAGTTGCCGTAATTTCACTTGTTGTGTCCGACAACACGTATGCTGTCTTAACCTCAAGTGTTGCACCCGGTTCAACATCCTTGAACTGGTTTTCGATAATAGTAGAGTAGTCCGAACCTGTAAATACGGTTGCAACCTCAAGTTCTACACCGTTCTGCATAATTGTTTCGTCAACACTCCAAAGATATGAAGCATTTTCCTTGCCTTTGTTTGTAAAGTCAAGTGTCAAAACAATTGCATCGTTTCCGTCACTATCGTCCATTATGCAAGCACTCTTATAGAGTAACTCACAATCGCCAAGATCGATTATATTGGAGTCTGCTGATGTCTTACCTTTGCCACAGGCAGTGAAGCTGAGTACCATCAGTACTGCAAAAATCAGGCAAAGTATTTTTTTCTTCGTCTGTTTCATATTCATAATCTCCTTCCTAAATTATCCATTGATGCGTAAATCTGCTACTCATAAGAAAATAATATTAATCCATTTTAAAAAGCATTTAAAATATATGAGTGCATATCAGAAATACTTACACTGTTTCTTCTTTCTTTTCACGCTGGATATAGTTTCCGTTCTTATCGGTGAACTTGCCACGAATAATATTGATAAAATCAACAAGATATCCTATACCAAACAGCCCCAATGTAAATGTGTATAAAATTCCTGTGCCGATTTTTCCAACATAGTAGCGATGAACGCCGATACTGCCAAGGAAGAGACAAAGCAGAAATGTTGTCATCCAATCTTTTGGCGGTTCTGCACCAACAGGAACTTCAGGTGCAATATAGTCTTCAACTTCTTCGCCATTCAAAATTTTCTTCACAGTTTCGGTTACGGTGTCAATATAGCCTCCACGCTCAGTTGCAAGGTCAATTGTTGACCCCTTAATTCCCTTACGCAATGCACTATTCTTATCAACGCGCATACCGCCAACTGACATCTTTGCCTCCGTAATTACCGGCTGGATACGTATGTGCGTACCGTCTTTAAGAAAAAGCCATAGGCCTACATCAAGATTTGGTTCCTTTTCAAATGCTATACGCTGTCCGGGAACTCCTCCCTTGATTTGGAAAGGCATCTGGAACGCTGCTGAGCGGGCATTTAGCTTTTCCGCAATTTCTTCAAGAGTAGTTGCAAAAGGAAGATCGAATTCACGTGGACCGGTTGCGAATGCAGCTTCTTTAATGCTATCGGTAAAGTTTGCCATAGTAGTGTCTCCTTTCTTAAATAAGTATGTAATAGTATGTATTGTGATTATATGCGACCTGTTTTTATAAAATAATGCTGATGCCATAACCGAAATTCTAATTTGTGTTATGGTTTTTGCCATATACAAGAGCATTCGTTTTAAATTTCTAACATCACCCTAAAACGGTCGCTGTAAATAAAATTGGTGCCATTTTGTTTAATAAGTGCATTTCTCAAGGTTCATTTGCTCTTTCCATTGAACGTAATGCACTTGCATTTTTATTGTAAAAATCAACCGTTTACTGCACCACCACAGTATTCACAGCAGCCGCTGCTATCAGGTGTGGTAGTTGCCCCACAGTATGGACATGTAACTGCTGTCTTAGGAGCAGCCGCCTGTTCGATTTTTTCACGTACATCATTACGAACCTGTGTCAGTGCCTCTCTGATTTCCTCGCCGAGTTTTTTATAATTGCAATACTCAACATTGCTTTCAGGGTTAAATCCTGTCATCATGCCCGGACGCATTAAAGATGGAGGTGTGATATCCACAGAGCTTGGATTGATCTTGAATCGCATTTCATCAAAGTAGGGATTATTGACAAAAATGGTGATATAAAAATCATATGAGTATTCATAGCGTGGCGGATTATAGCTTACTTCATTACCATCCTTATCCTCACGCATAATCTCAGAACGGCTCTCGTCAACGTCGAGATTACAGCCGGTCACATCTGCGAAATCCAAAACATCAGGGTTTGCTTCAGCCAAATTTCTGGCTCTTGTTACAATGAATTTTCCCGCATCCTCATCAAGAAGCACCTTCATATCAGTACCAAGAGTTCTGGTCGTATGAAACGCTGAAACTCTTTCCTTATTTTCTTCCCTATATTCAAGCTGTGCTTTTATCTCTTCAACATTACTGTTACGTCTGTCGGAAAACCATGGCGAAAGCTTATTAGCACAATTTTTGCAAAGATTGCCGTTTTCCAGCTTGCGATTTCCGAGTAAACCAATCTTTTCACCACAAATATCGCAATATTTTTTATCGAACAGTCCCATACATATCCATCTCCTTTATGTCTGACGGCTGAATTATGCCGTATAATGTGTATCGTCTGCTTTGGAATTAAATACTGTACCATATATATACAAAGTTAGAACGGTAAGCACTTCAGTATACATATGACTCTCAAAGCTCGTGTTCATTTATAATAAATTATACTTTTCTTGTTGTTGCTAAGTTTCAATCATTCACCGGGTTCTTGGTTCCGCACTCTACGCAAAATACGCTGTTGCCATTATTCATTCCGCACGATGGGCAATTCCAGCCGTTTTCCGATTCTGCATTCTGATTACAGTAAAATCCTGTCAGTTTTGCCGTTTCATTGACTTCGTACGGTTGTTCTTCTAACTGTGATGCCACATAGGCTTCTTCAGCAATACGGAACACCAAGTCCTTCAGCTCGTTGGCATTATTGCCACTGAGCTTTTCGGTAATATTCCCGTCTTTGGTACGCCAGACAACATATATCTTGCTGTCAGTCTCATCCATAACATGGGGAGACGGCTCTTGGTACTCAGGCAATTTTAACTCTGACAACATATTCTGAAGCTCAAACCATTGTACCCATGTAAGCTGCCATGGAATCGGATTTAAAAACGCATCCTCTTCGCTTTGTCTTTTTTCACCGTCTTCATAGTTTAAGAACCAACCGTCTGCAACAGGCATATCATTCTCAAGATAAAAATTCAGTGAGAAACAGCTGTAATAATTCATGTGGTTTTGATACCAGCTAAATTCGACCAGTTCTTTATCTGCTCTGTATACATCAGGGTTTTCCGTTCTGCCGCCGTCCATAATACGGTTTCCGACAAAATGTCTGTAAAGAAAACCACTTGTCAATGTTAAAACTACAATTGATACCAAAACAATCAAACCAATTTTAAATAATTTTTTCAATGTAAATCTCCGTCGTCAAACGGATCTCCGCATTCGGGGCAGAATTTCGGCGGATGAGCCGGATCAGCCGGTTCCCAACCGCATTTATCGCATTTGTACTGCGGAACACCGGCAGGCTTAGGTTGGCCACATTCGGGGCAGAATTTTCCTTTGTTTACCGCTCCGCAGCTGCACGTCCATCCGTTTTCTTTTATTTCCGGTTTTTTAGTGCCACATTCAGGACAGAATTTGCCGGTTACGACATTACCACATGACGGGCATTTCCAACTGTCTGCTGCCGGCTGTGGTTCAGGTTTTTTTGCACCGCATTCTGTACAGAAATTACCGGTAATTCCTTTTTTACCACAGGCACAATCCCAACCTGTCGGTGCAACAGCCTCCTGCGCAGGTGCAGGTGCTGACGGTGTTGGCTGTGCGGACTGTGCTTGTTGCTGAGCCCCCATTTGATAGAGGTTCTGTGCATTCATACCGCCACTGTTTCCGGCCATATTCATTCCCATAAAGGCCATTGCAGGGCCTGCTCCCTGATTAGCTGCCGCAGACTGCATAGCAGATGCCTGTGCACCGACTAAGTGTGCAGCCGCTCTCGTTGGATCCATGAATGCTACATTGCGCTGTAATTCCTTGATCATCTGCTCATCTTCTTCGCTCGCCTTGATTGACGAAACACCGAAGGAAACGATTTCAAGTCCACGCAGATTACGCCATTTTCCGGAAAGAACTTCATTCAATGCTTCGGCAAGCTCCATTGTATGACCGGGGATTGCAGAATAGCGGATACCCATATCGGATATCTTTGCAAATGCCGGCTGCAAAGCAGTCAGAAGCTCAGTTCTGAGCTGGCTATCAAGACGATCTCTTGTGTAGTCCTCACTCACGTTTCCACAAACGTTAGTATAGAACAGAATCGGGTCACAAATACGGTAGCTGTATTCACCGAAGCAACGGAGTGAAATATCAATGTCGATACCTGCTCTCTGATCAACAACTCGGAACGGAACCGGTGATGGTGTGCCATACTTGTTGCCTATAAGTTCCTTTGTATTGAAATAATAAACTCTCTGATCCTTTGGCGGTTCACCACCGAATGTAAATCGTTTACCGATATTCTTGAATGTATCACGAATACTGTTTCCTAACTCACCTGAAAAAATGGATGGTTCTGTTGAACTGTCATATGTAAATTCTCCGGGTTCGGCACATAACTCAGTAACCTTTCCCTGATCGACAATAATCATACACTGACCGTCGGCTACAACAACTATGGATCCATTGGAAATAATATTTTCCGATCCCTTGTTGTTGCTGCTACGTCCTGAGACACGATGCTGGCCTTTGACGGCCATAACATTTTCAGGTATTGCCTCACAATAAAAATATTCTTTCCACTGGTCAGCCATAACGCCACCGGCTGAGCCTAATGCTGCTTTAATTAATCCCATATTTGTTTACTTCCTTTCTCATTTTTTTATGCCCAAGGATCCTCTGCTGCCGGAATACGAATGCCACTGAGAATACTTGAATATTCCCATAAGAACCATTCTCCGGTCGAAGCTTTTTGCCGTAACTTTATGGGGCGTGGTGAATCCGCACCTGCTGTTTTAAGGAATAATCGCAAATATCCTTGCTCTATATCCTGTGGTCTTGGATCTTCAATTACATTAAGTATATACGGCTTATGTGGCTGATAACTGTTTTCGGGCGTTGCACCTTCAAAATATGCAAGCGGAAGATATGCTTTACCACGCAATCGATCACGTAGGAACTGACAGTCATACGGTGTTAAAGGCTTAGGCCCACGCAGAAGATTTATTGCGGCTGTGCCTGCGTCCTTATCACGATCAAACAGTGCCAGTGCACACAGAAACATTGCACAGATTCTTTCCGGTTGACGTCCTTCAGTATTTAGCATTTCAAACTCCATCAAATTCTCCGGTATTTTCTGGATTATAACCTGCAATATTACCACTCCTTTCTAAAGCGTATCAATCACACCTGCGAGGTAGGTCGGCGATACCGATGCATAAATAAAATTGTCAACCAGCTGATCTTTCACAGCCTGTCGAACATCAGCAGCAAGCATTTCATCTTCACGTTCATCTATCAGCAGTAATATCTTGCAATCCAAGCCAAGATTCTTTATTTCATTTCGAATTTTAAGCCGTTCACTTAGCTTCCATACACCTTCACGAACAACCTCCATTACAAGTACATTGGCATGACAGACTTTGCATAAATTAAGTGTTTCCTCCGGACTTGAAGAGCGGTAGACAATAAAACCAAGATTGCATCCTGTAAGTGATTGTTCAACTGCCTCTGCCAAAAGTCCTCCTTTCATATCCAGTACGATTCTCCGCATCAGTTCTTTTCCACCGCCTTTCTCTTATTTATGAATATAATGTTTCATTTGTTTATATTGTATCTTCAAAATTAAAATTACGCCCCCGCCGATTGGCTAGGTTTTGCAAATTTTAACAAGAAAATTTAAAACAAAGTGTCTCATATTGTAAATAAATAAAACCTTATTGTATTTCTAATATCTATATGCTATGCTATATTATATAAACAATATTGTTGTATTATAATTAATAGTTGTAACAGGGTGGAGATATAGCATGAGCAAGACTATGAAAAAGACTATACTGCTTGCACTGGTTGTACTGGTATTTATTTCATTTGCCATGTATATTCGCTATGCCAGTCGTACTTATCTGAATCACCCGGGATGGGGATATCTGCGAAGTGTAATCTATATTTCATTGTTTTTTATGTGGGGATTATCGCTTCATATCCGTATAGTACAGACACAGGTGCGTCACTATTTGTTTTTAATTTCCATGCTTATGGTGCTATGGCTGATCCTGCGTTCAATAAAGTTTTCTATTGACAGTCTATATGTATCGCACTGGTTGTGGTACTTTTACTATGTCCCTATTCTGTTTATTCCCATGCTATCGGTCTTTGTTGCCCAATCTCTCGGCAAGTCTGAAGATTTTCGACTGCCAAAATGGACTAAGCTTCTTTATATACCAACGATTATCATGCTTTTACTCGTTCTGACAAACGATTCTCATCAGCTGGTGTTTTCCTTTCCAAACAACATTTTGTCTGATGATGAATACAGATATGGGATCGGCTATTTATTCGTTCTGAGTTGGGAACTGCTATGTGCGGCGGTTTCGCTTGTTTTGATGATAAAAAACTGTCGTATACCTCATAGCAAAAAATTTCGCTTTCTGCCACTTGTTCCGTTTATACTTTCGCTGATATATGTTCATGCGTATGCCAAAAAGGTATATTGGGTCTGGGTACTTGCAGGAGATATGACTGTTTCACAATGTCTGATTTTTGCAAGTATTTTCGAATGCTGCATTCAATGCGGACTGATTCAGTCTAACATGGGATACGGCGAGCTTTTCGAAGTAACGAGTCTGCCTATCCAAATTACGGATAATTCACTTTGCACCAAGCATATATCAGTCACCATGCAAAGAGCATTTACGCAAAACGAACTGCATTATATGCAGAAAGATACCATCAGATTGGATGAAGATACACTTTTAAAGAGGCATAAAATTCGTCAAGGATGGGTGTTCTGGAAAGAAGACATTTCAGAATTGAATAAAATTAATAAAGAGCTTGAGATAACGCATGATGAGCTTCGTGATATCGGGGATGTTTTGGCAGCGGAAAACGCACAGCGTGCAAAGCTGCTAAAGCTGACAGAGGCAAACAGACTATATGATATAATGGAATCTCAGACGGCAAACCAAATTGCAATGCTTCAAGAGCTTCTTATAAAATTGCAGCATACAGACGACCGTGAGCAGGCTGAACACATACTTAGCAAGGTTATCATTCTCGGAACTTATATAAAACGCAGAAACAACCTGATTTTTGTCGGTGTTCAGCGTGGTTCGATTTCTGTACAGGAATTAAGGCTATGTTTTAATGAATCGGTAGAAAATCTCAGCCTGTATGGTGTGGACTGCAGTGTACATATTAACGGTGACAGACAACTAACTGTTGACCAGGCAGCTCAGGTCTACGATCTGTTTGAAGCGGTCGTTGAAGCAGAGTTTGATTCACTGCATGCCCTACTTATCTTCGTAGATGTCGGAGAACAGGTAGAGGTGAACCTCTGTGTTTCAGGAGCACAGTCACTCTGCAATCTGAACGCACAATTCCCAGGTTTAGAATGGGAACAGGATGAGGATGGTTTACAGTATATTATACATAAATCGGAAAAATTGAGAGGACTATAAAAATTTATGGACAGAATTAAGGATAGCTTCGATTCCCTGCCTGTTGCTGTTTGCTTCTTCGATAAAGCAGGCGTTGTGCGACTCGTCAATCATCGTATGCTCGACATAATGAATATTTTGCAACGTGGTGGTATACAAACGCTTGCGGAATTACAGACTAACTTGCAGTCACCGCCTTCAAACATTTGCTGTTTGGATCCATTGCTTAAGATATACCGGTTTCCTGACGGCAAGGTACATCGCTTTGCTTCTGAACAAATAACAACAAATGCAGGCATCCGATATACACAAACTACTGCTACGGATATTACGGAATTGATGCAAAAACAAAACCATTTAAAAGAAGAAAATTTAAAGCTTGAAAAAGCCAATGCTCATATGCGTAAGCTATTTGAACAAATGCCGGAAATCATTCGAGAAGAAGAGACGCTTGCACTAAAGCTCCGTGTGCATGACAACATTGGGCACAGTATTCTTGCAGCACGTCGTGTACTTCTCAAGCACGCAGATCTGGAGGAAATTCGTGCAAATGCATCACTTTGGGAACAGTCAATTTCGGTGCTTTACCGTTCCAGTCAGATGACAATGCAATCTAAACCACTGGAAGCAGCAAAAAAAAGAGCTGAAGAACTTGGTGTAAAAGTTCTGCTATCAGGTGATGAGCCAAAAACACAGCGTTTACGCACGCTAAGTGCACTGGCAATCTGTGAATGTGCGGCAAATTGTGCCCGTCACGCAGATGGAACAGAATTGTATGTGTGCTTTTTGCAGGAGGAAGGATACATAGAGATGTCCCTAACCAACAATGGATTGGCACCAAAGAAAAATATCACAGAGGGCGGCGGTCTTTCCATGCTCCGCCAACGTGTAGAAGAAGCTGATGGTAAAATGAACATTGATAGCATTCCTCGCTTTAAACTCACGCTTAGTTTTCCGGAAGGAGGAACACCACATGAAAGTAATGATTGTTGAAGACCAGATTATGATTCGCAGTCTGCTTGAAAGCTATTTTCGCGCCAAGGACGACTACCGAATCATAGCATCTATTCCCGGTGCAAAACAGGCAGTTGAGGTATGCCGAATAAATCCTGTCGATTTGATTTTGATGGATGTACAGACAGAAAACCGAGAAAACGGATTAATTGCCGTCAGTCAGATAAAAGCCATTTGCCCAAAAACCAAGATTATTGTTGTTACATCACTGATTGATGGTGCGGTTTTGGACGAAGCAAAACGTGCAGGTGCTGACAGTCTTTGGTATAAGGACTCTACCGAGAAACGTCTGATGGATGTCGTCAAACGAACCATGGAAGGTGAACATATCTTTCCGGATGCACCTCCGACTGTCAATATCGGCATGGCAAAGAGTACGGAATTTACAAAAACTGAGCTGAAGGTTCTGCGACATCTTGTGCGTGGACTGTCTTACACCCGCATAGCTGCGGAGATGGGCTGTGAAATGTCCACTGTCAAATTTCATGTAGCAAATATGCTTCAAAAAACAGGACTGGAAAATAAGCTGCAGCTTGCATTGGCAGTCAGCAATGTCAAACTGATTGCCGATTTAGAAGATGAGTAACATAATTCAAGGTGTCGACAAAGTCGACACCTAAGTCGAAATCAGGAATTTCGACTTGTTTAAACAGAAGCATGAATAGCTCATTCCATCGGCTAAAAAGCCTTGAAACTCGCTATTCTCCTCGACGGAAGTGAATCCCGTCTGCGGATTCCACTTAGGAAACTCTTCGTTTCCTAATACCTTCCGCTGTACAAGAATAACTTTGTCTACAGTCTGACAATTTTTTCTATGTTTTATTTTCTTCTCCTTTTCAGCTGTTTTTGCTCAAATCAGAATATTGAAATAATAGAATTTTCTCATAATTCACAGCATGAGTATATACAAAAGGGATGCTGCTACAATGCACACCCCTTTTATGTTTTATTGTTCAATTTTGTGCTACCTATTTGCCAACTACTCTAAAAATATTGATTTTGCTGAATTCCGCTTATTTTCATACATTGATACCATTACCACGGGTATATTCAAAATCAATTAAATAAAAATATCAAATCTCATTTCCGCTGTATATAAAATCCGTAACCTTATAGAAGCTTTCCTTAAGGCATTTGCTTCCGTCCGGTTTTTCAAGAAGATTTTCAACCGCTATAACCTCATAAACCTTATCGTCATCATAGCTCTTATATATGAACGGAACTTTCCACTGGTCAAGTATTTTATAATCGCTGTATTCAGCCGCACTCATTGCCTTGGCACTGTCGAGCTTGCCCTTCGTTACGGCACTTCCCTTATATTCATAGGTTTTATGGTTAAAGTCCATAGTAACAGTATTAATGTTTACATTCATTTTTTCAATATCGGTGTCTTTAATAGTTGTATCAATTGTCTTTTCGCTTTCCGTTCCGTCTACCGGCATATAAATATACTCTCGGCTTATACCCTCACCATTGCCGTAATCTATATCGAAATCAACAATTATTATCTCCATGCCCTTCATATTCTTCACATATGTTTTAACATCGGACACCACTTTATAATTGCCGACCTTAAGCAACGACTTACGGATTGCCTTATCAACCTTGGCATCGGTAGCTTTATGCACATCATTTGTAAGTATATTGACTATATTTTTTCCCGAAGTAAAGAATTTTCCCATATCGTTTTCATATTCGACAATATCGTTATCAAAGCTTTCGGACGGCTTTTGTATTCCGTCGGCCTTATCCATTTCCGAAAACAGCTTTAAAATACTGTTGAGTTCACAATATGTATACCCGTCTGCATTATAAACCTCGCTGTCCTTTAAAGCCGAATAATCAATATCATTTCCGTATATATTCATATTTTCAACACTTACTGCTGTTTTTGCACCGACAACAGAGGACTTTGATTTTTCGGCATTGCTTTCGTTTTTTATAACAACACGCTTTGCCGCACTGTCATAGCTGACCTTCTTGCCGGTTTCCTCGGCAAGCTGTCTAAGCTGTACATACGTCTTTCCGCCGACAGTAAAGCCGTTGCATGAAATTTTATCTCCGTTATAAACAACCTCGACAATATCCTGTTTGATGTCAACATTCACATCTTTCATTTCCGCATATTGTCCGTTTTCCTCCGCCATTGCGGTATACGGCACAGATGTAACGCACATGACAGCGGTAAGCAAAGCAAACAATTTTCTTTTCATAAAATTCAGCTCCTTAATATAATAATACTCTCATAAAACGACAAACCATAAGTAAAACAATACCAATAAGCACTACTGCAAAAACAATCCTGTTTCTGTTCACTCTCCAGTTCAGCTGTGCAAGATATTTATACTGCCTGTTCCAATCATCGGCATAAAGCTCATTTACAAGCCTGTACATATCGTCAAACCTTCTATTCACATAAGGCTTCATTTTGAAAATAAATATCAGTATAATTAAAAAAGGTGCAAACAAAAAACTGATTATAGCCGCAACAAGCCCGACAAAGTCGTAAACCGTATTAATGTCTATAAGATACTGACCGTTTTTTATGTATTCGGTCAGCCGGTCACAATAATTGCGTGTAAATTTAACAAGAGCCACTACACATATGATACCTATAATACTGAATAATAAATCCATGGCAGTCCTCCCATAAGAAATAACAATTATCCGTTTATAATACCTATATTAAAATATTAACCAATCAAATGATAACTTTCAATATTTTTACTGATATTGTAATAAAATTGTAAAGAATGTAAAAAAATAAGAGAGAACAAGCTGCCCTCTCCTATCGTTCTTTATTAAAACTTCTTCAAAACCATTGCCGAATAGTTATCATACCGCTTAAAGCCATACCTCTGCCTTAAATGATTTTGTATCTTTATACCGAATTTCCATAATATCCTCTCAAAATCAAATCGAAAGTAATTTAACTACATTATAATATTCATCATCCATCTTCTTTGTCATAGAAAGTGCCTCATTGAGATCGAGCGATTCATAACGTCCCCTGTTATACGCAATAATTCTGTTCTTCTTGCCTTCTATAATATCCATTGCGGCAAGATAGCCCATCATAGATGCGTGCATACAATCCACAGCCGACGGTGTGCCGCCTCTCTGCAAATGTCCGAGAACGGTTGCTCTTGTCTGTATGCCTGTTATATCCTGTATCTTTTTGGCAAGCTTAACCGTACCGCCAACGCCTTCCGCAACAACAACAAGGTTATGACGTTTTCCTCTGCTTCGGTTCATAAGTATCTGTTCGATAACCATATCATCTGTAACAGTGCCTTTATTTTCCGGCACAAGTACCTCTTCCGCTCCGCCGGCAACAGCACACCACATAGCGATATAGCCTGCATCTCTGCCCATCATTTCCACAACCGAGCATCTTTCGTGCGAGCTTGATGTATCACGAAGACGTCTTACGGCGTCAAGTCCTGTATTTACGGCTGTATCAAAGCCTATTGTATATTCCGTGCAGGCAATATCAAGGTCTATTGTTCCCGGTATACCGATTACGTTTGCACCTCTTTCGGCAAGTGCCTTACAGCCTCTGAAAGAACCGTCGCCGCCTATAACGACAAGGCCGTCAAGACCAAGTATGTTATAAATTGCGGCAGCTCTTGTTATGCCTGCCTCTGTCATCATTTCCGGACAGCGTGCGGTATGGAGTATTGTACCGCCTCTGTTCATAATATCCGAAACGTCCTTTGACGAAAACTCCGTAATATCTCCGTTTATAAGGCCGATATATCCCTTATGGATACCTATTACCTTACAACCCTTATTTAATGCAGTTCTTACAACGCCTCTTATCGCCGCATTCATTCCCGGTGCATCGCCACCGCTTGTAAGAACACCTATCTTCATCTGTCCGTTTTCCATATTGATTACCTCCCAGCAATAAAAACCCTTAGGTTTTAAAATCTATATTATTTGTATTTTACAACAACATTATCATTGCCGAAAATACGCTTAAGCTCATCTATAACAAAATCATCGGCAGAAAGCCAGTTCTTTCTGTCTGCCTTGAACTTTCTTCCGCTTACCGTATCGTTTATATAAAGCGGAACATCACCATGATATTTTACTATCTCGGACGAAGCTTCGTCAAGCGTATGTCCGTCTGTAAGTACAATTCCCATGCTTACGGCTGTTTTGTTCTGTTTATCAATGTCTTCAAAAGGAATAACATTGTCACATATTATTTTCGGAACATCACCTTCGGATATGGAAACTCTTCCTTCGACTATTATAACCTTGTCTTCTTCAATATATTTGCCGATTCTTTCAAAAACCTTCGGAAAAATAATAGCCTCAACCGAACCGGTCATATCCTCAAGCCTTATGAAAGCCATAACATTATTTGTTTTTGTATATTTTATGTTTCTCTCGGCAATGAAACCTCCGGCTGATATTTTCTGTCCATCCTTTATGTCGCTCAAGCCTTCTTCTATATTACTTTCAAGAAAATCCGCACAATGCACGTTTATTTTACGCTCTATTGTTTTTTCGTATTCGGCAAGCGGATGTCCGCTGATATATATTCCAAGCACCTGCTTTTCAAACGTAAGCTTTTCTTTTGTCTTAAACTCCTCGATAGGTCTGAAATCATCGCCGGATGTAACGCTTCCGTTGTCTTCCGCACATATATCGAAAAGATTAAGCTGGCCTTCGATATTGTTTTTTCTTGACTGGCTTAAACCGTCCATAACGGATTTACATACGGTAACATATTGTCTTCTTGTTCCTCCGAAAGAATCGAATGCACCGGCATAAATAAGGTTTTCCACCATTCTTCTGTTATTATCCTTACCGGACATTCTTTCGCAGAAATCGGTAAGCCCTTTAAATTTTCCGTTCTTTTCTCTTTCCTTTTCGATGGCTTTTATAAACGGTCTGCCTACACTTTTTATTGCCGCAAGAGAAAATCTTATTTTTCCGTCGGAAACACTGAACTGGACAAAGCTTTCATTTATATCCGGTGGCAATATTTCTATTCCCATCCGTCGGCAGTCATTTATATATCCTGTTACCTTAGCCGTATTATCCATGACCGAAGTCATAAGCGCCGCCATAAATTCAACGGGATAATACGCCTTAAGCCATGCCGTCTGATAAGCAACGACCGCATAGCATGCCGCATGGCTCTTGTTGAAGGCATACTTTGCGAAATCGGTCATTTCATCAAATATTGTTTCGGCAGTCTTTTCGGGTATTCCGTTGGCAAGACAGCCGGGAACCTCTCCTTCAATACCATAAACAAAGTTATGTCTTTCCTCTGCCATGACCTTAGCTTTTTTCTTGCTCATGGCACGCCTTACAAGGTCGCTTCGTCCGAGGCTGTATCCGGCAAGGTCACGAACAATCTGCATAACCTGCTCCTGGTAAACGATACAGCCGTAAGTATTCTCAAGAATAGGCTTAAGTGCCGGAGACGTATACTGAATATCACCGGGATTATTTTTGCCCCTAATATATTTGGGTATGAAATCCATAGGACCCGGACGATAGAGCGAAATTCCGGCTATAAGGTCCTCAAGACAGCTCGGTTTAAGCTCCTTCATGAACTGCTTCATTCCGCCGCTTTCAAGCTGGAAAACACCTTCCGTCTTTCCGGCGGAAATCATTGCATAGACATTTTTGTCCCTGTCGGGAAGGTTATCAATATCCACATCTATTCCATGTATACGCTTTATTTCATTTACGGCGTTTTCAACAACGGTCAGTGTTCTTAAGCCGAGGAAGTCCATTTTAAGAATACCGAGCTCCTCCAGTATGCCCATTGTATACTGCGTCGATATATTTCCGTCAACGGCATAAAGCGGAACATAATCCATAACCGGTCTGCCGCATATAACAACTCCGGCGGCATGTGTTGAAGCATGTCTGGGAAGTCCTTCAAGCTTGCGGCTCATATCAATAAGATGTCTTATATCCTCATCATTTTTATATTCATTTAAAAGCTCCGGATTCATTGTAAGAGCCTTATCTATTGTCATATTAAGCTCTGCCGGAATCATCTTTGATATTCGGTCGGCATCGGCATAAGGTACGTCCAAAGCCCTTCCTACGTCCTTTATTGCCGCTCTTGCCGCCATTGTTCCGAAGGTTATAATCTGTGCTACGTTATTAGCTCCGTATTTACCGATAACGTAGTTAATTACCTCCTGGCGTCTTTCGTCCGAGAAATCAACGTCAATATCGGGCATGCTTACTCGTTCGGGATTGAGGAAACGCTCAAAAATAAGGTCGTATTTAATAGGATCTATTGTTGTTATGCTGAGTGAATATGCAACAACACTTCCGGCGGCACTTCCTCTTCCGGGGCCGACTGTTATTCCGTTATCCTTTGCGAATTTAATATAATCCCATACAATAAGAAAATAATCCACATAGCCCATTTTTACTATTGTGCCAAGCTCATATTCCAGTCTTTTTTTCAACTCTTCATCTGCGTTGGGATATTTGCTTTCAAAGCCGGCATAGGTTATTTTTCTGAGATATTCCTCTGCTGTGCAATCCTCGGGAACATCATATTTCGGCAGTTTAAGCTCATGGAAAACGAACTCCACATTGCATCTTTCGGCAATCTTCATTGTGTTTTCCATTGCCTCGGGAACATAGGAAAACAGCTCATACATCTCTTCCGGACTTTTCAGATGATAGCAGTTGCCGTCATAACGCATACGGTTTTCGTCATTTACCGTTTTTCCGGTCTGTATGCAGAGAAGAACGTCATGTGCTCGCCAATCCTCCTGATTTATATAATGAACGTCATTTGTGCAGATGAGCGGTATACCGGTTTCCTTGCTCATTCTTATGAGTCCTTCGTTGACAATCTTCTGGTCGGGTATGCCGTGGTTCTGGAGCTCAAGAAAGAAATTGTCTTCACCGAATATATCCAGATATTTGAGTGCCATTTCCTTAGCCATTGAATACGAACCGTTTATCATTGTTCTTGCCACAGGGCCGGCAAGACACGCACTTGTGGCGATAATGCCCTTATGGTATTTCCGCAGTATTTCCTCATCAACTCTCGGCTTATAATAAAAGCCTTCGGTATAGCCCATAGAAACAAGCTTTATAAGGTTTTCATAGCCTTCCATGTTTTCCGCAAGAAGCACCAGATGATAATAGCTTACGGTTTCCCTTCCGTTTTTATCAAAGCGGCTTTTCGGCGCAACATAAACCTCACAGCCGATAATCGGCTTAACGCCCTGTTCTTTGCAGGCTTTGTAAAACTCCATAACTCCGAACATTGCTCCGTGGTCGGTTATGGCAAGGCTGTCCATGCCAAGTTCCTTCGCACACTTAACAAGGTCGGGTATTTTCGCCGAACCGTCAAGAAGGCTGTATTCCGTATGGACATGAAGATGCGTAAAATTTATTTTATTTTCTGCTTTTTCTGCTGTAATCTCGGTGTTGATTTCCGACATAATTTCACCTCATAATCTAATGTAAGAATTATAGCATAATATGAGATAATTTTAAAGAAATATGAAAGTCACATATTGCTCTTATCATAATCAATAATAATTTTCTTGCATTTACTGCAATTATAGGCAATCAAAGTTGAACCTCTTAAAATATTTCCTTCTGACAAAATAACGTCCCCCTTTGATTTATCTGCTATATTTGTAAGCATATTCTTCTTAGTTCTCCAGCTTATTTCCTGTGGACTTCTTATATAGCCACATTTCATTTCTTCATTACAATATGGACATTTCATAAAAATCCTCCCTTATATGATTATATAGTTTATTATATAATATTTGTTAAAGTGTAACAATAATTTATTTAATGCATAATATATCGTAAATGTCCTTTCCGGAGTGATATTATGTCCAAAGAAATCAAAACAAATCTTACAAGAAATTATTATACGGAGAACCGTATTAAATTTTATGACGAAGGCTTTATAAACGCCTTAGCTGCAAACGCCGTGGAAACAACACGTTCACAGCCGGCAGGCATTCCCGAAGGAAAAGAAGCCGCCGTCCGCTATATCGAAAAAGGCCCTTCCGGCGTTGCCGAAGAAAGCGGAGTAAGCTACGAAAGCATACTTACCAATCCGACCGAAAACAATTCCATGGCTGAGAATGCCTCAGAAGTCAGATTTTACAGCTTGATTAATGACAACAGAGAGATTACCATATCAACAGGAGAGGTTACTCTTGCCGAAAACCTTAAACCCGGTACATTAAGCGAGCCGTCAACGCTCGGAAACGGCGATTACGACATTGTTTTCAGCGACGGAAACAAGCTTTTATATGATTACAAGCTTACATTAAATAACAGCGGCTCTTATATATTTGTTATCTCCGAAAGCGGCAACAGCTACACAGTTACGGAGCTGAGCGGTGCCGTTCCCGAATGCTTTGCGGAATCGTCCTTTGTGCGGTTCATCCAGACTGTGGAAAACGCTCCGTCAATGGATATTTATATCGACGGCATTGCCGTAATAAACGGAATTGCATACAATGAGGTGTCTGCTTTTATCGGAATACCGCAGGGCGTTCACCGCATTACAGTGGCTGCGGCAGCCACTTCTATTGTATATGCTGATGAAAGTTTTAATTTTACACAGTACAGTGTTAATAACCTTTTCATAACTTTAAACGGCAAAAGCGGTTACCGTTTAATACTGCTTACAGAGGAAAATGCCTGTATAAAGGTCTGACCACTGATAAATTATTACCGAATATATGGTAATAAAATCCTTACCGGCACATCTTTGTCTGACAATAACTATGACATATAAAAGTCGATTTTTAGGCAGAAATGCGGTATTTCCACGAAAAATTTGTGTTCGTAAATATTTGTTAGAATAGACTAAATTTACAAATCTAAAATAAATTAATATTTAAAATTTATTAAATATTTTTTTAATTCTACTTTTTTTTAAAAAATTTAGCTTTCAGTTCAAAATTCAGAGTGCCAATTATTAAAAACGCCCACAAACCTTTGAGAAAATCTCGGAAAATCAGCATTTATCGGATGTTGTATGACAACCGATGTTTTTACAAACTGTTGATTAGACCGTTTGACTTTGATATAATTTAACCGTACAAATTTGCAAATATTAACCACTCATTATGGTAGATAAATCTTAAGGAGGATATGCAAATGTCTAAAGTAATGAAAACTATGGACGGTAACGAAGCAGCTGCATTCGCATCATATGCGTTTACAGAAGTAGCTGGTATTTTCCCTATCACACCGTCATCTCCGATGGCTGAGCACACAGACGACTGGGCAGCTAACGGAAAGAAAAACCTTTTTGGTCAGACAGTTAAAGTAGTAGAAATGCAGTCAGAAGCAGGTGCTGCCGGAACAGTTCACGGTTCACTCGCTGCAGGTGCTTTAACAACAACTTACACAGCAAGCCAGGGACTTCTTCTTATGATCCCTAACATGTACAAAATTGCCGGCGAGCTTCTTCCCGGTGTATTCCATGTAAGTGCCAGAGCTCTTGCAAGCCACGCACTTTCAATCTTCGGCGACCATTCAGACGTAATGGCTTGTCGTCAGACAGGTTTCGCAATGCTCTGTTCAAACTCAGTTCAGGAAGTTATGGACCTTGCTTGCGTAGCTCATCTTTCAGCTATCAAAGGAAGAGTTCCTTTCCTTCATTTCTTCGACGGTTTCCGTACATCACACGAAATCCAGAAGGTAGAATGCATCGATTATGATGAACTTGCTAAGATCATTGATATGGATGCAGTAAACGAATTCAGAAGAAGATCACTCAACCCTGAGCATCCTGTATTAAGAGGTACAGCTCAGAACCCTGATATTTTCTTCCAGGCAAGAGAAGCTTGCAACCCTTACTATGACAACATCGTTCATGTATGCGAAGACTACATGAAGGAAATCAGCCGTATCACAGGCAGAGATTACCAGCTCTTCAACTACTACGGTGCTCCCGATGCAGAAAGAGTTATCATCGCTATGGGTTCAGCTTGTGAAGCAATCGAAGAAACAATCGATTACCTTACAGCTAAGGGCGAAAAGGTTGGTCTTGTTAAGGTTCATCTTTACAGACCTTTCTCAGTTGAGCATTTCCTCAAAGCTATCCCTGCTACATGCAAGGCTATCGCTGTTCTTGACAGAACAAAAGAGCCCGGCGCACAGGGCGAGCCTCTTTACCAGGATGTATGTACAGCACTCTTTGACAAGGCTGACAGACCTACAATCGTTGCAGGACGTTACGGCTTAGGTTCAAAGGATACAACACCTGCACAGATCATCGCTGTATATGAAAACCTTAAGGCTTATGCTCCTAAGAACCACTTCACACTCGGTATCGTTGACGACGTTACATTCCACTCACTTGAGATTGGTGCTCCCGTTGACGTAACAGCTGGTGACGGCACAATCCAGTGTAAGTTCTGGGGTCTTGGCGCTGACGGTACAGTAGGTGCTAACAAGAACTCAATCAAAATCATCGGTGACCATACAGACAAATATGCTCAGGCATATTTCGATTATGACTCAAAGAAATCAGGCGGTATCACACAGTCACATCTTCGTTTCGGTGACAAACCTATCCGCTCAACATATCTTGTAAACAAGGCTGACTTTGTTGCTTGCCACAAACAGTCATATGTTCACATTTACGACAACATTCTTACTGACCTTAAGGATGGCGGTACATTCCTTCTTAACACAGAATGGTCAGCAGAAGAGCTTGACAAGAATCTTCCTGCAGCAATGAAGAGATATCTTGCTCAGCACAACATCAAATTCTACATCATCAACGGTACTGATATTGCAGCTCAGATCGGTCTTGGAAACAGAATCAACTCAGTTCTCCAGGCTGCATTCTTCAAACTTGCAAACATCATCCCTATCGACGAAGCAGTTGATTACATGAAGGCTGCTATCAAAAAGACATACGGCAAGAAGGGTGACGACATCCTCAACATGAACTATGCCGCTGTTGATCAGGGTGTTGCAGGCGTTGTTGAAGTTAAGGTTCCCGCTGAATGGGCTAACGCAGTTGACGAAGCTGCTCCCGCTGCTAAGGATGAACCTGAATATGTTAAGACAATCGTTGCAGCAGTTAACGGACGTAAGGGCGATTCACTTCCTGTAAGTGCATTCAAGGGTATCGAAGACGGTACAACACCTCTTGGAACAGCTGCTTACGAAAAGAGAGGCGCTGCTGTTAATATTCCTGTATGGGATCCTGCAAAATGTATCCAGTGTAACCAGTGTTCATATGTATGTCCTCATGCTACAATCCGTCCTTTCCTTCTTACAGCAGAAGAAGCTGCTAATGCTCCTGAAGGCTTCAAGATGGCAGACGCTAAGGGTGGCGCAGCATTCGAAGGCTACAAATTCGCTATGCAGGTTTCATCACTTGACTGTCTTGGATGCGGTAGCTGTGTAACAGTTTGCCCTGCTAAGGAAAAGGCAATCACAATGGTACCTCTTGCAACACAGGAAGCAGAAGCTGCTAACTGGGAATATGCAATGTCACTTGCACCTAAGAAGAACCCTATGGACAAAGCTTCTGTTAAGGGTAGCCAGTTCGAACAGCCTTTACTTGAGTTCTCAGGCGCATGTGCTGGTTGTGGCGAAACACCTTATGCTAAGCTTATCACACAGCTCTTCGGTGACAGAATGTATGTAGCAAACGCAACAGGTTGTTCATCAATCTGGGGTGGTTCAGCTCCTACATCACCTTACACAACAAACGCTGAAGGCAAAGGCCCCGCATGGAGCAACTCACTCTTCGAGGACAACGCTGAGTTCGGTCTTGGTATGGCTACAGCAGTTAGACACATGAGAGAAGGCATCAAGGCTAAACTTGAAACACTTAAGCCTATGGCATGTGAAGAACTTGCAGCAGCAATCGACAACTGGATCGCTAACATGGCTCTTGGTGAAGAATCAAAGGCTGCATCAGCAGAACTCGTTGCTAAGCTTGAAGGCTTTGTAACAGAAAATGAAGAAGCAAAAGCTATCGTAGACTACGTTCTTGAAAACAAGGATCAGCTTGTTAAGAAGAGCCAGTGGATCTTCGGTGGTGACGGTTGGGCATACGACATCGGCTACGGCGGAGTTGACCACGTTCTTGCTTCAAACGAAGACGTTAACATCTTTGTATTCGATACAGAAGTTTACTCAAACACAGGCGGTCAGGCTTCTAAGTCAACACCTGCAGGTGCTGTTGCTCAGTTCGCAGCAAGCGGTAAGAGAGTAAAGAAAAAAGACCTTGGTATGATGGCTATGAGCTATGGCTATGTATACGTAGCACAGGTTGCTATGGGTGCAAACCAGGCACAGCTTGTTAAGGCTCTTAAAGAGGCTGAAGCATATCCCGGACCTTCACTTATCATTGCTTACGCTCCTTGTATCAACCACGGTATCAAGGGTGGTATGAGCGGTGCTCAGACAGAGATCAAGAAAGCTGTTGAGTGTGGATACTGGCATATGTACAGATTCAATCCCCTTCTTAAGGAAGAAGGAAAGAATCCTTTCACACTTGACTCTAAGGATCCCGTTGGCGATTTCCAGGCATTCATCAAGAATGAAGTTCGTTACAGCTCACTTGTAAGAACATTCCCTGAAATTGCAAACGAACTCTTCGAGAAGACAGAGAAATATGCTAAGGAAAGACTTGAAAGCTACAAGAAGCTTGCAGAAGAAAAGTAATTAGCATAATATAGATTTTTTAAGAACCGCAGTTTTTCTGCGGTTCTTTTTGTATTCTCCCCTATCCTCTTTTACCGATAGTATTTACGTTAATCCTTTTTCTATTCCTATTCATTACAGATACCTTAATAATTTATTTTAATAAATTTCTTTACAATTTTATTAATATCCGTATTTTGATAATTTCCTATGGTATAATTAGCTAAAATAAACAAATTAAATAATTAAGGAGAGGAATTACAATGAATAAAAGAATAGCTTTAGCAGCAGTATGCTCCGCCCTTTCGCTCTGTACATTAACGACAGGTTTTACACTTAAAAATACAACTGTTCGTCCACCCGAAGCCGACCACGGTGTTATCGTTTCACAACCGACAAAAATGGCAGCATTAGATCCGGCGGCAACAAAAGGATATGAGCTTGTTACCAAAATCAGCAAGCTTGCAAAATCAGAGGACTACATAAAGCTTATGTCTGCTTCTCCCGAAATAAATGATATAATTAAAAAAATAGCAGACGGCTCATATACAACTCCTGTTTCTGTATACAGAGCAGATATTTCAGACGAAAACATTAATGCTCTTTTAGATGCTGAATTATCCTCCGACATTACAGATATAGTCAGACCTTCATTGGTAAATTCACTTCCCATATATCTTATCTCAACAGAAGGCTCTTCCGAGCTTGCGGCTGCTTCAATCGTTACGGCAAGTGAAACCTATGTAGACTCTGCAATAACAAATCCGGTAATGTTTGTTTATAATTATGACGGTGATTATTCAGTTATCGTAACAGAAGTTCCCGGAACAGATGGTGCAGTAACAACAACAGCATATTTTGTAAAGAATTCGGTATTCAAAGGCACAACAAAAGACGATATAACAGACACATTCAAGGAAAAAGAAAACGTAATCCTCAGCTTTATGGAAGTAAGATATTAAAAAGGCATTAAAATGAAAATAAATACGAATTGGGAAAATTATAATACACTCGGAAAAATACTTTATGTATTGCAAATCGTACTGATTATAGCCATATTATATTTTTCATTTACCAAATCTTTTGCAACATTTTATTCGTATATATGCCTTACTCTGTATTGGTTTATTGAGTCATATCTTTCATATAAAGAAAATAAAGGCTATAAGCTGACGTTGATTGTTGGATTGCTTTTTGCCATAAACGCAATTATTTCTTTTAATAGTTAAAAACAAGGGAATTCAGCTATGATACGCAAATTAGGAGCTTATATTTTTAGGATTGTAATAACGACTGTAATAGTTTTCTGCGGATACATATTTATGAACGGTATGTTTCTTATAGGTATACCAAAAGCAGAAAACTTACAGGCTGTTAAAATCGAATATTTCGAACCAAATCACGAGATTAAGGAAATAACGGACAGTTCAAAGCTTGAGCTTGCAGTAAAAATTACAGGCTTTCTTAACTATTCCGTATTCTAAAAAGCGGAAGAACCATTTGAGCCAAAGGTAACAATAACCTACTTATTAAATGACAGAACGGAAATAAGCGTTGCTGCTGACAACAACGCCGTTCTCCGGAAAGGAAAGCTTCACAAAATAAAACAGCCGGATATATTTATCAATATTTCCGAAACAATTTTTGATTAAAATAAACCCATGGAAGTATGGTATTTATTAATACATTTTCCATGGGTTTTAAATATTCATTCTATAAAAATATATATTTTTTATTGAGGCAATGTATCCTTATAATCAGGATATTTACCATCTTCAAACAGCTTTGAATAAGCTTTATAAGCATCTTCAAGACTATCGTAACGATCTCCTTTTGTATACTGCATAAAGCCATACGAATTATAAACATGATCTGCTATAGCAACATAATTCTTTCCGTCTTTTTTTCTTTGGGCTGTTGTTGTTTCGGATATATAGAAGCCTCCATCTGCTCTGCTCACAATTACCGGTATTTTTTTGCCAACTCCGACGTCATTTGTATTAACAGATGTCCAAAAGAAATATCTGTCAGACGCACTGTTTGGATCTCCAAGATACGCCCATGTACCATATTTCATAATACTATCACTTTCAATTTTAGCTTTTACTTTATCGACCATATCAGAATTAGGACATTGTGAATCTATCTCAAAATTATTATTCTTGCTATTAACCAAATCAGATAAAATATCTGTTCTGTTAAGCGGACCATGCACATCATTATTAAAACCGAAACCGGGATCTGTATTACCTCCATCGCTTCCCTTCCAGTTGAAAATAACGCCGATTGAAGGGTCATATGATACCTCACATATGCCATTTGCAACAGGAATTCCTTTCCAGTTATCAGTATCACCATCTTTTTTATAATGGGTTACATCTGCAATAGTAACAGGATCCATTGTCTGCCAATCGTCTTGATGCTGCTTAAGCTTTACAATTCTGACTTCATCTGTTTTATCATCCAGCATTGCCTCTGTTATCAATTCAGCGTATGCCGAACGAACATTAGCAATATCAACAACCTCACGGCTTTTCTCCAGATGCTTCGATAAAGCAGGCAATGCTATTACAATAAGTATTACAATAATTGCAATTACAATTAACATCTCCATAAGAGTAAAGCCTTTATTGTTTTCACAACTTTTACTCATAATTCTCATCACTTTCAAATAAACATGCTTATATTAATGTATCGTATAATTATACTACTAATTTTCATGTTTTACAACACTACACTACTATAAAATACATAGATTTTTTTAGCTTACTTTATAATATAACCTTCCGGAAGTGTTGCAAGCTGTGTCAACAACGGAAGCATAGGGTTATTTTCATCATCACCGTATTTTTCCAAAATCATTGCTCGCAATGCCTTGGACTGGTCATACATTTCTCCGTATTTTTCTCTTACTATGTCTTCGTTTTTCTCAGCATTGAGCTTTTCCGCAATCTTTACCGCAGGAGCATTATGCACATCAATAAGTGCTTTAAAGCCTTCCGCATTAAATATCTCTCTCGCCTTCTCTGCGACAGCTTTTACCGTTTCAAAGCCTATTCCTTTGCCTCTGTTTTCCTCTGCTATGTCAACAAATATTTCCGGCAGCTTTTTGTCTGTTCCTCTCAACTGACAGTAGCCGCAGAACGCACCGTTTTCTCTTATTGTCATTGTAACAACTGTGTTTTCCTTATGCTCCGAAAGACGTATAAAATACGCCTCATTGTCGTTATAGCAGGCATTAAGCTCTTTTTCGGCATCTCTGTTTATGTTGTCCATTGCCGCAACGGCTTTTCTTGATTCGTCGTTCAAAAGCTTTATATATTCGTCATGCTCACTTTCATTTATGTCCGATAACACAAGTCTTTCTGTATTAACAAATACTCCGTTTGTATCAAAAATATTTTCCATAAGTCCCTTTTATCCTCCAAAATATAATATTATTTTATTATATCATATGGCAGATAATACATCAAAGCAAATTTATATCGAATATATATTTCCATACACAAATATTCATTCGCATAGAACTTGACAAAAAAATCAAACTCGTTTATCATTAATAGATATAAACTAATTAAGCAGGTGTAGATATGGCTAATGCTAAAGAAAAACCAACCTATAATGACGACAGTATTTCCTCACTTAAGGGTGCCGACCGAGTTCGACTCCGTCCGAGCGTTATATTCGGCTCCGATGGTCTTGAAGGCTGTGAGCATACTGTTTTTGAAATATTGAGCAACTCCATCGACGAGGCCCGTGAAGGCTACGGAAAAAAAATAGAGATAACACGGTTTGCCGACCATTCAGTCTGTATAAAGGACTATGGCCGTGGTATACCCGTCGATTACAACCAGAAGGAGGAACGCTATAACTGGGAGCTTGTTTTCTGCGAGCTTTATGCCGGCGGAAAATACAACAACAACTCAGGTGAAAACTATGAGTTCTCTCTCGGTCTTAACGGTCTTGGAACCTGTGCAACGCAGTATTCCTCCGAATACATGGATGCAGTGATATATCGCGACGGCTTTAAATACACACTTCATTTTGAAAAAGGCGAAAACGTCGGAGGACTTAAAAAAGAAAAAATCGGAGGACATCTTACCGGAACGGAAATAAAATGGCGTCCCGATATGGAGGTTTTCACTGACATAAATATCCCTACGGAATATTTTAAGGACACTCTCAAAAGACAGGCTATCGTAAACGCCGGTCTTACATTTGTTTATAAGGATAAGGAAGCCGATACAACCGAGGAATTTGTATATCCCAACGGCATAAAGGATTATATAACCGAGCTTAACGCCGGAAAAGGCTTTACAGACATTCAGTATCTTTCCACAGAAACCAGAGGTCGTGACAGAGAGGATAAGCCGGAATATAAGCTTAAGTTTGAAGCAGCCTTCTGCTTCAACAACGAGATAAATTCACTCCAGTATTATCACAACAGCTCTTATCTCGAATACGGCGGCTCACCGGACAAGGCCGTAAGAAGCTCCTTTGTTTATGCAATAGACAAATATATAAAGAGTAATAATCTTTATAAAAAGGACGAAAAGAAAATTACTTTCAATGACGTTGAGGACAGCCTTATTATCGTTGTAAACTCCTTTTCCACAATAACAAGCTACGAAAACCAGACCAAAAAGTCTATAACAAACAAGTTCATACAGGACGCAATGACTGACTATTTCAAAAAACGTCTTGAAATATACTTTATTGAAAACAAGCTTGAGGCAGACAAAATAGCCAATCAGATACTTGTGAACAAGCGCAGTCGTGAAACGGCGGAAAACACAAGAGTAAATATCCGAAAAAAGCTTACAGGCAGTCTTGACATGAACAACCGAGTTGATAAATTCGTAAACTGCCGTTCAAAGGACGTTACCAGACGAGAAATATATATCGTTGAGGGTGACTCTGCTCTCGGCTCTTGCAAATTGGGACGAGATGCGGAATTTCAGGCAATTATCCCCATCCGAGGAAAAATTCTTAACTGTCTTAAGGCTGATTACGACAAAATATTCAAAAACGACATCATAACCGACCTTCTTAAGGTGCTCGGCTGTGGCGTTGAGATAAAAACAAAACACAACTCAAATATAAATTCCTTTGACATAAACCAGCTCCGCTGGAGCAAAATAATAATCTGTACCGATGCCGATGTTGACGGCTATCAGATAAGGACGCTCGTTCTTACAATGCTTTACAGGCTTGTGCCTACTCTCATAACCGAAAGAAAGGTGTTCATTGCCGAATCACCGCTTTATGAAATAACGTCCGGCAAAAACACATATTTTGCATATACCGAAACCGAAAAAGCCGATATTATCTCAAAGATAAAAGGCAAATATTCAATACAGCGTTCAAAGGGACTCGGCGAAAATCAGCCGGAAATGATGTGGGAAACAACAATGAATCCCGAAACAAGAAGACTTATACTTGTTACTCCCGATGACATAGAAAAAACAAAGGAAATTTTTGAGCTTCTTCTCGGCGAAAATCTTAAGGGAAGAAAGGAACATATCGAAAGTGACGGATACCGTTATCTCGACCTTGCCGATATTAGCTGATAAAGAGGTAAAAAATGGCTAAAAAAACTAAAAAAACCGAAAACAAAGAACCAAAAAATATAATAATCACCGAGCAGAAGATAACGGACACTCTTGAAGTGAACTATATGCCCTACGCAATGAGCGTCATTGTATCCAGAGCCATTCCCGAAATAGATGGATTTAAGCCTTCTCACAGAAAGCTTCTTTATACAATGTACAAAATGGGACTTATAAATGGAACAAGAACAAAGTCCTCAAACATTGTAGGCCAGACAATGAAGCTCAATCCGCATGGTGACGCCACAATATACGAAACAATGGTACGTCTTACAGAAGGCAACGGCTCACTTCTTCTGCCTTTCGTTGATTCAAAGGGAAACTTCGGAAAGCAGTATTCAAGGGATATGGCTTATGCGGCTGCCAGATATACCGAGGCAAAGCTTGCCGGAATATGCAATGAGGTATTCGGCGACATAGACAAAAACGCCGTTGACTTTGTTGATAACTTCGATGCTACAATGAAGGAGCCTGTTCTTCTTCCGACCGCATTTCCGAACATTCTCGTCAATCCGAACCAAGGTATTGCCGTAGGCATGGCAAGCTCATTCTGTAGCTTTAACCTTGCGGAGGTGTGTGAGGCAACAATAGCCTATATGTCAGATCCCGACTGCAACATTCTCGACTATATAAAAGCTCCCGATTTTCCTCACGGAGGAGAATTTATATATAACGAAAACGAGCTTTCCAATATATTCGAAACAGGCAGAGGCAGCTTTAAGGTTCGTGCAAAATACCGCTTTGACAAGAAAAACAGCTGTATAGAAATATATGAAATTCCCTATTCCACAAATATCGAAACAATAATCGACAAGGTTATACTTCTCGTTAAGTCCGGCAAAATTCGTGACATAACGGATATTCGTGACGAAACCGACCTCAAAGGCCTTAAAATAGCAATAGACATAAAGCGTTCAGCCGATCCGGAAATGATTATGACAAAGCTGTTCTCGCTTACACCGCTTTGCGATTCCTTTAGCTGTAACTTTAATCTGCTTATCGACGGCAGACCGCAGACATTAGGAATTAAAGGCATACTCAAGGAATGGGTTCGTTTCCGTATGGACTGCATAAAACGCCGCACAAAATACGATCTGGACAAGAAAAACACAAAGCTCCATTTGTTGCAGGGACTTTCAAAAATTCTTCTGGATATAGACAAGGCAATATCAATAATACGAAACACAGAGGTTGACGCAATGGTTGTTCCCAACCTTATGTCCGGTTTTGAAATTGACGAACAGCAGGCGGAATTCGTTGCGGAAATAAAGCTCCGTAACATAAACAAGGAATACATTCTCAACAAAATACAGGAGATAAGCGATCTTGTTTCTGACATTGCAGACCTAAACGCCCTTCTTTCCAGCGATACAAAGATAAAAAGACTCATTGCCAAGGAGCTTAAGAGCATAGCGAAGAAATACGGTTCACCGAGAAGAACCTCTATTATTGCCGATACGGAAACAAAGGCTCTCAAGGCAGAGGACTTTGTGGAAGACTATGCGGTCAAGCTGTTCTTTACGGCACACAATTATTTCAAAAAGATACCTATGTCCTCCCTTCGTACATCACCGGAACAGAAGCTCAAAGAAGAGGACAGCATTCTCTGCGAAATAGAATGTACAAACAAAGCCGATGTAATATTCTTTTCGGACAAATACAATGTATACAAGATGAAGCTTAAGGACATTGCCGACAGCAAAGCAAGTGTATTCGGCGATTATCTTCCGAACATACTCAGCATGGAGGAAAACGAGCGTATTCTCTTCTGTCTGGCAACAACGGACTATTCCGGATATGTATTCTTTGCCTTTGAAAACGGAAAGGTTGCAAAAATACCGCTCGAAAGCTATGCTACAAAGACAAACAGAAAACGTCTTATCAATGCCTATTCTTCAAAATCGCCGCTTATCGGCATAAGAAATGCAGACGGTGACTGCGATTTAATTCTTGTAAGAGATACGGACAAGGCACTTATGTTCAATACTGAGCTTATTCCGCTGAACACAAACAAGGCTTCCGGCGGCGTACAGGTATTTACAATGAAGAAAAAAAGCTTTATAACAAAGCTTTTCACAGCAGACGAATTTGTTTCCGAAAACAAGGAGGCATACAGAATCAAAAAGCTCACCTCCTCCGGCATAACAATTCCCGAAGACGATAAGGAAAGCAACTCAATTCCGGGACAGATAAACATAAAATAAGGACAGTGACATAACAATGGACAATGACATAATTTTCAGAACAGCATCGACAGAGGACGCAAAAGATATATTGGACATATATTCATATTATGTTATAAATACGGCAATTACATTTGAATACGAAGTTCCGACCATTGAGGAATTCCGTTCACGCATTGAGCATACGCTTGAACGCTATCCATATATAATCGCAGTAAAAGACGGAAAAATATTCGGATACGGCTATGCCTCGCCATTTTGTAACGGCAGAGAGGCATATGCACATTCTTCCGAGCTTTCAATTTACTTAAGCCAATCCATTCAGCATTGCGGTTTAGGCAAAAAGCTTTATTCAGTGCTTACGGATATACTTCTTAAGCAGAACATAACCAATCTTTATGCCTGCATAGCCTATACGGACAATGAGGACGAATATCTTACAAACGGCAGTGAGCATTTCCATGAGCATCTTGGCTTTAAAACCGTCGGAATGTTCAGAAAATGCGGATATAAATATAACCGTTGGTACGACATGATATGGATGGAAAAAATAATTGCCGACCATGGAACAATCCAGCCGTTTATTCCTTTTCCGGAGCTGTAATCAAAACCACTAGTTAAACTAGTGGTTTGTACTCGCCCTAGAAGGGCGTATTACAGGCGCAGCATCTTAAGATGCATTGAATGGATTCCGCCAACCGCATTACTATCTCTGGCAGCC